>NZ_SIJH01000001.1 GCF_004762095.1 Tabrizicola caldifontis
AACACCACACCCAGGCGCTCATCGCTCTCGCACGCCGACGCGTCTCCGTGCTCTGGACCATGATCCAGCGCCGAAAGACCTACGATCCTCTCTTCAAAGCTGCTTGACTTCCGCATTACGCAGCCCTCCCCCGCGCGCGGGCGGCCAGCAGCCCGTGTTTCGGTGCAAGCACGAAAGCCAGGCCGAAAAGCGCAGCCTGCAACAGCACGATCACGCCCCCGGTGGCCCCGTCGAGGAAATAGCTGGCGTAGGCCCCGGCAAAGCCGGTGGCGGCGCCGATTCCGGCGGAGAATGCCAGCAGGCGCGGGAAGCGGTCAGTCAGAAGATAGGCGGTGGCACCAGGCGTCACGACCATGGCGACGACCAGGAAAGCCCCCACCGTCTGCATCGCGGCCACGGTCGCTGCGGAAAGCAGGGTGAAGAACACCACCTTCAGAAGGCCCGGGCGCAAGCCGATGGTGCGGGCATGGGCCTCGTCGAAGAAGGTGACCATCAGATCCTTCCACAGGACCAGAAGGACGGCGGCCGAGACTCCCCCGATCAGCACCAGCTGCACCGTATCCGCCGGCGAGATCGAAAGGATGTTGCCCATCACGATGGTCTGAACCGAGACCGATGTCGGAAAGACAGAGATCAGGAACAGGCCAAGCCCGAAGAAGCCGGTGAAGATCAGCCCGATCACCGTATCGGTCTTCAACCCCGAACGGGAGGACAGGAACAGCATCGCCCCGGCTGCCAGTCCGCCCGAAAGGAAGGCGCCAAGGGCAAATGGCAGGCCCAGGATGTAGGCCCCCGCAACGCCCGGCACGACCGAATGGGAAAGGGCGTCGCCAATCAGGGACCAGCCCTTCAGCATCAGATAGGCGGATAGAAAGCCGCAGACCCCGCCGACCAGGGCCGCCACCCACATCGCATTGGTCATGTAGCCGTAGGCAAAGGGTTCAAGCATCGTCAGACCCTTCCGTTCGGACGAATGGCGCGTGCCACCCTTTCCCGGATCGCAAGGTAGCAGAAACGCCGGCCCGGCACTGGAGCAACGGGCCTGGCGTGTGTGCATCCCCTCTCCCTTCCACGGCGTGGGGGGCAAAGGCGCAATGCGGCCTTCATGCACCCGCCTTCCGGCCATACTGGACGAAGGGGCGTTCGTCATCGGTCAGGATGCTGACCTCGCGAGCATCGTCGTCCTCGTGCAGGTCGGTCCCGCCCAGCGTATAGCGCCGCAGGACGCCGCCGAACGCCCTTTCAAGGTTCTCGCGCGTGAAAACGCTTTCGGTCGGGCCATGGGCAAGCACCGTACCCTTGACCAGGATCGTCCGGTCGCAGAAATCCGGCACCGAGCCCAGATTGTGGGTCGAGACCAGCATGACATGCCCCTCGTCCCGCAGGTCGCGCAGCAGGGCGACGATCTGGCTTTCGGTGGTGACATCAACGCCGGTGAAAGGTTCGTCCAGCAGGATGATCCGGCTTTCCTGCGCCAGCGCACGGGCAAGGAAGACCCGCTTCCTCTGCCCGCCCGACAGCTCTCCGATCTGGCGATGGCGCAGGTCGGAAAGGCCGACGCGCGCCAGCGCCTCGTCCACCTTTGTCCTGTCGGTCGCCGAGGGGCGGCGCAGCAGGCCCATGTGCCCGTAACGGCCCATCATCACCACATCCTCGACCAGCACCGGGAAGGACCAGTCCACCTCTTCTGCCTGTGGCACATAGGCGACCAGATTTTGCCGCAACGCCCGCGCGACCGGCAGTCCCATCAGCCGGATGCGCCCACGCGACAGGGGCACAAAGCCCATGATCGCCTTGAACAGCGTCGATTTTCCGGCCCCGTTCACCCCGACCAGCGCGGCAATCGACCCCTGCGGAACGGAAAAGCTGGCATCAGTCAGAGCGGTCACACCATTGCGGTAGGCTACCGTCACCCGTTCGGCGAGGATCCCCTCTGTCGTCGTTTCTGCCATCACATCGCGCATCGGTGCCTCATTCCGCCGCTGTCAGCCCCCGGACGATGGTTTCGGTGGTAACCCGCAGAAGATCCAGGTAGGTCGGGACCGGACCATCTGCGGCCGAGAGGCTGTCCACATGAAGAACGCCACCGAAAGCTGCGCCGGTCTCGCGTGCAACCTGTTCGGCGGGTGCGGGAGAGATGGTGCTTTCGCAGAATACGGCAGGAATGGCATGCTTGCGCACCCCGTCGATCACCGCCTGCACCTGGCGCGGCGTGCCCTGCTGGTCGGCGTTGATCGGCCAGAGGTAAAGCTCCTTCAGCCCCAGATCGCGGGCGAGATAGCTGAAGGCGCCCTCGCAGGTGACAAGCCAGCGGCGGTCTTCCGGCAGGGCGGCGATCTGTGCCCTGAGCGGCTCGAGCACGTCGCGCAGCCGGGCCTTGTAGGCCCGGGCATTTGCGGCATAGGTGCTCGCATTGGCAGGATCGACGGCGGACAGGGCTTTCTCGATGTTGTCCACATAGATCAGCGCGTTATCCACGCTCATCCAGGCATGGGGGTTCGCGCGGCCCTCGTGGTCGCCAGCAGATATCGGGATCGGCGTGATCCCGTCGCTCAGCGTGGCCGACGGCACCTCGCCCAGGTTTTTCAGGAACTGCTCGAACCAGCGTTCCAACCCCAGCCCGTTCCACAAGACCAGATCGGCGTCCGAGGCCCCCACGATGTCGCGCGGGGTGGGTTCATATCCGTGGATTTCGGCCCCGGGCTTGGTGATCGAGACGACCTCGACAGCCTCACCCGCGACGTTGCGTGCCATGTCGGCGATGACGGTGAAGGTGGTGACGACCTTCAGGCGGTCCTCGGCCCTGGCCGGCAGGGCGGCAAGGGCCAGGGCGGCGATCAGGGCAAGACGGGGCTTGGGCATCGGGTTCCTCTTGCAATACTAGACTGTAAATGAGAAGCATTTGCAAGAAGGCAAGGCAAGGCACGTCGTCTGGCAGGGTCCCGTCATTCCGATAACACCATTCCGAATTCGGCGGGACGTGCGGTGCGTCCTGAAATGTCTCGCGCACAGAGACCGCCAAGGGCGCCGGGCCGTCTGGCGGCGTTGGTCGCTGCGCCAAGGCGGATGGGTCTGTGGCAAGGCCTGGCGGGCAAGGGACAACGTCGCCTCTGCGTTGCGGCGCGCACGAAACTCAAGCGCCAAGCGCGACATGCCGGCGCACCGGCGCGGCAATCCAACCTGCGCCCACCGGATCGCCAGCTGGATGCTGCCTAGCCCAGGATCGCCTTCACGTAATTCTCTGTCTCGGCGTAAGGCGGAATGCCATCGTGGCGTTCCACCGCCCCGGGGCCCGCATTGTATGCCGCCAGAGCCAGGCGCCAGCTGCCGAAGCGGTCATACATCATCCGCAGATAGCGCGCGCCGCCTTCAAGATTCTGGTGCGGATCATCAATATCGACACCCAGTTTCTGTGCCGTGCCCGGCATCAGCTGCGCAAGACCGGTCGCCCCCTTGTGGCTTACTGCCGACGGGTTCCAGCCCGATTCCTGCTGGACAAGCCGCAGGAACAGATCCTCGGGCACGCCATGCTTGCGCGCGGCGGCCTTTGCGACCTCCAGGTACTTGCCCTTGTAGCTGCCGCGGAATTTCGGCACCGCCTCTCCGGCGGCCACGGCGTCGCCCTTCTTGTAGTTAGGCGTCAGCCTGACCGACCCGCTGTATTGTTTCGAAAGCCTCTCGTCGATCAGCCTGGCCTGCGATTCGAAGATCGCGCTTCGCGACTTGGTCGAGCTGGTAAGCTTCAGACCCTCGGCTCTTGCGGCAAAGAGATCCCCCCCAAGGGCGCCAATTGCTGCGATCATGACCAATGATGTTCCGAAACCCTTCACGAGCCCGTTCCCGTCAAGTTGCAGACCTGCCGACTATAGCGACTTGTCCAGACTTTTCCAGCCGCGAATCCGCCCGGGTGGCCGAAGATGCGGATGCCTTGTGCCGCCCGCAACGCAAACGGACCGACGCAAGCCGAGTTGCAGCCGCCTCTGGCGTCGGTATAGGTTCGTTAACCAGGCTGCGGCGACACTGACCGTGGCAAGCCGGATCAGGGAGAATCGCATGGCGGGGTCGGTCAACAAGGTCATACTCATCGGCAACCTCGGCCGCGACCCCGAGGTGCGCAGCTTCCAGAACGGCGGCAAGGTGGTCAACCTGCGCATCGCAACATCGGAAACTTGGCGCGACCGCAACACGGGCGAGCGTAAGGAACGTACCGAATGGCATTCGGTCGCGATCTACAACGAGGCGCTGGGAAAGATCGCCGAACAGTATCTGCGCAAGGGCAGCACCGTCTATATCGAGGGTCAGCTTGAAACGCGGAAATGGCAGGACCAGTCCGGCCAGGACAGATATACGACCGAAATCGTTCTGCGCCCGTATTCCGGGAACCTTACGCTGTTGGGCGGCCGTGGCGAAGGGGGTGGCTCTGGCGGCGGATACGACGACCGCGGTGGTTATGACGAGGGCGGCAGCGGCGGTTATGGCGGCGGATCGCAGGGCGGGCGCAGTGATTTCGGCGGTCCCGCAGGCGGTGGGGGACGGTCCGACATGGACGACGAAATCCCGTTCTAGGCAGGCTCTGGACCTCGACGGGGCGATTCCCTATATAATCGCTCAACAACCCATGACGGGGCGAGGACGATGCAGGACCAGATCGAGGGCAAGCCGCTGATCAAGCCCTCTACCACCGACCATCCGCTGTATCCGCAGATCGTTGAAGCCTGCCGGACCGTGTTCGACCCGGAAATTCCGGTGAACATCTTCGACCTGGGTCTTGTATACACGATCGAGATCAGCCCGGAGAACGAGGTGGACATCACCATGACCCTGACCGCCCCAGGCTGTCCGGTTGCGGGCGAAATGCCGGGCTGGGTTGCCGATGCGGTGGAACCCCTGCCGGGCGTCAAGCAGGTCGATGTGCACATGACCTTCGACCCGCCCTGGGGCATGGACATGATGTCCGACGAGGCGCGGCTGGAACTGGGCTTCATGTGACGCGGCCTTGAACGGTTGCCCCGGCGGGATTACCTTCCGGGATCATCGAAAGGATCTGAGATGTTCGGCATTCCCGGAAAAGCCGCCGTCACCCTGACCCCCGCAGCCCGCCGCCAGATCGCGCGCCTCATGCAGCGAGACGGTCACAAGGGTCTGCGCATCGGCGTGAAGAAGGGCGGCTGCGCGGGCATGGAATACACGATGGAATATGCCGACACGATCAATCCGCTGGATGAGGTGGTCGAACAGGACGGCGCCCGTGTGATGATCGCACCCATGGCGCAGATGTTCCTGATCGGGACCGAGATCGACTACGAGACGTCATTGCTGGAATCGAAGTTCACCTTCCGCAATCCGAACGTGGTCGAGGCCTGTGGCTGCGGCGAGTCGATCAAGTTCCGCGACACTTCGGCCGCCTGACCCCTTGACCCTGCCGGCCCCGATGGGCTTTTCCTGTCGCCGCGCGGGTCAGGCCCGTGCAAGGCAACAGGGGAATCATGCGATGAAGAAGCTCGCCGCCGGGAACTGGAAGATGAACGGGACTGCGGCCGCCCTGGGCGAGGTGCGAACGCTGATTGCCACTCATCCCGCACCCGCCTGTGAGATGCTTCTGTGCCCTCCTGCCACACTGATCTCCCGCATGGCCGACATGGCGCGGGGCAGCGCGCTGAAGGTCGGAGGGCAGGACTGTCACCCGAAGGCTTCAGGCGCACATACTGGCGACATCTCGGCTGCCATGCTGGCCGATGCGGGGGCAAGCCATGTGATCCTTGGCCATTCCGAACGCCGCACCGACCATGGCGAGACTGATGCCCTGGTGAAAGCCAAGGCCGAGGCCGCCCTTGCGGCAGGGCTGACCGCAATCGTCTGCATCGGCGAGACCGAGGCCGAACGCGATGCGGGCCGAACGCTCGACGTGATCGGGGGTCAGCTTGACGGGTCGTTCCCCACGGGCGCGACGGCGGCGAATCTGGTCATCGCCTACGAACCGGTCTGGGCCATCGGCACAGGCCGCACGCCGACACTGGACGAGATTGCCGAGGTTCACGCCTTCCTGCGCAACCGCCTGGCAGGCCTGATCGGGAATGAGGCTGCAGGGGTGCGTCTGCTGTACGGCGGTTCGGTCAAGCCCTCGAACGCTTCGGATATCTTTGCCGTTCCGCATGTCGATGGCGCATTGGTCGGGGGCGCAAGTCTGAAAGCCGCCGATTTCGGTGCGATTGTCGCGGCCCTGTCCGCCTGACGACATCCGCGCGTCGCGGACAGATCAGCCCGCACCGCACCCGAGGATAGCCTGTGCCGATGACCGCCATTTCCCCCGGCGCGCAACGCGCGCTTCTTGCCGCGAACCTAATCTGTCTGGCCTCGATGGCAATCTGGGCCGCGGGCCTGCCTGCAGCGAACCTGATCATCCCGCACATGCCGCCCATCGCGCTGACCGCGGGGCGGGCGACGCTGGCCGCGCTGGTCCTGCTGCCGGTCTGGTGGCTGTGGGAGGGCCGCAACACGGTTCTGCGGGCCGATTGGCGAACCGGCGCCTGGGTGGGCTTCGTCACCCTGGGCCTTGCATCCTTCTTCGTCATCATCGCGCTGCAGTTCAACGATCCGGTCACCGTGGCCATCGTGACGGCCGTGATGCCCGTCGCCGGCATCCTGCTGGAATGCCTGGCAGACAGGCGCCCCTTTACCCGGGCGCTTGCCCTGGGGCTGCTGCTCTCGGTCGCGGGCGGGCTGATCGCGGTCTCGGGCACCGAGGGCAACCTTGATTTCAGCATCGGCGTTCTGGCCGCGCTGGCGTCGGTCCTGTGCTACACTTGGGGCTCGCGCGAGACGGTGAAGGCCCTGCCGGACCTTTCGCCTCTTGGCCGCAGCACGGTGACGGTGGCCGGCTGCGCCGTGGTGGCGCTGATTGCGGCGCTGGGGGATGGGCTGTTGCGCGACAACTGGCCCCAGTGGCAGGCGATCGGTCCGGCAGAATTTGCCGGCCTTGCGATCTTCGGTATCGGCTCCATGGCGATCAGCCAACTTCTGTGGATCGTCTCGGTCGGCCGGATCGGCATTGGCGCCGCCTCGATGCACATGAACGCGGTGCCCTTCTATACCATGCTGATCGTCTTCCTGCTGGGCGGCCCGTGGAACTGGTTGCAGACGCTGGGCGCCGGCATCGTCGTTGCCGGTGCACTGATAGCCCAGGGACTGATCGGCCAGCGCTGGACCACGACCGGAGCCCCCTGATGCAGACACTGACGCAATCCCCGACCGACCCCGCCTTCGTCCAGAACCCCTACCCGTTCTACGAACGCGCCCGCGCTGCCGGGCCCTTCTTCCACTGGCAGGACTACAGTCTGGTCTGTACCGGCAATGCGGCCGCCGTGAACGCGATCTTCCGCGACCGCCGGTTTGGCCGCGAAGTGCCCCCGGAAAAGCAGCAGCCGATCCCGCCGCATCTCGCCCCCTTCTACGCGGTCGAGGCCCATTCCATGCTGGAACTCGAGCCTCCCCGCCATACCCGTCTGCGCAACCTCGTCCTGCGCGCCTTTACCTCGCGCCGGATCGCCGGCCTTGGGCCCGAGATCGCGGCCCTTGCGCACGAGCTTGGCGATGCCTTCCCGGAGGGCGAGTTCGACCTTCTGCAAGCCTTCGCCCAGCCGCTGCCCGTTCGCATCATCGCGCGTCTCCTGGGTGTGCCAGAGGCCATGGCTCCCGACCTGCTGCGCTGGTCGAACGCGATGGTCGGCATGTACATGGCCGGCCGCACCCGCGAGATGGAGGACCGCGCCGTGGCCGCGACCGTAGATTTCGTCGCCTTCCTGCGCGGCTATGTCGAACAGCGCCGCGCCCGGCCGGCCGACGACCTGATCACCCAGCTGATCGCCGCCGAGATGGAGGGCGAAAAGCTGACAACGGACGAGCTGATCACCACCTGCATCCTGCTGTTGAACGCCGGCCACGAGGCGACCGTCCACACCATCGGCAACGGGGTGAAGGTGCTGCTGGAAACCGGCACACCGGCTTCGGCACTGGGGCCGGACGCGGTGGAAGGAACGGTCGAGGAAATCCTGCGCTTCGACCCGGCGCTGCACATGTTCACCCGCTGGGCCTACGAGGATGTCGAGGTCATGGGCCACACATTCCGCCGTGGCGACCAGGTAGGCCTGCTGCTTGCAGCCGCAAACCGCGACCCCGGGGCATGGGACAGCCCCGATCGCTTTCTGCCCGCAAGACCGGTCAGACCACATGTCAGCTTCGGCGCGGGTCTGCATTTCTGCGTCGGTGCCCCCCTCGCCCGGCTTGAACTGCAAATTGCCCTGCCAATCCTTTTCGCGCGCCATCCCGGCCTGCGTCTGACCGGGAAGCCGGAATATGCCGACGTCTATCACTTCCACGGCCTTCGTGCGCTGCGCGTCCGGCGCTGACCTGATTGCGCGGCTTGCGCCGCAAGCCATGCGTCTTGTCGTCGGCCTGCGCCTCCTCATCTGGAACGACGGGTGCTGCCACCTCGCGCTCACCGGGATATCTGTGCGGACAGGAAGGCCCCTTCCTCTCTGCACAAATATCCCACGTATCCCACGGGGGGTGCGGGGGTGTGAAACTCCCGCCGCACAAGCCGGTTGGCCGGAACGGCCAGAAGCGACAAACAGGATCTGCGCCGACGGCGCGCCCGTCCCCCGCACCGGTTATATGGGCAGCACGGTGGTTGACTTGATCTCCTCCATGCTCAGCAGAGCAGTCACGTTGTAGATCTTCACTTCGGAAATGAGCGCCTGATAGAAGGTGTCATAGGCCCGTGCGTTCTTCACCCGCACCTTCAGGATATAGTCGATGTCCCCAGCCAGCCGGTGTGCCTCCAGCACTTCGGGGCGTTCCTTCAGCGCCTTCAGGAACTTGCGCTGCCATTCGGCCTCGTGCTCGGAGGTGCGGATCAGGACGAAGAAACAGGCCTCGAGCCCCAGCGACTCGGGGTCGAGGATTGCCGTGGTGCGGGTGATTACCCCCTGTTCGCGCATCTTGCGGATCCGGTTCCAGACGGGCGTCTTGGACGAGCCCACCTTGCGGGCGATCTCGTCTAGCGACTGCTCGGCATCAGCCTGAAGTTCGGACAGGATTTTCCGGTCCAGATCGTCCAGCGCGGCACTCATCCCTGATTTCCTCCCATTCCCGGAACACACGCCATCATTTTGTGGATTATCGGAACAGATGTCCTTATCTGCAAGGGTATCTGGTCCCCAAGAGGGAATTTATTCTATATTCCGGGCAGGTTTTCAGTTCCCGAGGCCCCTGATGAGCCGCCGCTTCACCCCCAAGGTTGTCACCGCGAACCTGCTGCGCGAAGGCGATGTCGTCTATCTGACCGCAGATGACCGCTGGTCGCCGTTCCACCACGAGGCCGAGCTGATCGAGGACGAGGCCCATGCCCAGATGCGGCTTCTGCATGCAAATGCCCAGAAGCTGGTCGTGGTCGGGGCCTATCTTGCCGATGCCCGTCCCGGCCCGAACGGGCCCGAACCCACCCATTTCCGCGAAGTCTTCCGAACCCGCGGCCCATCCAACTATCCGCACGGCAAGCAGGCCGATCTGGCGAACTGAGGCAGGCATGTATTCCTATTCCGACTTCGACGAAGCCTTCGTCCGCGCCCGCGTCGCGCAGTTCAGCCAGCAGGTCGAGCGCCGTCTCGATGGCTCGCTGACCGAGGACGAGTTCCGCCCGCTCCGCCTGATGAACGGGCTTTACCTGCAACTGCACGCCTACATGCTGCGGGTGGCGATCCCCTACGGCTCGCTTTCGCCCCGGCAGATGCGGCAACTGGCCTACATCGCCGACACCTGGGACAAGGGCTATGGCCATTTCACCACCCGGCAGAACATCCAGTTCAACTGGCCGAAACTGCCGGACGTGCCCGCGATCCTTTCGGCACTGGCCGATGTTCAGATGCACGCGATCCAGACCTCGGGCAACTGCGTGCGGAACGTCACCGCCGACCATTTCGCGGGTGCCGCCGCCGACGAAATTGCCGACCCCCGCCCCTACGCCGAACTTCTGAGGCAATGGTCCACCGACCACCCGGAATTCCAGTTCCTGCCGCGCAAGTTCAAGATTGCCATCACCGGCAGCCCCAACGACCGCGCCGTGACCAAGGCGCATGACATCGGCCTGCGGATGGTCCGCAACGCGGCGGGCGAGCCCGGTTTCGAGGTCATCGTCGGCGGAGGCCTTGGCCGGACCCCGATGATCGGCGTCACCGTCCGCGACTTCCTGCCCGAGGCGGACCTGCTGCCCTATGTCGAGGCGATCCTCAGCGTCTACAACGCGCTCGGCCGCCGCGACAACAAGTACAAGGCGCGCATCAAGATCACCGTGCACGAGACTGGCCGCGAAGCGATCACCGAGATGATCGAGGCGCGCTTTGCAGAGCTGCGCGCCCAGTTCGGCGGCGCGGACCGGAAACTGCTGGCCGAGATCCGCGAGGCCTTCGCGCCCCCTGCCTTCCGCAACGCGCCGACCGATGCCTATGACGCATTCTACAAGGCCGATCCGGTCTTCCGCGCCTGGGCCGACACCAACCTGACCCGGCACCGCAACGACCAGTATGCCATCGTCACCATCAGCCTGAAGGCGCATGGCCAGACGCCGGGCGACGCGACCAGCGACCAGATGCGGCTCATCGCCGATCTTGCTGAAAGATATGGTCATTCCGACCTGCGGATCAGCCACGAACAGAACGTGATCCTGCCGCATGTCCATAAGTCCGACCTGCCGGCGCTGCATGCGGCGCTGGTCAAGGCCGGACTCGGCACCGCCAATGTCGGCCTTCTGTCCGACATCATCGCCTGCCCCGGCATGGACTATTGCGCGCTGGCCACCGCCCGCTCGATCCCCGTGGCGCAGGAACTGGCCACCCATTTCGAGGCGCTGAAGCTGGAGCACGAGATCGGCCCGCTGAAGATCAAGATCTCGGGCTGCATCAACGCCTGCGGGCACCACCATGTCGGCCATATCGGCATCCTCGGCCTCGACCGCGCGGGGGTGGAGAATTACCAGATCACCCTTGGCGGCGATGGCACCGAGGACGCGGTTATCGGCGAAAAGACCGGCCCGGGCTTTGCCTATGACGAGATCGTGCCCGCCATCGAACGCATCCTGCGTGCCTATCTGGACCTGCGACTGGAGCCGTCGGAAACCTTCCTGCAAGCCTTCCGCCGGGTCGGGATGGAACCGTTCAAGGCCGCACTCTACGAGGCCGAAGGGGAACGGAATGCCGCGTGACGGGCGCCACGAAGGCCCGGTTGCCGAGCGTGTCGCGGCGCTGAACGCGCGCTACAAGCACCACTCGGCGACCGCCGTGCTGGAACATGCACTGAAGGACGAAGACCTGGGCCAGGTCGCGCTTGTCTCTTCCTTCGGGGCAGAGTCGGTCGTGCTTCTGCATCTGGTCAGCGTCATCGCTCCGGAAACGCCGGTGCTGTTCATCGACACCCGGATGCTGTTCCAGGAAACGCTGGATTATCAACGGGAACTGGCCGAGAAGCTGAACCTCTGCGACATCCGCACAATTCGAGCCAATCCGGCACGGGTCAGCTTCGAGGACCCGGACGGGACCCTGCACCAGTTCAACACCGACGCCTGCTGCGCCGTGCGCAAGGTGGAGCCGCTGGAACGCGCGCTCGCGCCCTTCGACGGCTGGATCACCGGGCGCAAGCGGTTCCAGAACGCGGAACGCGGGACACTGGACTTCTTCGAGAACGAGGGGGACTTCCGCATCAAGGTCAATCCGCTTGCGCATTGGGGCCGCGAGGACATCGAGGAATACATGGTCGAAAACCGCCTGCCCCGGCATCCGCTGGTGGCAAAAGGCTATCCCTCGATCGGCTGCGCGCCCTGCACGAGCCCGGTAAAGCCCGGAGAGGATCCCCGCGCCGGGCGCTGGCGGGGCCAGGGCAAGACCGAATGCGGCATCCATTTCATCAACGGCAAGGCCGTGCGCACCCCGAAGGAGAACGCAGCATGAGCGTGATCGTGACCGATGCGGGCTTTGCCCCGGCACCCGAGCGCGAGGTCGTGGGCCTTGCCGATCTGACCGACCAGGCGGCGGTGGACCTGACGATCACCGACGATCCGGCGGCGCTGGCCGGGCATCTCGACCGGCTGAGCCTGATCCGCGTGGCCTTCCCCGCCTTCAACGACGGCCGCGCCTTCACCATTGCCCGCCGCCTGCGCGAGATGGGCTACCGCGGGCAACTGCTGGCGCTGGGTCCGGTGATCGCCGACCAGTATGCGATGCTGCGCCGGGTGGGCTTCGACGGGGCCGAGATCCCCGACGAACTCGCCGCGCGCCAGCCCGAGGCGCAATGGCGCTTCCGCGCCGACTGGCAGGCGCATCACTATCAGGCGCGGCTGCGCGCCTGACTTCCGCCTGATCTGAATCAACGCTAAGAAAAGAAAGCCGGTCTAGGGCCGGATCGATCCACATGACCGAAATCAGCCTGATGACCGAAGCAAGCCCCGTCGCCGCCAAACCGCATCTGCCCGATGCCCAGACCGTGACCAGCGTGAAGCACTGGACCGACCGGCTGTTTTCCTTCCGCGTGACCCGGCCGAAGTCGCTGCGCTTCCGCTCTGGCGAGTTCGTGATGATCGGGCTTCTGGACGACAAGGGCAAACCCCTGCTGCGGGCCTATTCCATCGCCTCGCCGGCCTGGGACGAGGAATTGGAGTTCTACTCGATCAAGGTGCCCGACGGCCCGCTGACCAGCCGGCTCCAGCACATCAAGCCGGGGGACGAGATCATCCTGCGCCCAAAGCCCGTGGGCACACTGGTCCACGATGCGCTTCTGCCCGGCAAGCGGATCTGGTTCCTGGCCACCGGCACCGGCATCGCCCCCTTCGCGAGCCTCATGCGCGAACCCGAGACCTACGAGAAATACGATCAGGTCATCATGATGCACACCTGCCGTGAGGTGGCCGAGCTGGAATACGGCCGGCAGCTGGTGGAAAGCCTGAAGGATGACCCGCTGATCGGCGAGATGGTGGACGGCAAGCTGATCTACTACCCCACCACCACGCGCGAGCCCTTCCATCACATGGGGCGGGTGACCGACAACCTTGCCTCGGGAAAGGTCTTTGCCGATCTCGGCCTGCCGCCGATGAATCCCGCCGAGGACCGCGCAATGGTCTGCGGCAGCCTTGCCTTCAACATCGACGTTAAAGCGATTCTCGAAGGCTTTGGCCTGCGTGAAGGCGCCAACAGCGATCCGAAGGAATTCGTGGTGGAAAAGGCTTTCGTCGGCGACGGGATCTAGGTTCGCCGCAACTTGCCGATGACAAAAACGAAAAGGGCCGCGGGAATCCCCGCGGCCCTTTGCCGTTGCGTCGGTTGCTTCCGATCAGAGACCAAGCGCGGCGCGAACCTGGGCGATCACCTCCGGCACCAGAGCCGGATTGGTCGCGGCCGCATCAATGGCGGTCTTGAGCTGGTCTTTCACGGCCTGTTCCAGCCAGGATTGATCGATCATCTCCCGCGCCTGATCGGGATTGAAGGCGTTGGGATCCAGCGCGGTCTGCGCCAGGTTGCTGATGGCTTCGCGCTGCGCCTGCAGGGCGGCAGCCTGGGCCTCGGCCTCGGCCTGCGCGGCAGCGGCAGCTTTTGCAGCCTCTTCAGCAGCGGCGGCAGCGGCAGCTTCGGCGGCGGCAGCTTCGGCTGCCGCGGCTTCTGCGGCCTTGCGAGCCGCCTCTTCGGCCATGGCGGCCTCCTGAGCGGGCTTGTAGCTGAACTGGTAATAGCCGCCCGCAGCCAGAAGGACGACGATGGCGCCGATGATTACGGTTCTGTTCATGTCAAATACTCCTTTGACCGGAGCCTCTGGCCCGGATGCGGGTCATATGGCAGCTTGGACCCGGAATTGAAAGGGCAGCCCCCGCCCGAGAACAGGGAAATCGGCTGCAAGCTGCGGAAAATCCGGCTTCTGGACTGGGTTGCCGGGTTGCAGGGCGAGGCGCTCGGGTCTAGATTGCGCGCGCACAACGCAACAGCACGAAGGACCACCACCATAGCCCGCAGACCCCACAACGCCCCGCCGCAACGCGAAACCGGCCCGCGCATCAACGACCGCATCCGCGCCCCGGAAATCCGCCTGATCGGGGCGGATGGCGAAAATGTCGGTGTGGTGACCCCGGCACGAGCCCTGCAGATGGCCGAGGAGGCCGGACTTGACCTCGTCGAGATTTCGCCGAATGCCGTCCCGCCGGTCTGCAAGATCATGGACTTCGGCAAGTTCAAGTACGAGACGCAGAAGCGCGAGGCCGAAGCGCGCAAGAAGCAGAAGATCATCGAGATCAAGGAAATCAAGTTCCGGCCGGGCACCGACAAGCATGACTATGACGTGAAGATGCGTTCCGTGCTGAAGTTCCTGGAGGAAGGCGACAAGGTGAAGGTCACGCTCCGCTTCCGCGGGCGCGAGATGGCGCACCAGGAACTTGGGCTGGAACTGCTGAACCGGGTCGCCGCCGACGTGGGCGACGCCGGAAAGATCGAGTCTATGCCCAAGCTGGAAGGCCGTCAGATGGTGATGATGGTCGCCCCGAAATGAGCCGCGCCGCCTGAGTGCGAAGCAGTGCGGGGGCAGTCTGCCCCCGTTTTCATTTCGCCTCGCGCAGCCGGCCGCGCTGCGGAATTTCCTTCAGCAGCCCCCCCACCCCCATTGCGGCGATGTCGGCTCCGGTCACCGGAACCCCGCAGATTACCCGCTCCATCACCCAATCCGCCCCGTTCAGTGCGGGACTGCGGGCGCAGCCTGGCAGGCCTATCACCGGGCGACCGACCAGGCTGCCCAGGAACAGCAGGTTTCCCGGATCGACCGGCATCCCGAAGCGCTCGACCTTTCCACCGGCGCGACGCAGCGCTGCGGGTGCGACATCATTCAGGTCAGAGGTCGCCGAAGCGGTCAGAAGCAGGATCAACTCCGCCCCTGCAGCACTGGCCAGGGCTGCGGCAAGATCGACCTCGCGGTGCGGCACCAGGCGCTTGGGCCACATCTCAACCCCCAGCGCCTGAAGCCGCGACTGGATGGCACGGTGGCCGCTGCTGCCGTCATCGGCGCCGGTCACGGTCTGGATCAGAATGGCCGACGACAGCCGCGCCGGGTGAAGCCGCAGCGCTCCGCGACCGGCGGCGCAAGCTGCCGCCACGGCAGCGCGCGCCACACCGTAGGCGATGATCTTCACTGTCGCGACCATCTCGCCCGCGGCCACGCGCTGCCATCGCGGCACGGTGGCCAGGGTGATCATCGGATCGACCGCGTTCAGCGCATCCACAAGATTGGGCAGAACCTCCACCACGCCGGCGGCGGTGGCATGAAGGTTCACGCGGCCGGTGCCTACCGGTTTCAGCCGCAGTCCCGCCGCCGCCGGATCGGGCACCAGTGCTTCGGCCACGGCAAGGGCGGCTTCATCCTCGTCCATGTCTTCGGGGCCAAGCCGCGCGACGATGACCTCGGTCAGGCCAAGCGCGGCAAGGGCCGAGATTTCTGCCGGGCCCAGCCTGCACCCCTTGCGCAGGCGGCCTTCGGGCACGGCCACGGGATGGGCGAGGATCGCACCTTCGGCCACGGCAAGCGGGACAGGGCCGAAATACATCAGGTCCGCAGGGTCTGGGTAATCTGCGCCATGATTGACACCGCGATTTCCGCAGGCGTCCGGGCGCCGATATCCAGGCCGACTGGCGCATGGATCCGCGCGATCTCGTCAGGCGAGAAACCCGCCGCGGCAAGGCGATCCAGCCGTTTGGCATGTGTCTTCCTTGAACCCAGACAGCCAAGATAGAAGGCGGGCGAACGCAAGGCAAAGCGGATCGCGGGGTCGTCCAGCTTGGGGTCGTGAGTCAGGGTGACAATGGCCGTACGACCATCGGGGGCAAGTCGGGCCAACGCCTCGTCGGGCCAGTCGTCAAGGATCGTCTCGCCGGGAAACCGCGTCTGCGACCCGAAGGCAGCGCGCGGGTCGATCAGGGTTGGCACATAGCCGCAGGCGCGCGCGATGGAAAGCAGCGGCTGGGCGATATGCACCGCACCCACCACGATCAGCCGCAGCGGCGGGTTGTGAACGGCAATGAAGCGGCCGTCCTCCTCCATCCCCGAGCGGTCGGATTTCAGCCGTGCATCGACCGCCGCATCCTGGCCGGGGGCCACCAGCGCGCGGGACCAGCCCTCGGGCCGCGTGACCAGCGCCACGGGGCGGGATGCCGCACGCGCGGCGACCAGATCGGCCAGCAGCGATTCGGGCAGGGCCTCGGCCCCTTCGCCCACCGGCTCTACCAGCACGCGGATCGTGCCACCGCAGGCCAGTCCCGCGGCAAAGGCGGTCTCGTCGCTGACGCCAAAGGTCAGAAGGCGTGGCTTTCGGTCTTCCAGCGCCTCCAACGCCTCGGTCACCACCGCCCCTTCGACACAGCCGCCCGAGACCGAGCCGACCATCTCGCCCGCACCCGAGACTGCCAGCTGGCTACCCGCCTGACGCGGGGCCGATCCCCAGGTTTCCACGACGGTCGCCAGCGCCGCACCCTTGCCCTGCCGGTGCCAGGCAAGCGCTGCTTCGGGAATCTGGTCATGCGCGGCTTGGGTCATGCGGGTTCTCCTCGGACCGAAGTATGCGCAAGGGCCGGCAGAAAAGGAAGCGCCGCAGAGTGGGCTCTCTGCGGCGCCATTCGGGTTCGGCCAGGATCAGCGAAGCTGCGCGGTGCGCATCAGCGGCGTGATGACCCGCACCTCGACCCGACGATTGCGGGGCTCGTTCGCCTGGGTGTCGATCAGCAGCTCGGTTTCACCATAGCCCTGAACGACCATGTTCTCGGGCGGAATGCCGAAATATTCGGTCAGTGCCAGCGCCACCGATTCCGCCCGCCGATCCGACAGCGCCAGGTTCAGCGCGGCCGGCCCCGTGGCGTCGGTATGGCCTTCGATCAGGAAGACCTCGCCAGGGTTCACCTCCAGAAGCCGCTGCATCACCCGGCCCAGATCGGCCAGTTTGCGTGCTTCCGAGGCCGCCACGACCGAGGAATTGGTCGCAAAGGTGATGTTGGGCACATCAATCACCGCCGCCAGAGCCCGCACTTCCGGGATCTCGCGGATCTGGCGCAGGCTGAACTTACGACCTGCCCGCTCCGCTTCTATCGCGGCCAGCTCGCGCTTCAGCGCCGCATCGTTGTCATTCGGCGAAATCACGATCCTGCGCCCCGGCTTTGGCAGGTCGCGCACCACAACCGGGGTTTCGCGGACCAGATCGTCGATCAGGATGATCTCGCGGCCCAGCCGGTCATAGGTCGCGCGGCGCAGCACCCGGCCGGTCGCGTCGCGGATCGTCACGACCTGAGTGCCATCCTCGCGTTCGATGATGGTGCGGGTCGAGCCGTCCTTGAAGGTTTCTGTCCGCACGGTCGAACCCGGGCGACGGATCACGGTGTCGTCGTCCTTGAGCACCTGATAGGTGCCATCCGGCCGCAGCACAATCACCCGGTCTCCGGTATTCGAAACGACGCGGCGCTCTTCGCGTTCGTTGTTGGCCGACTTGATGATCGCGCCAACCGCCAAAGCGCCCAGCACAAGCAGGCCCGCCTTCTCAAGGTCGGACAGACCACTTTTCTTGCCGCCGGACAGGGCCACGGGCGGGGCGGCGAATTCCTGGGCCGAGCTGCGCACGGCATCCGGCGCAATGGTTTCGGTCACGGCCGCGACCACCGCCGCAGGATCCGCCGGAGCCAGCATCGGGGGCACAGTGCCGTCGGTCGTCTGAGCGGCGCCTTCGGCAGGCGCCGCCGCGACAGCTGCCGCAGCGGCGATCGCCTCGGGTTCGATCGCAGTCGGATCTGAGGTCAGAAGCTGTGTCAGGCTTTCAACCTCGGCCTCGGTGACGACAGGGGCATCGACCGCCTGGGTAATGTCAAGGGGTTCCTGTTCTGCCACCTTCAGGCCTGCCGCCGGATCGATGAGCTGCCCCGACGCGTCGGTCTTCAGTTCGGCCTCGGCCGCCGCCAGCGCGGCCGCCGCGACTGCCGGATCGATGATCTCGCCAGTGGCCGGGTTGACGATCCCCTCGTCAGAAGGTGCGGAATTCGCCTGTTCGACAACCGACTCTTCGGCCGGAGCCTGGGGCGCCGCTTCCTGAACGACCGCCTCCTCTGCCGGGGCCTCGGGCGCAGCCTGTTCGACGATCACCCCTTCGGCCGGTGCCTCAGGCACAATCTCTTCGCCGACGGCCTCGGCAGGGGCTTCCGCCTGTGCGGCGGCCTCTGCTTCCGCCTGTGCGGCAGCTTCGGCCGCAGCCCGGTCGGCAGCTTCGGCCTCGGCCTGCATCTGGGCTTCCAGGGCGGCCTGTGCGGCTGCCGCAGCCTCGGCTTCTGCCTGCGCCTGCGCTGCGGCCTCGGCCTGGGCGGCAGCTTCGGCCTCGGCGGCGGCCTGGGCGGCAGCCTCGGCTTCTGCCTTGGCAGCTGCTTCCTCGGCCGCCCGGGCGGCGGCTTCGGCTTCGGCCTGCGCCTGTGCCGCAGCTTCTGCTGCCGCCTGCGCCGCCGCTTCGGCTTCGGCTCTGGCGGCTTCCGCTTCGGCGCGGGCCTGTTCCTCGGCCAGGGCGGCTTCCAGCGCCGCCGCTTCTGCCGCAGCACGCGCTTCGGCTTCCGCCTCGGCCGCAGCACGGGCTTCTTCCTCGGCCTGCGCCTGGGCGGCGGCCTGTGCTGCGGCCTCCTCGGCGGCCCGGGCGGCCGCTTCTGCCTCTGCCTCTGCGGCAGCCTGGGCCGCGGCAGCCTCGGCCTGTTTCAGGGATTCGATGATGGCCTCCAGATCGCAGGGCGCCTCGGCCGTAGGCACGCACAGCACCGACCCGTCCGGCCCGGTCACAGAGCCATCGTCGTTCAGCACCTGTGCATGGACGGGCATGGTGCCCACCGGGCTGATGGCGACCGACAGGGCCGTCGTGGAAATCAGAAGCTTTCTCATCATCGTTCCTCACATTGAAGGGCCATGCCGGCAATGCAGCAGACCTGCAGCGTTCCCGTCAAAGCCCGGCCCGACCAATTAAGGCAGCCAGGCGCTGATATGCCATAGCAAGGCCCTGCAACAGGATAACCGGTGCGCAAGCCCGCGCCTAGTCATGCATCCGTGCCAGCAGCCTGTCGCGCAGGCCACGGTCACCGGGGTCGGACAGCGCCTGACCCAGAGCTTCCAGCGAGGCAATGGAATGGCCTGCGCGAAAACTGTCCACATGCGGCAGAAGCGCCCTGATGCCGGCGGCCTTCGGGGCAAAGCCGGTCCAGCGCAGCAGCGGGTTCAGCCAGATCAGCCTTCGGCAGGACAGGTGCAGACGCTCGGCCTCTTTTGCCAGAACCCCCGCATCGTCACGGTCAAGCCCGTCGGTGATCAACAGCACCACCGCCCCCTGCCCAAGCACGCGGCGCGACCAGTCACGATTGAACACATGCAGGGACTGACCGATGCGTGTGCCGCCCGACCAGTCCTGCGCCTCCTGCCCGGCTGCCTTCAGCGCGGCATCCACGTCGCGCGCACGCAGGTGGCGGGTGATGTTCGTCAGCCGGGTGCCGAAGGTGAAGGCATGCACCTTAGCCCAGCCCTGCCCCTTGCGGTTGGCCACAGCATGAACGAAGTGCAGCACCATCCGGCTGTAGTCAGTCATCGACCCTGAAATGTCGCACAGCACGACAAGGTTCGGCCACCGCGTGACCGGGGCCTTGTGGGCAAGGCTGGCGATCTCTCCTCCGTGGCGCAGCGCCTGACGCAGGGTGCGGCGGGCATCGATCCGGGCGGTCAGGGCCGAAGGCGCGGTGCGGCGGATCCTCAGTGGCGGCACGGGCAGCGAAAGACGCGCAAGCATCCGTTTGGCTGCGGCGATCTCCTCGGCCGACATCTGCTCGAAGTCGAGGGTCTTAAGCCGTTCTTCGGCCGACAGGGTGGCGGTGGCGTCGATCTCGATCTGTTCAGGCGCCTCGCCGGTCTGGGGCATGGGCGGCAACTGCCCGTCCAGCAGCGCTTCGGCCGCGCGCTTTTCGGCGGCCTGGGCGGCGCGATCCTCCTGCACGCCGCGGATCTGCGGCAGCATGAGGCTCATCATGTGTTCCATGTAGCGCGGGTCGCGCCAGAACAGGCGGAACACCTGGGCAAAGGTTGCGCGTTCCTCGGGTCGGGAAACAAAGACCGCCTGCAGGGTGTGGAAGAAATCCTCCTTCCGGGCAAAGCCCGCTGCCGCCACGGCGCGCACCGCGTCCAGAGTTCGACCAGGACCGACCGGCAATCCCGCCTTGCGCAGGGCGCGGGCAAAGTGGGCCAGATTCTCGGCAAGCTTGCCGTCCTCGGGCAGGTCAAGCTGGGCGTAGCTCGCCATGCTCAGGCCGGAGCCAGTTCGCGCCTGACCTCGTCCAGCAGGCGCCTGGCCTCGGCGCCCTGGATCTTCGCGATGTCATCCTGGTATTTCAGGATCGCGCCCAGCGTGTCGGCGATCACCTCGGGCGAAAGCGCAATCACATCCAGCGCCAGCAGACATTTCGCCCAGTCGATCGCTTCGGCCACGCCCGGTTTCTTGAACAGGTCTTCCGAGCGCAGGCGCTGGACGAAGGCCACCACCTCGCGCGAAAGCTGCGCCTGGGCCTCGGGCACGCGGGCGTGCAGGATCGCAAGTTCGCGATCGAAGCCGGGATAATCTACCCAATGATACAGGCAGCGGCGTTTCAGAGCATCATGCACCTCGCGCGTGCGGTTCGAGGTAAGGATTACAATGGGCGGTTCAGGCGCCCGGATCGTGCCAAGTTCGGGGATGGTCACCTGGAAATCCGACAGTGCCTCCAGCAGGAAGGCCTCGAAGGGTTCGTCGGTGCGGTCTAGTTCGTCGATCAGAAGAACCGGCGCGCCGCCGGGCTGGGGGCGCATGGCGGCAAGAAGCGGGCGTTCGATCAGGTAGCGTTCGGTGAACAGCTCGGATTGCAGCGTGTCGCGGTCGGCCGTGGCCTCGGCGGTGCGAATGGCGATCATCTGTGCGGCAAAGTTCCATTCGGCAACGGCAGAAGCCGCATCAAGCCCCTCGTAGCATTGCAGGCGGATCAGCCGGCGGCCCAGGGCGGAGGCCAGCGTCTTGGCGATTTCCGTCTTGCCGACCCCTGCCTCGCCTTCCAGAAAAAGCGGACGCCCAAGTTTCAGCGCCAGGAACACCACCGTCGCCAGCGCGCGCGATGCGACATAGCCCTGCCCTGCAAGCAAGGCTTCCACACCGTCGATGTCTCTGGGAATGGCGGTCAATCGTTCCTCCTGGCCGTCGCGGCAGGTTGTCCGGGCCTTGCGCAAGGGTCAAGCCGTTTCAGCGGCCAGCCAGTCACGGAACGACCGCAGGGGCGCCCGGTCGGGGCCGGCCTGCGGCCAGACCAGATAGTAGCTGCCAAGCGCAGCGACGGGCGGGCCGAAGACGGGAACCAGCCGGCCCTCGTCCAGCTCGCGCCCGATCAGGAAAGTCGGAACCAGTGCCAGCCCCATGCCGTGGATCGCGGCCTGGATCAGCGTGGCGAACTGGTCGAACATCATGCCCGCCGGCCTGTGCCCCGGGTGGCCGTGATGCGCAAGCCAGCGCCCCCAGTCGCCCGGGCGGCTTTCCAGCTGCAAAAGCGGATGAGACAGGATGTCCGTCGCGTGGGTCAGCCCTGCCAGACCCGGCGCGGCGACAGCGATCACCGCTTCGTCCATGAGTTTGAGGTAAGCCACACCCGGCCAGTCCTGCCGCCCGTAGTGAATGGCGGCATCGAAGGTCGTGCCAGCGAAATCGAAAGGGCGCAGGCGGGTGGACAGGTTCACCGTCACCTCGGGGTGGCTTTGGGCAAAGCGCGCAAGGCGAGGGGCAAGCCAGTGCATCCCGAAGGCGGGCAGTATCGCGAGGTTGAGCGACCCTCCCATCGGGTTCGCCCTGAGGGTGACCGAGGCCGAGGCCAGCAGATGCAGGGCCTTGCGCACCTCGTTCACATAGTCCCGCGCCGCCGGCGTCAGCTGCAGGCGTTGGCGTTCGCGGATCAGGAGCGGCACGCCGAGCTGGCTTTCCAGCCCTTGCAGCGCGCGGCTGATCGCACCCTGTGTCAGGTTCAACTCGCGTGCCGCCCCGGAGGCGGTGCCGAGGCGATCGACGGCCTCGAGCGCCATGAGGGCCGGGATCGGCGGCAGGTAGCGGCGGGGCAGCATTATGAGTTTCCCTCATGAACCCGTGCAGGGCTTTCGATAGCAGGCACCTGCCCTTTTGTGCAATACTGCCGTCAGCGAATGGAGGTCTGACCATGCTGGATGCACCGAAACTGAAGGCCAAGGATGCCCCGGATCTGGGGCATTTCGACTGGGAGGATCCGTTCCGGCTGAACGATCAGCTGACGGAAGAAGAGCGGATGCTGCGCGATGCGGCCCGCGCCTATGCGCAGGAAAAGCTGCAACCGCGCGTGGTGGCTGCCTACCGCGAGGAGACGACGGACCCGGGCATCTTCCGCGAGATGGGCGAGATGGGGCTTCTGGGCGTGACGATCCCCGAGGAATACGGTGGGCTTGGCGCGTCCTATGTGGCCTACGGGCTGGTGGCGCGCGAGGTGGAGCGGGTCGATTCGGGCTATCGCAGCATGATGAGCGTGCAGTCGAGCCTGGTGATGTATCCGATCTACGCCTATGGCACCGAGGCGCAGCGGCAGAAATACCTGCCCAAGCTCGCAACCGGCGAATGGATCGGCTGCTTCGGCCTGACAGAACCCGACGCGGGGTCCGACCCGGCGGGCATGAAGACCACGGCGAAGAAGACGGCGAACGGCTATGTGCTGAACGGCGCGAAGATGTGGATTTCGAACGCGCCCATCGCGGATGTTTTCGTGGTCTGGGCCAAGTCCGAGGCGCATGGCGGCAAGATCAAGGGCTTCGTGCTGGAAAAGGGCATGACGGGCCTGTCGGCGCCGAAGGTGGGGGGCAAGCTGTCGCTTAGGGCATCCATCACCGGCGAAATCGTGCTGAAGGATGTCGAGGTCGGCGAGGACGCGCTTCTGCCGCATGTCGAAGGTCTGAAGGGGCCCTTCGGATGTCTGAACCGGGCGCGCTATGGCATCAGCTGGGGCGTCATGGGGGCCGCGGAGTTCTGCCTGCACGCCGCCCGGCAGTACGGGCTTGACCGCAAGCAGTTCGGCAAGCCGATCGCGGGAACGCAGCTTTACCAGCTGAAGCTTGCCAACATCATGACCGAGATTTCGCTGGGGTTGCAGGCGTCCTTGCGCGTCGGGCGGCTGATGGACGAAGCCAACGCAGCGCCGGAGATGATTTCCATCGTCAAGCGCAACAACTGCGGCAAGGCGCTGGAAGCGGCGCGGATGGCGCGCGACATGCATGGCGGCAACGGCATCCAGGAAGATTTCCAGATCATGCGCCACATGGTGAACCTCGAGACGGTGAACACCTACGAGGGAACGCATGACATCCATGCTCTGATCCTGGGCCGCGCGATCACCGGGCTGCAGGCATTCTTCTGAGCTTGGCCGGGCTTCTTCGCCCGTGCTACGCCTGCGGCGTGGCGCGGGTGGAGAGGGTGGATGCCTCCGGCGGGGACAGTTGAAGGAAGACTGGGGAGGCGGTCGTGAAGATCACGGCCGTCCTGACAGTGAAGAACGAGGGCGCCTTCCTGCTGGAATGGCTGGCGCATCACCGGGCCTGCGGGATCACCGATTTCCTCGTGTTCTCGAACGATTGCGAGGACGGAACAGACGAGATGCTGGACCGGCTGGCCGAACTGGGCTGGCTGACCCATGTCCGCAATCCGGGGCCCCATGACGAAGGCCCGCAATGGGCGGCCCTGAAACAGGCGGACAGGCACCCCCTGGTGCGCACGGCGGACTGGCTGATCGTCCTGGACATCGATGAGTTCATCAATGTCCACGCCGGCGACCGGACGATCCCGGCCTTGCTGGCGGCGCTGCCGCAGGCCACGGCCATTCCGTTGACCTGGCGGCTTTTCGGCAACGCGGGGGTCGTGGCGACTGACGGAACGGTCACCGAGACCTTCACTCGCGCAGCACCGGCCGTTCTGCACTGGCCCTGGCGGGCGGCGATGTTCAAGACCCTGTTCCGCAACGATGGCTGCTACGGCAAGCTTGGGGTGCATCGCCCACGCGCAGCGAACCCCGACCGGCTTGATGGCGCCTGCTGGTTCGATGGCTCGGGCCGGCGGCTTCCCGCGGAATACCGGACAGGCCGCGTCTACTCTGCCTTCGGGCAGGACAACTACCGTCTGGCGCAGCTGAACCATTATGCGCTTGGTTCGATAGAGGATTACCTGTTGAAATGCGACCGGGGCCGGCCGAACCGCGAGGGCTCGGTGATGGGCATGGATTACTGGATCGACCGCAACTTCTGCGATGTCGAGGACCGGAGCATCCTGTCGCTGAACAGTTCGGGCCTTCGGTCCGCACTCATGCAGGACAGCGTCCTCGGCGGCCTGCACGGCGCGGCCTTGTCATGGCGACGGCAGCGCGTCCGTGCCCTGCTGACCGAGGAACCCTGGCGCGCGCTTTACGGTCGGCTTCTCATGGCTCCGCCGTCGCGCGTTCTGCCGAAAGAGGTCGCAGATGCGATCCGCAAGGCCGCGAA
The DNA here is from genome assembly GCF_004762095.1 of Tabrizicola caldifontis. GTDB lineage: Bacteria > Pseudomonadota > Alphaproteobacteria > Rhodobacterales > Rhodobacteraceae > Tabrizicola > Tabrizicola caldifontis. The sequence goes on from NZ_SIJH01000001.1 coordinate 24,625, forward strand.
CGGGGCCCGCGCGACCGGGGGTTGATCGCCTCACCCCTCCCTTTGCCCAATGGTTGCGCCGGCCCGCAATACCGAAACAATGCCGATCCGTTGTTTGCGCATCGGGCGTGACTTTGGCGTGTAAACCCTTGTGTAAACTGGCTTTTCGCTTCACATTCCAAGGCCGGGGCAGCATTTTTCGCCCCGATGCGAAGGTGCACATGAACGAAATCTCTGCGGCACCCGAATGGCAGCACGCCATGCTGAAGATTGCCGAGGGCGACGGTGATTTCATGCCGCTCGGCCAGCGCCACTATGCCTTTTTCGCCGAGGAACGCCCTGTTCTTCTGGTGACGTTTGAAGATGCCGCCGACCTGCGCGAACGCGAAGACAAACTTCCCGAACACTACAGGCTTTGCAAGCAGCGCGGCTGGTCACTGCTGACCATTCTTTCCGAAGGTGAAACCTGGTGGCGCGATCCTGCGGTATTCCGCTATTTCGATCGGCTTTCTGACGACGGCTTCCTTGAGGATTTCGACAAGGTCATCTTCTACGGTGCCGGACCGGCAGGCTATGCGGCGGCCGCCTATTCGATCACGGCACCGGGGGCCGAACTGGTGCTGGTTGCCCCGCGCGCCACGCTTGATCCTGCGCTTGCCGGCTGGGATGAACGCCACCGGATCGCCCGGCGGATCAACTTCCGCAGCCGCTATGGCTATGCGCCGGACATGATCGAAAGCGCCAAACGGGTCTGGCTGATCCACGACCCGCTGCACCGGCCCGACGCGATGCATGCCGCGCTGTTCCATCGCCCGTGGGTCACGCCGCTTTATGCCCGCTACACTGGCGAGGGCACCGAGGACACGCTCATCGAGATGAAGGTATTGGACCGGATCCTCGAGGCGGCAATGGACGGCAAGCTTTCCGCATCCTACTTCGCGTGGCTGTGGCGCGGGCGTCGGTCGAATGCAAGCTATCTGCGGGCAATTCTGGCGCGGGCCCGCATGTCGGGAAACCGGCAGCGGGAAATCATGATCTGCCGTTCGGTCACGCGGCGGCTGAACGCCCCGCGCTTTGCCCGGCGGCTTGAGGAACTTACGGGCGGCGCCTGATCCTTTGACGAGGCCGCAGCCAGGCCGCGCGGCAAGGGGCGTAGGTTCTTCGGCTTGCCAGCCCAGGCGTAAACGCGGCAGGCCATGCTGCGGACCCAGGTCAAGGCCCGGCCAGCAGGGTTGGCAGACCCTGTTGCGCAGGTGCGACCGCGATCAGGCCCCGAGGGGCGCTTTCCCGTTCCCGAGGCTGCAGGGACGCCCGGTGCCTGGCCAGGACCGGAAGGCGGCAACCATTCCCTCGAACTGGGCGGCTGTGTTCGTCATGCATCGCCTTGCCACTGGAAAGACCGTGAGGTTTGGGTTACCCGGGGCACCATGCAAACGCTGACCCTGCCCCGCCCCGACGACTGGCACCTGCACCTGCGCGATGGTGCGATGCTTCAGGCCGTGCTGCCGGAAACGGCCCGCCATTTCGCCCGCGCCATCGTCATGCCCAATCTGGTGCCGCCGGTGGTAACGCTGGATGATGCACGTGCCTACCACGACAGGATCATGGCCACCCTGCCCCCGGGAATGGCATTCCAGCCGCTGATGACGCTGTATCTGACCGAAGGCACTGATCCGGCCGATGTGGAACGTGCAGCGGCCTCGGGCCTGGTGAAGGCGGTAAAGCTTTACCCGGCGGGTGCCACGACCAATTCGCAATCGGGGGTGCGTGATCTGGCAAAGGTCATGCCTGTCCTGGAAACCATGGCACGAATCGGCCTGCCGCTTTGCACCCATGGCGAGGTCACGACACCCGAAGTCGATATCTTCGACCGCGAAGCCGTGTTCATCGACACGGTGCTTGATCCCCTGCGCCGCCGCCTGCCCGAGCTGCGCGTGGTGATGGAACACATCACCACCGAAGAAGGGGTGGCCTATGCCGCCCAAGGCGGGGAAAACCTTGCCGCGACGATCACCACGCATCACCTGATCCTGAACCGGAACCACATCCTCGCGGGCGGGATCCGGCCGCATTACTACTGCCTGCCGGTCGCAAAGCGGGAAAGGCACCGCCTGGCCCTGCGCCGTGCCGCAACCTCTGGCAACCCCTGTTATTTCCTTGGCACCGACAGCGCGCCGCATGTCGATGCGCTGAAAGAGGCCGCCTGCGGCTGCGCGGGCTGTTTCACTGCCACCAACACCCTCAGCCTTCTTGCCCATGTCTTCGAGGAGGAAAGCGCACTCGACCGGCTGGAAGGCTTCGTGGCGCGCCACGGCCCGGCCTTCTACCGCCTGCCGGTGAACACCGCCACGATCACCCTGGAAAAGCGGCCCGATCCATGCACATGGCCCGAAAAGATCGTCTCTGGCTCTGGTCCCGTCACCGTCTTCAACCCCGGCTTTCCCGTGCACTGGCACGTCGTGACCTGACCGTCCCCCGATGCCTGCGTCAAATGTCATCACCGCAAGACGCAGACGCAGGCGCACGACATGCCCCGCCGAAAGGACCATCGCATGATCCCCTCGACCTTCCCGCCCAAGGACGAAATCGCCCGCCTGACAGCCCGCGCCCTGCTGGAAATCAAGGCGGTCCACTTCAATGCCGAGACACCCTTCACCCTGGCCTCGGGCCTTCCCTCACCGACATATATCGACTGCCGCAAACTCATTTCCTACCCGCGCATCCGTTCCACACTGATGGACTTTCTGACCATCACCGTGATGCGCGAAGCCGGGATGGAGGCGTTCGACAACATCGCCGGGGGCGAGACCGCCGGTATCCCCTTTGCGGCGCTGGTGGCCGAACGCCTTGCCCTGCCCATGACTTACGTTCGCAAGAAGCCCAAGGGATACGGTCGCAACGCCCGGATCGAAGGCACCATGACTGAGGGACAGCGTGTCCTTCTGGTCGAGGATCTGACCACGGACGGCGGCTCGAAACTTTCCTTCGTCGATGCGATCCGCGAAACCGGCGCAACCTGTGGCCATACGGCAGTGATCTTCTATTACGGAATCTTTCCCGATACCGAGCCAAGGCTTGCCGCGCACGGCGTGACACTTCATCACCTTTGCACCTGGTGGGACGTGCTGGCCGAGGCGCGGGCGCAAGGCACCTTTGACGCCGCAACCCTTTCCGAGGTGGAAAGCTTCCTGAACGCTCCCCGCGCCTGGCAGGACGCCCGAACGGGCTGATTCCACGCCCGGACATCGGGACGCTTCGGTAGCGGTCGGCGCAAGACCGTGGTGCGTTTGCGATAGGTTGGCGTGACCTTCAACACATGCGCCAGATATGGTAATCTGAAAATTGTGGATAAGCAGCTTATGCACAGCTTACCCCCAACCCATTCCACCGAGGGTCGTGATAACCGGTGGATGCAACAAGAAACAGCCAAACACGGCAGGGGGCAGACATGACCGAGATCACCGCACTGAGGCCGATGGTTCCGGCCGCAGCCCAGGGCGACTCTGAAGCCGAGGTTCTGCCGCACAACATCGAGGCCGAACAGCAGCTTCTGGGCGCGATTCTTACCAACAACGAGGTGTTTGACCGCATCTCGGCGCTCGTGCGGGCCGAGCATTTCTTCGATCCCGTCCACCAGCGCATCTTCGAAGTCGCTGCCGCACGGATCCAGAAGAATGCCCTTGCCTCGCCGGTGACGCTGAAGGCATTCCTCGAGGACGACCCCGGCCTGAAGGAACTGGGCGGACCGGCCTATCTGGTGCGCCTTGCCGGGGCGGCGATTTCGGCCTACGCCGCAAGGGATTATGCCCAGATGGTCTATGACCTGGCGGTGCGTCGGGAACTTATCCAGCTGGGCCGCAACATTGCGGCCAGGGCGGCAAGGGTGGAGGTCGCGTCCGAGCCGAAAGACCAGATCATCGAAGCGGAACAGCGGCTTTACAAACTGGGCGAACAAGGCGTAGCCGAACGCGGATTTCAAAGCTTTCTCAAGGCCGTGACAGACGCGGTGAATGTTGCCAATGCCGCCTATCAGCGCGATGGGGGCCTGGCGGGAATCTCCACCGGTCTAATCGACATGGACAGAAAACTTGGCGGTCTGCACCCTTCGGATCTGCTGATCCTTGCCGGGCGACCCTCGATGGGCAAGACCTCTCTGGCCACGAACATAGCCTTCAACATCGCCAAGGCATACAAGCGTGGCCGCCTGCCCGACGGCACGGAAGGCGCTGTGGAAGGGGGCGTGGTCGGCTTCTTCTCGCTTGAAATGAGCGCCGAGCAGCTTGCGGCGCGGATCCTGTCCGAGGCCTCGGAAGTTCCGTCCGAACAGATCCGCCGCGGCGACATGACCGAGGCCGAATTCCGACGTTTCGTGGAGGCGGCCAAGGCGCTGGAATCCTGCCCACTTTACATCGATGACACACCGGCGCTTCCGATTTCCCAGGTCGCCGCCCGGGCGCGGCGTCTGAAGCGGACGCATGGTCTGGATGTGCTGTTCATCGACTACCTGCAACTTCTGAAGGGTTCGTCCAAGGACAACCGCGTGCAGGAAGTCTCTGAAATCACGCAGGGACTGAAAGCAATCGCCAAAGAGCTGAACATCCCCGTCGTGGCGCTGTCGCAGTTGTCCCGTCAGGTCGAGGCGCGCGAGGACAAGCGACCGCAGCTGTCCGACCTGCGGGAATCCGGGTCAATCGAACAGGACGCGGACGTGGTGATGTTCGTCTTCCGCGAGGAATACTACCGCGAACGCGAAAAGCCCGGCGACCATGAACTGGAAAAGATGGCGCAATGGCAGGCACTCATGGAAAGCGTGCATGGCAAGGCCGAGGTCATCATAGGCAAGCAGCGCCACGGTCCGATCGGGACTGTCGAGCTGTCCTTCGAGGGCCGGTTCACCCGGTTCGGCAACCTGGCGAAGCCGTGGCAGGGGTCTGGCGGGTCGGAGGGTGGTTTCTGAAAGTTCCGGAATTCATCGCCGACCTCACCCAACCGTCGGTCAAGTGGTGGCTCTAACAGTCTGAGAAGACGGCAGAAAGTGCGCAGGCGTTTGCATCTTGCCTTTCGCAACCATTTCGCCAGTCTGACGAAAACAGGAGGTGGGAATGGATCTGGGTCTTGCGGGAAAGGTGGTCATCGTCACTGGCGGCGGCGCGGGGATTGGCGGGGCGATCAGTCGGGCGCTGGCGGCAGAGGGTGCGGTGCCCGCGATCCTGGCCCGGCGCAAGCCAGAGACAGATTTCCTTTCGGAACTCAAGGAATTGCAGCCCAACGCTCATGTCATTCTGGCCGATCTGTCACGGGATGAGGACTGCCGGCGGGCAGTGACAGAGGTGCGCGCGCGCTACGGACGGATTGATGGGCTGGTGAACAATGCCGGCACAAATGACGGGGTTGGGCTTGAGGCCGGACCAGAGGCCTTCCGGCGGTCACTGGATCAGAATCTGGTGCATTACTATACGCTTGCCCATCTGACGCTGGGTGATCTGAAGGCCGCCAAGGGGTCCATCGTCAACATCTCCTCAAAGACGGCGCTGACGGGTCAGGGCCGGACATCGGCCTATGTGGCGGCCAAGGCTGCCCAGCTTGGGCTGACGCGGGAATGGGCGGCGGCCTTTGCACCTGATGGCGTGCGCGTGAATGCGGTGATCCCTGCGGAGGTGATGACGCCAATGTATCGCAAATGGCTGGACTCTTTCGATGATCCGGCCGGTCAGGAGGCCCTGATCACCGCACGGATCCCGCTTGGCCAGAGGATGACCACGGCAGAGGAGATCGCGGCGACAGTCGTCTTCCTGCTTTCCGACAAGGCCAGCCATACCACCGGGCAATGGCTGTTCGTCGATGGCGGATACGTGCATCTGGACCGGGCGCTCGGGCGATAGAAGATCGGACGGCAGAGTATCGATTTTTTCAATGATAATTGTTCGTTCTGGGGTGAAATTGCTTTTATCGCGGCTCCACCTTTCGCCGGATTTCCTTCAATCTCGACACAAGGGAAGGCGCAGGGCGCGGTCACCCGGTCTGTCAATTTCGGATCGGGCAGGACGCGGGGGCGGCCATCCACGCCGCACCGCAGGATGAGACAGCAGATGCCGGGCCCTGCCCCGCGAGGCCGGCATTTCAGCGCACGCGGATCGGGTCGGCAAGCAGGCGCAGACCGTTCAGCACCACAAGCAGCGTGCCGCCTTCGTGGCCAATAACGGCAAGCGGCAACGGCAGTTCGAAGAAAAGGCTGCCGGTCACCAGCAGCACCATCGCGCCAAGCGCCAGTGTCAGGTTCTGCCGGATGACGCGCGCCGTGCGCAGCGCAAGCCTGCGGGCGGCGGCAAGCTTGCGCAGATCCTCGGCCATCAGCGCCACGTCGGCCGCCTGAAGCGCGACCTCGCTGCCCGCAACCCCCATCGCCACGCCGACATCGGCACGGGCAAGGGCTGCGGCATCGTTCACCCCGTCACCGATGAAGGCCACCCTTCCCCGCTGGGCCGCACGATCGACAAGAGCCACCTTGTCTGCGGGCAGCAGCGCCGCGTGGATTTCCTCTGCCCGCAGACCCAGCCCATTGCCAATGCGGCTGGCGACCTCGGCCCGGTCGCCGGTCATCATCAGGATGCTCGCCCCACCCTCGCGCAGGGCCGCGACCGCCTCGGCCGAAGTTTCGCGCGCCTCGTCCGCAACCGTGAGCGCGCCCAGCACCTTGGCCCCGCGGCCCACGACAACAAGGGTCTCGGACCCATCTGCCATGCCGGACAGTCGGGCCGGCAGAGTGGCGCCCATGGCCGCCAGCATGCGGGCATTTCCTGCCCATAGCGGGCCTTCCGCATCCTGCCCGGTGATGCCTTCGCTGGGATGGGCGCGCACATCCCAAACCTCGGCAGGGGTGATGCCGCGCGCTGCCGCCTCGGCCCGGATCGCCCCTGCGATCGGATGTTCCGAGTGCGCCTCGAGCCCGGCGGCAAGGGCCAGGAAGTCGTGCTCGGATCCCTCCAGCGCAACCACTCCGGTCACCCCAGCGCGACCGGTGGTCAACGTGCCGGTTTTGTCGAAGGCGAAGGTCTTCACCTCTGCCAGGCCCTCCAGCGCGGCGCCCCCCTTGAACAGCACCCCGCCCCGAGCAGCAGCAGAAAGGGCGGAAAGGATCGCCGCAGGAACCGAGATCACCACGGCACACGGGCTGGCGGCAACCAGTACGGTGGCCGCGCGGTAAAGTGCATCGCCACTGTCGTATCCGGCCAGCCGGAAGCCGAAATAAGCCAGGATCGAGCCCCCTAGAACTGCGATGGTGTAGCGCTGGCCAAACCAGTCGGAAAATCGTTCCGAGGGCGAACGCATCGCCTGTGCCTCCGTCACCAGGCGGATCATCTGCGCCACTGTCGAGGTAGCAAGGCTGCGGATGACCTCGATCGTCAGGATAGCGTCCAGGTTGACCGTGGCTTCGTGCACCGGACTGCCGGGCGCCTTGCGCACGGGTTCCGATTCCCCGGTGACGGTGCTTTCGTCAAGATGACCGGTCCCGACAAGGACGCGGCCATCCACCGGCACCCGCGCGCCGGGGCGCAGGATGACGCGGTCGCCGGGGACAAGGGTTTCGACAGGAACCTCGGTCACGCCGTCCGGCCCCTCGCGCAGGGCGAACTCGGGGCGCAGCTGCATCAACGCCTCGACTGCACGTCGGGCCTTGCCCATGGCGCGATGTTCCAGCGTGTTGGACAGCGAGAACAACGCCAGCAGCACGGCCCCTTCCAGCGCAGCCCCCACGGCCGCCGCGGCCAAGGCGGCGACAACCATCAGAAGGTCGATGTCCAGCCTGTGGTTCTGCCACAGATCGCCCAGGGCCGATCGTGCAGCGGGCACCCCACCGGTCAGGTAGGCCAGCGCCAGTGCTGCCCAGGTCAGGCCGGCCGGAAGGGGTTGCAGGAAGGCATCCAGTGCGGCAACGGCCAGACCGATCCAGCACAGCACCGTGAGCCAGAGGCCGGCTTCGTCATGTGGTTCGGATTCGCTGGCCATGCTGCTTGCCCTCCGCTCGGCGGCAGAGTTGCCCGTGGCAAGAGAAAGCGCAAGGTGCCGCCCGGCCGGTTCTTTCCGCTTGACCACGCCAGCCTGCCGGTCGAAACAGCCGGCATGGCAACCGCGACCTTGACGATTGATCTTGATGCCATTGCCGCGAACTGGCGGGCGCTGGACCGGATGACCGGACAGGGCGTGCAGACGGCTGCGGTGGTGAAGGCCGATGCCTACGGGTTGGGGGTAACGCGCGTCGCGCGTGCCCTGGCCCGGGCCGGGGCGCGGCGGTTCTTCGTGGCCTACGCCGAAGAAGGCGCCGCCGTCCGGCAGGCGCTAGGCCCGGGGCCGCAGATCGCGGTTCTTTCGGGGCATTGCCCGGGCGACACCGAGATGATCCACGACCTGGATCTGACGCCGATGCTGAACAGCCTCGAGCAGATCACGAGGCATCTCGAGGCGCTGCCTGGCCATCCCTTCGGGGTGCAGCTCGACACCGGGATGAACCGTCTTGGCGTCGAGATGCAGGAATGGCAGGCGGTGGCATCGATCCTGGTCGAGGCCGGCCCGGAACTGCTGATGAGCCATCTGGCCTGCGCAGACGAGCCTGACCATCCGCTGAACGAAGCGCAGTTGCGCGTCTTTCATCAGATGACCGACGGCACCGGCCTGCCCCGCAGCCTGGCTGCGACGGGGGGCATCCTGCTGGGTCCGCGCTGGCATTTCGACCTGACGCGCCCCGGCATCGGGCTGTATGGCGGGCTTCCCTACGCTGCGGCACACCCCGTTGTCAGCCTGTCCTTGCCGGTGATCCAGACCCGCACGGTCGAACCGGGCGAGGCGGTCGGTTACGGTTGCACCTGGATTGCCGATCGCCCTTCGGTCATTGCCACGGTGGCAGCGGGCTATGCGGACGGTCTGCCCAGAACCCTGTCGAACCGGGTGCAGCTTTGGGATGGCGATGTGCCCTGCCCCGTGGTCGGCCGCGTGTCGATGGATGCGATCACCGTCGATGTCACCCATCTGCGCGAAGTGCCCGGCAGCCTTGACATCCTTGGTCCGAACCAGACGATAGATGGCCTTGCCGATGTGGCTGGCACAATCGGCTATGAAATTCTGACCGCGCTTGGCCCGCGCTATCAGCGTCGCTGGCAGGAGCGCGGCGCATGACGGCAATCCTTGGCGCCATCGGCCGCCCGGTCCTCGAGGCGCTTGCAGCGGTCGGCCGTGTCGGGCTGTTCACCGCGCAGGTTCTGGGTCACATCCTGCGCCCACCCTACTATCTGCGGGAATTCGGGCTGGCGCTGCTGCAGATCGGCTGGCTCTCGCTACCGGTGGTCGGGCTGACGGCGATCTTCACCGGCGGCGCCCTGGCCCTGCAGATCTATGCCGGCGGCGCGCGGTTCAACGCGGAATCGGTGGTCCCAAGCATCGTCGCAATCGGCATGACGCGGGAACTTGGCCCGGTCCTCGGCGGGTTGATGGTGGCTGCGCGCGTGGCCTCCTCCATTGCGGCCGAAATCGGCACGATGAAGGTTACCGAACAGATCGACGCGCTGGTGACACTGTCCACAAATCCCCTGAAGTATCTGGCCGTCCCCCGCGTGGTCGCTGCGACCATTGCAATGCCGGTGCTGGTCGCGGTGGGCGATGCCATCGGCATCATGGGCGGCTGGCTGGTCGGGATCATGCGGCTGGACTTCAACTCGGCCACCTATCTGAAGAACACCGCCGACTTTCTCGAGGTCTGGGATGTGGGCTCGGGCCTGGTCAAGGGCGCGGTCTTCGGCTTCATCGTCGCGCTGATGGGCTGCTACCATGGCATGAACTCGGCCCGCGGCGCTCAAGGCGTGGGCCGGGCGACAAAATCGGCAGTAGTCTCGGCCAGCGTGCTGATCCTGGCATCGAACTATGTGCTGACCGAGATCTTCTTCACCTCATGATCGAGCTGCGCGATGTCCACAAACGGTTCGGCCAGAACCGCGTCTTGCAGGGGGTGAACCTCACCATCGCCTCGGGCACCTCGATGGTGATCATCGGCGGCTCGGGCACAGGGAAGTCCGTCCTTCTGAAATGCATCCTTGGCCTCGTGCGCCCCGACAGCGGAACGATCACTCTGGACGGACAGGACGTGACCAAGGGCGACCGCGACGCCTTTCTTTCGCGCTTCGGGATGCTCTTCCAAGGGGGCGCTCTGTTCGATTCGCTGAAGGTCTGGGAAAACGTTGCCTTCCGGCTGATTCGCGGCGCGAATGCCTTGCCGAAAGCCCAGGCTCGCGAGGTCGCGATCGAGAAGCTGCGCCGCGTCGGCCTGAAGCCCGAGACCGCCGACCTCTACCCTGCCGAACTTTCAGGCGGCATGCAGAAGCGCGTGGGCCTTGCCCGCGCCATCGCAGCCGAGCCAGAGATCATCTTCTTCGACGAACCGACCACCGGCCTCGACCCGATCATGGCTGGCGTCATCAACGATCTGATCCGCGAGATCGTGGTCGAGATGGGGGCGACCGCGATGACGATCACGCATGACATGTCCTCGGTCCGCGCGATTGCCGACAACGTGGCAATGCTGCACGGCGGCGTGATCCGCTGGACCGGACCGGTCAGCGAATTGGACGCGACGCCAGACCCCTATGTGCAGCAGTTCATCCACGGCCGGGCGGAGGGGCCGATCGAAAGCATCCGCTGACCCCACCCGCCCCTTCCTCTCTGCCCAGATATCCCACAGGGGTCCAGGGGTGTGAAAGCCCCGGTGCAACGGCAGCCATGGGAGACCCGCCTTGAAATACTTCAACCTTGCCCTGCTGATTCTGTTCCCGGTGGCCTGGTTCGCGCCGCTTCTGCGCGCAGCGCTTCTGCCTGTCTTCGGGATGGACGAGATCTCGGTCGTGACCGGATTGCAATCGTTATGGCGGTCCGACCCGGCCTTCGCGCTGATCGTGACCTTCCTTGCTGTTTTTGCCCCCTACATAAAAACGATCGGCCTGGCGTTGCTGCACTGGGAACTCCTGTCTCCGCGGCTGCTGCCGGCGCTGGAGATCCTTGGCAAACTTGCCATGGCCGAAGTGTTCCTGGTCTCACTTTACATCGTCATCGCCAAGGGTGCGGGCCATGTGACGGTCGAAACCGCCTGGGGTCTTTACCTGTTCACCGGGTGCATCCTGGGGTCCATCCTCATCGCATGGCAGACCGAACGAGGCTCACGCCGGGACTGAGGCCCGGTGTGCGCCGGCATCACCTGCCTCGGATCCGCGGGTCCAGCGCGTCGCGCAGTCCGTCGCCGATGTAATTGACCGAAAGCACCGTGAGCGAGATCGCGAGCCCAGGGAAGATCACCCGCTCCGGGTAATACTGGAAGTAGTCGAGCCCTTCGTAAAGCAGCCGACCCCAGGTCGGGAAGTCAGGCGGGAAGCCAAGGCCGAGGAAGCTGAGCACACTTTCGGTGATGATCGCTTCGGCCACGCCCAGCGTCGCCGCCACCATGACCGGCGAGACCACGTTCGGCAGGATGTGGCGCAGGATCACCCGGAACGGCCGCGCACCGATCGACCGCGAGGCAAGCACATATTCCCGTTCTTTCAGCGCCAGAACCTCGCCGCGCACGATCCGCGCTGCCTGCATCCAGCTGGTGATGCCGATGGCGCTGACGATCAGGACAAAGGCGCCCATCTCGGGCCCCAGAACCCCGGCGATGCGATCGCGGAAAAGCATCACCATGACCAGCAACAGCGGGATCAGCGGCAGCGCCAGGAACATGTCGGTCAGGCGCATCAGCGGCCCGTCAAGCCGCTTGAAATACCCCGCCAGCACGCCGATCAGCGTGCCAAGGAAGATAGCGATCACCATGGCGACAAAGCCCACCGCAAGGCTGACGCGTCCCGCGGCCATCATCCGCTGCATCTGGTCGCGGCCCAGCTGGTCGGTGCCCATCGGATGAACGAGACTGGGGCCGAGGTTCTTCGACTTAAGCGCCTCGACGACCGAAAGCTTCTCGGGCGACCAGACCAGCGGTCCCACCACCGAGAAGATGATCAGCAGTGTCAGAACCACCAGCCCGAACACCGCGCCGCGGTGCTTGCGGAACTGCGCCCAGACCGCGGCCCGAAGCGATTCCGGCGGGGGCACCCCAAGATCGGTGTCAGTCATAGCGGATCCTCGGGTCGAGCATGCCGTAGAGAAGATCGGCAATCAGGTTAAAGGTCACGATCAGGATTGCGAAGATGAAGGCCAGCGTCTGAACCATGGGAAGGTCATTGCCGCGGATCGCCTGGATCAGCGCCGAGCCGATGCCGTTCACGCCGAAGAGGTTCTCGGTAATGATCGCGCCACCGAAGATCGACGGGATCCCCAGCGCGATGACGGTAACGACCGGAATCAGCGAATTGCGCAGGACGTGCTTCAGCACGACGGTCCTTTCGCTCATCCCCTTCGCGCGCGCGGTGCGGACGTAATCCTGGCTCATGTTTTCCAGCATCGAGGACCGCATGTAGCGGCTGATCGCTGCGGCATTGGCAAGGCCCAGAACCATCACGGGCATCGCCATCTGGCGCAGCTGTTCCTTGAAGCTTGCCCAGTCGGTCACGACCAGCGTGGTGTTGTATTTCGTGGGGAACCAGCCAAGCCAGACCGCGAAGATGATGATGAAAAGCGTGCCGGTGAAAAAGGTCGGCACCGAAAAGCCGATCATCGCGAACATGGTGCCGAACTGGTCGAACAGCGAATATTGCCGGTAGGCGGAATAGATCCCGATCGGCAGGGCGATCAGCACGCCGACCAGATAGGCGGTACCGATGACCGTCAGGGTCTGCGGCAGGCGTTCGCCGATCAGCGGAAAGACCGGGCTGCGGCTCTGGTAGCTGATGATGCGCTGCATGCCTTCGGCGTAATGTGTTCCGAAGATCGCGTCGAAACCGTTCAGAGGTTCCACCCAGAAGAACTGCTTGAGCCACAGCAGATAGCGGATGTGGACCGGCTCGTTCACCCCCAGCGCCTCGAGGATCTTGGCGCGGACCTCGGGCGGCACGGTCAGCGGGATTTCCGAGGCAGGCGATCCGGGGGCCAGATCGACCAGCAGGAAGATGACGAGACTGATCAGCAGAAGCGTCGGGATGGCCAAAAGAAGCCGTCTCAGCGTGTAGGTGAGCATGGGCGGGCGCCTCGGGTCAGCAGTCTAGCGGCAAAGAGGGTGGCGGGAGCCCCGGGGCCCCCGCCGGCCGGACGGGTCGATGACCCGCCCGAGGTTAGGATCATTTCACGCGGAACCAGTCCTGGGCGTTCCACAATTCGGTGTCCCAGGTGTTCAGGACCACGCCGCCCAGCGTGTTCGAGGCCGCCGACAGACGGCCGCGATCGACCAGCGGGACCACGACATAGGAATCCTTGGTCAGCATGTCGTTCAGCTTCTTGGCAATGGCTGCGCGTTCTTCCATGGCCGATGTCTTCGCCAGTTCATCCACCAGCGCATCATACGCAGGGTCGCAGAAACGGTTGATGTTTTCGCCCTGCCACTGGTTTTCCGGGCCCGGGATCTTGTCGCACTTGTACTGTGCCAGATAGGGTTCCGGATCGGTGCCGTCGAAGTTGTTGGCATACATCTCGACGTCGGCATAGAACTTCTGGAAGGTGTCGGGCGAGCCCGGGTCACCGCCGAAGAACACGGAGGCGTCGATGTTCTTCAGCTCGACTTCCACGCCCAGTTCCGTCCACCAGTCCTTGATGACCGCCTGGAAGTCCTGCCGGACCGGGTTGGTCGAGGTCTGGTAAAGAATGCGCAGCTTCTGACCGTCCTTGTCGCGGATTCCGTCGCCGTTGGTGTCGGTCCATCCCGCTTCTTCCAGCAGCGCCTTGGCACCTTCCATGTCCTGCGGGATGCACTCGGTGTTGTCCGACGCGAACATCTCGGGCGCGGGTACCAGGTTGCAGGTTGGGCGACCCGCGCTGCCATAGCCGATGTCCACCAGGATCTGCCGGTCGATCGCCATCGACAGGGCCTTGCGCACGCGGATGTCGGACAGGAACGGATGCGGATGCTTGGTGGTTGAACGCTCACCTTCCGGCAGGGCCGGGTCGGGGTTGGTCAAGTTCATCTCGATCCGCTCGACCAGGGTGCCGAAGCCGTTCAGCAGCACGCCCTTGCCGGCAGCCGACATCTGCGCCTGCTGTTGCGGGTTGATCTGGGTGTTCCAGGCATAGTCGAATTCGCCCGTTTCCAGTACGGCACGGGCAGCCGCCACGGCGTCGCCGCCCCCCTTTACGGTCATGGTCGCAAAGGCCGGTTTGGCCGGGTCACGATAGTTGGGGTTGGCCGCCAGGCTGACGGTGTCGTTCACCTTGAAGTCGGTCACGACGAAGGGCCCCGTGCCGATCGGCTTGAAGTTCTGTTCGGTGCAGGTCGAGGCTGCAGCGCCAAGGCAGTTCTCGAACTGGGCCTTCTGAAGGATGGGCGAGGTGCCCCCCACGAAGGCCTGGTAGGGGTTTGGCTTCGGGCCAGAGAACTTGATCACGATGGTCAGATCGTCCGGGGTCTCGATGCTTTCGATCCCTTCATAGCGCGCGGCCTGGGCACAGCCGCCTTCCGGATGCGTGCAGTATTCCCAGGTGAACTTGACGTCTGCCGAGGTTACGGGCGTGCCGTCCGACCACAGCAGGCCCGGCTTCAGCTTCCAGGTGATCTGGGTCAGATCCTCGGTGATGCCGCCGTTCTCCACGGTCGGAATCGACTCGGCCAGACGCGGGAAGACCACGCCCTTGTCGTCAAAGCCCGCCAGGCCCTCAAGGACCAGCGAGGCGGTTTCCACATCCTTGGTGCCCGAGCTGAGGTAGGGGTTCAGGATCGAAGGCGCCTGCCAATACAGCACGTTCACATGACCGTCGGCCCCGCGCTCGGCAAAGGCAGCGGGGGCGAAGGCCACCGCAGCGGCGGCGCCCAGAAGGGCGGTTCTCAGTTTCATTGCGACACTCCTTGTTGGTTGCGCTCTGTTGCCTCGGGTGCGCCGGTAGTCCCGGCGGCTTGTCGGCTTTCGAAAAGATGGCAGGCGACCAGACGGCCAGGTTCGACCTCGACCAGATCGGGTTTCACCTGCCGGCAGATGTCCATGACCTTCGGGCAGCGGGTGCAGAAATTGCACCCGACGGGCGGATTGGCCGGGGAAGGCACGTCACCTTTCAGGATGATCCGCTTGCGCCGCGCCGCGATTGCCGGGTCGGGTTCGTTCACCGCCGACAACAGCGCCTCGGCATAGGGGTGCAACGGGCGGGCGTAAAGGTCGGCCGAGGGCGACAGTTCGGCAATCCGGCCGAGATACATCACCGCCACACGGTCGGCCAGGTGGCGAACCATCGATAGGTCGTGACTGATGAACAGGTAGGTCAGCCCCAGCCGGTCCTGCAGATCCTCGAGCAGGTTCACCACCTGGGCCTGGATCGACACGTCCAGCGCGGCGATCGGTTCGTCGCAGACGATAAACCTGGGGTTCAGGGCCAAGGCCCGGGCGATGCCGATGCGCTGGCGCTGACCACCGCTGAATTCGTGCGGATAGCGATTGATGAAGCGGCGGTTCAGACCGACCTGGTCCATCAGCTCGTGCACGCGCTCGATCTTCTTGTCGCGCGACCAGTCGGTGTGTTCGTCCAGCGGCTCGGATATGATCTGCGCCAGCGTCATCCTCGGGTTCAGGCTGGCCTGCGGATCCTGAAAGACCATCTGCATCGTCGGGCGTTTGCGGCGCAGGGCTTCGGGTGGCAGATGCGCAACATCGTCGCCGTCGATCACCACCCGACCGCCGGTGGGTTCGTAAAGCCGCAGCATCGCCCGGCCCACGGTAGACTTGCCGCAGCCGGACTCGCCAACCAGACCAAGGGTCTCACCCGCCTGGATCGAGAAGCTCACCCCGTCCACCGCCTTCACGTTGCCAGTATGGCGGCGCAGTATCCCGGTATAGATCGGGAAATACATCCGCAGGTCCTCGACCTGGACCAGCGGGGCCGGGCGCGTGTCAAGCATGGGCCGCCTCCACCCGCGCGGGGGCCTGCCAGTGGCAGGCGACATCGTGGCCCTGCCCCACCGGGCGGCCATCCACCGGCCGCCGCGCCGGGTTCATCCGGTCGCAAGCATCATGCCGATATTCGCAGCGGGCCCGGAACGGGCAGGCGGCAAGGGGTGCGCTGAGGATCGGCGGCTGGCCCTCGATCACCTTCAGCCGCGTCTCGCGCGGGCCATTGATCCTGGGGATAGTCTGAAGAAGCGCGCGGGTATAGGGATGTTGCGGATTGGCGAAAAGTTCGCCCACCGGGGCCTGTTCCACCACCTGCCCGCCATACATCACCATCACCCTGTCGGCGATGCCTGCAATCACGCCCAGGTCATGCGTGATCCAGATGATCGCCATGCCAAGCTTCTGCCGAAGATCCTTCACCAGTTCCAGGATCTGCGCCTGGATCGTCACATCCAGCGCCGTAGTCGGTTCGTCAGCGATCAGCACGTCCGGGTCGCAAGCCAGCGCGATGGCGATCATCACCCGCTGGCGCATGCCGCCGGAAAACTGGTGCGGGTAGGATTTCAGCCGTTTCCGCGCGTCCGGGATGCCGACCAGCTCCAGAAGCTCCACCGCCCGACGTTCGGCCATCTCCTTGGTCATGCCCAGATGTTCTCGCAGGGGCTCCATGATCTGGTCGCCCACAGTGAAAACCGGATTCAGGCTTGTCATCGGATCCTGGAATACGAAACCGACCCTCGCACCCCGAACTTCGCGCAGGGCCTCGGGCGACATCTTCAGAAGATCCCGCCCGTTCAGCAGCACCTCGCCCTTGCGGATGTCTGCCGGCGGCGACGGAAGCAGCCGGATCAGCGACATCATCGTGACCGACTTGCCCGAGCCGCTTTCACCCACGACGCCCAGAAGCTCGCCGCGCCTGAGCTGGAAGCTGACGTCGTTCACGGCATGGATTTCGCCCCCGCGGGTGCGGAAAACCGTCTTAAGGCCCCTGACGTCAAGGACTGGCGCGGCCCCTTCGGCCATCAAGTGCTCCCCCGTGTCGTCTTCGTTCTTGTTTTTGTTCGTCTTTTTTGGGATCGACAACTTTCGGTTGCCGCCACTTCGGGCCACTGTTCCCGATTTCCCGCACTCTATCAATCCCGTTTCGCCGTGCGATTCCACAGCAGCTTGCCGGCAGATTGACCGATTTGCCGGTCATTCCGCCAGATATTGACAGTTCCGGGGGCTGACGACAGGCTGGCCACAACATCTGGGGAAAGTGTCGATGCCCGAAATGCAGGTACTGACGTCGCGTCAGATCCTTGACCGGCTGGTCAGCTTTCCGACAGTGAGTCGCGATTCGAATCTCGGGCTTATCGACTGGCTGGAGGGTTACCTGTCAGGCCACGGCGTTCGCTGCTTCCGGCACTGGAACGAGGACCGCCGGAAGGCCGCGCTGATTGCCCATGCCGGGCCATGGAAGGCAGGCGCCGTGGTTCTATCGGGCCATTCCGACGTGGTGCCGGTGGACGGGCAGAGCTGGACCACCGACCCCTGGACGGTCAGCGAACGTGACGGGCGGCTTTATGGCCGCGGCACCTGCGACATGAAAGGCTTTGTCGCATTGGCCGTCCGGGCGCTGGTCGAGGCGCAGCGCCGCGGCGTAAGCCGGCCGCTGCAACTTGCGCTTTCCTATGATGAGGAGGTGGGCTGCACCGGTGCACCGCCGATGATCCGCACCATGCAGGAGGTGGTACCGAAAGGCAGCGCCGCAATCATCGGCGAACCCAGCCGCATGGGGCTGATCACCGGGCACAAGGGCGGCACCGGCTATCATGTGCATGTGAAAGGCCATGAAGTGCATTCCTCGCTGCTGCCCTACGGCGTCTCGGCGATCATGGAGGGGGCGCGGCTCATCGACTGGCTGAACGATGTGAACGCCGAGCTTCAGGCCCGTACGCCGACGCCGCTGGCCGCCGCCTTTCACCCGCCCTTCACCACGCTGCATGTCGGCATGATCCGGGGAGGCACGGCCCACAACATCACGGCGGCCGACTGCCACTTTTCCGTCGAGATGCGCGTGGTGCCGGGCGAGTCGATCCCCGACTGGGAGGCGCGGTTCGAGGCAAGGGTCCGCGAGATCGAGGCCGCGATGCGAAAGGTCCGCCCCGAGGCTGCGATTCACCTGGATCGCTTCTTCGGCGTCCCGGGACTGCAACCCGAAAGGAACGGCGAGGCAGAAGCCCTGGTCCGCCGCCTTACCGGCGACAACGCGACCGGCGTTGTCAGCTATGGCACTGAAGCCGGCCAGTTCCAGCAGGCGGGCTATTCTGCCGTCATCTGCGGCCCCGGCGACATCGCCCAGGCACATCAGCCCGATGAATACCTTGAAATCAGCCAATTCGAGGCCGGCCAGCAGTTCATGGAGCGGCTTCTCGAGGCGCTGGCATGACGCCATTCCGCCCCCCACCCCAGCAGGGGCACCGGATACGTCTATCCCTGCGGTGTCGCGCACCGCATGTCGCCCCGCGCCGCCCTGCCCCATTTGTGCAAGACGGATGGACCGGCGGGGACCTTGCAGCAGATCCTGAGCCATGACCTTCCCGATCACCGACGCAAACCCTGTCCGCTTTGCCGCCCCCTTGCCGCCACGTGTCGATATCGTGGTGATCGGCGGCGGTGTCATTGGGGTGATGACGGCCTTCTTCCTGCGCCGTAAGGGCTATTCCGTCCTGCTGCTGGAAAAGGGCAGGATCGCCGGCGAACAGTCTAGCCGCAACTGGGGCTGGGTGCGCCAGCAGGGCCGGGATCCGGGCGAATTGCCGATCATGGTGGAAAGCCTGTCGATCTGGAAATCGCTTTCGCACGAGATGGGCGAAGCGCTTGGCTTCCGGCAGACCGGCGTTCTGTATCTGGCGAAGACCGAACGCGAAATGGCGGGCTTCGCGGCCTGGATGGATCATGCGCGGGCGCACCAGCTCGACACCAGGCTGTTGACGGGGGCAGAGACGGCAGCGCTGCTCAAGGGTGCCGTGGCCCCCTGGAAGGGAGCGATCTACACCCCTTCGGATGCCCGCGCCGAGCCATGGACCGCTGTTCCCGCGCTGGCCGCACGCGCTGCCGAAATGGGGGTGGCGATCCGGGAAGCCTGCGCGGTTCGCGCCCTTGACCTGGCAGCAGGCAGGGTTGCCGGTGTGGTGACCGAGGCAGGCCGGGTCGCCTGTGACCATGTGGTGGTTGTCGCGGGCGCGTGGTCGCGACTGTTCCTTGCCAGGCACGGCATCGGTATTCCGCAGTTGTCCGTGCTTGCCTCGGTCGCCGCCACGGAACCTTTGCCCGAGATCTTCCCCGGCAACGCTGCCGACGACGACTTCGCCTTTCGCCGGCGCGCGGACGGGGGATATTCCATCGCGCCGGGAGGAGCCGAGCATGACTTCTTCATCGGCCCCGACGCCTTCCGATCGTTCAGGGTATACACACCGATCCTGAAGAAGGAATGGCGATCGTCCAGCTTCCGCCTGCGTGCGCCGAAGGGTTTTCCTGATGCCTGGAGCACCCCCCGCCGCTGGGCCGAGGATCAGCCGACCCCATTCGAGGCGATGCGCATCCTGAACCCCGCGCCGAACCTGGGCACGCTGGGACGGGTGCAGGACGCCTTTGCCCGCGCCTTTCCCGGACTCGGTCGGCCAAAGCTGCGCACGGCCTGGGGCGGCATGATCGACACGATGCCCGATGTCGTGCCGGTGGTGGACCATGGCCCGATTCCCGGCCTGACGATCGCCACGGGAATGAGCGGGCATGGCTTCGGCATCGGGCCGGGCATGGGGCGCGTGGTGGCCGACCTGGTGACGGGTGGCCACGTCGGCCACGATCTGTCGCGGTTCCGGTTCCAGCGGTTCACCGATGGCACCAGGATTGCGCCAGGCCCAAGCCTCTGAGACGCTGGCAGAAATCCCGCCCTATATGCTGACCATCCGGCCCGCGGCAACACACGGGCGCTTCGGTGGCTTATTCACTCCTCGCCGGTCCGGTGCAGACGGGGCAAAGCGGGGGCCCCAGTCGGCCTAGCTAAGGTGATGTCGGATGCGGCGGATCATCAGCCAGACCCCCAGAACCACGACTGGCACCAGCCCGGACAAGAGCGCGCCATGACTGATGCCGAACCGATAAGCCAAAGGTTCCAGCAGGTAGGCCATCAGGTTGACGGCGTAGTAGCTGATCGCCACGGTCGAAAGCCCCTCGACCGTGCGTTGCAGCCGCAGTTGCAGGTCGGCCCGCCGGTCCATCGATTCCAGAAGCTTCTGGTTCTGCGCCGAACGTTCCACATCCACCCGGGTGCGCAACAGCTCTGCCGCCCGCTCTGCCCGCTCTGCCATGGCCTTCAAACGCCCCTCGGCCGATTTCACGGTACGCATGGCAGGGTCGTAACGACGCATCATGAATTCGCCAAAGGTCTGCCGACCCTCGATCCGCTGCTCGCGCAGCACCTCGATCCGCTGGTTCACGATCGCCTCATAGGCCGCCGTCGCCCCAAAGCGGAACGAGAACTGCACGGCGAGGCTTTCCAGTTCCGCCGAAATGGAAAGCAGGTCATGCAGCGCCGCCTCGGGGGCAGGTTCGGCATTGTCGAGGCCCGACACCAGGGCCGACAAGCGCGGATCAAGTGCATTCAGCCGCGCCGTCAGGTCGCGTGATCGCATCAAGCCCAGCATCGACATCGCGCGATAGGTTTCGATCTCGCACAGGCGCTGCACGATCCGGCCGACACGGCGCGGGCCTGTGCCGGGTCGCACGAACACGGCAAACCGCATGTGACCCGCCGGGTCGATGCGGAAGTCGCCCGCGATCACGGCGGCGCCATCCACCACCCGGGACACGGCAAGGCTTTCGGGCACGAACCATTCGTCCAGTTGGGCCAGAAGCTCGGCGTCCGAGGCAGGCAATGGCGCGATGCGGATCATGACAGAAGTCAGCCGCTTGCCGGGTGCCTGGGCCAGCCAGTCCTCGGGCAGCACCTCGGCATCGGCCGGATCGAACGGGCGCTTCGACAGCCCGCGCGAAAAGGCGGAATAGGTGACGAATTCGGTGTGGCTTTCCCACTTCAGCTCTGCGCGGCCGATCGGACCCTGGAAATGGGTGGCGCCGGGCTGGGGATGCTGGCTTCCGTGCCGGTCGAGCAGCGCCACAAGATGGGCAAGATCCTTCTGCCGGTCGCGGTTGTGCGCCTGAACCGGCTCCTTGATCGCGACATAGACTGCGGTCGATGGCACCTGCAACGCCGGAAAGGGCCTGGCGTGCAGTTCATTGACGGTGGCATAACGCAGGGGATGGTCGGCGATCGGCATCGGTTTTCTCGAACAGGTCGGCGTGACAGGTAGGCCGTACTTGGCACGCTTTCCAGAAAAATGCCGGAATACAAGGGTATGCCGGCGAGGTGTTGCAAATTTCGCTCTGCGGAAAGGCAGGGCCGAGGCCCGCAGCAAGCTGACGCTTGGGGATCCAACGACAATTGCGTCAGGCGGAATTCAATTGCGTCAGGCGGAATTCCTGGCCTGGCAAGACGACCCCGGCAGAAGCGCTCCGGGAGGCTGAGCAAGCTGAAGGCTTGGCCCCTGGCATGTTTGCCCGATCCAAAACCGACAAATATCCACCAAAGGGACTGACGTGATGAACGAGGGGTGGCTTGCGGCCAGGTCACCGC
This sequence comes from Tabrizicola caldifontis, assembly GCF_004762095.1. Classification (GTDB taxonomy): domain Bacteria; phylum Pseudomonadota; class Alphaproteobacteria; order Rhodobacterales; family Rhodobacteraceae; genus Tabrizicola; species Tabrizicola caldifontis. The sequence continues at coordinate 46,276 of NZ_SIJH01000001.1, forward strand.
ATCTGGTCAGCTGTGATTGTCGGAAAGGTTTGTGCCCCTGCGCGTGCAGGCCGGACCAGAAGGCCCGGCCTGCGTGAATCAGTCGATCAATGGCAAGAGGCTGTCGATGCTTTTCTTCGCGTCGCCGTAGAACATCCGCGTGTTCTCCTTGTAGAACAGCGGGTTCTCGATGCCGGAATAGCCGGTGCCCTGCCCGCGCTTGGACACGATCACCTGCTTGGCCTTCCAGACCTCCAGCACCGGCATGCCGGCGATGGGGCTGTTCGGGTCTTCCTGCGCGGCCGGGTTCACGATGTCGTTCGACCCGATGACGATGGCCACGTCGGTTTCGGGGAAGTCCTCGTTGATCTCGTCCATTTCCAGCACGATGTCGTAGGGCACCTTGGCCTCGGCCAGAAGCACGTTCATGTGCCCGGGCAGACGCCCCGCGACCGGGTGAATGGCGAAGCGGACATTCTTGCCCTTGGCGCGCAGCTTGCGGGTGAGTTCGGACACCGACTGCTGCGCCTGGGCCACCGCCATGCCGTAGCCCGGCACGATGATGATGCTGTCCGCATCGTTCAGCGCCGCGGCCACGCCCTCGGCGTCGATGGCGATCTGTTCGCCCGTGACTTCCATCGCCGGGCCGGTGCTGTTGCCGAAGCCGCCGAGGATCACGCTGATAAAGGACCGGTTCATCGCCTTGCACATGATGTAGGACAGGATCGCACCCGAAGAGCCCACCAGCGCCCCCACCACGATCAGAAGATCGTTCGAAAGCGAAAAGCCGATGGCCGCCGCCGCCCAACCCGAATAGCTGTTCAGCATCGACACGACGACCGGCATGTCCGCGCCGCCGATCCCCATGATAAGGTGGTAGCCAATGAAGAAGGCCGCCAGCGTCATCACGATCAGCGCGAGGGTAGAGCCGGATTGCAGATAGACCACCAGCAGGACCAGCGACAAGAGCGCCGCGCCCGCGTTCAGCAGATGCCCGCCCGGCAGCTTGGTGGCCTTGCTGTCCACCTTGCCCGCGAGCTTGCCGAAGGCGATGACCGATCCGGTGAAGGTGACTGCGCCGATGAAGACGCCGAGGAAGGTCTCGATCCTCAGGATCGTCACCTCGGCCCCGGTCTTATGCGCGATGGTCCCCGCAAAGCCGGTCAGCGCGGCGCGGGCGGCCTCGTCCAGTCCGGCGATGCGGATCAGCTCGATGTGGGTGTTGAAGCCGATGAAGACCGCCGCAAGGCCGACAAGGCTGTGCATCGCGGCGACAAGCTGCGGCATCTCGGTCATCTGCACGCGCTGCGCCACGACCCAGCCGATGGCGCCGCCGGCCAGGATCAGGACGACCGACAGCCACCACAGGCCCGCGCCGGGGCCGTAAAGCGTGGCCGCGACCGCCAGCGCCATGCCGACGATGCCATACCAGACCGCGCGCTTGGCGCTTTCCTGGCCCGAAAGCCCCCCGAGCGAGAGGATGAAGAGAACAGCGGCGACGACATAGGCCGCAGTGGTGAATCCGTAAGCCATGTCTGTCCCCTTACGACTTCTGGAACATGGCGAGCATGCGCCGGGTGACAAGGAAGCCGCCGAAGATGTTGATCCCGGCCATGAAGACCGCCAGCGCGGCGAGAAGGATCACGAGGAACGACCCCGAGCCGATCTGCATCAGCGCGCCGAGGATGATGATCGACGAGATCGCGTTCGTCACCGCCATCAGCGGCGTATGCAGCGAATGCGAAACGTTCCAGATCACCTGGAAGCCGACGAAGACCGCCAGCACGAAGACGATGAAATGGCTCATGAAACTGGCCGGAGCATACAGCCCCGCCAGCAGCATCAGCCCGCCGCCGATCGCAAGAAGCAAGACCTGCTGCCGGGTCTGCGCCCTGAAGGCCGCGACCTCCTGCGCGCGGCGTTCCTCGGGCGTCAGTTCCTTCGGCTTTTCCTTGGGCTTTGCCGCGGCGATGGCCTGCACCTTGGGCGGCGGCGGCGGATAGGTCACCGCCCCCATGTGCGCCACCGTGGCGCCGCGGATCACGTCATCCTCCATGTTATGCAGGATGATCCCGTCCTTCTTCGGCGTCAGATCCGCCAGCATGTGCCGGATGTTGGTGGCATAAAGCGTCGAGGCCTGCGTCGCCATCCGGCTGGGGAAATCGGTATAGCCGATGATGATGACGCCGTTGTCGGTGACGATCCGCTGATCCGGCACCGTCAGGTCGCAGTTGCCACCGCGTTCCGCCGCGAGGTCCACGATGACTGACCCCGGCTTCATCATCCTGACCATGTCCTCGGTCCACAGCTTCGGCGCCGGCCGGCCCGGGATCAGGGCGGTGGTGATGACGATGTCCATCTCGGGCGCCAGCTCGCGGAACTTGGCCAGCTGCTTTTCGCGGAACTCGGGGCTGGAAGGCGCGGCATAGCCGCCCGTGGCCGCCCCGTCCTGGGTCGGCTCGAATTCGAGGAACACGAAGTTCGCGCCCATCGATTCGATCTGTTCGGCCACCTCGGGGCGCACATCGAAGGCATGGGTGATCGCGCCGAGGCTGACGCTCGCCCCGATCGCGGCAAGACCGGCAACGCCTGCTCCGACCACCAGCACCTTGGCAGGAGGGATCTTGCCGGCCGCCGTGACCTGGCCGGTGAAGAAACGACCGAAGTTGTTCGCCGCCTCGATCACCGCGCGATAGCCCGCGAGGTTCGCCATCGAGGACAGCGCATCCATCTTCTGCGCGCGGCTGATGCGGGGCACCATGTCCATGGCAACCACGGTCAGGTTCTTCTTTGCTGCCGCCTCCAGCAGGTCGGGGTTCTGCGCGGGCCAGAAAAAGCTGATCAGAGTCTGACCGTCCTGAAGCGTGGCGAGTTCGGTTGCATCCGGACCCCTGACCTTGACGATCACGTCCGCCGCTGCAATCACCGCCTTTGCATCAGGCAGCACCTCGACGCCAGCAGCGGCATAGGCAGCATCCGAAAACCCGGCCTTAGCCCCTGCCCCGGACTGGATGCAGGTCGTATGGCCCAGCTTTGCCAGTTGCACAGCCGAATCCGGCGTCATAGCCACCCGGTTTTCCCCCGGGAAGATTTCCGTCAACGCTCCGATCTTCACACTTTTCCCCCGCTTGCCTGGGCTGGTGTCCCGCCCCGAGTCATAAATTGACGCGACCACTTATCACCGCGCAACAATATTTCAAACCCCAGTTCTTCCGCCGCGCCCCGCGTCATTTTCGCCCCAGCCAACGCCGGGTCCGGGCCGCCCACAGGCCGAACTCGGGGCCGAAGGCAGCAGTCAGGCGGGCCTCTTCCTCAATGATAAAGCGCGTCTGGATCAGCCAGGTGAAGCTTGCCAGCAGCGGCAGCGCCAGGATCGCATCCATCCACAGGATGGCACCAAGAAGGATGATTGCATCTGCAAGATAGATTGGATTGCGCGAAAAACTGAACAGCCCCGTGGTGACCAGCGTCGAGGGCATCCGGCGCGGAATGACGGTTGTCCGTCTCAGCGCCATCTGCGTCACTGCGGCGGCCATGATTAGCGCGCCCAGTAACACCAGAACCTTTCCCGCTGCCGCCCCCGCGTCACCAAGGACAGCGGGCGACACCAACGACAGCACCCAGGCCGCCGCCACATGCAGCGCCAGCCAGGTCGGCGGGATCAGGTCGGCGGGATGTCGATCTCGGACAGGATCGCGCGCACGGGAGGTCCTCCGGCCGCGATCTAGACAGAGCGCCGGGCGAGGCGCAAGCCGCCTTTCCCTTGCCCGATGCGGCAGCACTTGGCTTTCGCCACGACAGAGCGGATAACGGGTGATGAAGAGGAGACCGCCGATGCCAATCGATTTCGCCGCCAAGAAGGCCCAGTTCCATCTGCCCGAAGGTGTGGTGTATCTGGACGGCAACTCACTGGGGCCGATGGTCAAGACGGTGCCGGCACGGGTGGATGCGGCGGTGCGCAACGAATGGGGCGAGATGCTGATCCGCGGCTGGAACCACGCCGGGTGGATGGCGCAGCCGCGGATGCTGGGCGACCGGATCGCCCGACTGATCGGGGCCGAGGCCGGCACGGTGGTTCTGGGCGACACGCTGTCGATCAAGGTCTATCAGGCGCTGGCCTCGGCACTGGATCTGAACCCGAAGCGCCGGGTCATCCTGTCGGATACCGGCAACTTTCCGTCCGACCTCTACATGGCCGAGGGCCTGTGCCGGACACTGGGCGGCCAATACCGGCTGAAGACCGTTGCCCCCGAAGAGGTGATGTCGGCCATCGACGAAAGCGTCGCCGTGGTCATGCTGACCGAGGTCGATTACCGCACCGGGCGGCGGCATCACATGGCCGACATCACCCGGCGCGCACATGAACTTGGCGCGCTAACCGTATGGGATCTGGCCCATTCCGCGGGCGCAATCACCGTCGATCTTGTCGGCGCCAGGGCCGATTTCGCCGTGGGCTGCACTTACAAATACCTTAACTCCGGCCCCGGCGGCCCGGCCTTCATCTATGTTGCCCCGCGCCATGCCGACGCTGCGCGCCCTGCCCTTTCGGGCTGGCTGGGGCACGAGGCGCCTTTCGCCTTCGACCTGTCCTACCGCCCCGGCCAGGGGATCGAGCGGATGCGGGTCGGCACGCCTCCGGTCCTGCAGATGGCCGCCCTCGAGGCGGCGCTGGAGATATGGGAGGATGTGGATCTGCATGAGGTTCATGCCCAGTCGCTGCGGCTCCAGGACCAGTTCATCAAGGGGGTGGAAAGCCGCGCGCCGATGCTGCAACTGGCCACCCCCCGGTCGCATCTGATGCGCGGCAGCCAGGTGTCTTTCCGCCACCCCGAAGGTTATGCGATCATGCAGGCGCTGATCGCCGAGGGGGTGATCGGCGATTTCCGCGCCCCCGACATCCTGCGCTTCGGGTTCACGCCCCTTTACGTCGATGAAGATGACGTGGCCCGTGCGGTGAATGTCCTGACAAGGATACTGGACTACGGCACCTGGGACAGGCCAGAATTCAAGCAACGTGCGGCGGTGACCTGATGATCCGGCACCTTTCACCCGAGACCATGCCGAAGCCCGCATCGCGCTACAGCCAGATCGCGCTGGCCGAGGGCGCGACCCGACGGCTGGAGATTTCCGGCCAGATCGGCATCCACCCCGACGGCACCCTGGCCGTGGGTCTGGCCGCGCAGCTGGACGTGGCCCTGGCCAATGTTGACCGGGCGCTTGCCGCGGTCGGCATGGGGCGAGACAACCTGATGAAGATAACCGTCTACCTGACAGAGAACAGCCCGGATGCGGTGGCCACCTACCGCGCGCGGCGCGATTTATGGGTGGGCGATGCGCCGCCTCCGGCGGCGACTCTGCTGATCGTGGCAGGCCTTGCTTCGCCGGCGTTGCTGGTCGAGGTCGATGCGGTAGCCGCCGGGTAGGGCCGGGGAATTCCCGATTGGCCGCGAATTCCGCCGGATTTCACGCGCCCGTGATCCAGACCGGGGCCATGCACCGTTTGACGGAACCTCACGGCCAAGTTACCGTCACTACATTGTTTCCCGGAGGCCCGATGCCTGCGGGCAAGAAAGCGAGTGCCTTATGCGCCAGACTGACATTTCCATGACCCGCAGGCTGATGGTCCTGCCCGCAGCCCTTGCCTTGATTGCCATGGCAGCCTGCGTCGATCCGACGATCAGCCCTTCGGCCTCGAACCAGAACCTGCCGAAGCCCGAAGAGAACGTCTATGTCGCCACGATGGATGCCGGGATCCAGATCCCGGCCCTGCCGGTCGATCAGATCCCGGAAAGCCACCGCCGGCAGGTGGTGACCTATGAAACGGATCAGGCGCCGGGGACGATCATCATCAACCCCAAGACACGACTGCTGTATTTCGTGACTGGCAAGAACAAGGCAATCCGCTACGGCATTTCCGTGGGCCGGGCCGGGTTCGAATGGTCGGGAGAGGCGATCGTCGCCGACAAGAAACCCTGGCCGACCTGGACCCCGCCGAAAGAGATGATTGCCCGTGATCCGAAGCTGGCAAAATGGGCGAATGGCCAGCCGGGCGGGCCGACCAATCCGCTGGGCGCGCGCGCGATCTATCTGACTTCGGGCGGCAAGGATTACGGTTACCGCATCCATGGCACGCCGGAATGGCAGTCGATCGGCCGCAATGCCTCTTCCGGCTGCATCCGCATGATCAACCAGGACGTGATCGATCTCTACGGCCGACTGAAGGGCGGCGAAAAGGTGATCGTGCTGACGGCGAACGGCGAAATGCCGAAGGGCCTTTACATCCCCAACCCCCCGGCCCCGGCGAAGAAGGCCGAGACGCCGAAGCCCGCGCCGGTGATCCCGCCGAATGCGGTGCCGGCGCTGACCATCCTGCCGCCGCCTTCCATCGCCACAGGTGGCGGCACCCCCGCGGCTACCCCGGCTGCGGCGCCGGCCCCTGCACCGGCCTGCGCAACGGCCCTGACCGACGGTGTCTGCCCGCCTGCCGCGCCCGAGAACTGATCCGCGACCCGAAGACATGAAACGGGGGCGCCATGGGCGCCCCCCATCGTTTACAGCCAGCGATCATAGTCACTGACCAGAAGGTGCAGCGGAGGCTCGTCCTCGTCCACATCGGCGAAGCGGCCGATGGGCTGGACAAAGATATTGTCGGTCAGATCGTCGTTCACGGTCGAGACCTCGCCGATCAGCACGTCGCCGCCTTCGCCCCAGAAGGCGTGCCAGTCACCCGGCATCAGCGTGACGCTTTCACCCGGTGCCAGCTTCAGCTTCTCGCCCGGGCCATAAGACCGCGCGATACCGTCGCAAAAGACCGTTCCGCCCCGGTCCTCGGCAAAGCGCCCCAGGTCGTCCGAACCGTAAAGTTCGATCACCAGAGTCGCGCCGCCGCGGTTGATGATATCCTCGGCCTTTATGACATGGGTGTGCATAGGCGACAGCTGGTCCTTGCGGCTGATCAGCAACTTTTCCGCGTAGCACATGCCCCCGCCGCGCTTAAGGTCGGCCAGCCGCCCGTTGCGCAGCGTGAAAAGGAAAAGCCCCATCTCGTCAAAGCGGCCCTGGCCGTAATCGGTGATGTCCCAGCCGCAGCGCGCATCGATCAGGGCGCGGGCAACCTCTTTCCGGGCCTTGAACTCGTCGGGTGTCCAGTAGGCAAAGGGCGGCAGGACAAAGCCGTGGCTGCGGATCATCTCGTCTGCGGCGCGCATGATGTCGTTGATGCGGGATCGTTTCATCTTTTCCTCTCACGGATTCGCACGGAAAGATGACCCCATTTCGCAGAGCTTGTCACCCAAGGCGGGCCATCTGCCGCCGCAACACGGTGAAGCACCTCCAGTCCGGGTTCTGGCAGAGCCTCAGGGTCTGCCGCCGGGCCACGCAAAGCACAGAGGTCGCTCTGTCCCTTCCGGGCTGCTCAGGGTGCGCGACGACGCCGGAAAGCGTTCGCACATGCCGCAGGATCAGGCAGCAGTCCTTGGCGGACCCGCACCCTGCTATTCCAGCCAAGTCATTGATTTTATGGCGCACCCGACAGGATTCGAACCTGTGACCTCTGCCTTCGGAGGGCAGCACTCTATCCAGCTGAGCTACGGGTGCCTGCGCTGGTCTTTAGCGGAACGTTACGGCGGTTTCAACGGCAATCGGCGTTGACCAGAGCCGTCTGTTGCCAAAGCGCCCGCCGTGGCGACAGAGCGGGCGCATCGGGCATCGGGCTCTTGACCGAATCTCTTCAGAATTGCGCAGTAAGGCGCACAAGCGACCCTGAGGAATATTCCGTGCCCCTGCTGCCTCGCATCCTGCGCGCCCCGGCACTGCCGCTTTCCTTCTCCAGCCTTGCCCTTCTGGCCGCTTGTGGCGGGGGCGGCGACGGGGGAACAGACCTGTCCGCGTATCTGCCCGACTTCGCAGCCCCACCACCCATCGCCATTTCGCTGCTGAGCCGTGGCTACCTGTTCGACGAAGCGGCGGTGACGGCCAGTCTCGCGGCGTTGCTGGCCCGGCCCGAATACGACAACGGTGCCGGAATCGCCTGGCTGCGTCAGTTCATCGACCCCGGCGTGCCTGCCGGTGCCACGAACCAGCCCCTGCGTTCTTCCGGGGCGGCCTTTGCACATGCCGCAGGGTTGACCGGGACAGGCCAGGTGATCGCGATATCAGACAGCCACATCTCGGCCACGCATGAAAGCCTGGCCGGGCGCGTCACCGTCGTGTCAAACGGGCCGGCGGTCGTCTGCGGACCATCGGTCTGTTACGACGACGAACACGGCACCTCGGTCGCCTCGGTGGCGCTTGGATTTTCGCCGAACTTTGTCGGCACCGCGCCGGGGGCGACAGCGATCTTCGGCTACTACGGCGACCCTGGACAGTGGACCAAGCTGAGCGAACTGGGCCAGGCGGCGATCACTGCCAAGGCCGTGGCCTGGAACAATTCGTGGGGCTATGGCGGTCTTTCCGCCGACCAGTCGGGCTTCAACGCGGCCTTCGCCGGCCCGGACGGGGCGGCCTACTACAACACGCTGCACGCCTATGCCGTCAATCGCCCCGGCCCCGACCCCGAAGGGGTGGTCGTCTTCGCTGTCGCAAACGCGGACACCGGCGGATCCGGCATCATGGATGGCCTGCCCTGGCTGCGGCCAGAGTTCGAAGCCGGCTGGCTGGCCGTGGCCAACGGCGTGCCGACCGTGTCGCTGGATGGGGATGTGACGTCGGTGCATCTGCTGTCTTCGCCCTGCTACCAGTCGGCGCGCTGGTGCATCGTGGCCGACGGCTCGTGGGATGCAGCGGTCTATGGCGGGGCGATTTATGACGAAACCACTGGCTCGTCCTTTGCCGCACCACAGGTTGCAGGCGCGCTGGCCCTTCTGGCCGAAGCCTTCCCCGACCTGACACCGCACCAGTTGCGTGTGCGGCTGCTTGCCTCGGCCGATACCCTGTTCAGCGGCTTCGCGGCCGATGATCGCGTTGAACTAGCCGCCGGGTTCTTCAAGGATTATTCGGTGATCTACGGCCATGGCTTCCTGGATATCGAGGCCGCGCTGCGGCCGATCGGGGCGGTCACGCTGCCGCTGGCAAACGGAATGGCCTTGCACACAGACACGCCGCCGCTGCGGACCGGCAGTGCCTTTGGCGATGCGGTGGAACGGTCTCTGGCAGGAACCGAGGTCGGGGTGCGCGATGCGCTGGCTGCAGGTTTCGTCATGCCCGGCGCTGCGTTGGCTTCGGGTGCACGGCCCGGGGCACAGGCAGGTCGGCTGCTGGCGCAGGGCCTTGGCGGCAACCTTACGGCAGAACGGATGGCCGAACCCGCCGCGCTGGCCACCCCCTTTGCCGCCCATGCCGGACCCGTGGCAACCCTGACCACGCCGGATGGCACTGCCAGAGCATCGATCCTGCTGCCGACGGAAGGATCGCAGACCGCCGGCTTCAGCCTGAGCCGAGCCCTGACTGACGGCGCAACGCGCATCGAGATGGGGGTGAAGCTCTTGCGCGACGACGGCGACCTGACAAGCATGGACAGCAGGAATACCGCGACCATGGCGTCGGTCACACTCGACATCACGCAGGATCTGGGCGCAGGCGCCTTCCTGGCGCTGTCGGGCGAAGTGGGCGTCACCGACCTTGGCGGCGAAACCGCCTTCGGGGCGACCGGCTCTGCCCGGTTTGATGCAGTCAAGCTGACGGCAGGGCAAGGCGGGATCTTTTCAGCCGGCGACCGGCTGTCCGTGGGGATCGGCATGCCGCTGGCCATTTCTGCGGGCCGCACCATGCTGGAGCTGCCAGTGGTTCGCAATGGCGCCTCGACCGGATTCGAAAGCGTGGCGCTGGACCTTGCCCCGCAGGACCGCCAGCTGGATCTGGAAATGACTTACCAGACAGCGTTGACCGACGGGCTAGAGATGAAACTGTCGCTGATCCGATCCGACAATTTCGGCAACCGCGCCGGGGAACGCGACACCAGCGGAGCACTTGCCTTCGCCTTCCGCTTCTGACCTGAAAGGCCCACGGATCACTCGTGAAATCCGTGGGCGCTTGCCCGGTCAGGCAAATAACTCGTGCGCCAGTTCCAGCGCACTGACAAGGGCGTCCACTTCCTCGGTAGTGTTGTAAAGCCCGAACGACGCCCGGCACGAGGCGGTAATTCCCAGATGTTCCATCAGAGGCATGGCGCAATGGGTGCCAGCGCGCACGGCGATGCCCCGCTTGTCCAGGATGGTCGAGATGTCGTGCGCATGCGCCGCGCCGTCCAACGTGAACGAGAAGATCGCCCCCTTCGTGGCCGACTGACCCTGAACGTTCAGCCAGTTCAGCCCCGCCAGCCTGTCGCGGGCGTAATCGCGAAGGCTGCGCTCATGCGCGGCGATATTCGCCATTCCCAAGTCCATCAGATAGTCAAGTGCGACGCCCAGCCCGATCTGCTGCACGATACCGGGGGTGCCGGCCTCGAACTTCATCGGCGGGTCGTTCCAGGTGACGGTGTCGCGCGTCACCTCGCGGATCATGTCGCCGCCGCCCAGGAAGGGGCGCATCTCGGCCTGACGGTCGCTGCAGATGAAGATCGCCCCGGAACCACTTGGCCCATATAGCTTGTGTCCGGTGATGGCGTAGAAGTCGCAGCCAATGGCCTGCACATCGACCGGCATGTGGACGGCGGCCTGCGACCCGTCCACCAGGACCGGTACGCCCTTTTCCCGCGCGCCACGGCAGATTGCCGCGACATCGACCACCGTGCCCAGCACGTTCGACATGTGGGTAACGGCAACCAGCTTCGTCTTCGGACCGATGGCATCGATCACCGCCTGCGGATCAAGGTCGCCCTTGCCGTCTACCTCGATCCATTTCAGCACCACGCCCTGCCGTTCGCGCAGGAAGTGCCAGGGAACGATGTTGGCATGATGCTCCATGATGGTGAGCACGATCTCGTCACCCGCCTGCAGCCGGGGCGCGGCCCAGGCATAGGAGACAAGATTGATCCCTTCCGTCGTGCCGGTGGTAAAGATGATCTCGTCCTCGGATCCGGCATTCAGGAAGCGGGCAATCTTGCCGCGCGTCGCCTCGTACTTGTCGGTGGCGAGGTTCGAAAGATAGTGCAAGCCACGGTGAACATTGGCATATTCCATCGAATAGGCCCGTGTCACCGCATCGATGACCACCTGAGGCTTCTGTGCGCTTGCGCCGTTGTCCAGATAGACAAGCGGCTTGCCGTTCACCTCGCGGCCGAGGATCGGAAAGTCGGCGCGGATTTTCCGGACGTCATACACCACCTTGCAAAGCCTCCGGGCCGATGAACAGCGACAGGACAAAGACCACGATCAGCGCCACGGCGAAGGTGGTGGCGAAAATCCCGGCCAGAACCTTCCCGCGCGAAGCAAAGCCGTGAAGTTCGGCGATGAAGCTGGACAGCAGCCAGAAGAACAGGATCAGGCCGGCGATGTTGACAATGCCCGCCAGAGGCGGCGCAAGGATCAGTGCCAGAAGCTGCACCACCTGCACCCCCAGCATGATGACCTGCAACCAGACGACGATCAGCAGCGTGTCAGGCAGGCTGCCGTGACCGCCCCAGGCGCGACCGATCTGGAAGATCAGAAAGACCGAAATAACCAGGATCAGCCACTGGATCACCGCTGTGCGGATCGGGCTTTGCATCAGGAACTGGCTCATCTGGTCATTTGCGGGTGGAAGAAGCAGGAACCCCAGATGCATCAGCACCGCCGAAGCCACCGCCATCAGCAGAAGGCCCGCGGTGCGCGCGGGAAGCGGCACGTCCAGCGACAGAAGCGTGCGTGCGCCACGGCGCGGGTCCTGCACCGACAGCCGCGCCAGGGAAATGATCTGATCGCGCAGGCCCGTCATCCGCGTTCCACCTCGTGCAGCATGGTGAACCAGAGCCACAGGAACGCCAGTCCCACTGCCGTCGTCACCGCGTAAAGCCCCGGCCCCGGCCCGATCATCCCGCCGACCATGCCTTGCAGCAGCATCAGCGGCCCCACCGTCGCCAGCGCCCAGAACAGTGCGATGCGTGCACCATACCATGTTCCCCGCCCGCCAAGCGCGCCCGAGACCAGCCGGCTGAGCGCGGCCAGACCATACCACAGCGGAATGGTGGCCAGAACCGCGAAAGCCCGCGCCAGGATGCGCGGCGCGGCCGATGGTTCGCCCGCAAGAAAGGCTTCGCGCGCCGCAACCGGCCACTGGCCGATGAAGGCAAGGATCAGGAAGACTAGCAGCAGCGAAAATGCGAAGGGCTCTGACACCCCCCGCGCCAGATGCCGACGCACGGCCGCCCTGGGCGACCGCCAGGTGGCGACAAGATCGGTGGTGACCGTCATGCGCCCGCCTTGGCCGCGTGCCGTGCCAGCCAGGCTTCCAGCCGACCACGGATGTCCTCGGCAATGGCCTCGTCAGCCACCTCGTCGATGGCTTCGGCCAGGAAGGCCTGAACCAGAAGCGACTGTGCCACCACGCGCGGCACGCCACGCGATTGAAGGTAGAACAGCGCGGTCTCGTCGATCGCGCCCGAGGTGGATCCGTGGCTGCACTTCACGTCGTCGGCGTAGATTTCCAGTTCGGGCTTGGCAAGGAACTGGCTGTCCTCATCCAGAAGCAGGCTCTGGCTGATCTGGTAGCCATCCGTCTTCTGTGCACCGGGCTTCACCAGGATCTTGCCCTGGAACACGCCGGTCGCGCCATTCATCAGCACCTTCTTGAACACCTGCCGGCTTTCGCAATGTTCGGCCGCATGGGTGATGAACACCGTGTCGTCATGATGGAAGTCGCCGTCGCCCACCGCCGCACCGGCAACATGGGCGACCGAGTCTGGCCCGCAAAGCTCGATCACCGCCTCGTTCCGCGTGAGCCGCCCGTTCGCGGTCAGCGTGAAGGACTTGAACAGTGCTTCCGCCCCAAGACGGGCGAAGACATGCGTCACCGCCCGGCGTTCGTGATCGCGTCCCTGTACGCGGATGTGGTGGAAACGCCCGCCATCCGCGATGTCCACCTCCATTACCTTGCAAAACCGCGCCGCGGCCGGGCCGCTTTCAAGCACTGTCAGTTCGGCACCGGCCTCGACCTTTATGCAGTGATGCAGGATCGCATCGGATGTCTCTGAATTATGAACATAAACCAGTGCGATCGGCCTTGTCGCCCGGCCGGTGGCCCGGATCAGTACGCCGTCGGTCGCGTAGGCCGTGTTCAGCGCCGCATAGGGCCGCTGCACGGGGGACTGGCCCCGGGCCTCAAGCACGCCATAGATCCCCTGAGCCCAATGGATGTCGGAGCCACCCGCCTGCGAGAGGCGCTCGATCTCCACCCCCGCAAGCGACAGGTCGTCCGAAGCTGCGGCATCGAAGACACCATCGACGAAGACAATCCTAAACCGGTCGATCCCGTCGAAGGCGGGGGCCTCGTCGCCGGGCCGGAACACTGCCGCCACAGGGGCCTGGGGCGCATTCAGGCTCGCCGGATCGGTATAGCGCCAGTATTCGTCACGCCTGGCCGGCAGGCCCATGGCAGCCAGCCGGGCCCGGGCCGAGATCCGCGCCGCGCCCAGCCAGCCTGAGCACTCGGGCAACCGCAGGGCCGCCTCGCGCGCCGCCAGCGCCGTTTCCTTCGCAGCCGCCAGAGCCATCAACCCACCTCGCCCAGGATGTCGGCATAGCCGTTGGTTTCCACCTCCAGCGCCAGTTCAGGCCCACCGGTCCGGATGATCCGGCCACCTGCCATGATGTGCACGACATCAGGCCTGATATGGTCCAGAAGCCGCTGGTAGTGGGTGATCACGAGGAACGACCGCTTGCCGTCACGCAGCGCATTCACCCCGTCCGAAACCAGCTTCATCGCATCCACGTCAAGGCCGCTGTCGGTTTCGTCCAGGATGCACATGCGGGGCTCCAGCATGGCCATCTGAAGGATTTCGTTGCGCTTCTTCTCACCACCCGAAAATCCGACATTCACCGGACGCTTCAGCATGTCGGCATCGATCTTCAGCCCCTTGGCCTTTTCGCGCACGACCTTCAGGAAATCGGCCGCCGACAGTTCCTCTTCCCCGCGCGCCTTGCGCTGGGCGTTCACGGCGGTGCGCAGGAAGGTCATGTTGCCGACGCCGGGGATCTCCACCGGATACTGGAACGCCAGAAACAGCCCCGCCGCGGCGCGTTCCTCTGGCTCCATCTCCAGAAGTTCCTGCCCCTCCAGCATGGCCGACCCTTCGGTAACCTCATAGCCTTCGCGCCCGGCAAGCACGTAGGACAGCGTCGACTTGCCCGACCCGTTGGGCCCCATGATCGCATGCACCTCACCGGGGCCGATCTTCAGATCGATACCACGGAGGATGACCTTGTCCTCTTCCTCAAGTTTGACGTGCAGATTCTTGATTTCCAGCATCTTTCTCATCCTGTGAATGTCGGGCGACCAGCAGATCGGGTCGGAAAACATGCGATCACCCGGATCGGCAATCCGGGAGCTATCGGGCCGGGCAAGACGGGCCAACGCGCCATCCGGCCCGCCAGCGCGTCCTTGCGGGCCCGCCTTTTGACGTCTTGGCAGCCGGCCTCCAAACGTCTTTGTCGAAAGGCACCACGATCGACCACCTGGCCCGCAGCCGTTCCGCCAGGCCCGCCGCGCAGTGACGCCCGCGGATCCGCCAAAGCAGCGGATTGCACCACTGGGCCCGGCCAGGCACGAAAGACACGCGCCGGCCGGTTGCCTTTCAGCTTCGATATCATGCACGGACGTGTCATGGCACCGGTGCAACAAGGTAGTTGATGTTTGCCGAATAGCGCCGGAACTGCTCGACCACGCGATAGCCGGAACCTTCCAGCCAGGCGGCAAAGCCCTGCGCATTGGCGTTGTCCACTTCGATGAACATCTTCGGCCGATGCGTGGCCAGCATGCCGCTCATGCCGGAAAGCACTGCCAATTCCATGCCTTCCACGTCGATCTTTATAAAATCGAAGCGCTGCCCGGCAAGCAGCGTGTCCGCGCGCTCAAGCCGGATCGCTCCTTCCCCTTCGACGGCCCGCGCCCCTCCCAGATTTCTGCCGGAGTATCGGAAGCCCACATTTTCTTTCCGCTGGTCCGACAGGCCGACACCAAGAAAAGACCCATCGACCACCTTCGCAAGGCCGTTCAGCCAGACGTTGCTTTCCAGCAGCGCAATTGCCGGAGGGTTCGGCTCGATGCAGACGATCCGCGACGCGTGAAGGAACTTCGCAACATAGACGGTGTGGTTCGCGACATTGGCCCCGACGTCAAGGAAGGTTCCGCCTATGGGAAAATGCCTGGCGATGATGGCAAGTTCTTCCTGCTCATAGAACCGACCTTCCATGTGACAACGCTGGATCGCGTCGAACGGGTTGCCGACGGTAAAGAAGATCGGCTCGCCATGGATGACCGTCCGCACGACATGAGCAAGGGGCGATACGAACGTGCCCCTGCGCTGCCGCCCGGTCTGCACCGTGACGTTCACCCCACGCTTCCTTCCAGGCTGATCGCGACCAGGCTTTGCGCCTCCATGGCGAATTCCATCGGCAGGGCCTGGAGCACCTCCTTGCAGAAGCCGTTCACCACCAGGGCAACGGCTTCCTCTTCGTCCATCCCTCGAGAACGGCAGTAGAACAGCTGGTCGTCGTCCACCTTCGAGGTGGTCGCTTCATGTTCCACGCGCGAGGAATTGTTGCGCACTTCGATATAGGGCACAGTATGCGCCCCGCATTTGTCGCCAATAAGAAGACTGTCGCACTGCGTATAGTTGCGGCTGTCCTTGGCCTTCGGATGCATCGAGACAAGCCCGCGATAGGTGTTCTGCGCCCGGCCCGCGCTGATGCCCTTGGACACGATGCGCGACTTCGTGCGCTTGCCCAGATGCACCATCTTGGTTCCGGTATCGGCCTGCTGGGCGTTGTTGGCGATGGCGATGGAATAGAACTCGCCCTGGCTGTCATCGCCGCGCAGGATGCACGAGGGGTATTTCCAGGTGATCGCCGATCCGGTTTCCACCTGTGTCCACATCACCTTGGCGCGGTCGCCGCGGCAATCGGCGCGCTTGGTGACGAAGTTGTAGATCCCGCCCCGGCCCTGCTCGTCGCCCGGATACCAGTTCTGGACGGTG
Organism: Tabrizicola caldifontis; assembly: GCF_004762095.1. Taxonomy (GTDB): domain Bacteria; phylum Pseudomonadota; class Alphaproteobacteria; order Rhodobacterales; family Rhodobacteraceae; genus Tabrizicola; species Tabrizicola caldifontis. The sequence continues at coordinate 62,360 of NZ_SIJH01000001.1, forward strand.
GAATATTTCACCTCGGCATCCTTCAGGATCACGATCTCCACCACCGCCGCGTGCAGCTGATGCGTGTCACGCTTGGGCGCAGTGCAGCCTTCCAGATAACTGACGTAAGACCCCTCGTCTGCGATGATCAGCGTCCGTTCGAACTGGCCGGTGTTTTCCGCGTTTATGCGGAAATAGGTCGAAAGTTCCATCGGGCAGCGCACGCCCTTGGGCACATAGACGAACGACCCGTCACTAAACACGGCGCTGTTCAGCGTGGCGAAGAAGTTGTCCGTCGGCGGCACGACGCTGCCCAGATACTGTTTCACCAGCTCGGGGTGTTCGCGCACGGCCTCGGAGATGGAACAGAAGATCACGCCGGCCTTCGCCAGTTCCGCCTTGAAGGTCGTGCCGACCGAGACCGAGTCGAACACGGCATCCACCGCCACCTTGCGCGGTTCATCCGCCCCTTCGACCCCGGCCAGAAGCATCTGTTCCTTCAGCGGAATCCCCAGCTTTGCGTAGGTGGCCAGAAGCTTCGGATCCACCTCGTCCAGGGACTTGGGCTTCTGCGCCATGCTCTTGGGTTTGGCGTAGTAATACTGATCCTGATAGTCGATTTCCGGGTAATGCAGCATCGCCCAGCGGGGTTCTTCCATCTTGACCCAGCGCCGGTAGGCCGCCAGACGCCAGTCCAGCAGCCATTCGGGCTCGCCGTTCTTTTCGCTGATCAGGCGCACGATGTCCTCGTTCAGGCCCTTCGGCGCATATTCCGTCTCGATCTCGGTTTCCCAGCCGTACTTGTACTTGCCGGCCATCGCCTGGACGGTTTCGATCGTCTCGCGGTCCACCCCTTCACGGATGTCCTGGGCGGCAGTTTCAACAATCGCGTTCATCGACCCGTCTCTCCCTCATGCGGCCCGCGCGCGGGCCTTGGCATAGCCGGCGGTCCAGGCTTTCGCGAACCGCCCCACGTCATCCTTCGTCACCCCCGGGCCGATCGAGACCCGGATCGCCTGCGCCGCCAGCGCCTCGTCAAGGCCCATCGCGGTCAGCACGCGGCTTGCGCGCACCTTGCCGCTGGAACAGGCCGATCCCGCCGAGACTGCGAAACCCGCCAGATCCATCGTCATGACCTGGGTCTCGCCCTTCCATCCGGGCGCGATCAGGCAAAGTGTGTTCGGCAGCCGGGGCGCGGCATTCCCGACAGAAATAGTCCCATTTCCTGCCGCCGACAACTCTGATTCTAGAATATTTCTAATTTCGGCAACCTCGTCCCACAGTCCGTTTGCAAGGTCGCGCTGCGCAGCTTCGGCCGCGGCGGCAAAGCCCGCGATGCCGATCAGGTTCTCGGTTCCCGCACGGCGGCCCATTTCCTGCCCGCCGCCTTTCAGGAGGGCCGGCACCTCGACCCCGTGTCGCACCACAAGGGCGCCGATTCCCTTCGGACCGCCCAGCTTGTGCGCCGAAACCAGGCCCATGTCGCAACCCAGCCAGTTGAAAGACAGGGGAATCTTTCCGAATGCCTGTGTGAGGTCGCTGACCGCAAGGCCGGGCGGCAGATCCTGAAGCACCCCGGTCTCGCTGTTGGCAAATTGCAGTGCCGTGCGCCCCGCGTCGGCCACGGCCACCCGACCCTGCGCGTCCGTCGGCAGGCTGACATCACACCAGGCGGCCACTGCGTCATGCTCGATCCCCGCACAAACCAGCCCGCGCCCGGCACATGCCAAGGCCGCGGCCTCGGTCGCCCCCGAGGTGAAAACGATATCCGACCCGTCCGCCCCCAGCGCAGCCGCAATCTTCGCGCGGGCCCTTTCCATCAGCGCCTTGGCGGCCCGCCCCTCGGCGTGGACAGACGAGGGGTTGCCCACCACCTCCATCGCCGCGACCATCGCGGCCTTCGCCTCGGGCCGCAGCGGTGCGGTTGCATTCCAGTCAAGATAAAGTCTGGTCACGACCCGGTCCTTCCTCTCTGCCCAAATATCCCACGGGGGTCCGGGGGTGTGAAACCCCCGGCGGCCGCCACGGGCACAAGGGTCTCATTCCTCGTCCACCACGCGGAAAAGCGAGGGCACCGCAGGACAGGGCGTCAGGTCGTTGTTCACCACGTCAGACAGCCGCACCTGATGCAGGAAGACATAGACGTTCGCCGACAGGCTCTCCCACAGCCGGTTGGTCAACGATTGCGCCCGTGTACCCGAAACCGCCCCGCTGGCCCCTGCCCCGGTGTGCATGGCATCGACAGTTTCCTCGACCGCCTGCATGACTTCCGAGATGCGGATCTGGTCGGGGCTTTTCGCCAGCTTGTAGCCGCCGCCGGGGCCACGCACCGCCTCGACCAGGCCTGCCCGACGCAGCTTGACGAAAAGCTGCTCGAGATAGGCCAGCGATATGTCCTGCCGCTTCGAGATGGCGGCCAGCGACACCAGTTCATTGCCGCCAGACTGTGCCTCGACCAGCGCCAGGTCGGCAAGCGCGACCATGGCATAGCGTCCCTTGGTCGAAAGTTTCATCGCCACCTCCTGGCGCGAAAAATGCTGGTGCCAAGCCGATTGACGCCACGCCTTGCGCGCATTACCTCAGTCCGGACCCGATGAACAGGCACCCAGGCGCCCTTTAGAACGGTTCTAAATTAGTCGAGCGAAAGCGTCAAGAAACCGCGCGCTCCTGCATGAGAAGAGGCCCATGCCCGAGGTAATATTCGCCGGCCCCGACGGTCGTCTGGAAGGCCGCTACCACCCGCAGAAAGACCGCGACGCACCCATCGCCATCGTTCTGCACCCGCACCCGGCCTATGGCGGCACGATGAACAACAAGGTGGTCTACAACCTGCACTACGCCTTCTACAACCTTGGCTTCACGGTGCTGCGATTCAATTTCCGCGGTGTCGGGCGCAGCCAGGGAGAGTATGACCAGGGCATTGGCGAGCTGTCGGATGCGGCCGCGGCGCTGGACTATCTGCAGTCGATGAACCAGAACGCCAAGCACTGCTGGGTCGCCGGCTTCAGCTTCGGCGCGTGGATCGGCATGCAGCTGCTGATGCGCCGGCCCGAGATCACCGGCTTCGTCTCGGTCGCGCCTCCTGCGAACCTGTACGACTTCTCGTTCCTTGCGCCCTGCCCCTCTTCGGGCCTGATCATCAATGGCACCGCCGACAAGGTTGCCCCACCCAAGGACATCCGCGCGCTGGTGTCCAAGCTGCACGAGCAGAAGGGGATCACCATCACCCATGCCGAGATCGAGGGGGCGGATCACTTCTTCAAGGACGAAGAAGCCCACATGAAGCCGATGATCGACACGGTGACCGAATATGTCCGCCGGCGGATGACCGAGGTGACGCGCTAGCATGACCAAGCTTCAGGATCTTGCCGACAAGCTGGCCGAAGACGTCCTGGCCGCCGAGGCCGAGCTTGGGGACGACCGGTTCTACGAAAAGATCGCCAAGGTGCTGATGGCCGCCTCGCCCACGTTTCAGGAGGCCTTCATGACCTCGATCCGCGTTCGCCTGGCCGAGAGACGGGGCCGGGAATTCCTGAACCAGGCCCTCGCGGCAAGGCGCGGAGAGGTCGAGGAAGAACCCGTCGCCCCGGTTGATTTCGGTGGCATGGGCCATTGACGCAGCGGCTTGAGCAGCAGTTCGCCTTTCTGAACGAGGCCGACCGGCTGAAACACGTCATGCGCGCCACCACGCTGGTCGATGGCTCGCGTCCCGAGAATTCCGCAGAACATTCCTGGCATCTTGCGCTTTATGCGCTGGTCCTGGCCGATCAGGCCGGGCCGGGCGTGTCGGTCGACCGGGTCATCCGGATGCTGCTCATCCACGATCTGGTCGAGATCGACGTGGGCGACGTACCAATCCATGCCCAGAACGGTCAGGCCCATGCCAGCCCGCAGACACAGGCGGCCGAGGCAAAGGCTGCCGAGCGGATCTTCGGGCTGCTTCCCGACGACCTGGCGACCGCCCTTCGCAGCCTGTGGGAAGAATTCGAAGCCGCCGAAACCCCGGACGCCCGCTTTGCCAAAAGTCTCGACCGCGTGCAGCCGGTGATGGCGAATCTGATGTCGGGCGGTGGCACCTGGGCGACCTACAACGTCACCTACGACCAGCTGGAAACACGGGTCGGCAGCAAGATCGCAAAAGGAGCACCCGGCCTTTGGGAATGGGTGAAGGCGAAGGCGCGTCCCTGGTTCACCTGACCGATCAAGGAGACGGCAGCCATTCGTCGGCCACCGTTCCGGCGAGGGCGGCAGGCACCCGCGACAAATCGGTATACAATCGCATACCGCCCTTCCCATGCGTCCGATTTTCCGCTATGCAGCGCGCAACCGAATCCACAGGAGGTCCCGATGTCGAAGATCAAGGTTGAAAACCCCGTCGTCGAGCTCGACGGCGACGAGATGACCCGGATCATCTGGGATTTCATCAAGAAGAAGCTGATCCTGCCCTATCTCGACATCGACCTGAAATACTATGATCTGGGGATCATGGAACGTGACCGGACGAATGACCAGGTCACCGTCGATGCCGCCCATGCGATCCTCAAGTACGGGGTGGGGGTCAAATGCGCGACGATCACGCCGGACGAGGCGCGGGTCCAGGAGTTCGGCCTGAAACAGATGTGGAAGTCGCCGAACGGCACGATCCGCAACATCCTGGGCGGCGTCATCTTCCGCGAGCCGATCATCTGCCGGAATGTTCCGCGTCTCGTGCCCGGATGGACCAAGCCCATCGTTGTCGGACGCCACGCCTTCGGCGATCAGTATCGCGCGACCGACTTCCGCTTCCCTGGCCCCGGCAAGCTGACCCTGAAATTCGTGGGCCAGGATGGCGAGGTGATCGAGCGCGAGGTCTTCGATGCCCCCGGCGCCGGGGTGGTCATGGGGATGTATAACCTTGACCAGTCGATCATCGACTTCGCCCGTTCATCGTTCAACTACGGCCTGATGAAGGGCTGGCCGGTCTACCTGTCCACAAAGAACACGATCCTCAAGGCCTATGACGGGCGGTTCAAGGATCTGTTCCAGAAGGTTTACGAGGAAGAGTTCGAGGACCGGTTCAAGGCCGCAGGCATCCACTATGAACATCGGCTGATCGACGACATGGTGGCCAGCGCGCTGAAGTGGTCGGGCGGCTATGTGTGGGCCTGCAAGAATTATGACGGCGACGTGCAGTCCGACACCGTTGCGCAGGGCTTCGGCAGCCTTGGCCTGATGACCAGCGTCCTGATGACGCCCGACGGCAAGGTGGTCGAGGCAGAGGCAGCCCACGGCACCGTCACCCGCCACTACCGCGAACACCAGAAGGGCCGCGAGACCTCGACCAACTCCATTGCCTCGGTCTTCGCCTGGACCGGCGGGCTGAAGCACCGCGCCAAGCTGGATGGCAACGATGCCTTGATGAACTTTGCCACCACGCTGGAAAAGGTGACCGTGCAGACGGTCGAGGACGGCTATATGACGAAGGACCTGGCGCTTCTGGTCGGACCCGACCAGAAATGGCTGACCACCATGGGTTATCTGGAAAAGGTGGACGAATACCTGAACAAGGCGCTGAAGGGCTGAAACCTGTTGCTGGCGTAGGGTGCGCTGCCGCGCACCGCATGCCCGCCACGACGACACCGGGGCCGGAGGCCAACCTCTGGCCCTTCTTCGTGCGCCCGACAAATTAGGTCAGCATTATTGACTTTCATCACGCCTTGCGCCACATCGGATCCACGACAAGGACTCCGCCATGCCCGACCGGCCTGACCAGATCGCCGACCGCCCGCGCCACAGCGCGGCAGATGACGCACAGGGCATTGCCTTCGGCGTCACCATGGCCGCGCTGGGGATGCACATCCTGACCCATATGGGCTTTGTCACCGGCCAGACCACCGGCCTTGCGGTACTGATCGCGCACTGGACCGGCCTTCCTTTCCCGCCGGTCTATTTCGCGGTCACCCTGCCCTTCCTCGGAATCGCCTGGCGGCGGATGGGCGCGGCCTTTGCGATCAAGACGCTGGTGACGACCGCGGCGCTTTCGGCTCTGGTGGCTCTCCTGCCAGGCTGGGTCGAGTTGGGCCGGATCGAGCCTGCGGTGGCCGCCATCCTCTTCGGCCTGCTCTTCGGCATCGCGGCGCTGGCGGCGATCCGGCATGGCGGCAGCTTCGGCGGACTTTCGGTCCTTTGGATCGAGCTGCAGGACCGCACCGGCTTTCCGGCAGGCCATGCGCAACTTCTGTCGGACGCGGCGATCTTTGGCCTGGCCGCGCTGATTCTGCCCTTCGACACGCTCGCCTACAGCTTCCTTGGCGCTGCGGTCTTTTCGCTGTTCCTCGCCGTGAACCACCGGCGCGACCGCTATATCGCGGCGTAAGGTTCCTCTGGCCTTTCCGGGCGGCCTGCGCTATCGCCGCCCCAAACCGCAAGAACGAAAGTGATTTCTTCGATGGAGCTTCGCAACATCGCCATCATCGCGCATGTCGATCATGGCAAGACCACGCTGGTGGACGAGCTGCTGAAACAGTCCGGCGCCTTCCGCGACAATCAGGCCGTCACCGAAAGGGCGATGGATTCCAACGACATCGAACGAGAACGCGGCATCACCATCCTGGCGAAATGCACCAGTGTCGAATGGCAGGGCACCCGGATCAACATCGTCGACACCCCCGGCCACGCCGATTTCGGCGGCGAGGTGGAGCGGATCCTCAGCATGGTGGATGGCGTCTGCCTCCTGGTCGACGCCGCCGAAGGCCCGATGCCGCAGACCAAGTTCGTGCTGACCAAGGCGCTGGCCCTTGGCCTGCGCCCGATCGTGGTGCTGAACAAGGTGGACAAGCCCGATGCCGAACCCGACCGCGCGCTGAACGAGGTGTTCGACCTTTTCGCCAATCTCGGCGCGACCGACGAGCAGCTGGATTTCCCGCATGTCTATGCCTCGGGCCGGTCGGGCTGGGCGGATCTGGAACTGGACGGGCCGCGCAAGGATCTCTCGGCGCTCTTCGACCTGATCGTGCGCCATGTGCCGGCGCCGAAGCAGCTGGCACGGCAGGACGAACCCTTCTCGATGCTGGCGACCACGCTGTCGGCCGACCCCTACCTGGGCCGCATCCTGACCGGCCGGGTGGAATCGGGCCGGATCAGCACCGGCGCGACGCTGAAGGCCCTGTCGCGCATCGGCGAGCGGCTGGAGCAGTTCCGCGTGACCAAGATCCTCGCCTTCCGCGGCCTGTCGCAGCAGCCGATCGACGAGGCGGTAGCGGGCGACATCGTGACGCTTGCGGGGATGACCAAGGCCACCGTGGCCGACACGCTTTGCGCGCTGGAGGTGGACACCCCACTTCCCGCCCAGCCCATCGACCCACCGACGATCACCGTGACCTTCGGCATCAACGACAGCCCGCTTGCGGGCCGCGACGGAACCAAGGTGCAGTCCCGCGTCATCCGCGACCGGCTGATGAAGGAGGCCGAACAGAACGTCGCAATCAAGGTCGCCGACACGCCCGGCGGCGAGGCCTTCGAGGTCTCCGGCCGGGGCGAACTGCAGATGGGCGTCCTGATCGAGAACATGCGGCGCGAGGGGTTCGAACTGTCGATCTCGCGCCCGCGCGTGATCATGCGCGACATCGACGGCGTCCGGCACGAGCCGATCGAGGAAGTCATCATCGACGTGGACGACGAATACACCGGCGCCGTGATCGACAAGCTGACGGGTGAACGCAGGGGCGACCTGGTCGAGATGAAGCCCGCCGGCACTGGCAAGACGCGGATCGTGGCGCATGTGCCCTCGCGCGGGCTGATCGGCTATCAGGGTCAGTTCCTGACCGACACGCGCGGCACGGGCGTGCTGAACCGCATCTTCCACGGCTGGGCGCCGCACAAGGGCCCGATCCAGGGCCGCCGGCAGGGCGTGCTGATTTCCACCGAGAATGGCGTCTCGGTTGCCTATGCGCTGTGGAACCTGGAAGAGCGCGGCCGCCTGTTCATCGGGCCGCAGGAACAGGTCTACGTCGGCATGATCATCGGTGAACACAGCCGCGACAACGACCTTGAGGTAAACCCCCTGAAGGGCAAGAAGCTGACCAACATCCGCGCCTCGGGCTCGGACGAAGCGGTGCGGCTGACCCCGCACGTGAAGATGAGCCTGGAAGAGGCTATCGCCTATATCGACGATGACGAACTGGTGGAAGTCACGCCCAAGATCATCCGCCTGCGCAAGCGCCTGCTGGACCCAAACGAACGCAAGAGGGCTTCACGCAAGGATTGAGGCCCGGCATCGGGCGGGCGATGCCGCACCCGCCCACCCTGCTCAGGCGGCGGCGGCAAGCCGGCAGGGCAGGAACGGCTCGATGCGAACCTTGTCTCCTTCGAAGGTGCAGAAACTGGCGGGGGGCACTTCCTCCCAGCCGTGTTCTTCGGCCTCGAGCGGTTCGGAAACGACTGCCCTGCCCTGCCGCGTGTCCGACCATCGGTGCCAGAGCGAGGGTGCGGCATCGTCGGTGGCGTAGCGCACGGCATAGAGCCGCTGCCCATCCGCCAGAGCTGCCGTCATCCGCAAATGCGGCGCCTGGCCCTTTTGCCGGGACAGCCGGATGAACCGGGCCGCCGCACGCTCCAGCGCGCTGCGCGGGTCATCATCCAACCCTTCGGCCAACGCCACAAGAAACAGCGCCTCGCTGTCGGTCGCCCCCTTGCGATGCGGGTACAGCGCCTCGGGGATCATCATGTCGGCATCGCGCCGAAACGCCTCGTATCCGCCGACCTGGCCATTGTGCATGAAACTCCACCGCCCATGGGTGAAGGGGTGGCAGTTGTTGCGGCTGGTGGCCGTGCCGGTCGAAGCGCGGACATGCGCAAGGAACAGATGCGACTGCACCTGTGCCGTAAGGCTGCGCAGGTTCGGGTCGGACCAGGCCGGCAGAACATCGCGGAACAGGCCGGGTTCCGGCCTGGCCCCATACCAGGCTATCCCGAACCCGTCGGCATTTATCGCGGTGTGGCACTGCGTGGCGCAGTGACTTTGGTGGATCAGACTGTGGCCGGGGCGGCTGACGATCTCTTCAAGAAAGATCGGCGCCCCAATGTAGGCGGCCCAACGGCACATCAGCGTGCCCCCGTGGCTGAAAGGATCATCTGCCCGAACCTTTGTTTTTCTGCAAGTCTAGCAGAAAATTCGCCGACCGGCAGGGTTGGTCCATTCAATTGTCTGAAAGCCCTACTCGATTTCCTCCACCACAACCAGGTCGCGAACGGAAGCGCCCTTCGCATGGGCCAGCGCGGCCTGATAGGCGGCCGAGTTGTAGCACGCCACCGCGGCCTCCAGGCTGGGAAAGCGGGCAACCACGTTACGGGCCCGGTCGTTGCCTTCCAGCTGCACATAGCGGCCGCCGCGGGCAAGAAAGACCCCGCCGTGCGCCGCGATGGCGGGGCCGGCTTCCTTTGCATAGCGGCCATAGGCCTCGGCGTCGGTCACTTCGACATGGGCGATCCAGAGTGCGCTGGGCATGGGTTATCCTCCGATCACGGCTTCAGCCGCCTTGATTGCCGCGTCGGCAAGGGTGATGTCGGCGCCGCCCGCCTGGGCAAGATCGGGCCGGCCACCACCGCCCTTGCCGCCCATCGCCTCGGCCGCGGCCTTGACCAGCGTCACGGCCGACAACCCCGAAGTCAGATCCTGGGTGACACCCGCCGCAACCGCAGGTTTGCCACCGGTATCCGCGATCAGCAGAACAGCGCCCGAGCCGATTCGAGCCTTCATCTCGTCAATCAGCGCTGGAAGATCCTTGCCTGAAACGCCTGAAAGCACCTGAGCAATGAACTTCACCCCGTTGATATCCCTGACCTCCGGGCCAGAGGCCTTACCGCCCATTGCCAGTTCGCGGCGCAGCTGCGCAACCTCGTTCGCCAGCGCCTTGCGTTCCTCGAACAGCGCGCGGATGCGGTCGGCCAGCTCTGCCGGCGGGGCCTTGATGATCGCGGCGATTTCGTTCAGCCGTGCCTCCTGCTGATGCAGATGGTCCAGTGCTGCCTGCCCGGTCAGCGCCTCGATCCGGCGCACGCCGGCAGAGGAGGCGCTTTCCGAAAGGATTACCATCGCCCCGATGTCGCCGGTGCGCTGCACATGAGTGCCGCCGCACAGTTCGATGCTGTAGGTCCGCCCCTCGGCGCCCTTGCCCGAACCTTCCAGCACGCCCATCGACACAACCCGGACCTCGTCACCGTACTTCTCGCCAAAAAGGGCCTGAGCGCCGATGGCCCTGGCGTCGTCGGGGGTCATGATCCGGGTTTCCACCGGCGCATTCTGACGGATGAAGGCGTTCACCTCAGCCTCGATCGCGGTAAGGTCCGCAGCCGGAATCGCCGAGGAATGGCTGAAGTCGAAGCGCAGGCGGTCGGCAGCGTTCAGGCTGCCCTTCTGGGCGACATGTTCGCCCAGCCGCCGGCGCAAAGCCTCGTGCAGAAGGTGCGTCGCCGAATGATTGGCGCGGATTGCAGAGCGGCGGGCATGGGCGACCTCCAGCTTCGCCGGCTGTCCCTTGATCACGGTCCCTTCGGTGACCGTGGCAATGTGGATGAATACCCCTGCAGCCTTCTTCGTGTCGGTAACCTCGGCCATCCCGGTATCGGTGCGGATGAAACCGGCATCCCCCACCTGACCGCCAGATTCGGCATAGAAGGGGGTCTGGTTCACCACGATCTGCACCTGTTCACCGGCTGCCGCCTGACCGACTGTCACCCCGTCGCGGACCAGCGCGGAAATCACGCCTTCGGCAGTCTCGGTATCATAGCCCAGGAATTCCGTGGTGCCGTGTTCCTCGGCGATCTCGAACCAGATCCTTGCGTCCTTCGCCTCGCCCGTTCCCGCCCAGGCCGCGCGGGCCTTGGCTTTCTGTTCGGCCATGGCGGCATCGAAGCCCTGGACATCGACCTCGCGCCCCTTCTCGCGCAGGGCATCCTGCGTCAGGTCAAGCGGAAAACCATAGGTGTCATACAGGCGGAAGGCGGCCGCGCCGGGAAGCGGGCTTCCCTCTGGCAGCCTTGCCAGTTCTTCGTCCAGCAGGCGCAGGCCGCGCTCAAGCGTCTGGCGGAACCGGGTTTCCTCCAGTCGCAGCGTCTCTTCGATCAGCGCCTGGGCCCGCACAAGTTCGGGATATGCCGCGCCCATCTGGCGCACCAGCGCCGGGACCAGACGGTGCATGACCGGATCCTGCGCCCCCAGCATGTGCGCATGCCGCATCGCGCGGCGCATGATCCGCCGCAGCACATAGCCCCGGCCTTCGTTCGACGGCATCACCCCGTCGGCGATCAGGAAACTGGTCGAGCGCAGGTGATCCGCGATCACCCGATGATGAATTTTTCCCGGCCCGTCAGGATCTTGCGAGGTGACATTCGCACTGGCCTCGATCAGGCTGCGCATCAGGTCGGTGTCGTAGTTGTCGTGCTTGCCCTGCAGCAGCGCCCCGATCCGTTCCAGCCCCATGCCAGTGTCGATCGACTGCATGTCAAGAACGCGAAGCGACCCGTCGGGAAGCTGCTCGTTCTGCATGAAGACGAGGTTCCAGATCTCGATGAAACGGTCACCGTCTGCCTCGGGGCTGCCCGGGGGGCCGCCCCAGATGCTGGGCCCGTGGTCATAGAAGATTTCCGTGCAGGGGCCGCAGGGTCCGGTCGGACCCATGCGCCAGAAGTTGTCATCGGTCGGAATGCGGATGATCCGCTCGTCCGGCAGGCCCGCCACCTTCTTCCAGATTGCTGCTGCTTCGTCATCGGTGTGATAGACGGTGACCAGCAGCTTATCCTTCGGAATGGCGAAATCCTTTGTCAGCAGTTCCCAGGCGAAGGGGATGGCACCTTCCTTGAAATAGTCGCCGAAAGAGAAATTCCCCAGCATTTCGAAAAAGGTGTGGTGGCGCGCAGTGTAGCCCACGTTGTCGAGGTCGTTGTGCTTGCCCCCTGCCCGCACGCATTTCTGGGCAGTGGTGGCGCGCACGTAGTCGCGGCGCTCGATCCCGGTGAACAGGTTCTTGAACTGCACCATGCCGCTGTTGGCGAACATGAGTGTCGGGTCGTTCCGCGGCACCAGGGGGGAACTGTCCACAACCGTGTGGCCGTTGCGGCGGAAATAGTCGAGGAAGGTCGATCGGATGTCGTTCAGCGATGCCATGTCTGGCCTTTCGGGCGGCGGAAACGTGAATTCGGCCTCCCATGTAGCCCCATGCACCGGGCCTGTCCACTATCCGCCCGAGACATACACATAAAAGGCCGGAAGCTGGGCTTCCGGCCGACCTTGCGGTTCCGGATGCAGGACCGGCTTCCGCCGCAGTTCACGCCCCAAACAGGTCAGACAGGCAGAAAGGTCACGGACTGCCCCGCTTGGCTTGCCGGGTCATTCGTCCAGAACATCGGCGTCATCCCCGCCGGCTATGGCGAAATCCAGCCCGTTCGCAGCGCGGATCTTGTCCTCGATCTCCATCGCGACGCTCGGGTTCTGCTTCAGGAAGGCCTTTGCATTCTCGCGCCCCTGGCCGATGCGTTCGTCCTTGAACGAATACCAGGCGCCCGACTTTTCCACGACCCCGGCCTTGACGCCGATGTCAATCAGTTCCCCGGTCTTCGAGATGCCTTCGCCATACATGATGTCAAATTCGACCTGCTTGAAGGGCGGCGCGACCTTGTTCTTCACCACCTTGACCCGCGTGGTGTTGCCCACGACCTCGTCCCGGTCCTTGATCGCGCCGATGCGGCGGATGTCCAGCCGGACCGAGGCGTAGAACTTCAGCGCATTGCCGCCGGTGGTGGTTTCCGGGTTGCCGAACATCACCCCGATCTTCTGGCGGATCTGGTTGATGAAGATCACCATGCAGTTCGACCGGCCAATCGAGGCCGTAAGCTTACGCATCGCCTGGCTCATCAGGCGGGCCTGGCTGCCCATCTGCATGTCGCCCATGTCGCCCTCGATCTCGGACTTCGGCACGAGGGCCGCGACCGAGTCGACCACGACCAGGCTGACGGCACCCGAACGGACCAGGGTATCCACGATCTCCAGCGCCTGTTCGCCGGTGTCGGGCTGGCTGATCAGCAGCTCGTCCAGATTGACCCCCAGCTTCCTGGCATATTGCGGGTCAAGCGCATGTTCGGCATCGACAAAGGCGCAGACCCCGCCCTTCTTCTGTTCCTCGGCTACGACATGCAGCGTCAGCGTCGTCTTGCCCGAGGATTCCGGCCCGTAGATCTCGATGATCCGGCCCTTGGGCAGCCCCCCGATCCCCAGCGCGATGTCCAGACCAAGCGACCCGGTCGAGGTGGCCTCGATCTCCATCGCCGGGCTGTCGGCCCCCAGCCGCATGATCGAGCCCTTGCCGAACTGCCGTTCGATCTGCGCCAGCGCGCTTTCCAGCGCCTTCGCCTTGTCCATGTCCCGCTTGCCCCCGAGGTCGAGAAGGTTTGCCACCGCCATTTCCGTCTCCTTATTCCATAGCCGCGTGTGGGCGGCAATCCTGCCACATGTTCCCCAAGTGTTCTCGTCCTTATGAGATCAAATCGGGAACATTTCAATCAATTTCTCTTCAAACACAGCTTTTGCGCGGTCTGGTTAACGGATAGTTTATGCCGCCGCCCGAAACCGGGGCAGCGACTGGCTTTCTTGTGCGAGGGAAGAAAGTGCTTGTGTTCTGGGATCAGCGGCTGGTCTTTCTGGCCACGCCCAAGACGGGTTCTACGGCGATTTCGGCCGCGCTCGAATCGCTTGCGGCTGTCTCGATCCAGCGGCCACCGCTTCTGAAGCACACGACCGTCCACCGCTATCGCCGCTTCATCGGGCCCTTTCTCGAGGCAGCCTCAAAGGACAACTTTACCCTGGTCGCCCTGATGCGCGAGCCGCGTGACTGGCTGGGGTCGTGGTACAGGTTCCGCCAGCGCGAGGAAACGGCCGAGGACAAGTCGACGGCGGGCATGAGCTTCGACGATTTCGTGCGCGCCTGGTGCCAGGATCCGCGCCCCGCCTTCGCCGATGTGGGCAGCCAGGCCCGCTTTCTGCGTCCGCGACAGGGCCAGGGGGTGGACCGGCTGTTCCGCTACGAGGAGATCGACAGTTTCGTCCAGTACCTCGAGGATCGGCTGAACTGCGAAATCATCCTGCCTCGCCTGAACGTCTCTCCCCCCGGCTTGACCGAACTTTCCCCCGAGACCGAAGCCATGCTGCACAGGGCTGCGGCCGAGGATTTCGCCCTTTACCGGACGCTTCTGCCCTGAAGCGCAAGTTTCGGCATCCCGCCGCCCATCTTGTGGTAAGACAGTGACAAACGGGCCGTGAGCGGCTAGATATTGGGCAATGGGGCCTTCAGACCCCGTGAGGCAGAAAGGGCGGACAAATGACCATCGGAAACGGCATGACGCGACGTGGTCTGGTGTTGGGCGCAGGCGCACTGGGCCTTGCAGCCTGCGCGAATGGCGTGGGATCGAACGGCGCTGCGCAGATCGATGCTCGGGTGGATGCGACGCAACGCTTCCTGTTCCAGCGCTATCCGGGAACGCAGGATCTTGCTGCGCGCGCCGCAGGGGTGCTTTACATGCCGCTCGTGACCGAGGCCGGTTTCGGCATCGGCGGGGCCTATGGCCGCGGCGCGCTGCGCATTCAGGGCGTGACCGTCGATTACTATGCTGCCGCAAAGGGGACGATCGGGCTCCAGATCGGCGCACAGCAATATGCCCATGCCCTGTTTTTCATGACCCAGGATGCACTGGAAACCTTCCGCCGCTCGTCGGGCTGGGCAGTGGGGGCGGATGTGCGCTATGCCACCCCGGAACAGGGCGCCTCGATCGGCAAGGAAACAACCGAGCTTGAACCCGTCATTGCACTGGTCTTCGGCCAGCAGGGCCTGATCGCGGGTGCGACGCTGGGCGGAACGAAATACACCCGTATCATTCCGTAAGGCGTGCGGTCCCCGCGCGCCGCCGGGCCTGAGACTATCTCAGGCGCCGGATCAGGCTGGAGGTGTCGTTGCGCCCCCCACCCATCAGTTGCACGTCCTTGTAGAACTGGTCCACCAGCGCGGTCACCGGAAGCCGTGCACCGATCTCGTCGGCGGTTGCAAGGCAGATGGCCAGATCCTTCCGCATCCAGTCCACGGCGAAGCCGAAGTCGAATTCGCCTTTCAGCATGGTCTTGTGCCTGTTGACCATCTGCCACGACCCGGCCGCGCCCTGAGAGATCACCTCGACCACCTTCTCACCATCGAGGCCCGCCTTTTCGCCGAAGGCCAGGGCCTCGGACAGGCCCTGCAACAACACGGCGATGCAGATCTGATTGACCATCTTGGCCAGTTGGCCCGACCCGGAAGGCCCGATCAGACGGCAGATGCGGGCATAGGTGGCCAGAACCGGCTCAACCCGGGCATAGTCTGCCGGATCGCCTCCGCACATGATGGAAAGCTGGCCATTCTCGGCCCCCGCCTGTCCGCCCGAGACAGGGGCATCCACGAATGCAATCCCACCGGTCGCCGCCTGAGCGGCAAGCTTGCGGGTGATCGTGGCCGAAACGGTGGTGTGGTCGATGAAGATTGCCCCAGGCGTCATTCCGGCAAAGGCGCCGTCCGGCCCCGAGCAGACAGCACGCAGGTCGTCGTCGTTGCCCACGCATGCCATCACGAACTCGGCCCCGCGGGCGGCCTCGGCAGGGGTGGCGGCGTGCCGGCCCTTGTGGCGCTGCAGCCAGGCCTCTGCCTTCGCGGCGGTGCGGTTCCAGACGGCAACGTCGTGCCCCCTGGCCGCCAGATGCCCCGCCATCGGAAAGCCCATGGTGCCAAGGCCAAGAAACGCAACTTTCGCCATGTCCGATTCCCCGCTGATTGCCCTTGCCAGGGTGATCGACTAGGAACCGATCACGCTTCCGCCGTCAAGGACAGGGCCCGATGCTGACCGCTTTTCGCTGGCTGATGAGATTCGTCACCGGGGGGATCGTCCTGGGCGTCGTCGCCGTTCTGCTGGCCTACTGGATCCTGTCGCGTTCGCTAGTGGACTATAACGAGGACTTCACCCTGCGCGGGATTTCTGCCCCGGTCGAGATCGTCCGCAACAACGACAACGTGCCGCACATCTTCGGGCAGACCGACCGCGACATCTATTTTGCGCTGGGATTTGTCCATGCGCAGGATCGGCTTTGGCAGATGACGATGCTGCGTCGCACGGCGCAGGGGCGATTGTCGGAACTTTTCGGCCCCGCGACGCTGGCGGTGGACGAACTGATGCGACGGCTGGACCTTTACCAGCTGGCTCTTCAGTCGGTAGAGGCGCAGGACGCCGAGACACTGGCCGCGCTCGAGGCCTATTCCGCCGGCGTGAACGCCTGGATCAACGAGGTGAACAAGGGTGCCCGTGGCCGCGGCGCGCCCGAATTCTTTCTGTTCTCGCCAGAGATATCGGCCTGGGCCCCCGCCGATTCGATCGCAATCCTTAAGCTGATGGCCCTTCAGCTGACCGACGCGGCCCAGAAAGAGGTTCTGCGCGCGCGGGTCTCGCTGCTGCTGCCACCTGACAGGCTGGCGGACATATTGCCCGACGATCCGGGACAAGGCGTTGCCGCCCTGCCCGACTATGCCGATCTGGTGCCGGGTGTCGCGCCACTGTCAGATCCTCTCGATTTTGCACTTGGGCCCTTCTCGCCGGTCGCAGCGCCGGGCCAGGCGGGGGCCTCGAACGCCTGGGCCGCGATGCCGGGACGATCGGCGGCAGGCGGCAGCCTGCTGGCCAACGACCCCCATCTTGGGCTGACCGCACCGACGCTGTGGTATCTGGCGCGGCTGGAACTTTCGACCGGCGGCGTCATCGGCGGCACGATTCCGGGCGTTCCCGCAGTGATCGTCGGCCGGTCCGACCGGCTGGGCTGGGGCCTGACCACCGCCTACCTGGACGACCAGGACGTACTGATCGAGGAAGTGAACCCGGCCAACCCCGAGGAATACCGCACACCCGATGGCTGGGCCCGGTTCGACAGCCGGCAGACGATCATCACGGTCAAGGATGCCGAACCGGTCACCCTGACGCTGCGCTGGTCGCGCAACGGGCCCATCATGACCGGCGGGCAGTTCAACCTGGGAACAGTTACGCCTCCGGGCCATGTGGCTGCCCTGGCCTGGACGGCACTGAACGGGGCCGATACCTCGATGACTGCCGCGATCCGGCTGATGCGCGCGGGCTCGGTCGCCGAGGCGCTGGAGGCCGGGCGGCTGCATGTCGCCCCGGCGCAAAACCTGATGCTGGCCGACACGGACGGGATCGCGATGCAGCTTGTTGGTGCGATGCCCGCGCGCGACCCCGCACACCCGTCGCAGGGCCGCTTGCCGGTACTGGGCGCGAACCCGGCCGCCGGGTTCCGCGGCGTCCTGCCGTACGAGGACAATCCGCGCTTCGTGAACCCAGACTCGGGCCTTCTGGGCAACACCAACAACAAGACCGTGGATCGGCCCTTTCCCGAGCACGTCAGTTTCGACTGGGGTGACACCCAGCGCATCCAGCGCTGGCTGACGCTGATGCGCGCGCGGGGCGTCCATACACGGGAAAGCTTCATCGAGGCGCAGCTTGACACCGTGAACCCGACGGCGCGCGCCCTTTTGCCGCTGATCGGGGCGGACCTGTGGTTCACAGGCGAACCCGCACCCGAGGGCACGCCGGAACGGCTGCGCCAACGCGCCCTGATTCTGCTGGCGGAATGGAATGGTGAGATGAACGAGCATCTGCCAGAACCCCTGATTGCCGAAGCCTGGCTGCGCGCCCTGATGGACCGGCTGATCCGGGACGAACTGGGCGCCATGGCCGACAGTTTCACCCATATCTCTCCGGTCTTCATCGAACGGGTCTACCGCAACGTGGGCGGCGCCAGTGTCTGGTGCGACGTGATCCAGTCGGCGGCGATCGAAACCTGCACCGACATTGCCCGCATCGCGCTGGACGAGGCCCTGCTGCGGCTGACGGAACGCTATGGCCCGAATCTGGAAAGCTGGCGCTGGGGCGATGCGCATCAGGCGACCCACGACCACCCTGTGCTGGGCGAGGTGCCGATCCTGAAATATTTCGTCAACATCCGGCAATCCACCAGCGGCGGCGACGATACGCTGATGCGCGGCGTCACGCGCGGCACCGGGCCCGAGCCCTATCAGAACGTGCATTCAGCCGGCTATCGCGGGGTCTATGACTTTGCCGATCCCGACAGTTCGGTGTTCATCACGGCCACCGGCCAGTCGGGCCATCCCCTCAGCAGGCACTACGACGACCTGGGCGAACTGTGGCGGCGCGGCGAATACATCCCGATGTCGCTGGATCCCGACCTTGCCCGCGCAGCGGCAGCAGGCGTCATGATGCTGACGCCCGCCGAATGAGTCTGGGCCGATCACGGCGCTAAAGTCGCTGCCAGCGGTTTTCCTGCCGTGCCGTCCAGCGGACGGTAATCCGCCAGCCATCATCGGTCTCGGTCTCGGACTGAACAATGTTCTGCTCATGCAGCCAGGCGCGCTTGCGGCCCTGATCGAAGGGGACCGTCAGGACAGCCTCGCTCCGGTCCTCGTCCAGGGTGCGCGCGATCAGCGCAAGCAGGGCATCCACCCCCTCGCCGGTCAGGGCCGATACCGGCAGCACCATCGGCCTTTGCGCCGCCTGTGCAACCAGTGCCTCGCGCTGCGAAGCATCAACAAGGTCAAGCTTGTTCCAGACCTCGATGATCGGGGTGTCCTCCTTCACGCCCAGGCTGGCGAGGATGTCGGTCACATCGGCAGCCTGTTCCACGTTCTCGGGGTGGCTTATGTCGCGCACATGCAGGATCAGGTCGGCTGAAAGCACCTCTTCCAGCGTCGCGCGGAAGGCGGCGACAAGTTGCGTGGGCAAGTCCGAGATGAAGCCCACGGTGTCCGAAAGGATGATCTTGGCCCCCGAAGGCAGCGTCACGCCGCGCATCGTGGGGTCGAGCGTGGCGAAGAGCATGTCCTTGGCCATGACCTGCGCCCCGGTGATCCGGTTGAACAGCGTGGACTTCCCGGCGTTCGTGTAACCGACCAGCGCGACGATGGGAAAAGGCACCTTGGCGCGGGCTGCGCGATGCAGTTCGCGCGTCTTGACCACCTGATCAAGCTGGCGCTTCAGACGGACCACCTGATCGTCGATCGCCCGGCGGTCGCTTTCGATCTGCGTCTCACCCGGACCGCCGACGAAGCCGAAGCCGCCCCTCTGCCGTTCCAGGTGGGTCCAGGCGCGGACAAGGCGGGTGCGCTGGTAGGACAGCGCGGCAAGTTCGACCTGAAGTACCCCTTCGCGCGTCCGGGCGCGGTCGGCGAAGATTTCCAGGATCAGCGAGGTGCGGTCCAGAAGCTTGACGCCCCATTCCTTTTCCAGGTTCCGCTGCTGGATGGGCGAGACGGTGCCATCGACCAGCACCAGGTCGATCTTCTGATCCCTGAACTTCTGTTTCAGCTCCTGCCCCTTGCCCGAACCAAGCAGCGTGCCCGGATGGATGCGCGCAAGGCGCACGACTTCGGAGCCGACGACCTGCAGCTCCGGCAGTGCGCTGGCAAGTGCCACGGCCTCGGCCAGCCCGTGTTCCGGCAGGCGGCGCCCACCAGCGGACTTAAGCGCCGGATGAAGCACCCAGGCCCGCGTCGGCCTTGCAGCCGTGTCACGCAACCGCCCACCCTCGCGCGCGGCGAGGAGATCGTCATCATCCTTTGGTTCTTGTGCGATCAGTCTTCCCCTTCATAAAGGCTGATCGGCGCGCCCGGCATGATGGTCGAGATCGCATGCTTGTAGACAAGCTGCGACTGGCCATCGCGGCGCAGAAGCACGCAGAAGTTGTCGAACCAGGTTATCACGCCTTGCAACTTGACCCCGTTGATCAGGAAGATCGTCACGGGAACCTTCGCCTTCCGCACATGATTGAGAAAGGCGTCCTGCAGATTTTGCTTGTCGGCGGCCATTGCTTTTTTGCCTTGTTTTTCTGTCGCTTCACTGTCGCGTGGGGCGTTCTGACCGATCCCCCCTGTCGGCACCGCCAGAGACGGTCAGACCAGAGTATGAATCGCCTTGCAAGGAGATTCCAGCGCAAAAATCAGGCTGTTACGCAGCGGTGGGATCATCGCCCCCGGACAGGCAGAATCAGCGCAAGCAGAGCCAGCGTCTCAAGCCTGCCAACGATCATCGCAAGGCAAAGCACGGCCTTCACCGCGTCAGACAGATCGCCATAGGCAATCGGCTGCGGGGCGCCCAGACTGGCCAGTTGCCCCGTCGTGGTCAGGCCCGACAACGCCAGGACAAGGGCAGGCTCGAACCCGACGCGAAGGATGGACAGAATGGTCACCGTGACCGCGATGGAGACTGCGAACAGCATGAAGAAGACCCAGGCAAGCTGTGCCCCCTCGCGCCGCAACCGTCGTGCCTCGGGACCGCCATGGCCCAGGGAATTGGGATGAATGATCCGTTCCAGTTCGCGTTCGCCATGGCGCAAAAGCGCGTAGACCCTAAGCAGCTTGACGCCGCCAGCCGTGGTGATCGTGCCGCCGCCGACGATGGCCAGCGCCATCAGCACAAGGCCGGGCGTGCCGATGCCGGACCACGCCGCGCCCGTCTGCCAGTCGGCACCGACATAGCCCGTCGTGGTCAGGAAGGAGGCCGTCGTGAACAGGATACCCCAAAGCGAGGCCACCGCTTGATCTTCGTCCACGGCAAAACCGGCCTCGTCGGCAATGACCCAATGGCGCAGGAACAGGATCAGTGTCACGGTCCCCAGGACCAGCCCGGCAAGACGAAGTTCGGGGTCGCCGGACAACGGGCGGCGGTTCTCGGCGAGGCCGGTGCCGGGCATGGCCCGGCGCGTGATCGCGAAGATGAGGAACAGGAAGATCAGCGCCTCGCCAACGTAACCTGCGCCACTGGCAGCCAGCGTTGTCTGCCCCGAGATGCCGGAAGTGGACAGTGTTCCCATCGCGTGGATCAGCGCGGTCACGCCCGAGGCGCCTGCGATCATTAGCAGCACCCACAGCGCCAGCGTAAGCGCCGCATAGATCGGGAAAAGCTGAAGGGCGAAACGGGTCAGCCGGTCGGAAGGATCGGCACCGCGGCCCATCTGCCACGCGCCCAGCACACCCCGCCCCGGAACCCGGCCGGTGGCGACCTCGGCCCCACCCAGGTTCAGCGGCGCCAGGATCGCATAGCCGGCAAGCAGGGTCAGGAAACCGCCGAACCATCCTACCGTGGCGCGCCACAGATGCACGGCGTCCGGCAGGCGCGCTGGCGGATAGACCGTAGCCCCGGTCGTCGTGAAGGACGAGACCATCTCGAACCAGGCGTTCAGGAACCGGGTGTCGGGCACGGCCTCCTTCATCGGCAGCGCCATGACAACCGGAAGGACGACATAGGCCCCGACCAAGGCGGCCAGATGGCTGCGTGCCGGGTCGCGCGGGGTGAAGGCCGCGGTGGCAATACCCAGCATCGTCGTTCCGATCAGGATGATCAGAGCCGGGTAAAGGAAGCTTCTCCCAAGAGCGGTCTGGTCAACCGCCACGGCATATCCTGCCGGCAAGAGGGCCAGCAGGCCGGTCAGGCCGATCAGCACGACCAGCAGCGGAAGCTCCGACAGGCGCGTCCACATCAGAAGAAGTCGATGGAGACCTGCAACAGGCGCTCCACCTCAGGCACGTCGCCAGCCATTGCGAATAGCGCGATAACATCGCCCGCCTCGATCCGCAGATCACCCGTGGGCTTCAGAACCTTCTCGCCCTTCATCACCGCCCCGACCAGAACCCCCTCCGGAAATTCGATGTCGCGGATCAGCCGCCCGGCCAAGGGCGATGTTGTCAGGACCTGCGCCTCGATCATCTCGGCTTCGGCATCACCGATGGAATAGACCGCACGGACCCGACCGTGCCGGATATGGCGCAGGATCGAGGAAACGGTGGTAGCGCGCGGGTTGATGTAGGCGTCGATATCCAGCGGCGCCATCAGCGGCGCAAGCGTGGGGTCGTTCACCAGCGCAATGGTCATCTGGCAACCCGCCTGCTTGGCCCGGACCGATACCAGAAGGTTCGTCTTGTCGTCGTCGGTCACCGCCAGGATCGCGTCGGCCCGGTCGATCGAAGCCTCCATCAGCAAGTCGATGTCCATCCCGTCGCCGTGCAGGACGATCGTGCGCTCCAGCGTGTCGGCGGCGTGCTCGGCGGTGGCACGGTCCTTCTCGATCACCTTGGCACGAATCCGGTCGGTGCGGGTTTCCAGCGCGCGGGCCACGGCAAGACCCACGTTGCCGCCACCGATGATGACGATGCGTTCCTGTTTCTTCGTCTTCTTGCCGAAGATTTCCAGTGCGCGGTTCACGTCCTCGACATGGGTGAAGACGTAGATCTGATCCTCGGCATAAAGCTGGTCGCCAGGATCGGGGGCAAAGAGCCTGCCTTCGCGGCGGATCCCCACGACGATCGCGCGCAGGGTCGAGAACAGTTCGTTCAGCTGGCGCAGCGGCGTGTTCAGCACCGGGCACTCGGCGTCCAGCGCAAGACCCAGAAGCTGGGCGCGGCCGCCCATGAAGCTTTCGGTATCGAACGTCGCTGGCGCCGCAAGCCGTTGCAGCGCCGCCTCGGCGACTTCGCGTTCCGGGCTGATGACTACGTCGATGGCCAGGCGATCCTGGTTGGTCAGGTCGCTGTACAGGGCCGACAGATAGTTCTGCGCGCGGATGCGGGCGATCTTGCGGGTGATGTTGAAGACCGAATGGGCCACCTGACAGGTGACCATGTTCACCTCGTCGGAATGGGTTGCGGCAATAAGCATGTCGGCATCGCGCGCGCCTGCCTTTTCCAGAACGTCAGGGTGGCTGGCAAAGCCCACCACGCCCTGCACGTCCAGCGTATCGGTCGCGCGGCGGACCAGATCGGTATTGATATCGACAAGGGTGACGTCGTTCTTTTCCCCGGACAGGTGGCGGGCGATCTGCCAGCCGACCTGGCCTGCCCCGCAGATGATCACCTTCATGAGTCTCTCCGCGCGCCGTCGTCGGATCTCTGCATGTCAGATCGGCCGACAGGGGTCAACCAAAGCCCGCCTGGCCCCTGCGCCCCGTCATTCGTCGTAGTCGCCAAGGCCGCGCCCGCCGCGGTTTGCACCCACCACACCAAGCGATTTCAGCTTGCGGTGCA
This sequence comes from Tabrizicola caldifontis, assembly GCF_004762095.1. GTDB lineage: Bacteria > Pseudomonadota > Alphaproteobacteria > Rhodobacterales > Rhodobacteraceae > Tabrizicola > Tabrizicola caldifontis. Next base: position 85,483 of record NZ_SIJH01000001.1, read on the forward strand.
GCGCCGAGCGTTCCATGCCGACGAAACTGGCCGTGCGGCTGATATTGCCACCAAACCGGTTGATCTGCGTCAGCAGGTATTCGCGTTCGAACAGTTCGCGCGCCTCGCGCAGAGGCAGTGCTGCAACCGCGCCGGACAACAGGATTCCTGTTTCGGCCTCGGGCCGGGGCTCGTTGCCGGGCAACTCGTGCGCCTCGATCGGGCCGGTGCTGTCGCCAAGGATCAGCACCCGCTCGATGACATTGCGCAGCTGGCGGATGTTGCCGGGCCAAGCCATGGTCTGAAGCATGGTTTCGGCCTCGGGCGTCAGGTCGCGAGCAGGCAGCCCCTGCGTCTTGTGGAACCAGTCGATGTAGTGACGGGCAAGTTCGGGAATGTCTTCGCGCCTGTCCGCAAGCGACGGAACCGTGATCGGCACCACATTCAGCCGGTCGTAAAGTTCCTGGCGGAACCGGCCCATGCCGATTTCCGCCCGCAGGTCGCGGCAGGTCGAGGAAATCACGCGCAGATCTACCCGCACCTTGTCGGCGCCGCCCACCCGGGTGAACTGTTGTTCGGTCAGCACGCGCAGGATCTTCGACTGCGTGCCCAGCGGCATGTCGGCGACCTCGTCGAAATAGATGACACCACCGTGCGCCTGCTCCAGCAGACCGGGCTCTACGCCCCGTTCAGGGGTTTCGCGACCAAACAGCACCTCTTCCATGCGCTCGGGTTCGATGGTGGCCGAAGATACGACCACGAAGGGAGCCGAGGCCCGACTGGAATTGCTGTGGATGTAACGGGCCGCCATTTCCTTGCCTGACCCCGGTTCGCCCGTCAGCATCACCCGGCCATTCGACTTGGTGACCTTGTCGAGGTTCGCCTTCAGGGCCTTGAACGCGGCAGAGCTGCCCAGCATCTCGGCCGAAGCGACATCGCGGCGGCGCAGTTCCTGGTTTTCGCGCCGCAGGCGCGACGTCTCCATCGCGCGCCCCACGACGACCATCAGCTGGTCGATGTTGAACGGCTTTTCGATGAAGTCATAGGCCCCCTGCTTGATTGCGGCGACCGCGATCTCGATGTTGCCGTGGCCCGAGATGATCACCACCGGAATATCGGGATTGTCGCGCTTCACAGCCTTCAGGATGTCGATCCCGTCCATCCGGCTGTCCTTCAGCCAGATGTCGAGGATCATCAGCGAGGGCGGGTCAACATTGATTTCCGCCATGCACTGGTCGGAATTGGCTGCAAGCCGAACGGCATAGCCTTCATCGCGCAGGATGTCGCCGATCAGTTCGCGGATGTCCTGTTCATCATCGACGATCAGAATGCTCATGTACTCACCCTCCCTGTCCTGCCGCGGCAACCTCGGGCGGGACATACGTTCGTGCCTTGCGACGCGTGGTGCGCGGCAGGCGGATTTCGGCCATGGCGCCGGCGTGGTCGCACCCGTCGAACACCGGTGCGTCCAGAAGCGCCAGTGTCCCGCCATGTTCCTCGATGATCTTCTTGACGATGGGCAGGCCCAGGCCGGTGCCCTTTTCGCGCGTGGTGACGTAGGGCTCGAACAGGCGCGCCCGGTCGGGCGGCAGGCCGATACCGTTGTCCATGATGCGGATCACCGCTTCGCCGTCGTCAACCATCAACGTGACACGGATTTCCGGGACAAAGCCGGTCGATGCGCCCTTTTCCTGATAGGTTTCAATTGCTTCACCCGCGTTCTTGATCAGGTTCGTCAATGCCTGGCCGATCATGGTCGCATCCAGTTCCATCGGCAGCGGGGTATTCGGGATGCTTTTGACAAAGCGGACCCCAGGCTGGCCGTTTTCCTGCAACAGGACAGCGCCCTTCAGCAGTTCCACCAGGTCACAGTCGCGGCGGTCGGGTTCCGGCATGCGCGCGAATTTCGAGAATTCGTCCACGATCCGGCGCAGGTCGTTCGTCTGCCGGACGATGACATCGGTATATTGTTCCAGATCCTCATGGTCGCGAACCTGGGTGGAAAACTTGCGCCTGATCCGTTCGGCCGAAAGCTGGATCGGGGTCAGCGGGTTCTTGATCTCGTGCGCGATGCGGCGTGCCACATCGCCCCAGGCCGCCATGCGCTGGGCGCTGACCAGGTCGGTCACGTCGTCAAAGGCGACCACATACCCCTCGAGACCGCCTTGATCGCTGCGTCGCGTGCTCATCCGCACCAGCAGGCTTTCCAGCTTGCCCTTGCGGGTCAGGCGCACTTCCTCCTGCACGGCATTGCTGCCGCTTTCGCGCAGCCGGTCGAAGAGAGCGGCAAATTCCGGGACAGCAGCCGCAAGGGGCATGTCGGACTGGCCGTCGGACAGATCAAGCAACCGTTCCGCCGCGCGGTTCACGAAGTCGATGTCGCCATCCGCATCCAGCCCGATCACCCCGGCCGTGACGTTGGACAGCACCGAATCGAACAGGCGGCGCCGGGCTTCGGTCTGGCGGTGGCTTTCGACCAGCGCCTCGCGTTGCCCCTTGAGCTGCCGGGTCATCTGGTTGAAGAGGCGCCCCAGCGAGGCGATCTCGTCGTCGCTCTCTTCTTCAGTCACCTGCACGTCCAGATCGCCGCCGCCCACCCGTTCCGCAGCACCGGCCAGCCGGCCCACCGGGCGCGACAGCCTTTCGGCAAACCAGAGGCCAAGCCAGACGGCGGCCAGGATCAGGATCAGCGCAAAGCCCAGATAGATCAGACCGAAATTGAACAGAAGCCGCCCGCGTTCGCTTTCCAGCTGGTTGTAGAGCTGAACGGTTTCCTGCGTTTCGTCCAGCAGCGAGAGGATCGAGCCATCCACCTCGCGCGTCACATAAAGGTAACGGTCCGTATATGCAGGCAGAAAGACCAGGGCCCGGAATTCGTTGTTGGCCCAGTCGGGGATAAGGACGGTGTTGCCTTCGCGCGCAAGGCGCAGCTGTTCCGCTGTCAGCGGCTCGAACCCGAACAGGTAGGATCGTTCACCCCGCGTCTTAAGCGCGCCTGTACCATCGACCAGATAAGCTTCCTTCAGGCCGCGCTGGATCACCTGCTGCGCCTGAGAAAGCAGCGGGCGCAGCTGGTCGTCGCGCAGAAACACGCTTTGCTGCTTTGCCCGGTTCAGATAGCCGGCAAGTGCGTTCGCGTCCGCGGCAAGATCCTCGCGCTGGACCGCTTCATAAGCCTGTGCGGCCGAAAGCGAGGATCCGACGACCGAGCGGACCCTTTCCGAAAACCAGCCCTCAAGCCCGATGTTGATCGACAGAACGGCAAAGACCGCGACAAGAACGGTCGGGATCAGTGCAATCAGCATGAAGACGCCCGACAGCCGCATGTGCAGCCGCGACCCCGCCGAACGCGTGCGGCGGTCGGCGATCAGCCGCACGACACGGGCCAGCACCAGCGCGGCGACCAGAAGGACGTAGATCAGATCCGACAGCAATATCAGCCGCAGGGTCGGAGAGGCGGCGTCCTGGTTGAAGGGGCCCAGCGCCAGGAAGGTGGCCACCGCCAGCACCGGACCCAGGAAAACCACTCCGAGTGTGACCGCAGTCTGCACCCGGCGCTGCCGCCGCAAGCGCGAGAAGCGTGCCCAAACGTCGTTCTGGATTGCGCGATCCACCCGAATCTGCCCGTTGGCCGACGGTTTTTCCGCCTTTCGCCACTATATCTAGTCGGTGCGATCTATGAAACCCGAAAGACACACGCACCGTTGCGTCCTTACATCAACTTCCGGCGACGGGTCACACGAATGTCCAGATCGGTGATCTTCTTGCGCAGCGTGTTGCGATTTATGCCCAGAAGATCGGCACATTTCGCCTGATTGCCCGCGGTGGCGTCCAGAGCGATCTCGATCAGGGGCAGTTCCACCTCGCGCAGAATGCGCTGATAGACGCCGGGCGGCGGCAGCTGCCCGCCGTGCAGATCGAAATAGCGCTTCAGATGCCGCGCCACCGAGGCCGAGAGCTTTTCCCCCGCCACGCCTTCGGACCGGGGCTCCGGGCCGGGCTGGTTGCCCAGGATCTGTTCCACTTCGCTGCGGGCGATCTCTGCCTCGGAGGCGGTGACAAGCAGGCGGCGGATGGTGTTTTCCAGCTGTCGAACGTTGCCCGGCCAGGAATAGGCGCGGATCAGGTCGGTCGCCTCGGGCGAAAGGCGCCGCATCGCGCCCAGATCACGCTCGCCACGCGCAAGGAAGTGTTCGGCCAGCAGCGGAATGTCGTCCACCCTTTCCCGAAGGCTGGGCACATGCAGGGTCACGCCGCCCAGACGATAGAACAAATCCTGGCGGAACTGGCCGGCCTCCATCTTCGCGGCAAGGTCCGACTGGCTGGTCGCCATGACGCGCGGGGCATTGTCGCCCAGCAGATCAAGCATCCGCACCACGCGGGCCTGGGTGTCATCGTCATAATCGGCGACCTCGTCGAAAACGATCGAACCGCCCCGCGCCCGGGCCAGCAGGGCCGAGGGGCCGTCGATCCCGGCAAGATCGGCGGCCTGGGCCACGACGAAGGGCAGTGTCCGACGGTCGGAGAAATCATGAATCGCTTTTGCGATCAATGATTTACCCGTGCCGGATTCGCCCGTGATCAGCACGGCCAGGTCGGTGTTCATTACACGCGCGACCAGACGATACAGCGCCTGCATCGCCGGGGTGCGGCCCACCAGCGGCAGGTCGTCGCCCTCCTCGCGCGGCTGGACCACTACCTTGGGCACCCGGCGTCGCTGTTCAAGTGCCTTGGAGGACCGTTTCATCAGGTCCGGCAGGTCGAAGGGCTTCGGCAGATAATCGAAGGCTTCGGCCTCGGCGGCCTGGATCGCGGTCATGATCGTGTTCTGGGCAGAGATGACGATCACCGGCAGCCCCGGACGCATCTTTGATATGCGCGGCAACGCATCCAGCCCGTTGCCATCGGGCATGATCACGTCGCTGATCACCAGATCACCCTTCCCTTCTTCCACCCAACGCATCAGGGTCATCAGCGAAGAAGTTGCATGGACCTTGCATCCCGCGCGGGTCAGGGCCTGGGTAAGGACCGTGCGGATCGTGCGGTCGTCGTCTGCGACAAGGACGGTGCCATCCATCTATTCAGCTTCCTTCCTTCTGTCGCGTGGCGCCATGGGCAGCGACACGCGGAACACTGTGCGACCGGGGACGGAATCGACGCTGATCCAGCCCTCGTGGTCGGAAATGATCTTGGAGACGAGCGCCAGCCCGAGCCCCGTGCCGTTCTCGCGGCCCGAAACGAAGGGCTCGAAGATGTTCGCAGCGATATCGGGGGGGATTCCCGGGCCGTCGTCGATGATTTCCACGTTCAGCGGCAAGGCGGCCGAGGCGCCATCCTTGCGGCGCAGGCGCAGCGAAAGGTCATAGAAGGTGTGCAACCGGATCGTGCCGCCATCCTTGCAGGCTTCGGCGGCGTTCTTGATCAGGTTCAGGAACACCTGCATCAGCTGGTCGCTGTCGGCAAAGGTAGGCGGAAGCGAGGGGTCGTAATCCTCGACGATGGTCATGTGCGCGGCAAAGCCGACGAGCGCCGAGCGTCGCGCCCGGTCCAGCGCGTCGTGGATGTTCACCGCCTTGCGGTCAGGGGGCCGCAGGTTGCCGAACTGTTCGACCTGCTCCAGAAGCTTGACGATGCGACGGGTCTCCTCGACGATCAGATCGGTCAGTTCCTGATCCTCGGGCGCAAGGCTCATCGACAACAGCTGCGCCGCGCCGGAAATGCCGGCAAGCGGGTTCTTGATCTCGTGCGCCAGCATCTCGGCCATGCCGATCGCGGACCGCGCGGCCGTCTTGACCCCCATCGACCGGCCCAGCCGGTCGGCGATCTCGCGCGGGGACAGGATCAGCATGACCACGTCGGGGTTGTCGTGCATCGGCGCCAAATGGATCGTGCACTGCACCGGCGGGCGTTCGCCCGAGGTCACGTCAACATCATTGATGTTCAGCGGCGACTGGTTGGCGCGGGCGCGGGCCAGCGCCTCTTCCATTGGCGCGTCGATCGCCAACCGGTCAAAGGCGGGCTGGCCGCGCAGCGCCTTGTCCGAGGTGTTCAGAAAGGTCTCGGCCGCGGGGTTGACCTCCAGGATCCTTGCGTCGCGGTCCAGAAGCAGCGCCGGCAAGGGCAGCGAGGCCCAGACCACGCCGGGCACCGGATAGGGCATCCGGTAGGCGGGGGTCATGCGGCCAACTCCAGATCGGCGAAGGCCAGTTCGATCAGCCGGATCACCTCGGCCGGGTCGGTCGAGGTCAGGATCGCCTCGCGTGCATGGGGCAGGCCCGCCTCTTCCAGATACCAGCCAAGGTGCTTGCGCGCCATCCGCAGGCCAAGCTCGCGCCCATAGAAGGTGAGCATGTCGTCGTAATGATCAAGGATCATGCGGCCAAGCTGCCCCCCGTCAGGGATATTCGGGGCCGGCGTGCCGTAAAGGTCGTGCGCAACCTGCGCCAGCCGCCAGGGCGCGCCCTGCGCCCCGCGGCCAATCATGATGCCGTCGGCACCGGAAAGGCGCAGGGCCTCGCGCGCGGTCGCGGTATCGGTGATGTCACCATTGGCGATGACGGGGATGCGGACGGCCTGCTTCACGGCGCGAATGGCCGCCCAGTTGGCACTGCCCTTGTAGAACTGGCAGCGGGTGCGACCGTGGATCGTGATCATCTGCACCCCCGCCTCTTCCGCGCGACGCGCAAGCTCTGGCGCGTTGTGCAGGCTGTCGTCCCAGCCCAGGCGCGTCTTCAGCGTGACCGGCACCTTGACCGCCTTCACCACCGCCTCGATCAGCCGCAGCGCCAGATCGAGGTCGCGCAGCAACGCCGAGCCGCAAAGCCCCGTGGTCACCCGTTTCGAGGGGCAGCCCATGTTGATGTCGATGATCCGTGCGCCCTGCCCTTCGACGAACTTCGCGCCCTCGGCCATCCAGTGCGGATCCCGCCCTGCAAGCTGCACCGAGGTCGCCTGTTCGCCGAACCCCAGTTCCGCCCGCGCCCGCGCCTCGGGCTGGGCGCGGACCACTTCGGCACTGGCCACCATCTCGCTGACCACGAGGCCCGCGCCAAAACGCGCGACAAGCCGGCGAAACGGCAGGTCGGTGATCCCGGCCAGCGGGGCCAGGAATATGGGAGGATCCAGCGTCAGTGAGCCTAGGGGCAGCGGCAACAGCCTTTTCCTTGTGCAGTTTGCACTGTGTTACCCCGCCCGGTGATCAGGTCCAAGGCAACGACGCCTCCATAATGGCTGAAAAACATGCGATGCACAAATATTAGGCAGATCCTCATCACCTCACGCCAGATTGTCAGGCGCGGACAGAGAGATTAGGGAGGTTCAGGAAAAGGAATGTCGCATGCAGACAGCTGTCATCATCGTTGCCGCCGGGCGCGGCAGCCGCGTGGGGGGCGAGGTGCCGAAGCAATGGCAGATGCTCGCCGGCCGCCAGGTGCTGGCACATACGCTGGCGGCATTTGCCGGTTTGCCAGTGGTGCTGGTGATCCATCCCGACGACCGCGGCAGGGCCGAGGCGCTTGACCTGCCGCCCTCGGTCCGGCTGGTCGAGGGCGGGGCAACGCGCGATGCCTCGGTTCTGGCAGGGCTGCGGGCGCTTCAGGGGTCGGGGATCGACAAGGTGCTGATCCATGATGGGGCCCGGCCGCTGGTTTCGCCGGCACTTATCGACCGGCTGGTGGCAGCGCTGGACGACAGCGAGGGCGCGGCCCCTGCGTTGGCGATCTCGGATGCGCTCTGGCGCGGCGCGGGGGGGCGGGTGACCGGCACGCTGGACCGGGCGGGCCTCTACCGCGCACAGACGCCCCAGGCCTTCCGCTTTGCGGCGATCCTGGCGGCACATCTTGCGCATCCGGGTGGGGCGGCCGACGATGTCGAGGTCGCCCGCGCCGCAGGTCTTGACGTGACCATCGTCGAGGGCGAGGAAAGCAATCTGAAACTGACCTGGCCGGGCGATTTCGCACGGGCCGAGGCAATCCTGAAGGGGCGCAACATGGATGTGCGGCTGGGCCACGGCTATGACGTGCATGCCTTCTGCGCAGGTGATCATGTGTGGCTGTGCGGGGTGCGGGTGCCGCATGACAAGGGCCTTCTGGGTCATTCCGACGCAGATGTGGGCATGCACGCACTGACCGACGCGATCTACGGTGCCCTGGCCGAGGGCGACATAGGCCGTCACTTCCCGCCCAGCGATCCGCAATGGAAGGGCGCGCCCAGCCACATCTTCCTGTCCCATGCCATGGGCCTGGCCCGTTCGCGGGGGTATGAGCTGGGCAACTGCGACGTGACGCTGGTCTGCGAGCGCCCGAAGATCGGCCCGCATGCCCTTGAGATGCAAGCGGAACTGGCGCGGATCATGGGCGTCGGGCCGGGCCGCGTCTCGGTCAAGGCGACCACTTCGGAACGGCTGGGCTTCACCGGCCGCGAGGAAGGCATCGCCGCCCTTGCCACGGCAACCCTGGTGAGACCATGAGCACGACCATCGCCACCTTCTTCGGTGTGGGCTACCTGCGGCCCGCCAGCGGGACCTGGGCCAGCGCGGTCACCGTCGCGCTGGCGGTCGTGGCCTATGAGGCGGGGCTGGCGCTTCTGGTGCCGGCGGGGTTCGTGCTGGCCGTGCTGGCCGGGTTCTGGGCGGTGCCGCCCTATCTGCGGGCCACGGGAGGCGAGGACCCCTCGGAAGTGGTGATCGACGAGGTGGCGGGTCAGCTTCTGGCGCTGTGCTTCACCGTCCTGCCCCTGTGGTGGCACGGGGTCGCGGGACTGGCGCTTGGGGCATGGCCGGGCTGGCTGGTGCCCTTCCTTCTGTTCCGCCTGTTCGACATCTGGAAGCCGTGGCTTGCGGGCCGGGCCGACCGGATGGGGGGCACGACGGGGGTGATGCTCGATGACATCTGGGCGGGGCTTTTCGCCGGGATCGTCTCGGTCGTGCTGGCTGGCCTCTGGCATGGCGTGGTGCAGCCATGGCTGGGGTGAAGGTGGCCGAGCTTCTGGCGCAGGCGCGCTACTGGGGTCTGCGGATCGCCACGGCGGAAAGCTGCACAGGCGGCATGGTGGCGGCGGCCCTGACCGATGTTCCAGGATCATCCGACGTTTTCGACCGCGGCTTCGTCACCTATTCCAACGCCGCCAAGGTCGAAATGCTGGGCGTCCGGCCCGAGACCCTGTCGGCCCATGGCGCGGTATCCGAACCGGTGGCGCGAGAAATGGCCGATGGCGCGCTGGCGCGCTCAGCCGCCGATCTGGCCGTATCGATCACCGGAATAGCGGGCCCCGGCGGATCGGAGTTCAAGCCCGAGGGCCGGGTCTGCTTTGCTCTGGCCCGCCGTGGCCGGCCGACATTGTGCGAGACGGTGGAGTTCGGGGCACTTGGCCGCCCGAAAGTGCGCGAGGCCGCGACGGCGCATGCTCTGCGCCTGCTGGCAATGGCCTTGGCTTAGGTTCCCCCCCTCCACGTCGATTGCGTCACCACGCCAGCAGGGCCGCAGGCGATGACTGCATGAAACGGGCTGTCTGACCGGGAAATCACGGATGCGTCGCGAAAAAGCGCAGGATTTCTGCGTTGGCGTCGATTTCCTGTGTCACGGCACCGTCATTGGCGGGCAAACGCCCTGCCTTGCGTCCACCGGGCCAGTTGTGGCCGCCGCCCTCGATCGTGATCAGCCGCAAGATCACGCGACCCTGCTTCTGGTAGTCCGTCACCGTGACCGAGGTGCCGTCGTCGCGACGGTCGATCTGCCGGTCGGTTTGCTCCAGACCGCTGCCCCAGGGGGCGAGGAATGCCCGCACCACCGAGGCGACCGAGGCAAACTCGGTGCGCGTCAGCGAGGAAGCGCCCTTGCCGCCAGCATAGGGCACCATGGCGTCGGCCGTGCCATGGATGATCAGCGCCGGCACCGGCTCGCGAACCCGGATCGAGCCTGTGTCCATCGTGCCCGACACGGCCGCGACGGCCGTCACCAGCGCGGGGTGCCGGGCAGCGAAGGTCTCGGCCATCATCGCGCCATTAGACATGCCCGTAAGGTAGACCGAAGCGCCAAGACCGAAGCGGCCCTGTGCGTCCTTGACAACACGGGCCAGGAACCCGAGGTCGTCCTCCCGATTCCGGGCGGCCGACGCGCAGCAGTAGCCGGCGTTCCAGGTCAGCAGTCGGTCGCCCCGCCGGCCGGTGCCGGCCGGAAAGACTACGGCGTATCCTGCCTTGACCGCAGCCCGGCCAAAGCCGGAACTGCGGGCGAACTGGCCAGGATTGCCACCCCCGCCATGCAGCGCCAGGATCAGCGGTGCGCCGCGCGGCTCGGCGGGCAGCTGTATTTCGTAGGAGCGATCGCCAAGCCGCACGGTCTCGGCGGAGGCGGGCAAGGCGGAAAGCAGCAGGGACAGGAACACGGCGACGATACGCATGGAACCCTCGTTCGCTGAATTTCCCATTAACGTCCGCCAGGCGGCTTTCCGTTGCGTCAGATCAATCGCTTCGTCTCGGATCTCCGATCTTGCCGTCGTTCGACAGAAGCACCGCAATCGGCCGGGTGAAGGAAACCGCGCCCAGCACGGCCAGGATGATCACCGTCATCGGCACGGCCAGGACCGCCCCCGGCAGGCCCCAGAGCGCATACCACGAGGCCAACGCCACCAGCACCATCATCGGCGACAGGTTGATCCGGCGCCCCATGACCTGAGGCTCGATGAGCGAGCCGATGACGAATTGCAGCGCCGACAGCACCGCCATGGCGATGAGGGTTGCCTTGATCTCGCCGGTCTGGGCCAGGACCATAAGCGTCGGGGCCACGACGCCCGCCACCGATCCCAGGTAGGGCGTATAGTTCAGCACCCCGATGTAGATCGCCCAGAAACCCGCAAGCTCTACCCCCATCCATTTCAGCGCGACATAGCTCAGCGCCCCCAGGACGATGTTGATCAGCGTCTTGACCGCAAGGAAGCCGCCGATCCTGCTGTTTATGTCAGATGACAAGGCGATCAGCTGATCGGCCTTCTTGCCGGTCGGAAAGGCAAGGTGCAGCTTGCGCACGAAACCGGTGTATTCAATCATCAGGAAGGCGGTATAGAGAAGGATCAGCACGATCAGCCCGCCAAGGCTGCCCATCGCGCCAAGCGCCTGCCGCGCGACCCCGGTCACGTCGATGTTCGAAGCGACGACCGAGGACAGCCCGCCGGGAATGAATTCGTCGATCCGGTAGGCGTCGTCCAGCCGCTTAACGAGACCCAGAATGTTCGCGGTATATTGCGGCAGGCGCTGCACCAGCACTTCGCCGTTGCTGCGCAGCGTGCCGATCAGCAGCACGATGGCCCAGACGAAAAGCCCCAGCACGAGCGCATGGCGCAGGAAAAGCGGCATGTGCCTGAGCCCCGGCACCCGCCCCATCCAGTCGACCACCGTCCAGAGGACGAAGGCCACGACCACGGCAAAGGCGATAGGGATCAGCACGTTCTGCGCGACGTAAAGCACCCAGACGACCAGGATCAGCATCAGCATCCCCGCCGCGGCAGTTATGATCCCCATCGGGCGGGTTTCCGTGCGGTTGCTCATCCCTGTCCCTGTTCCTTGCCGGGTGCCGCGACAGGCCCGTAAAGCTCTGCCGCGCGGCGTTCGAAGGCGCGCACGATCCGCAACATGGCATCGTTGAACACCACGCCGATGATGCCCTGAAGGATAGCATTGCGGAACTCGAAATCGACGTGGAAATCCACCTCGCAGCCACCGGGCACGTCGCGGAAGGCCCAGTTGGATTTCATGTGGCGGAAAGGGCCGTCTATGTATTCGGTGTCTATCTTCAGCGCATCCGGCCAAAGCGTCACTCGGCTGCCGAAGCGTTCACGGAACACCTTGAAGCTGATCACCAGATCGGCCTCCATTACCTCGCCGCCACCGGGGATCGGGCGGCGCGACCGGATGCGGGCGGCCGAGTTCCAGGGCAGGAATTTCGGATAGGATGCGACATCGGCCACCAGATCGTACATCTGGCGTGCCGTGTAGGGCAGGCGCTTGGTCTCGGAATGGGTTGGCATTGCAGTCGGGCTTTTTCCGACATGTGGCCTGCCCGGCCCCGAAGATCAAGCGCCGCCCTGTCGCGGGGTCAGAAGGTTTCGGCAAGTCGGCAAGGGCGTGTGCGCGTGCCAGGGCGTCGGCTGACTGTTCGGCCTCGAACTGGATGCAGCGGCCGTCCTGACCGGTGACAAACTAAATGGGTGGTTTCACCGCGGCCCAGTGGCACCAGGCCAGCGGCTCAACCTGCTGGTCATCGTCGGCATCAGGGTCGGCCCTGATCATCTCGGCAGGGTCCATTCCCGCCATCGAGTATTCCTGCCCGGCCGATCGCTGATGGAAGGCATCGGCCCGAAGCATGTTTGACAGCCCGGAATCGCCCTGTTCCAGCATCTTGCCACAGTCGCCTTCCGCCCGGTCAAGGCGGTGGGCCGCCGCCACCCCGCACGGTCTGCGGGCATGTTCCTCTTAATGATCGACACCGTGGCCGCCCTCGTCTTGCAGGGCAGTTCACCGGTTGCGATCGGATCTCCAAGGTAGACCGCATGCTCAAGAAAGGCCAGCAACGTGGTCCGATCCGCCGCCCCCCTTCCCGTTCAACAGCATGTGTCCGGGCGCCGTCAACGATGGCAGACAGTCCTCTGCCACGGCCTTCCGGTACCATTCACGCGCCTTCACCTCATCAACCGGCACGCCGGCCAAGCCATCCTGATGGCGACTGCCCACGTCTTGCCTGGCGGTGGCAAAGCCCTGCTCTGCCGATGCCAGCGCAAGTTCCTGGCCACGCACCTTGTCCCTGGGGCGACCAGGGCCCTTTTCGTGAAGGTATCCGAGATCCGCCTGTGCCCGCGCATGCCCACGCGAGACCGGAACCTCAAGCTTCGGAACCATCGCGTCTTGTCCTCGCGCGCGAACATCAGCCGGACCCAAAGCGCTTGATGTCATCTTCCGGCTGCGCCGAAATCGGCAGCGGCGCGGCAGGCCCGACCGCACGGATGGCCATCAGCAACCGTTGCATCGCAATACTCCTCTTGAAACCGTGCCAGCTTGGCGCAAGGAAGGGAGGGTTAAAGCCGGATGACGCGCGGGGAAGGCACATGTCCGAATATGTCATCGACCAGATGATCAGCGCCAAGGCCATTGCCGCCCGGGTCGAGACCCTTGCGCGCGAGATCACCCAGCATTTCCGGGGCACCGACAAGCTGGTGGTGGTGGGCCTTCTGCGCGGATCCTTCGTCTTCATCGCCGATCTCGTGCGCGAGATCGACCTGCCGGTAGAGGTGGATTTCCTGGAAGCCTCCAGCTACGGCGATGCTATGCATTCCAGCCGCGAGGTGCGCATCCTGAAGGATCTGAGAGGAGAGATTGCAGGGCGCGACGTGCTGGTGGTCGAGGACATCATCGACACGGGCTTTACCCTGTCCCATGTCCTGCACCTCTTGAAGGCGCGCGAACCCGCGCGGCTAAAGACCTGCGCACTGCTTGACAAACCCTCGCGGCGGGAGGTGCCGGTCAGGGCCGACTGGACGGGCTTCGAAATTCCCGACGAGTTTGTCGTCGGTTACGGCATCGACTTCGCGCAAAGGAACCGCAACCTGCCTTATATTGGCAAGGTGCGCTTCGTGGAATCGGCATGAACATCATTCACTGGCTGGTCCGCGCCAAGCGCTGGGCACAGAATCCACCCTCGGAAGGCCGGGTGAAGCTGGTCCTCGGCGTGATCGCAGTGTGCATCGCGATCGGCGCCTGGGAATGGGCCTTCGGCTGGCCCGAATGGCTGACGGTGAACCGCCTGTCCGCGAAACCGTGACTGGACAGGCCCGTCCGGCCCCCTAGGCTGGACAGCGACGCAAAGCGACAAAGGAAAGGGCGAGCAATGCGGGTCTTGCGCTGGCTGATAGTGCTTGCGGTTATGGGCGCGGGGGGCTTGTGGTATCTGGCGCGGCCGAAGCCACTACCTGCCTCTGCCGTGGCGGGCCTGAGCGGCGACGCCGCGCGCGGCGAGCAGGTGTTCTGGGCAGCCGGCTGCGCTTCGTGCCACATGGCCGAGGGCGCCAGGGGCGAGGCGCAACTGGTGCTTTCCGGGGGGCAGCGCTTTCCATCGGACTTCGGCACGTTCATCGCACCGAACATAAGCCAAGATCCGGTTCACGGCATCGGCGGTTGGAGCCTTCTGGACCTCGCCAATGCACTGAAACGCGGCGTCAGCCCGGGCGGCGAACATTACTACCCTGCACTGCCCTACACCTCCTATGCCAGGATGCGGATGCAGGACGTGGCGGATCTTTACGCCTTTCTCAGGACACTGCCGGCCGATCCCACGCCCAGCAAGCCGCACGAGATCGGCTTCCCCTTCTCGATCCGCGGGATGTTGGGCATCTGGAAGCTGCTGTATCTGAACGAAGGCTGGGCACGGGACGGCAACCTGACACCCACCGCAGACCGCGGCCGCTATATCGTCGAGGCGCTGGCCCATTGCGGCGAATGCCACACGCCCCGCGACGCGCTGGGCGGCATGGATACCTCGCGCTGGCTGGCCGGGGCGCCGAACCCCTCGGGTCAGGGCCACATTCCGAACATCACGCCCACCGCGCTGGGCTGGAGCGCAGCAGAAATCGTGCAATACCTGACAACCGGCTTCACCCCGGACTTCGACAGCGTTGGCGGGCACATGGTGCATGTGGTGGAAAACATGGCCCGCCTGCCGGAAGGCGATCGGGTGGCCGTCGCAGAATACCTTATGGCCGTGCCCGGGGTTCCATGACGGGGGAAAACTGTCCTCAATCTGCCGCGGCGATGCTGGCGGAATGTGCGTTTCCTGTTGCCGTCACCGAACCACAGATCCTGATGCCTGGATCGATCAAGTCCTCTCCGCCAGATCCGCCCAAGGGGGTTTCGTGCTTCGCGCCATCGGCTTGGGTTGCTGCCGAAGCCGGCCATGACCGCTTCATTGCCGAGGCCAGAAGACGCGGGATTCACCTGCTGCTGACCCACACTTGGTGCATCGTGGTCTGCAACAGCGGCCCGATACGCATGCGTTTCTGATTTTTTGTGAAAAATCGCCTCAGCCTCGCCCCGCCTGCCGGGCCGTCCGCATGCGGGCGAAATCGTCGCCCGCATGGTACGAGGACCGCGTCAGCGGCGTGGCCGAGACCATGAGGAACCCCTTGCCCCAGGCGGCAGTCTCATAGGCCTTGAACTCCTCGGGCGTGACGAAGCGGGCCACGGCGTGGTGTTTTGGCGTCGGTTGCAGATACTGGCCGATGGTCAGGAAATCGACACCGGCCGACCGCATGTCATCCATCACCTGCAGCACGGCCTGCCGATCCTCGCCCAGACCGACCATGATGCCCGACTTGGTGAACATCAGCGGGTCAAGCTCCTTTACCCGCTGCAGAAGCCGCAGGCTGTGGAAATAGCGCGCACCGGGGCGCACCTCGGGATAAAGCCCCGGCACTGTTTCAAGGTTGTGGTTCAGCACGTCCGGTCGCGCAGCGACCACGACTTCCAGCGCCTCGGGCCCGCATCGCAGGAAATCGGGAATCAGCACCTCGATCGTCGTCTCGGGCCGGCGGTGTCGGATCGCCCGGATCGTCTGTGCGAAATGCTCTGCCCCGCCATCGGGCAGGTCGTCACGATCGACCGAGGTGACAACGACATGGTTCAGGCCAAGCTCGGCCACGGCATGGGCCACGCGGCCTGGCTCGAAGGGATCAAGCGCCTGCGGCTTGCCGGTCGCCACATTGCAGAAGGTGCAGCCGCGCGTGCAGATTTCGCCCATGATCATCATGGTGGCGTGGCCCTGGGACCAGCACTCGCCCACGTTGGGGCAACCGGCCTCTTCGCAGACGGTGACCAGCTTCTTTTCGCGCAGGATGTTGCGGGTCTGCCTGTAGCCTTCCGACGTCGGCGCCTTTACCCGGATCCAGGACGGTTTCTTTGGCTGGGCATTGTCCGGCCGATGCGCCTTTTCGGGGTGGCGCTGTTCGGAAAGCTTGAGGTCGCGCACGAAAGTTCCCCCCTGACGGACCGTCCTTCCTGCCAGATAAGGCCAAACGGCCGCCAAGGCAACGCGAAGAGCCCCCACAACGCTGCTCACCCCCCTTGCGAAAGGGACAAGACTTGATCCGGGTCAAGGACCGGAACTTGCCGACGGGGCAGACAGGCGCCATGAGGAGAAAATGATGACATTGCCGGAACTGACCCTAGCCGTGATTGCGCTGCTGGTGACACCGGGGCCGACAAACACGCTGATGCTGGTCGCGGGGGCCGAACGCGGCCTTGCCGGCGCGGCACGGCTCATCCCGGCGGAACTGGCGGGCTATCTGACGACAATCCTGCCGTTGGCGCTGGTCGGCGCGACGGTGCTGGCCGCCTGGCCAGGGCTGCATGCTGCCGTCACGCTGACAGCAGGGATGTGGGTGGCGGTGCTGGCGGTTCGATTGTGGGGTCTGCCCGCCACGGGAGAGGTGGGCCCTGTCGATGCCCGCGCAGTGTTCGTGACCACGGCGCTCAATCCCAAGGCGCTGATCTTCGGGCTGGCAATCCTGCCTTCGCCCGAACGGCTGGGCACAAATCTGACCATCTTCGCGGGGCTGGTCGTGGCAGTGGCCCTGCTTTGGGCAACAACAGGTGCCGCGCTGCGGGGCGGGTCGCGCGGCCAGCCGCGCGCGCTGCAACTGCTGCGGCGGCTGGCCTCGGTCTGGCTGGGGGCGGTTTCGCTTGTGCTGATCCTGCGCGGCGCGGGGGCCTGATCCGCCCTAGCCTATCAGCGGGCCGGCCTTGCCATAGGTTTCGTCGTAATGCCGTCTCAGACGCATCAGCGCGATCCTGAGGACGATCTTGCCCGAACGCGCTGCCCAGCCCAGACGCCTTTCGGCGACCTCCAGCCCTTCCAGGAAGCAGCAGCAGCGCAATGCGACATCACCCAGCCCAGGCCCCAGATCGCGCAGTGCCGCAGCCACCCGCGCCCTGGCCTGCGAAGGCCCCTCGGCAAGACCGCTGTCGGGCCTGAACGTGCCCCGGTCACCGCCGGTCAGAAACCTGTCCCAGTTCTGCGCCACGCGCGGACCCATCTGCGCCAGCTCGAAATCCTCGCGCAGCCGTTCGGCTGCGTCCACCAGATCGGGCTCGAGAAAGGGCTTGCCGTCCCGGTCCAGTCTGCGACCCAGAAGCGCGACCGGGCTTTCCGCAACATTGTAGCGCACCTTGCGCGGCCCGTCGTCGTCGATCACCTCACGCTCATCCCAATGCCGGTGCTGATCGCCGAACTCTGCGCCTGCCTCGGCCAGACCCCGACGCCGCCGCTCTTCCTCCTCGGTCATCCGCCTCAACGCGGCACGGCCCGCCGCCGTGATCTCGTAGGCCGAAACCCGGCCCGCCTTGCGGCAGGCGATCCAGTCCTTGAGGATGAAAGCTTGCGCCACCGCACGGTCCAGCACTGCGGTGCGCAGGCTGCGGCCATCGGGCAGTTCGCGCAGCACGGCCGCCTTCTCCATCTCCGGGGCAATGGCCAGGACCGCTCCCGGCTCGACCAGTCGGCGCAAGACCCGGCGGCCTTCGCGGGCAAGGGCGGCTTCGTCACAAAGGACAGTCTTTGCGGTGTGACGCATGGCAGCTGACATGGGTACGTCTTCCTTTCGGGCTGGGTCGTCGGCCGGTCGCTGGGCCAGTCGGGCAATCGCATCAAGCGCCTCGTCCATCAGAGGATCCTCGCGCCGGCCTTCGAAGCGGCGCACCTGGCGCAGGATCGTGGAAGCATGCATCCCCTCGCGCCGCGCAAGCGCGCGAAGGGACGTGCCCTCCTCCGTATGGTCAAGGTAGTGGCGCACGGCAGCGGGCAGCCAGGAAGGCAGGCTGGCAGCAGCCAGGTCTGGCAAGTCGATCGTCCCGTCTTTGTCCACCCCGAGCATTCAGGCGAAGTCCGGCCAGGGACATCCGCAACCTTGGGTGGAAATGGTTACCTGTTTGTTAAGCGTTCGGCCGGCCTTAACCCTTGATCCGAAATCCTAAACTTTTCGGTAACCTCCGCGCGCTGCCTGGCTCAGCGCGCAACGCTGGGTTGTTCTACTGCATAGTCACCTCCACCAAAGGATGGAGTGCCCCATGTCGGATGTCTGGATCCTGCTTGCCACCCTGCGTCGCCCGCGGCTTCTCATGCGCGCGGCGCGGTTCGGTCTGGCAGAATACCACCGCGACCGCGATCTGCGCCGCCTGGTCCGGTCGGTCGGGTCACCTGAAGAAACCGTGCCGCGCCTGATCGAGGCAGAAGCACAACTGGAGGCAACGCGCCAGCAGGGTGATGCGCGCTATTCGGCGGCGCGCCACATCGAAGTGCTGATTGCCCTTCTGGCTGAAGCACAGCTGCTGCGGCGCAACGCGATGGTCTGAGATGGTCTGAAATAGAAAGGGGGCGGCCCTTGCGCCGCCCCTTCGCCCGGTTTAGCCGACGCTTAGATGAAGGCGTCCGGCATCTCGGCCTTGCGGGTCGCCACGAAGGCCTCCAGCGCCTCGCGGATGCCTTCGTCCAGCGCCGGGGGCTGGTAATCGCCAAGCAGCTTCTTCACCCGTTCGGCGGCCAGCGTCTGCGTGTCGCGGCTGCCTTCCTCGGCCCAGGTCTCGAATGGCTTGTAATCCAGCAGGTCCGACCGCCAGAAGGCTGTCTTGAAGTTGGCCTGGGTATGCGAGCATCCCAGGTAATGGCCGCCCGGCCCCACCTCGCGGATCGCGTCCATGGCCTGGCCGTTCTCGTCCATGCTGATGCCTTGTGCCAGATGGTGCAGCGTGCCCAGCTGGTCGGCGTCCATCACGAACTTCTCGTAGGACGATACCAGCCCACCCTCCAGCCAGCCGCAGGCGTGCAGCATGAAGTTCACCCCAGCCAGCAGCGCCATGTTCAGGCTGTTCGCCGTCTCGTAAGCCGCCTGCGCATCCGGAAGCTTCGAGCCGCAGAATGCCCCGCCCGACCGGTAGGGCAGGTTCATCCGCCGCGCCAGCTGCCCCGCGCCGTAGGTGATGTGCGCGGCCTCGGGCGTGCCGAAGGTGGGCGCGCCCGAGTTCATGTCGATCGAGGTCACGAAGGCGCCGAAGATCACCGGTGCGCCCGGACGGATCAGCTGCGAATAGGCCACACCTGCCAGCACCTCGGCCAGCACCTGCGTCAGCGTCCCCGCCACCGTCACCGGGGCCATGGCGCCGCCGACGATGAACGGGCTGATGATCGCTGCCTGGTTGGCCTTGGCATAGACCTCCAGCGCGCCCATCATGATGCCGTCGAAGGTGAGCGGCGAGTTGATGTTGATAAGCGACGTCATCACCGTGTTGCGGTCAACGAAGTCATCTCCGAACAGGATCTTCGACATCGCCACGGAATCTGCGGCACGCGAGGGTTCGGTGACGGACCCCATGTAAGGCTTGTCCGACAGCGTCATGTGCGCCAGCAGCATGTCCAGGTGCCGCTTGTTCACGGGAATGTCGGTAGGTTCGCAGACCGTGCCGCCGGAATGGTGCAGCCATTTCGACATGTAGCCCAGCTTCACGAAATTGCGGAAGTCCTCCAGCGTCGCATAGCGGCGACCGCCTTCCATGTCGCGCACGAAGGGGGGGCCATAGACCGGCGCCAGAACCAGATTGCGTCCCCCGATCTCGACATTGCGCTCCGGGTTTCGGGCGTGCTGGGTGAAGCTGGACGGCGCAGTTGCGCACAGCTTGCGGGCCAGACCTCGCGGGATGTGCACACGTTCGCCCTTCACGTCGGCACCCGCCTGGCGCCAACGCTCCAGCGCCTCGGGGTTTTCGACGAAGTTGACCCCGATCTCTTCCAGCACCGTCTCGGCGTTGTGCTCGATGATCTGAAGCGCTTCCTCGTTCAGGATCTCGAAGTTCGGGATGTTGCGCTGGATGAAGCGCGCGGTCTCGAAGCTGATCGCGGTGCGTTCCGCCCGGCGGCTTGCGCCGCCCCCACTGCGCGCCCGGCGCCCTGCCACTTCGTTCATCTAAGACCTCCGTCAGTTTGCCGCCCTTATGCCGCCAAACCTTGCCGTGCCGTCCCCCGTTTCCGTCACCTGCCAACCAAAAGCGACAAGAGCCGGCGGGGATTCCGACCTTTGCCTGCAGCGACCGACCCCTCCGACCGGGTCCGCGGGGCGTAACCCCGGCTCCGGGCCCCGCCACCCCCTTGCTTCGGCCGAAACCTCGCGCTACGCGGGCGCATGACCCAAGCCCATGACCGCCTTCTGATCATCGACTTCGGTAGCCAGGTGACGCAGCTGATCGCCCGCCGCCTGCGCGAACTGAAGGTCTATTGCGAAATCCACCCCTACAATCGGGTGGACCAGGCCTTCCTGCGCGACTTCGCGCCGAAGGCGGTGATCCTTTCGGGCGGTCCGGCCAGTGTGTATTGGGAGAGCGCCCCAATGCCCCCTGCGGGCCTCTTTGATCTGGGCGTGCCGATCCTTGGCATCTGCTACGGCCAGCAGGTGATGATGCACTGCCTCGGCGGCCAGGTCGAAGGTGGGCACGGCACGGCCGAATTCGGCAAGGCCTATGTCAGCCCCACCGAGCTGACCCATCCGATCCTTGCCGGCTGGTTCCCGCCCGAGGACGGCCCTCTGGCCCGCGAACAGGTCTGGATGAGCCACGGCGACCATGTCTCGAAGCTCGCCCCCGGTTTCCAGGTGCTGGGCACCTCGCCCAACGCGCCCTTCGCCATAACCGCCGACCCCGAACGCCATTTTTACGCCGTCCAGTTCCACCCCGAGGTACACCATACCCCCAAGGGCGCGAAGCTGTTCGAGAATTTCGTGCGCCTCGCCGGGTTCAGGGGCGACTGGACCATGGGCGCCTATAGGGAAGAGGCGATCCGCAAGATCCGGGAACAGGTGGGCGAGGCCAAGGTGATCTGCGGACTGTCGGGCGGGGTGGATTCGTCCGTCGCCGCCGTCCTGATTCACGAGGCGATCGGCGACCAGCTCACCTGCGTCTTCGTCGATCACGGGCTTCTGCGGCTGGGCGAGGCGGAACAGGTCGTCTCCATGTTCCGCGACCATTACAACATGCGCCTGATCCATGCCGACGAAAGCGATCTGTTCCTCTCTGCGCTGGAGGGCGTCAGCGACCCCGAGGTGAAGCGAAAGACCATCGGCAAGCTCTTCATCGACGTTTTTCAGAAACACGCGGCCGAGGTCGGCGGGGCGACCTTCCTTGCCCAGGGCACGCTTTACCCGGACGTGATCGAATCGGTCAGCTTCTCGGGCGGGCCCTCGGTCACGATCAAGAGCCACCACAACGTCGGCGGCCTGCCCGAGAAGATGGGGCTGAAGCTGGTCGAACCGCTGCGCGAACTGTTCAAGGACGAGGTGCGCGCGCTTGGCCGCGAGCTCGGCCTGCCCGAGGCCTTCATCGGCCGCCACCCCTTCCCCGGACCGGGCCTTGCGATCCGTTGCCCGGGTGAGATCACGCGGGAAAAGCTAGACATCCTGCGCCGGGCCGATGCGGTCTATATCGACCAGATCCGCCGCCACGGGCTTTACGACGAGATCTGGCAGGCCTTCGCCGCGATCCTGCCGATGCGCACCGTGGGGGTGATGGGCGACGGGCGGACCTATGACTATGCGCTGGCCCTGCGCGCGGTGACCAGCGTGGACGGGATGACCGCGGACTACTACCCGTTCAGCCACGAATTCCTGTCGGAAACCGCGACGCGGATCATCAACGAGGTCAAGGGCATCAACCGGGTCTTCTACGACTGCACATCAAAGCCGCCGGGAACGATCGAGCTGGAATAGCCCGGTTGCCCCCGGCCGGGCTTTGCCCACGGTCGGAACGCCGAAATACGACAGGGCCGCCCCATGGGGCGGCCCTTTGTGACCCGGAAACCGTCGGTCAAAGCGTGGATCCGTCGCCCGCGTTCAGAACCTGAATCCGCCGCGCAGGGTGAAGGTATTGATATCACCCTCGATATCAGACCCCTGATTGAAGTCGTAGAAGTCATACTGCCGGCGCAGATATTCCGCGCCCACGAAATAGCGCCCACCGAACTGGTAATCGGCGCCCAGGCCAAAAACCGTGCCTGTCTTGTCGATTGTCACCGTTTCATCCGACAGGAAGGATGCACGCGAAACTCCAAGCGTGCCGTACAGCAGAACATTGTGGAAGGTGTATCCGACACGCCCTTTCAGGTCGAGGAAGCGGGTATATTCATACTCGTCCTTGTAGCTGGTGCCACCGTCCGGTTCGACCTCGTATACCCCACCCTTCGATGCGGCCAGTTCAGCCCCGTACACAAGCGGTCCGTTGCCCCAGTTGTACCCGATGAAGGCGCCGAACGCGGCGCCCCTCCAGATCGTAGGTTACCGTGTCGCTTCCGTCGTAGTAGTTTCCCCCGTCATGTGTGGCCATCGACAGACCACCATAAAGGCCCGACCAGTCGGCGCCTTGGGCCGACGCCGATCCCGCGGCAGATGAAAGCGCAAGCGCCGCAGCGACAGAGATGAGATAACGCACTACTCGCTCCTCCAAGTTCACTTGAAATTGAAAACAGGTTAACAGATGTCTGTTGGCCTTGCATCAGCCCGAGAGACCGCAACTTTCGGGATGTGGCGCGAAATCAACATCGATCCCGGCGCCTCTGGACATTGCCGCCCGGCGCAGCGAGGGTCCGGCCTCATGACTCAGACCCACCACCCCCTTGCCGCCGCGCTCTGGATGACGGGTTCCATCGCGGCCTTCACCTCGATGGCCATTGCCACGCGCGAGATCGGGGGCGAGCATGACACCTTTGAAATCCTGGCCTACCGGTCGGTGATCGGCTGGCTGATCGTCGTCGGCGCGGCGCTTGCCTTGGGGCGGCAGGGTCAGATCACGGCTGACCGGCTGGGCAGCCACGTTCTGCGCAACCTGTTCCATTTCACCGGCCAGTCGCTGTGGTTCTGGTCAATCACCCTGATTCCGCTGGCCCAGGTCTTCGCGTTGGAGTTCACCTCGCCGATCTGGGTCATGCTGCTGGCGCCGCTGGTCCTTGGCGAACGGCTTACCCGATCGCGGCTTCTGGCGGCGGCCCTGGGTTTTGCCGGCATCCTGGTGGTCGCCCGCCCCGACTTCGCCGCCCTTGACCCGGGCATCATGGCCGCCGCCGGCGCCGCCTTCTTCTTCGCCTCGACGACGCTGATGACCAAGCGGCTGACCCGGAACGAGCCCATCATCGCGATCCTGTTCTGGCTGACGCTGATGCAGGCGGTTCTGGGTGGCGTCATGGTGCTGTGGGACGGCAGGGTTGCACTGCCATCACTGGCCACCCTGCCGTGGCTTTGCGTCATCGCAGTTGCGGGCGTGACTGCGCATCTCTGCCTGACCACGGCCCTGTCGCTGGCGCCGGCCAATGTGGTGGTGCCGGTCGATTTCGCCCGCCTGCCGATCATCGCGGCCATTGGCGCGGTGTTCTACGCCGAACCGGTCGAGGCCAGCCTGTTCCTGGGCGCCGGCCTGATCTTTCTGGGCATATGGATCAATCTGAACGCCGAAACCCGTGCGGACAGGCAACAGCGCAAGGTCACGAATCCGTGACGCGGCGTCATCAATTGACCGGTTTTCAACCTGCGCTTAGCGTTTCGGTCAGGGGAAATCTCGCAAATGGGATGGGGGAAATGAAACGTATTCTCTGCTCGGCCGCCGCGCTGGCGGCCGCTGCATCCGGGGCGCAGGCCGGGGGTGTCGAGCGTTCGACACAATCAGTCGCGATCCTGTTGGAGAAGGGCCGCTACGCGGAACTGAGCTTCGGGCATTTCGATCCGACGGTCACAGGCTCGGTTCTGGGCGGGCTGCTTCCTTCGGGCGACATGTCGTCAAGCTTCAATTCCTGGAGTCTCGGCTACAAGATGGACATCGGCGACCGGATGGCCCTTGCCGTCATCGTGGACCAGCCGATCGGCGCCGATGTGGCCTACCCCGGCACATTCGGACCGCTGTCCTATCCGCTTGCCGGAACAACCGCGACGCTGACGTCCAGCGCCGTCACCGCCCTGCTGCGCTACAGGTTCGAAAGCAACGTCTCGCTCTATGGCGGCCTGCGGTATCAGACCGTGCACGGCGAGGTGTCGATACCGCTGGTGTCGCATCCGGTATTGGGGGGCTACACGCTCGACACAAATGACGATTCCGAATTCGGCTATGTCGTTGGTGTCGCTTGGGAAAAGCCCGAGATTGCCGCGCGGGTGGCGCTGACCTACAATTCGGCGATCACGCATCAACTGGAGTCGCTTGAATTCGGCGTGGTGGCCGCCGGCTTCGAGACAGAGGTGCCGCAATCTCTCAACCTGGAATTCCAGACGGGCATCGCCAAGGACACACTGCTGTTCGGTTCGATCCGCTGGGTGGACTGGTCGGAATTCGTGATCGCACCGCCTGCCTATCTGCTCGCCACCTCGGGGCAAGCGTTGGTCGATTATCCGAACGATCGGGTGACCTACAATCTTGGCATCGGAAGACGCTTCAGCGAAAACTGGTCCGGCGCGGTGATCCTTGGCTATGAGCCGGCCGATGGCGAACTGACGGGCAACCTCGGCCCAACCGACGGGTTCAGAAGCGCGGGCCTTGCCGTCACCTATACGATGGACAGCCTCAAGATCACCGGCGGCATCCGGTATGTCGATATCGGTGATGCGACGACGAACCCGCCGGTCAGCGCAAGCTTCAGCGGAAACCATGGGCTTGGTGTCGGGATCCGCGTCGGCTACACCTTCTGAGCCTTGCGTACTGCCGCTGCAAACCCCGCCTTCTGGCGGGGTTTTTCGTTGTGAAGCCAAAGGCACGCGGCTAACACAGGCCGCGAAGAGGTGACGCGATGATATATGCTTCCGGCAAGGACTATCTGGCCGCCCCACGCAAGCGGGTGATGCTGTTCGGCATGTCGGGCCTGGGCAAGACCCATCTTGCCAACATGCTGCGCGACCAGGGGTCGTGGTTCCACTACTCGGTCGATTACCGGATCGGCACCCGCTACATGGGCGAATACATCGCCGACAATTTCAAGCGCGAGGCGATGAAGGTGCCGCTGCTTCGGGAATTGCTGATGACCGACAGCGTCTACATCGCGTCGAACATCACCTTCGACAACCTTGCGCCCCTGTCCACCTATCTGGGAAAGCCCGGCGACCCGGCACGAGGCGGCGTGCCCTTTGCCGAATACATGAAGCGGCAGGAACAGCACCGCCAGGCCGAAATCGCAGCTACCCTTGACACCGCCCGCTTCATCGAACGGGCCGAGGAGATCTACGGCTATCCGAATTTCGTCTGCGACACCTCCGGCTCGATCTGCGAGGTTGTGGAGCCGGACGATCCCGGCGACCCGGTGATGCGGCAGCTGTCCGACACGCTGCTTCTGGTCTGGATCAAGGGGTCCGAGGCGCATACGGCAGAACTGGTCCGCCGCTTCGATCGCGCGCCCAAGCCGATGTATTACCAGCCGGACTTTCTTCATGCGATGTGGGAAGAATACCGCGCAACCCACGATGTTACTGAAGAATCCTGCGATCCAGATCATTTCGTGCGCTGGACCTATGCCCGCGCGCTGGCACACCGCCAGCCGCGCTATGCCGCCATGGCGCGCTGGGGCGTCACCGTGACGGCGGAAGAGGTGTCAGCCGTGCGCACCGCCACAGACTTCGACGCTCTGATCGCCCGCGCGCTTGATCGTCAGGTCTGATCCCTCTACATCCACCGCTCCAGAAGGACGCGAAAGATGCCCATCACCCTGCCCGAGACCCTGCCCGCCTTTGAAGTTCTGCGGAACGAGGGCGTCATGGTCATGACGCCCGAACGCGCGGCGCGGCAGGACATCCGCCCGCTGCGCATCGGGCTTCTGAACCTGATGCCGAAGAAGATCCAGACAGAGAACCAGTTCGCCCGCCTGATTGGCGCCACGCCCCTGCAGATCGACCTGCAACTGATCCGCATGACGGAGCATCAGACGAAGAACACCGCGGCCGAACACATGGCAACCTTCTACCGACCCTTCCAGGAGGTGAAGGAAGAAAAGTTCGACGGCCTCATCATTACCGGCGCACCGGTCGAGCACCTGCCCTTCGAGGAAGTCACCTATTGGGGCGAACTGTGCGAAGTCTTCGACTGGACCCAGACCAACGTGCATTCCACCTTCGGCGTCTGCTGGGGGGGGATGGCGATGATCTACCATTTCCACCGGGTCCAGAAACACATGCTGCCGGCCAAGGCCTTCGGTTGCTTCCGGCACAGGAACCTTTGCCCGACATCGCCCTATCTGCGCGGTTTCTCGGATGACTTCGTGATCCCGGTCAGCCGCTGGACCGAGATGAAACAGGCCGAGATCGACGCCGTTCCGGGCCTGAAGACACTGCTTGGCTCCGACGAAGTCGGCCCCTGTCTGGTCGAGGATGCAGCGCATCGGGCGCTCTACATCTTCAACCACTTCGAATACGACAGCGACACGCTGAAACAGGAATACGACCGCGACGTGGCCAATGGCACGCCGATCAACGTGCCGGTGAACTACTACCCCGATGACAACCCCGCGATGCCGCCCCTGAACCGGTGGAGAAGCCACGCCCATCTTCTATATGGCAACTGGATCAACGAGATCTACCAGACCACGCCATATGACCTGAACGAGATTGGCCGCTAGCCTCCTCATCGCAGCCTTGACCATTGCCGGCGCCACGCACTGGCGCGCCTCGGCACGCGAGGCGGCGGCTCTGGCAGCCTATCCCCCGTCGGGCGATTTCATCCCTGTCGAAGGTCGGAAGCTGCATTACGAAATGGTCGGCAGCGGCCCCGATCTGGTGATGATTCACGGGGCCTCCGGTTCCCTGCGCGACCTCACCCATGCCTTGCGCGACCGGCTGACCGACCGGTTCCGCGTGACAGTGGTTGACCGCCCCGGCCTTGGCCATTCCGACCCGCTTGACGAGGTGTCGCTGCGCGCGCAGGCACGGCACATCGCGGCGGGGCTGGCGCGGCTTGGCGTCCGCAATCCCGTGGTTCTTGGACAAAGCTACGGCGGCGCGGTTGCGCTGGCCTGGGCGCTGGAGGGCGGACCGCGGTCGCTGGTTCTGGTTGGCTCGCCCTCGCTGCCCTGGCCCGGCACGCTTGACCCCTGGTACAGGGTCACCGCGACGAAACCCGGCCGGGCGCTGGCCGTCCCGCTGGCCTCGGCCTTCGTGCCGCGGGCCTATATCCGGTCTGCCACTGCCGATGTCTTTGCGCCGGACCCTGTTCCACCCGGTTATGAAGAACACCTGGGCATGCCGCTGATCCTTCGGCGTCAGTCCCTGGCCGCGAATGCCGCCCAAGTCAATGCTCTGCGCGCCGAACTGGTCGGGATGCAGCACCGCTACCGGGATCTGACCCTGCCGGTCGAGCTTATCCATGGCAGCGCGGACAGGATCGTTCCGATCGACATCCACTCACGCCCGCTTTCGCGGCTGCTGCCCGACGCGCGGCTGACCGTGATCAAGGGCGCCGGCCACATGCCACATCATTCGCACCCCGAAACGGTGATCACAGCCATCGACCGCGCCGCATTGCGCTGACCGGACCATTCGCCATACTGCGGCAAAACGGGAGGCCCAACATGACCCTGCCATTCGACGGTGCAATCAGCCGCTATTTCCGCGAAGGCGCACCCGAAGCCGTGCGCAAGGCCATCGAACAGGGCGGCAAGGACGAGATCCTGACAAGATCCTACCCCTATCGGGAAGAGATGAAGCGCAAGGACTATGACACCCACATGAGCGCGCTTCAGATCGAACTGGCCAAGATGCAGGCCGGTATCAAGGCCTCGGGCCAGCGGATGATCGTGATCTTCGAGGGGCGCGACGCCGCCGGCAAGGGCGGGACCATCAAGGTGGCGACCGAGAACCTGAACCCGCGGCAGGCCTATGTCGTGGCCCTGCCGAAACCGACCGAACGCGAAAGCCAGCAGTGGTATTTCCAGCGCTATGTCGACTGGTTCCCGGCACAGGGCGAAATCGCACTTTACGACCGCAGTTGGTACAACCGAGCGATGATCGAACATGTCTTCGGCTTCTGCACGCCGGACCAGCGCGAAAAGTTCTTCCGCCAACTGCCGGAATTCGAACAGATGATCGTCGATGAGGGCATCATCTTCCTCAAGCTCTGGCTGGAGGTCGGGCGCGCAGAGCAGCTGCGCCGCTTCCTTGCGCGGGAACAGGATCTTCTGAAGCAGTGGAAACTCTCGAAGATCGACGTGGACGGCCTGGCGAAGTGGGACGACTACTGCGCCGCCATCGACGAGACGATGAAGCGCACCCATTTCAGCAATGCACCCTGGACGGTGATCCTGTCCGACGACAAGAAGCGTGCCCGCATCGCCGCGATCCAGACGATCCTGGGCGCGGTGGACTATGCGGGCAAGGACGCGAAGGCCATCGGCAAGGTCGATAGCAGCATATGCGGCGGGCCGAAGCTTCGGCCGAAGGACTGACCTTGAAGCGCGGCTATCATCACGGAAACCTGCGGCAGGCCCTTGTCGAGGCCGCGCTGACGCTGATCGTCGCAAAGGGGCCGCAGGGCTTTACCCTGTCCGAGGCCGCAAAGGCGGCGGACGTGACACCGGCGGCCGTCTATCGGCATTTCGCGGGGCGCGACGACCTTCTGGCCGAGGTCGCGAGGCAAGGCTTCGACATTTTCGCGGCACTTCTGGAATACGCTTTTGACGAAGGCCGCCCCTCGCCGATTGCTGCCTTCGAGGCAACAGGTCGCGCCTATCTGGCCTTCGCACGCAAATATCCCGGCCATTATCAGGCCATGTTCGAAAGCGGGCTGCAGCCGGGAAAACATCCCGACCTTGCGCAGGTTGCCGCCAAGGCGCGGGCAACGATGGACCGGGCCGCAGACAACCTGGCGCGCGGCCTGCCCGCAGACCGGCGCCCGCCGGCCAGCATGATCTCGGCCCACGTCTGGGCCGTCAGCCATGGGGTGGTGGAACTGTTCCTGCGCGGCAATGGCGGCCCGCAGCCCTGGCCGCCCGAGGATCTGCTGGAAACGGCCATCGGCATCTATCTGCGTGGCCTGGGCCTGCTGGCCCCCGACCTCTGATGCGGCGCGGCCGTGCGGCCGCACAGCTTTCCACTCGTCGTCGCGCCTGCGCGCTCCTCCTCGGCGATGGGGGCATTCTGCCCCCAAGCCCCCTGAGAGCATTTGGAAAAGAGCAAGTGTGCTTGCTTCTTCCGAAACACTCCACGGGTGCGCGGGGGTATCAGACCCCCGCTTGGTCGAGCCGGTTGGCCGGAACGGCCAGAGGCGTGATGCAGGGGTGCAGCCCTAGCGGAACAGCACCAGCGCCGAGGGACTCCAGGCCACGCGCACCTTCTCTCCCACATCCAGAACCGGACGTCCGGGAACGTTTCGCATGGACAGACGCACCTCGACATCAGTGCCGCCAAGATAGACATCGTAATAGGTCATGTCGCCGAAATAGATCACCTCGTCGATGACCCCGGCAGTCTCGCGCTCGATCGCCTTCTGGTCGTCATAGAGCAAGGTCATCGTCTCTGGTCGAAGACCCACGACCGGGCTTTCCCCTTTCGCGGCTGGCGCCGCCGAAGCGTCGATGGTGACCCGACCAAGCCCCTTGGCCTCTACCTCCACCTTGTCACCGCTTTCCGAAAGCACCTCGGCCGGGATGAAGTTCATCGTGCCGATGAAATCGGCGACCTTCTTCGAATTGGGCCGGCGATAAAGGGTTTCGGGATCGGCAAGCTGGGCAATCTCGCCTTCGAACATGACGGCAATGCGGTCGGACATGACCAGCGCCTCCTCCTGGTCGTGCGTCACCAGGATGAAGGTGATGCCGACCTGGCGTTGCAGCTTGATCAGCTCAACCTGCATGTGTTCGCGCATCTTCTTGTCGAGTGCCGACAGCGGCTCGTCCAGAAGCAGGACCTTGGGCTTCAGGATCAGCGCGCGCGCCAGCGCCACCCGCTGGCGCTGCCCACCAGACAGCGCATGCGCCGCACGATTGCCGAAGCCCTTCAGCCCCACCATCTCAAGCGCCTCGGCCACGGCGCGGGCCTTTTCCTGCTTAGAGCGTGGATCCTTGCGCAGCCCGAAGCCCACGTTTTCAGCGACCGTCATGTGCGGAAAGATCGCATAGGACTGGAACACCATGTTCGTGGGGCGCACGTTCGGCGGCACGCCGGCCATGTCCTTGCCGTCTATCATCACGACGCCCGAGGATATATCCTCGAACCCGGCGATGGTGCGCAGAAGCGTGGTCTTGCCACAGCCCGAAGGCCCGAGCAGCGAGAAGAACTCCCCGGCCTTGATCGTGCCGTTGATCCCCCGCAGCGCGTGGTAGTCGCCGTAGTACTTGTGGACATCCCGGAACTCGATCATCGTCGGGCGGTCGTCGGAAAAGGTCACAGGAAGCCTCCGGTATCTTTGCCGCCGGCCTTGGCGATGCCACGGCGACGGAAATACTCGGCCACGCCGAGCAGGATGATCGAGAACAGGACCAGCACCGTCCCCAGCGCCAGCATGGACGGAACCTTGGCCGGAAAGCGGAACTGGCCGAAGATATAGACCGACAGGATCGGCTGGCCCGAACCCAGGAAGTTCGCGATGATGAACTCATCGAACGAGATGGTGAAACAGATCAGGAAGCTGACCAGAATCCCGGGCATGACCAGTGGCAGGATGATCAGCCGGAAGGTCGACCACTGCGTTTCGCCCAGATCCATCGCCGCCTCTTCCAGAGAGCGGTCAAGTGACTGGAAGGCCGAGGTCAGGATCGCCACGGCAAAGGGAGTGCAGATCAGCGTCTGGCCGATGATCACGGTCAGCAGGGACAGCGTGATGTTCAATGACAGAAGCACGACCAGAAGCGCCATGGCCACGATCATTTCGGGCAACACCAGGGGCAGCATGATCAGCCCCATCAGCGGTGCCTTGCCCGGAAAGCTGTAGCGAACCGAGGCGCGGGCAGCGAAAATGCCCAGCACGGTGGAAAGGGAGGCAACCGAAAGCGCGATGATCAGGCTGTTCTTCGCCGCATTGCGCAGGTTCACGTCGCCCAGCATCTCGGAAAACCAGTTCAGTGTGAACCCGGTGAGTGGAAAGGCGACCACCCGGCTGTCGTTGAAGGCAAAGATCGGCAGCAGGATGATGGGGCTGTACAGAAACAGCAGATAGGCCAGCGTGAAGCCGCGCAGGATCGGAGCCTTCTTCATTTCTGCCCTCGCAGGAAACGGCGGTTCAACAGGACGAAGGCGATGCTGACGATACCCACCATCGTCATCGAGGCCACGGCAAAGGCCGACCCCTGCGGCATGTTCTGCAGGCGCAGGAGCTGCGTCTCGATGAAGTTGGCGATCATCGGCTCCTTGCCGTCGCCCACCAGACGCGGGGTCACATAGTCGCCGACTGTCGGGATGAAGACGATCAGCGCAGCAGCAATGACGCCCGGCATCGAAAGCGGCAAGGTCACGCGCAGGAAGGTGCGCCAGCGCGTCTCGCCCAGGTCCTGGCCGGCCTCCAACAGGCTGCGATCGACCTTCTCGAGGCTCACGAAGACAGGCAGAACGGCAAACGGCGCATAGGCGTGGGCCAGAACGAAGATGATCGCCGGGATCCCGTAGCTGGCAAAGTTCAACTGGGTATCCATGATCCCCAGCGAAATCAGCGCGCGGTCCAGAACACCGTCATAGCCCAGGATCACGAACCACAGGCTTACGCGGATGATGTAGCTGGTCCAGAAGGGAATGGTGATCAGGAACAGCCACAGGCTTTTCCGTTCCGGCCTGACATGGAAGCTGACGTAGTAGGCGACAGGATAGGCCAGCAGGACAGTGATCAGCGTCACCGTAAGCGCCACCATCAACGACTTGAACATGATGAAGCCGTAGACCGGCTGCGACCACAGCCGGGCATAGTTCTCGATGGTCAGCGGCAGCGCCACCACGCCGCGGCCGCCCGTCATCACCGAATACACCAGCACGGTCGCCAGAGGCACAGCCAGAAGAAGGATGACGTAGATTGCCGTCGGACTGATGAGCTTGAGGCCCGCCCTGGCCTCGGACTTAGGCGTCGCAGCCATGTTTCCCCCTGTCCTGCCCACGCCATTCTACCCGGCGCGGTACCCGGCCCCGCTATTTGATCAAATCTAGCCCGACGCACCCCGCCAAGGCAAGAGGGCCATCGCAGGCCACGACAACCGGTGCCGGAAGGCGGGCGCCTTCCGGGCATCCGGTCGCGGGCCGGGGGCGGACCTAGCCTGCCACGCGTTCAATGGCAATGGCGCGTTTCTTCAGCTCATCGTAAAGCGTCGGCACGACGCGGACAGAGCTGACCGCCACGCGCAGCGCATCGGCAATCCGTGCCTCGGACGGGTCGTCGCCAGCCACGCGCCAGACCATGCGCCGCGCCACGCCGTCGTCATAGACAATCTCGGTCGTGCCCTTGCGCGTCTTGCGCCAGCCAAGAAAATCTGCGCCCCCATGGGGCGCATGAAAGGTCGATTGCAGGCCCATTTTCGGACTCTCGCCATATCCGCTCGTGACCCGACTTTCTGTCAGGCAGGCCAATCCGGTCAATTGCCCCGCCGAATCACAGCGGCGTGAGCGAGTCATTCCTGCAACAGGTCGGAAATTCCGGTCTCAGACGGTCAGATCTGCGGGGGGCCGCGCCAGCAATTCGGCCAGCGTGGTTACGGCTGCGACAAAATCATGCCTTGGCAGGTTCGCGGCGATGGCGATGCGGATCGCATTCGGTGCGCGCGCGTGGACCAGCGCATATTCGTCGGCCGAACGCAGCAGCACTCCGCGTGCTTCGGCCATGCGCACGAAGGTCGAAGCACGCCAACCCTGTGGCATGCGCAGCCAGACAAAGGGCACACCCGGCTGCCAGCACAGGTCATATCCGCCCAGAAGGTTCAGCAGAATCTGTTGGCGGGCGGCGAATTCGGCCTGAACCTTCGACTTGATGTCCGCAGCCGCCCCACTGCGGAACAGATGCAGCATCAAGTCGGCCACCGGCCGAGACAGGGCAAAGAAGCCGTATTGCGCCGTCAGCCGACCGGCCTCGCCCATGCCGGACGGACAGATCACATAGCCGAAGCGCAATGCGGCCGAGATGGTCTTGGATACAGACCCCACCAGCCACACCCTTTCCGGGGCCAGCGCACGCAACGAGGGGATATCACTTTCGGCAACCGAATAGCAGTCATCCTCAAGCACCTGAAGATCGTAACTTCTGGCAATATCGGCAATTTCCTGCCTCCGCCTCACCGGCATCCGTCCGGTCGTGGGGTTCTGCGCCTCGGTCGTCAGACACAGCACCTGGGCACCATGCCGACGGCAGGCAGCCTCGAGCGCGGCAGGCACCATGCCGTGTTCGTCTATCTCGACAGCCACCACTTCGGCCCGCGCCGCGCGGGCCGCGTAGCGGAAACCGGGATAGGCCAGCTCCTCGATCAGCACCACCGGACGCTCGCCGCGGAGGCAGCAGTCGAAGATCAGCGAGATCGCATTCTGCCCGCCATGGGTCAGCGCCACGTCATCCGGCCCGATCGGCCCCAGGATGCGGTCGCCCATCCAGGCCACGATCTCTGCCCGCAAGGCGGCCTCGCCCCGCTGGCTGGTGTAGTCCAGCCAGCCCTGCCCCGTCGCTTCCGCCATCTCCAGAAGGGCAGCGCGGAACGCCTCGGCCTGGCCCACCTCGGGTACCAGCGGCGGACGCAGGTCCACAAGCCCGGTCGCCCCGCCGGTTACCCGTTCGGTATACAAAGGCTGTGTAGGCCCAAGGCGTGGCGATTGTGCCGCAACAAAAGTGCCGCGGCCCACCGTTGCGGCAGCCAGACCTTCCTGGGTTGCCAACTGATAGGCCCGGGCAACGGTGCCTGGGGTAAGATGCAGCCGCCAGGCCAGATCGCGCACCGTAGGCAATTGGGAATCCGGGGGAAGTTCACCGCTGCGGATCGCCTCGCGCAAGGCCCGCGAGAGGGCAAGATACTTTGGTCCGGGAAATTGACTCAGATTCGGCACCCAATTTGTATCTGGCACAATAATCCTCTGGCGACTCATTGAAAACCCTTGCTACAGTGTTCCTACAGAAATGTTCCAATTGTATCAATACAAATCACAGGAGGCTGCGATGTACCGCAGCGACATCAGAACCCTTCCCTTTGCCGGCCGGTCCGGCCTGGTCAGCCGTTTGGTCCGTACTCTTTCCGAAGCAATCATCCGGCAGCGCGAACGCCAGTCCCTCGGACATCTTGATGCGCATCTGCTGCGCGACATCGGACTTTCGCCCGAACAGGCGCGAATCGAGGCGGCCAAGCCGTTCTGGCGAGCCTGAAGTCCCCACTCTTCCTACCCCTGACTGGGCCGGGCTTTCCCGGCCTTTTTTTTCTGCCAAGTGCCGCGATGCAAGGCCACGTTGCAGGCAGAGGTCTTTGACGGCGCGGCTATGGCCTTGTTCCGCATCCCGCACTGATCTATCGTTTTTTCGCAAGCTGTTCGCAGCCCGAGGATGAACTGTGGTGCAGAATTCCGGGTCGGAGGTCTGTGTCATCATTGCCGCATTCAATGCCGCAAGCACGATCGGCTCTGCGGTTGCTTCAGCCCTGGCAGAGCCGGAAGTATCTGAGGTCGTGGTCGTGGACGATGCGTCCACAGATGACAGCGATCAGGCCGCCATGGCTGCAGATGACGGGTCACGACGGCTGAAGGTCGTCCGACAGTCACGGAACGCCGGGCCTTCGGCCGCCCGCAACCTTGGAATCGCCATCAGCCGGGCCCCACGGATCGCGATACTGGATTCAGATGACCTGATCCTGCCAGGTCGCTTTGCCGCCCTTGCCGCTGCGCCCGTGGCAGAGCTTGTTGCCGACAACATCCTGTTCGTCGACCCAGATCGCGCCCCGTGGCCCCCAATTGTCCCGGTCACCATGCCGGCAGACTTTACCGATCTTTCGCTGGCGACATTCGTGCAGGGTAACATCGCCCACCGGAAACGTCCTCGCGGCGAGCTGGGATTTCTGAAGCCCGTCCTGTCGCGGGCGTTCCTCGACGGACAAGGGCTGCGCTACGATGAGTCCATCCGACTGGGTGAAGACTACGATCTCTATGTCCGCATGATGATGCGCGGAGCACGGTTCCTTGCGACCCGACGCATCGGCTATGCGGCACAGGTGCGGGCGGCATCGCTGAGCGGGCAGCACCGGACAAGAGATCTTCTGGAACTCTACCGTGCATCCCGGCGACATCTGGATGCGATCGACCCTTCCGACCCGGCGTTTGCGATGATCCGGCGACATGCCCGACAAGTGCGCGGAAAATTCCTGTATCGCGACTTTCTGGACCGGAAGTCGGAGAACGGCTTGCTGGCCGCTGCAGCCTTTGCCCTTTGGCCGCCGGGGCGGGTATGGACAATCGGATCCCGGGTGGCACAGGACAAGCTTCACCTTGTCAGGCCACTTCCCGCGCAGCCGCAATACACCTTGTTCCAGGGGTGATGCGCGCGCCTGGCGGCCAGAATTCGGTCATTGTCCCACCCTGCCTGCACCACAGCGCCGTCGCGACAGTGACGCCTTCGATGCAGCGCGAACGCATGGCGGCGTCTGCCGCCTGTGACGAAGGGCTCGGCCATCGGCAGAAACCGCCCGCACCTCTGCTGCGAAGCAACAAGAAACGGCCGCGGAAATCCGCGGCCGCTGGCATCGTGTATCCGGCCTGAACGAACCGGATCAGCGCTTCGAGAACTGGAACGACCGGCGGGCCTTCGGCTTGCCGTACTTCTTCCGTTCGACCACGCGGCTGTCGCGGGTCAGGAAGCCAGCCGCCTTCAGCGCCGGGCGCAGCGAGGGTTCGTAAAGCTGCAGCGCCTTCGAGATGCCGTGCTTCACGGCGCCGGCCTGGCCCGACAGCCCGCCGCCAGCCACGGTGGCATACACGTCGAACTGGCCTTCGACATTGGCCACCTGGAACGGCTGCTTCAGGATCATCTGCAGCACCGGGCGGGCAAAATAGGTCGCCATGTCCTTGCCGTTGACCACAACCTTGCCCGAACCCGGCTTGACCCAGACGCGGGCAACCGCATCCTTGCGCTTGCCGGTGGCATAGGACCGGCCGAGCTTGTC
This sequence comes from Tabrizicola caldifontis, assembly GCF_004762095.1. Lineage (GTDB taxonomy): Bacteria > Pseudomonadota > Alphaproteobacteria > Rhodobacterales > Rhodobacteraceae > Tabrizicola > Tabrizicola caldifontis. The sequence continues at coordinate 121,587 of NZ_SIJH01000001.1, forward strand.
GCGGACAGGCTGGCGCGGCGCGGCCTCGACGGCGGCGGGTGCCGAACCCACGGCCGATTTCAGGTCGTCGAGAGATTTGATGTCGGCCATGATCACGCGCTCCGGGTGTTCTTCGGGTTCATGGACTTGACGTCCAGAACTGTCGGCTGCTGCGCCTCGTGCGGGTGCGACGGGCCGGCATAGACGCGCAGATTTGTCATCTGCTGACGGCCAAGGCGATTGCGGGTGATCATGCGCTCGACCGCCTTGATCACCACGCGCTCGGGGTGGGCGCCTTCCAGCACCTGGCGCGCGGTCCGCTGCTTGATGCCGCCCGGATGGCCGGTGTGCCAGTAATAGACCTTGTCGTTGCGCTTGTTGCCGGTCATCTGCACCTTGTCGGCGTTGATGACGATCACGTTGTCACCCATGTCCATGTGGGGGGTGAAGGTCGGCTTGTTCTTGCCGCGCAGGATGTTGGCGACGATCGTGGCGAGGCGGCCCAGAACGACGCCCTCGGCGTCGATCAGGATCCACTTCTTCTCGATGTCCGCCGGAGTAGCGGTGAAGGTTTTCATCGTGGTTCCCAACGAATAGGGGGCACGACTGCCCCGGAATCTCGGATGCCGGCTTATCGCCGAAGCTCTACTCTGCGTCAAGCGCCTGGTGGAAGATTTAATTCAGTATAATCAATGCCTTGAATTTAGGGTAATATAATACCCCAAAATAGCCTTCCTCTCCGCCCAAATATCCTCCGGGGGCGTGGGGGTAGAAAACCACCACATCCCGAGCCGGTTGGCCGGAACGGCCAGAGGCGAGACGCAAGGCCTGCGGCGGCAGCCGCTCCTTTCGATTACCGCAGTTTCGGCGGGCGCGACGGGTCAAGTCCGGGCGCGGGCGGCGCTTCGGCACGTTCCGGTGCGGGAAGGTCGAAGCGCAGGCCCACCCGTGCCATCGCCAGGGCGACGGGGTCTGATGCCGGCAGGAAGGTCACATCCAGTTCGCCCGCCTCGATTCCGGAAAAGACCAGCGCTTCGCGGATCGCGCGCGCCAATGCCTCCTCTGCTCCGGGCACCGCATCGAGCAGCGCCAGAAGATGCCCCCACCGACCGTCACGGTAGCGCACCCCGGCCAGCACTGCGGCCACCGCAAGACCGCCAGCTCGGGCAAGCTTGGCGTCCAGGCCCGCCAGCACAGATTCGGGCACCGATGGGGGCAGGAATTCCTCCGGCACCGCCTCGGCTTCTTCCGGTCCGCCATCCAGTGCCTCAGCCAGCCAATCCATTGCCTCGGGCGGCAGCAGCATCGAGGACGGCGCAACACCCAGGTTCACCCCCAGCCCGATCCCCTGCCCTTTCAGCAGGCCTGCGACCACCCGCCCCGGCAGCGCGGCATAGGGCGCGATGCCGCCGGTAAAGGCGGCAAGCCGTTCCTCGCGATCGAAAGCCAGCACTACCGGTCCCGCCTCCAGCTCGAAGACCTTGGGTTCAAGGCTTTCGCCGACTGCCTCGCGCTCCAGCAGGATCACCAGTTCGCCATCAGCCAGCCGCTCGAAAAAGCGCAGACGCAGCGCCTCGTTTTCCGGATCGGCCGAGACGGCGGCATGGGCCGCATCGAGCAGGGTCACGATCTCACTCATCCATCAGCCTCCGCACCTGGGCACGCAATTCGGGAACCAGGTCAGCCTCGAACCAGGGATTGCGCCTGAGCCACCCGGTATTCCGCCACGAGGGATGCGGCAAGGGGAAGACGCCCCTTTCCGCCCAGGCGCGCCACTGTGCCACGGCCGCCGTCACCTTCTGCAGTCCAAGGTGCCAACGGATTGCCGCACCGCCAACCAGCAGCGTCAGCGACACCGTTCCAAGCGCCGCGATGGTCCGTGCACGCCAGGTCGCCGCACAGATCGGCGGAGGCGGAAGGTCGGCCCCTTTCGCGTCATAGCCGGGAAAGCAGAAGGCCATGGGCACGATCGCCACGCGCGACAAGTCATAGAATTCGTCTTCCGCCAGCCCCGTCCAATCGCGCAGCCGGTCACCCGAGCGGTCGGTGAACGGGCGTCCGCTGGCGTGTACGCGCGAACCCGGCGCCTGACCGGCGATCAACAGGCGCGCACCGGTGCGAAACCACACCACTGGCCGCGGCTGGTGCGCCGTTGCCGTGGCTGCGAACCGGCCCGAACACAGCCTGCAATCACGGATGTCCTCGACAAGCCCCATCCCGGACACCTGCCCCCTCTCGCGGCAGGACGCAAGCCCAGACAGCCATTGCAGCGCCCGGTGATCCGCGCTCAGATAGCGCAAAACCGGCCAGAGCCATGTATCGCGTATCGCCTTTTGTCACCCGCTTCGCCCGTGCCCTTCTGGGGGGTGCCATATTGGCCACGGTGTGGGTCAACCTGTCGCCGGCCAGTTATTACGATGCGATCGAATTCCGGCTTGCCGACATTGCGCTGCCGGCCTGGCTCCGGCCGCTGCCCCTTGCCCTGACCCCGATGTCCGTTGTCTCTGACGGGCTGATGGCGATGTTCTTTTTCTTCATTGGAAAGGAGCTGTGGGAGGCGCTGGCCCTTCCGCGCGGGGCGTTGCACGGCAGACAGGCAATCCTGCCGCTCGGCCTGTCTCTCGGCGGGATGTTCGGCGCTGGCGGCGTCTGGATGCTGGCCGCCACCCTGTTCGAGACGGCCGAAAAGGCGAGCCTCGGCAGCGGCTGGCAGGTGCCGCTGGGGTCGGATGTGGTCATCTGCTTTCTGGTCGGACGCAGCCTGTTCGGGCCAGGCCATCCGGCCCTGCATCTTCTTCTGGTGCTGACGATCGCCACCGACATTCTTGCGCTGCTTGTCCTGGGGCTGACCCGGCCCCTTGCGGCACTGCAACCGATCTGGCTGGGCCTGCCGCTCGGCGCTGCGCTGTGCATCTGGGCGACACTGGGCCGGACGCCGCTGGCCGCATCTTTCGAACGGGCACTGCGGGCCCGGCAGGTTCTGTGGCCCTATGTGCTGGCGGGGCTGGTTTCGTGGCTGGGGGTCGCAGCCTCTGGCCTGCCGCCTGCGCTGGGGCTTCTGCCGATTGTCCCTGCCATTGCCCATGCCAACCACAGCTTCGGGCTGCTTGCGGAAGTCGAAGAGCTGCTGCACGACCCGCTGAACCGGCTGGCCCATGCCCTTGTCCGGCCGCTGACCGTGGTGCTGTTCCTGTTCGGCCTGACACGCGGCGGGGTCGATCTTGCGGCCTTCACGCCGACGACATTGGTAACCCTAGCGGGGCTCTGGCTCGGTCGTCCGTTGGGAATGCTGATCGTTGGCCTTGGTCTTGCTGCCGCCCTTGGGCTGCGGCTGCCCGCTGGCGTCAGCCTGCGCGACATCATGGCCATTGCAGTGATCATGACGATGGGTTTCACCGTGCCGCTGGTGGCAATTGAAACCGCCCTGCCGGGCGGCGTGATGCAGGAGGCAGCCCGCCTTGGCCTGGCCATCAGCCTGCTGGCGGGGCCGGTGGCCCTTGTGCTTGCAGGGGCGCAGCGCAAGGCAGGAAAATCTCCGTGATGGCAGGACGACACGCGGCGATGCCAGGCCCAGGCCCTTTTACCGCCACAAACGGAATGTTAACGCTAGGCTCGTAGACCGGCCGGGGGACCGCACCGGCACCGGGGCAGAAGAACGGAACTCAGAGGCAGGAATGATCGAGTTTCAGGATGTCTCGAAATCGTTCTGGACGGGCAAGCAGCGCAAGGTCATCCTCGACCGCGCCTCGTTCCGGGTGAACCTTGGCAGATCCCTCGGCATTCTTGCCGAGAACGGGGCCGGCAAGACCACGATCATCAACATGATGGCGGGCCTCGAAAAACCTGACGAAGGGATCATCCGCAAGACGTCGCGCGTGTCCTTTCCGCTGGGCTTCATGGGCGGGGTGAACGCCAGGCATTCGGCAAGGGAAAACAGTCGCCACATCGCACGCATTTACGGGCTGGACCCCGACTATGTGGAAAGCTTCTGCCGCTGGGTCTGCGGCCTTGGCGAATATTTCGACATGCCGCTTGCGACCTATTCCTCTGGGATGCGGTCACGCTTTTCCTTTGCGCTTCTCCTTTCGATCGAATTCGACATCTATCTCATCGACGAAGGCATGCCCGCAACTTCGGATGCCGAATTCAACCGAAAGGCGGGAAACATCCTGAAGGAACGCTTGCAGAAGGCCACGGTCGTCATCGTGTCGCATTCACCGCAGACGCTTCAGAAGTTCTGCCGATCTGCCGCCGTCCTGAAGAATGGCAGACTCTACCAGTTCGAGACCCTCGAGGAAGCGAAACGGCTCTATGACTACGAGGCCTAAGGCAGCACGGTTCTACCTGCGTCGCATGGAACGGCCGGCCCCGGCGCCGGCGTCGGACCTGCCGTTCGACAACCACGAGGACGGGTTCGGAACCCAGGACTTCCGGCGCCCCGAAACGGCGGCTAGCGGCGCGGACACGCCCGCTTTGCCGAAGGCCGAGGATCCTGATGACGCCGCCATCGCTGCCATCGCGGCCGAAGGGCTGACCGGACGGCAGCTGCGCCGCGCCCGCATGGTCGCACAGCAGCACGGCATCCCCCACCGTTCGGACCTTGATGCCGTCCTGCAACTGCGCAGGGCCGGGATCGAACCTTTCTCTCGCTCATCGATGCTGGAGGTGGTCCCGCGGTCTGCCCCGGCCCCGGAAACTGGGCGCAGCCTTGCCCGCCTGCCCGGCGACGAGGTTCAACTGCCCGATCGCGCCCAGCCGATTTCGGCGCCATCGCCCGAACAGCGGGCCCAGGTCAACCAGGCAGCAGAAATCCTGCGGATGCAGCAGGACATCGCACGCCGCCGCAGGCGCAGGCTCGCGCTGCTGGCGGCACGGATGGCGGTGTTCGTCCTGTTGCCCGCCTTCCTGGCCGGCTGGTATTTCTACATGATCGCCACGCCCATGTATGCCACACGGGCAGAGTTCCAGATTCAGCAGGCCGGACCGGCCGGCGGCGCCTCGGGCGCGCTAGGCGGGCTGTTCTCGGGTACGGCGCTTGCAACCTCGCAGGATTCAATCGCCGTTCAGGGCTATCTGCAATCGCGCGAGGCCATGGCGCGGCTAGAGGCGGATGTCGGCTTTCGCGCGCATTTCCAATCGGAAAACATCGACCCGCTGCAAAGGCTTGGCCCCGACGCGACGATGGAAGAGGCCTACAAGGTCTATAAGCGTTTCGTGAAGATTTCCTACGACCCGACGGAAGGCATCGTCCGGATGGAGGTCATGGCGGCAGACCCTAAGGTGGCCACCGCCTGGGCCGAGCAGCTGGTTGCCTACGCCGAGGAACAGGTGGACCATCTGACCCAGCGGCTGCGGGCCGACCAGATGCGCGATGCCCAGATCGGCTATGATGAGGCGCAGGCAAATCTGGCGGCATCGCAACGCCGGCTGATCGAGCTGCAGGAGAAGTACAAGGTTCTTTCTTCCGAAACCGAAGTCGGGCTTCTGACCTCGCAGATTGCGTCGCTCGAGGGCCAGCTGACACAGGATCGCCTGTCGCTGGCTCAGATGCAGGCGAACGAGAACCCCAATCAGGCCAGGATGGAGCCCTTGATCCGCAGGATCGCCACCCTCGAGAACGAAATTGCCGCCCTGCGGGCCCGCATGACCGAGGGTGGTGAAAATGCGACCAGCCTGGCCGAAGTGCAGGGGGAGCTGCTTGTCGCACAGGCCGATCTTCAGACGCGCCAGATGATCCTGGCGCAGTCCCTGCAATCGATGGAGACTGCCCGGATCGAGGCGAACCGGCAGGTGCGATACCTGTCTATGTCCGTACGGCCGATCCCGACGGATGCGCCAGCCTATCCCCGCGCCTTCGAGAACACTCTGGTCAGCCTCTTGATCATGCTTGGCATCTATCTGATGGTCTCGATGACCATAGCGATCCTGCGCGAACAGGTCTCTGCCTAGGGAAGTGAAACCTGAAATGAATGATGTGACGATCGGCGGGCTGACCGTCGGCAACGACCGGCCGCTTCTCGTGATTGCCGGCCCGTGCCAGCTGGAAAGCCTGGACCATGCCCAGATGATCGCGGGCCGCATGGCCGAGGCCTGCGCTGCCGCCGGGGCGCAGTATGTGTTCAAGGCCAGTTACGACAAGGCAAACCGCACCTCTCTGTCGGGACGCCGGGGTCTGGGGATCGAGGCGGGGCTGAAAGTTCTGGCCGCGGTCCGCGCAATGGGGCTTCCTGTGCTTACCGACGTTCACGACGCTGGCCAGGCGCGCGAGGCGGCCGCGGTGGTGGATGTGATCCAGATTCCCGCCTTCCTCTGCCGGCAGACCGATCTGCTTCTGGCTGCGGGGGAAACGGGTGCCGTGGTGAACATCAAGAAGGGCCAGTTCCTTGCGCCCTGGGACATGGCCAATGTCGCGGCCAAGGTTTCCAGCACCGGAAACGAGCGTATTCTTCTGACCGAACGCGGCGTCAGCTTCGGCTACAACACGCTGGTGGCCGACATGCGCAGCCTGCCGATCATGGCACGGACGGGATATCCGGTGATCATGGACGCCACCCATTCGGTGCAACAGCCGGGCGGCCAGGGCTCCAGCTCGGGTGGCCAGCGCGAGTTCGCCCCCGTCATGGCGCGGGCTGCCGTCAGCCTTGGCATTGCCGGGGTCTTCATCGAAACGCACGAAGACCCGGACCGGGCGCCCTCGGACGGGCCGAACATGATTCCGCTGCGGGACATGCCGGCGCTGGTGGCCAGCCTGATGCAGTTCGACCGGCTGGCCAAGGCCGATCCGCTGCGGGTCTGAAGATCACTTTCCGGGGCTGGACAGCAGTTTCAGCCCCACGATCCCGGCCAGAATCAGGACGAAACACAGCATCCGCAGCAGGCTGCGGTCCTCGCCCAGGGCGATCATGCCGTAGGCCGCAGTGCCCACCGCACCGATCCCGACCCAGACCGCGTAGGCGGTGCCGATCGGGATCGTCCGTGTGGCCAGCGACAGCAGATACATGCTGGCCGCGATGAAGAATATGGCAAACAGGCTTGGCCCCAGCCGGGTGAACCCGTCGGTTTTCGGCATGGCCGCGGCATAGAAGATCTCGGCCGTGCCGGCCAGCAGAAGGTAGATCCAGCCCATGTGCGTTGACCCCGTTGCTCCGCCTGAATTGCATGGCGCAATCGCAGCTTGCAGGCAAGCGCCGGCTCAGACCGCCTGCCCGGCCGCCCAGCCCGACGACCAGGCCCACTGGAAATTGTAGCCGCCCAGCCAGCCGGTCACATCCACCACCTCACCCACGAAATACAGGCCGGGAACGCCCGCGGCCTGCATTGTACGCCCGTCCAGGGCGCGGGTATCGACCCCGCCAAGGGTGACTTCGGCAGTCCTGTAGCCCTCGGATCCCACGGGGACCAGGCGCCAGTCGCGCAGAAGCGCGGCGACACGATCCAGGGTCGCCGATGACAGCGCCCCCACCGGCAAGGTCACGCCGGTGGCCTCTTCCAGATGCCTGGCCAGACGTTCGGGCAGCCAATGGCCCAGAACCGTGCGCAGCGCCGCCCTGCCCTGCGTCTGCCGGGCCGCACGCAGATCCGCCGCCACATCGCGCCCCGGAAGCAGGTCAAGGTGGATTGGCTCGCCTTCGCGCCAGTAGCTGGATATCTGGAGAATCGCCGGCCCGGACAGGCCGCGATGCGTGAACAGAAGCGCTTCGTCAAAGCCGATCTTTTCGCAGGACACCCTCCCCGGCAGCGAGACCCCCGCCAGCGGGCGCATCCACGTCAGTTCCTGTTCGGCGAAGGTCAGCGGAACCAGTCCGGGCCGGGTTTCCACTACTGGCAGTCCGAAGCTTTCGGCCACCCGGTAGCCAAAGCCGGTCGCCCCCATTTTCGGAATCGATTTGCCCCCGGTCGCCACCACCACCGCCCGGGCCAGCTGCATGCCACGCGCGGTTTCAACCGCGAATCCCGCCGCCTCGCGCCGAACCTCGCCCAGGGCACAGCCAAGCCACAGCGTCACACCGGCCCGTTCCATGTCGCGCACGAGCATGTCCACGACCTGGGTGGCCGAACCGTTGCAGAACAGCTGGCCCAGCGACTTTTCGTGCCAGGCGATTCCGGCCGCATCAATCCGGGCGATGAAATCCCATTGCGTGAACCGCTTCAGCGCCGAAAGCGCAAAGCGCGGGTTCTGCGACAGGAATCGCTCGGGCGCGATGTGAAGGTTCGTGAAATTGCACCGCCCCCCGCCCGAGATGCGGATTTTCTCACCGGGCGCGCTGGCGTGGTCGATCACAAGCACCCGGCGCCCGCGGCGCCCGGCCTCGATGGCGGCCATCATGCCGGCTGCCCCGGCACCAAGGATCACTGCATCCCAGATCATCCCGCGCACCTAGCCCGTAAGGACCTGCGCGACAAGTCGCGCGAAGGCGACGAAATTTCGCCGAAGGCCCCTTGCACGCCCCCGGACGCTTCGCTAAACACCGCCGCACGGTTGGGGCGTCGCCAAGTGGTAAGGCAGCGGTTTTTGGTACCGCCATACCTAGGTTCGAATCCTAGCGCCCCAGCCAACCCCCCGACAGCCCGGAAGCAAAAGGACAGCGCCCCGTGACCCTTCGCCCTCTGGTCCTCGCCGCCCTCCTGCCGCTGGCTGCCTGTGGCGGCGGCGGCACGACGACGATGCAGTTCTACCCGCTGCAAGGCGCCATTGCCGAAGCCGACCCGACCCTGGTCATCGAGGCCACGATGCAGAATGTCAGCGGCACCTCTGGCCCGCTGACCTTTCGCCTGCCCGGCCGGGTGCGCTGCGAGGGCACCTGGACCTCGCTAACCCCCAAGACCGTCTCGCGCTCTCGCGGGTTGTCGCTGACGTGGAAGAAGACAGGGGGGGAGGTCGGGGCCGAAACCAAGACTGTGGCCCGCGTGAACGACGGCGAACTTTATGCCGTCTGTTCCGACGGGCGGCGGGTGCAGGGGACGTTCATGATCGGATCTGGCACCGCCAGCGGCACCGGCAGCGCGACCGACACGCTGGGCAACGTCTACAAGCTGCTGTTCTAGGAACACGCCTGAAGCCGACACGCTGCCCCTGCGCCATCCGACATGCCAACGTGGTGCTGGCAGGCGGAACGGAGGATCGCGGTGATACGGTTTCTGGCCCGGGGCATCGCGATCCTGCTGGTCCTGCTGGCTGGCGCGGCGACCTGGTTCTACACCCCGGACCTGCCGCGCGCCAAGCTGGAGGCAACCTACCTGCGTCACCCCGGCGACCTGGTCTGGATCAACGACACCCACCTGCATCTGCGCGACGAGGGACCACCTGCGGCACCCGCAATCATCCTGCTGCACGGGCTGGGATCAAGCCTGCACACCTTCGATGGCTGGGCGGCAGCTCTGTCGGCGCGCTACCGGGTGATCCGGTTCGATCTGCCGGGCGCGGGTCTGTCGGGGCCGGATCCTGACAGCCTTTATACCAACGAACGATCCATTGCCCTGCTCTGTGCCGTCCTGGACCGGCTTGAGCTTGAATCAGCCACGCTTGCCGGCAATTCCATCGGCGGGCGGCTGGCCTGGCGCTTTGCCGCTGTGCATCCCGACCGGGTGGACCGTCTGATCCTGATCGCGCCCGACGGCTATGCAAGCCCAGGCTTTTCCTACGGCACGGCCCCCGAGCTGCCGCTGATGCTGAACCTGATCCGGTGCTTCCTGCCGAGATGGGCACTGCGCCCAAGCATTGCGGCGGCCTATGGCGACCCCGCCCGCCTGAGCGAGCCGGTGCTGGAACGCTACCACGCGCTGCTGCTGGCTTCCGGCAACCGCAAGGCGATGCTCGACCGGATGCGTCACACGGTGCTGGTAGATCCCCGGCCCCTGTTGCGGCGGATCCCTGTGCCGGTCCTGCTCATGTGGGGCGAAAAGGATGCGATGATTCCCGTCGCGAATGCACGGGACTATCTGGCCGAATTGCCCGACGCGCCGTTGGTGGTGCTGCCCGGCCTCGGTCATGTTCCGCAGGAAGAGGCGCCCGCAGAAAGCCTGGTTCCGGTGATCGAGTTCCTGGACGGCTAGCGCCGCGCCAGTGCCTCGTCCAGCACGGCACGGACGGCATCGCCCGGCACATCCTCGGCCACGAAGGCCCGACCGATGCCGTGCGCAAGGATGAACCGAAGGCGCCCGTCCTGCACCTTCTTGTCCTGGCCCATCAGCGCGATAAGCGCCTCGGTTCCCGGCAGATCGCCCGGGATGTCGCGCAGATCGACCTTCATTCCCATCGCCGCCAGATGCGCACGGATGCGGCTGGGATCCTCCTGGCTGCACAGGCCAAGACGCGCCGAGAGTTCGAAGGCCAGCCCGCAACCTATGGCCACGCCTTCGCCATGCAGCAGACGGTCGGAATATCCGGTCGCCTTTTCAAGGGCATGGCAGAAGGTGTGGCCAAGGTTCAGCAGCGCACGCTCGCCTTCCTCGGTCTCGTCCCGCGACACGATTCCCGCCTTCATCTCGACAGACCGCGTGACCGCATGCAGACGCGCGGCACAGTCGCCAGCCTTCAGCGCCAGGCCGTGCATCTCCAGCCATTCGAAGAAGGCCGCATCGCCCAGAAGCCCGTATTTCACCACCTCGCCATATCCCGACAGGAAGTCGCGCTCGGGCAGGGTCGCCAGGGCATCGATGTCCGCCAGGACAAGGCTGGGCTGGTGGAAGGCGCCAACCAGGTTCTTGCCCTGCGCCGTATTGATCCCCGTCTTGCCGCCCACCGAGCTGTCCACCTGCGCCAGAAGCGTTGTCGGCAACTGCACGAAGCGCACGCCACGGCGCAGGATCGCAGCTGAAAAGCCGACCAGATCGCCGATCACGCCGCCGCCAAGCGCAAGGACCAGATCCTTCCGTTCTACCTTCTGTTCCAGCAGCCATTCGGTGCAGTGCGCCAGATGGTCCCAACCCTTCGTGGCCTCGCCCGGCGGCAGGGCAAGGGCGGATACGGCAATACCTTCGGCCTCCAGTGCGGCTGTAAGCTTAGCAAGGTGAACGGCGGCCACCGTCTCGTCCGTCACCACCGCCACGCGCTTGCGACGCAGAAGTGGCAGGATCTCGGTCCCGGCCCGCGCGAGCAACCCCGCACCGATGCGCACCTCGTACGAGCGCGCGCCCAGATCGACAGAAACCCGGTTCAAGCTTGGTCCTCCACCAGAACATCCGGCCGCGTCAGAAGCGCCTGACGCACGCGGGTGGCCATCTCTTCAACCGACAGGTTGGGCGAGGAATCCACCGTAAGGTCGGCCTTGGCGTAATGGGGCAGCCGCGCCTCGTAAAGCTCACGCAGGGTCTCGCGCGGGTTCGGGGTGCGCAACAGCGGCCGCGTCGTCTTGTGCCGGACCCGCTGCCACAGCAGGTCAAGATCCGCGCGCAGCCAGACTGAAACGCCGATGTCGTGGATAAGCCGCCGATTCGCCTCGGACAGGAACGCCCCGCCCCCGGTGGACAGCACGCAGGGGACGCCGCGCAGCAGCCGGGCAATGACCTCGGATTCGCGGGCGCGAAAGAAGGGTTCACCGTCGCGTTCGAAGATCTCGGCGATGGTCATGTTGGCAGCGCGGACGATTTCCTCGTCGGAATCCTTGAACTCCACACCCAGCTGGCGGGCCAGAGCCGTTCCCACTGCGGTCTTGCCCGCCCCCATCATCCCGACCATCACGACGGTCTTTGCCAGATGCACCATCTTGCCCCCGTCCCATGGGGCATTCCGCCGCCCCGGGGAAAACTTTCTCCTTCAATGGCGTGAAGTTCCGGCGAATGCTATATACATTCGCATTATGAACAGCCTCAGCGGGCGCAGCCTGCCCAAGCTGAGGCCAAGAAGATCGGGCGGATCAAGCCGTCCGGGCAGAACACGAGGAAGTGCAAGCGCATGGGTCGGATCGTCAAGGCTTTGGTGGTGCTGGTGGTATTCGGGTTCATCGGTCTGACGATCTATGCCTATCTTGGCGATCTGACCCCCGTGCAAGGCGAGGTGACGAAGCCTGTGGTGCTGAATGCGACCAATTAGGGCTGCAAGTCTGGTCCTTGCCTGTGCCGGATCGGCGGCGGTGGCCCAGGACGGGCCCCTGTCGGCGATCGACTGGCTGTCGCAATCGGTGGCGACACCGGCGGCGCAGGACACCGGCGGACTGCCCGTGGCCATCGACGAACCGCCGGTGGCCAGCGACGGCGGCGCACTGCCGCAGCCGGTGGCCACCACGGCGCTTGACGGGCCTCAGCCCGATGCCGTGGGCCTGATCCCGCCGGCAGCATCGGGCCTGCCGCACGACTTCTGGGGCGCGGGCCTGACGCGCGAGATCGCCGAGGCGATCATTGCCCATCCTGACGGCGACCTGCCGGCGCTGCGCCAGCTTTTCCTGACGATCCTGATGGCCGAACTTGCCCCCCCGGCGGATGCCGGCGGCCGCGGCGAACTGCTGCAGGTGCGCATCGACAAGCTTCTGGCGTTGGGGGCCCTAGAACAGGCCGCCTCCCTGATTCAGGCAGCTGGGGTCAGCTCTCCCGAACTTTTCCGCCGTGCCTTCGACGTGGCCCTGCTGACCGGGGCCGAAGACCGCGCCTGCGATGGCATGTCCGAGGCCCCGCTTCTGGCCCCCACCGTGCCGGCGCGGATCTTCTGCCTTGCCCGCGCGGGCGACTGGGACACCGCCGCCCTGACCCTGCACAGTGCCGAAGCCCTGGGCGAGATCGGACCGGATCAGGCGACCCTGCTTGCCCGGTTCCTTGACCCCGATCCCTTCGAAGGCGAACCTCCGCCTCCCGCCCCCAACCCGGTCACGCCGCTGGACTGGAAGATGTACGAAGCCATCGGCGAGCCGCTTCCGACCGAAGGTCTGCCGGTTGCCTTTTCCTATGCCGAGATGAGCCCGAAATCCGGCTGGAAGGCGCGGATCGAGGCGGCCGAGCGACTGACACGCGGCGGGACCATTCCCCCGAACGTGATCCTTGGTCTCTACACGGAACGCCAGCCTGCTGCCTCGGGCGGGGTGTGGGACCGGGCCGGCGCCTTCCAGCGGTTCGAGGCGGCGCTGAATTCGGGGGATGCCGGTCGTGTGGAACAGACCCTGCCGGAAGTCTGGGCGCGGATGCAGGAAGCCGAACTGGAAGTGCCGTTTGCCGTCCTGTTCGGCAAGGCGCTGATCGACCTGCCGCTAGAGGGGGATGCTGCCGAAATCGCCTTCCGCGTGGCGCTTCTGTCGCCATACCGCGAACTGGCCGTGCAGCGGTTGCAGCCCGATGGCCCGATAGAGACCTTTCTTGCCAGACTGGTCGCAGGCGATCTGGCGGGCGTGTTGCCGCCCGACAGCATGGGCCGGGCGATTGCCGCCGCCTTCCGGGCCCCCGTGCTTCCTGCCGAGGGGCAGGCGCTCCTTGACGGCAACCGCAAGGGAGAGGCCGTCCTGCTGGCTATCCGCAGCGTCGGGCGGGGCGTCAAGGGCGACCTGCGCGGAGTGACCGAAGGGTTGTCGCTGCTGCGCGCCGCCGGGCTGGACAGCGTGGCACGGCGCACGGCGCTGGAACTGATGATTCTGGAACGGCGGGGCTAGCGATGCCCGACGCAGAGTCCAGCCGATGGATTTCCACCTTCCTTGATGCCTGTGCCGCCGATCAGGGCGCTGCGCGCAATACCCTGCTGGCCTACGGACGCGACCTGATGGATTTCGCCGACTGGCTGGGCCGGAAAGGGCATACGCTTGCCGGGGCTGACCGCTTGGCGGTCGAGGCCTACCTCGTCCACTGCGATGCGCAGGGGCTGTCAAAGGCAACCCGGGCACGCCGCCTGTCCTCGATCCGCCAGCTTTATCGCTTTGCCTTCGACGAGGGCTGGCGCGCTGACAATCCGGCCCTGCGGCTTTCGGGTCCGGGAAAGGCACAGGCGCTGCCGAAGACCCTGACCGAGGCCGAGGTCACCCGGCTGTTGGAGGCGGCGCGCAGGCGCGGCCGCAGCCCGGCAGAGCGGTTGCGCGACACCGCCCTGTTCGAACTGCTTTATGCCACCGGCCTTCGCGTGACCGAACTGGTCAGCCTGCCCCTGGCCGCTGTCCGGGGCGATCCGCGCATGATCCTGATCCGCGGCAAGGGCGGGAAGGAGCGGATGGTGCCACTGTCGACCCCTGCCAGGGCGGCGCTGGCCGAATGGCTGGACCACCGCACCGCCGAGGACGAAGCCGCGCGGCAGGCGGGGCGGGCGACCTCGCGCCATCTTTTCCCCGGCGAGGGGCGTGACGGACACCTCACGCGGCAGCATTTCCACAGCCTTGTCAAGGATGTCGCCGTGCTGGCCGGAATCTCTCCGTCGCGGGTGACGCCACATGTGCTGCGCCACGCCTTTGCCACCCATCTTCTGGCGCATGGCGCCGATCTGCGGGTGATACAGACGCTTCTGGGCCATGCAGATGTTGCCACGACCGAGATTTACACGCATGTGCTTGACGACCATCTGAAGGATCTTGTCCTGACCAAGCACCCCCTGGCCCGCAAGGGCTGACCAGACCCGCTGGACGCCATGCCTGATACAGCCCTAGACACCGCCTTCTGGCTGACCACTGTTGCAATCCTGTTGCTGCTGGTCCTGTCTGCCTTCTTTTCCGGTTCGGAAACCGCGCTTACCGCATCGTCCCGGGCGAAGCTGAAGGCCCAGGCCGATCGTGGCTCGCGCGGAGCGAAGGCCGCGCTGAAGGTGACCGAGGACCGCGAACGGATGATCGGGGCGATCCTTCTGGGCAACAACATCGTCAACATCCTGTCGGCCGCGCTGGCCACCTCGCTTCTGACCCGAATCTTCGGTGACAGCGGCGTGGCGCTGGCAACGTTGGGCATGACGCTGCTGGTCCTGATCTTCGGCGAAGTGATGCCGAAGACCGTCGCCATCACCTACCCCGAGCCGGTGGCCACCCGCGTGGCCCCGCTGATCCGGCTGGTGACGCAGGTGTTCTCGCCCGTCATCCTTGTCGTGCGCACGCTGGTCAACGCTGTCCTGCGGCTGTTCGGCATGCGTGCCGACACGGCCGATCCCCTGCTGGCCCTGCGCGAGGAAATTGTCGGTGCCATCGCGCTCGGCCATTCCGAAGGCGCGGTGGAAAAGGAAGACCGCGACCGCCTTCTGGGCGCACTGGATCTTGCGCACCGCACGGTGGACGAGATCATGCGCCACCGCCGCCAGGTCGAGATGATCGATGCCGATCTGCCGCCCGACGAGATCATCAGCCAGGTCCTTGCCTCGCCCCACACCCGCCTGCCGATCTTTCGTGACACCGACGACAACATCCTGGGCGTGATCCATGCGAAGGATCTTCTGCGCGAGGTCCATCGTCTGATCCGGGGCGAAGAGGGATCGGTCAGGGGGATCGAGAATCTCGACATCCTGAAGATCGCGATGAAACCCTATTTCGTGCCCAACACCACGACGCTGGACGAACAGATGCGCGAGTTTCTGGCCAGGCGCACCCATTTCGCGCTGGTGGTGGACGAATACGGCGCGCTTTTGGGCTTGATCACCCTGGAAGACATTCTTGAGGAAATCGTCGGCGACATCAGTGACGAATTCGACCCGGTCAAAAAGGATTCCGGCCTGACCAAGACCGAGGACGGCGCCTGGCTGGTCGATGGTGCCATGACGATCCGCGACCTCAACCGGGCGATGGACTGGCAGCTGCCCGATGACGAGGCCAACACCGTGGCCGGTCTGGTGATCCACGAGGCGCAGATGATACCGAACACGGGCCAGATCTTCAGCTTCCACGGCTTCCGCTTCGAGGTGGTGGAACGCCGCGAGAACCGGATCACAAAGCTGAAGGTCAAGCCCCTCTGACGCGCGGTGCCAGCCCCTTGACCCAGCCGTCCAGCGCAAGGGCAAGCGCGGACCAGTCGGTGTATTCCTTGTCCTTGCCGGGCTCGACCTTCTCGCCCTTCTGGTCGGCGATGCGGCGCATCGCCCAGGCACGGAAGAAGTCGTATTCCGAAAAGCGGAAGGCGCCGGCGACATGTTCGGTGCCGCCGGGGGTCCAGCCGGTTTCCGACTGGAACTCTGCCAGGCAGCGGTTGAGCCCCGCCCAGTCGTCGGGATCATTCCCCGCCGCCGACAGAGACACGGCAAGGAACAGCGTCGGTATTTCCGAAAGGGCCGCGCGCTGGCTGGAAACGAAGCGTATCAGGGCCTTCTGGTAGCCCCCGGCGTGCAACGAGCCCGCCAGGATCGCGCCATCGAAGCGGGACAGGTCCAGACCTTCGGCGTCCTCGACATTCAGGAGTTCGACGCCATGCCCCTGCCCCGCCAACCGGTCGGCGGCAAAGCGGGCGATCTTGCGGGTCTGGCCATCGGTGGTGGCATAGGCGACAAGCAGCAGCATGGACGAATCCTTTCACGGCTAACCCGGTCAGGACAGCACGGCCCGCGCAGCGGCGCCTTGATCCGGATCAGGCCGACCGCCGCACTGCCGGAGCCCTGCGTGCCGCCCATTCCGCCGCCGCCGCGCCGAAGGCCTGAAACAGCGGACGCGACACCGGATCATTGGCCGCGTTCCATTCCGGGTGCCACTGGACCGATAGCGTGAACCCAGGCGCATCCTTGACATAGATCGCCTCGGGCGTGCCGTCGGGCGCATACCCGTCGATCACGATCCGGGGTGCCGGGCGCGCGATGCCCTGACCATGCAGGGTATTGGTCATCACCTCGCGCGCGCCAAGCAGTCGATGAAATGGCCCGCCCTCGGTGAAGGTAACCTTGTGGCGCAGGGCGAACTGTTCCTCCAGCGTGCCGTCGGGCGGCATCCGGTGGTTCATCCGGCCCGGCAGGTCGCGGATCTCGGGGTGCAGCGTGCCGCCAAGCGCCACGTTGACCTCCTGAAAGCCGCGGCAGATGCCCATGAAGGGCTGGCCGCGTTCAACGCAGGCGCGCACCAGCGGCAGGGTGATCGCATCGCGGCACCGATCAAAGGTGCCATGGGCGGGGGTCTCTTCCTCGCCGTATTCGCTGGGGTGGATGTTCGGTCGTCCTCCGGTCAACAGAAAACCGTCACACAGATCAAGCAGTTCGTTGACGCAGACAAATCTCGGGTCCGAGGGGATGATCAGCGGCAGGCAGCCGGCCACCTCGGCCACGGCTGCGGAATTCATCGTGCCACCGGAATGCACGGGATAGTGGTCGTTAAGCAGATAGCTGTTGCCGATGATCCCGACCACGGGCCGCCGGGCCCCGCAGCGTTCTTCTTTCACTTCCGTCACCTGACACGTTCCATCACAGAAAGATAACGCCCCCCGACTGACACGGAAAGAGGAGTAACCTGGCTTTGCCGCACAGATCGGCATGCCGCCCGCACAATGCCCGGAAATGCGGCGGACAGCTTCAGGCGCCCTCGGCCACGGCCCGGATCGCCGCATCCAGCGCCCCCGGGCCACAGGGAATGGCAAGGGAATGCAGGCCGGCTTCCATCACTGCAAGCACACCCAGCGTCATGTGGGCATTCACATGCCCCATATGCGCCACCCGCAGGAAACCATGATAGGCCGGATCGATCGAAGGTGCCATGCCGAGGCCAATGCCCAGCGTCACCCCGGCGTTATTCTCGCACCACTCGCGCAGCCGTGTGGCATGCGGCGCACCGAAGCGCGCCGCTGTCACCGACCAGCCGCGATGGGCCGGGTCCGCGACATTCATGCCGATCGCCGGGTTGCCCGCGGACCATGCGTCAAAGGCCGCCCAGACCGCCCCCGCCAGCACCCGGTGCCGACGCCAGACATTCGGCAGACCCTCTTCGCGGATCATGTCCAGCGCCTCGCGCAGGCCATAAAGATGCGAGGTCGGCGCCGTGCCGTTCCAGATCTGCCAGAACTCCTCGGGTTCCGCGCGGGGCCCCCAGGCCCAGTAGGGTGTGGCCAGATCCGACTTGCCGCAGCGCTGACGGGCCTCTTCCGAAAACCAGACGAAGGCCATTCCCGGCGGCGTCATCAACCCCTTCTGACAGGCCGCGACCATCACATCGACACCCCAGTCGTCCATGTGGAACTCGTCACAGCCAAGGCTGGCAATGCAGTCCACCACCAGAAGCGCCGGGTGCCCCGCCGCATCCATCGCCGCCCGCAGCGCCGGTATGTCTGTCTTGATCGAACTGGCGGTATCGACATGCGTGGTCAGCACCGCCTTGATCCGGTGAGCGGCGTCCGCACGCAGCACCGCCTCGACCCGCCCCATGTCAACGGGCGAGGATTTGCCGAAATCCAGCACCTCGACCTCGACCCCCATGGCCCGGGCCGAATTCGCCCAGCTCAGCCCGAACTGTCCCGTGGCCAGGACCAGCGCCTTCTGCCCCTTAGAGAAAAGGTTGGCATTCGCTGCCTCCCACCCGGCATGGCCGTTGCCGATGTAGATTGCGACATGGCCGGTGGTGCCCGCCACCATGCGCAGATCGGGGAAAAGGCTTGCCACCATTTCGATCAGCGGGCCTTCGTAGATGTTGGGCGATCCGCGATGCATGGCGCGCAGCACCCTGTCGGGAATGACCGATGGGCCGGGAATCGCCAGATAGGGGCGGCCGTTGGCTAGGCTCATGCGTCTCTCCTCTGTCAGCCCGCCATGGCTAGGCCCGCAGGGCGCCCGCGTCAATGCGCCCGCCTCGCTTGAGCCGGCGGCCCTTACCCGTTAAACCCTGCCAGACCCGCCCCAAAGCCCGAGGCCACGTGCCCACCGCCCGCGCCTATTCGTCCCGCACGCTCTTTGCCCGCTACTGGCGCAGCTATCTGCGGCCCTATGCCGGGCTGATGGCGCTGGCCTTCACCATGATGGTCATCGAAGGCTCGACGCTGGGTCTGCTCAGCTACATGATCCAGCCGCTCTTCGATCTGGTCTTTGTTCCGGGTGGCGGGGGCGCGCTGGTCTGGGTGGGGGCGGCGATCCTGGCACTGTTCCTGGTTCGCGCCGTGACCTCTATCCTTGGCCGCTGGCTTCTGGCCAGGGTGAACCAGTCCAGCGCCGGGGCAATGCAGGCCGATCTGGTGCAGCACCTGCTCACGCTGGATGCCGGCTTCTTCCAGACCCATTCCCCAGGCAAGCTGATCGAGCGGGTCCAGGGCGACACGCTGGCCGCACAGGGCGCGGCAACGCTGGTCATTGGGGGGATCGGCCGCGATCTGGTGTCGCTGGTGGGGCTTTTTGCCGTGGCCCTGTGGATCGACCCGATCTGGACGCTGGCCGCGCTGATCGGGGCGCCGCTTCTGCTGCTGCCCACCCTGATCCTGCGCCGCTATCTGCGGCGCAAGGCCCTGCACACCCGCGAACAGGCCGGCCTGCGCGCCACGCGCCTGGACGAGATATTCCACGGCATCCAGGCGGTGAAACTGAACCGCATGGAAAGCTATCAGGCCACGCGCTTCCGTCGCATCGTCGATGCGATCGTCCGGGCCGAGGTCAAGACCGCGCTCGGCCGTGCCGCTATGCCAGCGCTGGTCGACGTGATCACCGGCATCGGTTTCTTTGCCGTGCTGATGCTGGGTGGACGCGAGGTCGCCGAAGGCACGCGAACCACTGGCGAGTTCATGTCCTTCTTCACCGCAATGGCGCTGACCTTCCAGCCGATCCGTCGGCTGGGCGATCTGGCGGGGCAGTGGCAGGTAGCGGAAGCCAGCCTGGAACGGATCTTCACCCTGTTCGACACTCGCCCCTCGACCAGTCGGCCCGCCGTCAGCCGCGCCCGCCCCGTCCCCGGCGCGCCCGAGATCCGGTTCGAGAACGTGACCTTCGCCTATCCCGACCGCCCAGTGCTGGACAACCTTTCCTTTAGCGCCGAGGCGGGCAAGGTCACCGCGCTGGTGGGCGCCTCGGGGGCGGGGAAATCCACCGTCTTCCAGATCATCGCCGCCCTGGTCGAGCCCCAGTCGGGCCGGGTGATGATCGGCGGGGTCGATGTGACCGACCTGAGCCTTGCCGACCAGCGTGCACTGCTGGCCTCGGTCTCGCAGGATGCGGCGCTGTTTGACGAGACGCTGCGCGAAAACCTGCTGCTCGGCCGGTCAGATATTCCCGACACCCGGTTGGCTGCCGCACTGGCAGATGCCGAAGTTACCGGCTTCGCTGCCAGCCTGCCGCATGGCCTGGACACGCCGGCCGGTCCGCGCGGCTCGGCGCTCTCCGGCGGGCAGCGCCAGCGCATCGCCATAGCCCGTGCGCTGCTTGCCGATGCGCCGGTGCTGCTCTTGGACGAGGCAACCTCGGCGCTGGATACGCGCACCGAGGCGGCCGTTTCTGCCGCCCTGGCCCGTGCACAGGCGGGGCGCACGACGCTGGTCATCGCGCACCGGCTGTCCACCGTGAAGGGGGCCGACAAGATCATCGTGCTGGACCGCGGCCGCGTGGTCGAACAAGGCACGCATGACGAACTGATGAAGAAGGGCGGGCTATATGCCCAGCTGCAACAGGCCCAGCTGCGCGACTGACCCCTGTTGCTGATCGCGGCCCCTGACCCGATGCCGCACCAACCTGGCGTATGGCGACCCACCGATGAGAAGAGACAGTCGCCCGAGAAGGCCCCCACGTGCAGGCCCCTTCCCCCCGGCCATGCCGCCGCCTATCTTCTGCGCATGAATACAGGCGAAGCCATCCCCGAACGCACACTCTGGAACCTGAGCGGCAATGACGCGCTGGGCTTCCTGCAAGGGCTTGTCTCGAACGACGTCCGCCCGCTGGAAGGTGCCCCCGGCATAGTCTGGGCCGCGCTGCTGACACCACAGGGCAAGTATCTGGCCGACTTCTTCATCGTCCGCCGGCCCGAGGGCGACCTGCTGATCGACATTGCCACCCCGCTGGCACCGGCCACCCTGAACCGGCTGACCCTTTACCGCCTGCGCGCCGACGCGCGGATCTCGCCCTCGACGCTGCATGTGCGCCGCGGCCTTGGCCCCGCCCCGCAAGGCGCACTGCCCGACCCGCGCCACCCTGCGCTAGGCTGGCGTGCCTATGGGGATCAGGCCGGCAGCCCCCCCGCAATCGATTGGGACGCGATCCGGGTGGAACATGTGATCCCGGAAAGCGGCATCGAACTCGTCCCCAACGAAAGCTACATCCTGGAGCACGGGTTCGAACGCCTGCACGGGGTAGATTTCCGCAAGGGATGCTATGTCGGCCAGGAGGTCACTGCGAGGATGAAGCACAAGACCCAGCTGGCCAAGGGCCTTGTCCGCGTAGTGATAGACGGCAGCGCGCCGGTCGGCACCCCAATTCATGCCGGCGACAGACAGGCCGGGGTCCTGTTCACCCAGGCCGGCGACCGGGCCTTGGCGTATCTGCGCTTTGACCGGGCCGATGGCCCGATGACCGCAGGAACAGCAAAGATCAGGCTGGACACCTGACCCGGCGTCCGATCACAGGGATTTGTCAGAATTTCTTACCAAACAGTTGAATTTCGCGGCGGCTTCGCTAAATGTGGCGAACGCCTCCGGCAGATCGGCACAAGATACTGAGCCGCCCCGGCAAAGCCATGCACCGGTTGCATGGCCGCCATTCCAAACCGGAAGCACCGAATCGATATCAAACCGTTACAACCCGCGAACGCCGCGAAAGACAAGAGCAAGAATAAGGACCGTCAGATGTTCGACTCCATCGACAGCACCGCCTACAACTTCGAGCAGGGCCAGCGCGCGCGCAAGCTGTTTGCCGCCGTGGTTCTGGCTGCGCTGGATGATGCCATTGCGGACGACAAGAAGTACGGCAACGGACCCGACCAGATCGCCCGTTGGGCGCGGTCGCGCGACGGGCGCGAAGTGCTGTCCTGCGCCGGGATCGACCCGAACGAGCGTGTCGTGAAGGGTCTGATGGAATTTGTCGCCAAGGGTGTGCGCACCTCCGTCGCCCTTAGCCGCGAGGAATCCGAACGCCGCCACGCGCTTGAGGCCGAACAGGCCGAAGCCGCCTGAGGCGGCGACCAGCCGATCAAACGACAGCGCGCCCTTCGGGGCGCGCTTTTCATTTCAGGGCTGCGTCAGTCCAGCGCCCGCGCGGCCAGGGCGCGGTTGATCTCGGCGCGGACCAGCTTGCGGACATTGCGGGTTATGCGCTCTCCAAGAACGCCCTGTAGTTCCTCGCGGATGATGCTGCGCACGATTTCCTGCAAGGCCTCTTCGTCCAGGACCGTCAGGGGATTTCCGTCCTTGTCGACCAGAGTCTGCGTTTCGTCCAGGATCGAACTGAATGCGGTCGGCCTACCGCGTTCTGCCTGGCCCACCAACGCCTCGGGTTCGACGGTGGCAGGGTCTGCCGGGATGTCTTCCTGAACCCCCGCCCAAACCTCGGCATCGCGGGGTCCGGGCGCCAATTCCGCAATCTGCGGCTCTGGGATCACGGCTTCCGGCAAGTCCTCCTCGAACTCCGAAGGCACCTCCCAGACCGGCTCTGCTGCCATCTCGACCAAGGGGGGGCCTTCTTCCTCTGCGGGAAGGACAAGTTCGGCCTCTTCTGCACCAAGCGCCAGTTCCGCAAGCGGGGTCGGCTCTTCCTGCCAGATCGGATCCTGCCAGTCGGCATCGACGATCTGAGAGACAGCTTCCGATTCAGGCTCTGCGGGCCTGTCCGGCTCTGCCTTGGCCGCAGACGGGGGAGCCGCCATCGGCGCCTCAGCGTCATCGGTGACAACACGCAGGGCCGGGGTCAGGATCAGCTTGTCCTCACCCTGGCTGCGCGGTGCTGGTCTTGGGCGCATCTCGGCCGAGACCAGGCGACGGATGGAGGAGACCACATCCTCGATTTCATTGCTGCTGAGTGGCCCTGACATCACTTGTTTCCGTAGCCGACTGCCGACCTCGACATCAGGTTACCCTGCCAACTCTCTAGCCGGCAACGCATTTCTACACGCGGCATGCGGGGGGGCGCGTCAGTTGCCGATCTTTTCCAGAATGCGGTCCAGCTTCTTGCCCTGAACGCTGTGCGACGGCGCCCTGCGAACCGTGTCGTAATAGGCCTCGGGGTCGTAGGTCGGAATGCCGAGCTTCAGATGTTCCGCCGTCAAAAGCCCCATCGTGGCCAGCACGCGGTAGACCCCGACATAGCGCTGCGCTTCGGCCTGAAGACGGCTGTTGCGCGCGTTCAGAAGTTCCTGCTCGGCATCCAGCACGTCCAGTGTCGTACGCGTTCCGGCATTCGCCTCTTCGCGCACACCGTCAAATGCGGTCTGTGCGGCGCGGATCTGACGGTCCGATGCCTCGATCGAGGCCGCCGAAACGGCAAGGTTCGCCCAGGCGACACCCACGTTCTGGATCACGTTCACCGCCGTCTGCTGCAACGCGGCGCGGGCACGGTCCTTCCCGGCGATCGCCTGACGCTGCAACGACGACAGCCGCCCGCCGGCATAGATCGTCTGGCTCATGTTCAGGCCGATGGTCTGCTTGTCCACTCCCCTGTCATCCGTCTCGACCGTGGCCCGGGCGCCGACCGTTGGCAGGCGCCCGGCCTCGGCCAGACGCAGCTGCAGGTCGCTGACAGTCACCAGATGCTGCGCCTGTCGGATCAGCGGGTTGGTCGAGCGAGCGACGCCTTGCGCCTCTTCCAGCGACTTGGGCAGGGCCGGCGCCTTCGGCAGCGGGGCCAGACGGCCCGGATAGGCACCGGTCGCGGCCTTGTAGGCCTCGCGCGCCACCATCAGATCCCCTTCAGCCGCCGCCAACGCCGCGCGAGACCCGGCAAGCCGCGCCTCGGCAATGGCCACGTCGGTACGGGTGTTCTCTCCCACCTCGAAACGCGCTTCTGCGGCGCGCAGTTCCTGGGTGATCAGCCGCAAGTTCGACTGCCGCAGCGCTACCACGTCCTGCGCCAGGCGCACATCGACATAGGCCTGAACCGCCGCCAAAAGCACCTGCTGCTCGACCTCGACCAACGCCTGGCGCGTCGCCAGAACGCTTTCCCGCGCTATCGCGATCCCGATTTGCGAGCGTCCGAAGTCCAGAAGCGTCAGGTCTGCCGTCAGCTGCAGCGAGGCACTGGTGCCGTCCACGACCGCCGCGCCGCTATCGGTCCGGCCCCAGCCGGCCTGCGCGGTGTAGGCGATGACCGGCCGCAGCGAGGAGACCGCCTGCGCCACATCCTCGTCCGCGGCGCGCAGAACCGCGCGGTTCTGATCAAGCAGGTTGGAGTTGCGATAGGCCGCAATCAACGCATCGGCCAGCGTTTCGGCCCCTGCAACCGGCGCGGCCAGCGCTCCGGCCACCGCAACCACGACCGTCCTCATCCATGCCCGCATCATTCTGCCTTTCCTTTGCCCGCGCACTCCTGCGGTTGTATGATCAAGGATCCGAACGGACGCTTGGCCCTCTCCGGACAAGGCCCTAGGGGCCTAAAGCACAAAGCCCCGCTTCCTGGCAAAGCCGTTCAGCACCGGGGCCGCGGCGTTGAACACCGGACGCCAGCTCATGTCACCCTCACTCTTGAAGCCGACCTTCGCCGTTCCCAGCGGCCCGTCCATGAAGATCGCCCCGATGCGTCCCCCATCCTTGAGCTGTGCCAGCAGCGCATCGGGCACCGTTTCCACCCCACCCTCGATGGTGATCACGTCATAAGGTGCATGCTTCGGTGCCCCGGCGACCAAGGCGCCGGGCAACACATGCGCGTTGTCCACACCCTCTGCCGACAGAAGACGCGCAGCCTCGGCAGCAAGGGTCTCGTCCTCTTCCACGGCCACGACGGTGCCTGCCAGCCTGGCGATGACCGCGGCCGAATAACCAAGACCGCAGCCGATATCGAGCACCATCTCTCCGGGCTGGATATCCAGCGCATCAAGAAGCTTTGCCAGCGTCCGCGGCTCCAGCATCACGCGGCCCCCGCCGATGTCGAGGTTTTCGCCGACATAGGCTGCCTCGCGCCGCTCTGCGGGCACATAGACCTCGCGCGGGACCGACAGCATCGCGTCGATGATGGGGAACTTGGTCACATCCGAGGGGCGGACCTGGGTATCCACCATCATCACTCGGCGGGAGGCGAAATCGCTCATTCTGAACTCGATGATTTCATGGCTCTGTCGGGCAGTCTTGCCACAGAACCCCGGACCTCGCAACGGGCGAAAGCCGCAGGATCATGGATTTGGCCAAGGGCGCACCGTCCGCCGGTCATGTCTGCATGCCCACGCCTGATCCTGCCGAATGGGCGACGGACAACGCGCGTTCGCCAAGCTTGCGGAACTTGTCCGATGCCCGGGTCAGACGACCCTTCCATTCCGGCATCGGTTCCTGCCCCTCGGTCACCCGCAAGAAGACCTGCAACATGCAGGCCACCGCAAAAGGTTCGATCAGCGCGGCCTTGACGGCCCATGCGAAGATCAGGGCAAGGACGAACGTGCCCGCCATGTCGTCGCCCGGCATCACCCCTGCAAGGGCCGCAGCCGGACCAAGCACGGCCAGAAAGACCAGGGTAGCCAGAACCCAGGTCATCAGCGCAAGCCACGCCGCGTTGGCCAGCATAGGCCGGGCATTCTGCGCATAAAGCACCAGGCCGTCATGCGCGGCCTCCCACGCGTTTTCCGAACGGGTGCGGATCGCGTGGCCCAGGATCACCCCGTCGATCAGGCCGACCGCCAGGCGCAGATATGCCTGAAGCCCGCCCATCAGCCGGTCAAGCCCCGGGATCGGCAGAAATGACATCAGCCCCCCCAGCAGGCCGGTCACCGCATTGATCACGCCCTTCACCAGCACATCCAGTGCAAACAGCGCCGAGGCCTGACCAAAGCGCGCTTTCACCACTTCGCGAGCATGGGCGATCTGCCCCCTGCCGCCGGGAACGGACCTGCCATCCAGCAGCTCGACCATCACGGCGATGTGGCCGGCCTTGACCATGTAAAGGGTGTAATCACGCAGGAAGAAGATCACCCCGGCCGTCAGTGCGAGCCCCGCCGCACCGCCCCAGAACGCGCTGGACGCCTGAAAATCCTCGTCCCCGAAGGCCCCGAATCCGTAGCCGACACCAGCGCCCGTGCCGGTGACAATGACCAGGGCCGCAGCCATGCCGAAATAGACGACGACACGGAACACCAGGAATGGGGCCGTGCGCAGCATGATCCGAAAGGCCTTGGAAATGCTGAAATCCCACATCTGCACACCTGAAATCCACAGGCGCAAAGCGTGGCGTCGGACCAGCCGGAATGCAAGCGTCAGATCAGCCTTGGCCGCGACATGGGCACGACGACTGGTTCCATTCTGGTAAACAATTCTCGGCATTTTGCGGCAATGTCCCCGGCGCGGAGACCGGCCTCGGCATACATCTCGGACGGGCTTGCCTGATCTATGAAACGGTCGGGCAGCGTCAGCGTGCGGACCACCTTCCCCCGGTCCAGCCCGCCGGTTCGCGCAAGGTAGTGCAGCACCTGTGCGCCGAAGCCGCCCTCTGCCCCCTGTTCCAGCGTCATCAGCACCTCATGAGTGTCGAGCAGCCGGTCTATCAGCCCCGTATCCAGCGGCTTGGCAAAGCGGGCATCGGCCACCGTGATGTCGATGCCTTCCTCCGCCAGCAGGTCGGCCGCCGCCAGCGCCTCCGACAGGTGCGCCCCGAAGGAAAGGATCGCAACCCCCTTGCCTTCGCGCACCATGCGGCCCTTGCCGATCTTCAGCACCTCGCCCGTGGCGGGCAGGTCCACCCCCACACCTTCACCCCGCGGATAGCGGAAGGCGATGGGGCCTGCGTCATGCGCCACCGCCGTGGCCAGCATGTGGACGAGTTCCGCCTCGTCCCCGGCGGCCATCACCACCATGTTCGGCAGGCTGGACAGGAAGCCGATGTCAAACGCGCCGGCGTGGGTCGCGCCGTCCTGTCCCACCAGACCCGCGCGGTCGATCGCAAAACGGACGGGCAGATTCTGCAACGCCACATCATGCACGATCTGGTCGTAGCCGCGCTGCAGGAAGCTGGAATAGATCGCGCAGAAGGGCCGCATGCCGCTTGCGGCAAGGCCTGCCGCGAAGGTCACCCCGTGCTGCTCGGCGATGCCCACGTCGAAGACGCGCGCGGGGAAGCGGCGCTGCATGATGTCCAGCCCCGTGCCGCCCGGCATCGCGGCGGTGATCGCCACGATGCGCGGATCGCGCGCGGCCATTTCGGTCAGCTTGTCGCCGAAGACCTGGGTGTAGCTTGGCGCGTTCGACTTGCCCTTGACCTGCTGGCCAGTCGCCACGTCGAACCTGGCTACCCCGTGATACTTGTCGTCTGCCCCCTCGGCCGGGGCATAGCCCTTCCCCTTGACCGTGACGCAGTGAATGAGCACGGGCCCCGAGGCGCGCGCCTTGGCTGCCCGCAACGTGGTCAGAAGATGGCCCATGTCATGCCCGTCGATCGGGCCGATGTATTCGAAACCGAACTCCTCGAACAGCGTGCCCCCACCCGGCAATCCTGTCACCAGCGACCGCGCCCGCCGCGCGCCGTCACGGACCGGGCCGGGCAGCGCCGCCTCCAGCCCTTCGGCCGCGGCCTTGAGCATGGCGAAGGGGCCCTTTTCGGCAATGGCGTTCAGATAGGCCGACATTGCGCCCACAGGCGGGGCAATCGACATGTCGTTGTCGTTCAGGATGACGAACAGCCGTTCCTTCAGATGCCCGGCATGGTTCAGCGCCTCATAGGCCATGCCCGCCGTGATCGCCCCGTCGCCGATGACGGCAATGGTGTCGCCGACCGCCATGCCCATCCTGCGGCCCATTGCAAAGCCCAGCGCGGCACTGATCGAGGTCGAACTGTGCGCCGCACCGAAGGGGTCGTACTCGCTTTCGCTGCGCTTGGTAAAGCCTGATAGCCCGCCCTTCTGTCGCAGCGTTCCCATCCGGTCACGCCGCCCGGTGATTATCTTGTGCGGATAGCACTGGTGGCCCACGTCCCAGATCAGCTTGTCGAAGGGCGTGTTGAACACGGCATGAATTGCCACCGTCAATTCCACCACCCCCAGCGAAGAGCCCAGATGCCCACCGGTGCGGCTCACGATCTCGATCGTCTCCTGCCGCAACTCGCGCGCAAGAGTGCCCAGTTCTGCATCGCTCAAGGCCTTCAGGTCCACCGGGCTGGCCACCCGGTCAAGGGTCGGAGTACGGCTTTCGTGGTCCATCGTGGCCTCCGTTCGGGAAAAAGGTGCCGTGTGGAAGTGGCCCACACGGCACCAGGTCCCTGTCGCCAACAGGAAGGGAACCGGGCTGTGGTTGCGCCCCGGATCCGGGCTGGCAGTTGCCCGGATGTGTTGCAGGGGGCGGGTCATGTGCCCGCCCCCCGATCGCGTCAGACCTGGACGGTTTTCTCGATCACGAAAAGGTTAGACCAGGTGTTAGGGTCGGGGGCCTGCTTGCTTTCGTCAGGCAGAAGAAGGCTGACGCCATAGATCGCCCAGAGGATCAGGCCGACCGAGAAGACGAATATGGCCGCCATTCCGGCCCCTTTCATCATCTGGCCAAGGCCCCAGTAGGCCAGCCCGGCAAAGCGCCCTTCGCGGAAATAGTCGTCGGACATCATCCGTTCCTTTCCTCAGTTCATCGGCGCGTAGCCGTGTTCCTGTGCCCAGACATACCAGTTGTCCACGACCGTGCCGGTCAGCAGGATCCCGATGCCCCCGGTCAGCGTGACCAGGATCGCGAACCACCAGGCCCAGCGGTGAATGCCCTCCATCGTGGCGTTGAACCCCATGGTCCAGCGCCAGAACAGAGCCGCGCGTTCCGCGGCGGTACCGCGGTCGGCGATCTGCTCCAGCTCTCGGTCACCGCCGAAGCGGGAAACTGCAAGGATCGTCGCCCCGTGCATCGCGAACAGCAGCGCCGACCCGTAAAGGAAGACGATGCTGAGGGCGTGGAATGGGTTGTAGAACAGGTTGCCGTAGGTCAGGCTGAAGGTGTTGGTCCAGTCGAGATGGGTGAAGATGCCATAGGGCACCGCCTCGCTCCACGATCCCATCAGGATCGGCCGGATCAGCCCCAGCACCAGGAACAGCCAAATGGCGCTGGCAAAGGCCCAGCAGATGTGCTTGCCCATGCCCAGGGCCTGGGCCCGCAGATAGCTGCGCACCCACCAGGCCAGCACGCTGATCAGAAGGAAGAACGAAGCGATCAGCCAGTATCCCCCCTCGGCAAGCGGCGGGAAGCCCAGTCCGTATTCCGGCGCCGGCGGATCGAGCGACAGCCAGAACAGGTCGCGCAGGAACACCGCCGGGTTGAAGCCCGCCTGATACCAGAACCATGCGCCCACCATGGTGAACCACACGACCCCGGAGAACAGCGAGATCACCCCCATCGTTCCCAGATAGACAGGCCCGAGCTGGGCATTGCCGAACCAGCCGGCCAGCGTCGAGAAGCTGGCGCTGCGCGTCCGGTTGGCCAGATCCACGCCCTCGACCATCCCCATTTCGGGGACGCCGCGAACCTGCACCTGGTTGAAGATGTTCTGATACTCAGCCATTGACGCCTCCCGGAATGTCGGCCCACCACGGCAGCTGAAGCCACCAGTCCCACCACACGACCCACTGGTCGAACCAGATGGTGCCCGAGATCACGATGCAGACCGCGCTCCAGAAGCCGGCGTTCAGCGCCAGAAGCAGGCCCAGACGGTGGATGCCCAGCGTGCCGACCGAATAGCCGATGAAGTCGCGGAAGAAGGTGTCCTCGTGGTCGGGCGTCCGCATCTCCTTGCCCTTTTCGGGGTTGGCCGCCGAAAGGATCAGGCCGCCATGCAGGGCAAGCGCCAGCGCGTTGGTGAAGAAGAAGCTCACCGCGATCATGTGCGCCGGGTTGTAGTGGAAGTTGCCATAGGTGTAGCCGGTGTTCGACACCCAGTCGAGGTGGGTCCAGATGCCATAGGGGAAGGCATAGCCCCAGGCCCCCATCAGCACCGGCCGGATCACGACCAGGGTGACATAGGCGAAGATGGCCACGCCGAACGCGAAGGGCACATGGTAACCCATGCCCAGCTTGCGGCAGATTTCCACCTCGCGCAGCGCCCAGCTGACGAAGGCGCCGATGGCGCAGATCGTGATCAGCTGCCAAAGCCCGCCCTCGCGCAGCGGCGCGAAAGCCAGCCCGTATTCCACCCGCGGCGGGTCGATCGAGATCAGCCACGGGTTCCAGACGCCTTCCAGCGCGGTTCCGTAGAAGATCAGGATGGTGCCCAGGGCGGCAAAGAAGAAGGTCGTTACGCCGAAGAAACCGACGTAGAAGGGACCCACCCAGAAGTCGAACAGGTTCCCGCCGACCAGCGTGCCGCCCGGCACGCGGTATTTTCGTTCGAAGCTGAGCAGTGCCATGCTTCTATCTCCGCTAGGTCCGGGGCCGCATCGGGCGCGGGACGCTTGTCCCGGAATGTGACGTTCCCTGGTTTGTTGCGGGCGGCGACAATCCGACCGCCGCCCGCAACGGAGACATCAGCTCACTCGCTCGCAACGCGGTTGTATTTCTCTGCCGCGATGTTGAACCAGTTGTAGCTGGGGGTGCTGAGCAGCACGAGGTGGATCATCGCCGCCAGCAGGAACAGGAACACGCCCTGGGCGACGAAGACTCTGCGGGGGTCGAAGATCAGCCAGATCTTGTAGAACTTTGACATCTCTCACTCCTCCTCAGAACCACGGACGCCAGATGAACACCGCCAGATGAGCGACGACGGCAATGGCCACGAACAGCCAAAGCCCGCTCATGTAGACGGAGTGCAGCTCTTGCGCCTGCTCGTCGGTGAGACCTGTGAAACTCAGGTCGGTTTTATCAGCCATTCGATCCTCCGGATGGTCAGACTGACGCCGCATACCCTGCGGCTGGGTTCACGGTTCGGCGGCATGCCTCCCCGAGTTTCTCCGCACCCCGATCGCGCGGGATACGGTGAATGCTGGTCCGGCGGGGCGGGCGCACGCCCACCGGAAAGATCGAGCCGCCGTGGGGTTTCCGGCCCCCCGGCGAAAGCTGCCCGGCCCACAACTGCGGGAAGGGCAATGGCGTCCGGTCCGTCAGGGCCGGAAGATCGCCGGGGTGATGGCCCCGGCCTCGCGCCAGGCGCGGGCCATGGGCCCATGCACCGGCAGATGGCGGTCGCGGACCAGGGCAAAGACCCAGGCCAGCGTCGCAAAGGGGATCGCGACCAGAAAGATCAGCGCGAAATAGACGTAGAACTCGGCCTTCGGTGTCCGGTGGACATGGGCTGCGCCCTGCCCGGCCCCGTGGCCCGCGGTATGGTCAATCATGCGTCCCTCCCTTGTGTTCCAGTGCCGGGGCCCCGCAGGGCCGCGACGAATTCCAGCACGACCCGCTCGGCCCCATGGTCAAGCGCGGCCTTCTCTGCAGCGTCGCGCAGCGTGCGCGCGGCGGAAATCCGTGTCAGAACGGGGTGTTCGCTGACGATGCGGTCCAGTTCGGCCTGAGCATCGGCATCCCAGGGGAAATCGCGGCGCAGGGTCGTTGGCGTGGCGGCGGCACTGTCCAGATCGGACCCCAGCGGCAGGATGTGAAACAGCGCGTCGAACAGGCCGTTGCAGACCTCTTGCAGCAGATAGACCGCGCCAGCGTAGCCCATGAAGGGCGTGCCCGTGGCCCTGCGGATTGCCGCACCGGGGAAGCCTGCGGGGATGAAAACCGGCTGCGGCCCGTGGCCGGCCTTGAGTTCGGCCATGTAGATCTTTTCGTTGATCGATCCCATCACGATCAGCGGCCGGTGCTGGCGCAAGCTTGCCCGCACCCCCTCATTGTTCGTCTTGGCCCCCGCCACGCGCGGCGTGGCAAAGGCACAGGGCAGCCCTAGGTCGCCTTCCAGATAGTTTCGGATGCCGCGTGTGTAGGTCTCGTTCGAAACGATCGCGAAGCTTGCAGTTGCGAAGAAATCCTGCGTGACCGACCGCCACAAGTCCCACAGCGGCTTCAGCGTCGAATGCTTCTCGCGGGCGATGAAAGGTTCGGGGTCCAGCCCCAGCACCTCGCCCAGCTTGCACAGGAACAGCGTTGTGCTTTCCAGCCCGATCGGCGCCTGAAGGTAGGGCTTGCCCAGAACCTCGGCCAGGCCGCGTCCGAATTCGCGATACATGACGATGTTTGCGTCTGCGTTCACCAGGTTCCGCATCTCGGCCAGATGGGCGCCAAGCGGCATCACCATGTTGACCTCTGCCCCGATGCCTTCGACCAGACGGCGGATCTCGTGCAGGTCCGACGCCATGTTGAACGTGCCATACATCGGGCCCAGGATGTTGACGCGCGGCTTTGCGCCTTCCGGGCGCGGCGTCTCGGGCGGCATCCGGCCCTTGGTCATCCCGAACTCGGTGAAGATCCAGGTCATTGCCCGGTCGGCGGCCTGCCACTGGTCCTCATCTATGGTGCGCGGCAGGAAGCGCTGGATGTTGGTGCCCTGCGGCGTGACCCCGCCGCCGATCATCTCGGCGATGCTGCCGGTCACGACGACCGCCGGCAGCGCCGGATCGAGCGTCTTCCACGCCCGCTTCATCGCCCCTTCGGTGCCGTCGCGGCCAAGTTCTTCCTCGCCAAGGCCCGTCACGACAATCGGCAGCTCATGCGGCGGCAGCGCGTCGGTGTAGTGCAGGACGGAAGTCACCGGCAGGTTCTCGCAGCCCACGGGCCCGTCGATGACGACCTGAAGGCCCTTCACGGCGCAGAAGGCATAGACCGCCCCCCAGTAACCGCCCGCCCGGTCGTGGTCCTGGATCAGCATCAGATCATCTCCTCGGCCTTGGCGGCTTTCGCGGCCTTGTCGAGTTTCTTCTGATGGATCGCCCGGAAGTCCGGCCGCAGGTTCGGCGCGCCTTCCCAGATACCTGCGGTGTCGCCTTCGCCCACACCCTCGAAGAAGGCCTTCATCCCGGCCATCTTCTCGCGCCCCGCAATCGCGGCATTCACCACCTGCGCCAGAGACCCCGCTCCGGCGGGCCCCATCAGCGGTCTAGCCGAGATGAGGTTCGTGAAGTAAAGCCCTGGAATACCTTGCGATTTCGCCTTCTGCACCACCGGCGTCGTCCCGATGGCCAGATCCGGCCCGAATGCCTCCATCGCGGCCAGGTCATCCTCCAGGCTCGCGCGGAACTTGACTACGCTCCCCTTGGCTTCCAGCCAGTCACGATCCGCTGCCGACCAGTCAGTCCGCGCGCAGGCAGTGCCGACATAGGGCACCTCGGCGCCGCTTTCGATCAGAAGACGGGCGACCAGCAGCTCTGATCCCTCGTAGCCCGACAGCGTGATCCGCCCCTTGATCGGGTTCGCCGAAAGCGCCCCCTTGATCGCAGGCCCAAAAGCATTCTGCGCTGCTGCCACTTTTTCCGAAGCGATTCCATAGGCTTCCGAGATGTTTTTCAGCCAGTCCATCGTCCCGTCATGCCCCACCGGGGCACTGCCGACGATGCCGCGGCCTGCGGCCTGGAACTCGCGGACTGCTGCCGTGTAGAATGGATGGATCGCCGCCGCGACCCCACAGTCCAGCGCCGCGTAAAGCTCGCGCCAGTCGCGGCAGGGCACCACCGGTCCGGCGGCCAGGCCCATGGGTGCCAGCAACGCACCGATCATCATCGGGTCGGCCGGGAACATCTCGCCCAGAAGCGCAACGGTCGGGCGGTCGGACCGGCTTTGCGCGGGTGCAGCGACCGGGCCAGCCAGGATTTCTTCCCGCGCGTAGCGCAGCATGGCACCCGCCAACACATCCTTTGCCTCGGCATGGGTCGGCACGCCGAAGCCAGGAACGTCGATGCCGACGATGCGCACGCCGTTGATCTCGCTGGGAAGAAGCTTCAACGGCACCCCGGAAGCCGTTGGCACGCAAAGGTTTGTCACCACAACGGCGTCATACCGGTCGGGGTCTGCCAGTTCGTGAACAGCATCGCGGATATCTTCGAACAGCTTGCCGGTGACCAGCGTCTCGCTTTTGAAAGGAACATAACCCACCGATCGACGCGCGCCGTAGAAATGGCTGACGAAGGTCAGTCCGTAGACACAGCAGGCACTGCCCGACAGAACCGTGGCCACCCGCCGCATCCTCAGGCCGACGCGCAGGCTGCCAAAAGCCGGGCACATCGACTGCGGCTTGTCGTGCGGGCCTTGCGGATAGTCGGTGGCATAGCGGTCCAACACCTCAGCATTGCCGGCGGCGCGGGCAGCGGCCTGCATCTCGGCCCCGGCGTGACAGCCAAGGCCGTCGGCCACGGCCGCCATCGCCCGAATGTCATCGCCCTGGTCGTTCATGCTGCGCGCGCCTCCTGTTTCGCGGCGCACCCGC
Organism: Tabrizicola caldifontis; assembly: GCF_004762095.1. Lineage (GTDB taxonomy): Bacteria > Pseudomonadota > Alphaproteobacteria > Rhodobacterales > Rhodobacteraceae > Tabrizicola > Tabrizicola caldifontis. The sequence goes on from NZ_SIJH01000001.1 coordinate 155,764, forward strand.
CCCGGACCTGATCGGGGGCCTCGCGGGACAACCGCAGGTTCCGGGTCAAGCCAGGGATACGCGGTGCCAGATCACCGAGCGCGGCGTCAAATGCTGCGAGGCGGTCAAGATCAAGCATTGTCGTAGATCACTTCCAATGAGGGTTTTCCTACGGCGTTCTTGCCACGCATGTCGGCGTCGGTTGCCGGATCCAGAACGAAATCGGCCCCTGTCTCGGAGGCCGAGAACAGGTTCAGCAGACCATCCTGCGACAGGGGCCTGGGACGAAGGGGTGGCGCGTCGGCCACATTGGAAGCAAGAGCAGCGAACATATCGCCCCACGGCCCCGCCTTCGTGCCCACAATCTGATAATTCGCCGACTTCCGGCGCAGATCCTCGTCCGCCGGGATCGCCGCCAGAACCGGAATGCCCACGGCCTGGGCAAAGGCCGCAGCCTCGCCGGTGCCGTCATCCTTGTTGATGACCAGCCCCGCGATGCCGACATTGCCGCCGAGCTTGCGGAAGTATTCCACCGCCGAGCAGACGTTGTTGGCGACATACAGGCTTTGCAGGTCGTTCGACCCGACCAGGATCACCTTCTGCGCCATGTCCCGCGCGATCGGCAGGCCAAAGCCGCCGCAGACCACGTCGCCCAGGAAATCAAGCAGCACATAGTCGAAGTCCCAATCATGGAAGCCAAGCTTTTCAAGGAGTTCGAAGCCGTGGATGATACCGCGCCCGCCGCAGCCGCGCCCCACTTCCGGCCCGCCCAGCTCCATCGCAAAGACGCCGCCGCGCTTGAAGCAGACATCGCCGATCTTGACCTCTTCCCCCGCCAGCTTCTTGCGGGTTGAGGTCTCGATGATCGTGGGACATGCCTTGCCGCCGAACAGCAGGCTCGTCGTGTCCGACTTCGGGTCGCAGCCGATCAGCAGCACGCGCTTGCCCATCTCGGCCATCATGTGGCTGAGATTGGCCAGCGTGAAGGACTTGCCGATGCCCCCCTTGCCGTAGATCGCGATGATCTGGGTCTTTTTCGACGGCGGATCCTGCGGAATTTCGAGGGATGGTTCCTCGGCCGCTTCGCGCCGCAAGCGGGCGTTGAAATCCTTGAGGTTCGGAACGTCGTTCATGCCTGACCTTTCCAGTCGAGGATCATTTTCAGACAGCCCGCATCGGTGAATGCCGTCCGATAGGCCTGTGCCGCGTCAGCGGCGGGCCGGGTGTGGGTGATGAGACCCGCCAGCGATAGGGCCCCGCTTTCGATCAGCGCGCGGGTGGCCACCAGATCCTCGGGCGCCCATTCGGAAGCGATGCGGATGCGCGCCTCCTTCATGAAGGCGGGCGGGAAGGCAAAGGCCACCGGTTCGGTGTAGAAGCCGGCCAGCACCACCTCACCGCCTTTGGCCAGCCGCATGACAAGCTGGTCCAGAAGGCCCTTGGCGCCCGAAGCGTCATAGATGGCGCGATAGTCGCGGCGGGGGTCGTCCTCGGGTGAGATGACAACATAGCCCGTCGCCCCGGAACGGCGCTGCGGGTTCGTCTCCCACACGGTCGGAGGCTTGCCGCCGGCGGCGATGGTCAACCGGGCCAGAAGACGCCCCAGCGTGCCGTGCCCCACGATCAGGTCGGGCAGCGCGATATTGAATCCGGCCAGAGCATGTCGGGCCGTGGCGGCCAAGGCCAGAAGCGCACCTTCGGGCCCCATCCCGGCGTCGATCCGGGACACGCGCGCAGCCCTGGTCACCAGATGCCGCGCAGCCCCGCCGAAAAGACCCCGCACATTGCCGGCAAAGCAATTGGCGCCCGGCACAAAGACCGCCTCACCAACGCGAAACCCGCTGTGCGCACCGGCCTCTACCACATGGCCTGCAGCCTCGTAGCCCGGAACCAGCGGATAACCCATGCCCGGAAAGGGCGGCATCGTGCCAGTCCAGAACAGCTTTTCCGTGCCGGTGGAAATGCCGGAATGCGTAACCTCGACCACCAGATCCTCTGGTCCCGGCGCGGTCAGGCCCAGGCTTTCCAGCCCTAGATCCCTTGCCCCATGGAGGATCACCGCCGTCGTCTGCACGCCCCATTCCCCCCGGTCATGCCGAGCGACCCGTCCGGCCACTCCTGCCTTCCTGTATGTAAGTCTAGAGTGACATTGCTACCTGTCAATTAACTTAGACAGTCCTGGTGCAGAATCTAGGCGCTGCGGGCCAGGACAAGGGCAGAGGTCACGAAAGGTCTCAACGATCTCGCCGGCTTGAGCACCTCAAAGCCGGCTGCGCGGGCCATGGCGGCGATTTCCTGGCCCGAACGTGTGCGGCCGGTCTGCATGGCAAGCGTGTAGATCGCGAAATAGATGTCGGTCGCAGCATCGGGGTGCAAACCGCCCGACATCGGCTCAGAGATGACAAGGCGGCCACCCGGCGGCAGGGCATCGAAGCAGGCGCGCAACAGGGCCATGACTGTGGCATCGGCATGGTCATAAAGCACGCGGATCAGGCTGATCGCGTCGGCACCCTGCGGCAGCGGATCGTCCCGGAAGCTACCCGGAATGATCTGCACCCCCGCACCCAACCGCGCGCCGGCCCCGGCGACGACCGCGGGCAGGTCGAAAAGACGGCGGCGGATGCGCGGATGCGCGCGGCCTACCGCCTGCAGGAAGGCCCCTGTGCCGCCCCCAACGTCCATCAGCGTGCCGATTCCCCGGAAATCGACCAGACGCAGCGTATCCTCGGCCACCAGGGCCTGGCTGTCGGCCATCAGCTGTGAATAGCGCGCGGCCAGTGCGGGATCGGCCGCACCGCCTGCGCCAAAGACATAGGGCCAGAAGCCTGCCAGTTCTGGCTGCGTCTCGCCCTTGAAGAAGGCCAGGGGATCGCTGAGGTCACGGTAGAGAACGGGATGGTGGCGCACCATCGCCTCCAGCCCCGGCACGGTCAGGAAGGCCGCACCACGGGTCGCAAGGCCCCAACCTTCGCCCCTGCGCCGCAGCAGGCGCAGGGCCGCCCCCGCCTGGAGCAGCACCGCCATGCGTTCGGGCGGCAGGCCGCACAGATGTGCAAGCCTGGCGGTGGACAGCGGCCCTTCGGCCAAACGGTGCAGCACGCGCAACTCGACCAGCGCCAGCAGGGCCTGCGACTGGACAAAGCCCGACACGACCGAAAACAGCGCCTCTCCCTCGGCCCTGGCGATGCCGCGCAGTCCGGGCATGCGGGCGCAGAACCGGTGGAACCACGGCTGCATTGCCAGCCGCGCCGCCCAGCCCGGACCGCCGCGGCGCCGCGGCAGTCCGCTGCCAAGGCCGGTTTCTGTCATTTCGCGCCCGTGGCCCGCGCCGCCTGCGCGCCCAGATTGACGGGCGTCATCCGTTCGGCATAGGCGCGCACCATGCCGGCAAGCCGCGCCTCGCCCGGACAGGCCGGAATCGAGGCGATCGCCCCGCCCAGGATGTCCTTCAGGTGCCGCACCGCACCCTGCACGCCCATGAGCGCCACGGCATTCGGTCGGCCATGCACGGCATCCTGCCCTGCGGGCTTGCCGGTCTCGGCCTCGGTCAGCAGAGCATCCTTCAGATCATCCGCGACCTGGAAGGCCTCGCCGATGCGGGCGCCCAGCTCCTCCCAGGGTTCGGGCTCCTGGCCTGCGGCTATGGCACCCATCTGGGTTGCAGCCACGAACAGCGACCCGGTCTTGGCCCGATGATAGGCGCCCAGGTTGACCAGCGGCTCGGATTCCCAGCCCTGGCCGGCACAGATGCCGCCAGGCATGCCCGTCCGCTGTGCCAGGTTGCACACCAGCCGCAGCCCCCGGTCGGGCGCGATGATGCCCGCACGGGCCAGCACCTCGAATGCGAGGACGATCAGGCTGTCGCCGGCAAGAATGGCCACGGGCTCGCCATAGGCGCGGTGAACCGAGGGTTTGCCGCGCCGCAGGTCGGCATTGTCGAAGGCGGGAAGGTCGTCATGGACGAGGCTTGCACAGTGGATAAGCTCCAGCGCCGCCGCCGCCGCATCGGACAGACCCGGCCGATCGTCGCCGCAGGCCAGCGCAACCGAAAGCAGGATCGTCGGCCGGACCCGCGCGCCCCCCGACATGGTGGCATGATCCAGCGCAGCGGCAAGGCGTTGCGGCGTTTCGCCGTCCGGGCCCTGGGCCAGCCGCACAGCCTCGCGCAGGGCGGCATCGATTCTGGGGAAAAGATCCATCGCACACCCTCTCTGTTGGCCGCGGCCGCCGTGGGCTCCCTTAAGCAAGTCTGGCACCGCCGTCCGATTGTGTAAATCAAAATTTACAGTCGATCGTTCGTCATTGTTTACAACTCGCCGCACCCGGCTAGACTGGCGCCATGGACGGGAACGCAACCAGGGTCGTGGTGATCGGTGCCGGAATGGGGGGCCTCGCGGCGGCAATCCGCCTGGCGGCGCGGGGCTGCGCGGTGACCCTTGTCGAAGCGCAGGACATGCCCGGCGGCAAGATGCGCACGCTGCCATCGTCCGCAGGGCCACTCGATGCCGGGCCTACGGTTCTGACCCTGCGCGCGGTCTTCGACGACCTGTTCGCCCTGGCCGGCGCGCGGCTTGAGGATCACCTTACCCTTCTTCCGCAACGGATTCTTGCCCGGCACTGGTGGCCGGACGGCAGCCGGCTGGACCTGACCGGAGACCCCGAGACCGACGCTGCCGCGGTCGCCGCCTTTTCCGGCCCGGGCGAGGCGCTGGCCTTCCGCCGCTTCGACCGGCTGGCGCGCGCCCTGCATGACGCCTTTGAGGGTCCGGTGATGCAGGCCCCGCACCCGGATCTGGCGGCGATCCTGAAGGCTACGCTGACCCGCCCCGTGCTATGGCGCGCACTTCTGCCGGGACAGTCGCTGCACGGCCTGCTTGCCCGCCAGTTCCGGGACCGTCGGCTTGTGCAGCTTTTCGCCCGCTATGCCACTTATGTCGGCGGCCGGCCCGCCCATGTGCCCGGCGTGCTGGCGCTGATCTGGCGGGCGGAGGCTGCAGGCGTGTGGGCGGTAGAGGGCGGGATGCACCGGTTGGCCCTGGCCCTGGCCGATCTGGCGCGGCGTCTGGGGGTTGACCTGCGCCTTTCGACACCGGCGCTGCGCGTCGTGCGGCAGGGCGGGCGCATTTGCGGGGTGCAGCTGGCCAGCGGGGCCACCCTACCCTGCGCGGCCTGCATCTTTGCCGGCGATCCGGCCGCACTGGTCGCGGGTCATCTGGGTCCGGGGCTGGGCGACGCCCTTCCCCCATCAGCCACGCAGCCCCGCAGCCTTTCGGCCTGGGTCTGGTCCTTTGCAGCCATTCCCGAAGGCCCGCTTGCCCCCGACCTGGTTCACCACAACGTCTTCTTCCCCGCCGACACCAGCGGCGAGTTCGGCCCGCTGGGCCGGGGCGACATGCCCGAGACACCAACGCTTTACGTCTGTGCCGAGGATCGTTCGACCGGACGCCCGCAGGGCCCCGAACGGTTCGAGATCATCGTGAATGCCCCGCCCGGCCGCACCGACCAGCCAGAGGATTTCGCCCGATGTCACGCCCGCACCTTCCAGACACTTCGGATGCTCGGCCTGCGCTTCCTGCCCGAACCCGGACCGCAGGCGTTGACGACGCCGGCGATGCTGGACCGGCTATTCCCGGGATCGGGCGGGGCGATCTATGGCCGCAGCCCGGAGGGAGCTTTCGCAGCCTTCGCCCGGCCGCCGGCGCGAACGAAGGTGCCGGGGCTCTACCTGGCGGGCGGGGGGGCGCATCCGGGGGCTGGAGTGCCGATGGCGGCGCTCTCCGGCAGGCACGCGGCCGAGGCGGTGATGGCAGACCTGACTTTTCCGTCGATGTCGGGCCGGACGGCTATGCCTGGTGGTATCTCGACGCCGTCGCCGACGACGGGGCCCGCGCGTTGAGCGTGATCGGCTTCATTGGCTCGGTCTTTTCACCCTGGTATCGCTGGTCGGGGCGGCGCGAGCCGCAGAACCACGTCTGCCTGAACGTGGCCACCTACGGCCCGGGCGGTCGCTTCACCATGACCGACCGCGGCCGTTCCGCACTGCGCCAAAGTCCTGAACGATTGCAGATCGGCCCCTCCGCCATGCACTGGACTGGCGGCGAGCTGGTGGTGGAGGTTGACGAGATATCGGCGCCGCCCGTCATCTGCCGCGTCCGGGGCACCATCACGCTGACGCCCGAGGTGATGACCGGGGTCGAGGCGCGGCTAACCACGGACGGGTCGCATCTCTGGCGCCCCTTCGCCCCCATCGCGCGGGTGAAGGTCGATCTCAGCCAGGGCCACATCTGGGAAGGGCACGGCTACTGGGACGCGAATTTCGGGACTGCCGCGCTGGAGACCGACTTCCGCTTCTGGACCTGGGGGCGCTTTCCGTTGCGTGATCGCACGGTCTGCTTCTACGATGCCACACGACGCGACGGCACCACCCTTGCCCTTGGCGTCGAGGTGACCCGGCAGGGTGAGGTGCGCGAAATCGCCCCGCCCCCTCTTGTGCGCTTCCGCCGCAGTCTATGGGCGGTCAGACGCGAAACGCGGGCAGATCCCGGCGTGGTCCCGCGCCAGCGGATGAACCTGCTGGACGCGCCCTTCTATTCGCGCAGCCTGGTGGAAACCCGGATCATGGGTGAATCCAGCATCGGTGTGCACGAGGCGCTGGACCTGACGCGCTATCGCCAGCCCTGGCTGAAACCGATGATCGCCGTCCGGGTGCCAAGACGCAGCGGCTGGCGGTTCGACTGACTGCAATCAAGGCGTCCTTCGACAGCCAGTTGCACGGCCATCCAGACCCCGAACAAGGGGTCAGCCGCGCAACCAGTCCGAAAATTCTGCAAGGACAGCGGCCGCGTCCTCTTCATGCGCCAGATGCCCGAGTGCCGGCATCTGGCGTACCTCGGCCCGGGGCAGCATCCCGGCCGCCTCGCGCGAGACCTGCGGCGGCACCACCCGGTCGCCCGCATTGGTCACCAGCAGGGTCGGCACCGACAGTCCCGCCGCTGCCGCCATCAGCCGGTCAACCCGCCAGGCCGCCATCATGCCCAGAGTTCCATCGACATGCGACGGGCGGCGCACCAGCGTCACATACTGGGCGATCCCGGCGGCATCGAGGTGCGACCCCGTGCCCTCGATCAGCTGGCGCACCTTCGCCTCGTTGCCCCAGAGGTGGCTGACGACCGAAGGCACGAAGGGCGTGGCCGCCAGCGCCCGCGCCAGAAGCGGAAACAGAAAGCCCGCCGCCCCTTCGAACTGGCCCAGCGCAGCGTTCAGACCGATCACCGAGCGCAGCGGCATCAGCGTGGACAACTGCAAGGCAAGCGGCACACCGGCGGAATGGCCGATCACCAGCCGTGGTCGCCAGCCCGCCACCAGACAAAGCTGTTCCAGATCCTGAGCCATGGGTGGGATCCCGAACCGCCCCCGCGTGCCGGCGCGCGTGAACCCCTGACCGGGCAGATCGGGGATAAGGCACCGGAAACCTGAAAGAATTGGCGCCAGATGCCGGAACGAATGGCCCGAGGCACCGGCGCCATGCAGCAGCAGGATATCGGGCCCTTCACCCGTCTCGACCACCCACCAGTCGTGCCGCGCCCGGACGCGGCGGCCATGCGCGCGGAAGGGCCAGCCGGCTGGCGGGTCATGTGCCGTGGTGATCATTCAGTCAGACTTCAGCGGAGCCAACGCCGCCTCAAGAGCCTGGGACATCCGCGCCGCATCGGCCCGCGGCAATGGCAGATAGACCCCACCAAGCGAATGCGAAAGCCGTTTCAGCCCGGCCTCTGGCCGGCTGGCCGTGTCGATCACGACAGACGCGGACCCGGTCGCGGCCCAGGACTGGGCCATCTGCACGGCCTCGGCCTCGGCCCGGTCGCGGCCCGGCGCACCGTCAAGCGCCACATTGGCGCGCCCATCAGTCAGAAGTGCCAGAACCGGCGTCAGACCGCGCGCGCGCACACGCAGAGCCGTCTCGCCCGCAAGGCGCAGGGCTGCCGCCAGCGGCGTGCCCCCGCCGCCAGGCAAACCGGAAAGACGGCGCTTCGCCTGTACCAGCGACCGTGTGGGCGGCAGCACAAGTTCTGCCCCCGATCCCCGGAAGGCGATAAGCGCCACATGGTCGCGCCGGGCATAGGCGCGCGCAAGCAGCAGCTCCACCGCACCTTTCGCCTCGGCCAACCTGGCAAGAGCAGCGGAACCGGACGCATCGACGGCGAAGATGAGCACCCGTTCGGACCTTTCCAGGTGGCGGCGGATGCGCAGGTCGGACCGCCGAATATGCAGGCTGCGGTTCTGGAATACCGCCCCACCCCCACCCTCCCCCACGAGGGGGGAGAGAGACGCGGGTTGTGCAAGCGTTGCCAAATGGGGAATCGCGGTTCGCGCGAACAGGGGAGGCTCCCCTTCCCCCGGTGGAGAGGAGATGGGGATGGGCGGCGCCGCCTGCCGTCGGCGCACCGCCTGCCAGGGCGCGGCGGCGCGAAGCGTGGCGATCAGGTCGAGCCGGTGGTTTGCGTCGGGTTTGCCAGGGCGCGATGGCAGCGGGCGTCCGCGCCGGTGCCCGGAACGCGCCTCGCCCGCGCCAGTGCCCCCCGTCAGCGCGCGGGCGGCGCGCGCGGCTGCCAGGTGCTCAAGCAGATCGCCGGGCAGCGCAGCCCTGACGGCCTCGAGGATCAGGTCTTCCGGCAGATCCAGGCTGTCGGCCTGCTCCGCATCTGCACCGGGGTCGGGAGGAAGCGGCGGGGGGACATTGGGTGCTGCGGCCTCGGGCCAGGTCCGGGCACGATGGGCAAAGGCAAGTTCGGCCGCCGTCAGCACATCCCCGCGCCGCACGCCGGGATGGCCACGCAACGCTGCGATCACACGGGCCAGCCGCAACGCCAGAAGCGGAGCACGCAGCCCCGGGATGCCAAGGGCCAGCGCGACGGCGGTCAGGTGCTCGCCCGCCCTGGCCGGGATGCGCACACGGGGCAGGCGGTCGCGGGCGGCAGACAGCGCCTCGGCGTCAAGGCGCAAGGGCGCGCTGTCGCTGTCGGCGATCCCATCAAGGGTCAGGAACAGGGCCAGCCGGTCGGCAAGCGCAGGGGGCAACGCTTCGTCGGCTTCGGCACCCTCGTCAAGCGCGATCAGACAATGGCCCGGGCCATCCAGCGCCTGGCCCAGCCGCGCGGCCAGCCCTGCCGGGCAGCGCTCCGCCATGGTCAGGACCAGCGTCGCCGGCCGTGCCAGCAGCCCCTCGGCCTGCACGGGGCGTCCCACCGCAAGCGTGGCCGTCAGGTCCAGCCCGCCGAACAGCGCCTCGTCCCCTATCAAGGGATGCAGACGGCGCAGGGGCAGCGGCAGCGCGGACAGGGCGGCCGTGACCCTGTCGAGCACCGGGCCGACCCGGGACCGCAGCCAAAGCCCCTTCAGCCCCGCCGGGTCCACCGCCAGCGCCATGAGCGCCAGCTCGACGCGCTGCCACGGCGCCAGAGGGGCGATCTGACGGTCAGGCACGTCCCCGCGCCCGCCTGCATGTTCGGGACGGGTGATCTGGCACCGAGGCACTGTCGCAGCTCCCACCCCAGATGGGGAAGGCGGCACCATGCCCCTCTCCGTCCCTCCCCCGCGCGGGGGAAGGGGGCCACCGGGACCAGCCTCCGGTTCGGACCGGAATAGCGGCGCGTATGAGAGCGTCTCGGTCAGGGCAGCACCTCGGCAAGCGAGCGGTCAACGCGGGCGGCGGACCCTGCCTCATCCAGCGGGTCGCGGCGCAGACGGTGCGACAGCGCCATCGGCGCCACGCGCTTCAGGTGGCGGCGGTGAACGGCGGCTTCACCCTCGAAGGCAGCCAGGGCGCGGGCGGCGCGCAGCAGGGTCAATTCGCCACGAAGGCCGTCAGACCCAAGCGCCAGGCACAGGGCCGCGCAGTCGTGCAGGACCGCACCCGGGGTCTTCAGTTTCTGCAGCGCCTCGCGAGCGGCGAGGATCTGGTTGCGCAGCCCCGCATCCATCGGCCGCCAGGTCTTCATGAAGCGGTCATGCTGGTTCTCATAGGCGTCGCGCCGCCGGATCACCTCGACCCGCGTTTCGATGTCCTTCGGGCTGGCAACCTCGACCGACAGGCCGAAACGGTCCAGCAGTTGCGGACGCAGTTCGCCCTCTTCCGGGTTGCCTGAACCCACCAGCACGAAGCGCGCCGGGTGGCGGATCGACAGGCCCTCGCGTTCGACCACGTTCTCGCCAGATTGCGCAACGTCAAGAAGAAGATCGACGATGTGGTCCTCCAGCAGGTTGACCTCGTCGATGTACAGGTATCCGCGGTTGGCGCGGGCCAGCAGGCCGGGCTCGAACGCCTTTTCGCCCCGGGTCAGGGCCCTTTCAATGTCCAGCGCACCCACGACCCGGTCCTCGGTCACGCCAAGAGGCAGATCCACGACCGGGGTCGGTCGGGTCACGATCCGGTCGGCGACACCTTGCGCCCAGTCCGGGCACAGGTCGCGGCGAGGAGAGTTCACGGGGCACCCTTCGACCACGTCGATCGACGGCAGCAGCGCGGCAAGCGCGCGGACGGCGGTGGATTTGCCTGTCCCCCGATCGCCGAAGACCAGAACCCCGCCGATCCCGGGGTCGATGGCCGTCAGGATCATCGCGGTCTTCATGTCTTCCTGACCGACGATGGCCGAGAAGGGGAAGGGCTGACGGGCTGTTCTGGTCATCGCTGGCCTCATGCGGCTTGGGTCGGGTGGGGCGCGGGGTGGTCGGCGGCGCGTGATGGCCTGTCCGGCAGGGCACGGCTACGCAGAAGCGGCGCGCCGTTCCACTGGCCTTCCACGCCCAGCACGCGAAAGCGTGCGTAAAGCTCGTCGATGAACCAGCCCTCGTCGCGCACGGCCCTGATGGCGCGGCCATGCGGGCCGTCCCCTCGGGCGAAGCGGGACATGCTGGTCATGTCAGGCCAGATCGAGAAGGTGACCTGGTGCAGTAGCGGTACCTCGCCGATCCCGATCTTGAACAGAACGTCGGGATCGGCCCCTATCACCGCCGAGATGTCGGGCACCCGGCGCCAGAAGCGCAGGGCCATTGCCGGCTTGACGCTGGCGCGGGTGAGAACGGCCAGGGGACCGTCCAGGTCGGCCGGGCGCGGTTCGGGAACGAAGGGATTGACGCCCGACCAGACGCCGCGCGCCGACAGGGGCGAGAGGTAGACAGTGCTGCTTTCTGTCGCCCTTGCCCGCCAGTGGCGCCAGACCGGGCCTTGCGCCACGCCTTGCCGTGCTGCGGCCTCGTTCGGCCAGACGGCAAGAATCGCCCAGACACCCCAGTTCGGTTTCGGCGTGAACCCCTCGCCCGTGCCAGAGCCGCAGAGCTTCCAGAACATCAGATGCGGCTCTTGTCGCAGAGTAAGGCGCGCCGCCCCCATCTGCCCGATCACCCAGAGCCTGGCCATCAGGCCCTGAAAGCGGAAAAGGGACAGGGTGGCGGTGGGCATCGACCCCTCCGATGTAACTTTACCTTGACAGTCTAGCGCAAAATGGCGGCCCGTGAAGGGGTTCATTTGCCGCAGTATATGCGTAGTTGTAAATTTGGCTAGACATCCTATCATCCATGGCATGACCCGGATAACCACCAACGCTCAAGGCCAGGCCCTCGTCATCGGTGCGGGGCTTGGGGGACTTGCCAGCGCCATGCGCCTGGGCGCCAAGGGCTGGCGCGTCACGGTGATCGACCGGCTTGACCGGCCCGGCGGGAGAGGATCGTCGATCACCGAACAAGGCCACCGTTTCGACCTTGGCCCCACCATCGTCACCGTGCCGCAGACCTTGCGCGACCTGTGGTCCGCCTGCGGCCGCGACTTCGATCACGACGTGGACCTGCGCCCGCTGGACCCATTCTACGAAATCCGCTTCCACGATGGCCGCCGTTTCACCATGCGGCCCGGCGCAAAGGCCATGCGAGAAGAGGTCGCACGGATCGCGCCGGCTGACCTGCCGGGGTTCGAGCGGTTCCTGAAGGATGCGACCGCCCGCTATCTTTTCGGGTTCGAGGGCCTGGGCCGCCGCCCGATGCACCGGCTGATCGATCTGATCAAGGTTCTGCCGAAATTCGCCATGATGCGCGCCGATCGCAGCGTTCACGCCCACGCCGCCCGCCGCGTGCGGGACCCGGCCCTGCGCTTTGCTTTGTCGTTCCATCCCCTGTTCATTGGCGGAGACCCGTTCCGGGTGACCAGCATGTACGCGCTGGTCAGCCATCTTGAGGCGGCATTCGGCGTCCACTACGCGATGGGCGGCGTGCAGGCGATTGCTGATGCCATGGTGCGTGTGATCCGCGATCAGGGCGGCACCGTCCGGCTTGAGACCGAGGCGGACGAGATTCTGGTACGCAATGGCCGTGTCGCGGGCGCACGGCTGGCAACGGGCGAGGAAATCGCCGCGGAAGTCACCGTCTCGAATGCCGACCCGGGCTTTACCTACGGCCAGCTTTTGCGCAACCATCCGAAACGGCGCTGGACAGACCGGAGGCTGGCGCGCTCGCGCTGGTCGATGGGCCTGTTCGTCTGGTATTTCGGCACGAAGGGCACGCGCCGGATGTGGCCCGATGCGGGGCACCACACCATCCTTGTCGGCCCCCGCTACTGCGAGCATATCCGCGACATCTTCCGCGCGGGCAGGATCGACGAGGACATGAGCCTTTACGTGCACCGCCCGACGGTCACCGACCCCTCGGCGGCACCGGAAGGCGACGACACGTTCTATGCGCTCAGCCCCGTCCCGCACCTGGGGCACGGGGCCGCCGACTGGGCAAGCCTGGCCGACAGCTACAAGGCAAGGGTGGCACGAATGCTGGAACCCGTGTTGCCCGGCTTTCGCGAAAGGATCACCGTGGAGCGTGTCTTTACCCCCGAAACCTTCCGGACGCGATATCTGTCCCCCTTTGGCGCGGGCTTCTCGCTGGAGCCGCGCATCCTGCAATCGGCCTGGTTCCGTCCGCACAACGTGTCAGAGGAACTGCCTGGCCTGTATCTTGCCGGCGCGGGCACGCATCCCGGTGCCGGCGTTCCGGGCGTGCTCGGCACGGCTGAGATCGTGGATCAACTGGTGCCGCCGCCGGCCGTTCGGGCAGGCCCGGCACGCCTGCCCCTGGCCGCAGAATGATGCGCCCCGACGACATGGAGGCATGCCGGGCCGCGATCCGCACAGGCAGTCTGTCGTTCCATGCGGCCTCGCGGCTCTTGCCCGCGCGGGTGCGCGACCCGGCGCTGGCGCTGTATGCCTTCTGCCGGCTGGCAGACGATGCAGTGGACGATGGCACCGACAAGACGGCGGCTGTCCTGCGCCTGCGCGACCGGCTGGACCGGCTGTATCAAGGCCGCCCGATCGATGCTGCGCCCGACCGGGCCTTTGCCTGCGTGGTCGAGACGTTCGAGATGCCCCGTGCGCTGCCGGATGCCCTGCTGGAAGGAATGGCCTGGGACGCGGCTGGTCGGCGGTATGAGGATCTGTCCGGTGTCCTGGCCTATTCCGCCCGGGTTGCGGCGGCGGTCGGGGCGATGATGTGCGTCCTGATGCGGGTGCGCGAGGCCGACGCGCTGGCCCGCGCCTGCGACTTGGGCCTGGCAATGCAACTGACAAACATCGCCCGCGATGTGGGCGAGGATGCCCGTGCGGGGCGGCTATATCTGCCGACCGGCTGGCTGATCGAGGCCGGGCAGGACCCGGAGACCTTCCTTGCCGCCCCGAAACCGGCCCCTGCGATCCGGATGGCCACGGAACGTATCCTGGCCTGTGCCGACCGCCTTTACGTGCGGGCCGAAGCCGGGGTTCCCGCCCTGCCCTTCGGCTGCCGCCCCGGCATACTGGCTGCCCGCACGATCTATGCAGGGATTGGCGGGGTCGTGGCGCGGAACGGCCATGACAACATCGCATGGCGCGCCCGCACCAGCCGGGCGCAGAAACTGGGTTGGCTGGCCCTGGCCATGATCCGCGCGATTGCCACAGTGCTGATGCCGCGCCCCGCCACACTGCACGCCCCGCCGGAACCCGAGGTTGCCTTCCTGGTCCAGGCCGCGGCGCGCCTTGCACCTCAGAAAGCCCGCAGCGAAGCGCTTCTTGCCGTTCTGGCCCAGCTGGAGGCTCGCGACCGCGGGCTGAAGGCCTGACCGGTTGTGACTTCCGACGATCTGGCCTATGTCGGCAAGGGGGGTGATTGCATGGATTTCGGCCTGTTTCTCATCTATCTCGCTGCCTGCGGTGCCGCCGCAGCCACGGGGGCCCTGTTTCCGACCGGACCCTGGTATGCGGCGCTGCGCAAACCGGACTGGACCCCGCCAAACTGGATGTTTCCGGTGGTGTGGTTTTCGCTTTACCTGATGATGTCGGCCGCCGCTGCCAGGGCTGCCACGGTCGAAGGTTCGTCGCTGGGGCTGGCGCTCTGGTCGGTGCAGATCGCCTTCAACACGCTATGGACGCCGGTCTTCTTCGGACTCAGACGCATGAAGGCTGCGCTGGTGCCGATGGCGGGGTTGTGGCTGTCGGTTGCCGCGACCACGGTCGTGTTCTTCACGCTGGACCTTTGGGCGGGGCTGATGTTCGTTCCGTACCTCGTATGGGTCAGCATCGCCGCCGCGCTGAACCTTTCGCTGGTCCGGCTGAACCCGGACGCGGCACGGCCGTCCTAGCGGGTGCCCATCATCCGCGCGCCGAAGATGCGGTCCATGTGATCGGTCAGATAGATGCGCAGCCACGGCGTGAACCGTTCGGGCTGGCGCAGGACTTCGGCTTTCAGGTCATAAAGATCGACCCAGCGCACATCTTCCACTTCCGAGAGGGCTGGCACCACGATCAGTCCTGGCGCGGCCTCGGCCACGAAAATATCGACAAGCTCGTGTTCGATCAGCCCGCCGCCCACCTCGGCGCGGTATTCCACCCGGCCCGCATAATGCGGATACAGCCCGGTGATCCCCAGTTCCTCGCGCAGCCGGCGGACGGCGCAGGTCGCGGCATCTTCGTTCCAGCGGGGGTGGGTGCAGCAGGTGTTCGCCCACAGGCCCGGCGTATGATACTTTCCTGCCGCGCGTTTCTGGATCAGGACGCGCGCGCCTTCCATCACGAAGACCGAAACGGCCTTGTGGCGCAGCCCGAGCTGATGCACCTCCAGCTTGCCGACTGGCGCCAGGCGCCCCTCGACCCAGGCGGGGATCATCTCGTCAAGGGCGCCGTCCATCACACCCACCCGGGCTTCACCAGCCCCAGCAGATGCGCGACGTTTTTCACGCCGATCTTCAGATGCGCCAACGGCCGCGCGGCCACCAGTTTCTTGTTCATGTAGGCCTCGAACGTCAACTTCTGCACGTCGATGTCGTGGCAGAGGCTGACAAAGCGCTCTCGCCGTTCGTCGGACTTGTAGTAGGCGTCCTGCATCGTCCGCAAGACCTTGAAGACGGTCTTGTTGTCGCGCATGAAAAGCTTGCGCGCCAGCTTCAGGTCGGCGGTCTTGCCCGAGGCCAGCGCCGCCTGTGCAGCCGTCGCGGCGACCCGACCGCCAAGCATGGCGTAATAGATCCCCTCACCCGAGGACGGCGCCACCACCCCGGCCGCATCGCCCGCCAACACCACATCGTGGCCGTTGTCCCAGCGGTCAAGCGGTTGCAGCGGGATCGGTGCGCCCTCCTTGCGGATCGTCTCGCATTCTGCAAGGCCGCTGGCCGCGCGCAGGTCGGCCGTGGCGCGCTTCAGGTCCACACCGTCCTTTCCGGTGCCCATGCCCACGCTTGCCTGCGCGCCGTGCGGGAAGACCCAGCCGTAGAAGTCTGGCGAAATGCGGCCGTCATAGACGACATCGCAGCGCTTCGGGTCATAGGCGGCATTGGCGGCGGGGGCCCTGATGATCTCGTGATAGGCGATGACGTAGGGAATGCGGTCGCCGCCCGGCACCTCGTCGCGCGCAACATCCGACCGCGCCCCGTCGGCCCCGATGATGATCCTGGTCAGGCTGCGGCGTTCCTGCCCGCTGGCCTTTTCCCGCCAGACGACATGCGCCCCTTCCGCGTCCCGCTCGATCCGCAGGTAGGTGCCGGTAAGCCGATCGGCCCCGGCCTGCGCGGCGCGCACCCGCAGGAACTCGTCAAAATGCTCGCGGTCCACCATGCCGACGAAGCCGTTCTCGATATGGATGTCGACCGACCGCCCGCTGGGCGAGATCATGCGCGCGGTCTCGATCCGGGCGACGATCTGGTCATCGGGAATGGCGAAGTCGCCGATCGCGCGGGGCGGGATCGCGCCGCCGCAGGGCTTGATCCGGCCGGCGCGGTCCAGCATCGCCACGCGCTTGCCGGCGCGCGCCAGATCCTCGGCCGCAGTCGCGCCTGCCGGACCGCCCCCGACAACGAAGACATCGTAGGCCATGCTCATTCTCCCGGAAGCAGTTGCGGTGCGGCGGCCCGCAGTCGGGCGCCGCCAATGATCCGCAAGGCCATCAGGCCAGCGGCAACGAAGAGGAAAGCCTCGATCAGGAACACCATCCCGAAGGCATCGGCGCTGTCGCGCGACAGGCGGAGCAGATCGACGAGGGCCGCCCCGGCAAAGCCGCCCAGGCCCTGCGCAATGGCCTGGCTTGCGCCCCAGACCCCCATGCGCGTGCCCTCGCGCCCCGCCCGGCCCTGCCCTGCCAGTTGCATCATCGCCCCGATCGAGGCAATGGCGAACATGCCCGAGAACACCCCCAGAAGCGTGACCGCCGGGGTCAGAAGCCCGATGCCGACCTGCCCAAGCCCTGCAATCACCGTCAGCATCGCGGCCGAACCGAAGCAGCCGGCCGCCGCCCATCCGCGCAGCGAGCCGATCTTGAGCCCCGACACGGCGATGCCGACCGCCAGCATGCCCACGAACATTCCCGCATGTTGCGCCCCCGACAGGCTGGTGGACTGGCCGGGGGTAAATTGGAAAACCAGGCCGGCGTAAGGTTCCAGGATCAACTCCTGAAGAAAGAAAGCTGTCATCGACAGGAAGATGAACAGCGTGAAGATCCGCGTGCGGCGTTCTGCCCAGACCTCGGCCAGACCCTTGCGCAGCGGGGTCTCGTCTGGCAGGCGGGCCGGCATCACCTTCCGCTCGATACCGGCAACGGCGGCGGCGGTGATCAGCACCGCGCCCAGGGTGACGATGGCAACGATGACCATCAGCCGCCGGGGTGAATAGGGATCCAGCAGCGTGCCGATCGCGCCGCTGGTGACGGCGATGCCGAAGATCATCATCAGCCAGGTGATCGTGGCCGCTGCGGCCCGGCGGTCAGGCGCACAGCCGCTTGCGAGAAGCGCCAAGAGCGAGGTGCCCGACGCCCCCGCCCCGACCCCGATCAGGACATAGGCAAGGACCGATACCGCAAGACCCCAGCCCTGCCCCGCCACCGCCAGCGCGACCATAAGCGAGGCCAGCGCCGCCCCGCAGGATAGCACCGCCATGCCGCCGATGATGAATCGCGTCCGCTTGCCCTGGGCGTCGGACCAGAAGCCCCAGCTGGGCCGGGTGATCTGGACGAAGGAATGCAGCGCGACCAGCGCGCCCGACAGCATCGCAGGCAGTGCCAGTTCCACCACCATCAGCCGGTTCAGCGTCGAGGTGGTCAGCACCACCACCGCGCCAAGACACAGCTGCACCAGCCCCAGCCGGACGATCTGGAGCCAGGACAGCGTCACGCCAGCCCCCGCATGGCAAAGGCCGTGACCATCATGCCGCTTACGTAAAGCACGACGCCGGTGCCGTTATACCAGGGCGCCTTGCCTTTCGGGTCGCGGAACAGAACGCGCATCGCGGCGATCTGCGCGGCAAGCAGTGCTGCGACAGCCAGCGCGTGCCAAGGTTTGCCAAGGACCAGAAGGAAGGCGATCACCAGCGCCTGCGCCATGCCCATTACCGTGCAGGCGATCTTCGCCGCAACCTCGGGCCCCAGAACCACCGGCAGCGACCGCACGCCATGCTGCCGGTCGCCCTCCAGCGCCTTGAAATCGTTCAGCGTCATGATCCCGTGCGCGCCGAAGGCGTAAAGCGCGGCCATGGTGACGACCTCGAACTTGGGGCTTGCGTTCAGCAGGACAGCGGCACCGGTGAACCAGGGCAACCCTTCGTAGGACAGCCCCACAAGGCCCGGACCCCACCAGCCCGAGCGCTTCAGTCGGACGGGTTCGGCACTGTAGGCCCAGGCGGCAATCACGCCCACTAGGGTCGCGGCGAACCCCCAGGGGCCCAGCAACCAGCCGACAGCAAGCGAAAGCGCGGTCATGGCCAGCGCAATCCAAAGGCCCCAGCGGCCCGGAATGCGGCCCGAGGGGATCGGGCGGTCTGGCTCGTTGATTGCATCCACATGCCGGTCACACCAGTCGTTCGCAGCCTGGCTCATCCCGCAGACGATCGGGCCGGCAAGGATCATGCCCAGCAGGACGATGGGCCAGTTTTCGCCCAGCGGCACGGCTGACGAGACGGCGCCGCAGAGAAAGGCCCAGATCGGCGGGAACCAGGTGATCGGCTTGATCAGCCGCACCATGGCGCGCGGCTCGGGATACTGGCGGGAGGGGTAAGCGGTGCTGACAGTCATGTGTCAAGTAAACATTACACTTGGGAGTCGAGCAAGTGCGCATTTATCGCGGCGCGCAATTCCCGGTCCGTTCTTCAGCCGCCCACAAAAGCAAGCTCAGCCAGAGGATCAGCCGCCGCTAGTGCGGAAGAATGATGAAACGGCTGGCGGCACCGTTGTGACAGTCTTCCACCCGGGCGCAGGGCCAGACCAGGGCGCGGAAAAGCCTCGCGAACACCGCCGCATGCCAGGGGCAGGGCAGGCCCGGAAAGGCCAGCGGGTTGCCTTCGATCTGGAAGGTCAGCGGTCGGCGCGAGACGATGCCGAAGCGGCCCGATCCGGCGAAGGTCCAGGCATGGCGCGCAATGGCCGCGCTCAGCAGGCGCGCACCCATGGGGGCCGGAAGGGCACGGATCACCGCCCTGGCAGCCCCGGGGATGCGGTGGGCGAGGATATAGTCCGCCGTGCCCTGCCCCGCCGCGGCGAGGATCTCTGCCGCGCGGTCGCCACAGCCCTGCCAGACCGCCAGATGGGCCGCGCGGCACTGGCTCTCGGGCCACATGCCGGCATCATCAGGCGGAACCGCAACGCCCGCGGCGCCCAGCACACGGTCGCGCCCCGCCCGCCCCTGAAGCCGGTCCAGAACGGGCACCAGTTGCAGGATTGCGTTGGGGCCGATCCTTGCGCCCGTGTCTTGCCCTTTACCATCGCCGTCCATCTAGTCTGCCGGTTCCTGCATCTGTTCCCGCCCCCCGCCGCAGGCCATGACCTGGGCACCATCGGGCATCTGGAACCCGTCGGCCCGTTCCGCCGCCCGTTCCTTCATCTGGGCCCTGACGGCGGCGCGCCGCTCGGCCGCCCGGACGACCCGGTCAGCCGCGGCCTCCCAGTCGGCCATCTGCGCCTCGGCGATGGTCCGCGAAGTATCGAAGCCGAACTCCAGGTTGTCCCGCTTTACGGGCTTGAAATAGCCATGCTTTCCAAGGTCATAGAAGCTGCGCTGTACACCGGCCTTGAGGAATGCCTTCAGACAGCCCAGCAGATAGCGCCGCCGGAAACCCGTGCCCCGCCAAGGGTAATGGAACAGCGCCTTCTTCATGTAGAAAGGGCGATAATTCTTCAGAACCCCTTCCAGCAGTGCCCCGCGCGTCATCGCGGCGGGTTTCATGATCGGGGTCACGAAATTATATTTCGAATAGTCGAACACCTCCACCTGATCGCGGATTTCCTGAAACAGGGGCGTGAAGGGCCAAGGCGTATACATCGACCAGTTGGCCAGGTCCGGCTGCCAGTCCCAGGCCATACGATAGGTTTCTTCCAGCGTTTCCGGCGTCTCGTTGTCGAGGCCGACGATGAACTGCGCCTCGGTGAAGATGTCCGCCTCGCGCAGAAGCCGGATCGCCTCCTTGTTCTGCGCGACGGTGGTTTCCTTGTTGAAAAGATCGAGCTTGAGCTGCGCCGCCGCTTCGGTGCCGAGGCTGACATGCACCAGCCCCGCCTTGCGGTAGAACTTCAACAGGTCCCGGTCGCGCCAGATGTCGGTGACGCGGGTGTTGATACCCCATTTCACCCGCTTGTTGAGGCCGCGATCGATGAGTTCCTGACAGAACTCGACGAACTTCTTTCGGTTGATGGTGGGCTCCTCGTCGGCGAGGATGAAGAAGCCGACGCCGTGGTTCGACACCAGATTCTCGATCTCGTCGGCCACCTTCTTCGGGTCGCGCACCCGGTAGTCGCGCCAAAACTTCCACTGACTGCAGAAGGAACAGGTGAACGGGCAGCCCCGCGCCATGTTCGGGATCGCGACCTTCACGCCAAGGGGGATGTAGATATACCGGTCCCATTCCAGGATCGACCAGTCGGGTTTGATGCCGTCCAGGTTCTTCACCGTGCTGGCGGCCGGCGTGGCGACGATTTCCTCCCCGTCGCGGAAAGCCAGACCCTTGATGCGGCGCCTGTCGTCAGGCCAGCGGCCATCGCGGAGCGCTTCTGCAAGAGTGACCATGATCTCTTCGCCCTCGCCGCGAACGATCACGTCGATCCAGGGGGCCTCGGACAACACCTGCCGGAACATGAAGGTTGCATGAATGCCACCCAGGACGCGCAGGGCGTTGGGTGCGACCTCTTGCGCGATCCTCAAAACCTCTTCCGCCTCGTAGATCGACGGCGTGATCGCGGTCACGCCCACCAGATCGGGCTTCAACGCCGCAAGCCGCGCCCGCAACGCAACATGGTCGATGTGATGCGTCATCGCGTCGATGAAATGGATGTCGTCGAACCCCGCCGCCCTCAGAGAGCCGGTCAGATAGGCCACCCAGGCGGGTGGCCAGTTCCCCGCGATCTCGGCGCCTCCGGAATGATAGTTCGGATGGACGAAGACGATGCGCATGGAACAGCCCCCCTTATGTCAACTTATGTTGACAGTCACGAAGGCCGGTCTTCCTTGATCCAGATCAAGCCTGCGGCAGGACGCTACTCGCCGTCGCGGTTAAGCAGCCCGTACTTGCGCAGCTTCACATAAAGCGACTGGCGCGACAGGCCCAGCATCTCGGCTGCGGCCACGCGGTTGTTGCGCGTCAGTTCCAGCGCGGTTTCGATGCACATCTTTTCAATGACATCGGTGGTTTCGGCAACGATATCCTTCAGCGTGGACGACCCCACCAGTTCCATCACCGAACGCGTGCCCTCGTCCGGGATGACCGCCCCGGACCGTCGCAGGGCATCGGCCCGGCTTGCATCGCGCACCACAAGCACCAGAACCGGGTTTGGCCTGTCGTTCAGCCAGCTGGCCGAAAGTTCCACGGCGATCTGGCCGGAAAAGTCCGTGGTCAGGCGGGTGGCATAAAGCCGAAGCTGTCCAGTCCGCTTTACATTGTCCAGCAGGACACGTAGATCCACCTGCCCGCGCGCCAGATAGTCGGCGATCGAACGGCCGCGAACGGCCGCGATTCCGCTGGCATCGGTCAGGTTCAGAAACGCCTCGTTCGCAGCGCGGATCACACCTTCGCCATCGGCAAAGACGATGCCATCCACCCCTTCGTGGTAAAGCCGCTGCAGGTTTTCCGACAGCTCGTCAGAGGCCTGGGTCAACCGGTCGCCCGGATCGATCAGGCATAGCAGCAGGCGCTCTCCGGCCGCGCGGAACAGGCGCGGGGTGACCAGCACCCGCCGCTGCGACCGGCGCGCCGTGACCTCAAGCGGCGCCGAGGAATCCATCGCCGCCACGTTGGACAGCGCATCCAGGAACTCACCCCGCCGGCGACCGTCGAATTCCTGCGCGACCGCACTGCCCAGCAGCTCGGCCCGCGTACCCCCCAGAAGCAGCGCAGCCGCAGGGTTAAGATCGGCAATCCGCCCGGTCGCCATGGAGACAAGCATTACGGGATCCCGGGTCATCTCCATCAGCACGCGATAACGGGTATCAAGCTCGCGCTGGGTTTCATAATCGCGCTCAAGGGCGAGCTGCGCCGCGACCAACTGCTGCTGCACCTCTGCAAGCGGCCGCAGATCGCGGCCCAGCATCAGCAGCGACCCGTCCGGCCCCAAGAGGTGCAGCGAATAGCGCACCGGGAAATCCCATGCCTGCTGGCTGACGTGGTTCAGTTCAACCGCCACCCCCGACCGACCACGGTGCAGATCGGCAAGGCGGGCCTCCAGCTTGCGACGGCTCTCTTCGGTTAGGATCTCTGAAAGCTGCAGCCCCTCCCAGTCGGTCAGTTGGCCGAAGGAACGATGCGCCGGATTGACCAGGACGGATACGATGCGCTGTCCCGGCGTGACCAGCAGGGTGATATCGGCCGCCGTTGCAAGGATCTCGGTCATGAGATCCGGAGCAATGACGGGCAACTTGCCCGAGTTCAGCAGATGGCGTCCATCCGTGGTCACGTCTTTTCCAACCATATTCGTTCGGCCATCATCGCGGCCCACCATCGCTTCAACCGAATTCGCGGACCGGAAGCCCGTTACGGACGCGCGCACCCTGAATAGCGACCATCGGGTCGTTCGTGGCGATATCTGCACCGGTTGCAGCCTGCACATCGACCGCCCGCGCGAGCACCGCCCCGCCAACCGCCACCCAAAGCCGTCCAGCCGAACCGTCCTTGAGTGCTTTCACCACTCTGCGACAAAGTTCAAGCCTCTCTTCGCAGGCGATCGAAATCATTGCACAATCGAAATCGCTATTGCGGACCAGAGAGAACAGAAAGTCGGCGCTTGCCCCGATCTGCAACTGGACCGAGATTCCCTTCCGGCGCAACTGCCCTGTCAGCAGCATAATGCCGAAACTGTGCTGTTCGCCCTCTGGCAGAACCATCAGCACGGTCGCGCTGTCGGGGCCCGCGGTTGCATTGCTGGCCCAGTCCCGGCCAACCTGGCGCAGGATAGACTGCATCCGGGCAAGGCCCATGCTTACGTCGGTGAATGCCGCGCGGTCCTCGGACCATTCGCAGCCAAGATGGCGGGCCACGGCCGGAAAGTAGCTGTCCACAAGTTCGGTCTCGCCGATCCGGGCACGGCGCAATTCGGGGCGCAGCGCCTCGAAAAGGGAAAAGTCGGGCGAGGCGACAGCGCGTGCCAGCGCGGCAACCATTGCCGGGTCCGGCGATTTTGCCCCATCAGCCTCGCGGGACACCAGCCGCGCCACCACAGTCCTTGCTAGGGCCGACAAACCGTCACCGTTGCGATCGCCTTGCCTGCCATGCTGGCTGTCGCGCATTTCGCCACCCTCGCCTGCCGCAAGTGCCCGGTCGGCCCTGATGCGGGGTTGTGTGCGGGCAGTTCTGCATCCCGCACTCTGCCTTTCACTGTCATGCATGGCGCTCGTATTGTCAAAGCAAATTGACACTGACAGCCGCATTTTGCGAAATCACTGCAAGTTATTGCATCAACTGCTTGTTTTTAATTGAGTATGTTTACATCTGTCTTTCCCCGCGCCACCAAAATGCTGCACGACATGTCAGGGTCATCTATGTAAGTTTTAGTTGACACACTGTCCTGCTGATCTAGGCTCAGTATCGGAACCGGCCCTGGGGAGGGGCATGCAGGCGATGCGGACGACCCAAGTCAACGGCTCAAGGCAACTGCTCTACACGCCCGAAGAGCGCGCGCGCCGCGATGCCTCGCGCTGGACAGTGGTGCAGGCAATCCTCGCTCCGGCGCAGTTTCTGGTCTTCCTGATTTCGCTGGCGCTGGTGCTGCGGTTTCTCTGGACCGGCGAAGGCTATGGCGCGGCGACAGTCTCGATCCTGGTCAAGACCGGGTTCCTGTATCTGATCATGGTGACCGGCGCGATATGGGAGAAGGAGGTCTTCGGCCAGTATCTCTTTGCCCCAGCCTTTTTCTGGGAAGACGTGTTCAGCTTTGCCGTCATCGCCCTGCACACGCTGTATCTTTACGCACTGCTGGGCGAACGCTTCACGCCGCACGGGCTGATGTTCATCGCCCTTGCCGCCTATCTTGCCTATGTCGTCAATGCCGGGCAGTTCCTGTGGAAGCTGCGCCGCGCCCGGCTGGACATGGCCCCGGCAGAGGGGGCGCGGGCATGAGCCTCGACACCCCGATCCGGTCCTGCCGCGACACCCCCGTCCTGAAGGAAAGGGGCCAGCGCGAGGTGTTCTGCGGGCTGACCGGGATCGTCTGGCTGCATCGCAAGATGCAGGACGCCTTCTTCCTGGTCGTGGGGTCGCGCACCTGCGCGCATCTCCTGCAGGCGGCCGCAGGGGTGATGATCTTTGCCGAGCCGCGCTTCGGCACGGCGATTCTCGAAGAGAAGGATCTTGCCGGTCTTGCGGACGCCAATGCCGAGCTTGACCGCGAGGTTGCCCGCCTTCTGTCACGCCGCCCTGACATCCGGCAGCTGTTCCTGGTCGGCTCCTGCCCCTCCGAGGTCATCAAGCTGGATCTGGCCCGCGCGGCGGAACGGCTGAACGCGACGCATGCCCCGCATGTGCGGGTGCTGAACTACTCCGGCTCGGGCATCGAGACGACCTTCACCGAAGGCGAGGATGCCTGTCTGGAGGCGATGGTGCCCGGCCTGCCCGCCACGCAGGATCAGGGGCTTCTGGTGGTGGGCGCCCTGCCGGATGTGGTTGAAGACCAGATGCTTGGCCTTTTGACCGCAATCGGCGTACCGAACGTCCGCTGCCTGCCTGCGCGCCGTTCGGCCGATCTGCCGGCAGTCGGTCCGAATACCCGTGTCGCGTTGGTTCAGCCCTTCCTTGGCGCGACCCATGCGGCGCTGGTGAAGCGCGGGGCGCAGCATATCTCGGCCCCCTTCCCCTTCGGCGCCGAGGGCACGACGCTCTGGCTTCATGCCGTGGCCGCCGCCTTCGGCATCCCGCGCGCGCGGGTGGAGGCGGTGATCGCCGCCCCGCGTGCCAGGGCGGAACGGGCACTCGCCTCGGTCAGCGAGACCCTGCGCGGCAAACGCATCTTCTTCTTCCCCGACAGCCAGCTGGAAATTCCGCTGGCCCGGTTCCTCGCCCGCGAATGCGGCATGGTCCCGGTCGAGGTCGGCACGCCCTACCTGCACCGCGAGCTGATGGAACCAGAGCTGGACCTCTTGCCGGAAGGGCCGGTCCTGTCGGAAGGCCAGGACGTCGAACGCCAGCTCGACCGGGTCCGTGCGGCGCGGCCGAACCTCACGGTCTGCGGCCTTGGCCTTGCCAACCCGCTTGAGGCCGAGGGGCTGGCCACGAAATGGGCCATCGAACTGGTGTTCACCCCGGTCCACTTCTACGAACAGGCCGCCGATCTTGCCGGCCTTTTCGCCCGCCCGCTGCGCCGTCGCGCGCTGCTTGCGCCGGAGGTCGCGGTATGAAGCTGACGCTCTGGACATATGAAGGCCCGCCCCATGTTGGCGCGATGCGCGTCGCCACGGCGATGAAGGGCCTGCACTATGTCCTGCACGCGCCGCAGGGCGATACCTACGCCGACCTTCTGTTCACGATGATCGAGCGGCGCAATCATCGCCCGCCGGTCACCTACACCACCTTTCAGGCCCGCGACCTTGGCGCCGATACCGCGAACCTGTTCAAGGATGCGGCGCGCGATGCTTTCCAGCGCTTTGCCCCGCAGGCGATGATCGTCGGAGCCTCCTGCACGGCCGAACTGATCCAGGACGACCCCGGCGGCCTCGCCGAGGCGCTGGCCCTGCCCGTCCCGGTCATCACGTTGGAGCTGCCCTCCTACAGCCGCAAGGAAAACTTCGGCGCGGACGAGACCTTCTTCCAGATCGTCAAGGCGCTGGCCCGGCCGGTGGAGCGGACCGAGGCCGTGACCTGCAACCTTCTTGGGCCAACCGCGCTTGGCTTCCGCCACCGTGACGATGTGGCGGAACTGACGAAACTCCTCGGCTCCATGGGCATCGCGGTCAACGTCTGCGCGCCGCTGGATGCCACGCCCGCCGCCATCACGCGCCTCGGCGCGGCGCATTTCAACGTGCTGATGTATCCCGAGACCGCCGAGACCGCCGCCCGTCATCTGGAAAAGACGCTGAACCAACCCTTCACGCGGCTAGTCCCGATCGGCACCCATGCCACCCGCGACTTCCTGGCCGAGGTCGCCCAGCTTTCCGGCCTGCCGCTGCCGCCAGAGACCGGCCTCAGCCAGCCCTGGTATGCGGCCAGCGTGGACTCGACCTACCTCACCGGCAAGCGCGTCTTCATCTTCGGCGACGGCACCCACGCCATCGCCGCCGCCCGCATTGCCGCGCGCGAAATCGGGTTCGAGGTTGTCGGCCTTGGCTGCTACAACCGCGAACAGGCCCGCCCGGTCCGCGCCGCCGCCAAGACCTATGGCCTGGAGGCGCTGATCACCGACGACTATCTGGAGGTCGAGGCCGAGATCGCCCGCCTGCAACCAGAACTCATCCTCGGCACGCAGATGGAGCGTCACATCGCCAAGCGGCTGGGCATCCCCTGCGCCGTGATCAGCGCGCCGGTGCATGTGCAGGACTTCCCGGCCCGCTACAGCCCCCAGATGGGGTTCGAGGGCGCGAACGTGATCTTCGACACCTGGGTTCACCCCCTGGTCATGGGGCTGGAGGAACACCTCCTGACCATGTTCCGCGAGGATTTCGAATTCCACGACGCCGCCGGCCCCAGCCACCACGGGGCCAAGGCCGTGGCTCGCGAAGCAGAGGCCGAGGTTGAGATTCTGGAGCGCGAAGCGCCTGTCGAGGCCGCTTCGGGCGAGGTCATCTGGCTGGCCGATGCCGAACGCGAGTTGAAGAAGATCCCCTTCTTCGTGCGGGGCAAGGCCAAGCGCAACACCGAGAAATTCGCTGTCGAGCGCGGGGTCACTGCGATTTCGATCGACACTCTCTACGAGGCGAAGGCCCATTATGCGCGATGACCGGCACATCCAGGCCGAAAGGGTTACGGCGAAGGAACGGGTGTCCTATCGCTTCGTGATCCTGACGCTTGATGCCCATGCCGCCGGCCCCGCCGCCCGCATCGCCCCACGACTTACGAAGGTCTTTCCCGGGATCGAGGTCAGCGTCCACGCGGCCGCCGAATGGGCCGAAAACCCCTCGGCCCTCGCCCGGGCGCGCGCCGCCGTGGCCGAGGCGAACATCGTCGTCGCGAACCTTCTGTTCATCGAGGAGCACATCACTGCAATCCTGCCTGCCTTGCAGGAGGCGCGGCCGCGCCTCGATGCCATGGTGGGCGTGATCGCCGATCCGCAGATCGTCAAGCTGACGAGGATGGGCGATCTGGACATGTCCAGGCCCGCCTCCGGCGCCATGGCCTTTCTGAAGAAGCTGCGCGGGAACTCGGCCCCCTCCGCCTCGTCCGGGCAGAAGCAGATGGCGCTCTTGCGCCGCCTGCCGAAGATCCTGCGCTGGATCCCGGGCAAGGCACAGGACATGCGCGCCTGGTTCCTGTCGATGCAATACTGGCTGGGCGGCTCGGACGACAATCTGGAGGCAATGATCCGCTTTCTCGTCTCGCGCTATGCCGCGAACCCGGAGTGGCGCAAAGTCAAGGCGGCAGAGCCCATCGACTACCCGGAGGTCGGACTTTACCATCCGGACCTCAAGGCCCGCATCACCACCGACCCGCGCGATCTGCCCCAACCCAAGGGGGCGACGGCCACGGTCGGCCTTCTGATGCTGCGCTCCTACATCCTGGCGGGCGACACCGCGCACTATGACGCCGTGATCCGTGCCTTCGAGGCGAAGGGCATCGCCTGCCTGCCCGCCTTCGCCGGGGGACTGGATGGCCGCCCCGCGATTGACGCCTACCTTCAGGGCCGCGTCGAAGCGCTGGTGTCGCTGACCGGCTTCAGCCTGGTCGGTGGCCCGGCCTACAACGACAGTCCGGCGGCAGTCGCGGCCCTGACGGCGCTTGATGTGCCTTATATCGCCGCGCATCCGCTGGAGTTCCAGACGCTTGGGCAGTGGCAGGCCTCCTCGGGCGGCCTCGGCCCGGTGGAAACCACCATGCTTGTGGCCCTGCCGGAAATCGACGGGGCGTCGAATCCAACCGTCTTTGCCGGCCGCCACGGGGCCGAGGGGTGCAACGGCTGCGGCCGGACCTGTCGTGCCGTCAGCGCCGAGGCGCTGGAAACGCGCGTCATGGCGGCCTGCCCTGAACGGGTAGATGCGCTTGCCGACAAGGTGGCCCGGCTGGCGCGGCTGCGGGCATCACAAGCCAGGGACCGCAGGATCGCCGTCATCCTGTACGGCTTTCCGCCAAATGCCGGGGCTGCCGGAACCGCCGCCTATCTTGGGGTCTTCGAAAGCCTTTACAACGTCCTGCACGCCATGGCGCGGGAGGGCTACGATCTGACCCCGCCTGCCAGCGTCGAGGCGCTGCGCGAGGCCGTACTGCACGGCAACGCCGCCCGTTACGGCCAGCCAGCGAACGTGCATGTCACGATCCCGGCCTCCGAGATCGTCGCCCGCAGCCGCTGGCTGCAGGAAACCGAAGCTGCCTGGGGCCCCGCCCCCGGCCGTATCCAGACCGACGGGCGCGGTGTGCACGTTCTGGGGGCGCAGTTCGGCAAGGTCTTTGTCGGGTTGCAGCCTGTCTTCGGCTACGAGGGCGACCCGATGCGCCTTCTGTTCGAGAAGGGTTTCGCGCCGACCCATGCCTTCACCACCTTCTACCGCTGGCTGCGCGAGGATTTCGGGGCCGATGCGCTTTTGCACTTCGGGATGCATGGCGCGCTGGAGTTCATGCCAGGCAAACAGGCGGGGGTCGGCGGTTCCTGCTGGCCTGACCGGCTGATCGGCAACCTGCCCAACGTCTATCTTTATGCGGCCAACAACCCGTCCGAGGCGACGCTGGCCAAGCGCCGGTCGAATGCGATCACGGTCACGCATCTGACCCCGCCCTTGGCCCGCGCCGGCCTGTACAAGGGGCTCGCCGACCTCAAGGACACGCTGACCCGACTGCGCGCTGTGGCCCCCGATGCGCCCGAGCGCGAGGAGCTGGCCCTACTGGCAGCCGAACAGGCGGCCGTGGTCGACCTGTCGGGCGACCCCGAGACGCTGTGGCTGAAGGTGCTGGAAACCGAAGGCGCGCTGATCACCGACGGGCTGCATGTCCTGGGCAAGAAGCCCGATCCGGCGGCGCTGGAAGAGCTTCTGTCGCTGATCCCAGAGGAGGCCCGGGCCGAGGCCGCGCGGGATCTGACGCAGGACACGGAAATCCCCGCGCTGATGCGCGCGCTTGGCGGGCACTACATCCCGCCCGTCCCCGGCGGCGACCTGATCCGCAGCCCGGCGATCCTGCCCACGGGCCGCAACATCCACGCCTTCGACCCTTTCCGCATGCCCACGGCCTTTGCGCTGGCCGATGGCGCGGCGCAGGCGCAGCGTCTGCTCGATGCGCATGACCGCCTGCCGCAAACCGTGGCTCTGGTCCTCTGGGGATCGGACAACATCAAGTCGGACGGTGGGCCGATCGCCCAGGCACTGGCGCTGATGGGGGCAAGGCCGCGCTTCGACCATTACGGTCGCCTGTCGGGTGCCGACCTGATCCCCCTGGCCCAGCTTGGCCGCCCGAGGATCGACGTGGTGATGACGCTGTCGGGCATCTTCCGCGACCTTCTGCCCCTGCAGACCCGGATGCTGGCCGAAGCCGCATGGAAATGCGCCAGCGCCGACGAGCCGCCGGCGCAGAACTTCATCCGCGCTCATTCGCTGGCCTATGCCGAGGAGATGGGCGTTGATCTGCAAACCGCCGCGTTGCGGGTGTTCTCGAACGCCGAAGGCGCCTACGGGGCGAACGTGAATGTGCTGGTCGGCTCGTCCGCCTTCGGCGACGAGGACGAGCTGGCCGACGCCTACGAGGCGCGCAAGAGCTTTGCCTATGGCGTGAACGGCAAGCCCGGGAAGCAGCCCGCGCTGTTGCAAAAGGCGCTGCGCGATGTGGACCTGGCCTATCAGAACCTCGAGTCGGTCGAACTCGGCGTGACCACGGTCGACCACTATTTCGACACTCTGGGCGGCATCGCCCGCGCGGTGAAGCGCGCGCGCGGCGGACAGGCGACCCCGGTCTACATCGGCGACCAGACGCGGGGCGGCGGCAAGGTGCGCACGCTTCAGGACCAGATCGCGCTGGAAACACGCTCGCGCAGCCTGAACCCCAGGTTCTACGAGGGCCTTCTGCGCCACGGGGCGGAAGGCGTCCGCCAGATCGAGGCGCAGGTGTCCAACACTCTGGGCTGGTCGGCCACCACGGGACATGTGGACCCCTGGGTCTATCAGCGCCTGTCAGAGACCTTCGTGCTGGACGAGGCAATGCGCCGGCGCCTTGCGGCGCTGAACCCCGAAGCCTCCAGCCGCATGGCGTCGAAGCTTCTGGAAGCCTCGAACCGCAACTACTGGCAACCCGATCCCGCGACCCTCGCCGCACTGCAACGCGCTGCCGACGAGCTTGAGGATCGAATGGAAGGGATCGCGGCGGAATGATGCAGGTCCGTTTCCCATTTGCCCTCTGCGTCCCGGACCTGATCCGGGGCGGGGATCCCCTATCGCAAAGGATCGCGCCATGAGCCCGAGAGACGACATTCCCAGCCTTCGGGGCCTGGACGGCGAGGGGTCGGTGCAGGTGCATCTGGACCCGACGCAGAGGATCGAGGGGGCCAAGGTGTTTTCAGTCTACGGCAAGGGGGGCATCGGGAAATCGACCACCTCGTCGAACCTGTCGGCGGCCTTTGCCATGCTGGGCAAGCGCGTGTTGCAGATCGGCTGCGACCCGAAGCACGACAGCACCTTCACCCTGACGGGGCGGTTGCAGCCCACGGTGATCGACATCCTGAAAGAGGTCGATTTCCACGCCGAGGAATTGCGGCCCGAGGATTTCGTGACCGAAGGCTTCGGCGGCGTGAAATGCGTCGAGGCCGGCGGGCCCCCGGCCGGCACCGGCTGCGGCGGCTATGTCGTGGGGCAGACGGTCAAGCTTCTGAAGCAGCATCACCTGCTGGATGACACCGACGTGGTGATATTCGACGTCCTCGGCGACGTGGTCTGCGGCGGGTTTGCCGCGCCCCTGCAACATGCCGACCGCGCGGTGATCGTGACCGCGAACGACTTCGACTCGATCTACGCGATGAACCGCATCATCGCCGCCGTGCAGGCGAAATCGTCGAACTACAAGGTCAGGCTTGCGGGCTGTGTGGCCAACCGCAGCCGCGCCACCGACGAGGTGGACCGCTATTGCGAAAGGGTCGGCTTCAACCGCCTGGCCCATATGCCCGACATCGACGCGATCCGCCGCTCGCGCCTGAAGAAGAAGACGCTTTTCGAAATGCCGGACGAGGAAGACATCCTGATCGCCCGCGCCGAATACCTGCGGCTTGCGGAAACGCTGTGGGCCTCGGTCAACCTGCCCGAGACCTTCCCCGAACCGCTGCCCGACCGCGAGATCTTTGAACTGCTGGGGTTCGACTGATGGCCGACTACGCCACCACGCGCGACCGGGTCGAAACCTATTTCGACCGCACCGCCACCAAGGCATGGGAGCGGCTGACCTCGGACGCGCCCGTGTCCCGCATCCGCCAGACGGTGCGCGAGGGGCGCGACCGGATGCGCGCGCTGATGCTGTCGCGCCTGCCGGCCGACCTGCGCGGCGCTAGGGTGCTGGATGCCGGCTGCGGCACGGGGACGATGACCGAAGAGCTGGCCAGACGCGGCGCAAAAGTGGTCGCGGCTGACATCTCGCCCAGGCTGGTGCAGATCGCTCATGACCGGCTGGCTGCGGCCCTGAGGCAGCAGGTGACCTTCCACGCCGGCGACATGACCGATCCGGCGCTCGGGGTCTTCGATGCCGTGATGGCGATGGACAGCCTGATCTATTACACCGCCCACGACATCGCCAGCACGCTTGGATCGCTGGGCAAACGGGCCGATCAGGTGGTCTTCACCGTCGCGCCGCGCACACCCCTGCTGATGATCATGTGGCAAGCAGGCAAGCTTTTCCCGCGATCGGACCGATCGCCCGTGATGATCCCGCACGGGTTGAAGGATCTGACCCGTGCCGCCGGCCCCGGCCTGTCGCGCGTCGGCCGCGTGGCACGCGGCTTCTACATCTCGGACTGCCTGGAGTATGTGCCATGATCCTTCGGCAGAAGCATATCAAGGCCCTGTCGCCTGCCTGGATGCCCTTTGCCGAGGCCACGTCCGAGGGGCTTCGCCTGGGCCAGCTCTTGCGGCTGTCGCTGTTCCAGGTCTCGGTCGGGATGGCCACCGTGCTGCTTCTGGGCACGCTGAACCGGGTGATGATCGTCGAACTGTCGGTGCCCGCCATCGTCGTGGCACTGATGATCGCGATTCCCGTGCTTGTGGCCCCGTTCCGCGCGCTCTTGGGTCACCGCAGCGACACCCACAGGTCGGCGATCGGCTGGAAACGGATTCCCTATCTGTGGTTCGGATCGCTATGGCAGATGGGGGGCCTTGCGGTCATGCCCTTCGCACTGATCGTGCTGTCGGGTGACCAGTTCCACGGCCCCGCCTGGGCTGGCGAGGTTCTGGCAGCCCTGGCCTTCCTGATGACCGGCCTTGGCCTGCACATGACCCAGACCGCGGGTCTGGCGCTGGCCAGCGATCGTGCCACGGACGAGACACGCCCCCGCGTCGTCGCGCTGCTTTACGTCATGTTCCTGTTGGGCATGGGTCTGTCGGCAATCATCGTCGGCTGGCTTCTGCGGGATTATGAACCGATCCGTCTGATCCGGGTTGTTCAGGGCTGCGCCCTGGCCACACTGGCGCTGAACCTGATCGCATTGTGGAAGCAGGAGAAGGTCCGCCCGATGACCCGCGAGGAACGCGAGGCCCCCCGGCCCCGCTTCCGCGATGCCTGGGCCGACCTGATGGCGGGTGGGCGGGCCGGGCGGCTTCTTGCGGTTGTGGTGCTGGGCACGCTTGCCTTCAACATGCAGGACGTGCTGCTGGAGCCTTATGGCGGCGAGGTGCTGGGCCTTTCGGTCGGCATGACCACGCTGCTGACAGGCACCTATGCCTTCGGCGCCCTGGTCGGCTTCCTGCTGGCCGCGCGCTGGCTGGCGCAGGGCCGCGATCCGCACCGTACTGCGGCGCGCGGTCTGCTGGTCGGGCTGGCGGCCTTTTCGGCCGTCATTTTCGCGGGGCCTCTGGGCAGCACGGCGCTGTTTTATGGCGGGGCCTTCCTGATCGGCCTGGGTGCCGGGCTTTTCGCCGTCTCTACCCTGACCGCCGCCATGACGCTGCAAACCTCGGGCACGGGCGCGGGTATTGCGCTGGGCGCCTGGGGCGCGGCGCAGGCGACGGCGGCGGGGCTTTCGATCTTCCTTGGTGGCGCCATGCGCGACATCGTCGGCCATCTGGCCGAGAATGGCTATCTCGGCCCCGCCCTGACCGACCCGACCCTCGGCTACAGTTTCGTGTATCACGCCGAGATAGCCCTTCTGTTCCTGACCCTCGTCGCACTCGGCCCGCTGGTCCGCGTGCAGCCCCTGACCGCAACCCCGAACTCCGGCGACCGCTTCGGCATCGCCGAATTTCCCACCTGACCCACGGAGGACCACCCAATGGTAGGTGTCAACTTCTTCGGCAACTTCGACCTGGCCAGTCTGGCAATCTGGCTGTTCTGGGGCTTCTTCGCCCTGCTGATCTATTACCTGCAGACCGAGAACATGCGCGAAGGCTATCCGCTGGAACTTGAGGATGGCTCGCCCGCCCCGAACCAGGGCCCCTTCCCCGTGCCCAAACCCAAGACCTTCCGCCTGCCACACGGACGCGGCGAGGTCACCGTGCCGTCGGCCGAAAACGAAGCCGCCCACCGCCGCGAGAACCTGGCGCTGGCCCGCACCGCCATCAGCGAAGGTTTCCCACATGCACCGACCGGCAACCCGATGCTGGATGGCGTGGGCCCCGCCTCGTGGGTGCCGCGCCGGGACGAACCGGAACTGGACGGCCACGGCCACAACAAGATCGTGCCCATGTCGAGGCTGGAAGGCTTTGCCATCAGCGCCGGGCGCGACCCGCGCGGGCTGCCGGTGCAGGCCGCCGACCTGGAGGTGGTGGGCCGCGTCTCCGACCTTTGGGTCGACGCGCCGGAACAGCTGGTCCGCTATCTGGAGATCGAACTGAACTCCGGCAAGAAGCGGCTGGTGCCGATGACGATGGCCCGCATCTGGGAAGACCGGGTGCGCATCAACTTCATCGCATCGGACAGCTTCGAGAACATTCCCGCCACCCGGTCCTCGACCGAGGTGACCAAGCTCGAGGAAGACAAGATATCGGGCTTCATTGCCGGCGGCTGGATGTATGACGCCCCCAAGCGCAAGCGGGGCTTCTGACACGCTGACAGCCGGGGACCCGCGCCCGGGCCCCCGGCTTTCACCCCAGATACGGAGGGTCTGACATGTCAGGCCATGACGATTTCGCCTTCGACGCGCTACCAGGGCTGCCGGAACGGCCTCCGCGAGGCGAGCTGATCCTGTGGCAAGGGCGCCCCGACCCCTGGGCACTGGCGCGGGACGCCTACAAGATCCGCTGGTTCGCCGTCTATTTCGCGCTGATCGTGATCTGGCGCGCAGGCGCGGCGTGGGCCGATGGCGGGCTGTCGCTTTCAGTTGCCGTCGGGCTGCCCTATCTGGCGCTCGGCCTTCTGGGCCTCGCAGTGATCTATGCCCTCGCATGGGCTCAGGCGCGGGCGACAACCTACACGCTGACGACCGCTCGCGTGGTGATGCGGATCGGCGCGGCCCTGCCCGTGACCTTCAACATCCCCTTCAGGCAGGTGGGCACAGCCAGCCTCGATCTGCGTCGCGACGGCACCGGGACCATCGCGCTCGAAACCATTGGCGAGACGCGGATCTCCGTTCTGGTAGCCTGGCCGCACCTTCGCCCTGGACACTGGAAGAAGACCCAGCCTGCGCTGCGTTCCATCCCCGATGCGGGGAATGTTGCGCGCATGCTGGCCGAGGCCGCTGAGGCACGTCTGACCCAGCCGGCAATCGTCCGCGAACCGGCGCTGTCGCCGGTCGCAGCGGAATAGAGAGAGGCGGATCATGACGCAATCCCCCAGCCCCTCATTCCGCAACAGTGACAAGGAAATGGTCCCGCGCACGCTTCTTTGGGCGATGTTCGGGCTTGCCATGGCCTCTCTTGCCATCACCACCTTCGCGGTCGTCACCGGGCGCGAGCCCGTCGCCAAGCCTGCCCAGGCCGAGGTCATCCGCGAACGCTGGATCGTGCTTGAAGGCCGCGATGCCCAGGCTGTCACCGTGCGCAACCCCGATGGTTCGGTGCTTCTGGACCTGGCGCACGGCGGATTCGTCACGGTCATCCAGAACGGGCTTGCGACCGAAAGGCGCAAGCACAGGCTCGACCCGCTCTCTCCCTTGCGGATCGTGGAATACGCCAACGGCAGACTTGCCGCCGAAGACCCCCTGACCGGCTGGAGCATCGAGCTTTACGCCTTCGGGGCCGACAACAAGGCCGCGTTCGAACGGCTTCTGGATCAGAAATAGGGAACCACGCTCATGGGACTTTTTACGCGAACCAAGGAAAGGGTGCCCTGCACCGTCGAGGTCAGCCACCGTTTCGAAAGCCTGCACGCCCACGTCCGTTTCAACAATGGCGCCGTCGTCCATCCGGGGGATGAGGTGCTGGTACACGGGGCACCGATCATGGCCGCCTTCGGCGAGGTCATCGTCGAGGACCGCACCGCCACCATCACCCGCGCCACGCCGATCGAACGCCTGTGGACCCGGCTGACCGGCGATTTCGGCTTCATGGAACTGTGCGAGTTTTCCTTCTCCGAGGAGATCCGGCTATGAACATGCACAACAGCGCACATGACGAACTGCATGCCGAGGTGGCGGGCCAGTTCGACACCACCGCGATGGCGACGGAAACCACGCTATTGAACCCGCGCTTTTACACCACGGATTTCGATGAAATAGACCGCATCGACGTGACCCCGGTCCGCAAGGAATGGGACGCGCTTCTGGCACAGATGAAGTCCGACCCGAACAAGGGCCATTTCAAGAAGACAGCCGACTGGAACCAGATCGACTGGGAGGGGATGGAACCGGGCCTGAAGCGCGAGTTCATCGATTTTCTGGTCAGTTCCTGCACCGCCGAGTTTTCGGGCTGCGTCCTTTACAAGGAGATGAAGCGCCGCGGTAACAACCCCGACATCTGCGAGCTGTTCAGCTACATGTCGCGGGATGAGGCACGGCATGCGGGCTTCATCAACGACGCGCTGCGCGAGGCCGGGGTGGCGGTGAACCTCGGCTTCCTGACTAAGGCCAAGAAATACACCTACTTCCGGCCGAAGTTCATCTACTACGCCACCTATCTGTCGGAAAAGATCGGCTACGCCCGTTACATCACGATCTACCGCCACCTCGAAGCGCACCCCGAGCATCGGTTCCACCCGATCTTCAAGTGGTTCAAGGAATGGTGCAACGACGAGTTCAGCCATGGCGAGGCCTTCGCCCTGCTGATGAAGACCGACCCGAAGCTGACGCAAAGCTTCGTCAACAAGCTGTGGATCAAGTTCTTCCTGACCGCGGTCTATTCCACCATGTGGGTCCGCGACCATGCCCGGCCCGAATTCCACAAGGCGCTGGGGGTGGACATCGAATGGTATGACCAGGAGGTGTTCCGCAAGACCTCGACGATCAGCCGCCAGATTTTCCCGATCGAACTGGACATTGACCACCCGCGCTGGAAGCCCCGCCTGAGGGCGATGGAGGCCGCCTTCCGCGACATGGATGCGGCCAAACGGCAGGGTGGCATCGTGGGCAGGCTGAAGGGCTGGGCCGCGGGTGCACGGGCGACGCTGGCCTTTGCCGCGCTTTATACGATCCCGGTCAAGCGTCACGCGCTGCCTGCCAGCGTGCGGCTGGAGCCAAGCTATTGACTGCCACCCCCCATACCGCTGTTCCGGCAGCGGGTGGCCTTGCGGACTGGGCGCGGTCCGCAGGCCTGTGCGGCCCCTCCTTGCGGGGGGGCCGCACATGACAAATCCCTGGATCGCCGCGCTGGTGACTCTGTTCCTGTGGTGGTTCTCCACCGGCGTGATCCTGTGGCGGGTGCGCCATGCCGACCGCGCGGGCGGCACTGCTCACCAGACCTCTGTCCTGCTGGGCCTGCCGCTGCTGCTCGGCGGAATCTGGGGTCTTGGCACGTCGCTGGACGAAGACAGTTCCATCGGCACCTACATCGCCTTCCTGTCGGCCTTGGCCGTCTGGGGCTGGATCGAGCTTGCCTTCCTGTCCGGCGTCATCACCGGCCCGAACACCGACCCCTGCCCCCCCTTCGCGCGCGGCTGGGACCGGTTCTGGCGCGCGACCCTCACGCTGATCTGGCATGAGGCGACGCTGGTGGCCGCCCTTGCCCTTCTGACCTACGCCGCCTGGAACGCTGCAAATCCATTCGGCCTGTACACCTTCGCGCTGCTGTTCTTCGCCCGCGCCTCGGCCAAGCTGAACCTTTACCTCGGGGTGCCCCGGATCAACGTCGAATTCCTGCCGCGCCCGCTGGCACATCTTGCCAGCCACTTCTGCCATGCCCGGATGAACTGGCTGTTCCCGTTCTCGGTCACCGGGCTGACCTTCGCCACCGGCTGCTGGCTGGAGCGCGCTTACGCCGCCCCGACCGATGCCATCATGATCGGCCACATCCTGCTGGCCGTCCTGACCGCCCTCGCCCTTCTGGAACACTGGTTCATGGTCCTGCCCTTGCCCGACCAGAAGCTCTGGCGCTGGATGCTGCCCGACAGCCCCGGCACCGACACCTCGATCCCTGCAAGAAAGTGACGCCCATGGATTTCGCCAGCCACTTCCAAAGCCAGCTCGACGCCCTGAAAGCCGAAGGCAACTATCGCACCTTCGCCGATCTGGAACGCCGCTGCGGCGCATTCCCCCGCGCGAACCGCCATGGCGACACGGTGGAAGAGGTCACCGTCTGGTGCTCGAACGACTATCTCGGCATGGGCCAGCATCCGGAGGTGGTGGCCAGCATGATCGAGACGGTCCGGGCCTGCGGCACAGGGGCCGGCGGCACGCGCAACATCGGCGGCAATTCGGTGCAACACCGTGCGCTCGAGGCGGAATTGGCCGATCTGCACGGCAAGGAGGCGGCGCTTTTGTTCACTTCGGGCTATGTCTCGAACTGGGCGGCGTTGTCCACGCTTGGGGCGCGCATCCCGAACGCGGTCATCCTGTCTGACGAGAAGAACCACGCGAGCATGATCGAGGGCGTGCGCCATTCCCGCGCCGACAAGGTGATCTGGAAGCACAACGACTGGCGCGATCTGGACCGCAAGCTGAACGCCGTGGGCGACCGGCCCAAGATCGTGGCCTTCGAGAGCGTCTATTCCATGGACGGCGACATCGCCCCCATCCGCGAAATCGTCGAGGTATGCGAAGCGCATGGCGCACTGTCCTACATCGACGAGGTGCACGCCGTCGGCATGTATGGCGACCATGGCGGCGGGGTCTCGGAACGCGAGGGGCTCGCGCACCGGATCGACGTTATCGAGGGCACGCTCGGCAAGGCCTTTGGCTGCGTCGGCGGCTACATCACCGGAACCGCCGCCCTGGTCGATTTCGTCCGCAGCTTCGCCAGCGGCTTCATCTTCACCACAGCACTTCCCCCGGCCGTCGCCGCTGCGGCCACCACCTCGATCCGCCACCTGAAAGTGTCGGGCGAGGAACGCGCGCGCCAGAAGGCGAATGTCGCCAAGGTCCGCGCCCGGCTGGACCGCGCGGGCATCCCGCACATGGCCAACGAAAGCCACATCATTCCGGTGATGATCGGCGATCCGGTGAAATGCAGGATGATTTCCGACATCCTGATGGCCGACTGGGGAATCTACGTCCAGCCGATCAACTACCCCACGGTCCCGAAGGGCACCGAACGTCTGCGCATCACGCCGGGGCCCCATCACACCGATGCCGACATCGATCACCTGATCGCCGCGCTTACCGCGCTGTGGAGCCGTTGCGCAATATCACACGCAGTTGCGTGAATTTGGGTGGATGGCCCCTTGTCAAGCCTGATGGGCGGATCACAATGCAGCCGAAACCGAAACGGGAGGATCCCATGCGTTTCACTATGACTGCCCTTGTCTTCGCCAGCCTGTCCGTTCCAGCCTTGGCCCAGGACATCGAGGCCGGGGCCAAGACCTTCAACCAGTGCCAGACATGCCACGTCATCCAGAACGAGGCGGGCGAAACGCTGGCGGGCAAGAATGCCAAGACCGGGCCGAACCTCTACGGACTGCCCGGCCGCGTGATCGGCAGCTATGAGGGGTTCAAGTACGGAGACTCCATTGTCGCTCTGGGCCAGACCGGCGCGGTCTGGGACGAGGCGAGCTTCGTCGAATACGTCCAGAACCCGGCCAAGTTCCTGAAAGAGCGGCTGGGCGACGACAAGGCCAAGTCGAAGATGGCCTTCCAGCTGAAGAAGCCGGAAGACGCGGCGAATGTCTGGGCCTTCATCGCATCGCTGTCGCCGGCCCCGGCGCCGACCGAGGCTGCTCCGGCCGAAGGAGAGGCGGCCCCGGCAACCGAATGATCTGATCCGCCCCGCGCGGACCAGGCCCCCGTCCCCAGCCGGGGCGGGGGCCTTTGGGTTTTCAGCTGCGATTGCAGGTCAGGCTGAGCACCGTCCTGGGATCGCCTGTCAGCCGCATGCCGCCACCCTCGATAATTGCCCGAACGCCATCCACCCAGTCGTTCGCAACCACGTTGTCGCCGACGACCAGAGGTTGCGACGAGGCCAGCCGCCCCGAGCCGATGCCAGCCCCCTCGATTGGCAGCGACATGCCGAAGCCTTCGCCATAGGGCGATTTGCATTGGACAGTCATTCCAAACTTCTGGTCCCCGGCCTCGTAGTCCAGATCGAAACTGAGACCATCCGTTTGGACCGTCACGCGGAAGTCGTTGCTTATGACGCTGTCGCTTGTGCAGGTCATGTCGGCGGCCTTCATGCGTTCCAGGGCCGCCGTATGCTTGCCCTGGCCGAAGAAGCTGAGGATTTCCGACCCTTGCAGAAGCCTTGAGAGATTATCGCTTTCGAAGATGTTGCTATAGGAAATCTCCACGTCGGGACCGGTGATGGTGTAATGCCATTCCCCGTGCAGCCGTAGTTCGGACCTTTCCAGCACCCGGCCGATCTCGCTTTTCAGGTTGGCCGCCTGCGCCCGGTAGCGCTCTGCCTCTTCCAGGGTCATGACGCTGGGCAGCCGGCTCCAATAGGCATGAGCACCCATGGCCCTGCACAGGTCACGATGCATCAACTCGTGCGCAGCCGTGGCGTCGGCAATGGCGTCGCAGGGCGCTCCTGCCACCATTGCTTTGAGCTGGGTCTCCGGCTGCTGGCAGCTGCCGTGAGGCATGGTAACCTCGTCAGGGCCCATGTAGCCTTTGACCTTGGGAAAGGGCAGTCTCATCTTCTGCGCCACATAGCGGTCCCGCATTGCCAGAACCGTGCTCTGGATATCCAGATTGCCGTCCGGATCGGCGTTGGACGTAAGCTTCAGGTTGCGCAGGCGCTGTTCTTCTGCCTTCAGCACTTCGGCCATCTGGCGCATGAACCCTTCCAGGTAGATTGCGTTCCGGTATTCCTGTTGAAGACTTTCCAGATGCGTGCAGGTACAGGCGGGTGGACCGGCCAGCGCCGGAACCGCGACCATCAGGTTTGCGACAAGAAAGGCAAGCGGGGCGAAAATGGGCCTGTGCAGCATCGGCAATTCCTTTCGGCAAAGACATCGGCGCCGGGGCGCCGCTGAAAAATGCCTTCGATGCTAGGGCAGCGCCGGGCCATGTCAACGCCCTCGTGTCCGTTCAGCGCAGCGTCAGGCCGCCCTCGGTTTGCAGGAACTGCACGACAGCATCGATCCCCACGCCCTGGCGGACACGGGCCATGACATAGGGCCGGTCGCCCCGGGCGCGCCTGGTGTCAGCCTCGAGCAGGGCTAGGTCCACGCCGACATGCGGGGCAAGGTCGGTCTTGTTCACCACCAGCAGGTCCGACCGCGTGACACCGGGGCCGCGCTTGCGTGGAATATCCTGGCCCGCAGCAGCATCGATCACATAGATCGACAGGTCCGCCAGTTCGGGGCTGAAGGTGGCCGCAAGGTTGTCGCCGCCGCTTTCGATCAGGATCAGGTCGAGGTCAGGATGTGCCGCGCGCAGATCGGCGACTGCGGCCAGGTTGATGCTGGCGTCCTCGCGGATCGCGGTATGCGGGCAGCCGCCGGTTTCCACCCCCCGGATCCGGTCCAGGGGCAGCACCTGGGCCCGCATCAGGTATTCGGCATCTTCCCGGGTGTAGATGTCGTTGGTGATCACCGCCATGGAGCAGCGCTGCGCCAGTGCGCGGCAAAGGGCCTCGGTCAGGCTGGTCTTGCCCACACCGACCGGTCCACCGATGCCCACCTTGAGCGGTCCGTTCATGTCTTGAAAATCCTTACGTCCATTTCCTCGTGCCGGATGGCCGACATCTCTGCCGCCAGCGCAGCCGTCCCGATATCGTCAACTTCCGAAACCGAAGCCCAGGCTGCAAGTTCGGCTACGGCCGGATGCAACCTGGCCAGCACCGCCTGCCCTTCGGTCTGGCCTAGGGGGGCAAAGCGCGTCGCGCAGGTCACCAGATTTGCCGCGAAGGCGTGCAGGTACACCCCAACCACCTGCTCCACAGGCAGCTTCAGCACGCAGGCCGCCTCGCCCACCGCCACCGGCAGGCAGCGCGGAGGAAGGTCGCGTCCAGTCAGGGCCGCGACGGTCCGCGCGAAAGCCGCGCCCTGCTCGACCGTCTCGGCAAGACGCTCTTTCGTTCCGGCCATGGCGCGCGCCAGCATGTCGATCCCCGCTGCGTCGCCGCCGCGCAGAACCGCCGCCAGCAGCACCGCATCAGACTGCCCGGCTCCATGCCGCAGCACCCCCTCGATCCAGGCCCCGATCCCCGAGGCAGAGCGTTCTCCGACGCCGATCACTGCCTCCAGCCCATGCGAATAAGCGAAGCTGCCGGTCGGGAACGCCGGGGACAGCCATTGCAGAATGACCAGGAGGTCAGTGCGCATGTCCCATCGTGCGGCCCATCCCGTAGGCCCCGCCTTCCGGGCTGAAGGGCTCGAGCGCCTCGGTCACGGTGGCATCCAGGCCGCGCAGCATGTCGGAAAGCATATGATCGGCACGGATCACGAGGCGGTCGGGCTCGATCTGGCAGGGGGTGTGCCGGTTGCCGATGTGCCAGGCCAGGCGCACCAGGTCGCCCCGGATGACCAGCACCGGCTCTGCCGCCGCAGCGATCTCCACCAGACGACCGTCCAACAGCTCGAAGGCATCGCCGGCCAGCAGGTTCATCGTTTCAGGCAGATCCACAAGAAACGGCTCGCCTGCTGCCGTCAGCAGCCGCCTGCGCCGCAGGAAGCGGTTGTCATAGTCCAGCACAACGCGCTCCGTGGCCAGACGCGGCCAGTGGCCTGAACGGTGCAGGGTCCGGGCAACGGGAAGGGTCATCATCTGTCCTTAGCGATTCCTTCAGATTCGGGGTGCAGTCTGCGGCCCACATAACGAAGGAGGATCGCATGACCGCTTCCCGGCTTGCACTTGCTGACGAACTGGCCGAAATCCGGGCCGAAATCGCCCGCCTGAAGCAGCGGGAAACCGCGCTTGCCTCGCTGGAACACTGTTTTCCCAAGGTGCCCGTCTTCCGTCGGCAACGGTCGGCGGAGCGCACCCTGCAAGGGGCGAATTGCGCTGCATCGGCGCATGCCTGACAGATCAATACAGGAAGTAGCGCTGCGCAAGGGGCAACTCCCGTGCTGGTTCACAGGTCAGAAGGACGCCATCCGCCCGGACCTCATAGGTTTCGGGGTCCACCTCGATTGTAGGCGTCGCATCGTTCAGCTTCATGTCGCGCTTGCCGATGCCCCGGGTATGTTCGACGGCCAGGGTTTCCTTGACAAGGCCATAGGTCGAGCGGACATCCGCCTGCTGGGCGGCCCGGCTGACGAAGGTCACCGCGTTACGGGCCAGGCTGCCGCCAAAGGCCCCGAACATGGGGCGGGTGTGTACAGGCTGCGGCGTGGGGATCGAGGCATTTGGATCGCCCATCTGGGCCACGACGATGCAGCCGCCGATCAGCACCATCTCGGGTTTGGCCCCGAAGAAGGCCGGCGACCAGAGGACCAGATCGGCGCGCTTGCCTGCCTCGACGCTGCCTATATGAGCCGACAGCCCATGCACGATGGCCGGATTGATCGTGTATTTCGCCACATAGCGCCTGACGCGCAGGTTGTCGTTGTCGCCCGTCTCACCTTCCAGACGCCCGCGCTGGACCTTCATCTTGTGCGCTGTCTGCCAGGTGCGGGTGATGACCTCGCCCACCCGGCCCATGGCCTGGCTGTCCGATGCCATGACGGAAAAGGCGCCCATGTCGTGCAGGATGTCCTCGGCCGCAATCGTCTCGCGACGGATGCGGCTTTCGGCAAAGGCCACATCCTCGGGCACCCGGCGGTCCAGATGGTGACAGACCATCAGCATGTCGAGATGTTCCTCGATCGTGTTGACCGTGTAGGGCATCGTCGGGTTTGTGGAACTGGGCAGGATGTTCTGCGACCCCACCACCTTGATGATGTCGGGCGCATGACCACCGCCCGCACCTTCTGTGTGGAAGGCATGGATCGTGCGGCCCGCAATGGCCTTGAGCGTGTTTTCCACGAAGCCGCTTTCGTTCAGCGTGTCGGTATGGATCATCACCTGGACGTCCATCGCATCGACCACGGTCAGGCAGCAGTCGATGGCGCCGGGGGTGGTGCCCCAGTCCTCGTGCAGCTTCAGGCAGGATGCGCCCGCCCGCACCTGTTCCTCCAGTGCGGCGGGAAGCGAGGCATTGCCCTTTCCCGCAAAGGCCAGGTTCATCGGAAAGGCATCCGCGGCCTGCAACATGCGCGTGATGTGCCAGGGCCCCGGCGTGCAGGTCGTGGCCAACGTGCCATGCGCCGGGCCCGTGCCGCCGCCCAGCATGGTGGTGATGACGGAATGCAGCGCATCGTCGATCTGCTGTGGCGCGATGAAGTGGACATGCACGTCGATACCGCCTGCCGTCAGGATGCGGCCCTCGCCCGCGATGATCTCGGTCCCCGGTCCGATGATGACATCGACGCCGGGCTGGGTATCGGGGTTGCCGGCCTTGCCGATCCTGGCAATCCGGCCGTCACGCAGGCCGACGTCGGCCTTCAGGATGCCCGTCCAGTCCACGATCAGGGCATT
This sequence comes from Tabrizicola caldifontis, assembly GCF_004762095.1. Taxonomy (GTDB): domain Bacteria; phylum Pseudomonadota; class Alphaproteobacteria; order Rhodobacterales; family Rhodobacteraceae; genus Tabrizicola; species Tabrizicola caldifontis. The sequence continues at coordinate 200,005 of NZ_SIJH01000001.1, forward strand.
GGTGATGACCGTGTCCATCGCCCCCTGCGCCCGCGTCAGCTGCGACTGTCCCATACCATCGCGGATCACCTTGCCGCCGCCAAACTTGACCTCTTCACCGTACCCGCCGCGTTCGGCGATCAGATCGCGTTCGACTTCGATGACAAGCTCGGTGTCGCCCAGCCGCACCCTGTCGCCCAGAGTGGGGCCATACATGTCGGCATAGGTTCGGCGGCTGATCGTGAAGGGCATGTCAAATCCTTGGCGGGGCGGTCACAAGGGCCCCATCACCTGCTGATTGAATCCATGAACCACCCGCGCGCCCGACAGGGGCACAAGGCGCACCTCGCGGGTCTGGCCTGGTTCGAAGCGCACCGCCGTTCCGGCGGGAATGTCCAGCCGCCTGCCCCGCGCGGCGGCGCGGTCGAAGGCAAGTCCCGCATTGGTTTCGGCGAAATGGTAATGGCTGCCGACCTGCACCGGCCTGTCGCCGGTATTTGCCACGGTCAATACGGTGACCTCGGCACCGGCGTTCAGCACCAGATCGCCCGGCGCGGGGATGATCTCGCCCGGGATCATCTTCTACACCGGCAGGACAGGCAGCGCGGCAAGGATCGCCAGGGCGACCAGCCACTCGGCGCCGCAGCTGCGGGGCAACGGCAGGGCAATGACAGCGACGTGGTCCGGGTTCATCATGGCCTCCTATCGGATCGGATGGTGGACAGTGACAAGCTTGGTGCCATCGGGGAAGGTCGCCTCGACCTGGACGGAGTGGATCATCTCGGGCACGCCAGCCATGCATTGCCCGGCAGAGACGACATGGGCGCCGGCTTCCATCAGATCGGCCACGCTACGCCCGTCGCGCGCACCCTCGATGACGAAATCGGTGATCAGGGCTACCGCCTCGGGGTGGTTCAGCTTGACACCCCGGGCCAGGCGCGCCCGGGCGACCATTGCGGCAAGGCTGACCAGAAGCTTGTCCTTTTCGCGGGGTGTCAGGTTCATGGCGGTCCCTGATGTTGCCAGACGCGCGGCAGGGGCTGGCCCCGCCGCAGGATGTGCAGGACGCGGGCGATCTGGCGCCGCAGCGGCAAGCCGTCGGCGGCAAGCAGCCGCACCACTGTCCGCCCGGCGAAGGCACTGGACCCGGCCGCGACACCGGGTTCATCCAGCACGGCACGCAGCGGGGTCAGAGCAACCTCTTCGGTAATCACGATACTTGCCAGCGCCCGCGCCGCGTTCAGCGTCGCCGCCCCCGAAAGGGCCGATGCATCAATCGCCAGCGGGTCCAGCCAGAGCGGCACACCCTGGCGCCTGATCTCGCGCCGGTCGCGGAAACGGATGTCGCGCACCGTTTCCCCCATCGCGGCGCGGCCCAGCACGACCGCCTCCAGCGCAAGGCATCCGGCACCGGGGGCCAGTTCGATGACGGTGCGGCGGTCCAGCGCGGCGCGATCGAACAGGATGGTCTCCTGCGGCAGCCAGTCAAGCCAGCCGCCGGGTCCAACCGACAGACGCACATCCATGCGCGCCGGGCCGTAATTGGCGCGATAGGCACGTTCGGCAGTCTGGGTCGTTGCGACGGCCCGACCAGCGATCTCAAGCCCGAAGCACAGATAATCGCCCGAGGTCAACCCGCCGGCGGTATTCAGGAAAACAACCTCGCGGCCCATGTGCCCACCAGGCAGGATCGCCTTGGCACTGCCCTCGGTGCGCAGCCTCATCAGCCGCTCCGGGCCAAGCCTGACCAGCGCCTCGCCCCTGGCGCGCTGCATGGTCTCGATGGCCTGTAATGCCGTCATCCGGTCCCCCCGTTGCGCGGCACTGTCGGATGGCCAAATCGCCGATGGCAACGCCGCAGCCGGCGGCAAACCTGCGGTGGGGGGATCCGCGATCACTTTCGCCCATTTTCCAGGCAAATCGCCCCATTTCCGGGCAGGTGATGAAATCAGCCCTCGATCAGCGCCCGAACCCTGGCCACGCCCGCGGCAACCAACCCGGCATCGCCCCTTGCCTCGACATTCAGGCGCAAGAGGGGTTCGGTGTTCGAGGCGCGCAGGTTCAGCCGCCAGTCGCCGAAATCCAGCGACAGACCGTCCGTCCGGTCCAGACCCAGCGCCTGCGAAGCCAGCGCCGCCTGCACCCGCGCGACGATGGCCCCGGGATCCGGGACGGCAAAGTTGATCTCGCCCGAGGACGGATAGTTGCGGCGCAGCGCCGAGGCCATCTCGGCCAGGCTCTGACCCGTCCGGTCGATCAGACCCGCGATCAGAAGCCAGGGGATCATGCCGCTGTCGCAACACATGAAATCACGGAAGTAATGATGGGCCGACATCTCGCCGCCATAGACGGCACCCTCTGCCCGCATCGCGGCCTTGAGGAACACATGCCCAGTGGGTGCCAGCACCGACCGCCCCCCCGCCTGCGCAATGGTGTCCTGCACTGCCCAGAGCACGCGCGGATCATGCACGATGGCCGCCCCAGGGTGCCGGGCCAACCGCGCACGGGCCAGCAGCGCCACCACATGTTCGCCGTCAAGGAACCGGCCCGACCCGTCAAACAGAAAGCAACGGTCGAAGTCGCCATCGAAAGCAACAGCCATATCGGCCCCGGCGGCGCGCACGGCGGCCTCGGTCTGCGGGCGGTTTTCCGGCAGAAGCGGGTTCGGAACGCCGTGCGGGAAACGTCCATCGGGGTGATGATGCATCCGCAACAGGTCAAGATGCGCGCCCCGACTTTCCAGGCCGTCGGCCAGGGCATCCAGTGTCGGCCCGGCCGCCCCGTTGCCGGAATTGACCAGCACCCGCAGCCGCCCGACCGGACCGACAAGCCCGGCGACATGGGCGACATAGGCCTGGCGGACGGCACTTGCATCCTCTCGGCTGCCGCCTGGCAGAGGGTCGGGGTTCGCGTCAGCCAACGCCCTGACCTGGGCAAAGGCCGCATCGGTCAGAGGCACCGCTCCGCGCCCGACCAGCTTCATCCCGTTGTAATCGCGGGGATTGTGCGAGGCGGTGACCATGATCCCGCCGCCCGTGCCCAGATGGGCGGTGGCGAAATACATCTCTTCGGTTCCGGCAAGGCCCAGGTCCAGCACCCGCACCCCATGGGCCATCAGCCCCGCCGCCACCGCATCGGCCAGCGCGGGAGAGCTTTCGCGGCAGTCGCGCGCCAGCACCACGGAATCGGCCCCGGTAACCCGGGCAAAGGCGCGGGCGATGCGATGGGCGACAGCTTCGTCGAGGTCAATCCCCAGCCGGCCGCGGATGTCATAGCGCTTGAACGGGCTCATCTCGGCAGGGGATCACCCCCGCGCGCCGTAGTAAAGGCCTACGACGTGCTCGGCCTCGGCGAAGAACAGCCAGCGGGCGGCCAGCGCCCCGGCCAGGTGCAGGACGGTGGCCAGCGCAATGCCGAATAGGCCAAGCGGCAGGAGGAGGACCAGCGCCGGGGCGACCGACGCCAGCACCAGCGCAATCTTGCGCAGCCTGGCGGCATGCTTGCGGCCGACGACGAAGATCATCTCGCGTTTGAGGTAGTTCCCCGCCGTATGCGCGGGGTCGAGGACGGACGGTACGCCAAGGCGGTCGAGGCCGGTCGCGGTGCCGAGGCTCTGCCCAGCCGCGGCGAAAGCCCCGTCGCCAACCCGCCAGACGGCCAGCAGGACCGCACCCACGGCGAGGAGCAGCACCGGCGCCCAGGCGCGGCCGGAGAGCATCGCGCCCCCGGCCAGCGCGAAGGTCAAGAACATCACTGGCGTCAGCCAGTGGTGCCAGCGCGGGACCGCCTTGATCTGGGTGTAGATCATCGCGGTGGTGAAGACGGTGAGGATCGCAAGCGCGCCGCCGACCTGGCCCAGGATGCGCGGCAGGCCGAGGCCAAAGATGTCGGACAGCGCCACCGGCGCCAGCAGGATCAGCGTGGCGACCGAGGCCCAGGCCTCACGGCTGAGCCAGCTGGTGCGCCACTGGGTAAAGGCCTTCAGCGCGTTCTTCGGATTACCGAGGTGGAAGGTCGCGGCCAGAAGCCCCGCCACCGCCAGCCCGTAGCCGAGGCCCCAGAGCAGGAAGGCCAGCCAGCCCGAGGGCATGAGCGCCCCCCAGCCAAGGAAGGCGAGGAAGCCGAAGCCAAGCCCCGACAGCACGGAAAACAGGATGACCGACGGCGCGGGATGCATCTCAGAGCTTCCCCAGCATCCGGTCGAGCCAGCCCGCGATGCCGCTGGCCTGTACGTCCAGCAGGGGCTCCAAGGGGCTGGCGGCCCCCGGCCCCTTCCTGCGCGGAGGGAGATACTTGTTGGTGGGCCGCGTCCCCATGTCGGGCATCAGGTCATAGCCGCCGCGTTCGGCGACCAGCCGGGACACCGCGCTGTCGGGGTCGGCGAGGTCGCCGAAGTGGCGGGCGTTGGTCGGGCAGGTGCGGACGCAGGCGGGCTCGCGGTCCTCCTCGGGCAGGGTCTCGTTGTAGATCCGGTCGACGCAGAGCGTGCATTTCTTCATCACGCCTTGCGCGGCGTCCATCTCGCGTGCGCCGTAGGGGCAGGCCCAGGCGCAGAGGCCGCAACCGATGCAGGCGTCCTCGTTGACCAGCACGATCCCGTCCTCGGCCCGCTTGTAGCTGGCCCCCGTGGGGCAGACGGTGACGCAGGGCGCGTTGTCGCAGTGCAGGCAGGAGCGCGGGAAGGTCACCACCTGGGCCGGGCCGTCCGGGATGGCGACCTGATAGGAATGGACCCGGTTCAGGAAGGTGCCCGAGGGGTTGGCGCCGTAGGGATCCTGGTCGGAAAGGCCGATGCCGGCGTCATTCCAACCCTTGCAGGCGGTGACGCAGGCCTGGCAACCGACGCAGGTGTCAAGGTCGATCACCAGGCCCAGGCGTTTTTCGGTGCTCTGCGGCAGGGCCGTCATCGCTCCGCCTCCCCACCGGGAACCAAAAGTTTTCGAAAGCTTTTGGCAAAATTCTTCGAAGAATTTTGCGCCCGCCCGCCACCGGCGCGCGGGGGGTCTGGCAGGCGCTCGAACAGCGGCTCCACCGTGCCGCGCGGATGGTCTTCGGCGGCAACCCGTTCCACCCGCACGCGCTGATCGAACCAGGCCGCCTGGCCGGTCACCGGGTCGGAGTTCGACAGCCGCACCCCGTCGCGGTCGGGCAGCAGTTCCGAGATCAGGTGATTGAGCAGGAAGCCGGTCGTCGCTTCGGGCGCGTCCTCGTGCAGCGCCCAGGCGCCCCGGCGCTTGCCGATGGCATTCCAGGTCCAGACCGTGTTCTCGTTCAGCGCGGCCATGTGCGCGACCGGCACGACGATGGTCCCGGCGCGGGAGGAGACCCGCGCCCAGTCGCCGTCCCGGAACCCCTGCGCCTCCCAGAGTTTCGTCGGCAGATACAGGTAGTTGTGCCCCTTGATCTGCCGCAGCCAGGCGTTCTGGCTGCCCCAGGAGTGATACATGTCCATCGGGCGCTGGGTCAGCGCGTGGACCGGATAGCCGAAGGCCGCGTCCTCGTCTCCATAGGGCGGATACCAGACGGGCAGCGGGTGCATGGCCTGTTTAAGGCGCGCGCGCAGATGGTCGGGCGGCTGGCGCGGGCCGAAGCCCTCGGCCGCAAGCTGGAAGCGGCGCATGGGTTCGGACCAGATGTTGAAGAGGTAGGGCTGCGGCGTCTCGTAAAGGCCAAGACGCACCGCCCAGTCCTGGTAGGCCGCGTTCCAGGGTTTATAAAAGGCGGCCTCTTCCGGCACATGCGCCTGGTAGAAGGCGCCGTTCTCGATATAGCGGTTCAGCTGGTCGGGGTTCGGCGCGCCGCGCCCCTCGGCCTCGCCATTGCCGCGGAAGCCCATCAGCGGCCCGATATCGGGGCGGCGCTGATGGTGGACGATATAGTCGGCATAGTCCCTGAACTTCGGGCTGCCGTCCTCGTTCACCATTCCGGGCAGGCCAAGCCGCGCGCCGAGGTCCAGAAGCACCGACTGGAAGCAGCGCACCTCGCGGTCGGGCTCCAGCACCGGCCAGCGGATCGCGTCGCCTGCGGCATCCGGTTCGCTGATGGGGCGGTCGAGCAGGCTGATGCAGTCGTGGCGTTCGAGGTAGGTCGTGTCGGGCAGGATCAGGTCGGCATAGGCCACCATCTCGCTGGCATAGGCGTCGGAATAGATGATCCGGGGGATCACATACTCGCCGTCCCTCTGTTCCGTCAGCATCTCCATCACGCGGGCGGAGTTCATGCTGGAGTTCCACGACATGTTCGCCATGTAGAGGAACAGGGTGTCGATCTTGTAGGGATCCCCGGCATGGGCATTGGGGATGACCATGTGCATCAGCCCATGGGCCGAGAACGGGTTTTCCCAGGAGAACCCCTTGTCGATCCGCGCGGGCTGGCCGTTGGGCAGCAGGCACAGGTCGTCGGGGCTGCGGACATAGCCCAGATGCGGGCCGGTCAGCGGCTTGCCGGGCGAGGTCACGAAATGCGGGGTCGGATGCGCCTCCACCGGCTTGGGGTATGGCGGCTTCAGCCGGTAGCCGCCGGGGGTTTCCACCGCGCCCAGCAGGATCTGGAGAAGATGCAGCGCCCGGGCGGTCTGGAAGCCGTTGGAATGGGCCGATATCCCGCGCATGGCATGAAAGCTGACCGGGCGGCCGGGCATGGCGGCATGTTCGTTGCCGCGGAAGTCGGTCCATGGGCGATCCAGCTTGATGGCCTGGTTGAAGGCCACGTCGGCGAGTTCGGCGGCCAGCTGCCGGATGCGGGCTGCCGGGACGCCGCAGCGCGCGGCCACCGCCTCGGGCGCGTAATCGGGCTTGAGGTATTCCTCGACCATGTGGCGAAAGACGGTGCGGTTGCCCTGCCATTCGGCGCCGAGGTCGGGCTGCACGTCCTTGCCGTCCCAGGGCGCGGGCTGGCCGGTGCGGCGGTCGATCACGAAGGGCTGACTTTCGGCATTCCTGACGAACAGGCCCTTCTCCGGCCCCTCTGCCTCGGTCACCAGAAGGGGCGCGTTGGTCCATTGCGCAAGGTAATCGAGGTCGATCTTCCCCGCTTCCAGAAGGCAGTGGATCAGCGACAGGATCAGCAGGCCATCGGTGCCGGGGGTGATCCCGATCCAGTCGTCGGCCACTGCCGAATAGCCGGTGCGGACCGGGTTCACGCTGATGACCCGCGCGCCGCGGGCCTTCAGCTTGCCGATACCGATCTTGATGGGGTTCGAGTCATGGTCCTCGGCCACCCCGAACATGACGAACAGCTTCGTGCGGTCCCAGTCCGGCTGGCCGAACTCCCAGAAGGCCCCGCCGATGGTGTAGATGCCGCCCGCCGCCATGTTGACCGAACAGAAACCGCCGTGGGCCGCATAGTTCGGCGTGCCGAACTGTTGCGCCCACCAGCCGGTCAGGCTTTGCGACTGGTCACGGCCGGTGAAGAAGGCCAGCTTCTCGGGCGCGTTCTCCCGCAGGGGTTTCATCCAGGCGACGGCGGTTTGCAGCGCCTCTTCCCAGGAAATCTCCTCGAAGGCCCCCGATCCCCGCGGGCCAACCCGACGCAGGGGAGCGCGCAGGCGGCTGGGGGCGGTGACCTGCATGATCCCGCTTGCCCCCTTGGCGCAAAGGACGCCCTTGTTGATCGGATGGTTCCGGTTGCCCTCGATATAGACGACCTTACCCGATTTCAGATGCACGTTGATCCCGCAGCGGCAGGCGCACATGTAGCAGGTGGTCTTGCGGACCTCGTCGCCGACCACGCGCTGCGTCTCGACCCTCGGCTGGTTCACGCCCCCTCCCCGGCCATGACGGCCTGCGCTTCCAGTGCAATCTGCCGTTCCTCGTCGGCTGGCACAAGAAGGATGACGGCACGCGATGTCGCAGTGTGCAGGACGCTTTCGTTCCGCTCGTTCGCGGCAAGGTCGGGAGATACTTCCAGATAGGCGAGACCAGACAGGATTTCCTTCCGCATCCAGGGGTCATTCTCGCCGATGCCGCCGGTGAAGACCACCCCGTCGAGCCCGCCCATGGCGGCCACCATCGACCCGGCATGGCGGACCGCCCAATAGGCGAAATGCTCCAGCGCGAACCGTGCCTCGGCCGTCCCCGCCGCATGGAGCGCGCGCAGATCGCTGTGACCGCCAAGGCCCAGAAGCCCGCTTTCCCGGTTCAGGATGCGGGTCGCGCCGTCGATCCCGTGCAGCTGGGCCAGCCGCAACACTGCATTGCCGTCGATGTTGCCCGTCCGCGTGCCCATGGTCAGCCCGTCCAGCGGCGAATAGCCCATGGTCGTTGCAACGGAACATCCGTTCACAATCGCAGCCATCGAGCAACCGTTGCCGAGGTGGCAGGCAAGCAGACGCTCCGGCAGCTCGCCGCGGTCACGCAGGATGCGCACCAGCGCGGCATAGCTCAGCCCGTGAAAGCCATAGCGGCGCAATCCCCGGGCGCGTTCAGACGCCGGCAGGGCATAGGTCACGGCCACATCGGGGTTGGTCGCATGAAAGGCCGTGTCGAAGGCGGCATATTGCGGCAGATCGGGCGCGATGTCGTGAACCGCTTGGATTCCCACCAGATTTGCCGGATTATGCAAGGGCGCGAGCGGCACGCAGGCCTCGATCCCGCGCAGCACCTCGGGCGTCACCCGGCAGGTCGCGGTCAGGTAGGCCCCGCCGTGAACCACCCGATGCGCTGCCGCAGTTAGCCGGTCCACCGCCACCCCGGCCTGAGCCAGGGCGTCGATCATCGCCGCCCGATGGCCGTCCGGGCCGATCTCGGTGACCGCCGACCGGGCAACCTCGCGCTCGCCTTCAAAAAGCTTCAGCTTCAGCGAAGACGAACCCGCGTTCACAATCAACCACATCAGAGCAGCGCCTTCCCCAACCCAAGGGTGGCAAGACCGGCGAGAAGCACGATGGCAAAGCGGCGGAACTCCTGCGGGTCAGTGCCGAAGAAATGCCGCCCGCCCAGCCAGTTGCCGAACAGCGTGACCGGTAGCGCGATCAGCGAGGCCCAGAGCGTGTCCCACGTCACCAGCCCCGCCAGCCAATAGAGCGGCGCGGAGTAAAGGTCGAGCAGCGGGAAATAGGCGATAAGCGTGGCCCGGAACACCGCCGCGGGCATCGGTTGCGCCGCGAAGAAGGCCGCAACCGGCAGCCCCCCCATGCCGGGCGCATTGGCCAGCCCCGAGATTACCCCGGCCAGCCCGTTCGGCGCGCCGCGGACCTCGGACCTCAGCCGCCAGCCCGCCAGCAGCACCACGCACATCAGAAGGACATAGGCCGAAATCACTGCCCGCGCCGTATCCTCGGAAACTCCGGTCAGGATCCACAGGCCCAGTGGCAGGCCGATCGCCGCCCCGCCCAGCAGCCAGCCGACCCGGTGCCAGTCAACATCCGGCCCGGCCCCGCGGGCATGTTGCAGCGACATGACCGTTTCCAGAATGACCACAACCGCCACGAAGTTCAGAGGATTGGTCACCAGACTGGATGCTGCAATCAGCAGAGCCGAGAAGCCGAACCCCGAATAGCCGCGCACGAAGCCGGCAACCAGACAGGCAACCGCCAGCCAGGCCAGCGCGCCGGGGCCAAGGTCATAAGGCATCAGACAACCTGCGGCCGCATGTCCTCGCGTCGGATGCCAGCGACCTCGACCGGCTTCTTCATCGCGTCGCGACGGAAGGGCTCGCCCAGTTCCTGGTTGATCATGGCCTCGATCAGGGTGGTCTTGCCGTTCTGCATCTGATCCTCGATCGCCTTGCGCAGGGCGGCCGTCAGCTCCTCCATCGTCCGCGCGACCACGCCCTGCAATCCGCAGGCGCGCGCGATCCCGGCATAGCTGACATCGGTGTCCAGTTCGGTGCCGACGAAATTGTCGTCATACCACAGCGTCGAGTTGCGCTTTTCCGCCCCCCACTGGTAGTTGCGGAAGACGACCATGGTGATTGCGGGCCATTCCGGGCGGCCGATGGCCGTCAGTTCCGTGACCGCGATACCGAAGGCGCCGTCGCCGGCAAAGCCCACCACGGGAGTATCCGGGCAAGCAATCTTGGCCCCGACGATCGAGGGCAGCCCGTAACCGCAGGGGCCGAACAGGCCCGGCGCCAGGTATTTCCGCCCCGCCTCGAAGGACGGATAGGCATTGCCGATGGCGCAGTTGTTGCCGATGTCGGACGAGATGATCGCCTCTTTCGGCAGCGCGGCCTGGATCGCGCGCCAAGCCATGCGGGGGCTCATGCAGTCGGGCTTGGCCTTGCGGGCGCGTTCGTTCCAGGTGGTGCCGGGATCGTCCTGTTCGTGATCCATCGAGGCAAGCTCCTGGGCCCAAGCCGATTTCTTTTGCGCGATCAGGGCCTTGCGCTCTTCCCGCCCTGCATCTCCGGCGGTCTTGGATAGACGCGCGAGGATCCCCTCGGCCACCTTCTTCGCATCGCCCACGATCCCCACGGTCACCGGCTTCGTCAGCCCGATCCGGTTCGGGTTGATGTCGACCTGGATCACCTTGGCCGCCTTCGGCCAATAGTCGATGCCATAGCCCGGTAGGGTCGAGAACGGGTTCAGCCGCGTCCCCAGCGCCAGCACCACATCGGCATGGGCAATCAGCTCCATCGCCGCCTTCGACCCGTTGTAGCCGAGCGGCCCCGCGAACAGGGGATGGCTGCCGGGAAAGGCATCGTTGTGCTGGTAGCCGACGCAGACCGGCGCGCTCAGCCGTTCGGCCAGCACCATCGAGGCCGGGATCGCGCCGCCGATCACCACGCCGGCGCCGTTCAGGATCACCGGGAACTTCGCGCTGGACAGAAGCTGCGCCGCCTGGGCGATCGCCTCCTCGCCGCCCGAGGGGCGCTCGAACTCCACGATCGCTGGCAGGGCGATGTCGATGACCTGGGTCCAGTAATCGCGCGGCACATTGATCTGCGCCGGGGCAGACTGGCGTTTCGCCTGCAGGATCACCCGGTTCAGCACCTCAGCCATGCGAGAAGGGTCGCGGACCTCTTCCTGATAGCAGACCATGTCGCGGAACAGCGCCATCTGCTCGACTTCCTGGAAGCCGCCCTGCCCGATGGTCTTGTTGGCAGCCTGCGGCGTGACCAGCAGCAGCGGCGTGTGGTTCCAGTAGGCGGTCTTGACGGCAGTGACGAAGTTGGTGATGCCCGGACCGTTCTGGGCGATCATCATGCACATCCTGCCCGAAGCCCGGGTGAAGCCATCGGCCATCATCCCGCCCGAGCCTTCATGCGCGCAGTCCCAGAAGGTGATGCCCGCCTTGGGAAAGAGGTCCGAGATCGGCATGAAGGCCGAGCCGATGATCCCGAAGGCATGCTCGATCCCATGCATCTGCAGAACCTTTACGAAGGCTTCCTCGGTCGTCATCCTCATCGCATCACCCCATGACTTGCCGGGCACAGCCGCCCTTTGCTGCACCTTAGCGCCAGGATGAGTCCAGCCTTAGGGCCAGTTTTGGCGGCCCGCTATGGCCAGAGGCTGCTTCTCTTTCCGCTGCGTCTCTGCGTCGCCACGCCGGCCGCAACGCATTATGGCAGTCATCTACGACCCAGGGCCCGGGCGATGCGGGCAATGCCCTCGGGGATACGCTGCGGGGCGATGGAGGAATAGGCGAGACGATAGAAGTTGCGGGGGCCGTCACCGGCAAAGAAGGCCCGCCCGGGTTCGATGAGAACCCCGTCCGCACGCAAGGACAGGGCGAGCACCTCGGTGTCAACCCCGTCGGGCGCACGCATCCAGAAGCTGGATCCGCCAAAGCCGCCCTGCCCGGCGACGGCAAGCCCCTCGACGGCGATGGCCTCGGCCATGACCTGACGGCGGCGGCGGTAGGCGTTCTTCATCCGGTTCACAAGCGCGTCGTAATGCCCCAGACCCAGGAAATAGGCCATGGTCCGCTGAATATGGCCAGGCGGATGTTTCAGCATCAGCCCGCGCAGTGCCCGTGCCTCGGCGATGAAGCCCGGCGGACCAACAAGGTAACCAAGGCGCAGGCCGGGAAAGACGGATTTCGAGAAGCTGCCGGCGTAGATCACCCTGCCGCCGCGGTCGAGCGACTTCAGCGCCGGGGCGACGGGTTTCAGAAAGGACATCTCGAATTCGTAATCGTCTTCGATGATGACGAAACCGCGGGCTTCGGCCGCCTCCAGCAGCGCCACGCGACGATCCACCGGCATTGTTGCGTTCGTGGGGCACTGGTGCGAAGGGGTGGTGAAAACCACTTCACCCTCAAGGGTTTGCGTCGGAAGGCCATCTGAATCCACATCAACCGGCACAGCCTCGGCCCCGGTCGCGGCGACGATTGCACGCCAGGCAGGATAGCCCGGGTTCTCTACCACGGCGCGGCGGCCCGGCCCCAGCACGACCGAGGCAGCAATGAACAGCGCGTTCTGGGCGCCGACGGTCAGAAGCACCTCATCCTCGCGCGCGGCAATGCCGCGGCGGGGAAGGATCGTGCGCAGAAGCTCCTGAATGAGCAGCGGGTCGTCACGTTCATAGTAGTCTGTCGTGAGGGCTGCAAAGTCGCGCTTGCCAAGCGCGCGCAGCGCGCACTGTCGCCAGTTCTGGTGGTCGAACAGCGTGGGGTCTGCCTGACCGTAGATGAAGGGCCACGGGTAACGGTCCCAATCCTCAGGCCGTTCGACCCTGGGTGTCCGGGTGAAGCGGCCACGGGTCAGCGCCCTGAAATCAACGGCTTCGGCCCGCGGCGGGCCCGCCGGGAATTCGGGGGCAAGGGGTGCATTTTCCGAAACGAAATAGCCAGACCGCCCCCGCGCCATGAGGTAGTCAGAAGAGACAAGGTCCGCATAGGCCAGCGTCACGGTGATCCGGCTGACGCCGAGGTGTTCGGCCAGACCGCGGGAAGACGGCATCCGCGCACCGGGGCGGAAGCGGCCGGAAAGGATGCCTTGCGTGACCATGGCACGGATCTGCTGTTGCAGCGAGCCGGTCGCGCCGGGGGTCAGGTAGAAGGCTTCGGGCGGAATGGTGGCCATGAGTCCAGATGAGGGGACTTTGGGGCGGCCAAGTCAAGCCAGCCGTCGACATGGATATGATCGGGGATCTCTGCACGAAACAGGAGACCAAGGCACGGGGGCGGGGCGGTTAATACCATCGGCAACGTGGGCCTCACTGCAAGATTTGGCGTGTTCCGAGGATCTGCGTCTTGCGTCTGTGACCACTGGAAACGGCGACAGGGTTGATCACAAGACAGCACAGGCAGAATGGTGCGCCGGACTGCACCATGTGATGCAACACGACATGACGGACCGGGCTGTGCTGCCCGGTCCCTTGCTGCCCTTGGTCACCGCAGACCCGGGCAAAGGCTTTTCCTGTGCAAGCAGCGGGCAGCTTACCCGAACACCCGGCCCAGCGCGCCGTCGATGGCCGTGATGATCTCGTCGATGTCATCCTTCGTCGCGATCAGCGCCGGCGACAGGCACAGCGTGTTGTTCAGGCCCGGCAGGCTGCGGTTGGTCGCGCCGATGATCACCCCCTGTGCCATGCAGTCGGCGACGACGGCCTGGACCTTCTTTTCGTCCATCGGTTCCTTGGTCACCCGATCCGCCACCAGTTCGGCGCCGAGGAACAGGCCCTTTCCGCGCACATCGCCGATGACCTTGTGCTTGTCCATCAGCTCGTGCAGACGCGACAGGCAGTAGTCGCCCATCTTCAGCGTGTTCTCAAGAAGACCCTCGTCCTCGATGATCCGCATGTTCTCCAGCGCAGCGGCCGGGCCCGAGGTGCAGCCACCGAAGGTCGAGATGTCGCGGAAATAGCTCAGCGGGTCATTCGGATCGTCCTTGAACATCTCGAAGACGGCTTCCGTCGTCACCGTGCAGCTGATCGCGGCATAGCCCGAGGCCACGCCCTTCGCCATCGTCACGAAGTCGGGCTTGATGCCGTAGTGCTGATAGCCGAACCAGGTGCCGGTGCGGCCCACACCGCAGACGACCTCGTCGATGGCCAGCAGGATGTCGTATTTCTTGCAGATTTCCTGCACCCGCTCCCAATAGCCCTTGGGCGGAACGATCACGCCGCCGCCGGCAGTGACGGGTTCCAGGATCAGGCAGCCCACGGTGTCGGGCCCTTCGCGCAGGATGACTTCCTCGATGGCGTCAGCCGCGCGTTCGCCATAATTTTCCACATCCCACTGCTTGCGGTATTCCAGGCAGTGCGGCACGCGCACGAAGCCATCCGGGAACGGCCCGTACTGCATCGCGCGCTGGTCCTGCCCGGCGCTGGCCAGCGCGGCAATGGTGGTGCCGTGATAGTCGCGGTCGCGATACAGGATCTTCCACTTCCTGCCGCCGTGGTGCCGGTGCGCGATCTGGCGCACCATCTTGTAGACCTTCTCGTTAGCCTCGGAGCCGGAGTTCGAGTAATAGACGCGGGACATGCCCGGCATCTTTTCGATCAGCCGCTTGGCGAAGACCGAGCCGGGGATCGACCCCGCGGCGCCGGCGAAATAGTTCATGCGCACCAGCTGGTCGCGTACGGCATCGGCAATCGAGGTGCGGCCGTAGCCTACGTTCACCGTCCAGACCCCGCCCGATACCGCGTCGATGTGTTCCTTGCCCTTGGCATCCCACACGCGCATCCCCTTGCCTTCCACGATGACGCGGGGATCGACGGTTTCATACTGCTTGTGCTGCGACAGATGGTGCCAGACATGGGCGCGGTCGGCCTCGACCACTGCGCCGATGTCGTTCAAGCCTGCAAAGCCTTCCATGAGGGGCGTCCTTTCGATTCAGAATTGCGCGGTATCATCCGGCAGTTTGCCGCATCACCTTATGTCCAGAACCGACCGCCCGCTAGGGCCAGCCTGCGGCAGATTGCGGGTTGAGCCTGCGGTGCGCGCGCTAGATGCTGGGAAAGGTGCGGCAGGCGGGACGGTCGTGGTTCTGAAGGTCAAGAATGTGGTCAAGTCCTACCCCTCGGCCGAGGGGCGCGTGGCGGTGCTGGAAGGCGTCAGCCTTGCGCTGTCTGCCGGGGAAAGCCTGGCGCTGACGGGAGAGTCGGGCTCGGGCAAGTCCACGCTCCTGCATCTGGCAGGCGGCCTGGACAGACCAGACGCGGGCGAGATCGAGGTCTGCGGCACCGCGCTGTCGGGGCTGGACGACGCCGGCCGCGCGCGGCTGCGGCGCGACCGGGTCGGCCTTGTGTTTCAGCAGTTCAACCTGATCCCCTCGCTGGATGTCAGCACGAATCTGGCCTTTCAGGCGCGGCTGGCCGCGCGGCACGATCGGGACTGGTGTGTGCATCTGGCCCGGGTGCTTGGGCTGACGGGCCTGCTCGGCCGTTATCCCGACCAACTCTCGGGCGGGCAGCAGCAGCGGGTGGCGATCGGCCGGGCCCTGGCGGTCCGGCCCTCGCTGATCCTTGCCGATGAGCCGACGGGGAACCTGGACGAGGCGACAGGCGATGCTGTCATGGGGCTGATGCTGGATCTGGTGGCCCAGACGGGCGCAGCGCTGTTGATGGTCACCCATTCGGAACGTCTGGCGGCGCGGCTGGACCGGCGGCTGCGTCTGCGGGCAGGCAAGTTGGCATGACGGTGCTGGTCGCACTTCTGTCGCACTGGCGACGGCATCCCCTGCAGCTGGCGATGCTGGTGATCGGTCTGGCGGTGGCGACGGCGCTTTGGTCGGGCGTGCAGGCGATAAACGCCGAAGCGCGGGCGGCCTATGCCAAGGCGGCGGCGGTGCTGGGACAGGACCGGATGGACCGGCTGGTGCCTGTCTCCGGCGTGTTGGCGCCGGCCGATTACGCCGGGCTGCGCCGGGGCGGATGGCCAGTCTCACCGGTGCTGGAAGGGCGTACGCGCCAAGGATTGCGCGTTCTGGGCATCGAACCGCTGACCCTGCCGCGCGAGGCCGCAATCCGGGGGCTGCCCGGCCCCGCCGAAGGCGATTTTCAGGACTTTCTGACCGGGCAGGTGGTAGTGGCCGCGCCAGAAACGCTGGATCGTCCTGGGGTCGCGGCGGCGCTGCGGGGCCTTGAGCCCCTACCCGCCCCCGACCTGCCGCCGATGACCGTCCTGGCAGATATCGGCCTTGCCGAGCGCCTGCTGGAACGGCCGGGCGAGATAACGGCCCTGCTGATCGACCCCGCCCGTCCCCTGCCCGGCCCGATCCCCGCCGGGCTGGAGTTGCGCACGGCGGCCCCGGACGATGGCCTTGCCCGGCTGACCGACAGTTTCCACCTGAACCTGACAGCCTTCGGTGTGCTGGCCTTCGCGGTCGGCATCTTCATCGTCCATTCCGCGATCGGCCTTGCCTTCGAACAGCGCCGCCCGATGCTGCGCACCTTGCGGGCGCTGGGAGTGCCGGCGCGGGCGCTGGGGGCGCTGATCCTGACAGAGCTGCTGACACTGGCACTGATCGCCGGGGGCGTCGGCATTGCACTGGGCTATCTGCTGGCGGCGGCGCTGCTGCCGGATGTTGCGGCAACGCTGGGCGGTCTTTACGGCGCGACGGTTCCCGGAGCACTGGCCCTGCGCCCCGGCTGGGTGGCGGGCGGGCTGGCGATGGCCGTAGCCGGCACGCTGGCCGCCGGTGCAGGGGGCACCTGGCAGACCTTCCGGCTGCCACCGCTGGCCACGGCTCAGTCTCAGGCCCATGCCGGATCGGCGACCGCCTTGCGACGGGCACAGGCGCTGGCCGGGATGGCCCTGTTGGCGACAGCAGGTGTGATGCTGATGGCTGGTCAGGGTCTGTGGGCGGGGTTTGCGGTGCTGGCCGCGTTGCTTCTGGGTGCGGCGCTGCTGTTGCCCGCTGCGCTGGCAGGGCTGCTGCGGCTGGGGGTGCGCCTGGCACGGGGTCCGCTGGCCGAATGGTTCTGGGCCGATACGCGCCACCAGCTGCCCGGCCTGTCGCTTGCGCTGATGGCGCTGTTGCTGGCGCTTTCAGCCAACGTGGGCGTAGGCACGATGGTGGCAAGCTTTCGCGCCACCTTCACGGGCTGGCTGGACCAGCGCCTTGCGTCCGAGCTTTACCTGACCGTCGAAACCCCGGCCCAGGCAGTCGAGATACGCGCCTGGCTGGAACCGCAGGTCGATGCGATGCTGCCCATCGTCGACGCCGAAGCACGGCTGGCCGGCCAGCCGGGAGAGATCTACGGCGTGGCTGACCATGCCACCTACCGCGACCACTGGCCCCTGCTGACCGCCATTCCAGAGGTCTGGGACCAGGTGGCACGCGGCGAGGGCGTGCTGGTCAACGAACAGCTTTACCGCCGTGCGAGGCTGGCGCTTGGTGATCCCCTGCCCCTGCCGGGGGGCGACCTTCCGGTAGTCGGTGTCTACTCGGACTATGGCAACCCCTCGCCGCAGGCGATCCTCGGGCTGACAAGCTTCCAGACCCGCTTCCCGCAGGCCGAAACCCGCCGATTCGCCCTGCGGCTTCCGCCGGAAGATGTCGCGGCGCTGTCGGCCGCGTTGCGGGCGGAATTCGGGTTGGTGGAAACCGCGCTGGTCGATCAGGCGGGCCTCAAGGCCTTCTCGCTGCGCATCTTCGAGCGCACCTTTGCGGTGACCGGGGCGCTGAACACGCTGACCCTCGGGGTGGCGGCGATCGCCATGCTGGCAAGCCTGCTGACCCTGGCCGACCAGCGACTGGTGCAGCTGGCACCCGTGTGGGCGCTGGGCCTGACCCAGGCGCGGCTTGCGCGGCTCGATCTGGGCCGGACACTGCTGCTGGCTCTGATGACGGCTATCCTTTCCCTGCCGCTCGGTCTGGCGCTGGCCTGGGTGCTGCTGGCGGTGGTCAACGTCGAGGCCTTCGGCTGGCGCCTGCCGATGCAGGTCTTTCCGGTCGACTGGCTGTGGCTTGCTGCGGCTGCCTTCATGGCGGCAGTTCTCGCGGGCTTGCTGCCCGCGCTGCGCCTGATGCGGCGGCAACCGTCCGATCTGTTGCGGATCTTTGCCCATGAACGCTAGTCCACCTTCTCCGCCCCTTCCCAGCCCGCGCCCCCCGACTCCGTCTCTCCCAAACGGAGGGGTAAGAGAGCCGCCCCGCTCCTTCCGTGCCCTGGCCTGGCTTGCAGCGCTGCTGACCGTCCTGACCGCCCCCGCCCAGGCGCAGGGTTTCGCCGGCATGGGGGCCCCGGCCGATGGCTTCGCCCTGCCCGACCCCGCCCATACGCTGCAGTTTCCCGCCGACCACGGGGCACATCCGGCCTTCCGCATCGAATGGTGGTATCTGACGGCGACGTTGACCGGACCGGACGGCACCGACTACGGCGCGCAATGGACGCTGTTCCGCTCGGCCCTTGCACCGCAGGAAGGCGCGGGCTGGCAAAGTCCGCAACTGTGGATGGGTCATGCAGCAGTCACCACGCCAGCGGCGCATCATGTCGCCGAACGGCTTGCGCGTGGCGGGATCGGGCAGGCCGGCGTGTCGCTGGAGGGCGGCTTCGGGGCCTGGATCGACGACTGGCAGATGCGGTCCCTGTCCGGCCCGGACGAGGACGCGCTGTCCCGCCTGTTTCTTGCGGCGCGAGGCGCGGATTTCGGCTATGTCCTTGACCTGATCGCCGAAGGCCCGCTGGTGGCCCACGGCGCGGGCGGCTATTCGGTGAAATCTCGAGAAGGCCAGGCAAGCCATTACTATTCGCAGCCCTTCTACCGGGTGACGGGACAGCTCGACCTGCCCGAAGGTGCGATCGCGGTGACGGGCCAGGCCTGGCTTGACCGCGAATGGTCCTCCCAGCCCCTGGCGCCGGATCAGACGGGGTGGGACTGGTTCTCGCTGTCGTTCGATACGGGCGAGAAACTGATGGGTTTCATGCTGCGCGACGGGGGTGCGGGGTTCACCTCGGGCACCTGGATCATGGCCGACGGCACCCGCCTTCCGCTTTCCCCCGACGCATTGCGGGCCGAGCCACAGCAACGCACCCGGGTGGCGGGCCGGGCGGTGCCCACGACCTGGCGGCTGACCCTGCCCGAGCGCGGCCTCGACATCACCCTGCGGGCCCTGAACCCGAAGGCCTGGATGACGACCTCGGTCCCCTACTGGGAAGGTCCGGTCCGGATCGAGGGCAGCCACCGTGGCAGGGGGTATCTTGAGATGACCGGCTACTGACACGGCCACGCGTGCCGGTCGGTCGTCGGAAAAGCCAGCGCCCAAGGCGCAAGCCCGTGTTTCGCCTCTGTGCCAGCGGCGCAACCTGCTTAAGCCGCGGGGTTTTCACCTCCGCACCCCCAGAGTATCTGGGAAGGAGCAAATCTACTTGCTTCTTCCCGATTACTCCCCGGCGTTCCGGCGGCAGGATGCCCCCATCGCCGAGGAAGAGGCGAGGGCCGACGACAAGAGGAAAGGTGTGCGGCCCTGGCCGCTAGATTCGCCTGGGTCAGGGTCTGGCGGCGGTGACCTCGACCTCAACAAGGAATTCCGGCCGGGTGAAACCCGCGACAATCACGAGGGTGGAGGCCGGCAGGCGCGTCACGCCGGAAAGCCATGCATCACGCGCGGCCATGTAGCCTGCCATATGCGCTCGGTCGGTGACAAAGGCGTTGATGCGAACTACATCCGCCGGTCCCATCCCAGCCTCGGCAAGGATCGCGGCGCAATTCGCGAAGCAGAGCCGCGCCTGCGCCTCGGCGCCCTCGGGCACGCTGCCATCCGGCGCAAGAGCGAGTTGCCCCGATGTCACCACCAACCGTGCGCCCGCGGGCAGCTCCACGCCATGGGCATAGGCCGCGAAAGGCCGCGCGATGGAGGGGGGATTCAGGCTGCGCATCTCGTTCTCCTGGCGTTCCGGTGGCAGGGGCAGCGGTCGCAGGTGGTGCCCCGAGGATTTCCTTGCCTTGCCGAAGCTTCTGCATAAGCTTTCGGCAGGGAAGGCCAGTATCTGCACGATCATGCGGCTTTTCCACCGGAATTCAGGGGCAGCCTTCCCAGCCCCCTTGTCTAGCGTTGCCTGCAGCCCAGGCTGTGGGAAGTCATCACACCCGACAGGAGGATCGCATGATGTCTGCCAACGCCCCCATCTCCGGCATGGCCGTGCTGGCTGCCGTGCTCGGGCTTGCCGCCCCGGCACTGGCAAAGAACGCCAAGGTCGTCTTCGGGACGAACTGGCTTGCCCAGGCCGAACACGGTGGCTTCTATCAGGCGGTCGCCGATGGAACCTATGCCGCCTGCGGCCTGGACGTGACGATCCAGCCGGGCGGCCCCCAGGTGAACAACCGCGCACTGATGATCGCGGGCAAGGTCGACTTCCACATGGGCGGGAACCTCCTGGAAGCCTTCAGCGCCGCGCAGGAAGGCATCCCGATCGTGGCTGTCGCCGCCGCCTTCCAGAAGGAACCGCAGGTCATCGTCACCCATCCCGGCAAGGCCAAGACCTTCGAGGATCTGAAGAACCTCGAGAAGATCCTGATCGGCGACCAGGGATATGCCAGCTTCTACCAGTGGATGAAGGCGGCCTATGGCTTCACCGACGAGCAGCGCGAGGTCTACACCTTCAACCCCGCACCGTTCATCGCCAACGAGAACTGGGGCATGCAGGGCTATCTTTCCTCCGAACCCTATTTCGTCGCCAAGGAAACCGGATGGGAGCCGGACGTCTTCCTGATCGCGGATGCGGGCTATTCGACCTATTCGACGCTGATCGAGACGATGGCAGACACCATCGCCAGCAAGCCCGAGCAGGTGCAGTGTTTCGTCGAGGGCTCGATCAAGGGCTGGTACAACTATCTCTACAACGACAACACCGCCGCCAACGAGCTGATCAAGAAGGATAATCCCGAGATGACCGACGAGGCCATCGCCTACGCCATCGAGAAGATGAAGGAGGCAGGGATCGTCGATTCGGGCGATGCCGAGACCATGGGGATCGGGGCGATGACCGAGGCGCATGTGAAGGATTTCTTCGACAAGATGGTCGCGGCGGGGGTCGTTTCGGCAGATGTGGACTGGACCAAGACGATCAACACCAGCTTCGTCAACAAGGGCGTGGGGATGGAGCTGAAGCCGAAGATGTGACTGGACAGGCAGGGTGGGCACCAGTGCCCACCCTCCGCGATAACATGACCGATCTCCTCCACCGCCCCATCCTGCCGCTGGGCCAGCGCGCCCCCCTTCTGGAGCTTGCCGAGGTCGGCAAGGTCTTCAACGGCCAGGTCACCGCGCTTCGCGGCATGTCGCTGACCGTGCACGAAGGCGATTTCATCTCGCTCCTCGGCCCGTCGGGTTGCGGCAAGTCCACGGCGCTGCGGCTGATCGCGGGCCTGTCCACGCCCACGCAGGGCCGCATCCGCTGGGAAGGCGGTCAGAAGGCGGGCGATCTGGGCGTGGTGTTCCAGGAACCCACGCTGATGCCCTGGGCGACGGTGGTGCAGAATGTCTACCTGCCCTTCCGGCTGCGCGGGCAGTCCCTGGCCTCCGTCAAGGGCGAGATCGACGAGGCACTTGCGCTGGTCGGCCTTTCGGCCTTTGCCGGGGCATATCCGCGCGAGTTGTCGGGCGGCATGAAGATGCGCGTCTCGATCGCGCGGGCGCTGGTGACCAACCCGCGCCTGATCCTGATGGACGAGCCCTTTGCCGCGCTGGACGAGATCACCCGGCACCGGCTGAACACCGACCTCCTGGCCTTGCGCGAAAAGATCGGCTGCACGGTGATCTTCGTGACCCATTCGGTCTTTGAAAGCGTGTTCCTGTCCGACCGCATAGTGGTGATGGCCGCCCGCCCCGGCCGGGTGATCGAGGAGGTTCTGGTCACCGCCCCCTACCCACGTGACGAGGCCTTCCGCACCTCGGCCGGCTATGCGGCTCATTGCAAGGTAGCCAGCCAGGCGCTGCACCGCGCGATGGGAGAAGCCGCATGACCGACCTGCCGCAGACTCAGGCCGGGGTGCTCGACCCCGAAGAGGCCCGGCGCGCCCGGATGAAGCGCGTCGAAGCCGTGGCCAAATGGGCGCTGCCGGGGGTAGTGCTGGTGATCCTGCTTGTCCTGTGGGACCGGGTGATCGTCTGGAATGACATCCCGCCCTATCTGCTGCCCGGCCCGGCCAAGGTGCTTGAGACACTGGTCAAGGACTGGCCGATGCTGTTCGAGGCTTTCCTCGTCACGCTGCAAATCACGCTGCTGGCGCTGGCCGTGGCGGTGATCGGTGGCGTGGGCCTCGCGGTCCTGTTCAACCAGAGCCGCTTTGCCGAGATGTCCTTCTACCCCTACGCGGTGATCCTTCAGGTCACCCCGGTTGTGGCCATAGCGCCGCTGATCTTCATCTATGTCGACAACCGCACTGTGGGCCTGCTGCTCTGTGCCTGGATCGTGGCCTTCTTCCCGATCCTGTCGAACACGACCCTTGGCCTCAACTCCACTGACCACAACCTGCGCGACCTGTTCCGCATCTATGGTGCCAGCCGCTGGCAACGGCTGCGCTATCTGCAACTGCCCTCTGCCCTGCCCTATTTCCTCGGCGGTCTGCGCATCGCGGGGGGGCTGTCGCTGATCGGCGCCATCGTGGCGGAATATGTGGCCGGCACCGGGGGGATCGGGTCGGGTCTTGCCTTCCGCATCCTGGAAGCGGGCTATCGGCTGAACATCCCCCGGATGTTCGCGGCCCTTCTCCTGATCGCGGTGACGGGGGTGGTGGTCTTCGCGGGCCTGTCGTTCCTGTCGCACATGCTTCTGCGCAAGTGGCACGAAAGTGCCCTGAAGCGGGACAGCTGATGCCCCGCGCGCTTGTCCTTTACGCCCACCCCTGCGCGGACAGCTATTCCGCCGCGCTCTGCGGCGTGGTGGTGGACCGGCTGCGCGGGCGCGGCTGGGAGGTGGACCTCTGCGACCTTTACGCCGAGGGGTTCGACCCGGTGCTGACGGCCGAGGAACGCCGAGCCTATCTCGACACCGGCCGCAACACCGCGCCCGTCCGGGCCCATGTCGAGAGGCTGCGCGCGGCCGAGGCGCTGGTCCTGGTCTATCCGACCTGGAATTTCGGGATGCCCGCGATCCTCAAGGGCTATATCGACCGGGTCTTCCTGCCCGGCGTGTCCTTCGTGCTGAAGGACGGTCTCGTCGCCCCCGGCCTGACCCATGTCCGCAAGCTGGCCGTGGTCACGAGCTATGGCGCCACTCCTTTGCGCGCCTTTCTCGCCGGGAACCCGCCGAAGCGGTTCGTCACCCGCGTCCTGCGCTATATCTGCCGGCCCGCGCGGCTGCGCTATCTGGCACTTTACGACATGAACCGCGCGACGGAAGCGCAGCGCCGCGCCTTCCTGACCCGCATCGCCCGAGAGATGGACCGCCTGTGACCCACGCCCCCGCCGCAAAAGCCCTTGTCGTCTTCTGCCACCCGAAGCCCGACAGCTTCACCGGCGCGGTGCGCGACGTGGTGCTGGAGCGGCTGGCGGCAAGGGGCGCCGCGGTCCGCCTGATCGACCTTTACGCCCGCGGCTTCGACCCCGCCCTTCGCCTGGCCGACTGGGAGGGCTATCTCGACACACCCGCGAACCGGGAGCCGGTGGCCGGGGATGTCCAGGCGCTGCAATGGGCGGATACGCTGATCTTCGTCTATCCGACCTGGTGGTATGCGCTGCCTGCCGTGCTGAAAGGCTGGCTCGACCGGGTGTTCCTGCCCGATGTCGCCTTTCTGATGCCGGCGGGAGAGAACCAGACCATCCGCCCCGGCCTGACCAACATCCGCCGCCTTGGCGTCTTCACCACCTGCGGCGCCAGTTGGTGGCTGACCGCCTTCGTAGGCAGCCCCGGCAAGCGGATACTTCTGCGCGGGATCGGACTGCTCTGCGCGCCGCGCACCCGAAAGGTCTTTGCCGCGCACTACCTGATGGACAGCTCTACCCCTCAAACCCGTGCCCGCCATCTGGCGAAGGTCGCCAGGCAGATGGACCGCCTTCTGCGCTGAGGCCCCTTGCAGCCCCGCACCCGATCCGCTATCCCCATGCCACCTTCTGCGGCGGGTTGGCGGAGAGGTTACGCAGCGGATTGCAAATCCGTGTAGACCGGTTCGATTCCGGTACCCGCCTCCAGCTTTTCCGTTTCAGAGACACTTTGCGCGGCCATACGGCGGTGGCAGAAACGGTTGCGCCCGTTCCGCGCAATCTGCGCGGCAGTGGCAAACGCCGGTCCTTTGCGCCCGGGACAATGCGTGACGTCGCGCCAGGGCCGACGAAACTCTTGCTTTGCGGGCCTTTGATCGCAATCCTTGAAGGCAGCCTTCCTTTCTTTCCGCCGAGGTGTTTGCGATGAAACTGACTGTTGCCGCCGCCTTTCTTGCCGCCTCTGCGCCCCACGCTCTTGCCGACTGCCCGTCCACACCAGAGGATCTGGAAACAGGCGTTACCATCACCTTCGACGATGGCTCGGTCACCCAGCTCAGCCGGGATGCTGACGGCATGATCATCGAGCGCACCGAATATAACGACCAGGACCAGTGGGGCTTTGTTTCACGATCCAGATTCGGCTTTGCCCATGTCGAAGCCTCTGACACCCAAAACGGCGAGGTCATCCGTGAGCGCCATGCCGTCTATGAATATGGCGGCGCCGGATTGTCGTTCATCGAAAGGCCGGAAGGCGAGACAAGAAGATACAGCGTAGAGCGCACCGTCACCTATGGCGACGGCTTCAGCACGGAGGAACGCGTGATGTTCAGGACTCGCGAATATGCTGAACGAAGCTGGGGCGGCTGCACCTACCGCGTGCTGCCGGTCGAGGTAAGCATCTTCGGCAGCGATGACGGCCGCGCCCAGGTCTACATGTTCATCCCCGACCTCGACGCGGCCGTTTACATAGGCGAAAACGAATGGGACACGCCGATTGCCGCTGCAGAGCCCGTCTCGATCGTCAAGGGCGTTGCGACAGCCGACTGATATCTCTCGGGGGCATCGCTTGCGCATGAGGCGCGGCGCAAAAGACTGTTGCACGCTTGCGTAATCCGGGCCTAGATCAAAGCAAGACAAGGCCCAGAGCGACATGGCATCCCTCGACATCGCCGGACTGACCAAAAGCTTCGACGGCCAAGAAGTGCTGCACGGGCTGGATCTGGCCGTGAGCTCGGGCGAATTCTGGGCGTTGGTCGGACCTTCCGGTTGCGGCAAGTCGGTGCTTCTGCGGACCATCGCGGGGCTTCTGCGCCCCGAAAGCGGCACGATCCACCTGGGAGGACGCGACATCACCGCCCTGCAGCCGGCCCAGCGCGACATCGCCATGGTGTTCCAGAGCTACGCGCTATATCCGCATCTGTCCGTGGCGGGCAACCTGGGCATCGGCCTGCGCCAGGCCGGCATGTCGCGCGCCGATACCCGGCGAGAGGTCGATCGCGTAGCCGCCATCTTGGGCCTGACGCCGCTTCTGCACCGTCTGCCGCAGGAACTGTCGGGGGGCGAACGGCAGCGGGTGGCTATCGGTCGGGCGATCTCGCGCAAGCCGAGCCTGTTCCTTTTCGACGAGCCGCTGTCGAACCTGGACGCGGCGCTGCGCGTCCACATGCGGATCGAGATGGCGGACCTGCACCGCCGCCTTGGCACGACGACGATCTATGTCACGCATGACCAGGTCGAGGCGATGACGCTGGCAGACCGGATCGTGGTAATGAATCAGGGTCGGATCGAACAGCAGGGCCGCCCGATGGACCTGTACCACGACCCGGACAACCTGTTCGTCGCAGGCTTCATCGGCTCGCCGAAGATGAACTTTCTTGCCGCCGGACCTCTTGGCCGGCCCGGTCATATGCTGGGCATCCGGCCCGAGCACATCACGGTAAGCCGCGCAGAGGGCGCCTTGCGCGCAATCGTCGAGCATGTCGAGACGCTGGGTTGCGAGACGAACCTGATCCTGCGCACGGAAGGGCTGGGCCCTGTGGTCGCCAGACTTTTCGGACATCAGGTTTTCAGGACGGACGAGGTGGTGTTCCTGGACTTCGACCGGAGCCGGGAACTGTTCTTCGACACTGCGGGCAGGCGCATCAGACAGCCAGGGAGGGGATCTTGAACCACCACATGAAGCGCATCGCAGAAGGGGCCTGCCTGCTTGCCTTCATGGCGGCGGCGGCCGGTGCCGAACCGCAGGTCGGGATCGTCACGTTCACCGTGGACAACGTTACCGAAGCCTTCTTCGACCAAAGGATGCCAGCCTTCTTCGCGCGCGAAATCCCCGGAACGATCTTCGGCCAGACCCAGCCGATCACCGGTGCACCCGGCGACATGACCTGGGACGATGTGCGCAACCTTGCCGCCCACGGCTGGGAATTCGGTGCGCACGGCTATACCCATGCCTATGCCCTGTCCAAGGCCAGCGACGAGGTTCTGGAAATGGAACTGGGCGTTCCGGCCGCGCAGATTTATGTGCAGACCGGCATCTACCCAATCACCTTCGCTTCGCCCAATGGCGACTATGACGCCCGGGTGCTGGAACGGGCGCGGTTCTATTACAAGGCGCATTTCCGGGGCTGGGGAAACGACGGGATAAACCGGTTCGACCAGACAGACCACTGGCACATCTACCGCGAACAGGTTCCGAACACGAAATCGGTCGAGGAGGTCTGCGCCGACATTGAACGTGCCGGGCGCGAGGGCTACTGGCTGGTTTACATGTGGCACCGGGTCGTGGACGAGCCGACCTACGAATACGAAAACTCGGTCGCGCAATTCGAGGGCGTGCTTGACTGCGCCGACCGCCTGCGGGACGAGGGCATCATCCGCCTGGTGACCGCCCGCGACGCGCTGGAGGTGGTGCCGCACACGCCCCGTTCGCCCGAGCCGTTTCCGGTTCAACCATGAGGACCCGACGCCCTTGCACGCGAATACGGGCCTCGGCAGTCCTGGGTTCTGCATTGGTGCTTCTGGTTGCCGATCTTCTGACGCTTGCGCACCCTGCCCGGGCGGAGCCCGAAGTCGGGATAGTAACCTTCACCGTGGACACCGCCTATGCGGATTTCTTCAACCGCTACATGCCCGAATTCTTTCGGCGCGACATTCCCGGCACGCTCTTTGCCCAGACCGGCGCTATCGGCAGCGCGCCAAACCGAATTTCCTGGGACGACCTGCAAAGCCTTCCGGGGCATGGCTGGGATTTCGGCGCGCATGGCCACAGGCATCTGCGCCTGACCGAGGCCACGGACGACGAACTTGAGGCCGAACTGGGCCTGCCCGCGGCCCGGATCTATCGCGAAACCGGGGTCTATCCGATCATGTTGGCCTCGCCCTATGGCGCCTATGACGACCGGGTTCTGGACCGGGCACGCATCTATTACGACGCGAACTTCCGTGCCTGGGGCAACGAGGGGGTGCACCAGCCCGGCGCGACTGATCATTTCCGTGTCAATCGCAGTCAGGTAAGAAGCAGCATGCCCGTCGAAATGGTCTGCGCCGAGATCGAACGGGCCGGGCGCGAGGGGTACTGGCTGGTCTACATCTGGCATGAGATACGAGAAACCCCGGCGACCCCCTACCAGAATTCAGTCGAGCAGTTCCTGGGTGTGCTGGACTGTGCCGATCGGCTGCGGGACGCGGGGCTCGTCCGGCTGATGACGGCGGGCGAAGCGCTGAAAGTGGTTCCGCATCAACCGAGGTGATGCGGGCGACCGCGCTTGCCCGGTCGGCTTGGAACGCTTAGGTCTGAAGGCGGGCTTTCGGCGGCTTCGCCGGACCCGGAAGGTCGGGGATGGGCCCGGGGAAGATGGGACGGGTGCGCGTGCGGCGTCGCGGAAGAGGGGGCAGCCATGTGGACTAGCCTTGCACTTGTCGTCGGCGCGCTGGTCTTGTGGCGAAAGGCGGCGACCTCGCGGCCGTTGGCGGTTCTGGCAGCGGTGGGTCTGCTGGCAGTACTTCTGCTTTCTCCGGCCTATGTGGGCATCGACCAGCTGACCGGATCGGGGATCGATGCCTCGGTCATCTATCACCTGCGCGCGGGCTTCGAGGGGGCAGGACTGCGCGCATTCGCCGGGCTGGCCGCCTGGTCGGCAGCGGCAGTGCTGGCCTGCCTTGCTGCGGCCGGCCTGGCTTACCGGCTGATCCGCAGCGACAGTCCCCTGCCGTATGCCCGCCCGCGCCTGATCGCAGGCCTTGCGCTGCTGGCCGCTGCCGTCTGGGTAAACCCCGCCACGGACGACCTGACCCGTCTGGCTGCAAGCACCCGGCAGTCCGCCGCCCCGGTCGGCCCCGTCCCGGCCGGCTTCGTGCCGGTAGAGCAGGCCAGGTTCACCGGGCCGAAAAGGAACCTGGTCCTGCTCTATCTGGAATCGGTTGAACGCAGCTATCTGGATGAAACCCGCTTTCCCGGCCTGATGCCGAACCTTTCCGCGCTCGAGGCCGAGGCGGTCAGCTTCACAGACCTGACCGAGGTCGAAGAAGCCGGATGGACCATCGCAGGCATGGTGGCCAGCCAGTGCGGTATGCCGCTGGTCGGTTCTGGCGCGGGGGTGGACCGCTTCCTGCCCGGCGCCACCTGCCTTGGCGACCTTCTTGCCCGCGAAGGCTATGATCTGGCCTATCTGGGCGGGGCGGACCTGGACTTTGCCGGCAAGGGCACTTTCTATGACAGCCACGGCTTTGACCTGGTAGAGGGGCGGACCCAGCTGGAGCCTCGACTTCCCGATCCGAGCTACGTCAACGAATGGGGCCTTTTTGATGACAGCCTGTATCCCGAGGTAATGGCACGCTTCAACGCGCTGGCGGCCGGCGGTCGGCCATTTGGCCTGGTAACGCTGACGCTGGACACACACCATCCCTTCGGATTCGCCTCGCGGTCCTGCGCGGATCGGCCGTATGGCGACGGAACGAACCAGTTCCTGAACGCCGTGCATTGCGCCGATTGGCTGGCAGCCGACTTCATCCGCAAGATCCGGTCCAGCCCGGCCTTTGCCGACACGGTGCTGGTCGTCGCCTCGGACCATCTGGCAATGCCGAACCTTGCCGAAGACCGGCTTCAGGCGGGCCCGCGACGAAACCTGCTGATGATCTTCGCACCCGACCTGCCCCCCGCCCGGATCGACAAGCCTGGCACCACGCTGGACATCGGCCCCACGCTTCTGGGCCTGATCGGCGCGCCAACCCCGGCGCTGGGCTATGGCCGCGATCTTCTTGCGGCCGCACCCACCCTGCGCACGAGCGAGCCCGGGCTGGAAGCGCTGATCTCCGAAGGGCGCGCCTGGCTGGCGGCGATGTGGTCCTACCCGCAGATCGACCGCGGGCTGACGGTGGATGCCGCGGCGGGCGAGGTGGCGCTGGGCGACCGGCGGCTGAAATTCCCTGTGCTTCTCTTGCTGGACGAGGCTCTGGCCGTCACCGGAATCGACTTCGACGCCAGCGACGACATCACCCTGATCGAGCGTGTGTCGAACCTGGCGCTTGACCGGCGCTTCGTCTGGCTGGATCGGTGCGCCCGCACCGCCGCCTTTGCCGCCGCACCGCCACCCGGGGGGGCCGAACTCTGCCTGCTGGTGGGCAGCCTTGCCAG
Source organism: Tabrizicola caldifontis (assembly GCF_004762095.1). Classification (GTDB taxonomy): domain Bacteria; phylum Pseudomonadota; class Alphaproteobacteria; order Rhodobacterales; family Rhodobacteraceae; genus Tabrizicola; species Tabrizicola caldifontis. The sequence continues at coordinate 229,373 of NZ_SIJH01000001.1, forward strand.
CCCCGACCTGCGACAGATCGTGGTCGAGGACGGGGTCACCGTTGCGCCCGAGGTTCTGAAGGCCCCCTTCACCCTTGGCAGGGAAGAGGTTGCCTTCCATGATGCCCTGATGGCCGACCTTGCCCGCCGCCGCCAGTTCGCCACGGCAAACGTGATCGACTACACCCCGCCCAACGGATTGACCGGGGCGGTCGCAATCCGGTCGGCCGGATACCTGACCGGAGAGTCATGGGTGAAGAACCCGGCCACGGGCGACAAGGTAAGTCTGATGCGCGGACTGACGCTGCTGGGGCTGACGCCGGACGGCACGCCACAGAAGCTGGGGCATGTGGACACCTGCGGTTATGGCGGACGCCAGCCCGACCGGGTGCCTCTGGAAACCGGGTTCCAGGACGCGATCAAGGCCAATGCCGACCGATTCGGCGCATTCGTGATCGTCGCGCATAACAGCGTGGTCTGCTACGAGGTCGATCCGGGTCTTGAACCGCTGTTTGCCGGCACCGGGCTGACGAAATGGCGCGACCTGTGGTACGAGGAACCCTATGTCGCGCTTATCGCCGGAAATGGGGAGGTGCAGGAATTCACCGGGCCGCGCCAGACTGCGCTGGGGTTGAACCTGACCAACATCATGCGTCCCGTGCGCAACGATGCCCAGCGCCGGCTGGACTGGCTGCCGCGCATCGCCCATTCCGGGGGTGCCTGGCAGGGTCAGACCTATACCAATGCGATGGAGGCGCTGGAGGCGAACGGCGCATCCTATGAACTGGTCGAGATCGATCTTGCCTGGACCGCCGACGAACGCTTGGTCTGCCTGCACGACTGGGACGCGCCCTTCCTTGCGGTGGATGGTGTCCCACCCCCCGGCCCACTGCCCTTTGACGAGGTCATGGCCCGGGCAAAGGCACAGGCGGGCTTCACGCCCTGCACGCTTCAGACCCTGATCGGCTGGCTTGCCGCGACGCCGGGTGTGCGGGTTGTGCTGGACCTAAAGTCCGGCGCCATGGATGCCTATCGCTACATCGCCGAAACCTACCCCGAGCTTCGTGCCCGGCTGATCCCGCAGTTCTACCAGCCCGATCAATACGGCCGCCTGCGCGACATGGGCTATGATGACCTGATCTGGACACTTTACCAGTATTCCGGCGACGATGCCTCGGTGCTGGCGGCGCTGCGGGGGATGGATCTGTTCGGACTGGCCATGCCGCCGGAACGCCTGGCCACTGGCCTGGCCCGCGAGGCGCGGGCGGCGACCGGCGTCCTGTCGTGGGTGCATACGATCAACACCGTGGCAGAGCTGGACGCAGCCCTCAAGGCGGGCGCTGCCGAGATCTTCACCGACACGCTGACCCCAACCCCGATGCAGCGGTTCGAGGCAGTCTCGGTCGCGGGCTTCGATCAGGGTGAATCCGGCCTCGGTCCCGTGGGAGGACCTTCCCTGCCGCTTGCGCGCGGGGTCAATCTGGTTGGCCTGACCCCGGAACCCGCCCTGATCGCCCGCTTCGACGGATGCGCGGCACTGGATACCGGCACGCCCCCGGACCCCGCCCCCTTCAAAGTCGCCCTGACGACGGCCCTGGCCGACCGACGCCCGGTGGCTGTGATCGTTCACGACAGCGCCTTCTGCGAAGATACCGCCATCGCACCACTTTTCGATGGCAGCCCGCTGACCGCGGCGCCGGAAATCGGGTTCCGGCAGCCCTACATCGGCCTGATCCGCGCCGATGGCCGCATCATGGAATTCCTCGGCCCCGAGGGGGGGCGCCTGCGCGAGACCCTTGCCGTGGAGGCTGCGCCGTGACCGTCCGAGCGCTGCTTGTCATCCTAGCCGTTCTGCTTGCGGGCCCCGGCACCGCCGAACCCACGAAAGGCCTCTTGACCATCACTTTCGACGATGCCTCGCGCGCGCAGTTCGACCACGGGCTACGACTGGCCCGTGCGCACGGGCTGCCGGGGACGCTTTTCGTGCCGACGGGACTGGTCGGCGACACGCCTGACCCTGCCGCCTGGACCATGACCTGGGACGAGGTCCGCGCCTTCAACGCCGCAGGCTGGGAAATCGGCGCGCATGGCCGGACCCACGTCCGCCTGCCCGACCTTCCGCCCGCGGCGCTGTCGGCCGAGATCGACGATCCGGTGGACGAAATTGCCGAAAAGGTCGGCGTGGCACCGGTGTCGTTCTCCTCGCCCTTCGGTGCCTTCACCGATGCCACGGTTGACCGGATCATGGCCAGCTACCGGGCGCATCTGTCCTGGAAAGGCCACGGCGGTCGCAATCCACGGGACGCCATCGAGCCGCGGTTCATCGGGCGGCTGGAGGTGGTCAACACCATGACAGCGGCCCAGGTCTGCGGCGAAATGGTCGCCAGCGCCCGGGATGGAACCTGGCTGGTGCTGTTGTTCCACGGCATCACCGAAGGCCCGCCCGGCGATTACGAGGTGTCGGCAGCGATGATGGACGAGATATTTTCCTGCGCAGCCTTCCTGCGCGACCGTGGCGTGATCGAGGTCGCCACCGTCCGCGACGCCTTGGCCAGTCTGGAGACCGCGCCATGAGGACCGGTCGGAACAGGGGCGGAAACGGGGGCTGCCGATGATGCGGCTGACCCGTCGTCACGTCATGCAGGGCGGCGCTGCCGCGTTGCCGGGTCTTGCCCTGCCCGGCGTGCTGCGTGGTCAGGCCCGCGCCGCGCAGGTGTCGCTGCTGCTGGACGGGATCGGGCCAGGGACGGACCCGGACAGGCTGGAATCAACCGTTGCCACCTTCCTGTCGGCTGGTCTGCCCGTGACCTGCGTGGCCGATCTGGTCGCACTGACCGCTCTCGAGGCCGGTGGTCGGCAGCTCTGCGACCTGCTGGCGCGCCTTGCGCTGCGCGATCCCGGGCTGTTCGACCTGGCCCTGCCCATCGGCAAGCTTCCGCGGACTGAGCGCTATTTCCAATTGCGCCGGGCCGGACAGCTGCGTGAGGCGGTGGTGCGTGCGTTCCGCGATGGTCCGGCAGGCGACCGCGCCTTCCCTGTGGTCACCTTGATCGACCGCGGAGAGGATCCGAACATCGACCACACCGCCTTTCGCGGGGCGGGGTTCCGCATCCACCTGCGGGCCGCAGACGGCCCGGTGTCGATGGTTGTGGCCGGGCGCGGGGAACTGGTCGGAACGGGCGGGCTGTGGACGGCGCTTGATGCGCCCGGCCTGCCGACCCGGCTGGCGCAGGCCCTGTCCGGGGGCGGCGATCTGCTGCTGTCGCTGTCGCTTGAGGGGGCCGCAGATCCGGTGGCGCGGGCCAGCGAGGTGGCCGCACTCCTGGCGGCTTCCAATGCTGCGGGACGCATCCACATGGCCAGCCCGGCGCAGCTTCGGCTATACCAAGGCCGGCCTCTGCCGATCGACCTGGCGCTGCTGGTCGAAGCGGGGACCACCCTCGAGGAAGACGATGCAATCCTTGCCTTTGTCCGCGAGCTGGCCGGCCAGGGCGTGCCGCTGACGCTGACCGGCCAGGCCGAGACCTACGGTGAACTTCCCGGGACCGTGCTGTTCTGCGCCCCGGCCGCCGCGTCGCCCACCCTGCCACCGCCCGCCTGCCAGCGCGACGGCGACCTGCCCGCACCGGGCGGTGCGGATCCCGTCGCCGTGCATGTGGGTTCCGCTCCCGCCGTCTGGCCCGTGCAGGGCATCGACCCCGATGGCCGGCTGCGGCTGACCCCGCGCCAGTTATCGGCACCCGGGCTGGACGGGGTGCTGGACCTTTCGCCGCTGGAAGACCATGTCATCCTCATCCGACCAGAGGATGTGGCTCAGCCGGTGCGCCGCACGCAGATTGTCCAGCGCCTTGTCGATGCGGCGCTGTCGGGCGAGGCCTATTTCCACACCATCCCGGGCCTTGCCGCCCACCTGGTCGAAACCGAGCCGGTGCTGGCACGACTGTGGTCCGTGCGCCGACGCAAGGTGACCGACCCGCTGCGCCCGCCCTCCCCCGATGCTGCCGCGCGCTCCGGCCTTCTGGCAGACGCACGCCTCGCCTGGACCTACATCGAGCGGTTCACCGATGCCAGGACCGGCATGTGCGCCGGTACGGTGCGGGGCGGTTCCATGATGGTCATCAACCGCGAGGCAACGCTGTGGGATCTGGCCAGCCAGTTGCACGGCATCCGTGCTGCGCATGAACTGGGTCTGATCGGCCGTGACGACGCAAGGGACCGCATCCGCCTGCTTGTGGCGAACCTGCCCATCGGCGAGGTCGAGGGCGCGCGCCTGCCGCCCGCCATGTTCCGCACCGACACCGGCAGCGTGGTCGCGCCCGGCTTCGATGTCTGCGACGCGGGCCGTTTCCTGATCGCGCTCGACCACGTGGTCGAAGCGGGGTTGCTGGATCGCACGGCCGCAGAAGCGGTGGTTGCGGGTTGGGATCTTGCAGTGGCCCTGCCGGAGGGTCGACCGCGCAGCCACCTTCAGGGCCGGTGGATCGACACCACCCAGTCGCATTGCACCCCCTACAGCCGCCGCGGCATGGCGGCCTGGGGCTTTACCCTCGTCTCGCCCTATCCGGGGCTTGCGGGCGGCACGCAGTCCGATCGCGACATCGCCTTCCTTTACGACGTGGCCGCCATCGGTCAGGTCGGCATCGAGCCGGTGCTGCTGGAGATCATCGAGCTTGGGGCCGACCGCGATTCCGCCCTGATCGCAGAGGTGCTGTTCGACGCGCAACTCGACTGGTGGGAGACGACCGGCCAGTTCAAATGCGCCTCCGAGGCACCATTGAACTTTCCACCCTGGTTTTCCTATCAGGGCCTTCGGTTAGGGCATCTGGGCGATGCAGCCTGGGTCGTGCGTGGCCTCGGCGGCGCCGCACAATACGACACGCCGGAATTCCGCGCGAAGGCCGAGCTTCTCAGCACCAAGTCCGCCTATCTCTGGGGCGCGGTGCGCGCGCATGACTGGTGCGACCGGCTGCTTGAGGTAATGCGGGACAGGACACGGATCGAAGGCCTGGGCTTTTCGGTCGGGGTATTCACCCGGACGATGGAGGCCATGCGGGACTACACCGATCTGAACACCAACGGCGTGATCCTGACGGCGATCGGGCATGCGTTGCGCCATGCATAGGATCCTGACCGGGCCACATACCTGCCCCGACTGCGGCAGGCTCGGCACGGTTCGGCCCTTGTCATGCCGCTGCCGCCGGTTATGACGACCCGGGGCCCGCTGGGCGACAAAGCGAAAGAAGCAGGCGTTTGACAAGGATCCCGGAAGAAGAAGAACCGGATCACGTATTCGAGGATCGAAGCGGCATCCGCGGCAAGGTGGTGGTCGTGCTGCTTGCCGTGCTGGCCGTTATGACGGTGGTCTGGCTTTGGGATCTGGGGCGCCGTCTGCTGATCGACCTGCCTCTGAACACCGCGGCAGCCCAGCCCGAGGGAACGGCCCGCCCCCCCGATGCCTTCATTACCCTGCAAGCGAATGCCGCCCGACCCTGCGAACGCAGACCCGAGACAGTAGGGGGGCGGCAGCGGCTGGTCCTGGGCTATCTGCCTGCGGCCGACAACACCGCGCTGACCGGGCTGCGCAGCCGGTGCGACCGGCTGGACCGGGTTCTGGCTGATGCCTTCCTGCTGGGCGCACCGAATGGCGCGGTGGTGCCGCTATGGGCTGGGCGCAACCGCGCGCTGCAAGACCTTGCCGATCAGATGGGGATGCCCGGCGGGTCGGCCCTGACCGTGGCGCAGATCACCGCCAGCACCCGCACGGACGAACTGGCGCACCTGCTGTCAGACGGACCGGCGCTGGATCGGATGACAGAGGAACTGGCCGGCTTCCTGCGCGAACAGCCGCTGCCAGGCCTTTGCATCGACCTGACCGCGCATCCCGATCTGGACCCGCGCCTTCTGCGCGAGGCCCTGTCGCGTCTGTCGCTGGCCGCCGGGCGACCGGGGCAATTGCCGCCCGCGCTGTGCCTGATCGCGGGGCCCGAAGCGGGGTTCTGGCGCGACGCCCGGCTTGTCAATCTGCTGGACCTTGCGGTGGTAAAGGCCTTCCGCGAAACGTCCTCGCCTCTGGTGGCGCCAGCCCCGCCGGATTGGTTCAACGTGAAAATGGCTGAGGTTAAGGCGCTGGTTCCCGGGCCGAAACTGGTTGTGGCGCTGGGAAGCTTCGGACAGTCCTGGCAAAGCGGGCAGGCGCGAAGCCAGCGGATCAGCTATGCCGAGGCCCTCGCCCGTGCCGACCGTGCGGACCTCTCTCCACGCTTCGACCCGGCCCGGGGGGCAACGGCGATCCGCTACCTTGATTCCGGCCGCCGGGTCAACGACATCTGGCTTCTCGACGCGGCCACTGCCGCCAACCAGCTGGCCGGGTTGGCCCAGGACCAGAGCGTTGCAATCTGGCCCTTGGGCTATGAGGATCCGGCCCTGTGGTCACTGCTTCAGCCTGACCCTGCGGGGCGCGGACCTGCCGAGCGTCTGACAGGCCCGGTGGATCTGTCGCATCAGGTCCTGACGGAAACCGGTGGCCCGGCCGTCGGTGCCATCCTACCCGCCGTGCCGGGCGAGCGGCGGGTCGCGGCGGATGCCTCAGCCTTGCGGATCACGGCGCAGGATTACGCCCCCCTGCCCCTGCCCAACCGCGTGCTTCGACGCGGGGTCCAGGTGCAGGGCGGACTGGTCCTGGCCTTCGACGGCCTGCCAAGCCTGGGCGATGTTGATGGGCTTCTGAAAACACTTTCGCAAAGCGGGGTGAAGGCTGCCTTCTTTGCCGACCTACGAATGTTGCTGTTGCGCGGGGCCTCGGCCCGCAAGCTTGTGGCTGCAGGGCATGTTCTTGGCCTGCGCCTTCTGCCCCCCCTGCCCGACCGCGAGGAATCCCGTATCGCGGCGCGGATGTTGCTGAACTTCGCCCAGCTCTACCTTACGGAAACATTCGGTCAGCCCGCGCGGCTGGTGCTGCTGCGCCCCGGCGCCGGCCCGCCACACTTCAGCCGCGATGCCTTTGTGGCCGAAGCGGATCTGCTGGAGCGCGGGCTCATCCCCATCCGCTCCAGTTTCGATGCGCCCTTTGGCCCGATCGACCCGGACGAATTCACCGACCGCATCCTGCGTGAGGGTGGCTTCGATCAGACCCAGGTCGTGACCCTGGACCTGCGCGAATCCGGCCCCGACCAGCTGGCTGCGCTGCCGAAACTTCTGTCACGGCTGATCGCCGACGGATTCCGGTTTCTCGCCCCGGACATGGCCGCACGGGCAGATGGCACGCTCCCTACGGCCGCAGCCCTGCCCGAACCGAAGCCGGGCGACGGCCTTGCCTTCTCGCTGGCCAACTTTCTGATGAACGGGGTGACGGTCCTGTTCTTCGTTATGCTGGTGATTTCGGCCGCGTTCTCGCTGATCTACATCTTCCTGTCGCTGATCCGTCGGCGGAACCCCGGAATCGACCCGGACTTCACGCCCCCCGTCGCTGTCATCATTCCCGCCTTCAACGAGGAAAAGGTCATTGCCGCCTGCGTCGCATCGGTCATGCGGTCCGACTACCCGGATTTCCAGGTCTTCATCGTGGATGACGGATCGACCGACCATACATTCGACGTTGTGCGGCAGCTGGTGGCCGATCATCCGCGCCTGCATCTTCTGCGCGAAGAGAATGCCGGAAAATGGCACGCGGCCAATCTGGCGCTTGCCCACATCGACACGCCGATCTTCATTGCGGCCGACGCCGACTCGATCTTCCTGCCCGATACGATCCGCTGGCTGGTGCAGCCTTTCAAGGATGCACGTGTCGGCGCAGTTGCCGGGCTGGTCGAGGTCGGCAACCGCGTGAACCTGCTCACCGACTTCCAGCACCAGGAATACATGGTAACGCAGAATGTGCTGCGCCGGGCACACGAGTTCTTCGACGGCATCCTGGTGGTGCCCGGTGCGGTCGGGGCCTGGCGGACGCAGGCGGTGCGCGCCGGCGGCGGCTTTTCCGGCGAGACGATCACCGAAGATGCCGACCTGACCGTGGCCGTCCATCGCGCGGGCTATCGCGTCCGCTTCGAAGAGCGTGCCCGCTCGATCACCGAAGTCCCGGTCACCGTGCGTGCCTTCCTGCGCCAGCGGCTGCGCTGGCAGCTCGGAATGCTGCAAGTCAGCTGGAAACATCGCGGAGTCATCCCCTCGGGCCTGCCGGTGGGCTTTTCGGTGGTCGATTCGATCTGGTTCGGCCCGGTGTCGCTGCTCTTGGCCCTGCTCGATGACATCCTGCTGGTCACCGTTGTCGGCACTGCCGTATATTCCATCGTCCTGCGCGAGGCTCTGCCGGGCGGGTCGTTACCGATCCTTCTGTTCACCAGTTATTTCATCATGACCGGGATCGAGGTTCTGCGCACGCTGACCGCCTTCTGGTTCGAACGACGCTGGGAATGGAAGACGCTGTTCCTGATCCCGCTGCTGCGCTTTGGCTACCGGCAGCTGCTATACATCACCGCGATCCGCGGCCTGTTCCGCGCAGTCACCGGTCATCCGACCGGCTGGTACAAGATCGACCGGACTGGCACCCGCCTGCGGGCCGCTGGTCAGCGGGCAACGGAAAGCGCCGACTGAGACCGCGTCGGCAGATCAGCCGCCCGACCCCGCACTGGATGAAGCCGTGCGCCGCTGTTTCGGCCCGAAGGGCACCTCGACGTGGGCCATCCGCTTCATGTAGCTGGTGATCGGCATGCCATAGGGATCGCGCAGATCGGCCTTTCCACCGGTCTGGATGTATTCCTGAAGCGCATAGGTCCCCAGAAGGTGTGTTGCCGCCAGCATGCCGCTGGGGGTCAGCTCGACCCCGCCTACCTCTGTCCAGGCATGGCGGTGCAGGTTCTCCGCCTCGATATAGTGCCACATCAGCTTGACCCAAGCCTCGGCCGCCTTGTCCTGCACGGCCCGGTTGGACAGGAATTCCTGCTTCGAGTCGATGCCGTTCTTTCCGGTCCATCCACCAGAGAAATTGTTGTCATAGGGGTCGCCGTCGTGGCGGACATAGCCAAGGTCGATCAGCGCCGCTTCGCCGAACTGGTAAGCCCCCAGAAAATTCAGCGTGTTTACGGCCTGATAGTCACCGCCGGATTCCATCATCCGCAGGGCGACGAGGAACGCGTTGAGAGTCTGCACCTTGCCTCCTTCCGTCCGGGCATTGCGCGGACAGGCCTTTGAAACCCGTATCTTCCGGGGATCGATGGTCGAAACCCCGCGCCTGACCACAACGCTCGCGCGCAATCTGCGCGAGAATTGTGGCCTTTCCATGCCCGCATGGCGTCAGGATTGGCCCAAGGGCCGACGTGGTTCGGTACTGCCCGACTGCCCCTTGTTCTTCGCGGGTGCATCAGCCCTAGCCGACACAGCAAGGCAGGACAAATCCCTGCGCGGGCAGTCGGCCTCTTGTTGCCGATCGGGCGGATCGCACCTCGGTGCGCGGGGATGGCCCGGGCGCAACTTCCGGCCAACTTGTTGACAGTGGCGCAAAAACCGGGTGTCGCCTGCCAGGAGGCACGTTATAGTGCCACAGACAGATGCAAGAGCGTCGGCCGGCCAACCGGCGGCCAGGCTTCCGCAAGCCGGCTTCGGAGCAGCCCGGTTCCCGGACGGCAGAGGCGCAACGACGGAGGCGGCAGTGAACGGCAGGTTCCTAATGGGCGCATTCACCGGCGGGGTGCTGGTGGTCGGCGGGCTGATGGTGGGATCCGTCCTGTTTCCGCCGCAGACACCCGCCCCAACAGAGCCCGCGCCCGCGTCACAGCCTGCCGTGCCCGAACCGGCCCCGGAAACACCCGCCCAGTCGGCCCAGGAACCTGCGCCGAAGCCCACGCCGGAACCCGCCCCCGAACCCGCGCCCGCAGCCGCTCCGCTGCCGGAAGCCAGAACCAAGACCGATGCCGTGGCAGCGCCGGTGACGACCGACACCGCCGTTGCCGCCGCAGTGGCCCCCGAGCCGACGGGTCAGGACACGGCAGCCGAAGCCAAGCCGCCTGCTGCCCCCCAGCCGCAGGCCGATGCCTGGCCCTCCCTGTCCGGCGCCGATATTGCGCCGGGGGTGCCGAACACCGAGGAAAACCAGCTTGAGCCCGGCCCGCAGGCCAAAGGCCTGGCAGAGGTCGTTCAGCCGACGCTGCCATCGGCACCGCTGGGGCTGCCCCAACTGGACACCGACACCGTGATTGCCGCGCAGGACAAGGTGGCCGAGCCCCTGCCCGATGCCGGAGCCACCTCTGAAGCGGCCACTGCGGACACTCCTGCGGAAACCGTACCCCCCGCGGCCTCGGCCGCGCCGATTCCCGCTTCGGATCAGGACGAGATGGCCGAAATGCCCGGCGAGCAGCCCGAAAGGCTGATCGAGCCAAAACAGGACGCCCCCTTGCCGGAGGTGGCCGAACTGCCCGAGGCCGCGCCCGAAGAGCCCGAGGCCCCGACGCTCAGGCCTGCGCCGGGCCTTGGCAGCGGGGCCGAGGGCGTGATCGTGCGCCGCCTGCCGCAGGTTGGCGATCCCCCGCCCGTCGAAGCAGGTGCGGGCGAAGCGGGGGCGGGTGCAGCCGGTATGGCAGAAAACCCTGGCGACGACCGGCCGATCATGCGCTTTGCTGCCACGTTCGAGAACCCGGACGGCCGGCCGCTGATGTCGGTGGTGCTGATCGACTCGGGCCGCGACGATCTGGACCGCGCCGCGCTGGCCGCTCTGCCCATGCCGCTGACCTTCGCGCTCGACCCGCTCGACCCGCGAACGCCCGAACGTGCCGCGATCTATCGTGCGGCGGGCAAGGAGGTGGTGATGCTGGCCACCGGCATAGCCGAGGGGGCCACCGCCGCGGACATCGAGGTGGCGTTCCAGTCGATGGAGCAGGGTCTGCCGGAAGCCGTCGCCGTGATGGATCTGGCGCAGCCGGTGTTCCAGCAGCGGCGCCCGCTGGCAAGCCTGGTCGTGCCCGTGATCGGGGCGCAAGGGCGCGGCCTTCTGACTTGGGACCACGGGCTGAACGCCGCCGATCAGGTCGCCCGGCGCGACGATGTTCCCGCCGCAGTCGTGTTCCGCGACCTGACATCTGCGGGGAACGACCGGACCGCGATCCGCCGAATTCTCGACCGGGCCGTGTTCAAGGCGGGGCAGGATGGCCGCGTCGTCGTCGCAGGCGAGGCATTGCCCGAGACGGTCGCGGCATTGCTGGAATGGTCGGTCGAAGGGCGTGGCGCAACCGTGGCGATGGCGCCCCTGACGGCTGTACTTGCGGTGGACTGACAGGGTCGGACGGCGGCCTGGCTTCCGGCCCTGCCCGATCTGTCCTGCCCAGCCGTTCACTCACGGGCGTAGCGGTCCTCGTAGCGAACGATGTCGTCTTCGCCCAGATAGCTGCCGGTCTGTACCTCGATCAGGACCATCGGCACCCGTCCGGGATTTTCCAGCCGGTGAACTTCGCCCAGGGGGACGTAGATCGACTGGTTCTCACTGACCAGGCAGACCCTGTCGCCTACAGTCACCCGTGCGGTGCCCTGCACCACGACCCAGTGTTCCGACCGGTGCAGATGGGATTGCAGCGACAGCGCGGCGCCCGGATGGACATGGATCCGCTTGACCTGAAAGCGTTCGCCCGCACCGATCGTTTCATACCAGCCCCAAGGCCGCAGCTCGCGGGCAAAGGCAGTTGCCTGCGGGACTGCGCGCGCACGCAGTGTCTCGACGGCAAGCCTGACCGCCTGGGAACACCCGATATCGGCCACAAGAACCGCGTCGCGGGTGGCCACGGCGACCACGTTCTTCAGGCCGATCCCGACAAGCTCTATCCCGTCGCTGTCGGAACGCAGCAGGGTATTCTCGCACTCCACCGCAGTCGCATGACCCTGCAGCGCCGTTCCCGTGCGGTCGCGAGGCGCCTGTTCAAGGACCGCCGCCCACGAGCCCAGGTCGGCCCATACGCCGTCATGGCGCACCACCGACAGGTTCGACACCCTTTCCATGATCGCATGATCGATGGAGATGTCCGCAACACGTGACCAGGGTCCCGCAGACAGACGGATGAAGCCAAGGTCGGCCGAGGCCTCGGTGACAGCCTCCCGTGCCGCGGCGAGCAACTCGGGCACATGCCGCGCTGCCGCGCCCAGCAGCACATCGGCGCGCACCAGAAACAGCCCCGAATTCCAAAGGCATCGGGGATTGGCCAGCAGGCGGCCGGCAAGATCGGCCGCCGGCTTTTCGATGAAACGGACGAGGGTCTCCACCCCCGGATGGCTTGGCTCGCCGCATTCCAGCCAGCCATAGCCGGTTTCGGCCCGCGTCGGAGTGATGCCGAAGGTGACGATCCTGCCATCGCTCGCGGCGGGAATGCCCAGTTCGACGGCCGCACGAAAGGCTGCCGCGTCGGGGATCAGCTGGTCGGACGGTACCACAAGGATCAGGCCCTCAGGCCCGCCCCGCGAAAGATACAGGGCCGCGGCCAGCGCGGCCCCTGCGGTATTCCTGGGGAAGGGTTCCAGGATCAGGCCCTGGGCGGGAACGCCCGCCCGATCCAGCTGTTCGGCGGCGATGAAGCGGAACTCTTCTGCCGTGACGACCAAAGGCGCGGTGAACCCCGGCGCATCGAAACGCCGAGCCGCAGCCTGGAACAGGCTTTCCTCGCCGACAAGGGCGGCAAACTGCTTGGGAAACCGCGCGCGAGAGACCGGCCAGAGCCGCGTTCCCGACCCGCCAGCCAGCAGCACCGGCGTGATCAGTCCGGCCCCCAACCTGCCGCCCGCCGGCGCCGCACGCACTTCGCTGATGCTTCCGTCCACGTCAGCCTCATCCGTCTGCCATGTCCCAGACTGGTGACGAGACGGTTACCAAATGGTAAAGACGCGGCGATCTTTCCGCGGTCTTTCAAAGGCCTGTCCGTGTCTGTCACCGGCCCTTCACCATGGCGCGGCCCTGAAGGTCAACGTCCCGATCGCCGGCGCCTTGGTCGATGCCGCTGACGGGGCGCATCAGCCCCAGTCCCAGTCCAGCACCACCTTGCCCGACAGGCCTGACCGCATGGCTGCGAAACCTTCCTCGAAGCGGTCAACCGGAAAGCGGTGGGTGATGACGCGACGGATGTCCAGCCCGTTCTCCAGCATGGCGATCATCTTGTACCAGGTCTCGAAGATCTCGCGGCCATAGACGCCCTTGATGGTGATGGCCTTGAATACGATCCGCGACCAGTCCACCGGGGATTTGCCGGGCGGGATGCCCAGCATGGCGATGCGCCCGCCCATCACCATGTGCTCGACCATCTGGTCGAGGGCCTGCTGGCTGCCCGACATCTCCATCCCCACATCGAAGCCCTGCGTCATGTGCAGGCTGGCATAGACCGATTTCAGCTCGGTGGTGGCGACGTTGACCGGCACCACGTCGGCGACCTGTGCGGCAAGGTCCAGGCGGGCCTGGTTGATGTCGGTGATCACCACATGCCGCGCGCCCACATGCCGGGCGACGGCGGCGGCCATGATGCCGATGGGGCCTGCGCCGGTTATCAGCACATCCTCGCCGATCAGGTCGAAGCTCAGCGCGGTGTGCACGGCATTGCCCAGGGGATCGAGGATCGCGCCGATCTCGTCGTCGATCGTGTCGGGGAGGGGCACGACGTTGAAGGCCGGAAGCCGCAGGTATTGCGCGAAGGCGCCCGGCTCGTTGACGCCGATCCCGCGCGTCTCGGGGTCGAGGTGAAATCGCCCCGAGCGGCTTTGCCGCGAGGTCCTGCCGATCAGGTGCCCCTCGCCCGAGCAGCGCTGCCCGATCTCCAGCCCTTCGACGTTGCGGCCCTTGTCCACGATGACGCCGGCGAATTCGTGGCCCGTCACCAGCGGCACCGCGACGGTCCTTTGCGCCCAGTCGTCCCAGTTCCAGATATGGATGTCGGTGCCGCAGATCCCGGTCTTGTGGATCCTGATGAGCACATCTTCGGGGCCGATCTCGGGCACGGGCCGGGTTTCCATCCAGAGGCCAGGTTCGGGGCGGGCCTTGACGAGGGCTTTCATTTCATTGGTCATTTCAGCACTCCCGTGGCTTTTCCGGCGGCGGTGAAGGCGTCCAGTGCGAAGTCGAGATCCTCGCGGGTGAGGGCCGCATTCATCTGGGTGCGGATGCGGGCGGCGCCTTTCGGGACGACGGGGAAGAAGAAGGGCGCGACATGGACGCCGCGGGTGTTGAGGTCGGCGGCCATGGCCTGGGCGAGACTGGCCTCGCCCAGCATGACGGGGATGATCGGGTGGTCGCCGGGGAGAAGGGAGAAACCGGCGGCGGTGAGGCCGGCGCGCCAGTAGCGGGCGTTCTCGGCAAGGCGCGCGCGCAGGTCGTCCGCCTGCTCCACGATGTCGAGCGCGGCAAGCGCCGCGCCGACCACTGCGGGGGGCAGGGCGTTCGAGAAGAGATAGGGCCGCGCCCGCTGGCGGAGGAGGTCGATCACGGGCTGCGGCCCGGCGATATAGCCGCCGAGCGCGCCGCCAAGCGCCTTGCCGAGCGTGCCGGTCACGATATCGACGCGAACCCCCGCCCGGGCCGGCGTGCCGGCGCCCTTCGGGCCGGTGACGCCGGTGGCATGGCAGTCATCGACCATGACCAGTGCCCCATAAGCGTCTGCCAGGGCACGGATTTCCGGCAGTTTCGCGTAGTAGCCGTCCATCGAGAAGACGCCGTCCGTCGCGATCAGGATGAACCGTGCGCCCTCGGCCTTCGCCGCCTTCAGCTGGGCTTCCAGATCGGCCATGTCGCTGTTGGCATAGCGGTAACGTTTCGCCTTGCAGAGCCGGATGCCGTCGATGATCGAAGCATGGTTGAGCGCGTCGGAGATGACCGCGTCCTCTGGGCCGAGAAGCGGCTCGAACAGCCCGCCGTTCGCATCGAAACAGGCGGCGAAAAGAATGGCATCCTCCTGCCCCAGATAACCGGCAAGCCGGGCCTCCAGCCTGCGATGCAGATCCTGGGTGCCGCAGATGAAGCGGACCGAGGCCATGCCGTAGCCGTGGCTGTCCATCGCGGCCTTTGCCGCAGCGATCAGACGGGGATCGTCGGCAAGACCCAGATAGTTGTTGGCACAGAGGTTCAGCACCTCGCGCCCCTCCATCATCACGCGCGTGCCCTGCGCGCCCGAGATCGGCCTCTCATGTTTCATCAGACCCTCGGCCTCGATCCCGGCCAGCGTCGCCGTGATATGGGCAAGAAAGGCGGCCTTGTCCGTCATGCCAGATCCCCTTCCAACTTGCCGGATGCTGACAGGGCGCCCGGCCCATGTCAACATGCCGGAACCATATCCGTAATGACGGAATATTCCGTCTTCCTCTCTGCCCAAATATCCCGCGGGGGCGCGGGGGTATGACCCCCGCTCCTGCGGGTCAACTGTCCTGCACGATCAGGATGGCGCGGGCCGCTGCGTCCTCCGCCGCGATCTCGTGCGGTCGGTCGGCCGGATAGCGGGCCACATCGCCGGCACCCATCGTTTCGACCGCATCGCCCGACCGCACCGAGAGCCGACCCTCCAGAACCGTCAGGTGTTCCCGGCATCCGGGAGAATGGGCCTCCGATAGCAGACGCGCAGCCGGTGCGAAGGTCAGATCATAGACTTCGTGGCGGCCGACGCTTTCCGGCGCCGACAGGATGCGGATCGTGACGCCGCTGCGCTGGATCACCGGGGTGGTGCCTGCGCGGGTGACTTCGATCCCCGGTGCGGGGCGCCCTTCCAGCAGACCGGCAAAATCCAGCTGCAAGGCTTGGGTGAGCGCCCAAAGCGTGGCAACAGTGGGCGAGGATTCGCCCCGCTCGATCTGGCTGACCATCGACCGGCTGACGCCCGAAAGCTTCGCGATGGCATCCAGCGACAGGCCTCGCGCCTTGCGCGCGGCGCGCAGGGATGCAGCCAGTCGGTCGTGGATGTCGGAGCGGTCAGCCATCATGATCCATGGTGGCGGGCCTTGGCGCGGGCGTCAATCACCGGGCCGCCGCATCCCAGAGGATCCCTTCCAGCGCCGCACAGACGCGGCCAACCGGCGGGCTCAGGTGCCGCAATAGGTGATGTAGCTGCCGAAACCCGAGGGCGCGGGCAGCATGTAGGGCTCGGCCTCGACGAAGGGGTGCTGCACGGCGGCCAGCAGCGCATGGAACGGCGCCATGTCTCCGGCCGTGGCCGCAGCCAGCGCCTCTTCGACCTTGTGGTTGCGCGGTATGACCGCAGGGTTGGCCCTTGCAAGCCGCTCGGCTGCCCCCTCGCCCGCCCGGGCGCGCCAGCGCGGCAGCCAGGCCTCCATCGTTCGGAAATCATCGAACAGCGGGCGCAGTGCCGCTTCGTCGGCGAGGCGGCGAAAGGTCAGCGTCCAGTCAGCCCCCACCAGTGCGGCCAACAGGTCGTCCGCCAGTGCGGCATCCCCGGCTTCCTCGCCGACCAGACCCAGCTTCCGCCGCATCACGGAAAGCCATTCCGCCCGGTAGCGGCCGGCTATGCCGGACAACCGGTCATTGGCGATCTCGATCGCGCGATCCTGATCGGGGTCGATCAACGGCACCAGCGTCTCGGCCAGGCGTGCGAGGTTCCAGCCCAGGATCAGAGGCTGATTGGCATAGGCATAGCGGCCCTGATGGTCGATGGACGAGAATACCGTGCCCGGCGCATACCCTTCCATGAAGGCGCAGGGGCCATAGTCGATGGTTTCGCCGGAAATCGCCATGTTGTCGGTGTTCATCACCCCATGCACGAAGCCCAGGCCCATCCATTCCGCGACCAGCCTTGCCTGGGCCGCGATCACCGCATCCAGCAGAGCAAGCGCCGGCCGGTCGGCCTGCGCAATGTCGGGATAGTGTCGGGCCGTGGCATGATCGGCCAAGGCCCTGACCCGTGCCTGGTCACCGCGTGCGGCGAAGAACTGGAACGTGCCGACGCGCAGATGGCTGGCTGCCACCCGGGCAAGGACGGCGCCAGGCAGCTTCGTCTCGCGCCAGATCTCTTCGCCCGTGGCAACCACGGCCAGCGACCGGGTGGTGGGCACACCCACGGCGGCCATGAATTCCGAAATCAGGTATTCGCGCAGCATTGGCCCGACCGCAGCCTTGCCGTCGCCGCCGCGGGAAAACGGGGTGCGGCCGGATCCCTTCAGCTGGATGTCGAATCGGCGACCGTCGGGAGAGATGACTTCGCCAAGAAGGTGCGCGCGACCATCGCCAAGCTGGGGGGAAAAGCCGCCGAACTGGTGGCCCGCGTAGGCCTGGGCGATGGGATCTGCACCGGGCGGCAGCGCCGCGCCGGAAAACCAGGCTTCTGCCTGCCCCGGATCGAGGTCGAGACCAAGATCACGGGCAAGGGCCTCGTTCAGGATCAGCAGGCGTGGCGCGGGCGCAGGGTCCGGCGTGACCCGCAGATAGGTTCCGGGCAGGTCTCGTGCATAGGAATGGTCGAAGATTATGGTCATGCCGAAGATATGCGCCCCGCAGGCGGGCGCGGCAATGGCGGATGCGCAACTTCCGGCCGCTCGGTCTGCAGGGAGCGAAGGGATGGTCGGGGCGGCGGGATTCGAACTCGCGACCTACGGTACCCAAAACCGTCGCGCTACCAGGCTGCGCTACGCCCCGACGCGACCTTCCTTAGCGGGAACGCCGCGGGTTGAAAAGCCGTTATCCGTCGCAGCGCCAGGCGGCGGTTGCCGCCGCAATAGCCGGATGGCGCAACTCGGCGCCGGGAGCGATACCAAGACGCGCGGCCAGGCCGCCGTTGATCTCCAGCACATAGACCACGCCCTCGCCACCGTCGATCGGCGTCAGGTCGCCCGGAATGGCGTTGGCGTGAACGCGGGTCACGCGCCCGGCTGCATCGGCAAAGATCATGTCCAGCGGGATCAGCGTGTTCTTCATCCAGAACTGCGCCCGCAGCGGGGTTTCATAGACGAACAGCATCCCCGCCGCGGGATCAAGCCTTTCGCGGAACATCAGGCCCCGTGCGCGTTCGGCCGGGTCATCGGCAAGCTCTACCGTGAAGCTTGCGCTGCCACCTGCCCAGCGCAGATCGACCCGATCGGGGGCACAGGCCGCCTCGGCAAGGGCCGGCGCCGATGCAACCGGCCCCGCCGACAGGGCAAGGGCGATCAGAAGAACAGACCTCATGCCACCCCGCGCGCTGCAGTTTCCCACGACACGACCTGGACCGCCATCCGCCCACGCCGCCCCCGGATGATCCGCAGGGCCACGGCCTCGCCCGCGGCAAGGTCGGCAAAGCCAGACACGCGCAGCACCTCGGCATGGATGAACACGTCCTCGCAGCGGCCGAAGACATTGGCGAAACCGAACCCCTTGCCCTTGTCGAACCATTTGACCCGCGACGGCTCCAGCGGCAGGGCAAGGATGTCGTCGCCCACCAGCTGGCCCGCCTCGTCGGACAGCGGAAAGACCACACCTTCGGGCGGGTCGATTCGCATCACCTCGGTCGCCTGGACGCCGCGCTGGGTCTTCTGGACCTTCACCACGATGCCGGCGCCATCGGCCACCGATCCCTGACCAAAGTTCCGCAGAACATTGGCATGCAGCAGGATATCCGCATTCGTCTCTTCCGAGACGATGAAACCGAAACCCTTGGAAGGATCAAACCACTTAACGCGACCATGCACGAGCTGCATGACCTCATCTTCGTCAGTCATAAGCAGAGCCTTCTCCCCAGAATGAGCCCCTAGGCGACCAGATGCCGCCAATATTGTGCCGGGTTCAAGTACGAATCCGCAGCGCGGCGGCACCCTCGGGTCGAACTGTGTCAAAACTAGGGATAAAGGCGCTGAATTTTCCAGGCCCCGTCCACCCGGTCGCGCGACCAGCGGAAGCGGTCATGCAACCGGAAGGCCCCGTCGGCCCAGAATTCGATCTCGACCGGCCTGATGCGGATGCCGCCCCAGAAGGGCGGGCGGGGTGGATTCGGCCCCTTGGTCAGCCCGACCTTCGCCGCCTCGGCCATCAGCGCTTCGCGCGAGGACAGGGGTTGAGACTGCCGACTTGCCCAGGCGCCAAGGCGCGATTTCAGGCTGCGGCTTGCAAAATAGGCATCGGCCTGGGGGCCTTCCTCGCGCTCGGTGAAGCCCCGGACCCTGATCTGGCGGCGCAGCGACTTCCAGTGCAGCACGAAGGCAGCCTTGCCCGAGGCTGCAATCTCCTGCGCCTTCTTCGAGCCGTAGTTGGTGTAGAAGACGAAGGCATCCGCCTCGATCTCCTTCAACAGCACCATGCGGACATTCGGCATGCCATCGGCATCGACGGTGGCCAGCGCGATGGCGTTCGGATCGTTAGGTTCCTTCGGCTCGGCCTCGCTCAGCCAGTCGCGCGCCAGCTGGAACGGGTCATCGCCCGCGAAGATGCCGCTGCGGTCCATGATGTCTCCTTGCCCCGGCGGAAGGACGCGCCTTGAAGGGCCGCGCCTCTTCGCCTACACGTCTTGGTCAACGAAAAGGTGGCCAAGGGGACGGGAATGTCAACCGGACTGATGCAGGGCAAGCGCGGGCTGATCATGGGGCTTGCGAACGACAAGTCCATAGCCTGGGGCATCGCCCAGGCCGTCGCGGCCCAGGGGGCAGACCTGGCTTTTTCCTATCAGGGCGAGGCCCTGAAGAAACGGGTCGAGCCGCTGGCGGCCTCGTTGGGCAAGCCGCTGCTTTACGAATGCGATGTGGCCAGTGACGAAAGCATCGATGCCCTGTTCACCGCGCTCAAGGCCGAATGGGGGCAACTGGATTTCGTGGTCCACGCCATCGGCTTCGCCGACAAGAACGAGTTGCGCGGCCGCTATGTCGACACCTCGCGTGCCGGCTTTCTGCTGGCGATGGACATTTCGGTCTATTCCTTCACCGCAGTCTGCCAGCGGGCCAGCGCGATGATGGGGCCGGGCGGCAGCCTTCTGACGCTGACCTACTACGGTGCCGAAAAGGTCATGCCGCATTACAACGTGATGGGCGTGGCAAAGGCCGGACTCGAGGCTTCGGTCAAGTACCTGGCCGAGGATCTGGGCAAGGACGGCATCCGGGTGAATGCGATCAGCGCGGGGCCGATAAAGACGCTGGCCGCCAGCGGCATCGGCGACTTCCGCTACATCATGCGCTGGAACGAGCTGAACTCGCCCCTGCGGCGGAACGTGACGCAGGAAGAGGTCGGCAAGGCCGCGCTTTACCTTCTGTCGGACCTCGGCTCGGGCACGACTGGCGAGAACCTGCATGTCGATGCGGGCTATCATGTCGTCGGCATGAAGGCGATCGACGCGCCCGACATCGACATCGTGACCGGCAGGAAGGACGGCGGGCAGTGACGCCTGTGGCCCTTCCCGCCTGTGCCGGAACGGTGCCCCTTGCACCGACCGCCCGCGCCATTGCCACCAGCCATATCTGCCTGCCCGCCTACGGGCGGGAGCTGCTTTCCAGCTGGAAACCCGCGATCCATCGCCGTTTCGGGGCCGGGCCGGCCCTGTCGGGCGTGAAGATCATCGCCACCTGAGAGGTCGCCATGTCCGCCGAACGTCTGCCATACGAAAAAGGGTTTCATGTCAGCTGGGACCAGATCCACCGCGACGCGCGGGCGCTGGCCTGGCGGCTGGACGGCAAGGGCCCGGGCGAGGGCGGCACATGGCGTGCCATCGTCGGAATCACGCGGGGCGGGCTGGTGCCGGCGATGATCGTCAGCCGCGAACTGGATATCCGTGTCGTGGATACGATCAGCGTCAAGTCCTATCATTCCGGCGGCGGCAAGGCCGACCAACGGCGCGAGGCGCAGGTGATCAAGGCGCCGAACGCCGAGCTGATGGGCGACGGCAGCGGCATCCTGGTCATCGACGATCTGGTGGACAGCGGCAAGACGCTGGAACTGATCCGCAGCCTTTACCCCAAGGCGCATTTCGCGACCGT
Source organism: Tabrizicola caldifontis (assembly GCF_004762095.1). Classification (GTDB taxonomy): domain Bacteria; phylum Pseudomonadota; class Alphaproteobacteria; order Rhodobacterales; family Rhodobacteraceae; genus Tabrizicola; species Tabrizicola caldifontis. The sequence goes on from NZ_SIJH01000001.1 coordinate 250,235, forward strand.
CTACGCCAAGCCGCATGGCAAGCCGCAGGTCGACAGCTACATCACCGAGGTCAGCCAGGACACCTGGATCTTCTTTCCCTGGGACATGGCGCTGCAATATGTCCAGCCCATGCGCGGGGCGGACTGAACGCTTCCGGCCGTCTTCCTGTGCCCGTCGTCGGGCCCACGGCCAACGGCCAGATGCGAAGCGCACGAGGAGTTTTGCCTTGACCCTGCCCCTGAACCCCGCCTTCGCCGCGACCGAACCGCCGCCCGTGATGGAGGCCCGGCGCTGGATCCAGGGCGTGACCTTCCCCGCCGACCGTCCGCTGATCAACGTCAGCCAAGCCGCGCCAGTGGACAGCCCGCCACTTGGCCTGCGCGAGGCGCTGGCCGATGCCGCACTGAACAACCCCGACGCCCATCTTTACGGCCCAGTCCTCGGCATGCCCGCGCTGCGCGGGGAGATCGCCCTCCAGTTCTCGGCCGCCTATGGCGGGGCCATCGCGCCGACCCAGGTCGCCATCACGCAAGGTTGCAACCAGGCCTTCTGCGCCGTCATGGCCACGCTGGCAGGCGCGGGGGATGAGGTGATCCTGCCGACACCCTGGTATTTCAACCACAGGATGTGGCTGGACATGACCGGAGTGCGCACGGTGCCCCTGGATACCGGACCGACGCTGATCCCCGACGCCAAGGCCGCCGAGGCACTGATCACCGCCCGCACCCGCGCCATTGTCCTTGTCACGCCGAACAATCCCGGCGGTGTGGAATATCCGGCCGAAACCGTCGCCGCCTTCCGCGACCTGGCCCGCGCGCACGGTCTTGCCTTGATCATCGACGAGACCTACCGCGACTTTGACAGCCGTCATTCCGTCGAACTGGGCGGGCGCCCGCATGACCTTTTCACCGATCCTGACTGGGCGGAAACGGTGATCCAGCTTTACAGCTTTTCCAAGGCCTATCGGCTGACCGGGCATCGCGTCGGCTCCATCGTCGCAGGGGCCGCGCGGCTGGCCGAGGTGGAGAAATTCCTCGATACCGTGGCCATCTGCCCGTCGCAACTGGGCCAGATCGGCGCGCTGTGGGGGATGCAGAACCTGACGCAATGGGTGGCAGGCGAACGCGACGAGATCCTTGCCCGCCGCCGCGCCATGGTCGATGGGTTCGGTGCGCTTGCGGGATGGAAACTGCTCGGCTGCGGCGCCTATTTCGCCTATGTCGAACACCCGTTCGACATGGCCAGCGACACGTTGTGCAAGCGGCTGGTAACAGAGGCCTCGCTTCTGATGTTGCCCGGCACGATGTTCCAGCCCGCGGGCTCGGAAGCCGGCAAGCGCCAGATCCGCATCGCCTTTGCCAATGTCGATGCACGGGGAATCGCGGAAATGTTCCGCAGGCTGGCCGCTTTCCGCCCCTGATCCGGTCTTGCCGGCCCCGGCGCCAGCCACTATTCACCCTTGCCAGATCAACCCGAAGGCGGACCCATGGCCAAGACCCCGGACGACGACGTGAAGCGCCCGAAAAGCAAGGCGAAGGAAGCCGCAGTCTGGGTGATGATGGGGATGCTGATCCTGGGTCTTGGCGGCTTCGGCGTCACGAACTTCGGCGGCGGGGTGACCACGATCGGCAAGGTGGGTTCGACCGAGATCACCACCGATGCCTACGCCCGGGCCTTCCGGGCCCAGCAGAATGCGCTGTCGCAGCAGCTTGGCCGCCAGGTGACCGCGCAAGAGGCGCTGGCCTTCGGCCTTGATCGGCAGGTGCTTCAGGGCCTGGTCACCCGCGCTGCCCTGGACAACGAGGCTGCGCGGATCGGACTGTCGGTCGGGGATGAGACGGTGGCCTCCGAGATCCTGAAGATCGATGCCTTCAAGGGCATCTCCGGCGCGTTCGACCGCGAAGCCTATCGCTTCGTGCTTGACCGCAATCGCCAGACCGAGGCCGAATTCGAAGAAGCCCTGCGCGGCGACATCACCCGGGAACTGCTGCAGGGCATGGTCGCGGGCGGTTTTGTCGCGCCGAAGGCGCTGACCGATACGCTCTATGCCTGGATTGCCGAACGCCGCGGTTTTTCGATGCTGCGGCTGGGCGAGGCCGATCTTGTCACGCCCGTTCCCGACCCGACCGAGGAGGAGCTGCGCGCCTACTACGAGGGCAACATTGCCCGCTTCACCCGGCCCGAGGCGAAGCGCATCACCTATGCTGCCCTTCTGCCCGACGCCATCGCCAAGGACCAGCCGGTGGACGAAAAGGTGCTGCGCGATCTGTATCAGGCACGGATCGACGAATTCGTGATCCCCGAACGCCGGATCGTCGAGCGGCTGGTCTATCCCGACCAGGCGGCTGCAGATGCTGCACGGGCCGAGCTGGACGCCGGCACCACGTTCGAGGCTTTGGTCGCTGCGCGCGGGCTGACGCTGGATGCAGTCGATCTGGGGGATGTGACCGCCAGAGACCTGGGCACGGCGGCAGGGCCCGTGTTCGCGGCGAACGAGGGAGAGGTCGTCGGCCCGCTGGACACCGACCTTGGACCTGCGCTCTTCCGGGTGGTCACGGTTCTGGCCGCGGAAGAGACCACCTTCGACGAGGCGCGCGAGACACTGGCTGTCGAGATCCAGACCGATGCCGCGCGCCGGATGATCGCGGACAAGGTGGAACTGGTCGACGACCTGCTGGCCGGCGGCGCCACCCTCGAGGATGTTGCGAAGGAGGCGGGACTTGAACTTGGCACGGTGGACCATGTGCAGGGCCAGCAGGGCGAAGCCGTGATCGAAGGATATCCCGCCTTCCGCAACGCAGCGGATGCAGCGAAGGCCGACGACTTCCCCGAGGCGATCGTGCTGGAGGATGGCGGCCTTGTCACCCTGCGCCTTGACGAGGTGGTACCCGCTGCCCCCATTCCGTTCGAAGAGGCGCGCGACGCCGTCGAGACCGCGTGGCGAGCCGATGCCCTGCGCAAGGCGCTGTCGGACCGGGCGATGGAGATCAAGGCCGCCATCGAGGGTGGAGCCGGCATCGGCAGCTTCGGAATCGTCGATGTGACGCCGGAAATTGCGCGCGACGGTTTCATTGCGGACACGCCGCAGTCGCTTCTGCCAGCCGTATTCGAGATGGCCGAAGGCGATGTCCGCGTGATCGAGGATGGCGATTTCGTCGCCGTTGTCCGGCTGGACCGCATCCAGCCCGCCAAGACCGAAGGCCCGGAGGCCGAGGCCCTGAAGGCCGCGATCGACGCGCAGGCGGTTCAGGCGATCTCGACCGACGCCTTCACCGCCTATACCAACGCGCTGACTGCCGAGGCCGGGATCACGCTGGACCAGTCTGCCATCAACGCCGTCCACGCGAGCCTGCCCTGATGCAGCTTTTGCCGTCCTTCGAGGCCTTCGAGGCCGCCTGGAACCGGGGCGAGAACCAGCTTGTCTGGGCACGCCTGGCGGCCGACCTGGATACGCCGGTCAGTCTGATGCTGAAGCTGGGCGACGCGCGGGCCGACACCTTCATGCTGGAATCGGTGACCGGGGGCGAAGTGCGGGGCCGCTATTCCATTGTCGGCATGAAGCCCGACCTGATCTGGCGCTGCCGCGGCACCGAAAGCGAGATCAACCGCGAGGCGCGCTTCGACCCGCAGGCCTTCAGGGCCCTTTCCGGCCACCCGCTGCAAACGCTGCGTGAACTTCTGGCCGAATGCCGCATCGACATGCCCGAGGGGCTTCCCGCGGTATCGGCGGGGCTGTTCGGCTATCTCGGCTACGACATGATCCGACTGGTCGAACGGCTGCCGGGTGGAAACCCCGACCCGATCGGCGTGCCGGATGCGGTTCTCATGCGGCCTTCGGTCGTGGCGGTGCTGGATGGTGTAAAGGGCGATGTCACGCTGGTGGCGCCGGCCTGGGTCGGCTCGGGTCTCACGGCACGGGCAGCCTATGCGCAAGCGGCGGAACGTGTGATGGACGCGCTGCGCGATCTTGACCGCGCACCCTCTGCCCCGCGCGATCTGGGCGAGGTGGCAAGCGTGGGCGAGCCACGGTCGAATTTCACGCATGCCGGCTACAAGGCCGCGGTCGAGAAGGCGAAGGAATACATCCGCGCGGGCGACATCTTTCAGGTCGTGCCCTCGCAGCGCTGGGCGATGGATTTCCCCCTGCCGCCCTTCGCGCTTTACCGCTCGTTGCGGCGCACCAATCCGTCGCCTTTCATGTTCTTCTTCAATTTCGGCGGCTTCCAGGTTGTCGGGGCCAGCCCCGAAATCCTTGTTCGTCTGCGCGAAGGCGAGGTCACCGTCCGCCCCATCGCCGGCACCCGCAAGCGCGGCGCGACACCGGAAGAGGATCGCGCGCTGGAAGCCGACCTTCTGGCCGACCCGAAGGAACGGGCCGAACACCTGATGCTGCTGGATCTGGGCCGCAACGATGTGGGCCGGGTCGCAAAGGTCGGCACCGTGCGGCCGACCGAAACCTTCGTCATCGAACGCTACAGCCACGTCATGCACATCGTCTCGAACGTAGTGGGCGAACTGGCCGAAGGCGAGGATGCGCTTTCAGCGCTGCTTGCGGGGTTGCCGGCAGGCACCGTTTCCGGGGCACCCAAGGTCCGTGCCATGGAGATCATCGACGAGCTGGAGCCCGAAAAGCGCGGCATCTATGGCGGCGGTGTGGGCTATTTTGCCGCGAACGGAGAGATGGATTTCTGCATCGCGCTGCGCACGGCAGTGGTCAAGGACAACACCCTGTACATCCAGGCCGGCGGCGGTGTGGTCTACGACAGCGACCCCGAGGCGGAATATCAGGAAACAGTCAACAAATCCAACGCTCTGCGCCGCGCGGCCGAGGATGCGGGCCTCTTCGTCCGCCGCAGCAACGGCTAACCTGCGGCGGCAGCGTCTGGACCGGCGCGGCCTGCCGTCGGCCAACGAAAGGCATCGTAAGCGGGTCAACAGCCAACTTGTTGATTTTGCAGCAGCCGCAGCCACCGGGGCACGGCCGCGCCGCATATCCCCCGGTTTACACCGCCCGAAGCATCGGCGATAACCACTGCAACCGCCCCTGGAACCCGCCGTCATGCTGCTTCTGATCGACAACTACGACAGCTTTACCTACAACCTTGTCCATTATCTGGGCGAGCTTGGCGCCGATGTGGTCGTGAAACGCAACGACGCGCTAGAGGTGCAGGATGTGATTGCCATGGCACCCGAGGTCATCGTCCTTTCGCCCGGCCCCTGCGATCCCGCCGCCGCCGGGATATGCCTACCCCTGACACGCGCTGCGGCCACTGCCGGCATTCCCCTGTTGGGCGTCTGTCTTGGCCACCAGACCATCGGCGAGGCCTTCGGCGGCAGGGTCGTGCGCTGCCACGAGATCGTGCACGGCAAGATGGGCACGATGCACCATGCCGGAAAGGGTGTGTTCCGCGGACTTCCTTCGCCCTTCCAGGCAACGCGCTATCATTCGCTTGTGGTTGAGCGCGACACCCTTCCCACCGAGCTGGAAGTCACCGCCTGGCTGGAAGACGGAACAATCATGGGTCTGCGGCACAGGCAACACCTGATCGAGGGCGTCCAGTTCCACCCGGAATCCATCGCCAGCGAACACGGCCACCAGCTTCTGCGGAACTTCCTTGACGAAGCCCGCGCAAGGGTTCCCGCATGAGCGACCGGCTGAAACCCCTGATCGGCATCGCAGCCGCCCGCCCGCTGACCCGCGCAGAAGCCGAGACCGCCTTCGAGGCCCTGTTCGAGGGGGAAGGCACGCCTGCGCAGATGGGTGGCTTCCTGATGGCGCTTCGCACCCGCGGCGAGACTGTGGATGAATACGCCGCCGCAGCCAGCGTCATGCGCGCCAAGTGCAACCCGGTGAAGGCCCCCGAGGGTGCCATGGACATCGTGGGCACGGGGGGAGACGGCAAGGGCACGCTCAACATCTCTACCGCCACGGCCTTCGTCGTCGCAGGTGCCGGCGTGACCGTGGCCAAGCACGGCAACCGCAATCTGTCGTCGAAATCCGGCGCGGCGGATGCGCTGACCGAACTGGGCCTGAATGTCATGATCGGGCCCGAGGTGGTGGAACGCTGCCTGGCCGAGGCCGGGATCGGCTTCATGATGGCGCCAATGCACCACCCTGCGATCCGGCACGTCATGCCGGTGCGGGCCGAACTGGGAACGCGCACGATCTTCAACATCCTCGGCCCCCTGACCAACCCCGCCGGGGTCAGGCGTCAGCTGACCGGCGCCTTCTCGGATGCCCTGATCCGCCCGATGGCGGAAACGCTGCTGACGCTGGGTACCGAAAAGGCCTGGCTGGTCCACGGCGCAGACGGCACCGACGAAATCAGCATTTGCGGGGCGACCTCGGTTTCCGCGGTCGAGAACGGCGCCGTGCGCGACTTCACCATCCACCCCGAGGATGCCGGCCTTTCCCCCCAACCGTTCGAGGCGATCCTCGGCGGCAGCCCGGCCGATAATGCCGCCGCCTTCCGCGCGCTTCTTGACGGGGCTACGGGCGCCTACCGCGATGCAGTTCTGCTGAATGCCGCCGCCGCGCTGATGGTTGCCGATCGCGCGAATAGCCTGGCAGAGGGCGTTGCACTGGCCCGCGAATCGATCGATTCCGGCGCGGCGCGCGCCAAGGTCCAGGCGCTGGCCCGCCTGACCAATGCCTGAGCAGGGGGGCACCATGACCACGATCCTCGACCGCATCAAGGCCTACAAGCTGGAAGAGGTGGCCAGGGCCAAGGCCGCCACGCCGCTGGCCGATCTGGAAGCCGCCGCCCGCGCCGCCCCTGCCCCGCGCGGCTTTGCCCGCGCGCTGCACGAAGCCGCCTCCACCGGCTATGGCCTGATTGCCGAGATCAAGAAGGCCAGCCCCTCAAAAGGCCTGATCCGCGCCGATTTCGACCCGCCGGCGCTGGCCCGCGCCTATGCGGCAGGTGGCGCCACCTGCCTTTCGGTCCTGACCGACGGGCCGAGCTTTCAAGGCGCAGATGACTATCTGGTGGCGGCGCATGACGCGGTAGACCTGCCCTGCCTGCGCAAGGATTTCCTTTATGATCCCTGGCAAGTGGTGCAGTCGCGCGCGCTGAAGGCAGACTGCATCCTTCTGATCATGGCCTCGCTTGACGATGTGCAGGCGGCCGAACTAGAGGCGGCAGCCTTCGACCTGGGGATGGATGTGCTGATCGAGGTGCATGACCAGGCCGAGCTTGACCGCGCTGCCCGGCTGAAATCGCCGCTGATCGGCATCAACAACCGCAACCTGCACACATTCGAGGTGACGCTGGACACGACCCGACAGCTTGCACGTCGTGTGCCCGAGGACCGCCTGATCGTCGCCGAAAGCGGGCTGTACACGCCCGACGACTTGGCAGACCTGGCGCAATACGGAGCGCGCTGCTTCCTGATCGGCGAAAGCCTGATGCGGCAGGCTGACGTGGCCGCCGCGACACGGGCGATCCTTTCGCGCCCCTTCACCGCACAGGGCGGGCTGTGAGCGGCCTTTCGCACTTCGACGACCGGGGCCAGGCCCACATGGTCGATGTCTCGGACAAGCCCGTGACCGACCGCGTGGCGGTGGCCGAAGGCCTGGTGCGCATGACGGCCGAGACGCTGGCTCTGATCACCGAGGGCCGGGCGAAGAAAGGCGACGTCCTTTCGGTGGCACGACTTGCCGGGATCATGGCGGCGAAGAAGACCGCCGATCTGATCCCGCTCTGCCACCCGCTGCCGATCACCAGGGTCGCGCTGGAGCTGACCCCCGACCCTGCGCTTCCCGGTGTGCGGATCGAGGCCACGGTCAAGACCTCGGGCCAGACCGGGGTCGAGATGGAGGCGCTGACCGCCGTCTCCGTCGCGGCGCTGACCGTCTACGACATGGTGAAGGCAGTCGAAAAGGCCATGGTGATCGACGGGATCCGCTTGATCCTGAAAGATGGCGGAAAATCCAGACTTTACGAGGCGAAGCGATGATTTCGGTCGAAGAAGCGCTTGCCCGCTGCCTGGCTTTGGTCGCGCCGCTTCCGCCGGAAAGCGTTGCCTTGGCGCAAGCTGCGGGCCGCTGGATGTGCGTGCCGGCGCTGGCAACCCGCGACCAGCCGCCCTTCGATGCCTCGGCGATGGATGGCTATGCCATTCAGGGCGCCCCCCTTGCAGGCGAAAGCTTCCGCGTGATCGGCGAGGCCGGGGCCGGCCATGCGTTTTCCGGCCAGATCTGCCCCGGCCAGGCGGTGCGCATCTTCACCGGCGCGCCGGTGCCGGAAGGTGCGACCCGCGTGGTGATCCAGGAAGACGTGATCCGCGACGGTGACCGGATCACCCTGAAGTGCAGCGCCGAGGACGGCACCAACATCCGCCCGCAGGGTCAGGACTTCCGCGCCGGCGACAGCCTTGGCCCGCGCCGCCTGCGCCCTGCCGATCTGGCGCTGCTTGCCGCGATGAACATTCCTGCCGTTCAGGCGACCCGCAGGCCCGTGGTTGCCCTGGTTGCGACCGGCGACGAGCTGGTGATGCCTGGCGAGAACCCGCGCCCCGACCAGATCATCGCCTCGAATGGTTTTGCCCTGAAGGCGATGATCGAGGCCGAGGGCGGGGTGGCAAGGATGTTACCCATCGCGCGGGATGATGCCGCAGAGCTGCAAACCGTGCTGGACCTTGCGGCGGATGCCGATCTTATCGTGACCATCGGCGGTGCCTCGGTCGGCGACCACGATCTTGTCGGCCGCGTCGCGGGGCTGGAACACAGCTTCTGGAAGCTGGCCCTTCGCCCAGGCAAACCGCTGATGGCGGGCAGGCTGAACGGGGTGCCGCTTCTCGGTCTGCCGGGCAATCCGGTTTCGGCCATCGTCTGCGGTCACCTGTTCCTGTTGCCGATGGTGCGGGCCATGCTAGGGCAGCCCGCGCCAGCGCCGCAGCCGCGGCAGGCCCGGCTGGCGGTGGACCTGCCCGCAAACGGACCCCGTGCACATTACATGCGCGCGAGGCTGACCCCTGGCGAGCCCCCCGGCATCACCCCCTTCGACCGGCAGGATTCTGCACTTCTTTCGATCCTCGGCCAGGCCGACGCGCTGCTGATCCGACCGGTGGATGCCCCGCCCTGTCGCGTCGGGGACACGGTGCCCTATCTGCCACTGTGACGCCCTGTGGATAAGCCTTGACACAAAAAGGGAACACGGGCAGAACATTATGCTAACTCATGATGTGGGGGCGGGCACGTGCTGACGCGCAAACAGTTGGAACTCCTCGACTTCATCAAGATGCGGATGGACCGGGACGGCGTGCCCCCCTCGTTCGACGAGATGAAGGATGCGTTGGACCTGCGGTCGAAGTCGGGGATCCATCGCCTCATCACGGCGCTGGAGGAACGCGGCTTCATCCGCCGCCTTGCGCACCGAGCCCGCGCTCTGGAAATCGTCAAGTTGCCCGAGGCGATGGAAAAGCCAGGTTTCTCGCCAAAGCTCATCCGGGGCGACCGGACCGATCCGCCCAGAGGCGCAATGGCGGTTTCACCGGTTCACGCGCTTGAACTTCCCGTAATGGGCCGGATCGCCGCTGGCGTCCCGATCGAGGCGATTTCCGAGGTCTCGCATCATGTGGCCGTGCCCGGCTCGATGCTGTCGGGCAAAGGTCAACACTACGCGCTTGAAGTCAAAGGCGATTCCATGATCGAGGCCGGGATCAACGATGGCGACATCGTGGTGATCCGCGAACAGTCCACTGCCGAGAATGGCGATATTGTCGTGGCTCTGGTCGAGGATCACGAGGCCACGCTGAAACGCTTCCGCCGCCGTGGCAACATGATTGCACTGGAAGCCGCGAACCCTGCCTACGAGACGCGGGTGTTCCCCGAGCATCTGGTCAAGGTGCAGGGTCGGCTTGTTGGCCTGATCCGCAGCTACTGAGGCGACAGGTTCGGCAGGGCCATTGCGCGCTGGGGCGGCGACCAGAGCCTGCGGGTGCCGCGTGCCGGCACCAGTCGAAGCCCTTCCTTCCCGGCCCAGACGGCCAAGGCACCAGTCACCGAAAGAACCGTTGCGTCGATCAGCGGGCACCCTTGGGGCGGATCTGTGGCCTTCGCGGCCAGAACGACCAGCCCGGCCCCTGCGCAGGCTGGCGCCAGCCTGCTTTCTGCCGCCCCTCCCGACAGGATCACCCCTTTCACACCGCCCAGATCGAACCAGCGTTCGCCTTTGGGCCCGGTAAAGCCTGGCCGGGCCGCCGCCTGCGCCTGACTGACCAGATCGCCATCATTCTCCAGCCAGCTTTCAGCGGCAAACCCGCCGCCCGTCGCTGCCGACAAGGCCCGCCCACCGGGCCCGACCAGCCCCGCCAGCTTGCCGTCGGCCGAGATCAGCAGATCCGGCCGATCCGCCATGGCCCAAAGCACCAGGGCCACCAGAATCGCTGCCGACCCTGCCCAGCGGATGGGCCCCCGCCAAAGGATCAGCCAGATCGCCCCCAGCGTGAATACTGGTAGCACCCAGGGCCCGGGTGCGGGAACCGCCGTCACCGATCCCTCCAGCCCTGCGATCCAGTGAGCCACGATCAGAATCCAGCGCGCGCCCAGTTCCATCACATGCAGTGCGACGCCCGACAGTCCGAAGGGCGCGAGCAATGCGGCGACGGCACCGGCCGGCATCACCACCGCCCCCATGACCGGCACGGTCAGCAGGTTGGCCAAGAGGCCCAAGTCGGCGAACCGGTTGAAATGGGCTGCTGCGTAGGGCGCAGTCGCCAACCCGCCGATCAGCGAGGACAGGACCAGCGCAAAGACGGGCCGCACCCAGCCCGGCAGCGCTTCGCGATAGAGGCCGCGGTCGATCGCGGCAAATCCCGCGATCAGCGCCACAGTCGCTGCGAAGGACATCTGGAACCCCGGCTCAAGCAGGCTTTCCGGCTTCAGCAGCAGCAGGATCGCACCCGCCACGGCCACAGAACGCAGCGTCAGCGCGCGACGGTCCAGCAGGATCGCGCCCAGAAAGACGGAAATCATGATGAAGGCGCGCTCGGTCGCGACATTGGCCCCGGACAGCAGCAGGTAGAAGAAGGCCACCCCGAGGCTGGCCAGCGCAGCCGCCTTCTTCGAATTCAGCCGCAGCGCCACGAACGGCACCAAGGCCAGCCCGTAGCGGATCAGCGCAAAGACGAAGCCGGTGAGGAAGGCCATGTTCATCCCCGAGATCGCCAGCAGATGCGCCAGGGAAGAGTCGCGCAGCGCCCTGACCGTCTCTTCCGTGATGGCGGACCGGTCACCGGTCATCGCGCCGGCGGCAAAGGCGCCGGCCTGCCCGTCCATCCGCGCCAGCATGGCCTGCGTCAGATTGCGACGCAGCCGGTCGATCGGCAGCGCGCCGCCCTCTGGTTCCGCCAGCAGCAGGACGGGCGTGCGCGTGTAGCCCACGGCACCAAGCTGGTCGAAATAGGCCATTCGCCGGAAATCGAAGGCGCCGGGTTCCACCGGGCCGTCGGGCGCGGCAAGGCTAGCCGTCAGGATGACTACCTGGCCGGGGGCCGGCTGCAACCAGGGCTGGTCCCCTTGCAGCGAAACACGGACCCGCGCGGGGGTCCGGGCGGGCGGCAGATCGCGCAGCACCACCCGGTCCAGCGTCAGGCGCAGCGCATCGGACTGCGACCGGTCGATGCCCACGATGCGCCCTTCGACAGGGCCGTGATAGCGGAATTCCAGCATTGGCGCGTCAAGGATGTGCGCGCGGATGCCTGCGGCAAGCCATCCCGCTGCCAGTGCCGCCACCGCCACCCCGACCGGCCGTGCAAGATCATGCACCAAGGCCAGTGCAGCCCCCCCGGCCAGCAGCATCGCGGCCAGCGCGTAGCTGCCCGCCACCGGCTCTTCGGTCAACGAGAACCAGGCGCCGATGCCGCAGCCTATCATCACCGGTATCCAGGGAAACAGCGCCCCCGGTTCTGCCTGCAACCCCGCCAGCGCCGCATGGACCGCCCGCGCCGCCACCTTGTTTCCCGCCCCGCGATTGCCTAAACCCTGCCCCAAGCCTAAGCCCGCCATGGTTTCCGAAAGGTTAACTTCAGATGTCCACTCAGGTCGTCACCCGCTTCGCACCCTCACCTACCGGGTATCTGCATATCGGCGGCGGGCGGACGGCGCTGTTCAACTGGCTTTACGCGCGGGGACGCGGGGGCAAGTTCCTGCTGCGGATCGAGGACACCGACCGCGAACGATCGACACCCGAGGCGACGGCGGCGATCCTGCGGGGCCTGACATGGCTGGGGCTGGACTGGGACGGCGAGGTGGTCAGCCAGTTCGCCCGGCGCGACCGTCATGCAGAGGTTGCGCATCAGATGCTTGCAAGAGGAACGGCCTACAAGTGCTTTTCCACGCAGGAAGAAATCGCTGCCTTCCGCGCCGCGGAAGAGGCCGAGGGGCGTTATCCCGTTTTCCTGTCGCCCTGGCGCGACGCAGACCCCGCAACCCACCCAGACGCGCCCTATGTCATCCGCATGAAGGCGCCGAGGACCGGCGAAACCGTGATCGACGACAAGGTGCAGGGCCGCGTCGTGATCCGCAATGAAACGCTGGACGACATGATCGTGCTGCGCAGTGACGGAACCCCCACCTACATGCTGGCGGTGGTGGTGGACGATCACGACATGGGCGTGACCCACGTCATCCGCGGCGACGACCACCTGAACAACGCGGCGCGCCAGCAGATGGTCTATGATGCGATGGGCTGGCAGGTGCCAGTCTGGGCGCATATCCCGCTGATCCATGGCCCGGACGGCAAGAAGCTGTCGAAGCGCCACGGGGCCACGGGGGTCGAGGAATACCAGGCCATGGGCTATCCGGCGGCGGGGATGCGTAACTATCTGACCCGGCTGGGCTGGGCGCATGGCGATGCCGAGATATTCACCAGCGAGGAGGCGATGAAGATGTTCGACCTCTCCGGCATCGGGCGGGCCCCGGCGCGGCTGGATTTCAAGAAGCTGGAAAATACCTGCGGCCATCACATGGCCATGGCAGACGACGCCGCACTGCTGCAAGAACTGAAGGCCTTCCTTGCGGCGGCGGGGCGCGAACCCTTGACCGATGTGCAGGAAACGCGGATGAAGGCCGCCCTGCCCTTCCTGAAAAAGTCTGTGAAGACTTTCCCGGAACTGATGGAAAAGGCGCATTTTCTGCTGATTGACAGGCCCATAGCGCCCGAGGCGAAAGCTGCCGAGGCGCTGGATTCGGTATCCCGTGGTATACTGAAATCGTTGACGCCGCGCCTGCGAAATGCTAGCTGGACAAAGGACTCGCTGGAGCCGATCCTCAACGAGGTAGCCGCCGAAGCCGGCATCGGTTTCGGGAAACTGGCCGCACCTCTGAGGGCCGCGCTCGCGGGCAGGACTGTTACACCTTCGGTTTACGACATGATGCTGGTCATCGGTCGCGATGAAACCGTTCGACGGCTGGAAGATGCGGCGGGCTGACCCCCGCCCCCGGCCTTGAAGCCGCCCCGACCGGGGTGCAGGATAGCAAATGGCCGCGCCCCACCCGGGGTGCGACCGCCATGACCGGGGAGAACCATGTCGGACAAAGTCGCCAAGCTTGAACTGGATGGAAAGACCTATGCGCTTCCCGTCCTGAAACCCACCATCGGCCCCGAAGTTGTAGACATCCGCAAGCTCTACACCGAGGCGGATGTCTTCACCTTCGACCCCGGGTTCACCTCGACCGCTTCCTGCGAAAGCGCGATCACCTACATCGACGGCGACAAGGGTGAACTGCTGTATCGCGGCTATCCGATCGAGCAGCTGGCCGAGAAATCGACCCATCTCGAGGTCTGCTATCTGCTGCTTTACGGCGAACTGCCGACCGCTTCCCAGTTGGCCGATTTCACCCAGCGCGTGACGCGGCACACGATGGTGCATGAACAGATGCACTATTTCTTCCGCGGCTTCCGGCGCGACAGCCACCCGATGGCGACAATGGTCGGCGTGGTCGGCGCGATGTCGGCCTTCTATCACGACAGCCTCGACATCAATGATCCCTGGCAGCGCGAGGTTGCCGCGATCCGCATGATCGCCAAGCTGCCGACCATCGCCGCTATGGCCTACAAGTATTCGTTGGGCCAGCCCTTCGTCTATCCGAAGAACGCGCTCAGCTATGCAGGCAATTTCCTGCACATGTGCTTTGCCGTTCCGGCCGAGGAATATGTCGTCTCGCCGATCCTGGAAAAGGCGATGGACCGCATCATGATGCTGCATGCGGACCACGAACAGAACGCCTCGACCTCCACGGTGCGGCTGGCGGGCTCTTCGGGCGCCAACCCCTTCGCCTGCATCGCCGCCGGCATCGCCTGCCTTTGGGGGCCGGCCCATGGCGGGGCGAACCAGGCCTGCCTGGAAATGCTGAAGGAAATCGGCACCGTCGACCGTATCCCGGAATACATCGCCAAGGCAAAGGACAAGAATTCCGGCTTCCGGCTAATGGGCTTCGGCCACCGGGTCTACAAGAATTTCGACCCGCGCGCCAAGGTGATGAAGGAATCGGCCGACGAGGTGCTGGGCCTTCTCGGCATCGAGGACAACCCAACCCTTCAGGTCGCCAAGGAGCTGGAGCGCATCGCGCTTGAAGACGATTATTTCGTCTCTAAGAAGCTTTATCCGAACGTCGATTTCTATTCGGGCATCATCCTCGAGGCGATGGGCTTCCCGACTTCGATGTTCACGCCGATCTTCGCGATTTCGCGCACCGTTGGCTGGATCAGCCAGTGGAAGGAGATGATCGCCGACAAGAACCAGAAGATCGGCCGTCCACGGCAGCTTTACATCGGTCCGCAGAAACGCGACTACGTCGACCTGCGCCACCGCTGACACCGGCGCCGGGCTCTGGGCAGAGCCCGGCACACGCCGCGCACGGAAAGCAGGTCAGCCGCGGCCGTCGAGTGTGGCGACCGGACCATAAAGATCCACCCGCCGGTCGCGGAAAAGGCCCCAGCTCGCCCGCAATGCGGCGATGGTGTCAAGATCGAAGCGGTGCAGCAGCACGGCCTCTGTCGTCCTGTCCGCCTTTGCCAGCAACTGCCCGGTGTGATCGGCGATGAAGCTGGACCCGTAGAAGGTAACCTCGCGCCCCTCGGGCGCGACTTCCGTGCCGATCCGGTTCGAGGCCACGACCGGCACGATGTTTGCCGCGGCATGCCCGCGCATTACCATTTCCCAGTGTGGCTGACTGTCATAGCCGGGCGCCTGGGGTTCCGACCCGATGGCGGTGGGATAAAGCAGCACCTCTGCCCCCAGCAGCGCCATGGCGCGCGCGCATTCCGGGAACCACTGGTCCCAGCAGATGCCGACACCGATCCGGCCGTAGGCCGTGTCCCAGGCGCGAAAGCCGGTATCACCAGGCGAGAAGTAGTATTTCTCTTCATAACCCGGGCCCTGTGGAATGTGGCTCTTGCGATAGATCCCAAGCATCCGTCCATCGGCATCGACCATGGCGACCGAGTTGAAGAAGGCAGGCCCCGCGCGTTCGAAGAAACTGACCGGGATGACCACACCCAGTTCACGCGCGAGGGACTGGAACTGCGCGATCAGCGGGTGCCCCTCGGCAGGTTGCGCGAGGTCGAAATAGCGGGCGTGCTGCTCGATGCAGAAATACGGCGCTGCGAAAAGTTCCTGGATCAGCACCACCTGCGCCCCCTGCCCTGCGGCCTGGCGCACCAGCGCCTCGGCACGGTCGGCATTGGCGGGCAGATCCCAGGTGCATGCGAATTGGGTTGCGGCAACGGTGAGATGTCTCATGGCTGGCCTCGGGCAGATTGCGGGTCGGGCAGAAGGTTATACGCGCGGGCCGGACGACGAAAAGCCCTGTTCAGCCGACAGCGCGTTCGGCCAGCGCCCTGCCGCAGCCTTGACGGCCGTGGCGTGCAAGCGTTCCGACCGGTCGTGCCCGACGACGCGGCGGCGGCGCCAGAGGAAGGCCTTGCCCCAGCTGCGCCAAGTGCCAACCATGGGGGCGTCGGGGTCGCAGGGGAAGCGCGCGCGCCAGCCTTCCGGCAGGGCCAGGCCCAGCGTCTCGGCCCGTTCCAGCATCCAGACAAGGGGAATGTTGGCCAAGGGCCGCGCCAGGCGGAACCCGCCGATCTGACCGCCGATGTCACCATGCGCCCCGCGGAACCACACCTGTTCCACGTTCCCTTCCCAGCCCGGCGGGCATTCCCACATCACGGGGGCAAAGGCCATCCGTGTCTCGTCCAGCGCCAGCGCGTGAAAGCCGTGCCGGATCGAGGGGCCAAGCTGGTGACTGTGAAAGGCGTGACGGTCAGGCGTGAACATCCAGAAGAACGGCAGCCGCAGGCCAAGGGCTTTCACCGTGTCCCACACCCCGACCATCTCGATCGGGGCGCGATCATGGCAGAATCGCTGCGTGAAGGCACGGGCAGGCCCACTTTCGCCCCCGCGTTCGTAATGCCGCCAGGCCAGCGTGACTGCACGCTCAGTCGCATGTTCCCGCCGCAACAGCCCGACCCGGTCGATCATCCCGCCCAGGGATCGCACCGCATAGGCACCACGCGAAAAGCCGAACAGGAAGATCCGGTCGCCCTCGCGGTAGCCCGAGGCCAGCCAGCCATAAGCCCGGCGGATCTGCGGCGCAATTCCGCGTCCTTCCAGAATGGCCAGGCTTCGCAGCCATCCTTCCCATTGCATCCCCGGCTCGTAATAAAGCCGCCGGTTCGCGTGATGGCCCATCTCGCGCAGCAGCTGGAAAAGTATCCCGCAATTGCCGCGGTGCCCCGGTTCCAGACTGGACATGGTGCCGTCAAGGATCACGACATGATCGACCCGTCCCCGCACCCGTCCCGGTTCGGGCGCGGGAGCCGGTTCTGCCGTGACCTCGGGGGGCCGGCGGAAAAAGCTGCGCAGGCGCTCAAGCAGTCGCGTGGCGGGCCTCCTCAATCCAGGTCCAGATCCTGCAGGGGGTGAAGGGCATATCGACCCGCGTCACGCCCAGCGGCGCCAGCGCATCGCGGACGGCGTTCGAGATCGCGCCAAGGGCCCCGACCGTACCGGCCTCGCCGCAGCCCTTCATGCCGAGGGGGTTGGTTCGGGTAGGCACGCCCCGTTCGGCGAAAGAGATGAACGGCAGGTCCGTGGCGCGCGGCAGGGCGTAATCCATGAAGCTGGCGGTCAGCACCTGCCCGCCTTCATCCTGCACCAGCCATTCGGTTACCGCCTGGCCAAAGCCCTGCGCCACGCCCCCATGCACCTGCCCCTCGACCAGGTTCGGTGCCACCAGCACACCGAAGTCATCGACCACCGAATAGCGGTCCAGCCGCAGGGCGCCGGTTTCGGGGTCGATCTCGACCTCGGCCAGATGCACTCCGTTCGGGAAAGATCGCCCGTCCAGCACGATCTTTTCGCTGCGGTCGACCAGATCCAGCCGCCCCCGCGCCCGCGCCAGCGCCGCCGCCTCGGCCAGGGTCAGGCGGTGGTTGGTCCCCGGGGCACCAAAACGATGGTCGGCGAAGTTGACCGCCTCTACCCCCCATTCTGCGGCCAGAAAGCTTTCGAAGGCGGAAATCATGCCCATGACCGTCGCCCGCGTCGCCGTGCCCTGCACAGTGACCGAGCGCGATCCGCCCGTGCCGCCACCCTTGGCAATGCGGTCGCTGTCACCTTCGACAATACGCACCATGTCCTGCGGGATGCCGGTCGCCTCGGCCACCATCCGGGAATAGACGCTTTCATGCCCTTGGCCGTTCGACTGGGTGCCGACGAAAAGCGTCGCGCCCCCGTCTTCATCCAGCACCAGGCGCGCGATCTCGTCCGGGTCGCCAAGGATCGCCTCGATATAGGCGGCCACGCCCATCCCGCGCAGCAGTCCTTTCGCCCGGCTGGAAGCCAGACGCTCGGCATAGCCCGCAGAGCGCCCAGCCACCGTTTCCAGCAGGCCGGCAAAATCTCCTGCATCGATGATTTCCCCTTCAATCGTGGTATGGGGAAAGTCGCGGATCACATTCTTCAGCCGCAGCTCGACCGGATCAACGCCCAGAATCCTGGCGGCGTGGTCCAGCGCACGTTCGATGGTCAGGATCGCCTCGGGCCGACCCGCACCGCGGTAGGCGTCAATCGGCACGCTGTTCGTGTATACACCGGTTGCAAACAGGGCAGCCCTCGGCACCTTGTACACCCCGGTCAACACCTTGGCGAAAAGCTCTGTCTGGATCGCCTGGCCATACTGGCTGTTGTAGGCGCCAAGGTTCGTCACCAGATTGACCTTGTAGCCAGTGATCCGATGATCGGTATCGAACCCCAGATCGACCCGCGCCACAAGATCGCGCCCGGCATTGTCGGTCAGCATCCCTTCGGTCCGGGTCGAGACCCAGGCAACCGGGCGACCCAGGGCCCGGGCGGCCTCGGCAATGGCCACATATTCGGGATAGGTCATCGCCTTCATTCCGAAGCCGCCGCCGACGTCGGGGTTCGTCACCCGGATGCGTTCGCGCGGCAGGCCCAGCATGCGGGAAAGCTCGTTGCGCTGCACCCACACGCCCTGGCCGTTGACGCAGAAATGCAGCCGTTCGCCGTCCCATTCGGCAAAGCACGCGCGGGGCTCCATGGGCGCGGCGGTGACGCGGTTGTGGATCACCTCCAGCGCGATGCGGTGGGCCGAGGCGGCCAATGCCGCGTCGGTCCCCGGCTGGTCGCCGAACAGAAAGTCGAAAGCGCGGTTTGCTGGTGCCTCGGGGTGGATTGACGGCTCTTTGCAGTCCAGTTGAAGTGCAGGTTCCAGGGAATTGATATCAATGGAAATCACCTCAAGCGCGTCACGCGCCTGATCGGGCGTTTCGGCCACCACCACGGCCAGCGCCTCGCCAACGAAGCGCACCCGGCCGTGCGCCAGAACCGGGCGTTCCGGCCCGGCGCCTTTCCCCCCGTCACGGGTGTCGATCCGCTCGCCCTTCATGCCCAGCTTCACGCCACGGGCCAGCAGATCATCCGCCGTCAGGACCAGATGAACACCGGGCATCGCCCTGGCCTCTGACACGTCCAGCGAGGCGATCTCGCCATGCGCATGGTCCGACCGCAGGAACACCGCCCAGAGCGCACCGGCAGGCACGATGTCAGAGACATAGCGGCCATTTCCTGTCAGAAACCGCAGATCCTCGCGCCGCTTCAGGGGCTGGGCGAGACCGAACTTGAGCTGTTCCATGGGCAGGCACCTCCGCCCACATGCTTGAACGCCCGACCGGATTTGTCCAGCCGGGCGCCCGATTTTCCTGCAATTTCCGTTGGTCAGACTTTCAGCGACAGGACAGTGGCCATCTGCACGTCACCGAACCCGTTGAACCGGGTGTTGGTGACGGTGGAATAGGAACCCATCCCCTGCCAAATGATGAAGTCGCCTTCCGCCAGATCAGCTGGCAGCGGGATCTCACCGGGCAGCCGATCGACCGAATCGCAGGTCGGACCGAAGACGATGCGCGGAACCGGTTCGCCCTTGCGCTTGTCGCCTTCAGGCGACAGCACCTCGATCCGGTCGATCACGCCGATCATCGGCAGTTCGGTCAGCGAGCCATAGACACCGTCGTTCAGGAACACATGCGTCCCGTCGCGCAGCGCCTTGACGCGCGCGGCCAGCGCGTAGGCATCGCCACACAGCGCCCGGCCAGGTTCGCAGACCAGAAGCGGGCGGTCGGTGCCGAACGCTTCGGTCGTGACCCGGTCGATCAGCCGGAAGGTTTCCTCAAGCTGCGGCACGACAGCATTCAGCCTGTGGCTGGGAAAGCCGCCGCCGACATTCAGCCGGGCAATCGTCACGCCGGCCGCCCGCGCAATGTTGGCGCCTTCGCGAATGTAGGCCTCCCAGGCGTGGGGGTCGGTGCATTGCGTGCCGGGGTGGAAGGTCAGCGAGGGGATGAACCCCGCCGCCGCCACTTCTTTCAGCAGCTCCACCGCCAGTTCCACCGTGGCGCCGAACTTGGCCCCGAAGTTGTATGCCGCGCCCGCGACCGGCAACTTGTAGCGGACCGAGATTTCCGTGCCCTCGGTCGGGACCATCTCGATCAGCTTGGCCAGTTCTGATTTGGAATCAACGCTGTAGGACTTGACGCCACGTTCGACCGCATGGGCGATCTCGGCGCGCGAGCGCACCGGGTTGTTGTAATGGATCGCCGCGTCCGGGGCCAGGCGCCGGATCAGGTCGATCTCGAAGGGGCTGGCGCAGTCATAGCCGCGGATGCCGGCGGCGGCCAGATTCTCGATCATCGCCTCGCCGGGGTTGGACTTGACCGCATAGGTCACCATTCCCGGAAAGCCGTCGATGAAGCGGCGCGCCGCGGCCTGCGCGGCCGACGGCGCGAAGAACAGCACCGGGTTTTCCGGCTGCTGGGTGCGCAGATACTCAGTGGGGTTGGTCCAGATCGTCTTGGAGAGTCCCATCGGCGTATTTCCCTTTGCCAACAAGACGCTTCGCCCTTCCCATTGCAGCAGTGGGACCGGGCACCAGCGTGGTTTCAAGTGAACCAGGCCAGGTGCGTATGAGCCGCCCTTTTCCTGCAATCGAGGATGCCGCATATGGGTTACAATCTCACCGAACAAAACTGTATAAATGCGGCGAAACTTCGTTATAATGACGAAAACGACGGCAGATTGAATGGACGAACTCGATCGCAATATCATCGCACTGCTGGGGGCCGACGCGCGCATGTCGGTGGCCACACTCTCGCGCCGGCTGAAGGTCGCGCGATCGACCATCCAGGCCCGGCTGGAGCGGCTGGAGACCAGCGGGGTCATTGCAGGCTATACGCTGAAACTGGGGGAAGGCACGCGCGAGGAGCGGCTGCGAGCTTCTGTCCTCTTGACGATCGAGCCGCGCAGCCAGGCCGCCGTGCTGACCCGCCTCAAGTCCATCCCCGAGATCGAGCGGGTCTTCACCACCAGCGGACGCTTCGACTTTCTCGTGCAGGTCGCCTGCCCCAACACCCAGGTACTGGATCAGGTCCTCGACCAGATCGGCGCAATGACCGGGGTCCGCGCATCCGAAAGCCTGATCCACCTGTCCACCAAGATCGACCGTGCGGTGTGAGCCGCCAGGAACCGGGGAGGCCCGGTATTTTCGTGCGGATAGCTTGTCACCTCGTCCGGCACGAACGCACCGAACAGCACTTGCCAATGCGAGTGCCGCTCGCTCCAGCCATTGATGGTATCAAGGCACATCGCAACCTTTCCGTCCTCGGCTTCAGCCAGGATCAGGGCGGGCCGCATCATCACCATGTCCATGTCGAGAAACAGGAACCGGTCCGCACCCGAAATTGCACCAGACCGGCCAGCTCTGCTTTCGTATCAAGGCATTGCGCATGGCGAGGGTAACAGCCAAGGCATGGGGAACGTAGCGCCCGGCACCGCCCCCTGCAATGACGTTCAGGGGCAGACGCCTCTTCAAATTACCGCAGCATCAGCCGCAATCCGTACCCGCCCGGTCCACCCGATTGACCGTGGCGACAATAGTTAGCCCCGCCTCGGGCGCATGGAAAAGCGTGGCGCCGGTTGGCCGGAATGGCCGTAAAGCGCGGCAAAGCGGCGGAAAGGGGCAGCCCGCGCGGCCGGGCAAGGCGCATGCCTGCCTCGCCGCACGTCACCGGAAAGAAGACCGGCCGGAAGGGCGTGCGGGTGAGTCCGCCCACCGGCCCGAACGCCCCTGACCAGATCGCCCGCAGAAACACCAGCCCCTTGCGGGTCGTCGTCACCAGGCCGCCATCGCCCCGGAAACCGGCCATGGCCGGCAGTATGGCGACGAACGCCTTTCGATGGCGCAGAGGCGCCGGGCGCGTGACGGCAAATCGCATGCAGACAAGGCCCGCGCGGATCGCCCGGTCGCGCGGATCGCTGGCGCCTGCATCTGCATCGTCAAGGGTCGCCTGTAACCGCCGGAATCCTTCCGCCGCCAGCGCCGTCAAAAGCCCCCGAACATCGCCGAAGTGGTGCGCGGGGACCGCACGGTTGACGCCGGCCCGCTTGGCCACCGAGCACGGCGAGAAGCTTTCGAGGTCAGCTCTGCCCCACCGGCAGCCATAAGCGCAGCCCGCAGAGCACCGTGATGATATCCCGCGCGGCAAGCTTGGGAAGGTTCGGAGGTGGCAGTCATTCCGTGCTGGTAAAAGCCGTCTGCCGCCGCGTCACAGGAAGGCTGGCAGCAACAAGTGGCTGACGGGGAGGCCTCGGAAGGGGCATCCGGCAGATGCCCCCTTGACCTCAGCGGTCGGGTGCAGCCCCGCCCCGGTCAACCGCCCTTGTGTCTTTCCCTTCGGCGCGGGGCACGCTAGAACCCGCGCGGATCAGGGGGAACGCGCATGCCGATGGAAAAGACCTTCAACGCCGCCGAGGCCGAAGCCCGTATCTCGAAACTCTGGCTCGATGCCGGCGCCTTCCGCGCGGGGGCCAATGCGAAACCCGGCGCGCCCGCGTTTTCCGTCATGATCCCGCCGCCGAACGTGACCGGCTCGTTGCACATGGGCCATGCGTTCAACAACACCCTGCAGGACATCCTGACCCGCTGGCACCGTATGCGCGGGTTCGACACGCTCTGGCAGCCGGGGACCGACCATGCCGGCATCGCAACCCAGATGGTCACCGAGCGCGAAATGGCCGCGAACGGCGAACCAACCCGCCGCGAGATGGGACGCGAGAAATTCGTTGCAAGGGTCTGGGAACAGAAGAAGAAATCTCGCGGGACCATCATCGGTCAGTTGCAGCGTCTGGGCTGTTCCTGCGACTGGGATCGCGAAGCCTTCACCATGTCAGGCGCCCCCGGCGCGCCTGAGGGCGAGGAAGGCAACTTCCACGATGCCGTCATCAAGGTGTTCGTGGACATGTATCGCAAGGGCCTGATCTACCGCGGCAAGCGGCTGGTGAACTGGGATCCGCATTTCGAGACGGCGATTTCCGATCTCGAGGTCGAGAACATCGAGGTGCCCGGCCACATGTGGCACTTCAAGTACCCGCTGGCCGGGGGCGAAACCTATGAATATGTCGAGAAGGACGCCGAAGGCAACGTGACCTTCCGTGAGGTCCGGGATTACATTTCCATCGCGACCACCCGGCCGGAAACGATGCTTGGTGATGGCGCGGTTGCGGTTCACCCATCGGATGAACGCTATGCGCCAATTATCGGTAAGTTCTGTGAAATTCCTGTCGGTCCGAAGGAACATCGCCGCCTGATCCCCATCATCGCCGACGAATACCCCGACCCCACCTTCGGGTCAGGCGCCGTAAAGATCACCGGCGCGCACGATTTCAACGACTATGCCGTGGCAAGGCGCGCGGGCATCCCCTGCTACCGACTGATGGACACCCGCGCCCGGATGCGCGACGACGGCATGCCCTATGCCGAGGCGGCCGCCATCGCCATGGCCGTCGCCAGGGGCGAGACCACCCTGACCGAAGCGGAAGTTGACACAATCAACCTTGTCCCCGACGACCTCCGCGGCCTTGACCGGTATGAGGCCCGCAAGCGCTTGGTCGAACAGATCACGGCCGAGGGCCTTGCCGTCACCGTGGTGAGGAAGAGCATCGACAAGGAAACCGGCGCCGAACACCTGGAGCGGGTGCCCTATGTGGAGTCCAAACCGATCATGCAGCCCTTCGGCGACCGCTCGAAGGTGGTGATCGAGCCCATGCTGACCGACCAGTGGTTTGTCGATACCGCGCAGATCGTCGGGCCCGCGCTGGATGCGGTGCGGACGGGCCGGACCAAGATCATCCCGCAAAGCGGCGAAAAGACCTATTACCACTGGCTGGAGAACATCGAGCCGTGGTGCATTTCGCGCCAGCTCTGGTGGGGTCACCAGATCCCGGTCTGGTACGGGCTCGACCTTGCCGCCCCGGATTTTGCCGACGACGAAGGCGACGGCGCGCTCGACCCGGTCGAGATGCTGCGCCTGCTGGGCGATGGCGGCTATGTCACGCGCGACGCACGCTTCCATTGCGCCGCCGACTTCGCCGGGGTCGCGGAACGCTTCCGCGACGACCTTGCCGCCCTGCCGGTGCCGCTGAATGCCGCCCGCGTCGTGGAAGTCGCCGACCGCGCCGCCGCGGTGGACATGCTGGCCGCCGCGCTTGCCGAATACGAGACGACGCAGGATCCGACCCGGCTGATCTATCCCGTGTGGCGCGACCCGGACGTGCTGGACACCTGGTTTTCTTCGGGCCTCTGGCCGATCGGCACGCTGGGCTGGCCGGAAGACACGCCGGAGCTGAAGAAATACTTCCCCACCTCGGTCCTGGTGACGGGCCAGGACATCCTGTTCTTCTGGGTCGCCCGGATGATGATGATGCAGCTTGCGGTGGTGAACGACATCCCGTTCCGCACCGTCTATCTGCATGGCCTTGTCCGCGACGCCAAGGGCAAGAAGATGTCGAAGTCGCTGGGCAACGTCATCGACCCGCTCGAGATCATCGACGAATACGGCGCCGACGCACTGCGGTTCGCCAATGCGGCGATGGCCAGCCTTGGGGGCGTGCTGAAGCTCGATACCCAGCGCATCGCCGGCTACCGCAACTTCGGCACCAAGCTCTGGAACGCCTGCCGCTTTGCCGAGATGAACGGGGTCTGGGAAGGCCACGAGACCGGCCCCGCTCCGCAACCGAAGGCCACCGCCAACCGCTGGATCATCGGCGAAACCGCCCGCACCCTGACCGAGGTGAACGAGGCGCTGGAAAACTTCCGCTTCGACCAGGCGGCGGACGCGCTTTACAAGTTCGTCTGGGGCAAGGTCTGCGACTGGTACGTCGAATTCGCGAAGCCGCTGTTCGACGGTCCTGATGCCGCCGAAACCCGTGCCACCATGGCCTGGGTGCTGGACCAGTCGATGATCCTGCTGCACCCCTTCATGCCCTTCATCACCGAAGAGCTCTGGGGCACCACCGGCAAACGGGAGAAACTCCTTGTCCACACCGATTGGCCGGACCTTCCCGTAACCCTGATCGACCGCGACGCCGAACGCGAAATGACCTTCGTAACCACGCTGATCGACGACATCCGCTCGGCCCGGGCGCAGGTGCATGTGCCGGTGGGACTGAAGGCCGATCTCGTGGCCACTTCGCTGACCGACGAGGCGCGGGCCGCCTTCCAGCGGAACGAGGCGCTGATCAAGCGCCTCGCCCGTGTGGACAGCATCACAGAGGGCGCAGCGCCGAAGGGGTCGATCGCCGTGACGGCGGAAGGCGCGGCCTTCGCCATTCCGCTGGAAGGCCTTATCGACATCACCGAAGAAAAATCCCGCCTGCAGAAGGCGCTGGACAAGCTGACAAAGGAAATCGCCGGGCTGAAGGGCAGGCTCGACAACCCGAACTTCGTCAAGTCCGCCCCCGAGGACGTGGTGATGGAGGCACAGGCGAACCTCGAGGCCCGGCAAGACGAAGCCCGGAAGATCACTGAAGCGCTGAAACGGCTCGCTGACCTGTCCTGATCTTCCTCTCTGGAAAAATATCCTGCGGGGGGTGAGCCCCGGACTTGCTCCGGGGCAAAGGGGGCGCAAAGCCCCCTTGTCTGCAGCATCAGCCGGACGCATCTTCAGGTAGAAAGACGTGCAGTCATGTCCTGGCTCTCTCGCCTGGCCGAACGCCAGATCCAGAAGGCCCGCTTGCAGGGCCAGCTTCGGAACCTCGAAGGCGAAGGCAAGCCGCTGCCCGACCGGCCGGGCGATGTCTACGTCTCGCCTGGCGACGCGGCGGGCTTCCGCATCATGGCACAGACCGGCGTCCTGCCCGAGGAGATCGTGCTGAAGAAGCACGTCGCCGCCCAGCGCGCACTGCTGGCAGGACTGACCGACGAAACAGCGCGCAAGGCTTCAATGGCAGAGCTTGCCCGGCTGGAGATGTTGCAAGCAATCGCGGAAGAGTCGCGACGGAAGTTCCTGCGCTGAGGCTTGCGCGCGGCACCCGAGCCGTGTCAGCCTCTGCGCCATGAACCGCTTTCTCACCCCCCATGCCGCCGCCCTGCCCTCTACCGTCCCCTTCACCGGTCCCGAGGCGCTGGAGCGGCGAAGCGGCATCTCCTTCCGCGCGCGGCTTGGGGCGAACGAGAGCCTCTTCGGCCCTTCGCCCCGGGCCGTCGCGGCAATGCAGGCAGCGGCGCGCGACGCCTGGATGTATGGCGATCCTGAAAACCACGATCTGAAACAGGCTATTGCCGCGCATCACGGCATTACGCCCGCGCACGTTGCCGTCGGCCCCGGCATCGACGGCCTGCTGGGCCTGATCTGCCGTCTTACGCTGGCCCCGGGCACTGCGGTCGTGACCAGCCTTGGCGCCTATCCCACCTTCAACTTCCATGTCGCTGGCTACGGCGGGGTGCTGACGCGCGTGCCCTACCGGGGCGATCATGAAGATCCAGATGCCCTGCTGACTGCCGCCCGGTCCACTGCGGCGCGGCTGATCTATCTGGCCAACCCGGACAATCCGATGGGCAGCCACCACCCCGCCGCCGTGATCGAGGACATGGTGGCGAACCTGCCCGGACACAGCCTTCTGATCCTGGACGAGGCCTATGCCGACCTCGCCCCGCCCGGCAGCGTGCCCGCCATCCCGGCAGATCATCCGCAGGTGATCCGGCTGCGCACGTTTTCAAAAGGTTATGGCTTGGCGGGCGCGCGGGTCGGCTATGCGATCACCAGTCCCGGCCTGGCTTTGGCCTTCGACAAGGTGCGCGACCATTTCGGGATAAGCCGGATCAGCCAGGCCGGCGCGCTTGCCGCGCTGGCCGACCAGGATTGGCTGCGCAGCGTTCAGGAAAGGACATTGGCCGCCCGCGCCCGCCTGTCGGCCATTGCCTGCGACAACGGGCTTGTGCCCCTGCCCTCGGCCACCAATTTCGTCACCATCGACTGCGGCCGCGACGGCGACTTTGCCCGTCGGGTGCTGGCCGAGCTTGGGGCGCTTGGCGTCTTCATCCGAATGCCGGGCGTGGCCCCGCTTGACCGCTGCATCCGCATCAGCCTGGGCGACGAACCGGCGCTGGATATGCTTGCCGAAACCCTGCCCCTGGCCCTGAAGGCCGCGGGCTGATCACTCGGCAGCCAGGCCG
Source organism: Tabrizicola caldifontis (assembly GCF_004762095.1). Lineage (GTDB taxonomy): Bacteria > Pseudomonadota > Alphaproteobacteria > Rhodobacterales > Rhodobacteraceae > Tabrizicola > Tabrizicola caldifontis. The sequence continues at coordinate 277,246 of NZ_SIJH01000001.1, forward strand.
GATTTCGCAGGACCGACGGCCGGAGCAGCGCCAGGCAGCGGCGCCTCGGCCGGGCCCAGACGGGGCGGCGCGGCAGGCGGCTGCTCTGCGGTCAGGCGCAGCGGCGCAAGCGGGCCCGGCTCGGTTGCCAGACCGGCCGACACGCGCCGGAAGACCAGCACATTCTGGAAGGTGGTCTTTGTCCCGGTCAGACCTACCCGCTCTTCGCAGGGCAGCGCGTCGGCGCGCACATAGTCCCACCCCTCTGCCCCCATCTCGTTCATCAGCCGGGTCAGCGCATGGGCAAAGCGTTCTTCGGTGCTTTTCAGCCCGCGCGCCTTTTCGCCCCGTTTCGGCGCCGGTATGACCTTGTACTCGTAACGTTGCATCGGCTTTCTCCCGCCTCTGTCGCGGAAGTGATACGGGATTGCTCCCCGTCCCGCAAACCGCGACGGCCATCTTTCCCGCCTGACCGCGCCCTGTGGGCAACAGCCCGCCGGTCAGAGCCCCAGCTTTGCCGACACCAGCGCATTGACCGTGGCCGGGTTCGCCTTGCCGCCACTAGCCTTGATCACCTGGCCCACGAACCAACCGGCAAGCTTGGGGTTCACCTTCGCCTTGGCCACCTGGTCAGGGTTGGCAGCGATGATTTCGTCTACCGCCTTCTCGATGGCAGCGGTGTCGGTGACCTGCTTCATCCCGCGCGCCTCGACGATCTCGGCCGGGTCGCCGCCTTCGGTATAGACTATCTCGAACAGATCCTTGGCAATCTTGCCGCTGATCGTGCCGGCGGCGATCAGGTCGATGATCCCGCCCAGCTGCGCGGCCGAGACCGGGCTTTCCGCGATCTCGTGGCCTTCCTTCTTCAGCCGGCCGAACAGCTCGTTGATGACCCAGTTCGCTGCCATCTTGCCGTCGCGGCCACGAGCCACCGCGTCGAAATAGTTCGCCGCGTCGAGTTCGGCCGTCAGCACGTTCGCGTCATAGTCGGTCAGGCCGTAATCCGCCATGAACCGCGCCTTCTTGGCGTCCGGCAGTTCCGGCATCCGCGCGGCGATGTCATCGACCCAGACCTGATCCAGTTCCAGCGGCAGCAGGTCGGGGTCGGGGAAATAGCGGTAGTCATGCGCCTCTTCCTTCGACCGCATCGACCGGGTCTCGCCCTTGTCGGGGTCATAGAGCCGGGTCTCCTGCACCACCGCGCCGCCGTCCTCAAGAATGGCAATCTGGCGACGCGCCTCGTACTCGATCGCCTGCTGGATGAAGCGCATCGAGTTCATGTTCTTGATCTCGCAGCGGGTGCCGAGATGACGGTGGTCGCCGGTTTCCTGATATTTTTCGTAGGCCCCCGGCCGGCAGACCGAGACGTTCACGTCCGCCCGCAGGTTGCCGTTCTGCATGTTGCCGTCACAGGTGCCGAGATATCGCAGGATCTGGCGCAGCTTGGTCACATAGGCCGCCGCCTCCTCGGGGCCGCGGATGTCGGGGCGGCTGACGATCTCCATCAGCGCGACGCCGGTCCGGTTGAAATCGACGAACGAAAGGTTCGGGTCCATGTCGTGAATCGACTTGCCCGCGTCCTGTTCCAGGTGGATGCGCTCGATCCGCACGCGGCGGGCGATGCCGGGGCCCATCTCGACGATCACCTCGCCCTCGCCCACGATCGGGTGGTAGAGCTGGCTGATCTGGTAGCCCTGCGGCAGATCGGGGTAGAAATAGTTCTTGCGGTCGAAGGCCGAGACCAGGTTGATCTTCGCCTTCAGCCCCAGCCCGGTGCGCACCGCCTGTTCGACGCAGAATTCGTTGATAACGGGCAGCATGCCCGGCATCGCCGCATCGACGAAGGAGACGTTGGAATTCGGCTCTGCCCCGAAGGCGGTGGAAGCGCCGGAAAACAGCTTGGCGTTCGAGGACACCTGGGCGTGGATTTCCATCCCGATCACCAGTTCCCAGTCGGCCTTGGCCCCGGCGATCACCTTGGGCGCAGGCGCGGTATAGGTCAGGTCAAGCATGGCGCATCCTCACGGCTATCGTCGCGCGCCGGTCTTAGGCCGCGCGCGGCTTCTGGGCAAGGGCGTTCGGGAAGGTAAGACCGTCAGCTGCGGGGCACGCGCGTGTAAAGGCCTTGGCCGCGCCGCGCAATGCGTGCCCCGCGTTTCAGCGCCGGCCCGAACACCTCCCACAGGGCAAAGGCCAGGCTATCGGCCCGGTGTTCCCAGCGATTCAGATGCACCTCGTGAAGCCGGTTCCAGAAGATGTCGGACAGCGCCGTGCGGGCCTTGGTCAGCTGATAGTTGGCCGCGGGCCCGGCCAACCGGTAGTCGCGCACCAGTTCGGTCAGGATGTTGGCGGCGACATTCGCGCGGTGCTGGCACCCGGTCGCGGCCTGATAGTCCGCGAGGGCTTCGATGAAGAATTCAAGATCCAGCGACGGCAGAAGATCGCCCAGCCTGTCCAGCGCCGAAAGATGGAAGATCGCATAGGCCGCCTTGCCGGTGACGCCGTGGGTGATGTGGGCTGCGCGGCGTGCCTCCTTCTCGAACATGGTCAGCGAGCCATGCCAGCCCGGCAGCATGTGGATCGCATGCGTGGCATGGGCGCGGGCGTCCTCTGGGTCAAGGTCGCACCAGTCCTCGAACCAGTCGCGGCAAAGTCCGACACCCGCCTCGATCCCGCCAATGAGCTGATAGCGGGTCGCTGCCAGCAGGGGCGACATCTGCTCGATCGGGTCGAAGTCATCCAGGATCTCCTCGGCCGCGGCATAGTGAGCGGCGCTTTCGGCCCAGAGATCCTGCGACATCTGCCCGCGACCGGCGGCATCGCGCTTGGCGGCGCCAATGTCGATAAGGGCCTGCGCCAGCAGATGAGCTGCGGCATGGTCGCCCGGCGAAAGTTCGAATACCGCCTGGAAGCGGGCCAGTTCGTCACCGGCACGGGCAAAATCGTTCCGCGCCAGCGCCGCGGTCAGGGTTGACCTGACGCCTTCGCTGATCAGCGGCGCAACACGCTGCCCGCCCGAGGCCATGGTGCGGTCCTGATCGGCAAAGCGCAGCGCGTCTAGAAGATCATGCCATTCCCCTGCGTCCGCCATCGCAGCGTGGTCGTTGCGGACACATTGCCATTCGGTCGCTTCCGGGCCTTGTCCCATCACCTCGACATCAAGTCGGGCCAGAATCTCGACCGCGGTCATTCCGTCCGGCGCGAACCCGGCAGCCTTGCCGCGTGGCCGCAGCAGGTTGGCAGGATCCTGCTGATGCCGGCCGGACCGAGTTTTCACGTGCAGAAGTGACGGTGTAATCAGCATCGACTCGTTTCCGGGGCGACCCGGTGCGGTCGCATTTGTCGCAGGTTTGTCCCAGATCAGGGCGGAATGATGAAATTGCAGTGGATTTCGGATGACATGGCAAAGGGTTGCGCGGGTCTTGCGCGGCTTGGGTGCCTGTTCTTGGGATCGGTTGCATTGGCAGGTTGCGTGGGCAGTCAACCCAGGGACGAAATGTCCTTCGTCGCCCCCCCGATGCAATGGGACCACCATCCCCAGGCCGAGGAATGGACCGAATCAACCCTGATTGCGCTTTCGACCAAGGATCCAGTCCTGTCCGAGCGCGTTCCGGCCGACATCGAAACCTGGTGCCCCGGTTATGCCGAAGCCCCGGTCGAAGAACGCCGTGCCTTCTGGGCCGGGCTGATTTCAGCGGTGGCGCGCTATGAAAGCACCTGGAACCCGAAAGCTTCCGGCGGTGGCGGGCGCTGGATCGGGCTGATGCAGATCTCACCCCGGTCGGCCGCGAATTACGGCTGTGAGGCAACCTCGCCGGGTGAACTGAAGGACGGCGAAGCCAATCTGGAATGCGCGGTCGAGATCATGTCGACCCAGGTCGCAAAGGATGGCGTGGTCGCCGGCAACGGCTCGCACGGCATCGGGCGCGACTGGGCGCCGCTGCGCAGCGGCGAGAAGCGCGCCCAGATGGCGGCCTGGACACGCGAACAGCCCTACTGCAAGGCAGGCTGAGCGGCCTATCCGGCCGCCAGCATCCTTTCGACCATCTCCTGCAGGTCGCGGCTCAGGCCCGGGGCGGCGAGGATGCGGCCAAGTTCGGCCTTCGCAAGCCTCCGGCGCCTGGCATCATAGCGCGGCCAGGTCTCGAAAGCGGTGGACATGCGGGCCGCCGTCTGCGGATTAAGCGGATCCAGCCGGATCAGCCAGTCGGCCACCAGCCGGTAGCCCGCCCCCGACCGGTGGTGAAAGCCCGCGTGATTGGCCGAAAGGGCCCCGATGACCGAACGGAAGCGGTTCGGGTTCTTCCAGTCGAAATCCGGCCTTTGGGTCAGCCGGTCGGTGACGGCGGCCGCTTCGTCCGGGTCGGCATGGGAGATCTGCAGCGCAAACCACTTGTCCATCACGTTGTGGTCATGGCCCCAGCGGGCCGCAAACGCGCGCAGCTGTGGCTGCCCCTCGCCAATGTCCAGCAACGCGGACAAGGCGCCGACTTCCTCGGTCATGCTGCGCGCCTCATGGAAGGCATGGGTGGCAAGCCTGCCGCCGTCGCGCCGCGTGAGCAGGGCCAGCGCCGCCAGCCGCAATGCACGCCTCCCCGCCTGCGCCGCCGACGGGGTGAAGGGCAGCCCGTCATCCAGCCCTTCGTAAAGCCGCAGCAATCCCTCGCCCAGCCGGACCGCCAGCGCCCCGGCCATCTCGCGCCGGGCGGCGTGGATCCGCATCGGATCGGGCACCCGACCCATGGCATGGATCGTATGCGCCATGTCGTCTTCGCCCGGCAGGCGCAGGCACAGCGCCCGGAAGGCAGGATCAAGGCTGTCGTCGAAAGTCACCGCCGCCAGGGCATCCAGCCAGGCCCGCGACACGGGCGCGCCCTTCAGCACCATCTCTGCCATGACCTCCTTGGCGAGGGCACGCCCCGCCTCCCACTTGTTGAAGGGGTCGGTGTCATGCGCCAGAAGGAAGGCTCGTTCCTCGGGCGGGGCCTTCCGGTCCAGGATCACCGGTGCCGAGAAGCCACGCAGGATTGACGGGATCGGCTTTGCCGACAGCCCCTCGAACCGGAAGGACTGCTTCGCCCGCGTCATTTCCAGCATGATCGTGGGAACGACCTCGTCACCGTTGGGGTTCAGCAGGCCCACGTTGATCGGAATGACCTTTGGATCCTTCTTCGGCTGGCCCGGCGTCGGCGGGTTGGTCTGCGTGAAAGTCAGGGTATAGACGCCGTCAGACCAATCTTCGGCCACCTTCAGATGCGGCGTTCCGGCCTGGGTGTACCAGCGCTTGAACTGCGACAGATCACGCCCAGTTGCATCCTCGAACACCTTCAGCCAGTCCTCGACCGTTGCCGCCTGGCCGTCGTGGCGCTGGAAATACAGGTCCATCGCCCGCCTGTAACCCTGATCCCCAACAAGGGTTTTCAGCATGCCGATCAGCTCGGCGCCCTTCTCGTAAACCGTGGCGGTATAGAAGTTGTTGATCTCGACAAAGCTTTCCGGCCGCACCGGATGGGCAAGCGGCCCTGCATCCTCGCGGAACTGCCGGGCGCGCAGGACCACGACATCCTCGATCCGCCGCACTGCGGCTGATCGCATGTCTCCGGAAAACTGATGGTCGCGAAAGACCGTCAGGCCCTCTTTCAGGCACAGCTGGAACCAGTCGCGGCAGGTGATGCGGTTGCCGGTCCAGTTGTGAAAATATTCATGCGCGATGATCGCCTCGATCCGGGCAAAGTCGTCATCGGTCGCGGTTTCCGGGCTGGCCAGAACGTAGCGGCTGTTGAAGATGTTCAGCCCCTTGTTTTCCATCGCGCCCATGTTGAAATCGTCCACGGCGACGATGTTGAACACGTCCAGGTCGTATTCGCGGCCATAGACATCTTCGTCCCACTTCATGCTGCGGATCAGGCTGTCCATCGCAAAGGCGCACCGATCCTCGTCGCCTGGGCGGACCCAGATGTTCAGATCGACCGCCCTTCCCGAGGCCGTGGTGAACCGTTCCGAATGGGCACGCAGGTTGCCTGCGACCAATGCGAACAGATACGAGGGCTTGGGCCAAGGGTCATCCCATTCGGCCCACCCCTCTCCCATTCCCACCGGGTTGCCGTTCGACAACAGCACCGGAAGATCGGCCTCGATCCGCACCCGGAAACGGGCCATCACGTCCGGCCGGTCAGGGTAATAGGTGATCTTGCGGAAACCCTCGGCCTCGCACTGGGTGCAATACATGCCTTTCGACATGTAAAGCCCCTCCAGTGCCGTGTTCCCCTCGGGCGCGATCTCGACCTCGGTCTCCAGCGTGAAGGGCCCCTCGGGCAGATCGCTTGCAGCTATCGTCATGCCCGCGGCATCCAGTTTCGGTGCCAGCTTCCTCCCGTTCAGCGCACAGGAGATCAGCTTCAGCCCCTCGCCATCAAGTCGCAGGTCATGCCGGCCCGGTCGGTCCGGGTTCGGGCGAAAGCCGATCTTCGCGGTGACCCGCGTCGCCGCCGGATCCAGACGGAAGGTCAGATCCACCTGATCGACGCAATGGGTAAAGGGCTGGTAATCGGAAAGATGAACGGCGTTCTGGCTGTCTGACATGCGGGACTCCCTTGCCTGCCAAGCTAAGCCCTTGTGCGGCAAGCGCAAGGTCACGGATCGGAACAGTCTTTTGCGGCTTTACGAATCCCCTGACGCGGCTACATCTATGTTCCATGAATGTTCTAGTCTGGCTGAAACGCGACCTGCGCCTTGCCGACCACCCGGCGCTGACACTGGCGGCCGGGATCGGCCCGGTCCTGCCGGTCCATGTCGTCGAACCCTCGGTCTGGTCCGGGCCGGATGCCTCGGCACGGCAGTGGGCTTTTGTCGCAGAATGCCTCGAGGAGTTGGGGGCGGATCTCGCGGCCCTCGGCCTTCCCCTGGTCGTCCGCGTCGGTGAGGCGGTCGAGGTGCTCGCCCGCCTCTGCCGTCAGCACCGCATCGGCTGCATCATCAGCCATGAAGAGACGGGCAACCTGGCGACCTACGCCTGCGACCGTGCCGTGGCTGCCTGGGCCAAGGGCAGCGGCATCCGCTGGACCGAACTGCCGCAATCGGGCGTGGTTCGACGCCTTGCCAGCCGCGACGGTTGGGCCGCCGCGCGCGACGGCTTCATGGCCGCGCCGCTGCTTCCCGTCCCGGCCATGGCGGCCGTTCCCGGGGTTGAACCGGGGCAGATTCCCACCGCCCGCAGCCTGAAGCTGCCTGATGACCCCTGCCCCCACCGCCAGCTTGGCGGGCGGCAGCGCGGCCTCGACCTGCTTGACAGCTTCCTGACGCGGCGGGGCGAACCCTACCGCAGCGCCATGTCCTCGCCCCTTTCGGCCGAGCGCGCCTGCTCGCGCCTGTCGGCGCATCTGGCCTGGGGCACCCTTTCCGTGCGCGAGGTCGTGCAGGCCGCCGCTGCCCGGCAGGCGGGTCGCCCCGGTGGGCGTTGGGGGGGCGCGCTCGCCAGCTTCCAGTCCCGCCTCGCCTGGCGCGACCATTTCATCCAGAAGCTAGAGGATCAGCCATCGATCGAGACGCAGGATCTTCACCCCCTGGCCATCCCGCGCCCCCGCGACAGCGACCCAGTGCGCCTTGCGGCCTGGGCCACGGGCGAAACGGGCCTGCCCTTCCTCGATGCCTGCCTGCGCTACCTGCGCGCCACCGGCTGGCTGAACTTCCGCATGCGGGCGATGGTGACCTCGGTCGCCTCCTATCACCTCTGGCTCGACTGGCGCGTGACGGGGCAGCATCTTGCCCGACAGTTCACCGACTACGAACCCGGCATCCACTGGCCGCAGGTTCAGATGCAGTCCGGCACCACCGGCATCAACATTCCCCGCATCTACAACCCCGTGAAACAGGGGAAGGATCAGGATCCGACCGGCGCCTTCATCCGCGCCTGGGTGCCGGAACTGGCCCCGGTACCGGATGTCTTCCTGCACGAACCCTGGAAATGGCCCGAGGCGAGGCGCCTGCTGTTCCGGCGCTACCCCGAGCCGATCATCGACATTGCCACCGCCGCCCGCACAGCGCGCGAGGCGATCTGGTCGGCACGCAAGACCCCCGCCTTTGCCGCGCAGGCGGCCCGGATCGTCCAGCGGCATGCCAGCCGCGCAGACCCGCGCTTCGTCAACGACCGGACCCCGCGGCGGCAATCGCATGCGGCGCAACTTACACTGGATCTGTGACCGGTTCCTGCGGCGGGCCGGGAAAGCGCCGCCCCTCCCGCCCTGACGGGGAGGGGATGGGGGTGCTGGACAGGCCGGATCGCCTGGCCGGACGCCGCGCATAAGGGGGAGAATACCGTTCGATCCCGGCGCACAGAGACGAAGCGAAGAGGACGGGAACATGGGGGGCAAGACCGTGAAACCGTACGATGAGGTCAGGATCTGCGCCTGGTTGGCGGGCCCATGCCGGGCAACGCAGATCCCTTGCCTCAGGCGGGCTGCCAGGTGGCGTTCGCGCAGCCCTGCGCCCAAGACAGGACACCGGGCCAGGAACGGAAAGGGGATACCATGCCGCGCGGGGTGAAAAAGGCCGACCTGCCGCAAAAGACCTGCGCAACCTGCGGCAAGCCCTTCACCTGGCGCAAGAAATGGGAAAAGGCTTGGGAAGAGGTCCGCTATTGCTCTGACAGATGCCGGGCCGGCAAAGCCGCCGCGAAGCTTCCTCGGCCCTGACCGGCCTTCACCTTCAGACGCCAGGCATGCAGCAGGGGCTCGGTGTAGCCGGAAGGCTGCTCTCGCCCCTTGAACACCAGATCGCAAGCCGCTTGGAAGGCGGCCCCGTCGAACCCCGGCGCCATGGGGCGATAGGCCGGGTCGCCAGCGTTCTGTCGGTCCACCACGGCGGCCATCTTGCGCATCGCTTCCATCACCTCCTGGCCCGTCACCACCCCGTGATGCAGCCAGTTGGCAATGTGCTGGGCCGAAATCCGGCAGGTTGCACGATCCTCCATCAGGCCGACGTCGTTGATGTCGGGCACCTTGGAACAACCGATCCCCTGGTCGATCCAGCGCACCACATAGCCCAGAATGCCCTGCGCGTTGTTTTCGACCTCACGGCGAACCTGATCCGGCGTCCACGCCCGGAAGCTGGCCAGGGGAATGTCGAGGATGCCATCGACATGGGCCCGCCGGCCGCCTTTGGCCAGCCGCGCCTGCACCGCCAGAACATCGACCTTGTGATAGTGCAGCGCGTGCAGCGTCGCCGCCGTGGGCGATGGCACCCAGGCCGTGCTGGCCCCCGCGCGGGGATGGGCGATCTTCTCGTCCAGCATTGCCGCCATCATGTCGGGCATTGCCCACATGCCCTTGCCGATCTGGGCGCGCCCCGACAGCCCGCATTCCAGCCCGATATCGACGTTCAGATTTTCGTAGGCGGTGATCCAGGCCTTCCGCTTGATGAAATCCTTCCGGCTGAAGGGCCCGGCCTCCATGCTGGTATGGATCTCGTCCCCCGTCCGGTCGAGGAAGCCCGTGTTGATGAAGGCGACCCGTGCCTTCGCTGCCCGGATGCATTCCTTGAGGTTGACCGAGGTCCGCCGCTCCTCGTCCATGATCCCGAGCTTCACCGTGTTGCGGGGCAGGCCGAGGATGTCCTCGACCCGCGCCATCACCGCGTCGGCGAAGGCCACTTCCTCGGGGCCGTGCATCTTGGGCTTCACCACATAGACCGACCCCGTGACCGAATTGCGCATCCCTTCGGCCTTCTGCAGATCGTGCATCGCGATCGCTACCGTAACCATCGCGTCCAGAAGCCCCTCGGGCACTTCTGACCCGTCGGGCAAGAGGATCGCCGGGTTGGTCATCAGGTGGCCCACGTTCCTTACCCACATCAGCGCCCGCCCCTTCAGCGTGAAGGGGCTGCCATTGGGGTCCAGATATTCGCGGTCAGGGTGCAATCGGCGCTCGACCCTGCGGCCCGCCTTTTCGAAGGTTTCGGACAGGGTGCCGCGCATCAGCCCCAGCCAGTTGCGATAGGCCACCACCTTGTCCTCGGCATCGACGCAGGCGACGGAATCCTCGCAGTCCATGATCGCGGTCAGCGCGCTTTCCAGCTGGACATCGGCCAGAAGCGCCTGGTCGCGGCTGCCGATGGGATGAGCACGGTCGAACACCAGTTCGACATGCAGCCCGTGGTTGCGCAGAAGGACGGCATCAGGCGCCTTCGGATTGCCGCGGTAGCCGGCGAATTTTTCGGGGCTGACCAGCGGCAGGTCATCCACCAGAAGCTGGCCGTCCTTCACGAAATAGCGGCGCACATCCGCGTGGCTTGCCCCGGCGATCGGGAAGGCCTCGTCAAGGAACACCCGCGCCCGCGCCACGACCCGGGCGCCGCGGCCGCGGTCATACCCCCCGGTGGGCGGCGGGCTGCCCATCGCGTCGGTGCCGTAAAGGCAGTCATACAGGCTGCCCCAGCGCGCGTTGGCCGCGTTCAGGGCATAGCGGGCATTGGTGATCGGCACCACCAGCTGCGGGCCGGGGATCCGTGCGATCTCGGGATCGACGTTCGTCGTTTCGATGGTGAAATCGGGGCCTTCCGGCAAGAGATAGCCGATTTCGGACAGAAAGGCCTTGTAGGCGGCATGGTCATGCGGCTGGCCACGACGCGCCACGTGCCAGGCGTCGATGAGTGCCTGCAGCTCGTCGCGCTTGGCCAGCAGAGCACGGTTGCGCGGAGCGAAATCGCGCAACAGTTCCGCGAATCCTTCCCAGAAGACCGATGGGGCAATTCCGGTGCCGGGCAGAGCCTCGTCCGTGATGAAACGGTCAAGCGTCGCATCGACCTGAAGCCCGAAGCGTTCCCTGCGGTCTGGCATCCACTATCCTCCGATGATCGCGGGAAGGATAGGACAAGGCCGGCCGCAACGGCAAGGAACGGCGAGATGCCGACTTTCCACATTCGGGGGAAGAAGTTTCGGGCAATGCAGAAAAGACTGACGGCTTGACAGATTGCCGGATCGAATGCCCGCCAAAGCCGGCGCCGCATGGCCGGCCGCGTTCCACAGCGTGCCCCGCCCCTCAAGCCGTTGTGGGCAGGCTAGCCGATATCCAGCGAAATCGCATGGATGCGACTGTTCAGGTCGCCCAGTGCCCTCTGAACCGCACGATGCCGGTTGACCCGGCTCATCGCCGCCAGGGCAGGCGCACGGATCACGATGCGGAAGTGGCTTTCGCCCGAACCGTCGTCGCCGGCATGGCCCGCGTGACGATGGCTTTCGTTCACGATTTCCAGCACCGAGGGGCTGAAGGCCGCCATCAGCCGCCTTTCGATCTCGTCCTTCACCGCCATGTCAGCGTCACCCCCCTTCAATCCGCCGGTAAAATCCCTAAACTCGTGGCCCCGAGTCGGAAAGGCCCCCTTCGCATGACCAACCGCCCGCCCTTCGATTTCGATATCCGCGTCTCGGCGGACAAGAAGCGCAAGAAGGCGGGCCGTCGCGGCATGTCTGGTGCCTTCGACACGGTCGACCGTCCCTGCGATTATCCGGGCTGCAAGGAGAAGGGTGCATACAGGGCCCCCAAGTCACCCGAGCTGCTGGACGAATATTTCTGGTTCTGCAAGGACCACATCCGCGAATACAATCTGAAATGGAACTTCTTCCAGGGAACCACGGACGAGGAATTCCAGAAGTTCCTTGACAAGAACCGCGTCTGGGAGCGGGAGACCAAGCCCTTCAGCCGTCTTGGCGACGGCAATGCCTGGGCGCGGCTGGGGGTGGACGACCCCATGGCGCTTCTGGGCGAGAAGGCGACACAGAACCCCGGTCGGGTCGCGCCGACAGCAACGCGCAAGCTGCCACCGACGGAACGGAAGGCAATCGAGATCCTCGATGCGCGCGACACGATGACGAAGACCGAAATCCGCAAGGTGTACAAGGGGTTGATCAAGATCCTGCACCCCGACATGAATGGCGGCGACCGCAGCCACGAGGAACAGTTGCAGGAAGTCGTCTGGGCATGGGAACAGCTTAAGGACAGCCGGTATTTCCGGGATTGACGTCGGGCGGCTCCTGCCTTCCCCTTGAACCCCCTCGCGATATGTTCCAAGGATGACGGGCCACGCGCAATGGGGCGCGGGCGGCTACCAGGGACGCAGGCGATGCTGGATCAGGCGATGAAACCGACCGAGGAGATTTCGGTCCGCGAGATGTTCGGGATCGACACCGACATGCGCGTCAAGGGATTTGCCGAGCGAACCGACCGCGTGCCCGAAATCGACCCGACCTACAAGTTCCATCCCGATACCACGCTCGCGATCCTTGCGGGCTTTGCCTATAACCGCCGGGTGATGATCCAGGGCTATCACGGCACCGGGAAATCGACCCACATCGAGCAGGTGGCCGCGCGGCTGAACTGGCCCTGTGTGCGGGTGAACCTCGACAGCCACATCAGCCGGATCGACCTGATCGGCAAGGATGCGATCAAGCTGCGCGACGGCAAGCAGGTGACCGAGTTCCACGAGGGGATCCTGCCCTGGGCGCTGCGTAACCCGGTGGCCATCGTCTTCGACGAATACGACGCGGGGCGCGCGGACGTGATGTTCGTCATTCAGCGCGTGCTGGAACATGACGGTAAGCTCACGCTTCTGGACCAGAACGAGATCATCACGCCGAACCCCTATTTCCGTCTGTTCGCGACCGCGAACACCGTGGGGCTTGGCGACACGACCGGGCTTTACCACGGCGTCCAACAGATCAACCAGGCGCAGATGGACAGATGGTCACTGGTCGCAACACTGAACTATCTGTCTCACGACGCAGAGGCTGCGATCATCCTGGCCAAGAACCCGCATTACAACACCGAAAAGGGCCGCAAGACGATCAGCCAGATGGTGACGGTCGCGGACCTGACGCGGACGGCCTTTATGAACGGCGACCTGTCCACGGTGATGAGCCCCCGGACGGTGCTGAACTGGGCGCAGAACGCCGAGATCTTCCGCAACGTGGGCTATGCCTTCCGCCTGACCTTCCTGAACAAGTGCGACGAGCTGGAACGGCAGACGGTGGCCGAGTTCTACCAGCGCTGCTTCAACGAGGAACTGCCGGAAAGCGCCGCCAGCATGGCGATGCGGTAACACCCCGAATGGAAGCGGCCAGAGCCGGAGGCTCTGGCCGTGCGGAGTCCCGTTTCGGGATGGGATCAGGCCGCCTTGGCGGGTTCTGCCCTTGCGGCCATCGTGGCGCGCGCCCACCAGACCACATCATCCAGCATCGCCTTGGCGGCCGGGGCGATCGTGGCCTCGATGTCGGCCAGGTTGCCCGAACCGCCGAAGCCCGAATGCACCTTGAAGAAGTCGCTGCCACCGATGCGGACGTTGTTGCGGGTGGGAACCATCTGCAACTCCACCCCGATGTTCTGCAGGTGGCCCAGCGCGTTCGCCGCGCCCATCGAACCATAGCCGATCGCGCCGAAGGGCTTGCGCGCCCATTCCACATAGGCCTGATCGAGCGCGTTCTTCAGCGCCCCGGTGATCGAGCGGTTGTATTCGGCGACGACGAAGATGTAGCCGTCGAACTCGCCGATCTTCTTCTGCCATTTCTGTGCAACAGGGTTCTGGCTGGGTGCCCATGCGTTCGAGGCGACCTCGTCGAAGAAGGGCAGCGGATAGTCGCGCAGATCGACGACTTCGACCTCCATGTCGCCGCGCGCCTCGGCCTGGGCCTTGATCCAGGCGGTGGGCACATCGGCGAAACGGGTCGGGCGGGTGGACGAGACGATGATCGCGATCTTGGGCTTGTTGGCCATTGCTCAGCTTCCTTGCAAGGTTGAATGCGGTACCTCGTTATCTGGCGACCGGACCAGCCATGCCAACTCCGCAGCGCCGCGCCGCTTTTGTGCAAGGGCGCACGATGACGGCGCCAGGGGGCGAACTGGGCTCTGGCAGAGCCGCGCGGGACGCACTAGTCTGCGCCCATGACCAACCGCAGCGACAACCCCGCCGATCCGTTCAAGAAGGCCCTGGCCGAAGCCACCCGCACCATGGCGGATGACCCGGAGATGACGGTCACCTATTCGGTCGACCCGTCCGGCATGAATGCCGAAGGCGTGCGCCTGCCGCAGGTCAGCCGCCGGATGACCCGGGAAGAGGTGCTGCTGGCGCGGGGCACGGCAGATTCGTTCGCGCTGCGGCGGAAGTATCACGACGATGCGGTGGCAGCCCGCTACGCGCCGGTCGGCCCCATGGCGCGCGACATCTTCGAGGCGATGGAGAACGCCCGCTGCGAGGCCGTGGGGGCCCGCGACATGCCGGGAACCGCCGGCAACATCGACGCCAAGATCCAGCATGAGGCCGACCGCAAGGGCTATGGCCAGGTGACGCAGGCCAGCGAAGTACCGCTGCCGGTGGCCGCAGGCTATCTGGTGCGGCAGATGGCAACGGGGCGGGCCTTGCCGAAATCGGCCGAGCATGCCGCCGATCTGTGGCGCGGCTTCGTCGAGGAACAGGCGGGCGAGACGCTGGCCAACCTTGACGATGTGCTTGGCGATCAGGCGGCCTTCGCAAGACTTGCGCGGAAGGTGATCGCCGACCTCGGCTATGGCGACCAGTTGGGCGACGACCCGGACGCGCCGGAAGAAGAGGCCGGTGACGATCAGGCGGAAGAGGATCAGAACGCCCCCGACACCGCAGGCGAGGAACAGGAAGAGTCGGAGGAGGCCGAGGCCTCGCCGGAACGGAGCCAGGAGGAACAGCAGGACCAATCCCAGGCGCAGGTCACGATGGAGGACAGCGCCGACATGGAACAGGGCGACGAGGCGGAACTGCCAGAGGGCGAGGCGCCGCTGGAGCCCCCTCCCCCCGCCCCTCATTCGGATGCCGACCCGAACTATACCGTGTTTACCACGGATTTCGATGAGGAAATCCGTGCAGAAGAGCTGGCGGAGCCCGCAGAACTGGAACGTCTGCGCGCCTATCTGGACCAGCAACTGGAACCCCTGAAGGGCGCGGTCAGCCGTCTGGCCAACAAGTTGCAGCGTCGGCTTCAGGCCCAGCAGAGCCGCAGCTGGGAGTTCGACAAGGAGGAAGGCATCCTCGACGCAGGACGCCTTGCGCGTGTGGTGGCGAACCCGACCACACCCCTGTCATTCAAATGGGAAAAGGACACCGAATTCCGCGATACGGTGGTGACGCTGCTGCTGGACAACTCTGGCTCAATGCGCGGACGCCCGATCTCGATCGCCGCGATCTGCGCCGACGTGCTGGCGCGGACATTGGAACGCTGCGACGTGAAGGTGGAAATCCTGGGCTTCACGACCCGCGCCTGGAAGGGCGGGCAAAGCCGCGAACGCTGGCTGGCGCAGGGGCGCCCGCAGATGCCGGGGCGCCTGAACGACCTGCGCCACATCATCTACAAGTCGGCCGATGCCCCCTTGCGGCGGGTGCGGCCCAATCTCGGCCTGATGATGAAGGAAGGGTTGCTGAAAGAGAACATCGACGGCGAGGCGCTGGAATGGGCGCACCGCCGAATGCTGATGCGGCCCGAGGCGCGCAAGATCCTCATGGTCATTTCTGACGGGGCGCCGGTTGACGATTCGACCCTTTCGGTCAACCCTGCGAACTATCTGGAAAAGCACCTGCGCGACGTGATCGCCATGGTGGAACGCCGCCGTGCGGTGGAACTTATCGCCATCGGCATCGGCCATGACGTGACCCGCTATTATCAGCGCGCGGTCACGATCACCGATGTCGAACAGCTCGCTGGCGCAATGACGGAACAGCTTGCCTCGCTGTTCGAGGTCGATCCGAAAAAGCGCGCCCGGGCGCTGGGGCTGCGGCGGGCCGGATAGGGCGCGGCCTGCCGCAGCCGGGGGTCAGGCCAGGGCCTGGGCACCAGGATGTTGGCGAAGGGAAAAGGGTCATGTTTCAAAGCTTTGAAAGCCATTCTTCGCCTGATCAGGGCCCACCTCGTCTGGCCTTGTTGCGGGCAAGGCTGGCAGAGATGGGGCTTCAGGGCTTCATCGTGCCGCGCGCGGATGCGCATCAGGGCGAGTATGTCGCACCAAGGGACGAACGGCTTCAATGGCTGACCGGCTTCACCGGGTCGGCCGGGTTCTGCATCGTGCTGCCCGACCGGGCCGGCCTTTTCATCGACGGACGCTATCGCACCCAGGTCAAGGCTCAGGTGGACCTTGCGGCCTTCACGCCGGTACACTGGCCAGAAGTTCAGCCCGGAGACTGGATCAGGAACAACCTGACCGCGGGCCTGGTTGGGTTCGACCCTTGGCTACACACGGCTGATGAGGTCGAAAAGCTTGAGAAGGCACTGAAGGATTCCGGTGCAGGAATTTGCCCTACAAGGACGAATCCGGTTGACCAGATCTGGCTGGACCAGCCTGCGGCGCCTTTGGGCAGGGTCTTTGTCCAGCCGGAGGCACTGGCCGGAGAAAGCCACGGCGTCAAGCGCCGGCGCCTGGCCGAGGCGCTGCGGCAAGCTGGGCAGCGCACGGCAGTGCTGACGCTGCCGGATTCGATCTGCTGGCTGCTGAACATCCGGGGGGCGGATGTGCCAAGGAATCCTGTCGTACACGGCTTTCTCCTGTTGCATGACGACGCTCGGGCAGAGCTGTTCTCGACCCCCGCGAAATTCGACGCTGCCGTGCGGGCGCATCTGGGGCCAGAGGTGACGCTGCATCCGCCGGAAGACTTCTCGTTCGCGCTGCGCGGGATGACCGGTCCGGTTCGGGTGGACAAGGGTTCGGCACCGCTTGCGGTGGCGAACATCCTGCGGGAAGCGGGGGTCGAGGTGCAGTGGGGCGATGACCCCTGCAGGCTGCCGAAGGCGCGAAAGAACGCTGCCGAAATCGCCGCAACACGCGAGGCGCACCTGCGCGACGGCGCAGCAATGGTCGAATTCCTGTTCTGGCTGGACCGCGAGGCGCCGAAGGGAGGGCTGACGGAAATCGACGTGGTACAGGCCCTTGAAGGGTTCCGCCGCGCCACCAATGCCCTGCACGACATCAGCTTCGACACCATCTGCGGCGCGGGGCCGAACGGGGCGATCATCCATTACAGGGTGACCGAGCAGACCAACCGCCCCGTCAGGGCGGGCGAGCTTCTGCTGGTCGATTCGGGCGGGCAGTATGCGGATGGCACGACCGACATTACCCGCACCATCGCCATCGGCGACCCCGGCTACGAGGCGCGGGAATGTTATACGCGTGTCCTTCAGGGCCTTGTTGCGATCAGCCGTCTACGCTTTCCGAAGGGACTTGCCGGGCGCGACATCGACGCGCTCGCCCGCTACCCCCTTTGGCTGGCGGGCCAGGATTACGACCATGGCACCGGCCATGGCGTGGGCGCCTTCCTCTCGGTGCACGAAGGACCGCAGCGGATCTCGCGCCTGTCCGAGGTGCCACTGGAGCCCGGCATGATCCTGTCGAACGAGCCTGGCTATTACCGCGAGGGCGACTTCGGCATCCGGCTGGAAAACCTGATCGTGGTCGAGGAGGCCCCCGCCATGGGCGACAACCGGCCGCATCTCGGCTTCGAGACCCTGACGTGGGTGCCCTTCGACCGCCGGCTGATCCTGGCCGAACGGCTGGCCCCGGGGGAACGCGACTGGCTGGATTCCTATCACGCAGGGGTGCTGAAAAGGCTTGGCAGCAGGGTCGGCGCGGATACGCTTGCGTGGCTGAGGCGGGCTTGTGCGCCGATCTGAAAGGGGGGCCAATGGCCAGCCACATCACCGTATCGCCGATTTTCGGCCCGGTCACTGTCGAGGCGGCCGGGGTCGTCATCGGCACCAGCCACCGTGCACTTGAGCTGCGCGAAGGCAGCGCCCCACCGGTGATCTATGTGCCCAGGCAGGACATCGACATGGCGCGACTGACCAAGACCCGGCACCGGACGACTTGCCCCTGGAAAGGTGAGGCCAGCTATTACTCGGTCGTTCTTCCCGCAACCCTGCTGGAGAACGCGGTCTGGTCCTACGAGACCCCACTGCCCGGCATGGCCGCGATCGCAGGATACCTCGCCTTCTATCCCGACAAGATCACCGTGAGGCGCTGCTAGCTGTTTCACGAATGCGCTGCACCATGGCGCGCAGTCCGTTCGAACGCTGGCTCGACAGATGTTCGTTCAACCCCAGCCGGGCCAGTTCGGCCGTGGCATCAACCTTGGCGACTTCCTCGACAGGCAACCCGGCATAAAGCGCATGCAGCACAGCGATCAGGCCGCGGACGATCATGGCATCGCTATCGCCCTGGAAATCGAAGCGTCCATTCTCGATGATCGGTCGCAGCCAGACCTGACTTGCGCAGCCCTGAACCTTCAGCGCCGGCACCTTGAAGCTGTCATCCATCGGCGGCATCGCCTTGCCAAGCTCGATGACATGGCGGTAACGGTCCTCCCAGTCATCGAGGAACTCGAAGGTCTCGGCAATCTCTTCAAATGCTTCGGTCGCCATGGTCCGCTCCGGCTGATGGCAGTCAGGTAAGGCGCGGGTCGGCAAAGGTCCAGCCCAAGATGCGCTTTTCAAACGCGGTGCCATGGGCTACCCAAGTGGCAACCGATCAGGAAGACTGCCATGCCATTGTCCCGCCGCCTGTTTGCCCTTTCGATGGTTGCCGCGCTTGCCGGCTGTGGCGGGTTCCGCGACAGCCGCCTGAATCCTCGGAACTGGTTCGGGCGATCCAAGCCGCGAGAGACGATCGTTCTGCCCACCGAAAACAGGGAAACACGCCCGCTGGTCGATGTCGTGCTGTCGATGTCGGTCGAGCCAATCCCCGGCGGGGCCATAGTCAGGGCCCGGGGACAGACGCCTACACAGGGCTGGTGGCAGGCAGAGCTGGTGCCAATGCCGATCGACGACAACGAGGTGCTGGTCTATGAATTCCGGCTGCAGCCGCCAGTGACCAAGACCGATGTGAATACGCCGCAGTCCCGGCAGGTTGATGTGGCCATCTACATTTCCGACATTCGCCTGGAGCGCGTGCGCGAGATCGTGGTGCAGGGCGCAACCAACGCAAGGTCTGCGCGGCGCTAGCGCGAACAGCTGGTCGGGCAGCTTCGTCTTTTCCTTGCCAAGGCCACAGCCGGGCACGGCCCCAAGAAATGATTGCGTTGCGCAGGGTCAGAGACGGACGACCCGGACTTCGTTCCCCTTGGCCGACAGCGCAATCTCGCCCCGGCAAAGCCGGATCGCGTCTTCACCGAAGGCCTCACGTCGCCAGCCGGACAGCGCGGGCACATCCCGCCCCCCCGCGGCGATCTGGTCCAGTTCCGACGATGAGGCGATGAGGCGCGGCGCAACGCCCAGACTTTCCGACTTGGCCTTCAGAAGAACGCGCAGCAGATCTGCGAGCGCCGGATTGACCTGCATCTGCTCTCGGCCGGGGTCGATGCGGGGCATGTCCTCGGGCCGCATCTCAAGCCCTTCCTTCACGGCGGCAATGATGCCCTCGGCAATCTCAGGCTTGCGACCTTCCCGAAGCAGCAGACGCGAGCGCCCGAGTTCCTCGATCGTCGTCGGCCGGGTCGAGGCAAGTTCCAGAAGCGCATCGTCCTTCATCACGCGCGAACGAGGGATGTTCTGAGTTTGCGCATAGGTCTCTCGGAAGCGGGCCAGCGCCTTGACCACGGCCAGGAAGCGCCCGCTGGTGGTGCGGGTCTTGATGCGCATCCAAGCCTCTTCCGGATCGATCGTATAGGTCGCCGGATCGGTCAGGATCGCAAGCTCTTCGGCCACCCAGTCGGCACGGCCGTTCTTCGCAAGCTGCGCGGCAAGCCATTCATAGATCACCCGCAGGTGGGTGACATCGGCCAGGGCATAGTCCTTCTGCGCCTCGGACAGCGGACGGCGCGACCAGTCGGTGAAGCGCGAGGTCTTGTCCAGGTTGGCCTTGGCGATCTTCTTCACCAGCGTCTCGTAGCCGACCTGTTCGCCAAAGCCGCAGACCATGGCGGCGATCTGGGTGTCGAACAGGGGCTTGGGGAATACCTTTCCCTCGACGAAGAAGATTTCCAGATCCTGACGGGCGGCATGGAAGACCTTGACCGTGCCTTCGTGACGGAAAAGGTCGTAGAGGGGCTCCAGCGACATCTCGGGCCCCTCGATGGGATCGACAAGCACGGCCTCGCCCTGGCCGGGCAGCGCCATCTGGATAAGGCAGAGCTTCGACCAGTAGGTGCGTTCGCGCAGGAACTCGGTATCTATGGTGACGTAAGGCGCTGCCTTGGCCGCCTCGCAATAGGCGGCGAGGTCGTCGGTCGTGGTGATGGTGCGCATGGGCCGTCTTTCGTCGCGGGGTTATCCCGCAGGGTTTCGCGCCGCTATAGGGGGCAATGACCGAAAAGGAAAGGGGTCTGGGGCTTGAGCCTCGCACCGGACCGTGCGTTGATACCGCCACGCAGCTGGCAGGTGGACATGCAGCTGTTCCGGGTTCTTCTGGGCGGGGTCTTCATGGTCCTGGGTCTGGTGGGGTTGCCGCTGCCCGTCGTGCCGACAACCCCGTTCGTGCTGCTGGCGGCAGGTTGCTTCACCAGATCCTCGCCCAGGCTGCACGGCTGGCTGGCAGCGCATCCGGTCTTCGGCCCACCGCTGCGGAACTGGGAGGAAAACGGCGCCATCTCGCGTCCGGCAAAGCGGCTTGCCGTGGTCAGCATTGCGGCAGTCCTGGCAGCATCGGTGCTGCTTTGGCTTTCCTGGCCGTGGCTGCTGGCGCAGGGCGCCCTGATCGCGGTCGGCTGCGGCTTTGTGCTGACGCGGCCGGACGGCCCGTCAGGCTAGTGTCACCGGGCTGCGGTCGCCCAAGGCAAACCGGCGAAGGACCGCTGGATAAAGCCGGTGCTCCATGGCGAGGACGCGGGCGGCAAGGGTTTCCTCGGTGTCGCCCGGCAGGACCGCCACGCGCGCCTGCCCCAGGATAGGGCCTGCGTCAAGCTCGGCCGTGACTTCGTGGACTGTGCATCCGGCCTCGGCATCCCCCGCGGCGAGGGCACGGGCATGGGTGTGCAGGCCGGGGTATTTCGGCAGAAGCGAGGGATGGATGTTCAGCATCCGGCCTTCGTAGCGGCGGATGAAGCCGGGGGTCAGGATTCGCATGAACCCCGCAAGGCACAGGATGTCGGGATGCGCGGCGTCGATGTGGCGCGCCAGGGCTTCTTCAAACGCCTCGCGGCTGGGAAAGGCGCGGTGATCCACGGCAACAGTGGGGATGCCCAGCGCCTTGGCCCTGGCCAGCCCCGCGGCCGCCGGATCGTTCGAGGCGACCAGGACGGGGCGGGCGGGATGGTCGCCCACCATGTCCCGGACCAGCGCCAGCATGTTGGAGCCACCCCCGGAAATCAGGATGGCAACGCGTTTCACAGAAGCCTTCCGCGGTAGATGACCCCCTGCCCTTCGACGATGCGACCAAGGGCGGTGACGGTTTCGCCCGCATCGGCAAGCTGGGCGGCAAGTGGTTCCGCACGATCCGCGGCCACGACCAGCATCATCCCGATGCCGCAGTTGAAGGTTTTCAGAAGTTCGGCTTCCGCCATGTTCGCGGTGGTGGCCAACCAGCGGAAGACTGGCGGCAGGGTCCAGGACGACAGGTCGATCTCGCAGGCCAGCCCTTCCGGCAGCACGCGTGGCGGATTCTCGGTCAGGCCGCCGCCGGTGATGTGCGCCAGTCCATGCACCCCACCTGCACGGATCGCGGCCAGCGCCTGCCTGACGTATAGCCGCGTCGGCGTCAGCAGAGCCTGCCCCAGGCTGCCGTCCGAAAAGGGCGAGGGTGCGTCCCATCCAAGGCCGGACAGCTCCACCACCTTGCGGACAAAGCTGTAGCCGTTGGAATGCACCCCGTTCGAGGCGAGGCCCAGGATCACATCACCCGCCTGCACGCCCGAGGGCAGTTCGCCGCCACGCTCCATCGCGCCGACGGCAAAGCCCGCCAGGTCGAAATCACCCCGGTGATACATGCCCGGCATTTCCGCCGTCTCGCCCCCGATCAGGGCGCAGCCGCTGTCGGCGCACCCCTTGGCGATGCCTGCAATGATGCGGGCGGCCTGATCGACCTCCAGTTTGCCGGTCGCGAAATAATCCAGGAAGAACAGCGGCTCGGCCCCCTGGCAGACCAGGTCGTTCACGCACATCGCGACCAGGTCGATGCCGATCGTATCCATATGGCCGGTGTCGATGGCGATGCGCAGCTTTGTGCCAACGCCGTCGGTCGCGGCAACTAGGACCGGATCATGGTAGCCCGCCGCCTTCAGGTCGAAAAGGGCCCCGAACCCGCCAAGCCCGCCCATCACGCCGGGACGGTTGGTGGCCCTGGCGGCCGGCTTGATCCGCTCGACCAGCGCGTTTCCGGCGTCGATGTCCACACCCGCGTCGGCATAGGTCAGCCCGTTCTGCCCCTTGGTCATCTGCCAGCCCCCATCACCGGATTCGCCCCTGCGGCCCGCATAGACGATTGGCCCGGCCCGCGCAACGCGCGCCGCTTGACCGTGTGCCCGCATCTGACTAGGCAGGACATGCTACGGGCCTGTAGCTCAACGGTCAGAGCAGGGCGCTCATAACGCCTTGGTTGGGGGTTCGAATCCCTCCGGGCCTACCATTCACCCGCGGGGGGCGATGAAGGTCGGCGACATTTCTTTCTGGTATGCCGATATCGGCCTGCCCTATCGCCGCGCGTCCCTTTCCGGCGATACCACGGCCGACGTGGCGATCATCGGGGCAGGATATACCGGCCTGTGGACGGCCTACTATCTGAAGAAAATTCAGCCGGCGCTGGACGTGCTGGTGATCGAGAAGGAATTCGCGGGCTTCGGCGCCTCGGGCCGAAATGGCGGCTGGCTAACCGGGGGCTTTGCCTGGAACCACCGGCGCTATCTGGAAGGATCCAGCGAACACCAGGTCCGCGCCATGGTCGAGGCTATGAACGGCACCGTGGACGAAGTGATCCGCGTGGCCGAGGCCGAGGGCATCGACGCCGACATCCACCGCACCGACGAGCTTATGGTGGCGACAAAGCCCGCGCAGGTCGCCCGGATGCAGGCCGAGGTCGCGCATCGCCGGCACTGGGGAGAAGAGGACAGGGTCTTCCAGATGAACGCCCGCGACCTTGCCGCGCGCATTCGTATCCCTGGCGCGCTGGGGGCCATGGTGGTGACGAACGTGGCGCGCATCCAGCCTGCGAAACTGGTGCGCGGCCTTGCCGACGCAGTAGAGCGTCTCGGGGTCCGGTTGGTCGAGGGGACGGCCGTCACCTCTTACGAAACAGGCCTTGTGACGACCGATCGGGGCATGGTGCGGGCCCCGCTGATCCTCCGCTGCACCGAAGGCTTCACGGCAGGCCTGCCGGGTCACAAACGCGAATGGCTGCCGATGAACTCGGCCCAGATCGCGACGGAACCGCTACCGGTCGAGCTCTGGGACCGGATAGGATGGCAAGGGCACGAGATCGTGGGCGATTTCGCCAACGCCTACTGCTATTGCCAGCGTACGCGCGAGGGGCGCATCACTGTGGGAGCACGCGGGGTGCCCTACCGGTTCGGATCCAGTCTCGACACCAACGGCGCGCCAGACCCCGAAACGATCCGCCGGCTGGTCGCGATCTTGCGCCGGCATTTCCCCGATGCAGGCGAAGCAAGGATCGACCATGCATGGTGCGGCGTCCTGGGTGTGCCGCGCGACTGGTGCGCAACGGTGGGTCTTGACCCGGCGACCGGCCTTGGCTGGGCGGGTGGCTATGTCGGGGTGGGCGTCTCGACCTCGAACCTTGCCGGACGCACGCTGGCGGATCTGGTGCTGGGGCGCGACACCGATCTTGTGCACCTTCCCTGGGTGAACCGCCGCGTCAGGGACTGGGAGCCGGAACCCTTCCGCTGGCTTGGCGTGCACGGCATGTATGCCCTGCTGAACGCCGCTGACAGGCGCGAGGACCGGGCCGGCGCGGGGCCGTCGAAGCTGGCAACCCTGGGCAACTGGCTGACCGGGCGCGGGTAGATCACGAAGGGTTGAT
This sequence comes from Tabrizicola caldifontis, assembly GCF_004762095.1. Taxonomy (GTDB): domain Bacteria; phylum Pseudomonadota; class Alphaproteobacteria; order Rhodobacterales; family Rhodobacteraceae; genus Tabrizicola; species Tabrizicola caldifontis. The sequence goes on from NZ_SIJH01000001.1 coordinate 301,185, forward strand.
GTTGCCCGACACTTTGGCGCATGACAGAAAGGCCCCATGGCACGGGAGGACACGATGCCGATGCACCGCCGTCAGGTTCTTGGCCTTGCGCTTGCCGCGCCAGCCCTGCTGCGCGTTCCGCCCGCCCTTGCGGCCGACAGGGCAGATGTCTCGCGCAAGGTTCTGCTGACCTGGCACAAGCTTGTTCTGGAACTGGTCCGCCATACCGCTACCTATGTGCCCCCGGTGGCGGCCCGCGCCTTCGCATATGTCGGCATCACCGCGCACGAGGCGCTGTCATCCGGCAACCCTGCCCTGCGCAGTCTTGCCGGCCAGCTCAGCGATCTTTCCCCCTTGCCCGCACGCGCAAGCGGCGTCCATGACGAAGCTTGCGTCTTGCATGGCGCGCTTCAGGCGGTCGTAGGCGAACTGTTCGCCAACACAGGTCCGACCGGCCTGCGCGCCATGCAGGCGATGGGCCGCAAGATGGGAGAGACCGCAAGCACGGGGATCGACGGCGCGGTGGTGGCGCGCAGTGTCGCGCACGGGGAAGCCATTGCTGAGCGGATCCTTGCATGGGCTGCCGCCGACGGCGGCGCGGTGATCGAGAACATGGGCTTTCCCATGAATTACACCCCCGGCACCCGCCCGCAGGACTGGGTGCCTACGAACCTGATCCGTCTGCAACAGGCGCCTCTTCTGCCCGGGTGGTCGAATTGCCGGCCTTTTGCCCTGCCATACTCGGACGCCTGCGATGCGCCGCCGCACCCCGATTACGACGAAGCGCCGGGATCCGCCTTCCACGACGCCGCGCTGGAGGTCTACGAGACCAGCCGCAACCTGACCCAGGACCAGAAACTGATCGCGCGGTTCTGGTCGGACGACCCGATGCTGACACCGACACCGGCCGGACACTGGATCTCGATCGTGCTGCAGATCGCGGACCGCGACAGCCTGCCGGCAGAAGCGATCTCGGCCACGCTGGCAAAGCTGGGCGTGGCGCAGGCGGATGCGTTCATCTCGTGCTGGTCGACGAAATTCAGGTACAACCTGCTGCGGCCGGTAACCTACATCAATCGCCACATCGACCCTTCCTGGGAACCCTTTCTCATCACCCCGCCGTTCCCGGAATACACGTCGGGCCATTCGACGCAGTCGGGGGCGGCAATGACCGTGCTGACCTCGGTTCTTGGCGAAGGGTTCGCCTTCGACGACGCGACGCACGAGGACGATGGCCTGCCGGTCCGCAGCTTCCCGTCCTTTGCCGCGGCGGCAGAAGAGGCTGCGATGTCCCGGCTTTACGGCGGCATCCATTTCCGCTTCGGCAACGAACGCGGCCTGGATCAGGGCCGCGCCGTGGGGGCCTATGCCGCCGCTCTGAAGACCGAGTCCTGATGCGCACCACGATTGCCCTGCTGGTCCTTGCCGGCCCTGCCCTGGCCGAGCCATCCGTTCCCGTCTTCGCCGACGAGACCGCAACAGCGGGCCTGACCACGATTTACCAGGGCGATTGGGAATACATGGTGGGCGGTGGTGTGGCCACCTTCGACTGCTCTGGTGACGGCTTTCCCGAAGTCTTTCTTTCCGGTGGCGCGGGGCCTTCGGGCCTTTATTGGAACCGCAGCCTGCAGGGCGGTCCGTTGACTTTCGAAAAGACGGACAGCATCGCGCTGGATGCCGTGCTGGGCGCCTATCCGCTGGACATCGACAGCGACGGGATGATGGACCTGGTGGTGCTGCGGCACGGGTCGAACCGGCTGATGCGGGGGCTCGGCGAGTGCCGGTTCGAGGATGCGACCGAGACCTGGGGCTTTGATGGCGGCGATGCCTGGTCCACCGCCTTTGCCGCGATCTGGGAAAAGGGCCAGGACTGGCCGACCATCGCCATCGGCAACTACGTCGATCGTTACGAAGAGGCGTTTCCCTGGGGATCCTGCACCGACAACTGGCTGCATCGCCCTGACGGCACCCGTTTTGCCCCGCCGATTGCGCTGACCCCATCCTTCTGCGCGCTGTCCATGATCTTCACCGACTGGAACCGCTCGGGCCAGTGGGCGCTGCGGGTTTCGAACGACCGCGAATATTACAAGGGCGGGCAGGAACAGCTGTGGCACCTCGACCCGGGCCAGCCGCCGCGCCTTTATACCGAGGCCGAGGGCTGGAAGCGTCTGCGCATCTGGGGAATGGGGATCGCCACGGCGGATGTGAACCTGGACGGCTACCCAGACTACTACCTGACCTCGATGGCCGACAACAAGTTGCAGTTCCTGAAGGATCCGGCCTCGGGCAAACCCGATTATGCCGATCTGGCCTTCCGTTCTGGCGTCACGGCCCATCGGCCCTATACCGGGGGCGACCTGCGCCCCTCGACAGCCTGGCATCCGCAGTTCGCCGACGTGAACAACGACGGGCGGCTGGACATTTTCGTGGCCAAGGGCAACGTCGCGAAGATGCCGGATTTTGCCGAGCGCGACCCGAACAACCTGCTGCTTTCCGCCGGGGACGGCACCTTCGTCGAAGCCGGGGACCGTGCAGGCATCGCCAGCATGTCCGTTGCGCGCGGGGCACAGGTCGTGGACCTGAACCTCGACGGCCTTCTGGACCTGGTGGTGGTCAACCGGTGGACCCCGGCCGAAGTCTGGCGTCAGACCGGCGAACCCGGCGGCAACTGGGTGCAGGTCAGGCTGGAACAGGCCGGACCCAATCGCAACGCCATCGGATCGGTGGTGGAAATCCGTCGTGGCGCTGCGGTCGAGCGCCACGAGATCGCCGCGGGGGGCGGGCACGTCTCGGGCTCTGTCGGCTGGCTGCATTTCGGTCTTGGCGCGGCAGAGCGGGCGGAATTGCGGGTCATCTGGCCCGACGGGACGGCGGGCGACTGGCATTCGCTTCCTGCCGGCACCTTCCACATCCTGGGCCCCGATACAGGGGCCAGACCTTGGACGCCGGGTTGACGCGAATCAGGGCGAACATCACGCGCGGCCTGCGCGGCACCCTTGCAGATTGAACTCATGCCACCCCTGCAACCCTGAATATTCGGGGCGCATGCTGCTTGCCGCCGCCACAACAGGGCTTTCGGCGGAGGCTGTTGATTTCAGGCAACAATGCCGGAGCCGATCCGAGACGCAATAGCGAAGCCGCCCGGTATGGGCAGACAGGCCAGTCGAACGAATTATTCATATGATACAGAATGTTACCAGATATCGAAAAAACTCTGCTCTCTGACGCTGCCGAAATCCGGCCGCCCTGATGCAATGCGATGCGCCAATTGGAGTGCCAAGGCCATGTTTCCTGCGGACCGGCCGGGTCTGTATCCTGATTGCCAATTGCAGACGTCCCCACTGGGCACTGCCCTTGGTTCGTCGGGACGATGCTCTCGCTACAAGTGCCGGACAGGACATAAAGCAGACCGGACCACACAAGATGCAAGGCCCGACACGGATCGACCCCAGCCTGGACCCGGACGGATATCACGCCGGCCCGGAAGTCTTTGCTGACGATCTGAAACCGGGCACAAGGCTTCTGGATGGTCAATACACAATTCTGGGCTTCCTGAACTCTGGCGGTTTCGGAATCACCTATCTTGCCAAGGATTCGCTTGATCGCACCGTCGTCATCAAGGAGTGCTTCCCCAACACGCTCTGCCGAAGGTCCGGCGGAATCGTCCGCGCCCGCTCGCGCAAGCATTCGGGGGATTTCCGCGGCTTCGTCCAGGGCTTCATCGACGAGGCCCGCAGCCTTGCCCGCCTGGTGCATCCGAACATTGTCGGCGTGCATCAGGTGTTCGAGGACAATGACACGGCCTACATGGCAATCGATTTCATCAACGGCAAGGATCTGCACGACATCCTGGAATCGACCGACCAGGCCTTCACGCCGGAAGAAACCGTGGCGATGTTGAAGAAGTTACTCAGTGCGGTCGATTTCATTCACCAGGCGGGGATCCTGCATCGCGACATCTCGCCCGACAACATCCTGATCGACCAGACCGGAAACCCGGTGCTGATCGACTTTGGCGCGGCCAGCGAACAGGTCATGCGGGCCACGCGGGTGCTGACAGGACGACGCGTCGTGAAGGACGGCTATTCGCCGCAGGAATTCTACCTGTCGGGCGCGCAGCAAAGCCCGGCAAGCGACCTTTATGCGCTGGGTGCCACCTTCTACCATGTGATCAGTGGCAAGGCAGCGCCCGAAAGCCAGCGGCGTCTGGCGATGGTGGCGGAAGGTTCGTCCGACCCCTGCCAGCCGCTTTCGGGCCGCTTCCCTGGCTATCCTGCCGGCTTTCTGGAATCGATCGACAAGGCAATGCGCGTGATGCCGCGCTACCGGCTTCAAAGCGCCCAGGAATGGCTGGACATGATAGAACAGGGTGAAAAGGGCCTGTTTACCCACGCACCCGAACCGTTGGCGCGGCCAGACACCGCGCACATCGCAGCCGCGCGCCGTCCCGGCTTTCTTGAAGCGAACAAGGGCTATCTTCTTGGCGCGGGGATCGCCCTTGCCCTGATGGCGCTGGTCGCGGCATGGAAGCTGCTGACCTGATCGAAACGGTCTGTGGGCCAGAGCGCTGATTCAGACCCCAAGTGAGCGGAAGACGCTCGGCAAGGTCTCTGGCAGATCCTCGGCGATGAGCCCAGGCCCGAAGGACAGGGCGCATTCCAGATGCAGCCTGGTCCCCGTGCAGGCGGCATCGAACGGCAGCAAGCCCCGGGCCAGAAGTCCGGTGATGAACCCGGCCAGCACATCACCCGACCCGCCTGTGGCCAGCCAGGGTGCCGACCTGTCGAAACAGGCGGGATTCACGGCACAGCGCCCCGAGGGCTCGGCAATCACCGTATCAGGCCCCTTGAAAAGCACCACACACCCTGCACGTCGTGCCGCCTCTCGCGTGGCATCTACCTTCGAATAGGCCGGCCCTTCGGTAGCAGGGGCCGCCAGCCTTTCGGCAATATCGGGGAATAGCCGGGCGAATTCTCCGAAATGGGGGGTGAGGACGCACCCGGTGTGCAGCGCGGCGAAAAGGTCCGGGTTCCGGCAAAGGATGGTAAGGGCATCGGCATCCAGGACCAGGCTGCGCTGCGAATGCCCGTCCGAAGCCCGCCATTGCAACGCCGCCGCCACGAGCCCCGCCTCCCGCGCCCCGGTGCCCATCCCCGGCCCCAGGCAAAGTGCATTGATCCGCCCGTCCTCAAGCGTCCGGGCAAGGGCCGGGCCATCCGCCACTTCTCGCAGCATCACCGCATCCAGCCGCGCGGCGTTCTCGGCGCTTGCCTGTGTCGGGCAACCCACTGTCACCAGGCCCGCCCCGATGCGCAGGGCACCTCGCGCCGCAAGCCGTGCAGCACCGCCACGGCCAGCGGGACCAGACAGGACAAGGGCATGTCCATGCGTGTATTTGTGGCCCTGAGCCTTTCGCAGCCGCAGGATCGGCGCCTGCGCGACCATCACGATGTCATCCGAGCGCGATCCGCCACATAGCGCATTCATCTGTCCTTCCAGGCCGATCGGGACGATGCAGAGGCGACCGGACAGCATGGCACCATCCGCCAGCGCGTGCCCCAGCTTGGCGCGTTCGAAAGTGACAGTCAGCGCGGCGGAGGTCTCGACGAAACCGCCCAGGCTGATGATCCTTCCGCTGTCGGCGCAAATACCGCTTAGAATATCGACCGCCACCAGGCGCGCTCCAGCCTGCTGCGCCATCGCCAGAACCGCCCAGACCGCCTGCTCGACCGGCCGCGACAGACCGGTGCCGAAAAGCGCGTCGATGACCACGGCAGCATCCGTAAAGGCCGACCGGTCAAGCGCGGAAAGCGGCTCCACGCTTCCCAGGGCCGTCCATCTTTCGTGGTTCGCGCGCGCGTCCGGCGGCAGACGCCCTGCATCGCCGTAAAGGAATGCCCGCACGTCCCAGCCCCATTGGCGCAGCAGCCGCGCCACAACGAAACCGTCGCCACCGTTGTTGCCCGGTCCACACAGAACCACCGCCCGGTGCGAGGTGGCCTTCAGTTCTGGCCATTCGTCGAAAATCGCCTGGACCACGCCGCGTCCGGCGCGTTCCATCAGATCCAGGCCCCTAACCTCGCCCTCAGAGATTGCCGTTTGTTCGATGGCACGCATCTGCGCTGCGGTCAGAAGTTCGGTCATTTTCGCGGCATACCGTTTTCACTCTGCCCAACTGAAGGGCGTTCTGCACAAAAAAATAGCAGATATTCGGGAATTCCCCGCCCCTGCCCTTTGCGGCAACCCTGTCACATTGCCCCCCGTGCTGGGAAGTGATCAGAGGGGCAAGACGCAAGCGGGGGGAGCCTGCCCAATGAAGAAAATCGAAGCAATCATCAAGCCGTTCAAGCTGGATGAAGTGAAGGAGGCGCTTCAGGAAGCCGGCATCCAGGGTCTTTCGGTCACCGAGGTCAAGGGCTTCGGTCGTCAGAAGGGGCATACCGAACTTTACCGCGGTGCCGAATATGTCGTGGACTTCCTTCCCAAGGTGAAGATCGAGGTGGTCCTGTCGGACGACATGGTGGACACCGCCATCGAAGCGATCGTTTCCGCGGCACGCACCGACAAGATCGGCGACGGCAAGATCTTCGTCTCGCCCATCGAGCAAGCAATCCGCATCCGCACGGGCGAAACCGGCGACGATGCAGTCTGAACCGGCCCCCCAAGGGCCTGAACCATCAACCACTCAATCGTGAAAGGCAGTCAGATGAGCGCCGTTGCCAAGGCTCTGAAACTGATGAAGGACGAGGAGGTCGAATACGTCGACATCCGCTTCACCGACCCTAAGGGCAAGCTCCAGCATGTGACGCTGGTCGCGGACCTGGTGGACGAGGATTTCTTCGAGGAAGGCTTCATGTTCGACGGCTCGTCGATCGCGGGCTGGAAGTCGATCGACCAGTCCGACATGAAGCTGATCCCGGATGCGGCCTCGGTCTATATCGACCCGTTCTACGCCGAAAAGACCATGGCCGTGCACTGCAACGTGGTCGAGCCCGACACCGGCGAGGCCTACAGCCGCTGTCCACGCCAGACCGCGCTGAAGGCGGAAGCCTACCTGAAATCCTCGGGCATCGGTGACGCGGCCTATTTCGGCCCCGAGGCCGAATTCTTCATCTTCGACGACGTGCGCTATTCGGTGACGCCGCGCAAGGTGGCCTACGAGATCGACGCCGAGGCCGCCGCTTGGAACACCGACACCGTGACCGAAGGCGGCAACTACGGCCACCGCGCGGGCCACAAGGGTGGCTATTTCCCGGTCAATCCGATCGACGAGGCCCAGGACATCCGCGGCGAAATGCTTTCGACCATGAAGCGGATGGGCATGAAGGTGGACAAGCACCACCACGAGGTCGCGACCTGCCAGCACGAACTGGGCATGATCTTCGGCGGGCTGGTGGAGCAGGCCGACAACATCCAGAAGTACAAGTACGTCATTCACAACGTGGCCCACGCCTACGGCAAGACCGTGACCTTCATGCCGAAGCCGATGAAGGGCGACAACGGCTCGGGGATGCACGTCAACATGTCGATCTGGAAGGGCGGCAAGCCCTTGTTCGCGGGCGACAAGTATGCCGACCTTTCCCAGGAGGCCCTGTGGTTCATCGGCGGCATCCTGAAGCATGCCAAGGCCCTGAACGCGCTGACCAACCCCTCGACCAACAGCTACAAGCGGCTGATCCCCGGGTTCGAAGCGCCGGTGCTGCGTGCCTATTCGGCCCGCAATCGGTCGGGTTGTGTCCGTATTCCGTGGACCGAAAGCCCGAAGGCCAAGCGTGTGGAAGCCCGCTTCCCCGATCCGTCGGCGAACCCCTATCTGGCATTCTCGGCCCTGTTGATGGCGGGTCTGGACGGCATCAAGAACAAGATCGACCCGGGTCCGGCATCGGATAAGGATCTTTATGACTTGCCGCCGGAAGAACTGGCCGAAATCCCGACCGTCTGCGGTTCGCTGCGCGAGGCACTGGAGTCGCTGGAAGCCGATCATGACTTCCTGCTGGTGGGCGATGTGTTCACCAAGGACCAGCTGGAAGCCTACATGGCGCTGAAATGGGAAGAGGTTTACGCCTACGAGCATACGCCCCACCCGGTCGAATACCAGATGTACTACTCCTGCTAAGTCCTTCGGACACAGGGGCAAAGGGGCGCCTTCGGGCGCCCTTTCTTCATTCAGGCATGCGGACGCTGGCCACCCTGCTACATGGGTCCGACGACACCGTCCGACCCATCGTCCAGATGGTGCGGCAGGCACGAGATTGGGAATCCGCGCGGTCGGAATGACCTAAGGCACCAGACCTTCGCCGGATCCGGCCAGAGGACCGCAAGACCCCGAGGCCAGTCAGGCAAGCACCGAGCGAACGAAGGAAACAAGTTCGCCGCGCACCGGATCGGTCTCGAACAGGTTGCCACCGTGGCCGGCACCGGGGACAAGCCTGTAGTCGATGCGCGCATCCGGGTCGGCGGCAATCCAGGCCTCGCGCAAGCGCTTCGATTGCAGGTCGGCGACCAGAGGATCTGCGTCGCCGTGCCGGATGAACAGCGGTGGCAGCGGCTCGCGCAGGCGGTCGAGCCGCCCGATCGGCCCCGCCGCGCGCGCCTTGGGGCGGTTTTCGCCCACGGCATATCCCAGAAGCTGGCTTTCCGGGCTGTCGGCTGCATCGGCGGAGCCCATGGCGGGCGTTCGGCCCAAGGTGGCCATGTCACGATCCATGGTCGAAAAATCCATCGGCCCGTAAAGACTGACCACCCCTTTCGGCGGCAATCCCACCTCGACCAGGCTCAGCGCCGTCGAGACTGCCAGGAACGCCCCCGCCGACTGGCCCAGCAGCACCATTCGGGACGGCGCAATCCCCAGTTGGTCCCCATGACGCTGCAAGTGGACAACGGCGGCGAGGCAGTCATCGCCCTGGGCAGGCCAGCGAGCGGTGCCGGAAAGGCGATAATTGACACGCACCACAGCGATTCCGGAATCCAGATACTCGGGCCAGACGGGCAGATCGGCCTTGTCGCCCGTGCGGAAGGCCCCGCCGTGGATCATCACCAGCACGGGGACAGGCGCCGTTCCACGCGGCCGGGTGATGTCCATGACCTGGCTGGGGTCGGGGCCATAGACAACCTCGGCTGCCCGTTCCGGCCGCCAGCGCCACAGGGCCAGGCCACCGGCCGCCGCTGCGGCACCACCGACCAGAAGGGTTCTGCGGATCAGTCCGGGCATTGCCTGTCCTTCAGTGCAGCGCCGCGCGCAACGCCGCGTAGTCCTCGGCGCTGATCTGACGTGCATCGACGACAATCGTGTGTATGGCGAACAGTACCGCCCGGGTCTGCGGCAGGCGCAGAAGCGTCTGACGTTCGCAGCGGACATAGGATTGCCCGGTGGGCTGCCGTCGCCAGTCGCCTTCCACTCGCGGGTGGTGCAACATGAAATCGTCGTAGGTGAAGAAGTTCATCCGCCAGAGCGGCTGCTCTGGCCGGATTGCGCTGAGCAGGCGATGAACGCGGGCGGCAAGCTGGGCATCATAGATCTTCACCGGGCCGTGGATGCCGGTCATGGGACGGCCGATCTTCTGCGCCAGCGTCCAGCTTGCGGGGAAACACAGGATCGCCCCCGTCAGGCTGTATTCGTCGCCCTGCGCCTCCATCAAGCAAAGATCCTGCTGGACCAGACGCCCAAGTGTCAGCAGCGGTTCAGTCGCATCCAGGGCGACCGTCTCGCCATCGGGGCGGGTAACGCTGTGGTCGGTCACGGAAAAGCCCGGTTCACCGCGCAGCCAGTCAAGCACGGTGACGTAAAGCTCGTCCGCGGCCGGACGTGCTTCGGGCAGCAGGGCGTGGACGACCTGGGGCTGCGCCGCGATCAGACGGTCACGCAGCGCCATCTGGGCGGCATAGGCCTCGTCAACACGCAACCAGTCGCGACCCTGCACCGGCTGGATGCCAGGCAGGCGCCGCGTCACCGGGTCGGCCCATGGGTGTAGCGGAAGCCGGTCCTGAAGGATCGGCGCGTCTTGCATCGGATTGACCATGGCTGTCTTTGACCACGCCGCACGCGCGGCTGCAACCAACACGTTTGCGACCAGGGGCGTCGCTGCTGGCCAAGGCCGGATTCGACCAAGGCGGCATGCTTGCCCGAACAGGGAGAAGGCCCGCATGACCGACTATCACCGCGACCGCCGGAAGATTGACCCCTCGCGCGGGCCGCGGCTGGGGGACGGGACGCCCAACGACAACGACCGGGTGGAGATCGGGCCGACGCAACTGGCCTTCCGGGAATGGGAGGCAGCAGGGCTGCGCCTTCCCGATCTGGGGCGGATGCGGCACGACCGCTGGCAAAGGCTGGTCGCGGGGATCGTGGCGCGGGATTACGGGGGCCTGCTGATGTTCGACCCGCTGAACATCCGCTATGCGACCGACACGACGAACATGCAGCTCTGGAACACCCACAACCCGTTCCGCGCCTGCCTGATCTGCGCCGACGGCCACATGGTGATGTGGGAATACAAGAACTCGCCCTTCCTCGTGACCTTCAACCCCTTGGTGAAGGAGATTCGCTCTGGCGCGACCTTCTTCTACAACTCGACCGGCGACCGGGGGATGGAGGCGGCAAAGGGCTTTGCCGCGCAGGTCGATGAGGTGATGCGGGAACACGCGGGCACCAACCGGCGGCTCGCGGTGGACAAGATCATGGTCCACGGCCTGCGCGCGCTGGAGGCCGCGGGCTTCTCCGTCGAGGAAGGCGAGGAGGTGACGGAACGGGTCCGCGCGGTCAAGACGCCGGACGAGATCCTGGCCATGCGCTGCGCCCATCACGCCTGCGAGGCCGCGGTCGCCGAGATGGAGGCCTTCGCGCGGGAAAACGTGCCAAAGGGCAATGTCAGCGAAGATGCGATCTGGGCGGAACTGCATGCCGCCAACATCCGGCGCGGGGGCGAATGGATCGAGACGCGGCTTCTTGCCTCGGGGCCCCGGACCAACCCCTGGTTCCAGGAATGCGGGCCGCGGATCGTGCAGGAAAACGAGATCGTGGCCTTCGACACCGACCTGATCGGCTGTTATGGATTCTGCATCGACATCAGCCGGACCTGGTGGGTGGGCGACGCTCGGCCATCGAACGCGATGGTCTCGGCCTTCCACCATGCACTGGACCATATCGCCGACCACAAGGCGCGGCTGAAACCGGGCGTCACGATCGAGGAGCTGGTGATGCAGGGCCACCAGCTTGCCCCGGAATACTGGGCGCAGAAATATTCCTGCAAGATGCACGGGGTCGGGCTTTGCGACGAATGGCCCTATGTGCATTACCCCGACGGCTGGATCCCCGGCGCCTTCGATGCCGCGCTGGAACCCGGCATGGTGCTGTGTGTCGAGGCGCTTGTCTCGCCCGAAGGGGGTGACTTCTCGATCAAGCTTGAGGATCAGGTGCTGATCACCGAAACGGGCTGCGAAACGCTGACCACCTATCCCTTCGATCCGCGGCTTATGGGCCAGGCCGGGATCACACGCGACAGACGCCATTAGCCGTATCTGGCCCGGCGGGTTCCCGCTTGCATTACCTTGTCCTTGCGCTAAGCCGACGCCAGCAGGGCGTGCGGAAGCCACCGGCGATCGGCTGCATGCGACCAAGGCCACGGTGACGCGGCGGCGAGGGACTGCGACCGATGCTCAGGGCTCCAGTTGCGCCAGAATCCCCAGATGGTCGGACCCGAGCGCAGGCCGCAACGTGATCCGCCCGCCCGCGGGTGCAAAGGCGTGATCAATCGGCAGACGCAGCACCGGGTCGAAGCCCAGAAAGGTTCCGCGCGTCGGGCTGGCCGGAATCACGCGCGCCGCCTCGGCCAGCGCTTCGACCGAGTGTGCCCATCGCACCATATTGAAATCGCCGGCCAGCAGCACCGGCCCATCCAGCCCGCGCAGGACCGGCAGGATTTCGGCCACATGTTCGGCCTGGGCATAGGGCCAGGGCCATTGCAGATGCAGCGACACAAGCCAGATCCTGTGGTCCTGCCATTCCACCTGCACTGCGGCAAGGCCCTTGGCGCAGGTGCCGCTGCCCGCGACCGGTGTCAGCCGGGTCAGGATGGCCTGCCCCCCGACCGCGCGCCCCGGGCAGTGGTGCTGATGCGGATAGACATCCGCAAGAGACGACAGAAGCGACAGGTTCGGAGCGGAAACTTCCTGAAGCGTGACTGCCAGCGGCTCGGCGGCGCGAATGTCGGCCTCCAGTTCCACAAGCCGGGCGTTATCGTAGCGAAGGTTCTTCTGATACAGCAGGAAGCGCCCCGGCGGCCCAGGCCACAGATAGACCAGGGCAACCTGCCCCCCGACAAGCAGACCCACCAGAAGCGCCCCGAAGGCCGTGTGGCGCTGACCCGCCCAGATCGCCAGCAGCGCGAAAACGACCAGCGCCCCGGCCGCATGGGCCCGCCCCACCGAAAGCGAATCGCCAAGGGGATGCAGCCCGCCCAGGAACCCGCCAATCAGCGCAAGAAGCGACAGAACCAGGCCCGCCCGCAGCAAGGCATTCAGGATCGGATGCTCTTCGTCTTCCATGTTCAAGCTCTCATGGCCTTGTCTTGCCGTCTGGCCATCTTCGTTCAGCCCGGTCGCCCGGAAACCTGATACCCGGCACCGGTCGCGCTGCGCGCCAGACGCGGCTTAGTCGCCTATGGCCTGGGACAGCGGATCGTCAACACCCCGACGGCCTGTCTGCCACAAGGCTGTGGCAGACAGGGCCCAATGCCGGCTCAGCCCCGACCACGTTCGGCGGCGATGTGGTCGCGCGCGACGGACAGGGATTTCAGAACCGCGTGGGCCGCATCACCCGGCTGCAGGGCCAGTTGCGCAGCGGCGCGGCGGGTGATGCGCGCCAGGATCTCTTCCGCCCCCACGGCCAAGTGGACCATGACGCCCGGTCCGTCGCCGGGGCGGATCGTCGTGACGGTGCAGGGCAGGATGTTCTGCGCCGACAGCCCCTCGGGCCTGGTTCGGGACAGGATCACCTCATGCGCCATGATCCGCACCCGCAGCCGCGTGCCGGGCGGACTGCCGATGCCCGGCAGGAACAGCGGCCCGGTGGCGGTGGTCAGACGGGTCAGGCCGTCCTCCTCCTCGCCGGCCACGATGGCGGGCAGCAGGGCCGCGACCTCGCGGATGCCCATGGCGCGCAGGGCGTCGGGGTCGGCCATCACGGCGGCGGTGGTGCCTTCGCGCACGACGCTGCCCTTCTCGATCACCAGCATCCGGTCGGCCAGAAGCTGCGCCTCGTTCATGTCGTGGGTGACCAGCACCACCGGCATCTTCAGATGGGCGCGCAGGGCAAGGATTTCGGCATGCAGCCGTTCCCGCGTGGCCCGGTCCACCGCCGAGAAGGGTTCGTCCAGAAGAAGCGCCGCCGGTTTCCGCGCCAGCGCCCGGGCCAAAGCCACCCGTTGCTGCTGGCCACCCGAAAGCTGGGCGGGCTTGCGGTCGGACAGGCCGTGGAGGTTCACGAGGTCCAGAAGCCGCGCGGCTTCGGCCGGGTCGGGGCGGTCCATGGCGGCTGCCACGTTCTGCGCCGCCGTCATGTGCGGGAAAAGCGCGTAGTTCTGGAACACCACACCGACATGCCGGCGATGCGTGGGCAGGGCGATGCCGGATCCGGTGTCGAGCCAGACCTCGCCATCCACCGCGACCCGGGCGGTCGCGGGTCGCCACAGCCCGGCGATGCTGCGCAGGATCGTGGTCTTGCCCGACCCGGAATGGCCGACAAGCGCCAGAAGTTCCCCCGGCACGACCGAGAAGGCCACGTCCAGCGGGATAGGCGCCTTGGCCTGAAGCGCCACGGAGAGCGTCACGCCAGCCTCCGCCCGATGCGGGCCGAAAGCCAGTAGGTGATGGCGATGGCGGTGAAGGAGATGGCGACCAGCGCCGCCGACATGATGCCGGCACCGCGCATGTCGAAGCCCTGCACCCGGTCGTAGATGGCGATGGCGATGGTCTTGGTCTCGCCAGGGATGGACCCTCCGACCATCAGCACGATGCCGAATTCGCCAAGCGTATGGGCAAAGGTCAGCACCATCGCCGTCATCAGCCCCGGCCAGGCAAGTGGCAGTTCGACCTTCCACAAGCTGCGCCACGGCGACATGCCGCAGGTCGCCGCCGCCTCACGCAGTTCCACCGCGATGGCCTCGAACCCGCGCTGGGCGGGCTGGATCGCGAAGGGCAGGTTGAAGATGACCGAGGCGACCACCAGCCCCTCGAAGGTAAACACGAGCTGGTGTCCGAAGGTTTCCTGCCAGAAGGCCCCGACCGGAGAGTTCCGCCCGAAGGCCACCAGCAGGTAGAAGCCGAACACCGTGGGCGGCAGCACCAGGGGCAGCATCACCAGCGCCTCGACCGCGCCCTTGGCCCTGAACCGGCCATAGGCCAGCCAGCGGCCTGCCAGGACCGAGACCGGCAGAAGGATCGCCACCGTCCAGGCGGCCAGTTCCAGCGAAAGGGTAAGGGCAGTCCAGTCCAAGGTCAGCCCTCGTCTGGCAGAACAAAGCCGTATTTCACCATGATCGCGCGCGCCTTGGGCGACTGGATGTAGGCATAGAACTCCTCGGCCACGGGGCCCGCGTTGTTCAACAGAACCATGCGCTGCAACAGCGGTTCGTGCCAGTCGTGCGAGATCAGCGCGAACTCGCCCCTGGCAGCAACTTCGGGGGCACGCGCGAGAGAAAGAGCGATGATCCCACCCTCGGCATTGCCGGAAAGCGCGAACTGCGCAGTCTGGCTGACGTTTTCGCCCAGAACGAGGTAAGGCTGAATCTTCTCCCACAGGCCGCGATGCTGCAAGGCCTCCATCGCGCGCAGGCCATAAGGGGCATGTTCGGGGTTTGCGATGGCGAATTTCGTCAGCTTACCTTCCTCGATCAGCGCAGCGAGATTGTCCAGCGCCTCGTCCGGCTTCAGTGCCGAGCCATGCGGCGCCATCAGAACGATGCGGCCTTCGGCGTAAAGTGTGCCCTCATCGCGGGTCAGCCCCTCGGCATGAAGGTCGGCGATGAACTTCTGGTCGGCGGCCATGAACATCTGGAACGGCGCGCCTTCGCGGATCTGGGTGGCGAAGTTGCCGGTCGAGCCGAAGGACAGCTTCACCACTTTCCCGGTCTCGGCGGCAAAGGCGGCGGCGATCTCGGTCGCGGCAAATTGCAGATCTGCCGCTGCTGCTATGACCGGGGGCTCTTCGGCGGCAGCCGGCAGGGAGAGCGGCAGACAGACATAGAGGGATGCAACAAGGCCCAGGGCAATTGCAACGCGACGACGGATCACGGGGGCACCTCCGATATGTTTCGGAAAACATATCGCCTCAGGTCCGCGCGCGCGTCAATCCTCTGGTCGCATCTTTCCTTCGGGCTCGCGCAGCCAACCGTGAAGTCGGACCAGGTGTTGCACGGCGTGGTCGCGCGCCGCCTTCTCTACCGCGCGGTATTCGGCCAAGACCGCCTGACCGAGATCGGTGAGCACCGCGCCACCCTTGCCTGTCCCGCCCCGCGTGGATTCAACAAGCGGCCTGTCAAACATGCCATTCAGCGTCTCGATCAGCGTCCACGCTCGCTTGTAGCTCATCCCCATCTCGCGCGCGGCAGCGGCGATGGACCCGGTTGCCGCAATGCGATCCAGAAGCTCAGCCTTGCCCGGCCCGATCATCCCTGTGGCGCCAAAGCGGATGCGGATGCTCAGTGTCGGATGCAAGGTGGCGCTACACATGGCCTATCCATGCCAGTCCCGCCTGCAAAGGCAAGCCTCAAGTCACCGATGCATGGGCCATCGGATAAGGGAAAGTGCCCCGGAAAGCCTGCGTCAGACCCCGTAGATCTCGCCGAACTTGGCCTCGAGATAGTCAAGCAGCGGCCCCTCGCTTGGCTCGAACCCGCAGGCCCGCTGCACCACCTCGCGCGGTTCGTAAAGCGCACCATGTCGTTGCAGCCGGTCGCGCAGCCAGCCCGTCGCCGCCGAGACGTCGCCCTTGGCCATCATCGCGTCCAGCCCCGCTACCTCTGCGCGCAGCGCCTTGACAAGGCAGCCGGCATAGACATTGCCCAGCGTGTAGGTCGGGAAGTAGCCGAACAGCCCGCAGGACCAGTGCACGTCCTGCAGCATCCCGTTCGCGGGACGGTCCACCGCCACCCCGAAATCGGCGCGGAAGCGATCGTTCCAGGCGGCCTCCAGATCAGCCACGTCCAGATCGCCGCGGATCAGCGCGCGTTCCAGATCGAAGCGCATCATGATGTGCAGGTTGTAGTGGACCTCGTCGGCCTCGGTGCGGATGTAGCCCGGATGCACCCGGTTCACGGCCCGATAGAAGGCATCCGCATCCGCGATGCCGAAATCGCCGAAGATTTCGCGCATCCGCCCGAACAGCCAGCCGGTGAAGGCTCGGCTGCGACCCAGCTGGTTCTCGTAAGACCTGCTCTGGCTTTCATGCACGCCCATCGACACGCCCTGCCCGATCGGCGTCAGCGCATAGGCCGGGTCGATCCCCTGTTCGTAGGCGGCATGGCCGACCTCGTGGATCGTGGAATAGAAGCAGTTGAACGGATCGGTCTCGCTGACCCGCGTCGTGATCCGAACATCGTGGCCCGAGCCCGAACTGAATGGGTGCACCGCCAGGTCGATGCGCCCGCGCGACCAGTCATAGCCGAAGGCCGTGGCCAACTCGCGCGCCAAGGCCAGCTGGTCATCATGACCGAAAGTCCCGACAAGCCCGTGCGGCGCTTCGGCGCCCAGCACCTTCTCCCGCAGGGAGACCAGCCGCGGTCGCATCGCATTGAACATCGACGCGATGGCCGCGCCGGTCATGCCGGGCTCGTAGTCGTCCACCAGCGCATCGTAGGGGTCGCCCCCTGCGGCCAGCGCCGCGCCCTCTGCCCGCTTCAGCTCTACCACCTTGCGCAGCGTCGGAAGGAAGCCTGCCACATCGTCACGGGACCGGCACTCGGCCCAGATCCCCTGCGCCAGCGAGGTGGTGGCCGCGATCTCCTCGGCCAGTCGGGCCGGCACCTTCATCGCCCGCGCATAGCTGCGCCGGATCTGCCGCAGCTGCGCCCGAGCCACGGCATCGGGCGCTTCCGCCGCAGCCAGCCAGTCGCCGATCCGCGGGTCGGTCCGGCGGGCATGCAGGACGGCCTCCAGCGCGCCGATCTCCTCGGCCCGCTGTGCGGCGGCGCCCTCGGGCATCATCGTTTCCTGGTCCCAGCCCAGCCGGCCGGCCACCTGCGCCAGCGCCTCGGTCTGACGCTGGAACGCCATCAGTTCGTCATAGGCTGTCATGCTGTCCCTTCCCGGATCGAACCCGCCACAGGGTATTGCGAAAGATGCCTGGCCCGCAGGATCAGCACCCAGAGGATCACGGCCCCGATCTGGTGGGTGATCGCTACGTGCACATGCGCCACGGTCAGCACGGTGGCAATGCCCAGGGCCACCTGCACCACAAGCATCGCCATCACCTGATCGAAGGCCGCGCGCGTCGCCCGATAGCCGGACTTGCGCCCCTTCAGCCAGACCACCACCCCAAAGCCGAACAGCAGATAGCCCGACATGCGATGAATGAACTGCACGAGGCCGGGATTTTCAAAGAACGCATGCCACATTGGCAGGCTGCCCCCCTGCCCGTCGGGCACATAGAAAGCGTCTGCGGGAAAGAACTGGCCGTTCATCAGGGGCCAGGTCGGAAAGGCCCGGCCAGCATCGATACCCGCCACCAGCGCCCCCAGAACGATCTGCAGGAAGGCGAAATGCATCAGCCCGGTAGCAAGGCCGAAGAGCTTCACCTCGCGCCCCCGCCGCGCCGTCATAAGCTCTGCCTCGGACCGGCCCAGCAGAAAGACATACCAGGCCAGGACCCCCAGGATCACGAAGGCCAGCCCAAGATGCGTGGCCAGCCGGTAAGAGGCGACCGAGACCATCTCTCCGGTCAGGCCCGACGACACCATCCACCAGCCGATCGCGCCCTGCAACCCGCCGAGGCCGCCCAGCAGCCACAGCCGCCCCGACCAGCCCGGCGGCACCCGCCGGGCAAGGGCAAAGCCAAGGAAGCCCAGCGCCCAGACCAGGCCGATCAGCCGCCCCAGCTGCCGGTGCCCCCATTCCCACCAATAGATGGTCTTGAACTCCTCAAGGCTCATTCCCTTGTTCACCAGCTGATACTGCGGGATCTGCCGGTATTTCTCGAACTCGACCAGCCAGGCTGCCTCGTTCAGCGGCGGAATTGCACCGGTGACCGGGCGCCATTCGGTGATCGACAGGCCGCTGTCGGTCAGCCGGGTCATCCCGCCGACCGCGATCATTGTGGCAACCAGCAGGAACAGCGCGATCAGCCACAGCCGCACCCCGGCCCGCGCGCCCTTCGGCCTGGCATCGATCACGCCGCTTGCGGGCATCGCAGCAGGCTTCTGCCCCTCGCCGACCTCTTCGAAGATGCTGCGCTTTCCGGCCATCGCTACCCCCTCGTTCTGCGGCGGACACTAGGCCCGCACCCCGGGGCCTTCAAGGCCCTGCGGCAATGCTCCTCACCGCGTGACCGGGCAAGCGCCGGCCTCCGGCACCGCAACCAGAGGGCAAGAATGGTCCTTTCTCTCTGCAGAAATATCCTACGGGGGGGGTGCTGGGGTGTGAACCCCCCGCCTTCAACGGCGGCACAAAGCGTCGGGCTGGTTCATCCCCAGCGTGCGGCCCGATGAGGCCTCATCGCAGGCGACGCAGCAGATCAGGCGAAGGCTCACCGGTCACGGGCAGGCCGACACTGGCCTGAAACGCGCTGATTGCGGCGCGGGTCCGGGCCCCGATCACGCCATCCGTCCCCCCGGTGTCGAACCCGCGCGCAGTCAGAAGCCGCTGCAATTCCTGCCGGTCGGCCTGGGTCAGACCGGTCGCATCCGGACCGAAACTCGCCTGCACCGACCCCCGCCCCAGGATGCGGTCCGACAGATGCCCGACGCCGATGGCATAGTTCTGCGCATTGTTGTAGCGCAGGATCGTGGCAAAGTTCTGCGTCAGCAGGAAATGGGGCGCCCCCCCTGTATTTCCGCCAGCGATGATCGAGCCACCCGCCAACGGCACCGGGCCGACGGGGCGCACGCCCAGCCCCTGCCACTCTACCGCGGACCTGCCCTTGCCGCGCCCCAGAAGCCCGGTGTCGAAGCCCGGCGGAAGCGTCACCTCCATCCCCCAGGGCAGGCCCGGTGTCCAGCCCGAGCGTTTCAGATATGCCGCGGTCGATGCCAAGGCATCGGTAGGATCCTCGCTCCAGATGTCGCGACGCCCGTCGCCGTTGAAATCGACCGCGAATTCCAGATAGCTGGTCGGGATGAACTGCGTATGGCCCATCGCTCCCGCCCAGCTGCCTGTCATCGCCGAGGGAGCCACATCCCCAGACTGCAGAATACGCAGCGCCGCGACGAGCTGCGTCTCGAAGAACTCTCCGCGCCGTCCGTCGTAGGCCAGCGTCGAAAGAGCCGAGATGACCGGAACGTTCCCCCGTCGCGTGCCGTAGAAGCTTTCCAGTCCCCATACCGCCGCGACGACATGGGATTCCACACCATAGCGCGCCTCGATGGCCTGCAATGTTCCCCGATACTGCGCGAACTTCTGGCGGCCCAAGCTGACCCGCTCCTCCGAGGCGGCAATGTTCAGATAATCCTCTAGCGTGCGGCGGAACTCGGTCTGGTTGCGGTCGCGTTCGACCACTTCGGGCAGGAACCCGGCCCCGCGAAAGGCCGCGTCGATCGTTCCTTGCGAGATGCCGCGCGCCGCGGCCCGCCCCTTGAAGCCGGCCACCCAGGCATCCCATCCGGCATTCGGCACGGGCCTCGGGGCGGGGTCCGGCATCCGGTAGCCGCCACCGGCTTCCCGCCGCGAAGGCACGCATCCCGCCGCAAGCGCCGCCACACCGGCCAGAACCAGGCCGCGTCTTGTCAGTTTATCCATGCCCTTCTGCCTCTTGCCTGGTTTCTGTTTTCCTGCGGCGATGATAAGCAGCCCCCGTGTCCCCGGCCAAGTCCTTCGAAGCAAGGGCGGCGGGCTTGCGCCCCCCAATCGAAGCCGGAAGGGCCCGAGAAGAGGCTCATCACCCAGGTTGCACTGGAGCGAAATGCCTCGATAACGAGATCGGCAAGGTTGGTGCGACGGAACGCGACATTCTGATCCACGTCACCCCCTCAACCGCGCTACAGCCCGAGACATGGGCGCACGTCGGGGCCCGGACAGGCTCTCTGCCCCCCGACAGGCAGGGATCGTTCATGCGGATGATGCCCCGCCACGGAATTGCCGTTCCTGGTGACGGCCCGTCGGGCAAGTAGCCAGGCGTTTGACAAGGCTGTGATGCGGCCCGCACCGGGTAGCGGCCTCTGCCCCGGGCGGCTTCTGATCCTGCCTCGTTACAGGCCCTGACCGCATCGTGTTCTGGCGGGATCATGGCCCAGAAGGCCGCCCGGACCAGGCCGAACCTTTGCGCAAGGCGGCCACTCGCCCGTCCCTCCCCTTCGCGGGAGAGGGAGAGGGAGGCGGGATGCCGGCAGCGTGCCATATGGCGGTCAGTCGCCCTGCTTCTTCAGCTTCCAGGCGATCTGGCGCAGCATGCCGTGGAAGGTCTGTACCTCGGCGCGCGTCAGGCCAAGCCGGCCCCACATGTTGCGCAGGTTGGCCTTCATGCCCTCGGCCTTTGTCTCGGGGAAGAAGAAGCCCGCTATCTCCAGCCGTTCCTCGAAATGGTCCGCCAGCCGGTTCACCTCTTCGCGGCTGGCAAAATCCGTCCGGGCAAGCTCCATCACCGATGGCGCGACCGTGGCTCCGTGCCGCCGCCATTCGTACCCCAGAAGCAGCACGCATTGCGCGAGGTTCAGCGAGGGGAAATCGGGGTTTACCGGCACGGTCACGATGGCATTGGCCCGGATGATGTCATCGTTTTCCAGTCCGGCGCGTTCGGGACCAAAGAGGACACCCACCCGCTTGCCCTCGGCCGCCATTGCGCGGGTGAATTCCATGGCATGTTCCGGGGTGACGACTTCCTTCACCAGCTCGCGACCCCGCGCCGTCGTGGCAAAGACATAGTCGCAATCGGCGATCGCGGCGGGCAGGTCGGGGAAAAGCCCCGCCTGATCCAGCACCCGCCCCGCGCCTGATGCCATGGCCACAGCCCTGGGGTTCGGCCAGCCGTCGCGCGGGTCCACGACCCGCATCCGTTCCAGCCCGAAGTTCAGCATCGCCCGCGCGGCGGCACCGATGTTTTCGCCCATCTGCGGCCGGACAAGGATGAAGACAGGCGGGATCATGCGACGGCTCCTGCTGGGATTGCAGGCCAGATAGGCGAGGCGTGGCAGGCTGGCAAGCAAGGACAGGCCCCGCGGCCGGTAGCCAAGCGACCGAAAGGCTGGTAGAGCGGCGAAAACCCCGACGCCGGAGCCCTTGTATGCCCTCTGACGATCACCCGCAGATCACCCTGATCACCCCCCCCAGCTTCGACCCCGACAATTTTTCCGACCGGATCGCCCGGGTGCTGGATGGGATCGCGATCGCCTGCCTGCGGCTGTCGCTGGGCACGAAGGACGAGGATACGCTGATGCGCGCCGCCGATGCCGCGCGCGAGGTCGCCCACGCCCGCGATGTGGCAGTGGTGATCGACAACCACCTGATTCTGGCCGAAAGGCTGGGGCTGGACGGCGTGCATCTGACCGATGGCGCAAGGTCGGTCAGAAAGGCACGGAAGGAGCTTGGCGCCGATGCGATCGTCGGCGCCTTCTGCCGGGCCAGCAAGCATGAGGGCATGACCGCCGGCGAGGCGGGGGCCGATTACATCGCCTTCGGGCCGGTAGGCGAGACGCGGCTGGGCGATGGCAGCCGGGCAGAGTTCGAACTGTTCGAATGGTGGACGGAAGTGATCGAGGTTCCGGTGGTTGCCGAGGGCGCTCTGACGGCCGAACTGGTCGCGCGCTTCGGGCCGGTGACCGATTTCTTCGCGGTAGGCGAGGAAATCTGGGGCGCGGAAGATCCGCTTGCCGCGCTGAAGTCCCTTATGGCACCGCTGGGGTGACAGGGCGGGCATGGTGCCACACGCGGGGCCGCTGGCGTTCGACGTGTCAATCCGGGCGATCGGCGGCGTCCCTTGTCCTGGTCTTGCCCGCTTCGTCATGCCCCCTCTGCGCGCGGAGCCGCAGTCGAACGTCAGCCATCGGCCCCGAAGGATGAGGCCAGGGCTTGGTGCGCTGTAGTTCACCCTACGCTTCGGCGTTCGGATGGGCAGTGCGGATCACTCTTTCGCAGTGCTGCGCCAGCGTCTTGCGGTTTTCGAACGCATCCACCGGCACTTCGGGGTGGAATATGACCTCTACCCTGCCCTGCCGCGGGGTAGCCAGCATCTTCAGCAGGTGGCTGGCGAAATCCATGTCGCCCCACCAGCCATAGTGCCGTGCGTCCATGCCGTCCGGCGCATGATAGACCACGGTCACCGGCTGGATATGCATCGTCCGTTCCAGTGCGGGCGAAAAGAACGCCTGAAACAGCGTGGACTTGAACGGCAGCACGCGGATGCTGTCGGTCGAGGTACCTTCGGGGAAGAACAGAAGCCGATGGCCGGCCTGAAGGCGAGCCTCGAACATTTCCTGCTGCTTCTTCGCCTCGGTTCCCTTGCGGGCAATGAATACGGTGCCGGTCGCGCGGGCGAGCCAGCCGATGCCGGGCCAGCCCGAGACCTCGGACTTGGCGACGAAATAGACACGGGTCGCGGCATTCAGCACAAGGATGTCCAGCCAGCTGGAATGGTTGGCCACGATCGCGCCAGGGACCGTCATCGGCCGGCCCCGGACCAGAAGCGGCAGGCGCAGGACGGAAAGCGAGGCGCGGCAGACCGCCTGGGTGATCCAGGGTGTCACAGGGCGGGCTGCACCGCACAGCGGCCATTCGACAAGGCGCACCAGCAGCAGGAACACAAGGCCGCCATAGCAGAAGGATCCGATCAGCGAGCCCCGCCACAGGACGCGCAGCCAGCCCAGCGGGCCGATGCGCACCGCCGGCGGCACCGGAGCCGTCAGCCAGTCGCTCATCCCTGCCCGGCCTTGCGCATGTAGAAATCCCGGTGACGTGCCGACATCTGGCCGGTGTCCATCACAAGGCAGACATCGGTGGTGTTGAAATCACGGTCGATCCAGGCGCCGTCGCCGACAAAGCCGCCAAGGCGCAGGTAGGCCTTGATCAGCGCGGGCGTCGCGGCCATCGCGGCGCGGCGGTCGAGACGATCCTTCGGGATCAGGTCCATCTCCTGCCGGTTGGGCGGAAGCGCGCGGACACGCATCTCGGGCGGTGCCAGATGGTTGTGGTGCAGATAGGCCAACGGCTGGGCCAGCGCCGGAATGTTGGTGCCGTGAAAGCTGGCGGTGCCGAACAGCACCTCGATTCCCCTTTCCAGCACATATTCGGCCAGGCCGTTCCAAAGATGGAACATCGTCGCCCCGCCGCGGTGGTCGATGTGCACGCAGGAACGCCCCAGTTCCAGAAGCTTGCGGCCGGAATTCAGCAAGGGCGTCAGGTCGTATTCGGTTTCCGAATAGAACCGCCCCGCTGCAGCACGTCGGTCGCAGGGAAGGATGCGATAGGCACCGATCACATGGTCAAGGTTCGCCGGGTCGCGGCGGCGATCTACCAGGATCAGGTGGTCGAAGAACGGATCGAAGGCATCGCGTTCCAGCCGGGCCTCGTGGTCAACCAGAGGCCCGTCCCCGCCCAGTTCGGCCACGAACACCTCGTAGCGCAGCCGCTGCGCGGACAGGATATCCTCGTCCGTCGCGGCAAGCCGCAGGGCGTAGGGCGAGTCTTCGGCCGTCATCGTCCTTGCTTCGGCATGGGGCTTTCCTGACTTATCCCCCGCCCGGACCCATTGCAACCGTCACCCGGAAAGGGCAAGGCGGCACATCTATTACAGGTTGAGTTTCGCGGCAAGATTCGCACTATGGGCGAAAATCCCCGAAGTCAGGAACAAGAGAGATGCGCTTGCTGTCGATGACCACCTTTCCAGCATGTTCGAAGTTGACCGTGACCCGGGATCCGATCACCGATTGCACCTGACCAAGGCCCCAGTCGGCCCGATCCGGGTGGCGCACCAGCATGCCCGGCTGCAGCAATCCTGTCACGTCCGTCCCTTTCCGCAAGTTTCCCAATGCAAGACAAGCCCGACCTTCCTGCCCTGATCGCATCGCGCATCTGCCATGACCTTATCAGTCCGATAGGGGCAATAGGCAACGGGGTGGAACTTCTGACGCTGGAGACGGGTGCGGCCCGGCCGGAACTGGCGCTGATCGCCGACAGCGTGGCGCATGCCAACGCGCGCATCCGTTTCTTCCGCATCAGTTTCGGCGCTGCGCGAGGCGAACAGCGCGTGGCGCGGACCGAGGTGCTGTCGATCCTGACCGACCTCGGCCGGGCCGGTCGCATCGGCTATGCCTGGACCAGCCAGGGCGACCTGTCGCGCCGCGACGTGCGGCTGGTCTTCCTGCTGCTGCACTGCCTGGAAAGCGCACTGGCCTACGGCGGCAAGGTGCAGGTCGAACAGACAGCCGAGGGCTGGGCAATCCGGGCCGAGGCGCCGAGACTGAAGATCGAATCGGCGCTGTGGGAGGTGCTGGCCGAACCCCGCCCACCGGCGGGAATCGAGGCAGGCCAGGTGCATTTCGCGCTGGTGGCCGAGGAACTGGCGCGGCAGGGCCGGCGGCTGGTGACCGAGATCGGCGAGACCTCGGTCAGTCTCAGGATCTGATCGCGCCGTCGCCGGTCACCAGATACTTGAAGCTGCACAGCTGTTCGGCCCCCACGGGGCCCCGCGCGTGCATCTTGCCGGTTGCGATGCCGATTTCCGCGCCCATGCCGAATTCGCCGCCGTCGGCGAACTGCGTACTGGCGTTGCGCATCAGGATCGCGCTGTCGAGCCGGTCGAAGAAACGCTGCGCGGTAGCGTCGTTCTCGGTCAGGATGCTTTCAGTATGCTGGCTGCCGTAGCGGCGGATATGGGCGATGGCCTCGTCCACCCCGTCCACCAGTTTCGCGGCGATGATCATGTCCAGGAACTCGCGCCCGAAATCGTCCGGCGCGGCGCGCTTGGTGCCGGGGATCTTCAGCAGCTCGCCCTCGGTGCGGACCTCGACCCCGGCCTTGAGCAGATCCTCGATCAGGACGCCGCCATGTTTGGTGTAGAACTGCCAGTCGATCAGCAGGCATTCCGCCGCGCCGCAGATGCCGGGGCGGCGGGTCTTGGCGTTCAGCACCACGCGGCGGGCCTTTTCCAGGTCGGCGTCGCGATCGGCATAGACGTGGCAGATGCCTTCGAGATGCGCAAAGACCGGCACCCGCGCCTCGCGCTGGACCAGGCCCACGAGTCCCTTGCCCCCGCGGGGCACGATGACGTCGATGTACTGGGTGGCCTGCAGCATGGCCGTGACCATCTCGCGGTCGCGGGTGGGGACGAACTGGATCGCCGCCTCGGGCAGATTGGCCGAGCGCAGGCCCGCAACCATGCAGGCGTGGATCGCTTCGGAGGTCTGGAAACTTTCCGACCCGCCGCGCAGGATGACTGCGTTGCCCGACTTGAGGCAGAGCGCACCGGCATCGGCGGTGACGTTGGGGCGGGATTCGTAGATCACGCCGACCACGCCGAGGGGGGTGGCCACGCGCTGTATATGCAGGCCGTTCGGTCGGTCCCATTCCGCCAGCACGCGGCCGACCGGATCCTTCTGTTCCGCGATCATGCGCAGCGCATCGACGATCCCGCGCAGGCGGTTCTCGTCCAGGCGCAGTCGGTCGCGCATCGCGGGCGTGATGCCGCGCTGGTCGGCGGCGTCGAGATCAAGGGTGTTGGCGTCGAAGATTTCCTGCCGCCGGGTCCAGACGGCGTCTGCGGCCGCGATCAGAGCGGCGGCCTTGCGTTCCGAGGAGGCGCAGGCCAGCTCGGCTGCTGCTGCGCGGGCCTTGGTGCCGATCTCGGTCATCAGGTCGGTGAACTGGCCGTCCATCGTCTCACGTCCTCTTGCTGGAAGCCAAAAATTCTTGGGAAAGAATTCTGGCAAAGTCCTTCATGAAGGAATTTGTGCCTCAAATCACCATGTCGTCCCGGTGCACCAGCGCCGCGCGGCCCTGATAGCCGAGGATCGCCTCGATCTCGCCAGACCGGTGACCGGCGATCTTGCGCGCCTCGGCCGAAGTGTAGCGCACAAGGCCCTTGCCAAGAACCGCGCCCTCGGGGCTGAGGATCGCCACCGGCTCGCCGCGCCCGAAGCTACCGGTGACCTTCGTCACCCCCGCCGGCAGCAGGCTTTTCCCTGCCTTCAGCGCGGCGACGGCGCCAGCATCCAGCACCAGTTCCCCCTTCGGCTTCATCGCGTTGATCCAGCGCTTGCGCGCCACCTGCGGATCGGCGGTGGGGACGAACCAGGTACGCGGCGCGCCCTCAGCCAGCGCCTTCAGGGGCCGCAGGGTCGAACCTTCCATGATTGCCATGGCGCATCCGCCGGCAACGGCAGTGCGGGCGGCGAGGAGTTTCGTCTTCATCCCCCCCTTTGACAGGCCGCTGATCGGATCGCCCGCCATCGCCTCGATCTCGGGCGTGATCTGGTCCACCACGTCGAAGCGGGTGGCGGTGGGGTCTTCCTTGGGGTTCGCCGTGTAGAAACCGTCCACGTCGGACAGAAGGATCAGCTGATCCGCCCCCACCGTCACCGCGATCTGAGCAGCCAGCCGGTCGTTGTCGCCGAAGCGGATCTCGTCGGTGGCCACCGTGTCGTTCTCATTCACGATCGGCACGACGCCGAGGGAGAGCAGCGTCTCCATCGTCGCGCGGGAGTTCAGGTAGCGGCGGCGGTCCCCGGTATCCTCCAGCGTCACCAGCACCTGCGCGGTAGTAATGCCATGCGGAGCCAGCACCTCTTCATAGGCGCGCGCAAGGCGGATCTGGCCCACGGCAGCGGCGGCCTGGGATTGTTCGAGGGTCAGAGCGCCATCCGGCAGTCCGAGGATCTTGCGCCCTAGTGCGATCGAACCGGAAGAGACCAGCACGACATCGCTGCCGCGGACCTTCGCCTCTGCCACGTCAAGCGCCAGCGCCGAAAGCCAGGCCTGTTTCAGCCCGGCACGACGATCCACCAGCAGTGCCGAGCCGATCTTGACGACCAGACGCCTTGCGCTGCGCACATCGGGCGCGGATCGGGCCGCAGTCAGGGTTGCCATGGCGCTGGCTCCTGCGCAGGTTCTGCGGCGGTGATCGTGGCGTAAAGCGCACGAAGCACCTCGGGGATCCCCTTGCCGGAAACGCCGGAGATCACATGCACCGGCCCCCCGCTGGCCTTTTCCAGTGCACGGCGGCGGTCACTGATCTGACGCGAGTCCATGGCGTCGGTCTTGTTCAGGGCCAGGATGCGGGGCTTGTCACCAAGCACGGCGGAATAGGCCTCAAGTTCGGTCACTATGGTGCGGTAATCCTTGACCACAGTGGATGATGTACCATCGACCAGGTGCAGAAGCACCTTGCAGCGTTCCACATGCGCCAGGAACTGTGTGCCAAGGCCCCTGCCCTCCGAGGCGCCCTCGATCAGACCGGGAATGTCGGCCATGACGAATTCATGGCCGTCGATGCCCACGACGCCAAGGTTCGGGACCAGCGTTGTGAAGGGGTAGTCGGCGACCTTCGGCCGGGCGTTCGAGACGGCGGCAAGAAAGGTGCTTTTCCCGGCGTTCGGCAGGCCGACGAGGCCAGCATCGGCGATCAGCTTCAGCCGCAGCCAGATCGTGCGCTCCACCCCCGGCTGACCGGGATTGGCCCGGTTCGGTGCGCGGTTGGTCGAGGACTTGAAGCGCAGGTTCCCCCAGCCGCCGTTGCCGCCCTCGGCAAGGCAGACGCGCTGCCCCGGTTCGGTCAGGTCGGCGATCACAGTCTCCCCGTCCTCATCGAGGATCTCGGTTCCCAGAGGCACCTTCAGAACGATGTCCTCTCCCGACTTTCCGGTGCGCTGGTTGCCCATGCCAGGCTGACCGTTCTTTGCAAAGAAATGCTGCTGATAGCGGTAGTCGATCAGGGTGTTCAGGCCCTCGACCGCTTCAGCGTAAACGCTGCCGCCATGGCCGCCGTCGCCGCCATCGGGGCCGCCGAATTCGATGAATTTCTCGCGTCGGAACGAGACACAGCCCGCCCCGCCGCCGCCGGAGCGGATATAGACTTTGGCGAGATCAAGGAATTTCATCGGGGGGCGCTTTCGGGGACAGGTCAGGGAAGAGGGGATACAGGAAGCAGGGACGATGCTCAAGCGACGGCATGGCCCGACGTACAGCCGGGCCAGCAGTCCGGGAATGGCGCGGCTGGCGCCGCGTGCCGGCGTCTCGCCTCTGGCCGTTCCGGCCAACCGGCTCGTGCGGAGCGGGCTTCACACCCCCGCCCCCCCGAGGAGGGCGCGCAGGCCGGCGACGAGAGGATGGACCTGCGGCGCAAGCCGCGCCGCAGGGTGCCACCGTCAGCCCTTGGGGTCGAGCTTGCGAATATAGGTCCAGGTCGGCACGGTCACTCCGCGGGCGACGGAAAAGCTTTCGGCGTCGCCGAGATACTGGAAGCCGGCATTGGCCAGGACGCGCGCCGATCCGGGGTTGTCCTGGAAGGCCTCGGCGAACATCGTCGCGTTCTGCTGCGGGTTCGCATCGACCAGTGCCTGCACCGCCTCGGAGGCGATGCCGAGGTTCCAGAAGGCAGGCGCGACCCAGAAGGCGACCTCGGACTGGTTGCGATCCATCTTCTTCAGGCTGATCACCCCCAGCACCTCGGGCAGGCCCGAGCGGGTGCCATCCATGACCCAGATATCCTCATCGCCGCCGGAGGCCATGGCCCGGGCACAAAACGCCTCGGCCGCGCCGGGTGGCAAGGGATGGGGGATGCCCTGCGTCGCCTCTGCAACCCGCTTGTCGCCGGCGTAAAGCGCGAATAGTCCGGCATCGGACTTGCGCGCCGGGCGCAGGGTGAACCGCTCGGTCTCGATCGTGACCGGGGTTGCGGCGATCTTTTCCTGAAGCATGGCTTCCCTCCTTTGAAGCACATGTGGGGATTGCCGGTTACTCATGCAATCGCCCGTTTTCTTGGCCCTTTCGCGGCGGTGCCGACGGCGGACCGCCACAATCCCTCAGCGCGAAAGAGAAAGGGGACCGGCCCTTCAGCCGATCCCCCATCTACAATCTTATTGTAAAGGTTCGACCTACTCGGCTGCCTCGGCGACGGGGAGCACCGAAATGAAGGTGCGGCCCTTCAGGCCTTTCTTGAAGGTCACGCGCCCTTCGACCGTGGCGAAGATCGTGTGGTCAGTGCCCATGCCGACACCCTGGCCAGGGAACCACTTGGTCCCGCGCTGGCGGCAGATGATGTTGCCGGGAATGGCATGCTGGCCACCGTAGAGCTTCACGCCCAGGCGACGACCGGCCGAGTCGCGACCGTTGCGGGACGAACCGCCTGCTTTCTTGTGTGCCATGGGGACTTACTCCTGAACTGCGGCGGCCTTGGCGGCGCGCTTCGGTTTTTCGGCCTTCGAGGCAGCGGCGCCTGGCGCCTCATGCGCGGCGCGACGCGCGGCAACAGTGCCGATCGCCGGTTTCACGCCGGTCTTTTCCGCGCCCTTTTCCAGGACCTCGGTCACGCGCACCAGCGTCAGGTGCTGGCGGTGGCCTTTGGTGCGCTGGCTGGAATGCTTCCGGCGGCGCTTGACATAGTGGATGACCTTCTCGCCCTTGATCTGGTCGATCACTTCGGCCTGAACGGCCGCGCCGGGCACGAAGGGCGCACCGACGGTCGTGCCGACCATCAGGATGTCGTTGAACTGAATCTTGTCACCGGCCGCGGCATCAAGCTTTTCCACGCGCAGCACGTCGCCCGCCTGCACCTTGTATTGCTTGCCGCCGGTCTTGAGGACCGCAAACATGGGTCTTTCCTTCCTTCGCTCCGCGCCCTGTGGCCCCCTTTCGGGCGTTCCCGGGGTTTCCCCGCCTCGGACAGCGCGCCCTTGCGGGCGTCATCAAAAACACAGACCCGGCGCGAGTCGCCGCACGCCGGGATGCGCGCTTATCGGGCGGCACCAAGGCAAAGTCAAGGGGCGGCGCGCGATCCTCAGATGTCGGTGCCAAGCATCGCAACCCCTGCGGCCCGGCCAAGCTCGTAGGAGACGCGGCGGAAAACCTGGTCGAAGGCGATGAACAGCGCGCCGTTCAGCCGCCTTCCGGCCAGGCTTTCCATGAAGGCGATGTAGGCATCTAGCTCGGCATCGTCCAGCGGCTGGTATGCAAGCCCGAGATAGGCCTCGAGCCACGACCGCGTTTCGGCACGGATCTGATCTTCCTGGCCCCATACATCCTGCATAAGCTGGTCGCGTGGCAAACCATCGCCATATGCGCCGCTGTCGTTCATGCCGGTCATGAAGGCAAGATTGCCCGACAGCGCACCGGCAACATTCATCTCTACCAGATCGCCCGCCGCAATGAACCGTTCGAGTTGTCCCGCGCGCGGATCGCGGCTTGCACGCCGCTTGTCGGCCGCCACACGGGCGGCATCCTCGGCGGCCTCGTTCAGAAAGGCGCGACGGGCCTCGATCTCAAGCAGGACGACGCGCTGCCCAAGGTCGGTGGCGTAGAAGGCAAGGATTTCGGACAGGATTTCTGGGTTACCCCCCAGCTCTGCCTCGATCGCCGCCGCAAAACCTTTGCGCAGACGCGAGACATCATAGATGCCGTCCAGCGCCCGCACCCATTCGGTCCCGCCACCTGACGGGAACATGTCGGCCTGAAGGGTGCCGGCCTGTGCCAGCCCCTCCTCGCGCATCACGGCCAGAAGCTCGTCAAGCCTCAGCGCCTCAAGCAGCGCCTCGGTTGCACGGCTTGGGGCTTCGGACTGCGCAGGCGCTTCCCCGGCCTGAGGAACGGCGGTCTGCGCATGGCCGGGCGCGGACAGCGACAGGAGCGCGATGAGGGCCAGACGGTGAAGCGGCATGCGCGTCCCTTCCTGTGTGATCTGTCCGAGAGGTAACCCCTGCCCCGGCACTTGCCAAGCGTCCCGGACGCAACTGGGCGTGAACATGCGGGCGGCGCAATGCCCCGAACCTCTCGATTTGGCCCTTGCGCATCCCGCAAGAGCCGGGTATCCACCCCGCCACATAGACGACCCCTGAAGCGCGGAGAGGTGACGGAGTGGTCGATCGTGGCGGTCTCGAAAACCGTTGTAGGTTTGCGCCTACCGTGGGTTCGAATCCCACCCTCTCCGCCACTTGCCTGCTGGAGTTTTTTCTCTGCGTAGGAAGGGGCAACGATTTTCCCGTTGTTTTCGAGGGTTATGTGGGGTGCGCTGAGCACTGCTTCCTGCGCCACGAGGTCTGAAAGCAGTCTCTCGGGGCCGATATTCTCTGGACCTCTCGACTGCGTGATTCAGGTGTAAAGCCTGTAACACCATGAAAGTATTGGGATGACGCCTCGCAGCACCTGAACACTTCGATGCCAGTGGCGTTCGCGAGAAGGAACAGAAGTCAAACTTTTTCGTCGGGCTTCATTCCGACAGGGGTAGCGCGTTGAGGTCGGTTCGGATTTGCCTCCATCCCGGCATGTGCCGATTAAGCGTGCTCAGGAAGAGATCGTCGTGTCGCGGTGACACGAAATGGGCCATCTCATGCAGGATGACGTAATCGAGGGCGGCCAGAGGTTTCTTCGCGAGGTCGAGGTTCAGCCACACCAGCCCCTTCTCGGTATTGCAGCTGCCCCACTTCGTCTTCATCAACCTGATGCCCCATCGCGGCATCAGTACGCCCAGCCGATCCGACCACTTCGCGATGCGCGGAGCTGCCTTTTCCCGCAGCTGCGACCTGTACCACGTTGCCATCCAATGTGCTTTCTGATCGGTCGTTGAGCCTGCTGGTGTTGATTTCCACCCAGAACTGAGCCGGGTAGGCGTATAATTTCCACTGAGAATTGAGCCATGTGAACCTTCCCCCAGAGCGGTGAGCGGCGGGGGCAACGGAGTGATCCACATGGGACTTTTGAAC
>NZ_SIJH01000010.1 GCF_004762095.1 Tabrizicola caldifontis
TCGGCTGAAAGACTGGCGCAGGGTTGCCACCCGCTATGACCGCTGCCCAAAGGTCTTCCTCTCAGCCGTCGCACTCGCCGCAACCGTCATGTTCTGGCTATGAATGGAGAACGAGTCCTGACCCTAGACAGGGCACCAGTCTTACATGTCGCGGCCGGGCTCGCAGTCATCATGAAAACGTCGATCGTCGTGCCGTGCCGGAACGAGGCCAGCAACATCGTGCCGCTGATCGACGGGATCGTCGAAAGCATGCAGGGCATCGGCCCTTTCGAGATCATCGTGGTTGACGATGCCTCCGATGACGGGATGGCCCTGCTGCTCGACAAGGCGCTGCCGGAACGGCCGATGCTGCGCGTTCTGCGGCACGACCGGCAAGGGGGGCAGTCGGCGGCGATTCATTCGGGGGGTGTCGCTGCGCGTGGCCGGCTGATCTGTACGCTGGACGGCGACGGGCAGAACCGCCGGAAGAGCTGCCCCATCTGATCGCCCCGTTCCTGGACGCTGGTTCGGAAGGCCTGGGGTTGGTCGCGGGCCAGCGCGTCGGGCGCAAGGACGGATTCGGTCGCCGCCTGGCCTCACGCCTTGCAAATGGGCTGCGGTCGCGTGTCCTGCGGGATGGTACACGCGATACCGGCTGCGGGCTGAAATGCTTTCGGCGCGAGGCATTCCTTGCGCTGCCCTATTTCGATCACATGCACCGCTATCTGCCGGCGCTGTTCGCCCGCGACGGCTGGCAGATCGTGCACGTGGATGTGGGGCACCGCGCACGCCTGGGCGGGCGGTCGCACTATTCGAACCTTCAGCGTGCCGTCGTAGGCATCTTTGACCTGATGGGCGTCGCCTGGCTGATACGCCGGCGCAAGAAGGCCAGGGCCATTGAAATCGGGCGGATCCAGACACCTGAAGCGGAGCGGCAGACATGACGTGGCTGATGGCAACCCTTCACGTCAACAGCGGGACCGAGCTTGCCTGGGTGATCTTCGGTCTGTGCGCCCAGCTGATGTTCACTGTCCGCTTTCTGGTGCAGTGGATTGCGTCGGAGAGCGCACGATCCTCGGTAATGCCGGTGGCTTTCTGGTATTTCGCGCTGACCGGCGGTGTGATGCTGCTGGCCTACGCCATCTATCGCAAGGATCCGGTCTTCGTGCTGGGGCAGACGCTTGGCGTGGTGATCTATTCCCGCAATCTCTGGCTGATCCATGCAAATCGGAAGGCATGACGCTTTCCCTCGCGAATGCGGGCGGCGGTTGGCGGCTCTGGCCGTCCTGACGGCAGGCCTTGCAATCGCATTCCGGCTTTGGCCGTGGCCAGATCTGCTGATCTCGGCGCTTTTTCACGACCCGGCGAAAGGTTTCGCGTTTGCCGGGCGGGTGGTCTGGGATGGTGTGCTTCTGGCCAACAAGGCGGCCTCTGTCACCTTGGTAGCCGTTGGGCTGGTGATGGTACCGGTCGGTCTCTGGCGGCGCAGGGCCGAAGGCAGTTCAGCCGCGCGCTACTGGGGCATGGTCCTCCTGCTTTACCTGATCGGACCCGGCCTTCTGGTGAACGGCTTGCTCAAGCATGTCTTCGGGCGCGCGCGCCCCGAGCAGATCGTGGACTTCGGCGGGCAAGCCCCATTCACCGCGGACTGGGAAATCTCGGGCTACTGTCGGTCGGCCTGTTCCTTTGTCTCGGCCGAAATGGCGGCCGGAACCGCGCTGACGACGGCACTGGCGATCGGTGCGCTCTGGTTCGACGGTAGGCCTGCCGCCGGCCGCTTCAGGGGGCTGGCGCTTCTGTCGCTGGGACTTCTGCTGCTTACGGCGGTGCAGCGCATCGGCAGCGGTCGGCACTTTTTGTCGGATCTGGTATTCGCCGCGCTTCCGACGACGATGCTCGCCTTCGGTCTGGCTTGTCTGCTCTGGCCGCGCACGGCAAGATCATGCACGGTCCAGCCAAGGTTGAACGCACCCTGACGCCTCGCAATTCCGGCCTGCGCGGCCGGCCCAATCTGTCCAGCCGCGCCGTCGGAGGGCTGGCGTTGACGCTGGCTGTCGCCTTCGCTGTCGCCTTGCCGCTGATGCGTCCCGTCCTGCCAGTGGATGAGACGCGCTATCTTTCGGTCGCTGGGAGATGCACCGGGACGGATCCTACATCGTCCCGCATCTGAACGGCGAGATCTATGCCCACAAGCCGCCGCTGCTGTTCTGGCTGATCAATCTGGTCTGGTCCCTGACCGGTGTCAGCGAGGTTGCCGCGCGGCTGGTCGCTCCTGCCTTCGGCGTAGTCTCGGTAGCGCTGACCTGGAGGCTGGGGGACCGCCTGTTCCCTGAAAGGCCCGAACTCGGCGCGATGGCGGCCCTGATCCTGGCCTCGACCGGGCTCTTTGCGCTCTACGGGTCGCTGACGATGTTCGACACCATGCTGACCACGGCCACACTGCTGGGGGTTCTGGCGCTGCTGTCGATGGATACGGGCGGAGGCCGCCTTGCCACGCTGGGCCTTGCTGGGGCGCTTGCCTTCGGCGTGCTGGCGAAGGGCCCGGTCATTCTGGTCCACCTCATGCCGCTAGCCCTGACACGCCCGCTGTGGAGGATGGCAGAGGATCCTGGGCCTCCGGTATCCTGGTATGCGCGCGTGGCTGCAGCCATCGGCGCAGCGGCGGTGATCCTTGCGGTCTGGCTGGTACCCGCGCTTTGGCTTGGTGGGCCGGAGTACAGGGCCGAGGTGCTCTGGCGGCAGAGCGCGGGGCGGATGGTAAATGCGTTCGATCATGCGCGGCCGGTCTGGTTCTTTGTCGCGGTCCTTCCGATCGTGCTCTGGCCCTGGGCGTGGCGACCATCCGCCCTGCGCGGATTGGCATCCGCAACGTTGCGCAGCGACCGGCGCGCGCGCTTCCTCGCGATCTGGGGCCTGTCCACGCTGGTCTTGTTCTCGCTGATTTCGGGCAAGCAGGTGCATTACCTGCTGCCGGCGCTGCCGGCGGCTGCACTGGCGCTGGCCGCCGCGCCCCCGCCGCGACACGCATGGACGGCGGTTGTCGCGTGCCTGGCCGTCGTAGCCCCGGTTCTGGCCTGGTCGGCACTGCTTGCGGCCGGCCGGGCAAGGATTGACGGCGTGGCGGTCGAGACGCTGGGATTGGACACAGTGGCCCTGGCTGCCGCCATCGCGGGGGCCGGCCTGTTGGCCATCGCTTTCGCGGGACGCCATCTGCCTGCCCTGGCCTGGGTGCTTGTCGCCCCGGTGGCGCTCATAGTAGCACATGTCGGGCTGCGCCCCGCTCTCTTCGAGCATTTCGATACCGGACGGTTTGAGGCCGAACTCGGGCGGGCACCGGCGGCCGGTGTGGCGATCCACGGCTATCCCTATCAGGGAGAATTCGGTTTCACGGCGCGCCTGACATCTGCCGTCGAAGTGCTACCCAACGATGAAGTGGACCCCTGGGTTGCCAGCCACCCCGGTGGCCTCATCCTGACCACCGGCGAGCGATCCTTCCCGGTTCCAGCGATCGGCGAGGCCTGGCTGGCTGGCAAACGGCTCCTCCTGTACCGCCTACCCTGAACGGCAAGACATCTGCAGCTGATCGCTCGATCAAGCTACCTAAGCCAGCCCCAGGAGCTGGAGCAGATGTTGCTTGCCGCCCGCGAGTTCGACGTGGCCGGGCGGAACGAGCGTAACCGGGCTTTGGGGCGCGCGGGCGCGGAGCGCGTGCCGGCCCATGAGCGGGTGACCTTGCGGAGGGCGGGCAGGTCACCTGTAGCCCAAGTTCTGGGCAAAACGGATCACTTGCTGGTTTTCGAGGGCGAAGATGCACGATGGGCCTTGACCGCAGATCCGGCTGGCATATCGTCGCAGGCGAACATCGTCATGACGACACTAGGCACTCGGGCCTCGCGCGCAGACCGTCCTTGCGGCTGCGACGGGGCCTTTCGGCTTTTCGGGGGGTCGGTTGAAGCGGCGGATCGAACTGGGGCTTCTTTTCTCGCGCTCCGGCAGCTACTCGCTGATCGCGGAAGCCTGCCGATCCGGCGCGCTGGGCGCGATCGCCAAGATCAACGCGGATCCCGCACTGGATGTCAGCTTCGTGCCGGTCGAGCGCGACCCGGCAGGCAATATCGATGCCTACGGCCCGCTTTGCGAAGAGATCCTGCGGGACACCGGGGCGCGGCATGTGGTGGGCTGCATCACCAGCTGGAGCCGCAAGGAAGTGATCCCGACGGTCGAGAAGTTCGGTGGCACGCTATGGTATGCGGTGCCATACGAGGGGTTCGAGGCCTCTGATCATGTGGTCTACACCCATGCCTGCCCAAACCAGCACCTGCTGCCCCTGCTCGACTGGGTGATGCCTGCGCATGGGCGTCGGGCATGGCTGGCGGGGTCGAACTACATCTGGGGCTGGGAGATGAACCGCCTTGCGCGTGAACGCGTGACCGCGGCGGGCGGCGAGGTTCTGGGCGAACGCTATCTGCCCATCGGCTCGCGCGAGGTCGGACGGATGATCGACGAGCTGCGCTATGCCCGCCCCGACTTCATCCTGAACTCGCTGATCGGACCGTCGTCCTACGAATTCATGGCGGCCTACCGGGCGCTCGGGCAGGAGGATCCGGCCTTCCGTCCCGACCGCTGCCCGGTTCTGTCCTGCAACATGACCGAATGTGAACTGCCGGCGCTGGGGCCGGCGGCCGAGGGCCTAGTCGCGGCGGGCCCCTATTTCCGCGGGGTGCCGGGTTGGCCGGGCGAAGGCAACTTCGGTTCCTCGCACGAGGCCGCGGCCTATTCCGCGGTGATGGAGCTGGCGCGTCTCCTGAACGGGCGGTCGGGGGCCGAAAACTGGCCCTTGTCCCGGCTTCTGGCAGGCGAGCGGAGCCGCGGGATCGTCGATCCCGATACGCATCACACCGTTCTGCCGGTGATCATCGCACGGGTCGAGGGCGGCGCCTTCCGCGTGCTGAAAAGGATGGAGGCCGTGCCGGGCGATCCCTACCTGACGCGCAGCCGGCAGGCGCCGGTGGCGCCGGTCCTGAAGGTGGTGTCATGAAGCGCCGGCCGATCCGCATTCCCAACCTTGGCGGCGCGCAGGCGATCATCCTGCACCGCCCCCATGCCACGGTGCAGGCCCTGACCCGACAGCTGACGGCCATCGGGTTGCAGGTCACGCAGTCCTGGCCGGACCTGGGGCCCGAGGCGCTGGCGGCGGATTACATCTTCTTCGACGCCGACATGGGCAATGACGGCATGTTCCCCTGGGAGCCGGGCCAGCCGCCGATCCCGATGATCGCGCTCATCGGCTCCGAGGCGCCGGGCCGGATCGAATGGTCGCTGAAGGCGGGGGCGCACGCGCAGCTTCTGAAGCCCGTGGGCGACAGCGGGGCCTATTCGGCGCTTCTGATCGCGCGCGACGCCTTCGACGCGCAGAAGGCCCTGTCGGCCGAGATCGCCGATCTGCGGCGCAGGCTGGAGGAGCGGCAGACGGTGGTCCGCGCGGTGACGCTTCTCGCCGCGCGGGGCAAGTCCGACGCCGAGGCCTATGTGCAACTCCGCCGGATGGCGATGGCCTGGCGGATCAGCTTCGAGGACGCGGCCGCGCGGATCGTTGCGGCGCAGGGGGGGCCGGATGACCGATCTGAGCGCGGCTGAACCGGTTCCCCAGGGCGCCCTTGCCCGGCTGATGCGGCGCAAGCTGGCGGTTCTGGGGCTGGTCATCATCGCCGTCGTGGTCGCGGGCGCGGTCCTTGCGCCCTGGATCGCCCCCTTCGACCCCAACGACCAGATGTTCGACGGCCTGACCCTGGAGGGCGCGCCGATGCCGCCGGGTGGCAAGTTCCTGATGGGCACCGACCTTCTGGGCCGCGACCTTTTCAGCCGGCTGCTTTACGGCGCACAGACCTCGCTGGTGATCGGCGTGGTGGCCAACGGGCTGGCACTGGTGATCGGAACGCTGGTCGGGATCACCGCCGGTTTCTTCCGCGGCTGGATCGGCGGCATCCTGATGCGCTTCACCGACCTGATGATGGCCTTCCCGGCGCTTCTTCTGGCGATCTGCCTGGCTGCGATCTTCCAGCCTTCG
Organism: Tabrizicola caldifontis; assembly: GCF_004762095.1. GTDB lineage: Bacteria > Pseudomonadota > Alphaproteobacteria > Rhodobacterales > Rhodobacteraceae > Tabrizicola > Tabrizicola caldifontis. Next base: position 6,047 of record NZ_SIJH01000010.1, read on the forward strand.
CTCTGGATCGTGGCGATGGTCATCGCGCTGGTGAACTGGGTGCAGACCGCACGGGTGATCTATACCGAGACCTCGTCGCTGGCCACGCGCGACTTCATCGCGGCCGAGCGGACGCTGGGGGCCAGCACCAGCCGCATCCTCTTCCGCCACATCCTGCCGCACCTTCTGCCCACGATCATCGTCTGGGGCACGCTGGGGATCTCGACCACCGTCCTTCTGGAGGCGACCCTGTCATTCCTCGGCATCGGTGTGCAGCCGCCGACCCCCAGCTGGGGCAACATCATCTTCGAGAACCAGACCTACTTCCAGTCCGCGCCCTGGCTGGTGTTCATCCCCGGTGCCGCAATCATTCTTCTGGCACTGGCCTTCAATCTGGTGGGCGACGCGCTGCGCGACGTGCTGGACCCCACGCAACGGGGACGCGACTGATGGCCGCCTATCTGATCCGCCGTCTGATCCAGGCTGCCCTGATCCTGCTGGGCGTAAGTTTCGTAACCTTCCTTCTGCTGTATGTCCTGCCCGCCGACCCGGTGCGCCAGATCGCCGGACGTTCGGCCACGGCAGAAACGGTCGAAAACATCCGCCAGCAGCTTGGCCTCGACAAGCCCTTTTTCGTGCAATACGCCCGCTACCTCGGCGCGCTGCTTCAGGGCGACATGGGGCGCAGCTATCTGCAGAAGACGGAAGTCGCCGAGCTGATCCTGTCACGTCTGCCGGCGACGCTGCTTCTGATGCTGGGAGCCATCATCTGCGAGCTGATACTGGGCTTGACAATGGGCATCGTTGCCGCGCTATGGCGCGGCAGGGCGCTGGACCAGACGCTCATGGTGACTTCTTTCGTCAACGTCTCGGCCCCGCAGTTCGTGGTCAGCCTGCTCTTGCTTTATGTGTTTGCGGTCAAGCTGGGCTGGTTCCCGATCGGTGGCTACGGCACCTTCGCCCATCTGGTGCTGCCGGCAGTGACCCTGGGGATACTGGGGTCAGGCTGGTACAGCCGCATGATGCGGTCCTCGATGATCGACGTCTTGCGCGCCGACTACATTCGCACGGCGCGTGCCAAGGGACTGACGCGGGCGCGGATTGTCCTGCGCCATGCCTTGCCGAACGCGATCCTGCCGGTGATCGCGATGATCGGCATCGACATCGGTATATTCATGGGCGGGATCGTGGTGGTGGAGTCGGTTTTCGGCTGGCCCGGCATCGGGCAACTGGCCTGGCAGGCGATCCAGCGCGTGGACATCCCGATCATCATGGGCGTCACGCTGGTCTCGGCCTGCGCGATTGTGCTGGGCAACCTGCTGGCCGACCTGATCGCCCCCCTGATCGACCCCCGGATCAAACTTCGCTGAAACCCCAACAGGAGAGAGAGACAATGAAAAGACTGCTCGCCTCGACCGCCGTGATGCTGGCGCTTGTGCTGCCCGCGGCCGCCCAGGACTATATCCCCGATCCGGCCGCCAAGCCCGGCGGAACCATCACCATCACCTACAAGGACGATGTGGCGACGCTCGATCCCGCCATCGGCTACGACTGGCAGAACTGGTCGATGATCAAGTCGCTGTTCGACGGGCTGATGGACTATGTCCCCGGCACCACCACGCTGAGACCGGGCCTCGCCGAAAGCTACGAGATTTCCGAGGACGGCCTCGTCTACACCTTCAAGCTGCGTCCCGGCGTCAAGTTCCACAACGGCCGCGAGATGACGGCGGAGGATGTGAAATACTCGCTGGACCGCGTGACCAACCCGGAAACCCAGTCTCCGGGCGCGGGCTTCTTCGGCGCCATTGCCGGGTTCGAGACTGCCGGGCCGGGTGGCCTGTCGGGGGTCGAGGTGGTGGACCCGCTGACCGTGAAGATCACGCTGTCGCGGCCGGATGCGACCTTTCTGCACGTCATGGCGCTGAACTTCGCCAGTGTGGTGCCGAAAGAAGCAGTTGAGGAAGCCGGCGCTGATTTCGGCAAGAAACCGGTCGGCACAGGGGCTTTCAAGCTGGCGGAATGGACGCTGGGCCAGCGGCTGGTGTTCGAGAAGAACGCCGACTACTGGCGCCCGGGTGTGCCCTTCCTCGACTCCATCGTGTTCGAGGTCGGGCAAGAGCCTGTCGTGGCGCTTCTGCGGTTGCAGAAGGGCGAGGTTGACGTGCCCGGCGATGGCATCCCGCCCGCGAAGTTCACCGAGGTGATGGGCGACCCGGCCCAGGCCGCACGGGTCGTGGTCGGCGGCCAGTTGCACACCGGCTACATCACGCTGAACGTCACCATCCCGCCTTTCGACAAGCTCGAAGTGCGCAAGGCGGTGAACATGGCGATCAACAAGGAGCGGATCACCCAGATCATCAACGGCCGCGCCGTCCCCGCGAACCAGCCACTGCCGCCCTCGATGCCTGGCTATACCGAGGGCTACGCTGGCTATCCTTATGACCCGGAAGGCGCCAAGAAGCTGCTGGCGGATGCGGGCCTCGCCGAGGGGTTCGAAACCGAGCTTTACGTCATGAACACCGACCCGAACCCGCGTATCGCGCAGGCGATCCAGCAGGACCTCGCGGCCATCGGCATCAAGGCCAACATCCAGAACCTCGCCCAGGCCAACGTGATCGAGGCCGGCGGCGCGGGCACCGCCCCGATGATCTGGTCGGGCGGCATGGCCTGGATCGCCGACTTCCCCGATCCGTCCAACTTCTACGGCCCGATCCTCGGCTGCGCTGGCGCGGTCGAGGGCGGCTGGAACTGGTCGAAGTTCTGCGATCCTGCCCTTGATGCCAAGGCGGTCGAGGCCGACAGCATGTTCGATCCGGCCAAATCGGCTGAACGTCTCAAGCTCTGGTCCGACATCTACATGGGCGTGATGGAACAGGCCCCCTGGGTGCCCGTGTTCAACGAGGAACGCTACACGATGAAGTCGGAACGCATGGGCGGCGAGGACGCGCTTTACGTCGATCCGGTCTCGATCCCGGTCAATTACGACTACGTCTGGGTCAAACAGTAATGTGCAAGGCCTGCGACTACACGATCCACGGCGCGCAGCATCATTTCGGCTGGGACAATTCCTTGCCGCCGGCGCTGCGCGTCGCGCCGGGCTCGACCATCGAGTTCCATTGTCATGATTCCTCGGCGGGCCAGCTTGGTCCGTCGTCCACGCTGCAAAGCGTGATCGACCTCGACTTCGGCAAGATCAACCCGGTCTCGGGGCCGATCTGGGTGGATGGGGCCAAACCGGGCGACGTGCTGAAGGTGACGCTGGAGGGCTTCGCCCCGAAGGTGTTCGACGGCAAGGGCTTCGGCTGGACGGCGAACATCCCCGGCTTCGGCCTTCTGGCCGACCAGTTCACCGACCCTGCGCTCTGCCTGTGGTCCTATGACCCGGCCAGCATGGACCCGGCGATGTGGGGCAAATCCGCGCGTGTGCCGTTGAAGCCCTTCTCGGGCACCATCGGCTGCGCGCCTGCCGAGGCCGGGTTGCACTCGGTCGTCCCGCCCCGGCGGGTGGGCGGCAACCTCGACATCCGCGACCTGACGGCGGGCGTGACGCTCTACCTGCCGGTCGAGGTCGAGGGGGCCCTCTTCAGCGTCGGCGACACCCATGCGGCGCAGGGCGATGGCGAGGTCTGCGGCACGGCGATCGAAAGCCCGATGAACGTGGTCCTGACGCTGGACCTGGTGAAGGACCAGCCGCTGAAGTTCCCGCGCTTCACCACGCCGGGGCCGGTGACGCGGCATCTGGACGCCAAGGGCTACGAGGCGACGACGGGCGTCGGGCCGGACCTGATGACGGCGGCCCGCGACGCGGTGTCGGGGATGATCGACCTTCTGACCCGGCAACAGGGCATCTCGGCGGTGGACGCCTACATGCTCTGTTCCGTCTGCGGCGACCTGCGCATCTCGGAAATTGTGGACATGCCGAACTGGGTCGTCAGCTTCTACTTCCCCCGGGTCGTCTTCGAATGACCCTTGCGGAAGCCATGCCACCGACCGGGGCGGTCACCGCCCCGGACATCGTGCTGCGGGTCGAGGGGCTGTGCGTCTCTGCCCGCACCGAAGCGGGGTTGAAACCCTTGGTGCAGGACCTGTCCTTCGACCTGAGGAAGGGCGAGACGCTGGCCATCGCCGGGGAAAGCGGATCGGGCAAGTCGATCACGTCGCTCGCCATCATGGGCCTTCTGCCGCAACCCGCCGTCCGCGTAACCGGCGGCAGCATCCGCTTTGGCGGGCAGGACCTGACCCGTCTGTCCGAACCCGCCCTGCGCGCCGTGCGTGGCGACCGGATCGCGATGATCTTCCAGGAACCGATGACGTCGCTTAACCCGGTGATGACCGTGGGGGCGCAGCTGGCCGAGGCGATCCGCGCGCATGAGACGGTGGGCCGGGCCGAGGCGCGCCGCCGCGCGGTCGAGGCCCTGCGCGCGGTGCGCCTGTCCGAACCCGAACGGCGGATGACGCAATACCCGCACGAACTTTCCGGCGGCATGCGTCAACGGGTGATGATAGCCATGGCGCTGGCGCTCCGCCCCGAGGTGCTGATTGCCGACGAACCCACCACAGCACTGGACGTGACCGTGCAGCGCGAGGTGCTGGACCTCCTCCGCGACCTGCAGCGCGATCTGGGCACGGCGATCATCCTGATCACCCACGACATGGGCGTGGTGGCCGAGATGGCCGACCGGGTCATCGTCATGCGCCAGGGCCGCCAGGTAGAGACCGCCGCCACAGCCGATCTTTTCGTGCGTCCGCAGGCGGACTATACCCGCGCGCTGCTAGCCGCCGTGCCGCGGATGGGGCAGGGGGCGCCACGTCCGCCCGTGACCTCGGAACCGATCGCGCGGCTCAGCGATGTCATCGTCCGTTATCCGCTGCGTGGCGGGCTGCTGGGACGGGTGACGCAGAACGTGCATGCCGTCGAACATGTCAGCTTCGACATCCGCAAGGGCGAGACCTTTGCGCTGGTCGGCGAGTCCGGCTGCGGCAAGTCCACCATCGCGAAGGCTCTGGTCGGCCTGACCCCGCATCAGGGTCGGATCGAGATCGCCGGCCAGGCGATGGAGGGGCTGGACAAGGCAGGTCTGAAGGCCATGCGGCGGCGGGTGCAGATGGTGTTCCAGGACCCGATGGCCGCGCTGAACCCGCGGATGCGGGTGGGCGAGCTGATCGCCGAGCCGCTGTTGATCCACGGCATCGGCGACGCGGCGCAGCGGCGCGATCGGGCCGCCGACCTGATGACCCGCGTCGGGCTGGAGACAGCCCAGCTTGACCGCTACCCGCACGAATTTTCCGGCGGCCAGCGCCAGCGCATCTGCATCGCCCGCGCTCTGGCGTTGCAACCGGACCTCATCATCGCGGACGAAAGCGTCAGCGCGCTCGATGTTTCTGTGCAGGCGCGCGTGCTGGAACTGCTCAAGGCTTTGCAGGCCGATTTCGGCATCTCCTACCTGTTCATCAGCCACGACATGGCTGTGGTCGACAACATCTCGGACCGGGTGGCAGTGATGTATCTGGGCCAGATCGTCGAGATGGGGACGCATCACCAGGTATTCGGCAATCCCCAGCATCCCTATACCCGCCGCCTGATCGACGCGGTGCCGGTTCCTGATCCTGCGCACCGGCGCAAGCCGAGTCCGCGCCTTTCCGCCGAAACCCCAAGCCCGCTGCACCTTCCAGGCCGTGAACCGCCGCGCGTCGTCCTGAAGGACATCGGCGGGGGGCATCTGGTCGGCGATCTGGCACAGGCTGAGGACAGGAACACGATTGCGCGCCTTTAATGACGCCTTTCTACACTGTTGCACCGATCGGCTGACCGAAAATCCGCGCATCGCTGGTTGATGCCGGCTTCGGCACCAATTCCGGCTGTTCCACGCCTCCGCTGCGTGCTGGTTCGGCTCCGTGACAGTTCGTGCTTTCGCATGTTGCGAGGGTGGGGTACCGGCCCTTTGCCGCCGAAAAGGGCGGGGAAGCGATGACCGTGGGGCAGGGGGCCTGGGCGGCCTTCGGGCTATTGCGGCTGGTATCCCGCAATCAGCTGGCGCAGTCCGACCATTGCACCTGCAGCGATTGCGGCCAAGGTCACCGGACCCGACCACGCCAAGGTGGCAAAGCCGGTCACGCCCTGACCGACAGAGCAGCCCATCGCAACGACCCCGCCGATACCCATCAGGGCCGCGCCTCCCACCTGGCGGCCAAGTTCGCGCGGGTCTTCGCAGGCTTCCCAGCGAAAAAGGCCACGCAGCATCGAGCCGATCAGCGATCCTGCCATCACGCCCACGACCGAGCCGACCGAGAAGTTGATCCCCCCCGCGGTCGAAGTCATCAGGAAGATCAGCGTCCGGCCTACGGGCGCGGTGTAGGACGGACCCTCGACTGCCACCTCGCCCAGGCTTTCGGCGGCCAGCCACGAGGTTGCAATGAAGCACCAGGCTACCGCCAGCCCTGCGGCGACGCCCCAGGCAATCTGGCGCGGGGACTGGCGCAGTCCGGTATGCGAAAGTCCCCAGATCAGGAATGCGCCGGCGATTGCCACGATCACGACAGCGGGTGGAAGCCCCAGCTGGCCGAGATCATGGATGATCCCCTGCGGTTCCGTTGCATCCGGTTGGGGAAACAGCATTACCCGCAGCGGCGCAAGCGGGCCGGACAGGGCAACGAAGCCGAAGATACCCATCACCACCACCACGACCAGCGACCGCAGGTCGCCGCCGCCGAACCTGACCAGGGCGCCGAAGCCGCAGTTGCCCGCCAGCGCCATGCCATAGCCGAACACCAGCCCGCCGATGATGGAGCCGAGCGCATTCCACTCGATGGCGTGATAGAAGGTGGCCTGAAGATCGACGAGACCCGCCATCGCGCCGAACTGCGTCGTCAGGATGGCGACGGCCAGCACCACCCCCCACAGCCGCAGACGGGTCTGGTCGCGGCCATAGACGGCCGATTCCAGCGCTCCGAGGGTGCAGAAATCGCCCAGCCGCGCGGCAAGGCCCAGCACGATCCCGCCGACAAGCCCGACAAGCGCCGCCAGCAATCCGATCGGGACCAAATCCAGCATCCGTGCCTCCCTCTGCCTCTCAGTCGCGTCCTGGTCCGAACAGTCGAGCGAGGACTTCAAGCACCTCGGCAACCCTTGGGTCGAGGAGCGAATAGAAGATCGCCTGCCCCTCGCGCCGGGCGCTGACCAGACCTTCCAGTCGCAGTCGTGCCAGTTGTTGACTGACGATAGCCTGACGCGCGGACAGAAGGTTTTCAAGTTCGGTGACGCTTTTCGGCCCGGTGCGCAGATGGCACAGGATCGTGAGCCGCCCGTCATGCCCCATGGCCTTCAGAAGCGTCGCGGCCTTTTCGGCGCGGTCGATCAGCCCGGTGAGGTCGGGGACCACCGGGGCGGAAGCGGCGAGGTCCGAAGCCGCGTCCACCTGCCATCTGCCCGGTTGAAGATCGTCATCCGCCACAGCGTCTGCCCTGGTGCCTTTCCCGACCCGTTCATGCGCGCTGCCTGGCCAAACGGCAACCCGTCTTGCGCGCCACAACCGCAATTCCCTGGGCAGCGCGGCATCCCTGCCTCAGTCGGCCGCGGACCCTGCGATCAACCCGGCCAGAAGCGGCCAGAAGAAGTCTGCACCCGGATAGCCTTCGATGCGTCCCGCCTCGATACCGTCCTCGACCAGGACGAAGGTCGGCGTGAAGACCGGCGGCGCAACCAGCGAAAGGCCATCCGGCAGGGGTTCGCGCAGTTGCAGGCGCATGAGCGGTGCTGCCTTGCCCTCGTCCGTCAGCGGATATTGGGGCGCGATCTCTGCATTCCATTGCGCGCAATAGATGCAGCCCGCCTGCTCGAACATCAGAAGCTGAAGTTCGCCCGCCGAGGCCGCGCCCGCCGAGGCCGCGCCCGCCGAGACCGCGAGAAGGGCAGATGCCAGAAGGGCGGGGACAGCCACGTTGACAGCCTCATAGAAACATAGAACTATTGTAATCTACGTTTGCCTCTCCGGCAAGGCAGCACTTCCCCGGGAGGAGGGGCGATGCTCGACATATCATTCGGTGGCGCGGCGCTTGCGGGGCTTCTGTCCTTCCTGTCGCCCTGCATCCTGCCGATGGTGCCCTTCTACCTGTCCTACATGGCAGGTCTTTCGGTGAAGGAACTGCGCGACGGCGGAACGGTGGCGCCCGGCGCACGGGTGCGGCTTGTGGTGCAGGCATTGGCCTTTGCCATAGGGGTCACGACGATCTTTGTCCTGCTCGGGCTGGGCGCGACTGCACTGGGCCGCAGCTTCGCCCAATGGAAGGAGCCCCTGTCTTATGTTGCCGCTGCAGTGCTGATCCTGTTCGGCTTCCACTTTCTGGGCATCTTCCGTATCGGCTTTCTCTATCGTGAGGCGCGGGTCGAATCGACCGCCAATCCGCGCACGCTGGCTGGCTCGTATGTGATGGGCCTGGCCTTCGGCTTCGGCTGGACGCCCTGCGTCGGCCCGGCGCTTGCCGCGATCCTGATGGTCGCCAGCGGCATGGGCGACCTGTGGCGAGGGGGCGCGCTGCTGCTGGTCTATGGCCTGTCGATGACGCTGCCCTTCGTGCTGGCCGCTTTCTTCGCCGGGCCGTTCCTGGCATGGGTTGCCCGGCACCGTGCCCTGATGGGGCATGTCGAAAAGGCGATGGGCATCATGCTGATCATCTTCGGCATCCTGATCGCCACCAACACCGTGAACCTGATCGCCGACTGGATGATCCGGCATTTCGACTGGTCCGCGACCCTGATCTGAAAGGAGCCACCATGCTGCGCCGTCTTGCCCTTGCCGCCGGCCTTGCCCTGTCCAGCCCGGCACTTGCCGTCGAACTGGGGGATGACGGGCTGCACAAGCCCACCTGGCTGCGCGAGACCTTCAAGGATCTGCGCGAGGATCTGGCCGAGGCCAACGCCGAGGACAAGCGGCTGATGCTGATCTACGAACAGCGCGGCTGCATCTACTGCACCGAAATGCACGAGAAGGTGTTTACCGACCCCGCGATCGAGAAGCTGATCCGCGACCACTATTTCGTCGTGCAGCTGAACCTGTTCGGCGACGTCGAAGTGACCGATTTCGACGGCACGACGCTTTCGGAAAAGCAGATGGCGTTGCGCTGGGGGGTGATGTTCACGCCGACCCTGATCTTCCTGCCTGAGGAAGTGCCCCAAGGCGTGTCGGCGCCGGATGCCGCCGTGGCGATGATGCCGGGATCCTTCGGGAAGGGAATGACCGAAGCGTTGCTGATCTGGGTGCGCGACCATGGTTACGATTCGGGCGAGAACTTCCAGAAATTCGTTGCGGAACGCATGGCTACGGGGAACTGATCATTCCGGGGAAACCTGAAAACATATGTATATAGGCTTCCTGCTATATTTCGCTTGCCCGAATCCTGATCTCCCAGCATAGTGGTATACGGAGGAATACTGGGAGGATGAGGATGAAACGCCAGCTCTGTCTGGTGGCGGCGGTCACCCTGTCGCATGCAACACCAGCCTTGCCCGAGGTCGCGCCGACCGAGGTCGTCTTCGTCGATGGCCGGATCGAAACGTCCCTGTCCGGCACGCCCGGCGACCCGGCGAACGGCATCAAGGTGATGACCACGAACGTGCTTGGCAACTGCGTGGCCTGCCACACGATCTCGGCTCTGCCGGACGTGCAGTTCCCGGGCAATATCGCTCCGCCGCTTGACGGCGTGGCCGACCGCTGGAGCGAAGCCGAACTGCGCGGGATCGTCGCAAACGCCAAGATGACCTTCGAGGGCAGCTTCATGCCTGCATTCTACAAGACCGAAGGCTTCATCCGCCCCGGCAACGGCTATACCGGCAAAGCACCCGAGGGTGACCTTCCGCCGATCCTGACGGCCCAGCAGATCGAGGATGTGGTGGCCTTCCTTCTCACGCTCAAGGAATGACGGGCGCGACGCCCCAGACAGACAGGAGAAACCCCGTGACACTCAACAGACGCAAGGCACTTTCCCTTGGCCTCGGCGGCATCGCCTTTGCCTCCATCCCAGGCCTTTCTGCCGCAGCGACCATTGAAGAGCTGACGAACGCCTTCACCGGTGGTGTTGCGCCCGGAACGGGCGGCATCACCCTGACCACCCCCGAGATCGCCGAGAACGGCAATACGGTTCCGGTGTCGGTCGATGCGCCTGGCGCGGTGGCGATCATGCTGCTGGCCTCGGGCAACCCCGAGCCTGCCGTTGCCACCTTCACCTTCGGCCCGGCCGCCGGCCGGCAGTTCGCCGCAACCCGGATCCGCCTGGCAAAGACCCAGGACGTCATCGCAATAGCCAAGATGGCGGATGGTTCCGTCGTGCAGACCCAGGCCACCGTGAAAGTCACAATCGGCGGCTGCGGCGGCTGAAGTCAGAGACAGGAGAATACCATGGTCGAAGAAGTCAAACCCCGGGTCAAGACCCCCAAGACCGCCGCCGTCGGCGAGGTCGTGACGATCAAGGCCCTGATCTCGCACAGCATGGAGTCCGGGCAGCGCAAGGGCCCGGACGGCAACCTGATCCCGCGCAAGATCATCAACCGTTTCACCTGCGACCTGAACGGGGTGAACGTGATCGATGTCGCCATCGAGCCGGCAGTGTCCACCAACCCTTATTTCGAATTCGATGCCAGGGTCGATGCGGCGGGCGAATTCAAGTTCACCTGGTACGATGATGACGGCTCGGTCTACGAGGACGTGAAGCCGATAGAGATCGGCTAGCGGTCGGGCAATAGGGAGGAGAAAGCCATGCACCGCAAAGCCATGCTGTTCGCGGCCTTCGGGCTTGCCTTCGCCGGCGCCGCTTCGGCCGATCCGGTCGAGGACACGCTGGTGATCGATACCGAGGATGGCCCCATCGAGATGGTGACCAAAGCCCCGGCGCCCGACCATCTGAAGGACGTGATGGACTGGGTATATTCCGGCTGGCACTACCGCGAGGACGAGACGCGCGATCTGGAACGCGATGATTTCGACAATCCGGGAATGGTTTATGTCGATCGGGGGCTTGACCTGTGGAATTCGGCGATCGGCAAGAACGGCGAAAGCTGCGCCGGCTGCCACCAGGGGCCCGAGTCGATGGCAGGCCTGCGCGCCGTCACCCCGCGGGTCGATGAAAAGACCGGCGTGCTGATGACGGTCGAAAACTACATCGACAAGTGTGTGACCGAACGCATGGGTCTGGAGTCCTGGAACTGGACGGGCAGCGAGATGAAGGACATGTTGGCGCTGATCTCGATGCAGTCGCGCGGCATGCCGGTGAATGTCGCCATCGACGGCCCCGCAGCCCCCTACTGGGAAAAGGGAAAGGAGATCTACTACACCCGTTTCGGGCAGCTGGAGATGTCCTGTGCGAACTGCCATGAGGACAATCAGGGTCGCTACATTCGCGCCGACCACCTGAGCCAGGGCCAGATCAACGGCTTCCCGGTCTACCGGCTGAAGGACGCGGGCATCCTGTCGGCGCAGCAGCGCTTTGTCGGTTGCGTGCGCGACACGAGGGCCGAAACCTTCAAGCCCAACTCGGACGAGTTCAAGGCACTCGAACTGTATGTCGCGTCGCGCGGCAACGGTCTTTCGGTCGAAGGCGTCTCGGTGCGCCACTAGACCCGGGGCGTGCGGCCGCCAACCTCCCTGGCGGCCGCCGCCTGGAAACGAACCGACGACCGGGACGACCAGGCCCCCGCGCACTTGCGGGTTCCGTTCTGGTATCCCTGACGACAAGGAGAACGGGATGATTACCCGGCGCGAGTTTCTTCAGGCATCCCTCGCCGCCTCGGCGATCTACGGGTCGTCGGGCTTCGGCAACTGGTCGCGGCTGGCCGCCCAGCAGGCGCTTAGCCAGGACCAGCTTCTGCAGTTCGACGATTTCGGCAACCTGACGCTGATCCACATCACCGACATCCACGCCCAGCTCAAGCCGGTCTGGTTCCGCGAGCCGGAATGGAACATCGGCGTGGGCGAGGCCAAGGGCCAGCCGCCGCATGTGGTGGGCAAGGCCTTCCTCGACATGTTCGGCATCCTGCCCGGCAGTCCCGAGGCCTATGCGCTCACTTACGAGGACTTCGCCGCGCTCGGCCGCGCCTATGGCCGGATGGGCGGCATGGACCGGGTGGCGACCGTGGTCAAGGCGATCCGCGCCGCGCGGCCCGACAGCCTGCTTCTGGATGGCGGCGACACCTGGCACGGTTCGATGACCAGCTACCTGACCAAGGGGCAGGATGTGGTCAACGTGATGAACGCGCTGGGCGTCGAGGCGATGACCAGCCACTGGGAATGGACCTTCGGCACCGCCCGGGTGCAGGAGATCGTGGAAAGCCTGCCCTTCCCCTTCCTCGGTGCGAACATCTTCGATGCCGAATGGGACGAACCCGCCTTCGAGCCCTACCGGATCTTCGACAAGGCGGGCCTGCGCGTCGCGGTGATCGGACAGGCCTTCCCCTACATGCCGATTGCCAACCCGCGCTGGATGTTCCCCGAATACAGCTTCGGCATCCGCGAGGAACGGATGCAGCAGGTGGTGGACGAGGCCCGCGCCGAGGGCGTGGATCTGGTCGTCGTCCTGTCGCACAACGGCTTCGACGTGGACAGGAAGATGGCGTCCCGCGTCCAGGGCATCGACGTGATCCTGACCGGCCACACCCACGACGCGATCCCCGAACCCGTGCTGATGGGCCAGACGATCCTGATCGCCTCCGGCAGCCACGGCAAGTTCGTCTCCCGCGTCGATCTGGACGTGCGGGACGGCAAGATGATGGGCTTCCGCCACAAGCTGATCCCGATCTTCTCGGATGTCATCACCCCCGACCCGGAGATGGCCGCCCTGATCGAGACCGAGCGCGCGCCCTTCAAGGCCGATCTGGAAGAGGTCGTCGGCCAGACCGAAAGCCTGCTTTACCGGCGCGGCAATTTCCAGGGCACCTGGGACGACCTGATCTGCAACGCCGTCCGGGCCGAGCGCGACGTGCAGATCGCGCTGTCGCCCGGCGTGCGCTGGGGCGCCTCGCTTCTGCCGGGCGATGCGATCACCCGCGAGGACATCCACAACGTCACCAGCATGACCTACGGCCAGGTCTACCGGACCGAGATGACGGGCGAAATGCTCAAGACCGTGCTCGAGGACGTGGCCGACAACATCTTCAACCCCGATCCCTACTATCAGCAGGGTGGCGACATGGTGCGCGTGGGCGGCATGGGCTTTGCCTGCGACGTGTCGAAACCCATCGGCGAACGGATCAGCGACATGGTGCTGCTGGACACGGGCGAGGCCATCGACCCCGCCAAGTCCTACACCGTGGGCGGCTGGGCCAGCGTCAACGAGGGCACCGAAGGGCCGCAGATCTGGGACGTGGTGGAATCGCATATCCGCAAGCTGGGCACCGTCCGGCTTGAGCCCAACCCCTCGGTCTCCGTGACCGGAATCTGAACAGGAGCGTTCGCCAGATGACCGACGAACCCGTAACCAGCCGCCGCGCCTTCCTCGCCGGCACCGCCGCCGCCGGGGCGGGGCTTGTGGCCACCGCCGCCACCGCCCAGACCGCGCCCGACCCGCTGATCACCGAGGTCCAGCCCTGGGCCTCGGCCTTCGGCGATCCGGTGGACGCCACGCCCTATGGCATGCCGATCCGGTTTGAAAGCCATGTGGTGCGGCGCAACGTGGAATGGCTGACCGAAAGCCCGGTCAGTTCGATCAACTTCACGCCGATCCATGCGCTGGAAGGCACGATCACGCCGCAGGGCTGCGCCTTCGAGCGCCACCATTCCGGCGCGATCGAGCTGTCGAAGCAGGACTACCGGCTGATGATCAACGGGCTGGTGGAACGTGAACTGGTTTTCACCTGGGACGACCTGATGCGCTTTCCGCGCCACATCGCCATCGCCTTCTGCGAATGCGCGGCGAACGGCGGCATGGAATGGGGGGGCGCGCAGCTTGAAGGCTGCCAGTTCACCCAGGGCATGATCCACAACATGGAATACACCGGGGTGATGCTGCGCGACCTTCTTGCCGAGGCGGGCGTCAAGCCCGAGGGCAAGTGGGTCTATGTCGAAGGCGCCGACGCCTCGTCCAACGGCCGCTCGATCCCGATGGAAAAGGCGCTGGACGACGTGATGGTCGCCTTTTTCGCCAATGGCGAGGCGCTGCGCAAGGAACACGGCTATCCCGTCCGGCTGGTGGTGCCCGGCTGGGAAGGCAACATGTGGGTCAAGTGGCTGCGCCGGATCGGGGTCTATGACCAGGCGGTGGAAAGCCGCGAGGAGACCTCGAAATACACCGACCTGATGCCGGACGGCCGGGCGCGGAAATGGACCTGGGTGATGGATGCGAAATCGGTCATCACCTCGCCCTCGCCGCAGGCGCCGATCCGGCATGGCAAGGGGCCGCTGGTCATCACCGGGCTGGCCTGGTCGGGGCATGGCAAGATCGCACGGGTCGATGTCTCGGTGGACGGCGGCAATACCTGGGTGCCGGCCCGCATCTCGGGCGAGGTGCGGCCCAAGGCACTGACGCGCTTCCACTACGACATGAACTGGGACGGGCAGGAGATGTTCATCATGTCCCGCGCCATCGACGAGACGGGCTATGTCCAGCCCACCAAGCAGGCCCTGCGCGAGATCCGCGGCCTGAACAATGTCTATCACAACAATGGCATCCAGGTCTGGTGGGTGCGCGCCGACGGAGAGGTCGAGAATGTCGAAATCGCCTGAGTTCCCGACAATCCTTCTGGTCACCGGCTGGGCCACGGCCGCGACCGTCGCCGCTTTCGTATTCGCCTCGACCGGCCCAAAGGTGCAAGAGGCCGCCCCGGCCCCAGCACCAGCCGTGACAGCAACCCCCGCACCTGAACCGGCAGCAGCGCCCGCCGCAGAACCGGCGCCGACCCAGGTGGCCGAGGCCGCTCCCCCCTCACCGGTGGAGGCCGCGGAACCGGCCCCTGCGGCTGTGACCCCGGCCCTGGCCAACCCGCTTGGTCTTGGCCGTCCGGCCCTTCCCGAAGAGGTTGAGGCATGGGATGTGGCCGTTCTGCCTGATGGCACTGGTCTGCCTGTGGGGTCGGGCGATGTGGAAACGGGCGACGCGATCTTCGGTGAACACTGTGCCGCCTGCCACGGCGACTTTGCCGAAGGGCTGGACGCCTGGCCGGTGCTGGCCGGCGGTGCGGGCAGCCTCAGGGATCCGCGTCCTGTCAAGACGATCGGCAGCTACTGGCCTTATCTGTCCACCGTCTTCGATTACGTCCACCGCTCGATGCCTTTCGGCAACGCACAGACGCTTTCGGTTGACGACACCTACGCGATCACGGCGTTCCTTCTCTACTCGAACGGCATCGTCGAGGATGACTTCGTGCTGTCGAACGAGAACTTCACCTCGATCGTGATGCCCAATGCCGAGGGCTTCTATGTGGACGATCGGGCAACCACGGAATACCCGCTGTTCTCGGCCGAACCTTGCATGGAAAACTGCCGCGAAAGCGCGCCCCAGGTCACCAAGCGCGCTGTGGAACTGAACGTGACGCCGACAGATCCGGACGGCAAGCCTGCCGGAACCCTGCCGGTGATCACCGTGGCTTCGACCGGCGAGGCCGCCGCACCGGCCGCCGAGGCGACAGCAGGGATGACGGAGGCTCCGGTCGAGACGGCCGAGGCGGCGGCGACGGAGGTCGACGCAGAGCCCGCGCCGGCTGGCGCCGACCCGGCCCTGATTGCCGCAGGAGAGACGGTGTTCAAGAAATGCGCCGCCTGCCACAAGGTTGGCGAGGGCGCAAAGAACGGGGTCGGTCCGGCGCTGAACGGTATCGTCGGTGCCGGAATGGGGCAGGTCGAAGGGTTCAAGTATTCCGACGGGCTGGCCTCGATGGGCGCGGAAGGCAGAGTGTGGGATGCCGAAGCACTGCACGCCTTCCTGGAAGACCCCAGGGGCTTTGTGAAGGGCACCAAGATGTCCTTCGCCGGTCTGAAGAAGGCCGAGGAGCGTGACGCCGTCATCGCGTATCTGGCCACGTTCGAGTAGCCATGAACTGCCGTCTTGCCCTTGTCGCCCTGTGCCTCGTCCTCGGCCCCGTGCCGGGGACAGCCGAGCAGATCGGCGATGCCGAACAGGGGGCCACGATCTTCGCCAGTCAGTGCAAGGCATGCCATCAGATCGGCGAAGGCGCGAAGAACCGGGTCGGGCCGCAGCTCAACCGGATCTTCGGCCGCCGCGCTGGCAGTGTGCCGGAGTTCAACTATTCCAAATCCATGGAGCGGATGGGTTCTGACGGGCTGACCTGGACGCTGACCACGCTGGACGCCTATATCGCCAATCCCAAGGCGCTGGTTTCCGGCACGAGGATGAACTATCGCGGCCTGCCCGACCCGGCGGAACGCGCTGCCTTGCTGGCTTTCCTGCGCGAGTGGTCCGACCGGCCGCAGGACATTCCGGAATCGGAACCGACGGCCCTGAAGACCGATCCTGACCTTTCGCCCGAGATACTGGCCATCAAGGGCGACCCCGACTACGGCGAATATCTCGCGTCGGAATGCCAGACCTGCCACCAGGCCGACGGGTCCGACCAGGGCATCCCGTCGATCACCGGCTGGCCAGCCGAGGATTTCGTGGTCGCCATGCATGCCTACAAGCAGAAACTGCGCCCGCATCCCGTCATGCAGATGATGGCGGGCCGCCTGAACGAAGAGGAGATCGCGGCGCTTGCTGCCTATTTCGCGACACTCGAATGAAAATGAAGAAGCACGGGAAAGCCGGGCCAGGACGACGCAACCCACTGGGAGGAGGAACCCAATGCTGAACAGACGCCACTTCATCGGAACCGGTATTGTCGCCGGCACCCTTCTTACTGCCCCAAGCGTCTGGGGCCAGGCCAAGCCCAAGGTTGTGGTGATCGGCGGCGGCGCCGGGGGGGCGACGGCTGCGCGCTATCTGGCGAAGGATAGCGGCGGCGCGATCGAGGTGACGCTGGTCGAGGCCAATCCGATCTACACCACCTGCTTCTTCTCCAACCTCTATCTCGGCGGCTTCCGCGACTTCGAAAGCCTGCAGCACAACTACGACAAGCTGGCCGGGGGGGGCGTGACAGTCATCAACGATACGGCGACCGGCGTCGATGCGGCTGCCAGGACAGTGACGTTGGCCGCCGGGCAGGTGTTGCCCTATGACCGGCTGGTGCTGTCGCCCGGGATCGACTTCCGCGATGGGTCGGTGCCTGGCTGGTCGCTGGAGCAGCACGCCGAGATCATGCCGCACGCCTACAAGGCCGGCCCGCAGACCCAGCTTCTGAAAAAGATGGTCGAAGAGATGCCGGAAGGCAGTGTCTTCGCCATGATCGCGCCGCCGAATCCCTACCGTTGCCCGCCCGGTCCCTACGAACGGATCAGCATGGTCGCCCATGTGCTGAAACAGAAGAACCCGACGGCCAAGATCTTGGTCGCAGACCCGAAGGACAAGTTTTCGAAACAGGCGCTGTTCGAGGAAGGTTGGCAGAAGCACTATCCCGGAATGGTCGAATGGATCGGGTCGGAATTCGGCGGCGGCAATGTCGAGGTGCGGCCCGAGGCGATGGAAGTGGTGATCGACGGCGAGGTGACGAAGGTCGCCTGCTGCAACGTGATTCCGGGCCAGATGGCCGGCAAGATCGCTGCCATTGCCGGGGTGACCGATGACAAGGGCTGGGCGCCTGTCGATCCCTTCAGCATGAAATCGAAGGCCGACCCGAACATCTGGGTTCTGGGCGATGCCTCTGCCCAGGGCGACATGCCGAAATCGGGTTTCTCGGCCAACAGCCAGGCCAAGGTGGCGGCGATGATGATTCGGGGCGAGCTGACCGGATCAAAGACCTTCCCCGCCCGATATTCCAATACCTGCTGGTCGCTTCTGGATACCGACGATGGGGTGAAGATCGGCGCGTCCTACGAGCCGACCGAAGAGAAGATTGCCAGCGTCGAAAGCTTCGTCTCGCAAACCGGCGAGGATGCGGCACTGCGCAAGGCGACATACGAGGAATCGCTCGGCTGGTATGCCGGGATTACGGCCGACATGTTCGGCTGACCTTTCCTCCCGACCTGCGGGCCCTCCGTTCGGGGGGCCTGCTCTTTGCAAGGATCTGCCCATGCTGACACGCCGCCACCTGCTGACTGCCACCGCCGCCGCACTGGCCGCACCGTTCGCCCCGCGCCGGGTCTGGGCGGCCAGCACGCTAGAGCTGGGGGATCTGCGGATCGACACCCTGTCCGACGGCAACCTGGTGCTGCCCGGCGACTTCATCCTGGGCGGCATGCCGCAAGAAGAGATGCAGGCCATCGTCAGCAAATACGGCCTGCCGACCGACCAGCTTACCCCGCCCTGCAACGTGACACTGCTGCGTGACGGGACGAACACGGTGCTGTTCGACGTGGGATCGGGGCCCGACTTCCAGCCCTCTGCCGGCAAGCTGATGGAGGCGTTCGATGTTTTGGGTCTGGGCGTCGAGGACATCACCCATGTCCTGCTCACCCATGGTCACCCGGATCATCTCTGGGGCCTTCTGGACGAATTCGATGAACCCGTGTTCCCGAATGCCGAATACATGATCGGTCAGGCAGAATTCGACTATTGGATGGATCCTGAAACCGTGACCACCATCGGCGAGGCGCGGGCGACCTTTGCCGTTGGCGCATCGCGCCGGCTGGGCGCGATTGCCGAGACGGTCCGGCTGTTGTCCGACGGGGAAGAACCGCTTCCGGGCATCGCCGCGCGACTGACCCCCGGACATACACCTGGCCATATGGCCTATGAGATCGCCGGCTCGACCCCGGTCATGGTGCTGGGCGACTGCATCGGCAACCACCACGTCGCCTTCGAGCGGCCGGACTGGGCCAGCGGTTCGGACCAGGACGGCGCGCGTGCCGCCGCGACGCGGGTCGGGCTGCTCGATCGGCTGGCGGCAGAGGGCCACGCGATCATCGGCTACCACCTGCCCGAGGGCGGCATCGGCCGTGTCGAGCGGGCGGAAAAAGGCTATCGTTACATCGCCGGGGTCTGATCCCGGCCCGTGCAGAGAGGTGCCGCCATGACCAGACTTGCCGCAACTGTCCTTACCCTTGCCCTTGGCGCGCAGGCCGCGCTGGCGCAGCAGGCGACGACCTATCCCTTCGACGGCAGTTTCGAGGATGCCACCTTTGCCGTGGAATCGGCCATCGTGGACCGGGGACTGGTGATCGACTATCGCAGCCATGTGGGCCAGATGCTGAACCGCACCGGCGCCGATGTTGGCAGCGAGGTGAAGATCTACGACAATGCCGACGTGTTCCTTTTCTGCTCGGCCGTCCTTTCGCGTAGGGTGATGGAGGCAGACCCGATGAACATCGCGCATTGCCCCTATGGCATCTTCGTCACCGACCACGAGGGGCAGGTCGCCATCGGCTACCGTCATCTGCCAGAGGGGCCGATGCAGGAGGTCCAGGCCCTGCTGGACGAGATTGCCAGGGAAGCAAGCGGACAGTAGCGCCCGCGCGCTCGGTCATCGTCTGTCAGTCATTGTCTGACAGCCCGGGCGGAACCGGCCCGCCGTCGGTTCCATGCGTTGCGATCTCAGGCGATGGCCCGCCGGACGGACGGCTGATCAACCAGCCAGTCCGTCACCCCCGCCCCGATCCACATGCACAGAAGGGCCAGCCAGGCCGTTGCCACGAAGATCGACCCGCCGGTAACGCCCGCCCCGATTGCACAGCCACCGGCCAGCATGGCCCCGAACCCCATCAGGGCGGCCCCGGTCATCGACCGGCGCATCTGTCCCTCGCCCTCGAACCCCTGGAAGCGGAATTCCCCCTTCAGCGTCGCAGAGAGGAATGCCCCAAGGAAGACGCCCGGAACCAGGCCGATGTTGAAATCCAGCACAGGGTTTTCGGTCAGGAAGAACATCAGCGTATCAGCCGATGGCCCTGAGAACGTTGCCGATGTCACCGGCATCGGCTCGAAGGCCACTTGGGCCAGGCTGTAGGTCAGAACCCAGCCCAAGGCGACAGAGAAGCCTACACCCGAAGCAAAGGCCACCGCGGCGAAACCAACCTTGTTCCGGCGCACCAGAACGAAGGCCAGGGCGGCAATGGCCACCCCCAGCATAATGCCCGCAATCTTCGGCAGTCCCAGGGCGGCAAGAAGATCGACATTTGCTCCGCCGGGCGTGATCCACTGTCCCGCAAGCCAGGCGCGCATCGGCGACAGCAGGCCGTGCAGCGACATCTGGGCCACCACCGCGAAGATCAGGCCCGAGACGACGGCCCTTAGGTTTCCCGTTGCCGCCAGAACCAGCAGCCGACCGGAACATCCTCGCGCCAGCACCATGCCCGCGCCGAACATCAGCCCGCCCAGGATTGCGCCTGACCAAGACCCGGCAACAGCCATCATGCGCGCCTCGCTTGACCGGAAAAGGCCCAGCAGCTCTGCCCCCTGGACCCAGATCACCGCCGTGGAAAAGGCCAGAAGCCAGACCGCGACCTTTGGGCCAAGCAGTCCCCGGGAAAACTCGACCGTCGCGGCGCGCAGGCAGAATGCGGAACGCTGCGCCGCCACACCGAACACCGCCCCGGTCAAAAGGCCGAGCAAGGCTGCCAACGTGCCTTCTTCGACGTGATCCAGAAGCCAGACCAGATCCATGTCCACCTCCATCCTGTCTTCACCTAGAGCTTTCCGAAAATCGCGCCTTGATCCAGGTCATCCTGCAACCCGGTCCGGCGGTGTGGCCCATGCCTTATCATGCAGCCGCTTGCCACCGGCAGGGCCTTGCCGGAATCGTCGCTTCCTTCTTGGCGCGCGGGGCCGTGACCCCTAGATTGCCGCCCATGTGGCGAAGACTTCTTCTTGGCGGGGTGGTCCTGGCGGTTGGCGGGCCGGTGGTCGCTCATCCGCATGTCTGGATCGATACCAGGATCGAGGTGATCCTGAACGACCGGAACGAGGCGACGGGGCTGCGCATCGGCTGGACCTATGACGAACTCTATTCTCTTTCCGTCGTGGGGGACATGGGGCTCGATCCCGACTGGGACGGCAACCTCACGCCCGAAGAAACGGCGCGCCTGTCCGGCTTCGACATGAACTGGGATCCGGACTTTCCGGGCGACACCTACGCCTTGCTCGGCGAGACGCCGCTTGAACTCTCCCGACCGCAGGACTGGACGGCAGGCTACGCGGACGGAAAAATTACCACGACCCATCTGCGCACCTTTGCCGAGCCGGTCCCCCTGGACACTCTGCCGCTGGTCGTGCAGGCCTATGATCCGGGCTATTACGTCGCTTATGCCATCCCCTTTCCGCCCGTGGTCTCCGGCGGGCTAGGCTGCACCGCGCGAACCTTCGTTCCTGACTTGGACGAGGCGCAGCAACAGCTGCTGGCCGCGCTGTCGGAATATGCGCCCGATGTGGACCTGCAGGCAGAGTTTCCAGCCGTGGGCGCCAAGTTTGCCGAAGAAGTGCGGGTAACATGCACCGCGCCGTGATGCTTGCGGGCCTCGGGCTGGTGCTTGTCATCGGTACCTTGTGGCTGACAGGGGCACTTGCGGGGATCGAGGCCGCGCTTTCGGCGGCGCAGCGGGCGGTTCAGGATCGTCTGGCCGGGGCGATCCGGGCCTTGCGGGCCGGCGAGGCAGGGGCGCTTGCGGCCTTCTGGGCGATCTGTTTTGCCTATGGCGCCCTGCATGCGGCAGGGCCCGGGCATGGCAAGCTGGTGATCGGCGGCTATGGCGTGGCGCGCCGGGTGCCGGTCTGGCGGCTGGCGGGGCTGGCGCTTGCCTCAAGCCTTGCGCAGGCGGCGGTGGCGGTCGGGCTGGTCCATTTGCTGGTGGCAGTCCTTGGCCTGGCGCGGGGCGAGGTGGACGAAACGGCCGAGCATTTGGTCACACCCATGGGCCATGCAATGATTGCGGGCCTGGGCCTTTGGCTGATGTGGCGCGGGATGCAGGGCTTGCGCGCCGCGGCCCGGAACAGACCGCACGATGATGATGTTCATCCCGGTTTCGGCGACGGACGCCACGATCATCACCACGGGTCGCACTGCGATCATGCCCACGGCCCCACGCTGGAACAGGCCCGGAAGGTCACCGGTTTCCGCGATGGCCTTGCGCTAGTTGCGGGCATAGCGATGCGGCCCTGTTCCGGTGCGCTTCTGGTGCTGATCCTGACCTGGCAACTTGGGATCCCGATGGCGGGAATTGCAGGGGCCTTCGTCATGGGGCTGGGCACGGCCTCGGTCACCGTGGGGGTGGCGCTGCTGGCTGTCTGGGCGCGCGAGGGGGTGCTGGCCGCGCTGCCGGGGCAGGGCGTGGCGCGGGTCATGCCGGTGCTGGAACTGGGGATCGGCGCGCTGATCGCCGCTGCTGCGCTGGGTCTGCTGATACAGTCTCCCTGACGCCGCGCTGCGGCGGAAACCCTACCTTGTGAACCCAGCGCGGCCCGCGTAAGCGGAAGCCATGACACCGCAGATATCCACATCCACCCACGCGAGGGAGACCCTTGCGCTGGGCCTTCCCCTTGCCGGGTCGTCCTTGGCGCAGATGGCGCTGCATGTGACCGATGTGGTGATGATGGGTTGGTACGGCGTAGTGCCTCTGGCCGCGGTGGTCTTGGGGGCGTCGAGCTTCTTCATCGTCTTCGTTCTGGGGTCGGGCTTCGCCAAGGCTGTCATGCCGATGGTTGCCTCGGCCTTGGCCCAGGGTGACGAGACCCAGGTACGACGCGACACGCGGATGGGGTTGTGGCTGTCGATCGCCTACGGACTTGCGGTCTTTCCGATATTCTGGGCAGCGGGGCCGATCCTGCTGGCGCTTGGCCAGAAGCCGGAGGTTGCAGCCATTGCCGAGGGCTACCTTTTCCTGGCAGGTTTTGGCATGGCGCCCGCACTATGCGTCACAGTTCTGCAAAGCTACCTGTCGGCGCTGGGACGGACACAGGTGGTTTTGTGGGTCACATTGGCGGCCGTGGGGCTGAACGTCGCTGTCAATTGGGCGCTGATCTTCGGAAACTGGGGATTTCCCGAACTGGGTGCGAACGGCGCGGCGGTCGCGACGCTGACCGTGCAGGCCGCTTCGCTGCTTGCCCTCGGGCTTTATGCCGGCCTCCTGCCAAGCCTGCGTAGGTTCCATCTGTTCCAGCGCTTCTGGCGGGCGGACTGGCCCGCGCTGCGCCAGGTCTGGCGGCTTGGCGTGCCGATCGGTCTGACCGGGCTGGCCGAGGGCGGTCTGTTCCAGGCCTCGGCGCTGATGATGGGTTGGATCGGGGCAGTCGAACTGGCGGCCCACGGCATCGCACTGGAGGTGGCGGCCCTGACCTTCATGCTGCACGTCGGCCTTTCCAGCGCCGCCACGATCCGTGTCGCCCGCTTTGACGGCCGCGGCGACCGGGCCAACTTGCGAAGGGCAGCGCAGGTGGCGCTGCTGATCTCGCTGGCGGTGGCACTTGCCTCGGTCGCACTGTTCCTGGCCTTCCCCGAGCCGATCATCGCGCTGTTTCTGGACATGGAAAAGCCGGACAGCGCGGCGATCCTTGCCTATGGCTCGGTCCTGCTGATCGTGGCGGCGCTGTTCCAGCTGGCGGACGGCATGCAGGTGATGGCGCTGGGGCTTCTGCGCGGGATCCGGGATACGCGTGTGCCGATGGTCCTGGCCGCAGTCAGCTATTGGCTGATTGGTATCCCTTGCAGCTATGTGCTGGCCTTTCCGCTGGGCATGGGCGGGGTCGGGTTGTGGCTGGGGTTGGTCGTGGGGCTGGTCTGCGCTTCGGTCAGCCTGATGTGGCGGTTCTGGCGGCTGGTGCGCCAGGCGCCGGAGGACTAGCGCCAGAGCGGGGCAAGGCTTGCGAAGCGGCCCTGAAGCCTTGCAAGTAGCCGATGCAGCCGTCCGGGCAAGGGAATGGCACCAGCGGCCAGCCGGTCAAGCACGACCTCTGGCGGGCAGGGGCGGCGGCTGACCGGATCCCAGTAGCGGGGATAGGCGATCAGTGCGGCATGTGCCAGCGTTGCCAGGTCGGTCCTGCCGCGCCGGTCCGGCACCGGGCCGAGGTCGCGGGTCAGGCCCCAGCCGGCATAGAATGGTGTACCAAGACAGGTCACCGGCACGCCCCGGAGCAGCGCCTCGAAGCCCAGAAGCGAGGTCATGGTCCAGACCTCGTGCACCTGTGCCAGCAGCGCGATCGGGTCTGCCACGGGCAGCACCATATCGGCGAGGTTCCGAAGATCGGCTTCGGCAAGCGCCCCCGGCCGCAGACCCGCGACCACATCGGGATGCGGCTTGTAGATCAGGATGGCCCCCGGATTGGCCTGCCGCGCGGCCTTCAGCAGCCCGAGGTTCGTCCGCACCTCGCCCGCGCCAAGCAGGATCGAGGCGTCGTCCTCTACCTGGCCGGGAACGAGGATGCGGTGGCCTGCGGGCAGCGGCGGCAGGGGCGGGGCGGCAAGGTTGTATTTCGAAAGCCCTTCCGCCCGCAGCCGCGCAAGCAGACGTTCGGCCCGGTAGCGTCCGCCGGGGGGCAGCGGCGTCTTGATCAGCTCCTCAAGCCGCGAGGGCCGTGTCGGATCGTAGTAGATCCCGCGGTCGTCGGTGACCAGGCTGAGGGGTGGAACGAGGTTCGCCCCCAGCCCGCGGGATCGCAGGAACCCGTCCTCGACCCGCAGGCAGGCAGCCGTGGGACGGAAGTCGCGGGGTTCCTTGCCAGCCCAGACCAGAAGGCTGCGCCCCGTCATCTGCGCCAGCCTGTCAGCCGCCTGCGGGTCGCTGCGGAAGCGCACCGCCTTGTGGCCGCCGAAGATGGCCTGAATCCGGCCACGCTTCCACAGCCGCATCCCGGTGGCAACATGACCGCGCCGATCCTCGCGGAACGCCCGCACCTCGGCTTCCAGCTGGTCCAGCGCCTCTTCCAGAGGGCACAGCCGGTCTCGGCATGGATCATACCAGAGCGGCGCCACGATCATTGCCCCCGCAAACAGCTGTTCCGCTGTCAAACGGCGGGTGCGGCGGGGCAGGGGGGCTTCGTCCTGTGTCAGGCCCCAGCCGGCATAGAAGGGCTGGCCGAAAACCCTGGGGCGATGGCCATGAAGAATCGCCTCGAAACCCAGCTGGCTGGAAACCGTATAAACGGCGCTAGCCGCCGCCAGCAGCCGATGTGGCGACACTGGCGCGGTCAGCAGCGTCACCCGTCCGCCCGCATCGGCCGACCCGAAATGCCCCCTGCGCAGGCCGGCGGCGGTTTCTGGATGGGTGCGGATCACGATCCTTGCATCGGGGTTTTCGGTCAGGGCAGCAGTCAGCATCCGCCTGAATGTCGCTGCCGAGGCCCCGGAGTGGAGGATCGAGGCATCGCCACGCGTCTGGTCCGCCACCAGGATGAAGCCTGGATCGGGCACTGGCAGATCCGGGTCAAAATTGTTGTATTTCGACAAGCCATGATATCTTATCCGGGCTATCAGAGGCGCTGCACGATCCAGAATGTTCGAATCCTGCAAACCGTTCTGAAGGGTGTGCTCCAGCAGCGACGGGTTCCGGCTGTTGAAGTGTATGCCCAGCGGGTCGAAGATCAGGCCAAGTGGCGGCTCGCCCCTGGCCCGGCCAGGGTGGACCGAGCGCAGGAAGGCATCCTCGACCCTTACCAGCGGCAGGCCGTGACGCCGCGCCAGGATCTCGCCGCGCCATGCCGTCGGGCTGCAGCCCCAGACCAGAACCCCATCACCCGGTCGCGGCAGGCCGAAGCGCAATTCGTGCCCGGCCAGATCCAGAACCCTGTGCAGGCGCCGGTCGCGAAGAAAGGACAGGTTCTGGTGCCAGAGCCGCCGAGGAACCCCGCTCAGCAGCCCCTGCGCGCCCACGGCGGATCAGTTGCTGCGGTCGGCGGTGTTGGCAAGGTTCGTCGCCGCCCCCGTGGTTCCGGTGATCGCGCCGAGCACCTTCTGCCAGCGAACGAAGGGCGCTTCCGTCACATACAGCGTGTCGCCATCGCGGATCTGGAAATCGCGCGCCTCGAACAGACCGGTGGGTTCGGTCAGGTTCAGGACATAGACGATGCGCTGGTCGCCGATCAGGTCGTTTCGGCCCAGCACGGCCCGGGCGATGGCTTCGCTTTCGTCGCGCAGGACAAAGACGCCCTTCGGATCGGCCGCATTGGTTAAAAGGCCCCCGACCATGGCAATCGCCTCCAGCGCGGACAGCGTCTCGGATTCGAAATCGACCTTGCTCTGCCCGCCCGTCGCGCCAAGGGCGATGAAGCTGCGGCTGTCTTCCTCGACCACGATCTTGTCGCCCGGGCGCAGGGCGATGTCGTTGGCCGGATTGGCATAGAGATCCTTCAGCCATACCTTGCCGGAATGGTTCCCCCGGGTAAGCCGGATGATCGCGATGTCGGGGTCGATCGCCACGCCCCCCGACCTTGCCAGCATGGTCGCAAGGGTGCGTGTGGCGGCTTCGATCGGGTAGACACCCGGCCCGGCGGCGCGTCCGGCAACCGACACTGTGGCCCCTGCCCCCGCAGCCCGTGCGACGGTGACCTGTGGGTCCGGCGTCTGGCCTTCAAGTTGGCGCGTGATCGCCTGGCGTACGCCCTCTGGCGTCTGGCCGGCGGCTCGGATGCGCCCGGCATAGGGCAGGAAGATATAGCCCTGGCCATCTACCTGAACTTCGCTCAGCGGGGTGACGCGCTGGCCTGTGTTGCCAAGCAGGGGGTCGTCCTTCACATTCTCGAACACCGTGATGGACAGCACGTCGCCTGCGGCAATCGTATCCGACCCCATGAGACCGGCTTTGCGGAAGGCCTCGCTGAAACCGAAGGTCGGCTGCACCGCCGTCGCGCGCGAGACCTCCGGCGTCACCTCGACGACAAAGGCGTTTCCCTTCTTCTCGACCGATCCGGACAGGATCTCGCTCTTGGTCGGGCCGGAACGGGGCAGACCGCAAGATGCAACGACTGCGAACGCCGAAACCAGCCCCAGCGCCTTGATCGTTGAGGAACGGACTCGATTCACTCTGCCACCTCGCAGGATTCTTCGCTGCCTATGGCTGGAAATCTATTCAAGGCGTGATCCTCCCGCCAGATGGGCCTACGGTTTTCATCGCACAACGCGCAACTGTTGCCGGGGTGCCGCTTTTCCATGCAACAGGGCTTCGTAGGGATCGTCTTGCGCCAGCATCATGTCGACAACTTGCCGCAGCAGCGCCCGCCGGCCCCGGGCGGAATAGTAGCCGCCCACGACTTGCGACGTTTCCAGCAGAAATTGGCGATAGTCGCGGTAGGCGCGTGTGTCGGGGCGGTTCGGGGCGGCAAAGAACTCTGCCAGTGGCTGGTCGGAAACGAATTCGGGCTTGTCATAGACGGCAGCCCCGAAACTGCGCAACGGCACCCCGCGCCAAAGTGCCTGCTGCCCGGCGGTGGAATTCACCGTCACGGCGGATCGTGCGTCATTCAGCAATTCCGCCAGCTTGCCTCCACGCACGAAATGGACCCGGCCACCGATTCCGTGCACGGCGGCAAGACGCCGGATCTCGGGCAACAGCGGTACGCGACCGTCCTCCAGCGGATGGGCCTTGAAGACCAGATGATGATGCCGGGGGGCGCCTGCCGCGAAGCCCCTGATCACCAGATCGATGAAGTCGGTCATGCTGGAAAAGGGCGAATGCGTGCGGAAGCTGGCGTCATGTTCCAGCTGCAGGATCGCGAGGTGATAGGGAAAGCCGCCGCGCCGGATACGGGCTGTCGCTATCCGTCGCTCGAGCCGGTGGAAGGGCATGAGCAGGAAGCGTTTGAGATAAAGCGCGAATTCCTGGCCGACCGTCAGGGCCCGGTGCGGGCGGAAATTGCGGTAGGCGCGGCCGCCCAGTGCGACGAAGCCATGATAGATCGCCCCCCAGAACATGTGTTGGCGCATGTCGCCCCATGTCGCGGGCATGTCGGGCAGGTCGGGATCAACGTTTGAAAGCGCGGCCCGCATCTCGGGCAGCGTCAGATCCATAAGCCGCGAATGTCCGTTCGATCCCCCGCGTTCGTAGGTGATCCAGTAGGGGCGCAGGTAGCCTTCCTCGAACACATGGACGGTCAGGCCCCGCATGCGGGCAATGCGTATCGCCTGGGCATGGACCGGTCTGGTGTCGCCATAAAGCACCAGGTCGGTGATCTGGTGACGGTCGATCAGGCGGGTGCAGGTTTCGGGCCAGGCGGTCTGATCGTCCTTGAAGGGAATGTAGCCTTTGCCAGGCCAGAACACCCTGTCACCAAAGTTGAACCCAACGCGCCAGACCTCTGCCCCTGCGGCGCGAAGGTGCTGGGAAAGGCTGTGGAACCAGGGGCCGTGCGGGCCTTGCAGCAGAAGGAAGCGGCGATTCAGGTTCACGGCGTCCCGGCGGTTAGCGCGATTGTGTGGATCCCTTTCCGCAAGAGCAGCAATCCGGCGCAAGTGCAAGGTTTCTTTGCGGCAAACGGGGCTGGACTTGGGGCATGGCGCAGGCTTAGGTCAGGCAGAAGCGAGGAGACCGGGATGTTCACGGGAATTATCACCGATGTGGGGCGGATCGTCGAGACGAAGGTGACCGGCGACCTGCGGGCGCGGATTGCGACTGGCTATGATGTCGAGGGAATCGACATCGGCGCCTCGATCGCCTGTGACGGGGTTTGCCTGACCGTCGTTGCGCTGGGGGCAGAGCCGGAAGGCTGGTTCGACGTGGAAATCTCGGCCGAAACGGTGTCGAAGACCAATCTTTCGGGCTGGGTGCCGGGCAAGCGGGTGAACCTGGAGCGGGCGCTGAAAGTCGGTGACGAGCTGGGTGGCCACATCGTGTCGGGCCATGTCGATGGGGTGGCCGAGGTGGTGGGCGTTACCCCAGAGGGCGGGTCGCTTCGTGTGCGCCTTCGCGCCCCTGCGGATCTGGCCAGGTTCATCGCGCCAAAAGGATCGGTGGCCCTGAATGGAACCTCGCTGACGGTGAACGAGGTCGAAGGGGCGGAATTCGGCGTGAACCTGATCCCGCACACGCAGGAAGTGACGACCTGGGGCGAGGTCAAGGTCGGGGATCGCGTGAACCTGGAAGTGGACACCATGGCCCGCTATGTGGCGCGCCTGCGCGAGTTCGACTGAGGCCGCCCCCGGGGCTTCGCGCCGACCGTGTCCTGTCGGACAGGCCGGTGTCGAGCTGCCTCATCAAGGGCACCCCGTTGAGACAGAGCGACAGTCCGCTACGCACGATCTGGCTTTCGGCAAACGAAAACGGCGGCCCGCCAAGGCCGCCGTTTTGCAGTGTGGTGAAACGATCAGGCCGCGCGGCCAAGAAGGACGCTGTCCACCTGCTTGGCCGCACCCGCCTCATCCACGCCGGAGACTGCGGCGACTTCGCGGGTAAGCCGTTCCAGGGCGGCCTCGTAAAGCTGACGTTCCGAATAGGACTGTTCGCGCTGGTCATCGGCGCGGTGCAGGTCACGCACGACCTCGGCGATGGACAGCAGGTCGCCCGAATTGATCTTCTGTTCGTACTCCTGCGCGCGGCGCGACCACATGGCGCGCTTGACCTTCGCCTTGCCCTTCAGCGTGTCCAGCGCCTTGGAGACCACATCGGGCGCCGACAGCGGACGCATGCCGATTTCCGCCGCCTTGTGGGTGGGGACGCGCAGCGTCATCTTGTCCTTCTCGAAGGAGATGACGAATAGTTCCAGCTGAATCCCGGCGATCTGCTGTTCCTCGATCGAGATGATCTTGCCCACGCCATGCGCAGGATAGACGACGAAATCGTTGGGACGGAATTCAGGCTTCTTCGGTTTGGTCATTCGGCACATTCCCCAGATCGGAAACCCCTTCCGCAACAAACACCGCGCACCCGGGCACCCCAGCCCTGGTGTGTGGTGTCAGTTTGTCACAAAAGCAGCCGGCCTAGGCACAGTGCTCTAAGCCGTCAGACAGGTTTCCATGCTTGTTTGTAAAGGTTTCATAACACAAACCACGCCCGATTCCAACTGTCGCGGAATCAGGCACCCACAGGCTAACATGCTGCGATTACTGGAATATCTCTCATCTCACCGATTCGTGGTCACATGGGGCCACGAATCGGACTCCGTTCAGCCGCCGGTGCCCGGAGCTTCCGAGAAATATTTCTCTCGTTTGTTCGGTTCGCCGTCTCGTTCTTCGTGACCCGGCAGCGGATCCTTCTTGGTAACGATCACCGGCCACATCTGCGCGTATTTTCGGTTGAAGGCGACCCATTCCTCCATGTCCGGCTCTGTATCCGGGCGGATCGCATCGGCAGGGCATTCCGGTTCGCACACGCCGCAGTCGATGCATTCGTCGGGGTGGATGACGAGCATGTTCTCGCCTTCATAGAAACAGTCTACCGGGCAGACCTCGACGCAGTCGGTGTATTTGCAGGCGATGCAGTTGTCGATGACGACATAAGTCATGGGCCGGCCTCGAAGCGGATCGTTTGCATGGCAGTTAGAGCAGGCGCACAGATCATTCAAGCCGGTCCGGCGTCAAGGTCGATATACAGTGTCTGCGCTTCGCTTGCCGGGCCGCGTCGCAGGCCAAGCGCCACGATGCGGATCACCCGGATGCGCGACCCCTGAGGGAAGGTGAGGGTATCGCCTTCGGTCACGTCGCGCCCGGGACGGGTGACCCGGATGCCGTTCACCCGCACGGCCCCGGCCTCGATCGCCTCGGCGGCCAAGCCGCGCGACCTGAAGAAGCGCGCCTGCCAAAGCCACTTGTCCAGCCGCAGTCTTGCGCTGGCGTCCGGGGTGGGCCTGCCCGAAGGCCCGGCCAATCAGACCTTGCCCTTCAGCGCCAGCAGCGCGGCAAAGGGGTTGTCGGGGTCGATGGGCTTTTCGTTCCGCGGCGGGCGCGCCTCGAAGCTTTTCTGCCGGTCCTCGCGCGGGGGCTTGCCACCCTTGGCTTGCGGGCGGTCACCCTTGGCATGATGCTTCGGACGGTCGCCTTGCGGGCGGTCGCCCTTTGGCCGATCCCCCCGCGGACGGTCGCCTTCCCTGCGTTCGGGTCTGGGGCCGCGTTCGCTGCGCTCGGGGCGCTGGTGGCGGGGCTTCGGTGCCCAGGTGAAGGTGTAGAACACCTCCAGTTCCGGCGCGGCCTCGGGTTCCGGCGCAGGTTCGGGCGCCAGGATAGAGACCTCTTCTGGGATCGGGACGCCGGCGGCTATGGCGGCTGCGGCTTCCTCGGAGATCTCGGGCTCTTTCGGTGTTTCGGCGGCCTTGACCTTCGGGCGTTCACCCCTTTCGCCCTTGTAGCCAAGTCCCGCCATGAGGTCGGCGAACTGCTCGAGGGTCATGCCGGTGATCGACAGCATGTCGGGCGTCGCCTCGAAGCCCGCGCGGCTGTCCTTCTGGCGCAGGATGTCGGCCAGGCGTTCCAGCATGTCGATGCGGATCGCGCGGCTGCCTGCCGGGTGATAGCCGGCCAGCGTGTAATGGCTTTTCGGAACCTCCGCCACGTTCGGAATGGTGACAAGGCCCGGCGGTGGCGATTCGGGGAATTCCTGCAGCCCGTTCCACAATGACCAGAGCACCAGCCGCAGCCGGGTGGGCGCGGGTTTCAAAAGCGCGGGCAGGAAGATGGTGAACTGGCCGAAGCGCACCCCGTGCTTGCGCAGGCTGGCGCGGGCCTCCTGGTCCAGCTCCTTGACCTCGGCCGCGACCTGGTCGCGGGGCAGGACGCCCATAGCCTCGGTCAGGCGGAAGGCGAAGCCGCGGGCAAGGCCGGTCAGGCCCTCGTCGCGGGACATGGCGAGCAGCGGTTCGAACTGGGCGGCAACCTTGCGGTCGATGAAATGCTGCAGGCGACGGCGGACCTTTTCGGCGACCTCGGGGCCGGCTTCTTCGTCAACGAAGGCCTCGACGGCCGGTTTCAGCGGTTCGGCGCCCTTGACCAGCTTGCCCACCGCCGTCGTGCCCCACATGAGGCCCCCCTGTTCGGTGAAGTCCAGCTCGGTATCTGGGGCATTGTAGAAGCGGTCGGCGCGCAGGTGGAATTCCGGCTTCAACGCCTGAATTGCGGCCTGCGCCAGCGTGCGCGCTGCATCCGCTGTGGCGCTTGCATCCTGCCGGAAGCGAAAACCTTCCAGACGGCCCGCGTATTCGCCTTCGACCGTCACTTCGCCCTTGTCGTTCACCTCGGCCACGAGGATCTCCTTCTGCTTCAACCGGCGAAGGAGGACACTCGTCCGCCGGTCGACAAATCGTTGGGTCAGCGCCGCATGCAGGGCATCCGACAGGCGGTCTTCTACAGCGCGGGTTTCCTCGCGCCAATGGGTTTCGTCTTCGACCCAGTTTTTCCGCTGGGTGACGTAGGTCCACGTGCGGATATGGGCCAGCCGGCGCGACAGGGTCTCGATGTCGCCTTCTGTCTTGTCGATCCGCTGGATCGCCTTGGCCAGCCAATCCGACGGAATCCGGCCACCGCCAAGCCCGCGGCCGACCAGAAACTCGAATATCCGCGCAAGCAGCGTCGTGTGCTCGGCGCCGGAAGAGGAGCGGAAGTCGGGAATCCGGCAAACATCCCACAGAAGCCGCACGCGCTTGGGCTCGGTCAGCCTGTCCTGCACCTCGGGCAGTGCCGCCAGCGCCTTCAGCGCCAGAAGATCGTCGGCATCCCGCGCGCGGGTCAGCCATTCGTTCGAGGTGGGCTCCTCCAGGCTGCGGATCAGCCGCTCGGCACTGCCGAAGTCGAGCGATTCGTTGCGCCAGTGCAGTTTCCTGACCGGGGCAAAGCGGTGGGTCTCGATCGCCTCGACCAGATCTTCGTCGAACGGCCGCGCCTCGCCGGTGACGCCGAAGGTGCCGTCCTCGGTGTGCCGACCGGCGCGGCCGGCGATCTGGGCCAGTTCCTGCGGGTAAAGCGGGCGCATCCGGCGGCCGTCGAACTTCGACGTGGCGGCAAAGGCCGCGTGCTTGATGTCGAGGTTCAGCCCCATGCCGATGGCGTCGGTGGCAACCAGATAATCCACGTCGCCGTTCTGGTACATCGCCACCTGAGCGTTGCGTGTGCGCGGGGACAGCGCCCCCATCACCACAGCGCAACCGCCCTTCTGGCGCCGGATCAGCTCTGCGATGGCATAGACGTTCTCGACGGAAAAGCCGACGATGGCCGACCGCGCGGGCATCCGGCTGATCTTCTTCGACCCCGCATAGCGCAGGGTGGACATCCGTTCGCGCTTCAGGAACGTCACGTGCGGCACGAGGCCCGCAATAGCCCCCCGCATGGTGTCTGAACCGAGGAAAAGCGTCTCGTTCAGCCCCCGCGCGCGCAGAAGCCGGTCGGTGAAGACATGGCCGCGTTCGGGGTCGGCGCAAAGCTGGATCTCGTCCACTGCGACAAAATCGGCGCCGATGTCCAATGGCATCGCCTCGGTGGTGCATACCCAGTATTGCGTGCGGTCGGGCACGATACGTTCCTCGCCCGTGACCAGCGCCACCACCGAGGGGCCGACGCGGGCGACGATGCGATCATAGACCTCGCGTGCCAGCAGTCGCAGCGGCAGGCCGATGACACCGGTGCGGTGCGCCAGCATCCGTTCGATCGCGTGATGGGTCTTCCCGGTGTTCGTCGGCCCGAGGACCGCCGTCACCCGCCGCGGGGCGTCCATGGATCAAAGCTCCTGGCCCGTCTGCTGGGCTTCCAGCCGTTTAACGCCTTCTGCCGCGCCCGCAAGATGCGGATGGATGGCCAGGGCGGCCCTGTAGGCTGCAAGCGCCCGTTCGGGTTGTCCCGTTTCTTCCAGAATGGTCGCAAGCCCCGACAGCGCCCCGAAATGCCGGGGGTTCAGCGCAAGGGTCCGGGCGATGTCGTAGAGGGCGGGTCCGAATTCGCCGGCCTGGTAGAAGGCCGTCGCCCGCGCATTCCAGCCTTCGGCAAAGCCGGGATCATGGTCGATGATTGCGGTGAAGTGTTCGATCGCCTGGGTGGTGTCGCCCATCGCCAGCGCGTCGCGGCCGCGCTGCAGCAGAAGGTCAAGCGCCGCCGAGCCCGATTTCGACCATTCGATGCGGATTTCCTTCTCGATCCGGCCCGCTGCCGCACCGTCGGCCGATTGAAGCCGGGCGAGCAGATCGTCCAGCCTCGACATGTCCTGCGACGCTGCAGGGGTGCAGGACAGGAAAAGCGGCACAAGTGCCGCAACGATACGATTGAGAAGTCTTGCCCGGACACCCATAACGGGAAGGTAATCGATCCGCGCCAGATTGCCAGTGGCGTCGGGGTCACGAAGGAGAGACTTGCATGAGCGAAATGATCGACGCGGCGGTGAAGGCCCTTTCCGCCAGGCTTGGGGGCCGGTTTGACGGGGTGGCAAAATTCGTGATCCCTGGCGAAGGTGCCATCATGCTGGACGCCAACGGCGTGCGCGCCGGAGATGAGGAGGCCGATGTGACCCTTACGGCTGATGCAGAGGTCTTCCGTTCGATTCTCGAAGGCAGCACCAATCCGACCATGGCCTTCATGACCGGCAAGCTGAAGGTCGATGGCAGCATGGGCATGGCGATGAAGCTTGGTTCGGTGCTGGGGTGACGCCCGCACCTTTTCATGCCGCGCTGGCCGAGGGACCACCCGGGCCCTCGGTCGTCTGGCTTATGTCGGGGGCCGTGCGCATCCGCGTGGCCTGGTGGAAGGCGGGCGACAAGGGAACGGTGCTATTGCTTCCAGGAAGGACCGAATGCATCGAGAAATACGGTCGCGCTGCGGGCGATCTGGTCGCGCGGGGCTTTTCCGTCATCACGCTTGACTGGCGCGGACAGGGTCTTGCCGACCGGGCGCTGCCCGACCGTATGGTGGGCCATGTCGACGACTTTGCCGAATATCAGCAGGATCTGGATGCGATGTTCGCCCAGGCCCGGGCTGCGGCCTTGCCCGAGCCCTACTACATGCTTTCCCATTCGATGGGGGGCTGCATTGGCCTGCGCGGGCTGATTCGGGGGCTTCCGGTCAAGGCTGCCGTCTTTTCGGCGCCGATGTGGGGCATCGCCATGGCCGCCTGGCTGCGCCCCATGGCTTCGGTCGTGGCGGCGGTGGCACGGCCGCTTGGTCTGGCACATCGCTATGCTCCGACCACGGGGGGTGAGTGCTACCTGTTGCAGGTGCCCTTCGAGGGCAATGTCCTGACCACTGACCGCGAAATGTGGAACTACATGCGCCGCCAGGTTGCCGAGGTGCACGATCTGGCGCTGGGCGGGCCATCGCTTGCGTGGCTGGGGGCGGCGCTGCGGGAATGCTCTGCGCTTGCCGCGCTGCCCGCGCCGAAAACGCCGGCGATCTGCGCGCTTGGCACGGCCGAGAAGGTGGTGGACGTGGCCCCGGTGCATGTGCGGATGGCCGGATGGCCGAACGGACAGCTGGACCTTTACCCGGGGGCGGAACACGAAATAATGATGGAAGGCCCCGCAACCCGCGCCCGGTTTTTCGATCGTGCCGCCGCTCTGTTTCAGGCGCACCGCGAATAGGGACGCGGCTGATCGCTCTTGTTGCAACGGTCTTTGCAGGGGCGCAGCAAAGAGCGATCGAAGAAATGCGACGGCGGTGCCGGGATCTACCTTGCGTCGAGCTTGCGCTCGATCTCGGCCAGCCGCGCCAGCACCTTTTCCTCGAAGGCATGGGTTTCCTCGCGCGTTTCTTCCGACGCGGCTTCCTGCATCGAATTCACGATCAGACCGACGATCAGGTTCATCACTGCGAAGGTGGTCATCAGGATGAAGGGCACGAAGAAGGCCCAGGCATGAGGATAGACCTCCATCACCGGCCGCACGATCCCCATCGACCAGGACTCCAGCGTCATGATCTGGAACAGCGAATAGGCGCTGGCGCCCAGGCTGCCGAACCAGTCGGGGAAGCTGGCGGCGAAAAGCTTGGTCGCGATCACCGCAGCGATGTAGTAGATCAGAAGGATCAGCAGGAACACCGACCCCATCCCCGGCAGTGCGCGGCCAAGGCCATTGACCACGCGCCGCAACGAAGGAACAGCCGAGACCACCCGCAAAACCCGCAGGATGCGCAGGGCCCGCAGCACGGAAAAGCCGGCCCCCGCCGGCGCCAGCGATATGCCGACAATCACGAAGTCGAAAAGGTTCCAGCCAGAGCGGAAGAACCGCAGCCCCTGGGCGTAAAGCCGCGCGGCGAGTTCCGCCACGAAGATCGCAAGGCAGGCCTGATCGAGCCGGACCAGAAGCAGGCCCGCGCGGTCCATCGCGGGCGGAAATGTCTCCAGCCCCAGGACGACGGCGTTCACCAGGATGACCCCGATGAGGAAACGGGTGACGTCGGGGCGGTCTAGAAACTGTCCGACAGCTGCGCGTGTGAACATCTGGGCCTTCCGGTCTGAAGTCTTGTCGCGCCGCATATGGAGTGCCCCTCGTGCGCCGTCCAGACCCCGCCCGACAGAGTCGTGGTTCAAAACGCGTCGGGCCTGGCCTCGCGCGCCATGTGGTCCAGCACGGCGTTCACGAACTTCGGCTCCCTGCCATCGGGGAAGAAGGCCTTGGCCACATCCACATATTCGGTAATCGCCACCTTGGGCGGGGTTGCCATGTCCACCAATTCCGCCCCTGCGGCGCGGAACAGCGCGCGCAGGACCGGGTCGATGCGGTCGATCGGCCAGGTCGCCACCAGGGCGCGGTCGGTCATCTGGTCGATCTTCGCTTGCCAGTTGACCGCCGATCCGACGACGGCGCGGAAATGATCCACGTCACCTTCGGCAAATTCGCCTTCCTCGTAGGTCGCGCCGAAACGATGCGTTTCGAACTCGCGCGTCACCGCCTCGACCGTCTGGCCGGAGGCTTCCATCTGGAACAGCGCCTGCACGGCATAAAGCCGGGCTGCGGATTTCATCTGGCGCTTGTCAGTCTTCATGCGCGAAAGCCGATCCCCTTGGTCTTCCCGGCCCATTTGCGCGAAAGGGCGATCAGGTGCAAGGCCGCGGCGGCAGCACCGCCGCCCTTGTTCTGGCCGAAAGGGTCGGCACGCACTTCGGCCTGGGCACGGTTTTCCACCGTCAGGATCCCGTTGCCGATGCAGGCGCCCTGCAAGCCCAGAAGGCTGAGCGCACGGCTGCTGTCATTGCAGACCGTATCGTAATGCGTGGTCTCACCCCGGATCACGCAGCCAAGCGCGACATATCCGTCGTATTCAGCCAGCCGTTCTGCCATGGCGATGGCAGAAGGGATCTCAAGCGCGCCGGGCACCTCGACCTGATCGACCTCGGCCCCGCATTTTTCGGCGATGGCGCGGGCTCCCGTGACCAGGTTGTCGGCGATGTCCTTGTAATAGGGCGCCACGACGATCAAGAGCTTCACGGGCTTGTCGAAGGCAGGAAGCGGCAGGGTGTAATGGGTTTCGGCGGTGGCCATGGGCTATTCCTTGATCGGGCGGGTGCCCGCGATGGTCAGGTCATAGCCTTCCAGCCCGATCAGCTTCGGCGCCTTGGAATTGGTAACCAGGGTGATCTTCCGCAGCCCCAGCGAGGAAAGGATCTGCGCTCCGATCCCGTACTGCCGCAGCGTCTGGGGCGAATGTTCCCCTTCTTCGACCATCTTCATCGTCGTGTCGCGCAACAGGACAACTGCGCCGCGCCCCTCGGCCGCGATGATGCGCATTGCCGCGGGCAGGTCGCTGCCCTCGCCCAGGCCCAGCACGTCCTCAAGCGGGTTCAGCGCGTGGACGCGCACCAGCACGGGGTCGGGTGTGCTCAGATCGCCCTTGCTGAGCACCACATGGTCGGCGCCCTGCAATTCGTCGGTGAAGATGCGCATCAGCCAGTCGCCGCCGTGGATCGAACTGACCGACCGGACCGAACGTTCCTTGACCAGATTGTCGTGCTTGCGGCGGTAGGCGATCAAGTCGCTGATCGTGCCGATCTTCAGTCCGTGCTTCTGGCCGAACTGGATCAGGTCCGGCAGGCGCGCCATCGTGCCGTCGTCGTTCATCACCTCGCAGATCACGCCAGAGGGGTTCAGCCCCGCGAGCCGTGCCACGTCCACTGCGGCCTCGGTATGGCCCGCGCGCACCAGAACCCCGCCATCCCGTGCACGCAACGGGAAGATGTGGCCGGGGCTGGCGATGTCGGCCGGCCCCTTGGTCGGGTCGATTGCCACGCTGACCGTGCGCGCCCGGTCGGCGGCCGAGATGCCGGTGGCAATACCTTCCACCGCCTCGATCGATATGGTGAAGGCCGAGGAATGCCGGCTGGAATTCTTGCGGTCCATCAGCTCTAGGCCCAGCTGATCGACACGTTCGGAGGTCAGAGCCAGGCAGATCAGCCCGCGGCCATGTGTGGCCATGAAATTTATCGCCGACGGCGTGCACATCTGCGCCGGGATCACCAGGTCGCCCTCGTTTTCGCGGTCCTCGTGATCGACCAGGATGAACATGCGCCCGTTGCGGGCGTCCTCGATGATGTCCTCGATCGAGGAGATGGCGTCGGAGTATCTGGACATGGGCGGTGCCTCACAAGCTGGTTCTGCCCATCTATCGTGGCCCGGGCGCAAAGGCCAGAGGGTGCCCGGCTCAGATCCGTGCAGCCAGGACGGTCAGGCAGGCGGCTTCGGCCAGTTGCTGCGCGGCGCCAAGGATGTCGCCGGTCTGGCCGCCAATACGCGCCCTGGCGGAAAGCGCGAGCCAGAGACAGACCGCAGCAGCAGCGGCCAACATCGGCAGAGCGGAAAGCCCGGCAAGGATGAAGGCAATGCCCCCGCCCACGGCCAACCCTATCAGCGCCCCGCCCCAGGAGGGGCGACCCGTCGCATGGCTGAGGCCCTGGCCGCGCGCATTGGGCAAACCCGCCATGATCGCCGCCATCGGCACTCGGCTCAGCGCGCCAACAGCTACCAGCGCGGACCAATGCTGCCCGTGCAGAAAAATCGCCGTCAGGGCCGACCAGCGGGCGAGGGTCACCAGCACAACCGCCAGCACACCGTAGCTGCCGACGCGGCTGTCCTTCATGATTTCCAGCCGCCGTTCGCGTGTCCAGCCGCCGAAAAGACCGTCGGCCGTGTCGGACAGGCCGTCCTCGTGCAATCCCCCGGTCAGCATAGCAGCGAAGGCAAGGACCATCGCCGCCGTTACCCCCGGCGTTACCCCCAGCCACATTGCCGCGTCCGCCAGTGCGGCCGCCAGCGCCCCCAGAACTGCACCGACAAGCGGCCAAGCCCAGGCGGACCGCGCCCCTGTGCCCCGGTGGTCTGGAAGCGGAAGGCGGGAGAGAAGGGCGAAGCCCGACAGAAGATCGGGCAGCAGACGTGCCGGAATGTCGCGAATGCTGGACAATTGGGCCCTTCCCGGCTGGCAATCACAGGGGCCATGGGGTAGCCCCATCCGCATCCTGGATCAACTGCCGAGATGACGATGACCTTCCAGACCCTTGCCGAACTGCGTGCCCTTCTGTCCGATCTGCCGATGCCCGATCCGGCGGCCATCGCAGCGGCCGAGGCGCGGAACGGACAGTTGACCAAGCCGCCGGGGGCGCTGGGTCGACTGGAGAAGCTTGCGGTGTGGATGGCAGGCTGGCAGGGGACCGAAAAACCCCGTGCTGACCGGCCGCAGATCGCGATATTTGCCGGAAATCATGGTGTTGCCGCCAAGGGTGTTTCCGCCTTTCCGGCCGAAGTCACCGTGCAGATGGTGGCCAACTTCACCCACGGTGGTGCAGCGATCAACCAGCTGGCCAAGGCTTTCGGGGCAAGGCTGGACGTCCATGCGCTTGACCTGGACCACCCGACCGCCGATTTCACCGAAGGTCCGGCGATGACCGAGGCAGAGGTCGTCGCTGCCCTGCGCAAGGGGTTCGAGGCGGTCGATCCGCAGGCCGATCTTTTCGTTGCTGGCGAGATGGGCATCGGCAACACCACCTCTGCCGCCGCAATCGCCACCGCTCTTTACGGCGGTACTGGCTGGGCTGGTCGCGGCACCGGGGTCGATGATGCGGGCCTGCGCCGGAAGGAGGCTGCCATAGCAGCAGGGGTGGAGCGGAACCGCGCGCTTCTGGGCGATCCGCTTCAGGTGCTGCGTGCCCTGGGAGGGCGGGAAATCGCGGCGATGGCCGGGGCGATCCTTGGTGCGCGCATGGCGCGGGTGCCGGTGATCCTGGACGGATTCATCGCCTGCGCGGCCGCGGCGGTTCTGGACCGGGCCGCGCCTGGGGCGCTCGACCATTGCATCGCCGGCCATCAGAGTGCAGAGGGCGCCCATGCCCGCCTGCTGGAAAAGCTGGGAAAGGAGCCGTTGCTGGCGCTCGGTTTGCGGCTGGGCGAAGGTTCCGGCGCGGCGCTGGCGATCGGTGTGGTCAAGGGGGCGGTTGCCTGCCATTCCGGCATGGCGACCTTTGCCGAGGCGGGCGTGGCTGGGGGGGGATGAGGACGCGCACGTCGGTGACTTCGTCACTCCTCGCCCGGCGTCCGAAGGATGGCGCCGCGAGGCGGCGAGGCCGCCTGTTCAGGTCTTGGGCATCTTCAGCGAAAGAAGCTTGCCGCCTTTCTGGTAGCGCACCTCGGTTTCAGTGATCGCCATGATCGTGCCACCATCAATCTTGTCGCCCACCTTCACCTTCTTGTAGCGCCCGTTCGACTGCCGGATCAGAGCTGTGCGGCGTGAGTCGGTGCCGTATGTCCCGATCAGGTTGAGTTTCGAAAGGTTGATTGCCTTGGTGTAGGTGGCCTGCTTTGCAACATTGGCCTTGGTTGGAATCTTCGGGGCAGCGACCGCGATTTCGGGTTCGTCGACCTCCTCAAGTTCTTCGGGTTTCAGGGCGGGGGCGGGGGCTGCTGCCGCTGTAACGATGACCTCGGGTTCCGGCTGCAGTTGGGGCTCGCGGACGGCAGCTGCCACTGCGGCTTCGACTGCCCGGCTCAGGTCGCGGGGGCGGTCTTGCGGGCGCTTCGAGATCGCAACGATAGACGGGTTCTCTGCCTCCATCGCGGCAGCGGCGGCAAGCCGCGCTTCGGCTTGGGCTGCCAAAGAGGCGGCCTGAGCACCAAGATCGACCTCTGCCTCAGCTTCCTCTGGGCGGGCGGCAGAGGCAGCGGCCAGCACGGCATCAGGGCGGGGCAGGGGGCGCGTGCTTGCGAAGTCGCTTGCCGATTCGGTGACAAGCGCGGCGCCGTCGTCTGTCGCCGGCACAAGCCCCTCTGGCCGCGCGCGCGGGCGGAACCCGGCCAGTGACG
Source organism: Tabrizicola caldifontis (assembly GCF_004762095.1). Taxonomy (GTDB): domain Bacteria; phylum Pseudomonadota; class Alphaproteobacteria; order Rhodobacterales; family Rhodobacteraceae; genus Tabrizicola; species Tabrizicola caldifontis. Next base: position 47,156 of record NZ_SIJH01000010.1, read on the forward strand.
GGTCGGAAGGCGCCGGTTCGACCGCCGGCTCTTCGACCGTTGCGACCAGCGACGCATCGGCTGGCGAAGTCGTGTCCTGCCCTTCGGTCGCAGCCACGGGTTCCGCAGCTGCGGCGGCAGCCGCCAGGGCAGCGGCAGCCGCGGCCTCGCTGCGGGGCGGCGGCACGCGCGGCGGCTTTCCGGCGATCAGCATCACGCCGTCGGGGCTGAGAATGCCTTCGGGCGTCGGTTTCAGCAGGCCGTCCGGGCCGAACTGGTAGACGGTGCCGAAGGCGGGTGGCGGCATGGGGCGGTCGGGCGCCGCGTCTGCCGTGACCGCCGGTGCCGGAAGCGCCAGCGCATCCAGGGCCGGGGGCGGCGCGTCCATGGCGGAAAGGAAGATCTCGTCCTGGTCTTCGGCGGGGGCCTGCGCGGCCGTAAGGTCGGTCGCGACTGCCGTGGTCGGTGCGGGTTCCGGCGTGGTCGGTGCGGGTTCCGGGGCCGGCGCCGGTGCGGCCGCTGGGGCCACAGTGTCCGGTTCCGGCTCTGCGGCTGCCAGCGCTGCCTGTGCAGGTGAGGGGGCGACATCGGTTGCGACGGTGTCCTCAGGCAGATCGGCACCGGGGGCATCGGCCGGTTGCCCGTCCCCTGCAATGTTCACCGGCAGGGCTTCGGTCGCCGGTCCTGCGGTTGCAGCCGTGAGATTGGTCTGAGGATCGGTGCCGGTCAGGGAGGGGGCAAGCTCTGCCGGATCCTGGAGGTCGGCGAGCATCTCTTCATCAACGCCCGGCGTTGCATCAAGGCTGGCCAGGGCCGGATCACTTTCTGGCGCGTCGTTGCGCGCGAGGTAGAAGGACGACCACGCTGCTACAAGGGCGAGGAAGATCAGAAGCAGCGCCACCAGCACCATGAACACTACGCCCGACCGGCTCTTGGGCGGAGCGGCAGTGCCGAAGGTGCCGCCCGGTCGGGCAGGCGACTTGACCGTGGTCGGGCCAGACGTGGTGGCGATGGCTGCGGCATCGGGCATGCCGGCCTTCCCTTTCGGCCTCGCCCGCGTGCCCGGGATCGTGGGCGAGGTAACAGGTGCCGAAAGCCCCTTGATGCCAGCCGGCCTGGGGATCGGTTGGCCTAGCCTTGCGCCCGGCGCTGGCGGGCGAGCGGTTCCGGTTTCGTTGCGCGTGGCGGCGCCCACCGGTGCGGCTGCGCCGCTGCCACCCGCGCGGCGACTGGCGAAAGCCACCATCGCCACCGTGGACGATGCAGGGGGGATGTCGTCTTCCACGGGTTCTGCCCGGCCCGGTGCCGGCTTCAGGCCGGCCGGCATGGGTGGGATATCGTCGGCTTCCGGGAAGGCGGAGGTATCCGTCACATGGGCAAAGGGTGCCTCTTCCATCTCGGGCTGCGAGACGGGCGCGTCCGTTGCCGGGGGGATGGTGTCAGGCGTCGCAGTGCCGGTGGGCGGTTCTTCTCGCTCCAGTTCCCGCAGCAGAGACTCGGGCAGGGCGTCGTCATCGGCGGCTTCGGCGCCCTTGTCCACAGCATCCGGTGCCGGGCCGGCCTTTTCGGAAACTGCGGCTTCGGTCGCAGGCGGGCTCGCCGGGTGCGGTGTCGGAACCTCTGGCAAGTCGGCGTTCAGCGCCTCTTCCAGGCCCGGAAGCGGTTCTTCGTCAGGGTCCGCAGCGGTGGCGGCAACGGCGGGCGTGGCGGGTGGCTCTGCCAGCGTTTCCGGCGGCGTCTGTGACGCCGGTTCGGGCTCTTCCTCCGGGGGGGAGGCATCTGCCACGGGTTCCTTTACAGGCACCTCGCGTGAGGCAGAGAGCAGGTCGCGTTGCAGAATCGTTACCGGCTCTCGATCCCGATCGACGCTTTCGCCGGGGGGAAGAACGGTGTCGGCGGCGACGGTCTGGCCGAACCAGGGCTCGCCGACAAACTTGCCCTCTTCGGGGATCGCGACGAAGGAAACCGGATTCAGCCGATGCTGGACGGCGAAGGCCTCGGCCTCTTCAAGCGTTTCGCGTGCGACGACGGCGACCTTGACGGTTGCCCCCTTGCCCGACCAGTCGAAGACCAGATCCTCGACCGCATAGGGGGTGCGCCCTTCCAGCGCCGCGGCGATCTGGCGGCGCTTGTCGTTGCGGCTGGGGCCAGGGGCCTCGATCTCGGTGTAAAGGATCTGGCTGTTCGGGAGGATGATCTTTGTCGCAAAGCCGATCGGCGACAGGCCAAGCGCGGTGCGGCGCAGATAATCCAGCGCGTCAGCCATGTCGGGGGCGTCGAAGGCGACTTCGCCGATGGAAAGCCAGCCCTTCGGCGTCCGATGCAGCAGCGCTATGGCGTCGCGGGTCAGGTCAAGTGCGAATGTCGGTTTCATGGGGCCGGGTCTAACACGGAAAATCTGCGTGCGGGAACGTGTTCCGCCGCGTTGCCGCACAACTACAGCAGCTTTTTGCCGAAAGAAAGGAAAACGGCCAAGGATCCGCTTGCGGCCTGCGTCACAACTCCGAAATCTAGCGCCAGTCAAAGGAGTAGACCGATGCGCCTTGTTCAAGCCATGATCCTGTCCGCCGCCCTGGCCCTGCCCCTGTCTGGCCCGGGGGCTGCCGAGGAGGCAAAGGCCCCCAGGATCGTCGTGACGGCAACCGGGACGGTCGAGGTGGCCCCGGACATGGCCACGCTGACCATCGGCGTCACCACCCAGGGCGACACGGCCGCCGCCGCGCTTGCCGCCAACAGCGCCTCGGTCGAGGCAGTCATGGCCCGTCTGGCCGCCACCGGTGTCGAGGCGCGCGACATGCAGACGTCGAACCTGTCACTTTATCCCAACTGGTCGGGTACTGAAGGCATGGCGCCCACCATCGCGAATTATGTCGCCTCGAACCAGGTGACGATCCGAATCCGCAAGCTTGATGCGCTTGGGGCGATCCTGGACGCCGCGGTTGCCGACGGCGCCAACACGTTGAACGGTCTGGCCTTCGGGCTGGCCGATCCCGACCCGCTGCTGGACGAAGCCCGCAAGAAGGCCGTGGCCGCGGCGCGCGCGCGGGCCGAGCTTCTGGCTGCCGCAGCCGGGGTGACGCTGGGCCCCATCGTCCAGATCAGCGAGGGCGGCAGCTGGAGCGAGCCCGCGCCCATGTATCGCGCAGAGGTGGCGGCCGCACCGGTGCCGGTCGCCGGGGGAGAGGTTGGTCTATCCGCGACGGTGACCATCCAGTACGAAATCTCCCGGTAATCGCCGGCCCAAGCGGCGAAATTCGCAACAGTTCCGCCGTTTGGGCCTTATTTTGCCCAAGTCTGCAAGCAGTGATCCTGCAGGCAACGACAGTGGCAAGGCAGGGGAATGGTGCGCGCGGCGTTCAGAATGCTGGTTTTCGGCGCCATCCTTCTGGCGGCCCTGGCCTTTGTCGTCCTGCACCCGCGCATGTTCGAGGCCATCCTGGCTGACTCGGCGATCACCTTTCTGGAAGGGCTGACCGGGCCGGGCGCGGCCGGCGCGCCGCGCAACGCCGGTCAGTCGCCGGCCGATTACCTAGAGGACGGCGCAGAGGGACTGCTGGCGCAGGGGCCGATCGCCGCAGGGCCGGGCAACAGCCCCGTCTTCATCCGCGATGCCGTGACCGGCTACTCCGTGCGCCTGGCAACGGGTGTCCCGGCAGAAATCACAACGATCCGCCCCATTCTGGGGTGTCGCCTGACCCCCCCTCAACCCGGCAGCATCGTCGGCCATGTGGTCGCCGGCAGCAGCGGCGTTGCCACGGCTCTGGCAACCTACAACGATACGCATCTTGCAGCCGAAGTGCAGGTCTTCGTGGACCATTACCGCAGGACCGGCATGTCAGATCCCGCGCAGGCCTCCGCCCCGGCCTACGAGGCTTATGATGTGGCCGTTACCGAGACGCGAGCCCCGGTATATCTGGTGCTGGAAAGCGGGACCGGCAACCGGTTGTGGAACATCCACCTCGCCGAAGGCGCGCGGATCGAACGGGTTGTGCTGCTGGGTGCGGATCAGGCCGGGGTTGCCAATCTTGATCCGGTCGTGCCGGTCGAGGTTCTGCTGAACGGCGGCCTGCGCGCGTGCGACATCGAGCCGGCCTATGTGCTGAATCCGGGGCACCGCCTCTATCAGGATCTCGCCAGCGGCTCGTCCACGGCGGCCGAGGCAGACCAGCGGGTTGCCGCGCAACTGGATGCGGCCATGCGGTACGACACATGGTTTCATGACAGTTTCGGCGTGAAGGCGGGCGAAAGCCGGATCGGTTATGCGGCAGGCACGATCTCGATCATCGGTCCGGTGCCGGGTGCGGGCGAACCCAAGGCGGTTTCCGCCCCGATCCTTGGCGCCAAGGTGCGAATGACCCGCGACATCTATCTGGAAATCGCAGGCCAGGTGCCGGAGGGCGAGGATTTTGCCTCGCGCGTCCGCGCCATCGCCACCGCCTTTGCCTTCGGTGATCTGACCAATCTTCGACAGGGGGCACGGTTCTGATGCTGCGCCTGCTGATCTCGACCGGGCTGCTGCTCATGGCCGCAGGATTTGGCGCTGCCGGCTGGCAGTTCTGGCAAGGGATCGACCCCGGCAATCCCGGCATGGCCACAGAACGCGCCAATAGCGCCGATACAGGGCAGCCCTGGCTGATCTCTGCCACGGGCACCCCGGTTTCCCGGCTGGAAGCCGAAGCATACCTGGCGCAAGAGCGTCTGGTGCCGGCGCGACGCGCGACTCTGACCCTGAAGGCCAACCTGGCCGCCCTGCTTTCCCAAGGCGAGAAGCTTCCGGAGGAGCCCTATCTTCAGGTTCTGGCCGACATCCGTGCCCCGGTGCTTGCCCGGCCCCTTTGTGCCGTACTGACCGAACGTATCGCCGCAGACTGCGCCGTCGATTCCGCCCGGGTGGTCGAGGGCAGCGTCGATGCTTTGCAGGGAACGGCGGCATTTCGCATCGAACTTGTCTACCGTCTCAAGCCCCAGGATCAGGAGATGCCGGATCCTGCCAGCCATGTCCTGAATCAGCGCGCTGTCGAGCTGGAGATTGCCGACAACGCTGCGGGGGCGGCCGAAGCAGCCCTTGGCAACGCGATCGACGTTGCTACGATTGCCTGCAACAATGCCGGCAAGTTCTGTCGGCTGCTGCGGATCGACCTTGATCTTCTGGCGGCATCGGGGCGCGCACATATCGCCTGGCTGGCCCCGATGCCAGCGGGGATGTCGGTTGCCCCGCTGCTCGGCCCCCTGGTCGGACACTGAGCGGCGGGAAGGGGGCCTCAGGCCGTTGCCTTTGCCAGGGCCTGATCCAGATCGGCAATGATGTCGCGCACGTCCTCGATCCCGATCGAGACCCGCACCACATCCGGCGCCGCGCCGGCCTTGACCTGCGCCTCGGGCGTCAGCTGGCGGTGCGTCGTCGAGGCCGAATGGATGATCAGGCTGCGCGTGTCGCCCAGGTTCGCGACATGGCTGAACAGCTTCACATTGTCGATCAGCCTGACGCAGGCCTCATAGCCGCCCTTCACGCTGAAGGTGAACAGCGCGCCCGGCCCCTTTGGCGTGATCTTCTGCGCCAGGTGATAGTAGGGCGAGGACTTCAGCCCCGGCCAGGTGACCGTACCGATCCGCGGATCCTGTTCCAGCCATTCGGCGACGATCTTCGCGTTCTCGACATGGCGCTGCATTCGCAGGGCCAGCGTCTCGATTCCCATCAGCGTGTAATGTGCCCCCTGCGGATTCATGGTCATGCCGAGGTCGCGCAGCCCGATGGCGATGGAGTGGAAGGTGAAGGCCATGTTGCCGAGCGTCGGGTGGAAGACGAGGCCGTGGTAGGCCGGCTCGGGCTGCGAGAGCGAGGGGAACTTGTCGTCCTTTGACCAGTCGAACTTGCCAGAATCCACGACGATCCCGCCGGTGACCGTGCCGTTGCCGGTCAGATACTTGGTGGCCGAATGGACGACGAGCGTCGCGCCATGTTCGATCGGGCGGCACAGGTAGGGGCTGGCGGTGGTGTTGTCCACGATCAGCGGGATATGGGCCTGGTTCGCCACCCGAGCGATGGCGGGCAGGTCGCTGATCGCGCCGCCGGGGTTGCAGATCGTTTCGCAGAAAAGCGCGCGGGTATCGGCGTCGATCGCAGCTTCGATCGCCTTGGGGTCATCGAAATCGACGAATTTCGCCGACCAGCCGAACTTGCGGATCGTGTTGGAGAACTGCTGGATCGTGCCGCCGTACAGCTTGGTTGACGCCACGATGTTGCGCCCCGGCTGCATCAGCGGGAACAGTGCCATGATCTGCGCGGCATGGCCCGACGAGCAGGCAATGGCACCCGCCCCGCCTTCTAGCGCCGCAACGCGGTTGGCCAGCGCCGAAACTGTCGGGTTGGTCAGGCGCGAATAGATGTATCCCACTTCCTGAAGGTTGAAGAGTTTGGCCGCGTGGTCCGCATCGCGGAAGACGTAGGCCGTGGTCTGATAGATCGGCACCTGCCGCGCGCCGGTCGCGGGGTCGGGCTCTGCCCCGGCGTGAATGGCAAGGGTTTCAAAGCCAAGGGGTCTTTCGGTCATGGGTCATCCCTCCGTGTTCGGACGGCAGGGTAGGGGAGGATGCGGGGTCTGGCAACGGGGCACGCCGGCGCGAGGTACCCCGCCGAATGTTCCTGCCACGGGCCGCCTTCGGCCTTGCCGCGACGGGCCGAAGGGTGTCCATGCAGGTGCGGCGAAGGCCGTTCGGCTCAGCGCACCGGGCTGCGATAGGTCATTCGGCGGACCGAGCCGGTCTTGGATCGCATCAGGATCGTCTCCAGCGTCACCCAGCCGGGTTCGCGCTTGATGCCCGCCAGCAACGAGCCATTCGTCACCCCCGTTGCGGCGAAGATCACGTCGGATTTCACCAGATCGTCGCGGGTATAGACGCGGTCCAGGTTGGTGATTCCGGCCTTGCGGGCGCGGGCGCGTTCGTCGTCGTTGCGGAACAATAGCTTGCCGTAGAACTGCCCGCCCATGCATTTCAGCGCTGCGCCCGCAAGCACCCCTTCCGGTGCTCCGCCCGAGCCCATGTACATGTCAATGCCGGTGATTTCGGGTTCGGCGCAGTGCATGACGCCCGCCACATCGCCATCGGTGATCAGCCGGATCGCTGCGCCGGTGGATCGGACCTCGGCGATCAGATCCTCGTGCCGGGGGCGGTCGAGGATGCAGACGGTGATATCCTCGGTCGAGCAGCCCTTGGCGGCGGCAAGGGCCGAGACCCGTTCGGAGGGCGACATGGCGAGCGTCACGGTGCCGGGCTTCAGGCCGGGGCCGATGGCGAGCTTGTCCATGTAGACATCGGGGGCGTGCAGAAGCGTGCCGCGCGGCGCCATGGCGATGACGGTCAGCGCGTTCGGCATGTCCTTGGCGGTGAGGGTCGTGCCTTCCAGCGGGTCCAGCGCGATATCCACCGCCGGGCCGTTGCCGGTGCCGACCTCTTCGCCGATGTAAAGCATCGGGGCCTCGTCGCGCTCGCCCTCGCCGATGACGACGACACCCTTGATGTCCAGAAGGTTCAGCTGGTCGCGCATCGCGTTGACGGCGGCCTGGTCGGCGGCCTTCTCGTCGCCGCGGCCGATGAAGCGCGCTGAGGCGAGAGCGGCGGCTTCCGACACCCGGGCGAGGCCCAGCGATAGAAGCCGGTCCTGGAATTGCGATTTCTCTGACATGCTTGCCCCCTCCGGCCTTGTTCCGTCTGCTCTAGCGGCGGGTGGATCGGGCGGCAAGGATGGTGGCGCTAACGGACGTCAGGGGCCGAGGGAAATCTGGTCGCGGCGCTTTAGAACCCCTGCGTAGCAGGCGTCCAGGGCTTCGGAAGTGGCACGGTCGGCGGCGGCGGCGCGGTCATGGCGCGGGCGGATCAGGGTGAGGAGGCCGCGGTCAGAGGCGGCGAATTCGGCCGGGTTGAGCGCATCGGAAAAGGGTTGCAGAACGGTGAAGCCAGGATCGGGCAGGCCGGGGAAGGCAAGCATTGCGGCTTCGCAGGTGGCAAGGCTGCCGGGGCAGTGCGCCTGGCAAAGGTCGGTGACGGGGCGAAGCTCGGTCCGGCCTTGCAAGGCGTCACGAGCACGGGTTGCGGTGGCGGCGGGGGTGGGAATGTCGTCCACGGAGTAACCGAACCAGACCGCGCGGACGGCGCGGGCGTCCTCGATCCGCGCTTCGGTATCGGCGGCGGACAGGCCGGTGCCGGCAAGCGGGCTGCCAATGATGTCGAAAATCCGGGGCTCGGTTTCCAGAAGTTGCACATAGGCCATCCAGGCGGCCAGTCGGTCTTCCCGCATGAGCGACAGCAGCAAACCCGCCTCCAGCAACGGCGACCCGTCCTGGTAGACCGCCGCGGTCAGCCGTGAGGTCAGGGCGAAAGCTCCGAGCATGGCTGGAGAGTCGTCGGACAGAAGCTGCGGTGGCAGATCGCCGAAAGCGCCAGTCATGTTGACCCAGGCTCGGAGGAGGACGGCCGCCTTTTCTGGTTCCCCCGCGGCCAGAAGGCCCGCGGCGCGGTCGGGCAGGTCCTCGGGGGTGTCGGTCCGGCCGAGGTCCCAAAGCGCGGTGGCGCCATGCGCTTCAGCTGCCGCATCCTGGGCCTTGACGCCGCCGACCTGGCGCTGGGCGTTCTTCTCCTTGAGGTTGCCTTGGGGCGGCACCCATATCAGCGCCAGCGGCAGGGTGACGAGAGCGGCCGCATTGCCCGCTTCGGCCAGATCGCGCAGGGTGGCGACGGCGGCGGGGTCGTCGGCGGCCAGCAGCGTGGTCAGTGCGGCCCGGAAGGCCGGATCGTCGGCGCCGCCCAGCATCTCCGCCTGGACCGGGGCGGCGAGCAGGGCAAGGGCGGCAAGGCAGCGCAGCATGGGGACCCCCCGGACATCGAAAGACCGAAGGGTCCCGCGCGGGCCGGGGTCTGTCAAGCGGTCAGACTTCCTCGATCCGGATCGCCACCGGATTGCCGACCAGCACGCCGGTCGCGGCGAACCGGCTGGTGGCATGGGCCACATCGGCGGGCGCGGCCTTGTGGGTGACGATGAGAACGACAGCATCCTCAGCCCGGTCGCCGGGGCGGTGCAGCTGGCGCATCTGGTCGATCGAGATCCCGGCCTCGCCAAGACAGGTGGCGATCTTGGCGAGTGCCCCGGGTTTGTCGAGCAGCGTCATGCGCAGGTAATAGGGCGCGGGCGTCGCGGCGCTGGCCGGAACCGGTTCGGTCAACTGTGCGGCAGGCACGCCGAAGGTCGGCAGGCGCAGTCCTCGGGCGATGTCGATCACGTCGGCCATCACCGCGCTTGCGGTCGGGCCCATGCCGGCACCGGGACCGCGCAGGACGATCTGGCCCACACTGTCGCCTTCCAGCACCACCATGTTGGTGCCGCCCTGCAACTGGCCGAGCGGGCTGTCGGCCGGCACGAGGCAGGGGGTCATCCGCTGCTCCAGCCCCCGACCGGTCATCTGGGCCACGCCCAGAAGCTTGATCCGGTAGCCCATGTCCTCGGCCAGGCGGATATCGTCGATCGAGACATTGCCGATACCTTCCAGTTCCACCGCGCCGAAGGCGACGCGGGTGCCGAAAGCGATCGCTGAGAGAAGCGACAGCTTGTGCCCGGCGTCGATGCCGCCCACGTCCAGGTTCGGGTCTGCCTCCAGATAGCCCAGTTGGCGCGCTTCCTCGAACACTGCATCGTACGGCAGCCCGGCAGACTGCATCCGGGTAAGGATATAGTTGCAGGTGCCGTTCATCACGCCCATCACCCGCCTGATGCGGTTGGCGGCCAGCCCTTCGGTCAGCGCCTTGATCACCGGAATGCCGCCCGCGACCGCGGCCTCGAACCGCAGGACGCGACCAGCGGCCTCGGCCGCTTCGGCCAGCGCCTGGCCGTGATGGGCCAGCAGCGCCTTGTTGGCGGTCACGACATCCTTGCCTGCGGCGATGGCCGCCTCGGTCGCAGCTCTTGCAGCCCCCTCGTGGCCGCCCATCACCTCGACGAACACATCCACGTCCGGGCGGCGGGCCAGCGCCACGGGATCGGTTTCCCAGGCATAGGCCGACAGGTCCGCATCGCGGTTCTTCTTCGGGTCGCGCGCCGATACGGCGGTAATGATCACCGGGCGTCCTGCGCGCGCGGCGATCAGGTCAGCCTGAGACTGGACAATCCTGACGACGCCAATACCGACGGTTCCCAGACCGGCAAGGCCAAGACGCAGGGGGGCGGACATGGGAAGGACCTCGGGCTTTTGACGGACCCCCGTCTGTTAGCCGGAAGCCGGGCGGGGTGCAACGCCGTCAAGGCGCGTCAAGAGCCGCGGCCCGCGCCTTCAGACTTGCTGCCCGCGCGGAAAGATCCTGAGCCGGGTCGATCAAGCCGGTATCGGCCTGCGCCAGAAGCTGGTCGATGGGAAGGATGGCGGGATAGGGGCCGGGCGCACCGGACTGCGCCGCGACCTCGGGGAATGGTGCGCATGCTGCTGCGGCAAGGCCGGTCGCACAGACCAGGGATCGGAATGGCATGGGCATGAGCATCGTCCGCATTGCATCCGACGATACAGAAGGCCCGGGCACAAGGAAAGCGCCCAGGCGCTGCCTCAGCTGGTGCAGGCGGGTGCGCCCTCAAGGCAGATGCGCCGCCAGTTCCGCGGCCGGGTCACGATGAACTGCGTGAAGGTCTGGTCCGACACGCCGGGCGTGAAGTTCAGCACCCCGGTGTCGAACCGCGGCCGGTAATCGACCCAGGTTTCGACGATGATGACCGATTCGAGATCGGCCAGAACCGGAATTCGTGGTCGAAGCGTCTGGATCGTCGTCTGGGTATGTGCCGGCACCTTGCCGCCGGGTGAGCGCGAGAACAGAAGTTCATATCGGTCGTCGCGGGCATTGTACTCGATGCTGGTGATTCTGAGCCGCGAGTCGGGAACGCCCGGTGTCAGGAATTGCAGCACGTTGCTCAGCCCGTCGACGAACTGCGTGTTGACCACCCCCTGCCGCGACAGAAGATCGGAAATGGAATAGGCAGCCTTCTGGCTGACGTTGATCGTGCGAAACACGTCCCAGTACACCACCAGCGCGATGAAGCCCCAGATCAGCATGGGAAGCAGGATCAGTGCCTCGGCCAGAAGAGCGCCACTTTCATCCCTGGCGAAGGCGCGAATGCTGTTGCGCAGACGGGTCATGCTGGCGTCATCCCGGTTCGTTGACAAAGACGGACGTGGCAAGCAAGGCATAGTTGCCGTCGCCTTCCCCATCGGCGATCAGGGATGCCCCGACGGCAGTGGTGGGAAACATCGGCCGCTCTTTCAGGCAGATGCGCAGCAGCATGATGTCGTTATCCGCACCATAGGTAAATTCGGTGTCGCTCGGCTCTGGCGCCAGGGGGTCTATCGGTGCGCTGCGGTCCACGCAGTGGCGCGGCGGGGCGACCATGGCGAAATTCGCGGTGTTGATCGGCTGCATCCAGATGCGCATGGAATCGACGCATTGCTGCACCGAATTGACCAGCGCGCTGGTCTGGCAGATCCGCCGCTTCAGCTCGGCATGCGTCAGCCCGTCAAGCCTGCCCAGGCGTATGTCGCGCACCACGATGTCCACGCTGCGTTCCAGCATGACATAGCGGGCCATGTACAGGCTGCTTTCGACCGACGCCATGAAGATGATCAGGACGACCGGTACCACGAAGACGAACTCGATCGTTGCGGTGCCGCGTTCGTCTGCCAGGAAACGCGCGAGGCGGTTCATTGTGTCAGCCTCAGGGCAGAGATGTCGGTGGCGATGGCGCGGAAGGCGGCCAAAAGCGTGTCGCCATCGGTGGCGTTGAAGTAATAGCTTTCCTTTGGCGAGGAGGAACAGCCTCTGATTGCTGCCTGGCCTTCCGGCGGGGCATTGAACGCAATTCCATAGATCTCGATACCGGCATTGCGTGCCGCCGTGCAGTTGGTCTGCAACAGTGAATCCATCGTCGTTTCGTTGGTGTAGAAGGTGTCGCGGAAGACGTTGCGCACCGTTGTAGCATTGCTGGTCCCGCTCACATTCGAGCGCATGTAGAGCTGACGCACCACATAATCGAGGCGGAGATCCAGCCAGACCTCGCTCCAGTCAAGTTGGCGCACGGCACCGCTGCCGGTCCATGTGGGCGATGCCACCCAGGCCACCCGGCCGGCGCTGGAGGTGCTGCTGCAGCTGGTATCCGAGTTCGGCTTGAGGTGCGGCACGAAATAGGTGTTGGAGCCGGCACAGGCCGGGCGGGTTCCGCCCTGCAATCCCGGGCCGCCAGTCCAGAAACGGATCGCATAGCGCCCATCCGCGCCGCGCCAGATCGGCGATGGGCCTGACTTGTAGGCATCGACGATACGGGTGCTGGTCACATGGTCGCCGTCGGTCATCAGGATGATGATCTTGCGAGTCTCCCTCGCGCTGTTGTCCGCGGGCCGGCCCTGCACCGAAGCATCGCCAATGGCGGTGTAGATGGGCCGCGCGGTTTCGTCGATCAGAGCCGTGGCCCAGCGCATCCCCGTCACGATGTAGGTGTTCCCCGCTGCCTGCAGCTGCTGGATCCGGTTGATCACGGCGGCGCCGTTCTTCGTCGGCAACATGACATGGTTGTAGGTCGATTCATCGAACGGAGTGCTCGGCACATCGTTCAGTGTCGTGCAGATGCGGTAGCCCGCCCGGATGTCCGGGCGCACCACGTTGGCGTTCGAACTGAGCGTCGGGTCGATGAAGTTCGTCGTGGTGGTCGTCGTGCCGGTCGTGTCGGCGACAGACGCCATGGGCATCGGTGTCGTGCGCGACAGCGCGGTCTGGTTGTAGGTAGAGGTCGGCAGCTCGATGCAGTTGATGTTCGGAACGCCCTGGTTCGCCACGCCACCCCAGTGCGACAGGTTCGTTACCGTGAACTGCGCGCGCAGGTCGGCAGGCAGGTTCACCTGCATGTTGTAAGGCACCAGTCCGATCGAGACGCTGTTCTGGCTGTCGTTTTCCTTGACCACATTCACGAAGTCGGTCGCTGCGCTGCGCAGGGCCTGGATCTTCGACCAGGACGCCTCGTTCTGCGGCGTCTTGGGGTCGTCCTTCATACCTGCGGATCCGGTCATCGACCCTGTGATGTCTAGCGCGAGCATCACCTCGATGTCGTTCACGCCCTGGGTCGCCTCGGACACGGTCGAGCTTTCCAGGTATTCGTTATCGGAAAAGATGCCCATGAAGAAGTTGTAGGACCGCACCCTTGCCGAAACCGTCACCCGCCGCAGCCCGGCATCGGCGATGGCTGCTGTCGTCGGGTCGCTGAACCGGACCATTTCGAGATCGGCGCCGAGGCCGGCCTTGCCGAACCAGTCATCCACCACCTCTCGCGGCGTGCGCGTCTGCGTGAGACTGGCGGCCGCAAGGGCTGCCCTGTCCATCGTCTGCTGCAGCGCGACGCGCCGGGTCTCGAAGCGCATGACATCCACGGCAATCCCGCCGAAGATGATCATGAGAACGAAGATGAGCAGGAAGAAATACGACATCGAGCCGCGCTCATCCTCCCGAAAGCGGAGCAGCCCTGTGCAGTGACGATTGCGGACCAATGCGGAAGTCGGTTTCGGCATCGTGACACCTATGAAATGGCAGCAGCCCCGCCGGCAGACGGCAGGAAATCCGATAATCATTAAAATCGAAGATCGGGCAGAAGTGTGGCATTTGCCTCGGAAGAAGCCGAAATCTGCAGTTTTCGGAAACAATTCTTCGGGTTTCGCTGACGCTTTTCTCAAGCCGGGCGCAAAGCACGGGCGTCATGCGGGCGTCGGCAAAGCCTGGCGCCCTGATTCGCGCTGGTCGGTAATCGCCCGTCCGCCCCCTTTCGTGGCGACGGCTGGCGATGCGTGTGGAAGCGGGCTTCACAGACGCGGCCAGACCTGTAGGGTGCAACTGCGGCGCCGCGTGGCGCACGGCCAGACATGGAGGCATGGCATGAGGGTATCCGGCGAACCGAGTTTCCGGGAATCCGTCGATCTGATGTTCAACCGCGCGGCGAGATTGCTGGATCTGAGCCCGGGACTGGAACAGAAGATCCGCGTCTGCAACTCGACCTACACCGTGCGTTTCGGGGTGCGGCTGCGGGGAAAGATCGAGACCTTCACCGGCTATCGCTCGGTCCACTCCGAGCATATGGAGCCGGTCAAGGGCGGCATCCGCTATGCCCTCTCGGTCAGCCAGGACGAGGTCGAGGCGCTGGCCGCGCTGATGACCTACAAATGCGCGCTGGTGGAAACGCCGTTCGGCGGATCGAAGGGCGGATTGTGCATCGATCCGCGCCAATGGGACGAACACGAGCTGGAACAGATCACCCGCCGCTTCGCCTATGAGCTGATCAAGCGTGACCTGATCCACCCGGCACAGAACGTGCCGGCCCCCGACATGGGCACGGGTGAGCGCGAGATGGCCTGGATCGCCGACCAGTATGCGCGGATGAACACGACCGACATCAATGCCAAGGCCTGCGTGACTGGCAAGCCGCCGCATGCGGGAGGGATTCAGGGGCGGGTCGAGGCCACGGGCCGCGGCGTGCAGTATGCCATGCGCGAATTCTTCCGCCACATGGACGACATGGCCCGCGCCGGGCTGACGGGAGGGCTGGAAGGCAAACGGGTGATCGTGCAGGGGCTTGGCAACGTGGGCTACCATGCGGCGAAGTTCCTGTCCGAGGAGGACGGCTGCAAGATCATCGCGGTGATCGAGCGCGACGGCGCGATCGTGAACGAGGCGGGCCTGCCCATCGAGGAACTGCGTCAGTGGATGAACGCCAACGGCGGCGCTGTCGCGGGCTTTCCTCGTGGCACGCATGTAGCCGACGGCGCGTCGTTGCTCGAAGCCGCTTGCGACATTCTGATCCCGGCGGCTATGGAGGGGGTCATCAACCTGTCCAACGCCGAGCGCATAAGGGCGCCCCTGATCGTCGAGGCGGCGAACGGCCCCGTCACCTTCGGCGCCGACGAGATCCTGCGTCGCAAGGGCTGTGTCATCATTCCTGACATGTACGCCAATGCCGGGGGCGTGACCGTTTCCTATTTCGAATGGGTCAAGAACCTGTCTCACATCCGCTTTGGCCGGATGCAGCGCCGCGCGGAAGAGGCGCGGAGCCGTCTGCTCGTCGAGGAACTGGAACGGCTCAGCGCCGACAAGGGCCTGGGCTGGACCTTGGCCGAGGATTTCAAGGAGCGCTTCCTGACCGGCTCGGACGAGCTGGCGCTGGTGCGCTCGGGCCTCGACGACACGATGCGCACGGCCTACCAGGCGATGCGCGAGGTCTGGCATTCCAGGCAGGATGTCGAGGACCTGCGGGTCGCGGCCTATATCGTGGCGATCGACCGTGTGGCGAAGACCTATCGGTCGAAGGGGCTTTGACCCGGTTTCGCCAATGCCCGGTTGGGGTGCGTCAGTGACGGCTGCCCAGCGGAATTTGCCGGCTGGTCTTGAAAATCGCGGTAGCAAGGCAATTTGTGGTGTCCACACAGTGTGATCAGGACGGTCGGTTGGTGCGGAACAGTTCTATTGGTGAAGGCGCCGAAGCCGCAGTCGTGGTTTGCTCTGATGCGACGTGGGCTTGGCAGGGCGCTTATGTTTTGTCCCGTTCCATGGCGCTGGACCGTTCTTGCAGGCTGGACCACCACGCCTATCTCGTGGGTGATGTGCCTGACGATCTGATCGAGGTCTTTCCCGAAGGCGTGCAGGTCCATCATCTGCCAGAATATCCTCGCGCCATCCATTACAGCCCCACCACGCATGTGCCTCTTGCCGCAGTACTGCGGCTGTTCGCGCTTGAGGAACTGGCGAAGATCTATCACCGCGTGATCTACCTCGACGGCGACGTCTTCCAGGCTTGGGGTTCGCTGGCCGATCTTCTCGACCTGCCCGAAACTGGCAGGCCGCTGGCTGCGGTGCGCTCCCGGTCGCACTGGCCCGACCGGGAGCGGTTGCGCCACCAAAAGTCGTATGTTGCGGCGCTGAATCCCAAGATTGGCAGCAACTACTTCAACTCCGGTGTGCTGTTGGTTAACGGGCCGGTCTGGACCAGCGGCGGCTATTCCACTGCCGCGCTGGATTTCTTCCAGCAGAACCAAGGACTTTGCCGCTATGTCGACCAGTCGGCCCTTAATGCCGTAATTGAGGGCGACTGGGACAGCCTTTCTCCCGGGTGGAACTGGCAGATGTCCAAGACCAGCTATCCGTTGGTGTCGGGGCGGAGGCCGAGGCTTGTACACTTCACCGGGCCAATCAAGCCTTGGAACGACAGGCTTCGGCTGTTCGATCCGGCAATCTTTGCAGACATGAAGCAATTCTTGCGGAAGCGGGGCGCGGAGCATCTCCTGGACCCGGGGGTTGGTCCTGATGGCTTCACGCTGGAGATGGAGCGGCGTCGAATGCGTGAACTGGCTGTGTTGGTAGAGGATCCGCTAGGCAAGCGGGATAGCATCAAGCGGTTCCTTGATGCCGAGGAGCACATCGATCATGCAGCCGGTATTGCGGCCTATGGTGTCGGTGCCGCCGGGTCGGTCTGATCCGGTCTCCAGAAGCGCGTGATCGGGCGAAATCGGTTGCAACCGACATGTAATGTCGCAGATGGCCAAGGAACTGCTTGCACGGACTTGAATATGCCAGCGGTTCCGGTTTGATGGCCGGAACGGGAGGCAGAAGCGATGCGATATTCCGGGCTGAGGGTCATCACCGAGGGGCTTTTCGGCAACAGGGGCTGGACGCCCGCCTGGCGCGAGCCATCACCCAAGGCAGAGTATGATGTGGTCATCATCGGCGGCGGCGGGCATGGGCTTTCGACGGCCTATTACCTGGCGAAGAACCACGGGATCACCAATGTCGCGGTGCTGGAGAAAGGATATCTCGGCGGCGGGAACGTGGGGCGGAACACGACCATCGTGCGCGCCAACTATTTCCTGCCGGGCAATAGCGAGTTCTACAGCCATTCCCTGAAGCTGTGGGAAGGTCTGGAGGCCGAGCTGAACTACAACGTGATGCATTCGCAGCGCGGTCTCATCAACCTGTTCCATTCCGACGGCCAGCGCGATGCCTTCGTGCGGCGTGGCAATGCGATGATAAACCAGGGCGATGATGCGATCCTTCTGGACCGCGAGGGGGTGCGGGAGCATCTGCCCTACCTCGACTTCGACAACACCCGCTTCCCGATCTATGGCGGCCTGTTGCACCCGCGCGGCGGGTCGGCCAGGCATGACGCCGTGGCCTGGGGCTATGCGCGGGGGGCGGACAAGCGGGGCGTGGACCTGATCCAGAACTGCGAGGTCACGGGCATCGACATCGAGAACGGGGTGGTAAAGGGCGTGCAGACCACGCGCGGGGCGATCCGGGCGAAGAAGGTCGGAATCGTTGTGGCCGGGCGGTCGAGCCAGGTCGCGGCGATGGCGGGGATGCGCCTGCCGATCGAGAGCCATGTGTTGCAGGCTTTCGTGACCGAGGGGCTGAAGCCGGTGATCAACCATGTGGTCAGCTTCGGCATGGGGCATTTCTACATTAGCCAGTCGGACAAGGGCGGGTTGGTGTTCGGGGGAGACCTGGATTTCTACGCCAGCTACGCGGCGCGGGGGAACCTGCCGATGGTCGAGCATGTGATGGAGGCTGGCATGACGCTGATGCCGATGATCGGGCGGGCGAAGGTGCTGCGGTCCTGGGGCGGGATCATGGACATGTCGCCGGATGGCTCGCCCATCATCGACAGGACGCATGTCGAGGGGCTTTATCTCAACTGCGGCTGGAACTACGGCGGGTTCAAGGCGGTGCCGGCGAGCGGATGGTGCATGGCGCATCTGATGGCGACCGATCAGCCGCACGAGGTGGCGCGCAAGTTCCGGCTTGACCGCTTTGCCACGGGCCATCTTCTGGATGAAGAGGGCACCGGCAGCCAGCACAACCTCCATTGAGGGCGGGCGATGCGTGACCAGACGGCAGCCCCCCACCCCCATCCCCTCCCCACCAGGGTGAGGGGAGGCGCCTGGCATAGGGCGTCCGCGGGATCGGGTGCGCTGCGCCTGGCAGAGAGGGCGGATGCCTCTGGCGGGGATATTTGGGAACGGAAGAAGGCGGGGGCCGGCTCATGCGGTTGAGATGTCCGTTGTGCGGTGAACGCGACCGGCGGGAATTCTATTACTACGGGGCAGAGGACTATCTGCACCGCCCGGCCGCAGATGCGGCCCTGGCGGAATGGGACGCCTACCTGCACCTGCGGGACAATCCCGCCGGGGTGACGCGCGACCTGTGGTATCACGAGGCTGGGTGTTCCCAGTGGCTTCTGGTCACCCGGAACACGGTGACGCATGAGATTTCCGGCGTCGAACTGGTGGCGGAGCGCAAGGCATGAGGATCGACGGCAAGGGGCTGATCGACCGGACGAAGCCGGTCCGCTTCCGCTTCGACGGGAAGGATTACGCCGGTTACAAGGGCGACACGCTGGCCTCGGCGCTTCTGGCCAATGATGTTCGGCTGGTCGGGCGGTCGTTCAAGTATCACCGCCCGCGCGGCGTGCTGACCGCGGGGTCGGAGGAGCCGAACGCGCTGGTCGAAGTCATCGGGCCGAAGAACCAGACCCCGAACGTGCGCGCGACGGTGCAGGAGGTGTTCGAGGGGCTGGAGACGCGCAGCCAGAACCGGCTGGGCAGCTTGCGCTTCGATCTGCTGGCGGTGAACGATCTGCTCTGGCCTTTCCTCGGGGCGGGGTTCTACTACAAGACCTTCATGTGGCCGCGCGCCTTCTGGGAAGGGCTTTACGAGCCGCTGATCCGCCGGGCGGCGGGGCTTGGAAGCCTTTCGGGCAGGCACGACGAGGGCACCTACGAGAAGGCTTTTGCCTTCTGCGACGTGCTGGTGATCGGCTCGGGGCCCGCGGGGCTGATGGCGGCGCTGACGGCGGGGCGGGCGGGCGCGGACGTGATCCTGTGCGAGGAAAGCCATGCCTTCGGCGGGCGGATTCTGTCGGACGGAGGCACGATCGGGGGGATGCCGGCGGGCGAGTGGCTGGCGCAGGTCCTGGCCGAGCTGGAGGCCTTGCCGAACGTGCGGCTGATGCTGCGCACCACGGTCACCGGGGCCTACGACCACGGCACCTATGGCGCGCTGGAGCGGGTGGGCCTGCACAAGCCCGCCCGGCCCAACCTGTCGCGCGAATGTTTCTGGCGGATCGTGGCGAAACATGCGGTGCTCGCCGCGGGCGCGCTGGAGCGCCCCGTGGCCTTCCCCGACAACGACCGGCCGGGGATCATGCTGGCCTCGGCCGTGCGGACCTATCTGAACCGCTATGGCGTCAGCCTCGGCAAGCGGGTGACGCTGTTTGCCAACACCGACCAGGCCCGGGCCGTGGCGCGCGAGCTGATGGCGGCTGGGGTGACGGTGGCGGCGATCATCGACCCGCGTCCGGATGCCTTTAGCGTCGAGGACTGTCCGGTCCATGTGGGGGGCGAGGTGATCGGCACCCGCGGGCGGCTGGGGCTGACGGGGATCACGGTCCGCAAGGGGGCCGAGACCTTCGAGATCGAGACCGATTGCCTGGCGATGTCGGGCGGCTGGAACCCGACGCTGCATCTGACCTGCCACATGAACGGCCGCCCGCGCTGGGACGAGGATCTCGCGGCCTTCGTGCCGATGGAGGGCGCGGTGCCGGGTCTGGTCGCGGTTGGTGCGGCGAACGGCAGCATGTCCACCCATGGCGCGCTGGTCACCGGCCACGCGGCGGCGGTGCAGGCAGTGCAGGCGCTGGGCCGCAAGGCACCCGACCTGCCCTTGCCCGAGGCCGAGGATAGGCCCTATGTGCTGAAGGCGCTCTGGGCGGTCGAGGGCAAGGGGCGGGCCTGGCTCGACTTTGCCAATGACGTGACGACGAAGGACGTGAAGCTGGCCGCGCAGGAGGGTTTCCGGTCGGTCGAGCACATGAAGCGCTACACCACGCAGGGCATGGCGCCGGATCAGGGCAAGAACTCGAACGTGGCGGCGCTGGCGGTGCTGGCAGATGCCACCGGGCGTGGCATCCCCGAGACCGGGACCACGACCTTCCGCCCGCCCTACACGCCGGTGTCGATCGCCGCGATGGGGGCGGGGGGGCGGGCCGAAGGGTTCGCGCCGCAACGCTTCCTGACCAGCGACCAGGCCAGCCGCGACCGGGGCGCGCCGATGATCGAGGCGGGGCTTTGGTATCGGCCATCCTACTTCCCGAAGCCCGGCGAGACCACCTGGCGCGAGGCCTGCGACCGCGAGGTGCGCATGGTGCGCGAGGCGGTGGGCGTGGCGGATGTCTCGACGCTGGGCAAGATCGACATCCAGGGCAAGGATGCCGGAAGGTTCCTCGACTTCGTCTATACCAACACCTTCTCGACCCTGCCGGTGGGCCGCGTTCGTTACGGTCTGATGCTGCGCGAGGACGGGCATGTGCTGGATGACGGCACGAGCGCCCGGCTGGGTGAGGATCACTATCTGATGACCACGACCACCGCCGCGGCGGGGCTGGTGATGCGGCATCTGGACTTCGTGCATCAGGCCTTCTGTGCCGACTGGCAGGTGCGCTTCATCAGCGTCACCGAAAGCTGGGCACAGTTCGCCGTGGCCGGGCCGAAGGCGCGGGCGCTGGTGCAGTCCTTCCTGGAGGAGACGGTCGATCTGCCCTTCATGGGGGTGGCGCCGGTCCGCGTCGGTGGGGTCAAGGGGCGGCTCTTCCGCATCTCGTTCAGCGGCGAGGAGGGCTATGAGCTGGCCGTGCCCACCCGCTACGGCGAGGCGCTGTTCCGCGATCTGGTCGCGCGGGCCGAGACCATGGGCGGCGGACCCTACGGGATGGAGGCGCTGAACGTCCTGCGGATCGAAAAGGGCTTCATCACCCATGCCGAGATCCACGGCCGCGTCACCGCGCATGACATCGGCATGGAGAAGATGGTCAGCGCGAAGAAGGACTGCATCGGCAAGGCGGCGGCGCAGAGGCCCGGCCTCTGGGGGCCGGAGCGCGAGCAGCTGGTGGGCCTGAAGGCCAGCGCCCCGATAAGCGCCGGTGCGCATCTCTTCGTGCCGGGAATGGAGATTCACCGCGAAACCGACCAGGGCTATGTCACCAGTGTCTGCTGGTCGCCCACGCTGGGCGCCTGGCTGGCCCTTGCCTTCCTGAAGGACGGGCGCAACCGGCATGGCGAGAAGATCCGGCTGGTCGATCACCTGCGCGGCATCGACGTGATCTGCGAGGTATGCGACCCTGTATTCCACGATCCGGCGGGGGAGAAGCTGCGTGCCTGAACTGATCGCGAAATCGGCCCTGGACGGGCGCCGCCTGACGCTTGGCGGGTTGACGCTGGTGGAACTGGACCCCGGCCCGATCACCTCGGTTGCGCTGTATCCGGGCGGGGCGAAGCTGGCGGCAAAGGGGCTGAAGACCCTGGGTCTGACCTTTCCGCCCCCCAATACCTTCACCGAAAAGAAAGGTGCGCGCATTGTCTGGACCGGGCGCGAGCAAGCCTTCCTGATGGGGGTCGCACCCCCGGCTATCGAGGGAGCGGCGTTGACCGATCAGAGCGACGGCTGGGCAGTGCTTGGGATTTCCGGCGCCGCCGCCGTCGATGTGCTGGCACGGCTGGTGCCGGTGGACCTGCGGTCTTCTGCCTTTCCTGCCGGGCGGGTGGCGCGAACCCAGGTGAACCACATGAATGCCGTGATCCTGCGAACGGGGGATCATGAGCTTGAGATCATGGTCTTCCGGTCCATGGCACGCACCGCCTGGCACGAGTTGGAAGGCACAATATCCATGGTCGCGGCGCGACAGGCGGTGAAAATCTAGGCGGAGAACTGCAGACCGCCGAATTTGTCACTGGCGCGTCATCAATGCGGCGTTTACACCTTTCCTGAACCTGAGTTTCAGAAAAGGTGCACGAATGGCCCCCGACGGTCAGACCCTCGCCCCCAATGTCTTTGACGCCGAACCGATCCCTGAGGCCGCGCGGGCCGAGATCGACCGGCTTCTCGCATCGGGCGACCTGTTCCGCTATACCGCACCGTCGGATGCGCCGGTTGCCCTTTTGGAGCAGGAGTTCGCCGAGCTTCTGGGGGCGCGCTACGCGTTGGCGGTCTCGTCCTGTTCGGCGGCGCTGTTTCTGTCCTTGAAGGCGCTGGACTTGTCTAGGGGCGCGAAGGTGCTGATCCCTGCCTTCACCTTCGCGGCTGTCCCGTCCAGCGTGGTGCATGCCGACTGCGTGCCGGTGCTGGTTGAGGTGGGCGACAACTACCGCGTGGACATGGCGGATTTCGCGGCCAAGCTGCCGGGCGCGGATGCGGTGATGATTTCGCACATGCGAGGGCATACGTCCGACATGGACGCGATCATGGCGCTCTGCGATGCGGCGGGCGTCCCCGTGATCGAGGATGCGGCGCATTCGCTGGGCACGGTCTGGGGCGGGCGCAACATCGGCACCATCGGCAAGGTGGGCTGTTTCAGCTTCCAGTCCTACAAGCTGGTCAACGCGGGCGAGGGCGGGATCCTGATCACCGACGATCCCGAGATCGCGGCGAAGGCGATCATCATGTCGGGCGCCTATGAGACCAACTGGAAGAAGCATCCCGGTCTGACCAATTCCTGCGCGCACTGGCAGAACCGGCTGCCGCTTTACAATCTGCGCATGCAGAACCTGTCGGCGGCGGTGATCCGGCCGCAATTGCCCCTGGTGGCCGAACGCGTGGCCAAGGGCCGGGCCGGGCATGACCGGGTGGCGGCCAAGCTGAACCGATCGGCGCATCTGGCGGTGCCCGAGGCCCTGGGGCCGGAGGAGCGCGCGCCGGATTCGATCCAGTTCAACCTGGTGGGCGGATGGACGGACCAGCAGGCAGTCGATTTCCAGACCGCCGCCAAGGCGCGAGGGGTATCGGTGCAGGTGTTCGGCCTGAGCGAGGGCAACGCCCGTGCCTTCTGGAACTGGCAGTTCCTGGAGGATGTGCCAGAGCTGCCAAAGACCCGCGCGATGCTGATGCGGGCCTGCGACGTGCGCCTGCCGACACGGTTGACCGAGGCCGAGCTGGATTTCATCGCCGCCGCCATCGTGGATGCGGCGGTCGAGATTCGGGGCTAGCGGAAGGCGTCTTGCCCGATGCGCGTCGCCTCACGCGCAAGGCCAGGAGATGACTGACAGGCACTCGGGCACACTTGGGCAGGGGCGGTCGCCTATAGAACCCGTAGCGCCGGGGCGAGCCAGGGATGATCGGCCAGTGCCGGTCCGATGACATGGCCGGCTATCAGCGGCTTCAGCCTTGCGGTGATCTGCGACGGGATGTCCTTCAGGATGCCTGCGCGGGCGGACAGCGACAGCGTCCGGTGCAGCGGCGCAAAGGGCAGGGGGCGAAGCTCCACCCTGTCGCGGAAACCGCGGGCCTGATGCAGGGCCAGGGGCGTCAGGATCGTCCACCCTTCTCCGCCGGCTACCATCGCCAGGATCGCGGCGTAGCTGTCCAGTTCGAACCGATGTGCGGGACGCACCCCGTGCCGCGCCAGATGCGCGGCGATCTGACGGCCCATCAGGTGGCGGGCAGTATAAAGGATCAGCGGCAAATCCTCGACACGGGCGCCGACGGGTGCGACGGCGACGAAGGGTTCCGCCATCAGGGGATGCACCTCGCGCCAGTGGCCCTCGGCTTCGGCATCTGCGGCGATCACCACGTCCAGCGCGCGGGCCTCAAGCTGGTCAAGCAGCCGGTGGCTGGCACCGGTTTCCAGCAGGAACCGGCAGCCCTTCAACTCACGCGACAGTGCGCTGAGCAGGTAGGGCGTCACGTCGCTGTCGAAATCCTCGATCACGCCCAGCCGCAGCGTGGTCATCCCGGCAAGATCGGCCATGGCCAGTTCGGCACGCGCCTCGCTGGCTGCGTTCAGGATGGTCTGGGCGTGGCGGCGGAACATGGCACCGGCAGGCGTGACCGGCATCGGCCGGCCGGAACGGTCCAGCAGGACGGCGCCTAGTGCGGATTCAAGCCCGGAAAGCTGCTGGCTGACGGCCGAAGGCGACACACCCAGACGACGTGCGGCGGCCGAAATCGAACCTTCCTCGGCGGCGGCGACGAAGACTTCGATCCCCCACAGCGTGACGCGGCCCTCAGCCTCGGCCATGGGTCAGAGCTTGGAGAGTTTCTTCTGCAACTCGGCCAGTTGCTTCTTGATCTCGGCAATGTCGTCGGATGCGGCGGTGTCCTCTTCCCTTGCGGGCCCCGACCCGCCCCAGCCGGGCATGCCGCCCATCATCGACTTGAGGAAGGCTTCCTGCTGCTTGCGCATCGCCTCGAAGCCAGGGACGGCGGCCATCGGGTTGGGAAAGGCAGAGAGGTTCTCCATCATCTTGGCCTGGCTGTTCCGCAACATCTCGAAGCTGGCAGCGAGGAACTGCGGCATCACTGCTTGCATGCCGGTGGCATAGCTGCGCACGAGGTCGGTCAGCACGTCCACGGGCAGGACGCTTTCGCCTTTCGATTCATGTTCGGCCACGATCTGTAGCAGGTATTGCCGGGTCAGATCGTCGCCCGTCTTCAGATCGACGATCTGCACCTCGCGTCCGGCGCGGATGAACCCTGCGATGTCTTCCAGCGTGACGTAATCCGATGTCTCGGTGTTGTAGAGCCTGCGGCTGGCGTAACGCTTGATCAGAAGCGGCTTGTCGGTTTCGGCCATCGGTCCCTCCCCGGGGAATTTCGCGGTTGCAGAGAAGTCTAGGGGAGGGAAATTCAAAAAGAAAGGGCGGGCTGGGGTTAACCCGGCCCGCCCGCATCCTGAAGAGATGCTGCCGTTCTGCGATTACTTCGCAGCCGCAGCGGCCTTCTTGGCGGCAGAGGTCACCTCCGCGGTGGCCTTCTTGACGGCGGCGGTCGCATCTTCAGACATGTCCTTGCCGGCGGCCAGCATCAGCTCGACGGTTTCCATCTGAACCTTCTTCGCGACTTCGGCGAAGGCAGCAAGGTTTTCGGCGGTCATCTCGGCCGCGGCCGAGGCGAAGTCGGTCACCGCCTTGGTGTAGTCGGCCGGCTCGGCTTTGGCCTTCGACATGTCGGCAACCTTGGCCAGGGTGTCCTTGGCCCATTTGGCCGAAATTTCGGTCGATTTCTCGGCAGCTTCGATCGCCACTTTCGAAAACTTCTCAGCGAAGGCGGCCTGGGTCTTGAACGCGTTCTGGAACGCCGAGGCGTCAACCGGGAACGAGGCCATCATGTCCTGCACGACTTTGGTGAAATCCGGGGTCTTGGTCATCTGATCACTCCGATCTGGGGGCTTCGGTATCGGGGATGCTACCCCGTCTTGATGACAGAGATATAGATGCTGCGGTGCAGCATTGCAAGTCTTTTTCTGCAATGCAGCAAAACCGCAAGTTGCTGGCGTTAACCCTGCGTAAAGCGGCTGAAATGTCAGCTTGTCGGCTCGAGCACCGGCGTTGCGACCACATAGGTTCCCGGTGCCGGTGCCAGCGAATCGGCTGGTATCCTTGCCTTGACCAGCGGCCCCGAGTGCGCCTTGAGCCATTCGCCCCAGCGCGGCCACCAGCTGCCCTTGTGGAAGGTGGCGCCCTTCAGCCACGCGTCCGGGTCACCTGCCACGGGGGCATCGTTGGTGTAATGGCCATACTTGTCCTTCGAAGGCGGGTTGATGATGCCGGCGATATGGCCCGACTCCGAAAGTATGAAGGTCTTGTCCCCAGAGCCCATCTGCTTGATGCCGTTGAAACTTCCGCGCCAGTGGGCGATGTGATCAGTCTCGCAGGCGACAGCGCAGAGCGGCTGCGTAACGTCGGCAAGGCTGACCGGTTGGCCGAAGACCTTGAACTCGCGCTTTGCAAAGCCATCCTGCTGGCAAAGCCCGCGCAGGTATTCGACGGCCATCTTCGCGGGCAGGTTGGTCCCATCGCCGTTCCAGTACAGCAGGTCGAAGGCAGGCGGCGCCTCGCCCAGCATGTAGGACTTGATCGCCGGCGTGTAGATCAGGTCGTTCGAACGCAGGAAGCTGAAGGTGCGGCTCATGAAGAATTTTGACAGGATGCCGTCACGTTCGGTCTGCCGTTCGATTCCGTCAACGAAATCGTCATTCAGGAAGACGCCCACTTCGCCAGGGTCGGAGAAATCGGTAAGCGTGGTGAGGAAGGTGGCACTTTTGACCGTCTTGTCCCCGGCCTTGTTCAGATGCGCCAGCGTCAGGGCCAGGGTGGTGCCGGCAATGCAGTAGCCGACCGCGTTGATCTGCTTTTCGCCGGTGATGCGCCGGACCTCGGCCATCGCGCGCAGATAGCCATCGCGGATGTAGTCGTCCATTCCGGTCCCGGCGTAGCTCGCGTCGGGATTGACCCAGGAAACGACGAACAGGGTGAAGCCCTGGTCCACGATCCATTTGATCAGCGAATTCGCGGGCTTCAGATCCAGAATGTAGAACTTGTTGATCCAGGGCGGAAAGATCAGCAAGGGCGTCTTGTGGACCTTCTCGGTCGTCGGTTCGTACTGGATAAGCTCCAGCATCCGGTTGCGGTAGACCACGGCGCCCGGAGTGGTCGCGAGATTTTCGCCGACCTTGAACGCCTCGCGGTCAGCCAGCGTCACCAGTAGGTCGCCCTGATTGGCCTCGATGTCGCGCACCAGGTTCTCCAGCCCCTGCACCAGGCTTTCACCGTCGGTCTCGACCGCGCGTTCCAGCGCCTCGGGGTTGGTGCCCAGGAAATTCGTCGGGCTGAACATGTCGACGATCTGTCTGGTGAAATACTCCACCCGGCGGCGGTCCTCGGGCGAAAGCGTCTCCAGGTCGCCCACGGCGGTCGATATTGCCTCGGCGTTCAGCAGATACTGCTGTTTCAGGTAGTTGAAGAAGGGATGCGTGTCCCAGAGCGGATTGCTGAACCGGCGGTCCCTGGGGCCGGGGTCGGGCGGGGCCCTGAACTCGCCCTTGGCAAGGGTCTGCTGCGCCTCGACATAGTGTTTCAGCGTCTTGCCCCAGTAGTTGACCTGATGTTCCACCATCTTGGCGGGGTTCTGCATCATCTCGGCCAGCCAGGCGGCCGCAGCCTTCATGTAGACATCGGGCGCGGGGCCGTGCAGGGCGGGGTCAACATGGCGGCGCCGGGTCAGGGCTGCCGTCAGGCGCTTTGACAGTTCCTCAACCCTGGCCAGGTTGGCATTCAGCCGGGCGGTGCGGGCCTCGGGGCTGTCGGGGGTCTTCTCTTCTGTTGTCATGCCAATGTTTCCCCCCTATCTTCGCCGCCGTGCAGCATTGCGCCACCCTCCCGGGCAGTGCCATGCGACATTTGCCCGCCCTGGCGAGGAGACGCCATGAAGTATATGTACACCTACGACCTGATGGAAAGCGCCCGCAACACGAATGAGTGGCTGGGCGCCTCGGCCCGGGCCTTCGCCAGCTATCCCGCCTTCGCCATGTCGGTGAACCCGATGTTGCCGTTGATGGCTGCCTGGGGCGAAGTGACGGAGCGCACCTTCCGCCGCATGATTGCCAAGCCCGACTGGGGGATCCGGTCGATCGTGGGCCCGGATGGTACCGATCATCTGGTGGACGTGAATCCGATCGTGCAGAAGCCGTTCGGCGATCTGGTGCAGTTCTTTGTGCGCCGCCGGGCACCGATGGCGCGGAAGGTGCTGCTTGTGGCGCCGATGTCGGGGCATTATGCGACGCTTCTTCGGTCCACGGTCGCCAGCCTTCTGCCGGATGCTGACGTCTATGTGACCGACTGGCACAACGCGCGCGACATTCCCGTTTCGGCCGGCAAGTTCGACATCGAGGACTACACGCTTTACCTTGCCGAATTCATCAAGGTGCTGGGCCCCGATACCCATGTCATCGCCGTCTGTCAGCCGGTGCCGCTGACCTTGGCCGCCACAGCCTTTCTGGCTGCCGAACACCCGGAAGCGCAGCCAAAAAGCCTGGTTCTGATCGGTGGACCGGTCGATCCGGATGCTGCTGCCACCGAAGTAACGGATTTCGGCCGCCGGGTCACCATGGGCCAGCTGGAGCATCTGGCAATCCAGCGTGTGGGCTTCAAGTACAAGGGCGCGGGGCGGCTGGTCTATCCGGGGCTGTTGCAGCTGCAAAGCTTCATGGCGATGAATGCCGAGCGCCATTCCAGGGCCTTTGCCGAACAGATCTTCCGCGTTGCGCGCGGTGAAGCCTCGGATCACGATGCGCATAACCGCTTCTACGATGAATATCTGGCCGTGATGGACATGACGGCGGAATTCTACCTGTCCACCGTCGAACGCATCTTCAAGAACCGCGAGATTGCCCGCAACGATTTCGTGGTGGCGGGTCGCAAGGTGTATTTCGATGCTATCACCAACGTGTCGGTGATGACAGTCGAGGGCGCGAATGACGATATTTCCGCGCCTGGTCAATGTGTTGCAGCCTTGGGCCTGCTTACTGGGCTTTCGCAGGACAAGAAGGCCCACCATGTCGAACCGGGCGCCGGCCACTACGGCATATTCGCCGGGAAAAGCTGGCGGTTGAACATCCGCCCCCTGGTGCTGAACTTTATCGACCGCGCAGCGGGCAAGCCGAAGCCGCGCATCGCGCTGGCCTCGGGACAGTAGGTTCGCGCACGGGGGTATTCGGCAGTTCGTTCGCTGCCGGCACGGGTGTCGCTTGCCGCTCGCGAAGCGTGGCGATCAGGTGCAGTCGGACATGACCATGGCCGGCAAGTGCCTGGATGCAAGGATTTCCAGTCGCAGGTTCGCACGGTTCCTGCTTTGCTTTGCTTTGTCAGCGGCCTTCCCAGCAACCTTTACGAAACCCTTCGGCGCAGTTCCAGCTCGGCGCCTGTCCTTGACGCGACAGCAATGTGGCCCGCCCTTCCGGGATCCGCGGCGCAACCCACTGCGGTCGATCGGCAAGAACTAGTCAGGTGGCGTCGCCACGGCTGCTGCGATCTGCGCGGCATCAACTGCCGACCTTCGACCATGAAGTCAAAGGCAGCCGCGCGGAACCGGTCACTTTGGACCGATGGATCAGGATGCTTGGTAATGAACATGATCATGTTGCAGAATTCTGGGAGGTTGGCTGCTTAAGTATTTATTTTCAAAAAAGTAATTATAGAAATGATCAGATGGATCTTCGGACGTGAAATCTCAAAGCATGTTCGATTTATTCAACTCATCCTGATGCTGCCAGAACCTGATCCACCGCTGTCACGATCAGGTCCAGGCATGTGGGAGAGGAAAAACGATGGTCCGCGTCCTTGACCAGCGTAAGGCTCAGGTCGGGGCTGTCGATGTGGTCGAACAGGCGCAACGCCACACCGGGCGGCACGTCGCTGTCGGAGCTGCCCTGCAACAGGCGGACTGGCATCGGCAGGGGCAGCGGCCGGTCCAGCACCAGATTGGCGCGACCGTCCTCGATCAGGCGACGGGTAATCGGGTAGGGGGCATCGGAATAGGCAGATGGGCGGTGAAGAAGCCCGGCTTCCAGCAGACGGGCCCGTTCGGTCGCACCGAATTCTTCGTGCCACATCCGTTCGGTGAAGTCCGGCGCTGCGGCAATGCCCACAAGCCCTGCTACGCGCCGGGGCATGTCGCGGGCGACAAGCAGGGCAATCCAGCCGCCCATTGACGAGCCGACCAGAACCTGCGGCCCTTCGGTCAGCGCCTCGATCACGGCCAAGGCGTCTTCGCGCCAGTCGGTGATTGCCCCATCTTCGAAAGCGCCGCGTGATGCGCCATGGCCGGAATAGTCGAAGCGCAGGAAGGATCTGCCCGTGGCCTCGGCCCAGGCTTGCAGATGAAGAGCCTTGGACCCGGTCATGTCCGATCGGAAACCGCCAAGGAAGACGACACCGGGCCCCTTCCCGGGGGTCTGGTGATAGGCGATGTGGCGGCCTTGCGGGGTGCTGAGAAAGGTTGTCATGGCGCTGATATAGGCGTACTTCGCGGCAAGCGTGAGGCCCCTTTAACGCGCCGGGCAAGGAACTGCACATGACTTGACTTCCCGGAAGCCGCCGGGCAAGAACGCGCGACCTTACCCGCAACCGGGCGTTTCGTAGGCGCCAAACCGACGAGGAGCCGGCCATGAGCCAGATTTCCCTGACATTTCCTGACGGCAACAAGCGCAGCTACGCGGCGGGCGTAACGCCGGCCGAGGTGGCGGCGTCGATCGCCCCCTCGCTGGCCAAGGCGGCAATCTCGGCGCAGGTGAACGGGCGGCACTGGGATCTGCAATGGCCGATCCATGAAGACGCCACGATCAGCCTGAACACGATGAAGGACGAGGGCCCGGCGCTGGAGCTGATCCGGCATGACCTGGCCCACATCATGGCCCGCGCGGTGCAGGAGCTCTGGCCCGAGGTGAAGGTCACCATCGGGCCGGTCCGGGACCAGGGCTGGTTCTACGACTTCGACCGGGAAGAGCCCTTCACGCCCGAGGATCTGGGCGCGATCGAGGCGCGGATGAAGCAGATCATCAACGCGCGCGATCCGGTGCGGACCGAGGTCTGGGACCGCGCCCGCGCCGTCGAATACTACCGGGGCCGGGGCGAGCCCTTCAAGCTGGAGCTTCTGGACCGGATCCCCGAGGGCGAGGACATCCGCATGTACTGGCATGGGGACTGGCAGGACCTGTGTCGGGGGCCGCATCTGCAACACACGGGCCAGGTTCCGGCCGATGCCTTCAAGCTGACGCATGTCGCGGGGGCCTACTGGCTGGGCGACGCGAGCCGTCCCATGCTGCAACGCATCTACGGCGTGGCGTTCCGCAACCGCGACGATCTGAAGGCGCATCTGACGATGCTGGAAGAGGCCGCCAAGCGCGACCACCGCAAGTTGGGGCGCGAGATGGAGTTGTTCCATCTGCAGGAAGAGGCGCCGGGAATGGTCTTCTGGCACCCGAACGGCTGGACGATCTACCGCACGCTGGAAGACTACATGCGCGGCCGGCTGCGGCAGGCGGGTTACAAGGAAATCCGCACCCCTCAGGTCGTGGACCGCATCCTGTGGGAGAAGTCGGGCCACTGGGAGGCCTACCGCGAGAACATGTTCATCGTCGAGGTGGACGAGGAAGGCGCGAAGGAAAAGCGCATCAACGCGCTGAAGCCAATGAACTGCCCTTGCCATGTGCAGGTGTTCAACCAGGGCCTCAAGTCCTACCGCGACCTGCCCTTGCGGCTGGCGGAGTTCGGATCGTGCCACCGCTACGAGTCTTCCGGCTCGATGCACGGGTTGATGCGCGTGCGTGGCTTCACCCAGGACGACGCGCATATCTTCTGCACGGAAGACCAGATCGAGGCCGAATGCGCCGGGTTCATCTCGCTCTTGTCCTCGGTCTATCACGACCTGGGGTTCGAGAAGTTCGACATCAAGCTGTCCACCCGGCCCGATGTGCGGGTGGGCAGCGACGAGATCTGGGACAAGGCCGAAGCCGCGCTGGAAAAGGCGATCCAGTCGCTGGGTCTGCCCTACGAGATCAACCCCGGCGATGGCGCCTTCTACGGTCCGAAGCTGGACTTCAAGCTGACCGATGCCATCGGCCGCGAATGGCAGTGCGGCACCTTCCAGGCCGACTTCAACCTGCCGGTTCGGCTGGGCGCGGAATATGTCGGCGAGGACGGGATGAAGCACCGCCCCGTCATGCTGCACCGCGCGGTGCTGGGGTCGTTCGAGCGGTTCATCGGCATCCTGCTGGAAAACTACGCCGGGAAACTGCCCTTCTGGCTGGCGCCGCGCCAGGTGGTGGTGGCGTCTATCGTCTCGGACGCCGACCCTTTCGTGCATGAGGTAGTGGCGGCGCTGAAGAAGGCAGGGGTCCGGGCCGAGGCGGACGTGCGCAACGAGAAGATCAACTACAAGGTCCGCGAACATTCGGTCGGCAAGGTTCCCGTGATCCTGGCGATTGGGATGCAGGAGGTCGAGGCGCGGACGGTTTCGGTCCGCCGTCTGGGCGAGACGCGGACCGAGACCATGTCGCTGGATCAGGCTGTGGCGACCTTTGGCTTCGAGGCGCTGCCGCCCGCAGCTGCCTGAAGGCCTCTGGCCGGAATTTCAGCACGGACGGGTGGAAGCGCCCCGTCCGACTGAGTCCACTTGCCATGTGGCTTGATTTTCGGCGAATCCTTGGCATCATCGCCTCAGTGACGACAGATTTCCTGGCCGGCTCTCGGATCGAAGCCTTGGAAGACCTGGTGGCACGGCCTGCGGCAATGTCGCCGCAGGGGGTTCTGAGAGGAGAAGCGGAATGCCGACGGGCACCGTGAAATGGTTCAACGCGACGAAGGGCTACGGTTTCATCGCGCCGGATGATGGTGGCAAGGACGTGTTCGTGCACATCTCGGCGGTCGAACGTGCCGGGCTGAAGGGGCTGAACGACAATCAGAAGATCGGCTACGAACTTCAATCCGGCCGCGACGGCAAGATGTCGGCCGGCGACCTGCGCCTGTTGTAAGCCTTGGTGGATCAGCGCGGCCCCAGCATAATGTCGGCGGTCGCGCTGTCCCAGCCCAGAAACCAGCGATCCCCGTCCTGGATGACCGGCCGCTTCATCACGGTCGGTTGTGACATGATCTGCACCTCGGGATCGGATGCCTTCAGGAAATCGTTGAAGCTGCGATATGTGGTGGACTGCCGGTTTACCGCAAGGTCGCCGAATTCCTGCACGATCCGGCTTACCTCGGCCTCGCTGAGCGGGTTGGCCCGAATGTCGCGGAAGGTGACCTCGCGGCCGGCGGCTTCAAGCGCCTTCAGCGCCTTTTTGCAGGTATCGCAGGTCGGGATGCCGTAAAGGATCATGGCGGGGTCTTTCGCTGTGCGTCCGGTTTTGATGCTTGTTTTTCAAGGGCTTGCTAGCATATCCCGAAAGCGCCGGAAAGGGGGAAGGGTGCGCGCTGTTAATGCCGGGCCCGGATTTGTGCACAGGCGACTAGCATGGCGCCGGTCGTTGCCGGCCGACTTCTCGTGTTGCATTCCGATCTTTCTCAAGTGCTTGAGCCTGTTGAAGAAGCCTTCCACGGGCGGTGCGCCGGGGACAGATGTCAATATCGACGGAACGTTGCAACTTTTGCTAGCACGGGGTAGGGGTGTGGCCGCGCCTGGCGCGTGCGGCAATCAGCACAAGGATGGTGCGGGCGTCACAGCATCGATCAGCCATAAACCACATCCCCGGAGGGAAAGTGGTTGGCCATCAGTTCCGCCACACCTGCCTTGTCCCAGGTCCGGCCGGGCGAAAGCGTGATCGGCAGCGGCAGGTCGCAGTGAACGACCATGGCGCTGATCCTGAAGCCGAATCCCCCGACCGGAACGGCCAAATGTCTGATCCGTGCCCGTTTCTGAGCTGCGTCCGGCAGAGGGTGCGGATGACCGAACTGTCGATGAACAGCAAGTGATCACGCGATCTTTCCGAAGGCGCTTCGGGGGGCTGGACCCACAATTCCGTCTTCGCCCCCTGTCGAAGCGGTTGCACGCGCTTGTCGCGGCCCATTTTGCCCGACACCGCTTCTTTCTCCAGGCAGAGGGATCAGCCCACCCGGCAGCCTTGCACCCAGACCCCGCGAACTGCGCCGGCCGGGCCAAGCCGCGTGACCCGGATGACATCCGCCCGCGCGCCCGGCACCAGATGGCCACGGTCCGGCAGGCCTGCCGCATCGGCAGGGGCCGCAGTCACCGTCGCGATGCCACGGGCCGTGTCACCCCAGAGATCACCCAGCATCAAAGCCGCCGACAACAGCGACGAGGGCACATAGTCCGATGACACGATATCCAGAAGGTCCGCCTCGGCCAGCTCCTGCGCGGCCACGTTGCCGGAATGGCTGCCGCCGCGGATCAGGTTCGGCGCGCCCATCATCACCTTGATGCCGTGATCCTGGCAGGCCCGTGCCGCCTCGACCGTTGTCGGGAACTCGGCGAAATGCGCGCCGTGGGCGGCGGATTGCGCTACATGCTCGGGTTCGGTGTCATCATGGCTGGCCAGCACTGCCCCATAGCGGCGGGCGGCTGCGACGGCGGCGGCCTCGTGCGCCGCGCCCAGCCGGTCGCGCAGCGCCTTCTGGGTGGCAACGTGTGCCTCCCAGTCAGCCTCGGAAATCCCGTATTTGCCCACGTAGTATTCCTTCAGCTTCGAGATGTCGCGGAACTGCCGCGCGCCCGGCGTGTGGTCCATCAGGCTGACGATTCCGATGCGGTCATTGGGGCCGAACTTGTCCAGCTCCTCGATCAGGGTTTCGGAACAGACCTCGGCGCGCAGGTGCAGGAAATGGCTGATCCGCAGGACACCCTGTGCCCGCAGGCCCAGGATCTCGTCGGCCAGCGCCCGGGCATATTCGCCGTAGTTCATCTTGGCGTTCGACACGACCGAACCCACACGCAGCGCATCGAAGACCGTGGTGATGCCGACGCTGGCCAGCTCTGCGTCATGGGCGATGATCGCGGCGGCATGGGGCCAGTCCACCTTCGGCCGCGGCTGGATGTGGCGTTCCAGGTTGTCGGTGTGCAGCTCGATCAGGCCGGGCATCACCAGGTCTCTGCTGCAGTCCACCGCACCCGCCGGCACGGCTGCCCCCTCGGCAATGTCGGCAATGCGGCCATCCCGGATGCGGAGCTGTCCCCGCAGGGTCTCGGTCGGCAGGACCAGGGTGGCATTGGCCAGGATCGTCTCGGTCGTCATCTTCTACTCTCTTGTCTTGCGGCCCACGTACGCCTGGCGTCTGCTGACACGGATACGTCACACGGATGTGACATTGCCCCGTTACGCCCGCGCCCATGGACCAGATGAAACGTTTCGCCGTCTATTATACCCCGCGCCCCGGCGCCTTTGCCGACCGCGCGAATGAATGGCTCGGATGGGATCCCGCGACCGGCCAGGCGCTGCCGCAACCCCGGGTGCCCGGCATCGCCGATCCCGCCGCGATCACCGCCGACCCGCGCCGCTACGGCTTTCACGGCACGATCCGCGCCCCCTTCAGGCTGGCCGAGGGCGTGACGCCTGACCTTGCCGCCGCCACCGTCGCCACGCTCGCCGCGCGCCTTGGCCCCGTCACCTGCGAGGGGCTGATTCTCGAAAACCTGCACGGCTTCCTCGCGCTGACGCCGCGGGGCTGCGAGGCCGCGCTTCTGGAACTCGGCGCCGCCGTGGTCGAGGGCACGAACGACCTGCGCGCGCCGCTCAGCGAGGCCGAGATCGCCCGCCGCCGGCCCGAAGCCCTCTCGCCCCGCCAGCGCGAATTGCTGCACCGCTGGGGCTATCCTTACGTGATGGAAGAATTCCGCTTCCACCTGACGCTGACCGACCGTCTGGCCGACCCGGACCCCGCCATGGCGGCGCTGGGGGCGCATTTCGCCGATGTGCTCCCCCGGCCCTTCGAGATTCAGGATCTGTGCCTGTTCGGCGAGGATACGGCGGGCCGGTTCCATCTGCTGCACCGCTATGCCCTGACCGGCTGAAGCGCGGCCAGAAGCCGGGCCACGCCGGCCTCCTGCGAGCCATCGTTGACCACCGTCTCGGCGGCGATGCCCTCCGGCAGGGTGAAGGCCGCCCGGGCCAGCCGCGCGCGGATGTCGGCCTCGCTCTCGCGCCCCCGTGCGGCCAGCCGCGCGGCCAGCACCGCATCGGGCGCGGTGACAAGGATCACCCGCAGGTCGGGAAAGACCCGCACCGCCTCGGGCAGCGCCGCGCGGCTGCCGTTGAAGATCACGTCGCCCGGCCCTGCGACCTGCGCCCTGGGGATGCCGTAGGACAGGCCATGCGCCTCCCACCACAGGGCGAACTCGCCCCGGCCGCGGCGCAGGGCGAACTCCGGCGCCGAGACGCCTTCGAAATCCTCGCCTCCCGCCTCGGCGGGCCGGGTGATGACGCGGCGCACCAGCCGCAGGTCGGGCCGCGCGGCCATCGCGCCCCGGATCAGCGTGTCCTTGCCCGCCCCCGATGGACCGACCACCGCGAAGATCATGCCGCGGCCTTCGGAGTGAACCCGGTCACATCGACCAGCCGGTCGCAGACGCGCGCGCGTGCCGCCTCGTCGTGGAAGATGCCCAGGATCGCCGCGCCGCGCGCCTTGGCTTCCTCGATCAGGCTCAGCACCACCTCACGGTTGGCGGCATCGAGGCTCGCGGTCGGCTCGTCCAGCAGAAGCGCCGGATAGGCATGGGCAAAGCCGCGCGCGATGTTCACCCGCTGCTGCTCGCCGCCCGAGAAGGTGGTGGGCGACAGCGGCCAGAGCCGTTCGGGGATGTTCAGCCGCCGCAGGAGAGACGCCGCCCGCGCGCGCGCCTGATCGGCCGGGGTGCCAAGGGCCAGAAGCGGCTCGGCCACGACTTCCAGCGTGGGGACGCGGGGAACAACGCGCAGGAACTGGCTGACATAGCCCAGCGTTTGGCGGCGCAGCGCGATGATCTGGCGCGGCTCGGCGGTGGCGACGTCAAGGTCGCCCACCATCAGGCGTCCCCCGGCGGCAAGGTAGTTGCCGTAAACCATGCGCATCAGCGTGGACTTGCCCGCGCCGGACTGCCCGGTCAGCCCCACGCATTCGCCGGGGCCGACGCTCAGCGCCGCGCCGGCCATGACCGGGATCACCGCGCCGCCCTGGTTGTGCAGGGTGAAGGACTTCGACAGGTTCTCGATACGGATCATGGGCTTACACCTGAAGGACGGAGGAGACCAGCAGTTGAGTATAGGCGTGCTGCGGGTCGTCCAGCACCTGGTCGGTCAGGCCCTGTTCCACCACCCGGCCCGATTTCATCACCATCAGCCGATGCGCCAGCAGTCGCACCACCGCAAGGTCATGCGTCACGATGATCACCGAAAGGCCGAGGTCGCGCACCAGCCCGCGCAACAGGTCCAGAAGCCGCGCCTGCACGCTGACATCGAGGCCGCCGGTCGGTTCGTCCATGAACACCAGACGCGGCCCCGTCACCAGGTTCCGCGCGATCTGCAACCGCTGCTGCATGCCTCCCGAGAAGGCCGAGGGCCTGTCGTCGATCCGGTCGGCGGCGATCTCGACCCGGCCCAGCCAGTCCGCTGCCTTGCCCCGGATCTCGCCATAGTGCCGCGCGCCGACGGCCATCAGGCGTTCGCCCACATTCCCGCCCGCAGAAACACCCATCCGCAGCCCGTCGCGCGGGTTCTGGTGGACATAGGCCCAGTCGGTGCGGGAAAGCCGGCGACGCTCGGTTTCCGACATCTCTAGCACGTCGCGCCCGTCGTAGGCGATGCGGCCTAGGTCCGGGCGCTGGTGGCCGGCCAGGCAGGACAGAAGGGTGGACTTCCCCGAGCCGCTTTCGCCGACGATCCCCAGCACCTCGCCGGGGTAAAGATCGAAGGAGACATCCGCGCAGCCGATCCTTTGGCCATAGCGTTTCGTCAGCCCCTCGACGCGCAGAAGCGGCTGGTCGGTCATGGTCATGCGCTCCATCAGGGTCATGCCGCGCCCTCCGTCCCGGCGCCCTGCGCGACGCTCTCATGTCGGGCGCATCCCTCCCTCCTCGTGGGGGAGGGATGGGGTGAGGGGGCCACTCCCTCGCCGGAAAGTCGGCCCCGATGCCCCTTCGCCCGCCGCCCGGCGCAGAAATCGGTGTCGGAACAGACGAACATCCGCCCGCCCGTGTCATCAGTGATCACCTCGTCCAGATAGCTGTCCGTCGCGCCGCAAAGGTCGCAGTCATGCGGGGCCTTGGAGGCGGTGAAGGGATGGTCGTCGAAATCGAGGCTCACGACCTCGGTAAAGGGTGGGAGCGCATAGATCCGCTGCTCGCGCCCCGCGCCGAACAGCTGTATCGCCGGGCTGTTGCCAAGCTTGGGGTTGTCGAACTTGGGGATCGGCGAGGGGTCCATGACATAGCGCCCTTCGACCTTGACCGGATAGGCGTAGGATGTGGCGATCTGCCCGTGTCGGGCGATGTCCTCGTAAAGCTTCACATGCATCAGCCCGTATTCTTCCAACTCGTGCATCTTCCGCGTCTCGGTCTCGCGCGGTTCTAGGAACCGCAGGGGTTCGGGGATCGGCACCTGATAGACCAGGATCTGACCTGCCTTCAGAGGGGTTTCCGGGATGCGGTGGCGGGTCTGGATCACCGTCGCCTCGGCGGTGGCCTCGGTCGTGGCCACCCCGGCCGTGCGCTGGAAGAAGCGGCGGATCGACACCGCGTTCGTCGTGTCGTCCGCGCCCTGGTCGATGACCTTGAGCCGGTCCTCGGGGACCAGGCAGGCCGCCGTTACCTGCACCCCGCCCGTCCCCCAGCCGTAGGGCATCGGCATCTCACGGCTGGCAAAGGGGACCTGGTAGCCCGGCACCGCAATCCCCTTCAGGATCGCGCGGCGGATCATCCGTTTGGTCTGTTCGTCAAGATATGCGAAATTGTAGGCCTGATCTGTCACGATATGCTCCTGCAGGGGGGCAAGGCCGGGGAAGGAGGCAGGGAATGCTCTGGATCGCGCTCGCCGCAGCGGTCGGCACGGTTCTTGTCGGTCTGCTGACGATGCGTCAGCCGGCGGTGTCTGGCCGGCAACGGCGCCGCGGCAAGTCGGGCGACGGGGGCGACGGGGGCGCGACAATGGCGGGGGCAGACGATGGCGCCACCTGTGATGCCAGCGCCAGCTGCGATGCCGGCGGAGGCGACGGGGGCGGGGGCGACTAGGGTCATTCCGCCGCCTCCTGCATGGTCTGCGCCTCGGCCCGCAGGCGGCGGACCAGTTCCAGCTCCGCCTGGAAATCGACGTAGTGCGGCAATTTGATGTGTTCGAGGAACCCCGTGGCCTGGATGTTGTCGCAGTGCATCAGGACGAATTCCGCGTCCTGCGCCGGGGCGCCGGTGAAATCCTCGCCCAGTTCCTGCCAGCGGAGCGCGCGGTCCACGAGGCTCATCGCGATGGCCTTGCGTTCCGACTGGCCCATCACCAGCCCGTAACCCCGGGTGAACTGCGGCGGCTCGGTCTTCGAGCCCTTGAACTGGTTCACTGTCTCGCATTCGGTCAGTTCGATCTCGCCGATCTCGACGGCGAAACCCAGTTCCGGGATATCGACCTCCACCGCCACCCGGCCGATGCGCAATTCGCCGACGAAGGCGTGGGTGCGGCCGTAGCCGCGCTGGGTGGAATAGGCGAGGCCGAGCACGAACCCCTCGTCCCCCCGCGCCAGTGCCTGAAGCCGCAGGGCGCGGTCAGCGGGCAATTCCATCGGCTCTCGCGTCAGGTCCGGGGGCGTTGCGTCGGACGGCTGCGCTGCCTCGATCAGCCCGTCACGGTTGAGGAAGCCGGTGACATGGGGCATGTGGGGTGCCCCCCCTCCCCATCCCTCCCCCACCAGGGGGGAGGGAGGCGCGTCTAATCCCGTCCCGCCCTCGGCTTCTGCGCCGGGTGCCTCCCCTCCCCCTTGTGGGGAGGGGACGGGGGTGGGGGGCTCGCCCTCGGCCATCAGCGCGAAATCCAGCAGGCGATGCGTATAGTCGAAGGTCGGCCCCAGCACCTGACCGCCCGGCAGGTCCTTGAACGTGGCGCTGATCCGCCGGTCCACCGCCATCGCGGCCGT
This sequence comes from Tabrizicola caldifontis, assembly GCF_004762095.1. Taxonomy (GTDB): domain Bacteria; phylum Pseudomonadota; class Alphaproteobacteria; order Rhodobacterales; family Rhodobacteraceae; genus Tabrizicola; species Tabrizicola caldifontis. The sequence goes on from NZ_SIJH01000010.1 coordinate 86,611, forward strand.
GTCCACGGGGCGCGACCCGGCGAGGCGCGGCAGCGTGGTGCGATAGGCGCGGATGAGGAACACCGCCTCGATCAGGTCGCCGCGGGCCTGCTTGATCGCCAGCGCGGCGAGGTCGGGGTCGTAGAGCGAGCCCTCGGCCATGACCCGGTTGACGGCCAGCTTCATCTGCTCGCGGATCTGCGGGATAGTCAGTTCGGGCACCGCGCGGTCGCCCCGGCGTTCCTCGGCCAGCCAGCCATGCGCATTGTCGATGGCGCGTTCGCCACCCTTGACGGCGACATACATCAGATCTTCTCCACGCGGGTGGACCGGGGCAGGCCGGCGATCCGGTCGCCGGCGGCGAACAGGCAGTCGAAGCCCAGCGGGAACAGCGCGCGGTTGGCACGGAAGGCCGCCGTCTCGGGCAGGTTCAGCCAAGTGGCCAGTTCAATGCCGGGGCCGGTCAGGGCGGGGCCGTGGTTGACCAGCCTCTCCATCTCGACGATCAGCGTGGCCGACCGGTCGGGATAATCCGGCTGGCCGATGCGGAACCGGGTGACGGGCTGCAGCGCCTCCCAGGTGCCCAGCGCGAAATCCGCTGCCTCGGCGGCGACCAGCGGCGCGCCAATGTGGAAAGCCACCCAGTCGCGCACCATGGGGCAATCGGCTGCGCCCGCCAGATGCAGCCCCGTCGTCGGATCACAGAGCGTCAGAAGCGCCACCCCCGCCGCGACAGACAGCCGCGCTGGAGGTTCCGCCCCTGCGACGCGGCGAATCGTGCCGGGGCGCGCCATCGCCTCGAGGATCTCGCGGAAGGCGCGGGCGGACTGGACGGGGGCCTCGGCGAACCCGCCTGACAGAGCTTCGGCATGGGGTGCCGTGATCATTTGTCCTCTCCCCGGACCATGGTGAAGAATTCGACCTTCGTCCCCGCAGCCTTTTCCGCGCGCGCAGCGCGGTGTGCCGCTGCCTCGGCCTGCAAGGGGGCGATCACCCGCGCGGTCAAATCCTGCGCCGCGTCGGTCTGCATCAGCGCGTCGATCACGGCCGCGCGGCGGGCGTGGGCCTTGTCGCGGCCCTGCACCCAGGCATGGCCCACCGGCCCGGCCGGCAGCCGCACCGAACAGCGCGTCACCGTCATCTCGCCCAGGTTGAAGGCCGCGCCTGTGCCCCCCGTGCGCCCCCGCACCATGACGGCGCCAATCTCGGGTGACCGCAGCACGTCGTGCGGCGGCAGTTCGGGCATCAGCTCGGCCAGACGGGCGGGGGGCGCCTTGGCCAGTGTCGCAATCCAGGCCCGTCGGGCTTCGGCATCAGGAGAAGGCATGGCGATCTCGACAGATTCAGGGGGTTGTCCAGTGTTCTATACAACTATACAAATTCTAACGCAGACCCGGCCCTTGGCCAACCGGAGATTTGTGAATTTTCCATGACAGGAGGCAGACTTGCCGCGTGACACGATCTGGTCGGCGATTGCCGGCACACTGCGAGCGGAAATCGCGGGCGGGCATTATCCGCCTGGCAGCAGATTGCCGACCGAGGCAGCGCTGTCGGCCCGGTTCGGGGTGAACCGCCATACGGTTCGCCATGCCTTGGCGACGCTGGCGGAAGAGGGGCTGGTACACGCACGTCGGGGGGCAGGGGTCTTCGTGACGGCACGGCCGACCCATTACCGGCTGGGTCGGCGGGTGCGTTTTCACGACAATGTGCTGGCGGCCGGGCAGACCCCTTCGCGGCAGATCACACGCAGCGAGACGCGGCCATGCGATGCAGCCGAAGCACGGGTGCTGTGGCTGAAGCCGGGCGATCCGGTCCTGGTGGTGGAAGGCCTTTCACTGGCAGACGGCCAGCCCCTGGCGGCCTTTCGGTCGGTGTTCCCGGCCGCGCGCTTCCCCGGCCTGGCACAGGCGATCCGGGCCGAGGCTTCGATCACACGGGCGCTGTCGGCCTGCGGGCTGGCAGACTACATGCGGCTCGAGACGCGGATCAGAGCCGAGGCCGCCGACCCGGTTCTGGCGTTGGCCTTGCAGGTGAAGGCCGGTGCCCCTGTGCTGCGCAGTGAAGCAGTGAACGTGGATGCCGAAGGCCGACCGGTCGAGCAGGGGACGACCTGGTTTGCCGGTGATCGGGTGACGCTGACCGTGGCGGCAGATCAGCCCTGATATTTCTCGAGAAATGCCTCGGCCTGCAATTCGCGGAAGTCGGCCAGCGCGGCGCGCAGCCTTTCGTGCGGCCAGTCCCACCAGGCCAGCGCAAGCAACCGGTCGATCACGTCTTGCACAAAACGTTTGCGCATGGGCCTGGCGGGGCAGCCGGCGACGATCGTGAACGGGGACACATCCTTTGTCACAACGGCACCGGCGGCGATGATGGCGCCGATTCCGATCGTCACCTCGGGCTTGACGATCGCCCCATGGCCGATCCAGCAATCGGCGCCCAGACTGGTGCGCCGTGCTGCGCGGGCGGCGAAGAAGGCGTCGTCATCGGTTGCGTCCTCCCAGTAATAGGAGGAACGGTAAAGGAAATGGTGCTGCGCGGCATGGGCGAAGGGGTGGTCGGTCGGCCCGATCCGCGTCATCGCGGCGATGTTGGAAAAACGGCCGACGGTCGTGTTCGCGATGTCGGCGAAGCGGTCGCAATAGGCATAGGCCTCGAAGGTGGAATTCAGGATGCGCGAGCCTTCGCCGACCTCGGTCCAGGGGGCGAAGCTGGAATTCGCAACCTGTGCCGAAGGGTGGATTACCGCCCCGTCGGGCGACAGGAGGGGGCCGGTCCGGTGCGAGTGCTGCGGTTCGGTAGGTAACGGGCTGATGGCAGTCATCTTAAGCGTGAGTCCGCTGGTTTTCGCGTGGGGCAAAGTGTGGGCAATCGCGCTGCTTCGCGGGCGCAAGCCTTGTATCTGGCCTCGGTGCTTTCGGCCCGACCAGCTGAGGCGAAGGGGGCATTCTGCCCCCGAACCCCCTGAGAGTATTTGGCAATGAGCAAGCGCGCAGTCATTCGCCCTTGATCAGCTTGCGGCGGATCCAGCCCGAGAGGCTGTCCATCAGCATGACCATCAGCACGATCAGGACCATGTAATAGGCCACTTCCTCCCAGTCCTTCTGGGTGATGATCGCCTGGGTCAGGAGAAGCCCGATCCCGCCGCCAACGATGGCGCCGATCACGGTGGCGCTGCGGGTGTTCGACTCCAGGTAGTAGAGCACCTGGGCCAGAAATACCGGCATGATTTGCGGGATCACCCCGAAGCGCGCCCGCTGCACCGCATTTGCGCCGGTCGAACGCACGCCCTCGACCTGCTTCTCGTCGATGTTCTCCAGAGCCTCCGAGAACATCTTGCCGAAACTGCCCGTGTCGGTCAGAGCGATGGCGATCGCCCCGGTCATCGGTCCCGGGCCGAAGGCGCGGCTCAGCACGATGGTCCATATCAGCCCGTCCACCCCGCGCACGAAGTCGAACACCCGGCGCGCGGCAAAGCGCAGGGGTCCGAAGGCCATGAAATTGCGCGCGGCGAGGAAGGACAGCGGCAGGGCGACAAGGGCTGCCGTCATCGTGCCGAGGAAGGCCATCAGGATCGTCTCGAAGATCGCCCAGGCCACATCGCCATGGCGCCACATCCTGTTGGTCCAGAACTCCGACGCGATCAGCGCCAGGTTCGACCGCGCCGGATCGAGCCTTTCGACCGAGACGGCCAGGGCGGCCAGTTCGCCGAAGGACTTGCCGTAAAGGGGGCTGTCGAGGGTGAAGAACCACAGCTCCCAGCCGGGCTGGTACCTGAAGGTCTCGACCTTGGACCGGGTATAGGTGAACCGGCCGGCATCGGTGGTGACACCGATGCGGTTATCGCCCACGCTGATCCAGTCGGGAATCGGTTCAGGCGCCGTGAGGGCCGGGCGGCCGCCCTCCTCGCGGATGTCGATGGTGCCATAGCCGGGCACCACATAGCGCGCGCCGTTCGCGTCGTAGGTGACGATGTGGCCTTGCCCAAGGTCGATGGTCGTTACATCGTCCGCGACCGTAACCCAGTCGGGCAGGCGGCCTTCGGGGTAGGTGGCCTTGGCCTCGCCCTCGATGGCTACGGTCAGATTGCCCGTGCGGTTGTCGCGGGTGACATGGGTCTTGTGCGACCAGAAGTCGGATAGAAGGATCGCCGCATTGTCGAAACGCGCCCGGGCCATCAGGCCCGCGATGTCGAAGCTGATCGCGGCATAGACAAGGTAGGCAAGGATGGCGGCCGGAATGGCAAAGGCGAGCCGCTGCTTGCGGTCGAAGGCGCGGGTGACGGTCTCGGCCAGCGCGGGGCCGGCAAGGGTGGCATCGGTCATGCGTCAAGCTCCGGGCTGGCGGCCCCCCCACCCCCTCCCTCCCCCACGCGGGGGGAGGGAGGCGCGGGATGGCGAATGAAGGGCCGGGGACGGGCCGGGTGGCTCCCCTCCCCCTGCGTGGGGAGGGGATGGGGGTGGGGGGCGCCTGCCGGACGGCGGGCTTTGGAGGGGCAGTGTTGCATCGGTCAATGCCCCTTCACCAGCTTGTGGCGGTAATGGTCGGACGCCCGGTCGATGAGGACGATGGTCAGGAACAGCAGCAGGAAGATCGCGACGACCTGGTCATAGCGGCCTTGGCCCCATTGCATTGCGATCTTCAGGTCATGGCCGATCCCGCCCTCGCCCACGAAGCCCAGGATGGCCGAGGCGCGCACGTTGATCTCGAAGCGGAGAAGCGCATAGGACAGCCAGTTCGGCGCGACCTGCGGGATCACCCCCAGCCACATCCGCTGCGACCAGTTGGCGCCCACCGAGGCCAGGCCTTCGACAGGTTTCAGGTCGGCATTCTCGGCAACTTCCGAGAACAGCTTGCCCAGCGCGCCGCCCGTGTGCAGCGCGATGGCGATGACGGCGGGCACCGGGCCGCCGCCGAGGATGTAGATCAGCACCAGGGCGATGACGATCTCCGGGATCGCTCGCAGTGCGTCCATCGTGCGGCGGAAGATCGGGATCAGCCGCGGCCAGCGCGCAAGGCCCCGCGTCGCCAGCAAGGACAGGCCCATGGCCGCCAGCGCGCCGACCAGCGTGGCAACGGCGGCGATGTTCACCGTCTCGATCAGGGCGGGGACATGGTCCCAGAAGATGCCCGGCAGGTTTGCCCGTTTTTCCCAGGCTTCGGACAGGACCTCGGAAGGAAAGTCCAGCACCTGGTGCAGCCCGTTCCAGAACCCGCCCGCGTTGCGGTGGTCGGCCAGCATCCAGCCCGAGGCCATGAGCGCGACGAAGATGACCAGCAGGATGCCGCCATACATCCGCTTGCGGCGAACCATGTCCAGATAGGCCTCGCGCGGGTTGGCAAGGTTCGGGCGTTGGCCCGGCTCGGGACCGAAGGCAACATCGACCATGGGATCATCCGGAAATGAAAAAGCCGGACCCCGGGGAGCGGCGGGGTCCGGCGAGGGTGTGGCTTACATGCCTTCCTGCAGCTTGCGGGCGGCGATGATGCCCAGATAGTCCTCGTGCTTCACCGGAACGAAGTCCTTCGCCTCGCCCGCGGCGACGTTGTAGGCGCACTCGGGATCGTCCTGCCACATCGTGTCCATCATGGCATAGATCTTGTCCTTCACGTCCTGCGGCAGGGCCTTGCGCACCACCAGCGGACCTTCCGGGATCATCTTCGACCGCCAGATCTCGACCAGGTTGTTCATGTCCACGAGACCCGCATCGGCCGCCTTGCGGAAGGCGCCCGAGGCATAGCCGTCTTCCCAGTTGCCCAGACCGTCGGCCCAGGCCACGCCTGCGTCGAAGTCGCCGTTGGCCACGCCGACGATGGTCTGCTCATGGCCGCCCGACATCTTCACTTCCTTGAAGTAGTCCTCGAGCTTGCCGTATTTCTCGGTCAGTTCCGCGCCCGGCACCAGGTAGCCCGAGGTCGAGTTCGGGTCGGCGAAGGCGAAGACCTTGCCCTTGGCATCGTCCATCGAGGTGATGCCGCTGTCGGCGCGGGCGAAGCCGATCGAGTAGTAGCCGGTGGTGCCGTCCACGTTCTGCTTGGTCAGCATGACCTCCACGGCGTCCGGGTTGGTCAGGTAGGTCTTGGCATAGGCCGAGGCGCCCAGCCAGGCATAGTCGAGCGACCCGCCCAAGAGGCCCTGGATCACACCGTCATAGTCGGCCGGGGTGAACAGCTTCACCGGCACGCCCAGTTCGGCTTCGACCTTGGCGCGCAGGCACTCGGTCGAGGCCAGGCGGTCCTGGGCGTTCTCGCCGCCGAGGATGCCGATGTTGAATTCCTTGATGCCTTCGGCCATCGCCGACGAGGCGAGGACGGCAGTCAGAGCGGTTGCAGTCAGCAGCTTGTGCATGGGGGCTCCATGGGGTTGTGGCCTTGGGGGCCGGTGGTCACGACAGCATCAGGTCGGCGTAGGACCGGTCGGCTGCGGTGTCGGTGGGGATCGAGGTCGAGGTGGCGGCCTCGTTGAAACTGTCGTCGGCACCGTAGATCTCGCGCGCGACGCCGGTGGAAAGCTGGTCGGGCGTGCCGTCAAAGACGATGCGGCCGTCGCGCATGCCGATCACCCGGTCGCAATAGCGCCGCGCGGTGTCGAGCGTGTGGAGGTTCGCAATCACCATGCGCCCGTCCTCGACGTTGATCCGCTTCAGTGTGTCCATGACGACCTGGGCGTTCATCGGGTCGAGGCTGGCGATGGGCTCGTCGGCCAGGATGATCTTCGGGTCCTGCATCAGGGCGCGGGCAATGGCCACGCGCTGCTGCTGGCCGCCCGACAGCGCCTCGGCACGCTTCGGGGCCTGCTCGGCGATGCCGAGGCGGTCGAGGATCTCCAGCGCCTTCAGGATGTCGGCGCGGGGCCAGAGGTTGAACATGGTCTGCAGCGTGGACCGGCGGTTCAGGATGCCGTGCAGCACGTTCGATGCCACATCCATTCGCGGCACCAGGTTGAACTGCTGGAAGATCATCGCGCATTGCGACTGCCAGGCGCGGGCCTCGGCGCCCTTCAGCGCCAGCACGTTCCGGCCCTCGACGCGGATTTCGCCTTCAGTTGCGTCAATCAGTCGGTTCATCAGCCGCAGGAAGGTGGATTTTCCCGCGCCGGACCGGCCGATGATGCCCACAAAGGCAGGTCCTTCGACGCGAAAGCTGACATTGTCCACAGCGGCCTTCTGACCGAACATCCGCGTCACGCCCTGCACATCCAGCATCGGTCTCCCCCGCCTTGCGTTGCCGGGGTCGTAGCTGCGCCGTGTGACACTGCATCGAACCTTGTGTGAAACTTGCATGACGCGGGGCTTGTGCAGGCTGCAATCGGGTTTACCAGCGGATATGGCGCGGCCAGACGTAGTGCTCGTCGGGGTCGGCCAGCGCTGGTGTTGCCAGCGCCATGGTCCGCCGCCGCAGGTCGGGGGCAACCTGATCACGGGGCAGGCGCCGCAGTTCCTCGGCCATGACCGGCGCGCCGATGGTCAGGTCCACCGGTCGGCCCATCCGGCGGCAGGTTTCGTGAAAGATCAGTGCGACCCGAAGCGGGTAGGAGGTGTGGCTTGCGATCTGGAACAGACGGGAATTCTGTCCGGCCACATGCACGGGCAGGACCGTGGTGCCCGGCACGGTCGCCAGCCGACCCACAAAGGGATGCCAGGGTGAATCCACCGCCCGACCGGTCAGTGGCCTGTTTGCGGTCGCCACGCCCCCTGCCGGAAAGATCGCCACAACCTGGCCCTGCGCCAGCAATTCTGCCGCACGCCGCCGCGTCTCGCCAGTCAGCCGCCGCGCCTCGGGCGTGCCTGAAAAGTCGACCGGCAGAAGGTAGGGGTCCATTTCGGGCACCCGGCACAGAAGGCTGTTGGTCAGGATGCGGACATTGCCGCGCAGCCTGATCCCCAGATGCCCGAGCGTCAGCCCGTCCACCACACCAAAGGGATGGTTCGACACCAGAAGTAGCCCGCCGGACTGTGGAACGCGGGCAAGATTGCGGGCACCCCCGACGATACGGGGGCGGATCTTCAGCTTGCGCAGCGCCGCGTCGAACACCGGCTCGCCCGGCCGCTTGTCGCACAGCACCCAGTCCAGATAGAGCCGCTTCAGCTTCGGTTGGCCCGTCGCGACCTCGACCGCGCGGATCAGGCTGCGACGGATCAGTGACTGCCCGGAATGCGAATAGCTGAAATGGACGGGCGCAGAGATCGGCCCCCGGTCAAAGGCGGGGGCATCCTCGGTGAAACAGTCGGCGGGAAGGATGTCGGCGGACATGGGGCCTCCGGGGGTTCAGAAGGCAGGTTCGGCAAGTGGCCGGGCCGGCAGGGCGGAATAGCCGCCGCGGCCGGCGACAAAGGTACGCAGGGGGGCGGGGGGCTGACCTGCAGGCCAGTCGATCAGGATCAGGTCGGCGCGCAGGCCCGGCGCGATGCGACCCCGGTCGTTCAGGCCCATGGCGCGAGCCGGGTTCCGCGACACAAGATTCCACAGCACCGGCAGTGGTGCCACGCGGTCGGCGTGAAGCCGGGTCACCGCGCCCAGCATGGCCGGATAATAGTAGTCGGACGCCAGAATGTCGCACAGGCCCCGCGCGATCATCTCTGCCGCGCCGGGGCTGCCCAGATGGCTGCCGCCGCGCATGGCGTTCGGCGCGCCCAGCACGATCGGGTCGCCCGCCGCGCGCGCGGCAAGAAAGACGCGTTCGTGCATCGGGAACTCGGCCACCCTTGCGCCGAGCGCCCGGTAATAGTCGCGCGTTTCAACCTGGCTGTCGTCGTGGCTCAGCATCGGGGCACCATGGGCGCGGGCAAGGGCTGCCACCCGCGCGATGTCGCCCGGAACCTCGGCCCGACGCGCCCAGACCCGGGCGATCAGCTCCACGAAGTCGGCCGTGGTCATGCGCGAACGCCTGGCCCGTTCACTCATCTTTTGCATGAAGGCAGCCGTCGTCATGTCGGTCACGGGATAGTCCTTCACATGATCGAAGGGCCGGTCGTGAACGGCGATTTCGGGATGCAGCAGCGCCGAGGTGGTGTGGTCGTTGAAGGCCAGCGCCGGGCGGTCTGGACCGGCAAGGACATGGGCGATAAGGGGCTCCGCCTCGGGGCAGAAGGTTTCCCAGCGCAGCTGGATCCGGTTGTCCGCGGTCAGACGCCCGCGCAGGCCCTCCAGCGCGCGGACGACCTGCCAGCCGGTTTCGACACTGCGCAGGCCGGGTTCCCAAGACAGCGTGAGGGCATGATAGGCGGTCGCGATGCCGTTCGCCGCAAGCTGGCGGTCGGTTTCCAGAAGCGCGGCCTCGGTCGTGACCATGACCCCCGGGCGCGGCATCAGCTGGCGCTCGAAGGCATCGCCATGGATATCGACGAAGGCCGGGGCCAGGATGCGCCCCTTTGCGGGAAGCACAGTGGCGCCGTCCCGGGCAACGTCGATCCCGGTGATCCGTCCGCCCTCGATGCGGACCGAACCCGTTTCTACCCGGTCCTCCAGGATCAGCGTCGCGCCTTCGATCAGCTCCGCGCTCATCCCAGCCGCTCCGCCAGAAGGTGCCAGTGCCAGGAGCCGGGCTTTTCATGTGGACGGTCGTAGAGGGTGAGGAGTTCAAAGCCCCACAGAAGGCCGGTCAGTTCGGCAGCGGTGCAGAAGTAATGCGGATGGACCTTGTCGCCGGGGCCCTCGAAAACCCAGGTGTTGCGGCTGATCTCGCGCCCCGGGGCACGGGCCTGTTCCACGGGCAGGCGGCGGGCCGACAGCATCGTGGCCATGAAGGTTCCTCCGGGTCTGATGATGCGGGCGATTTCCGCCAGGGTGCGACGCACGATCGTCTCGTCCCCGTGGTAGATCACGTTCCAGGCCAGCACATGGTCGAAGCTGGCCGAGGCAAAGGGCAGGTCGGTCATTGGGGCCTGAACGGTGTCCACGCTCAGCCCCTGGGCGAAGGCGGCAGATGCGGTGGCGGCCACCGCGGCCTCTGAGGCATCAAGGGCGGTCACTCGATGCCTGCCCCGAGCGTAGGCCAGCGCATGCCGCCCGATGCCGCAGCCAAGGTCCAGGATGTCCGATCCGGGTTTCAGCGTCGCCGCATGTTCGGCCACCCAGGGCTCTGCCCGGGCCCAGGGGCTGGTGCCGTCAGCCTTCTGCCATTCGGCGTTCCAGTAGAGATGTGCGGTATCGGTGGTCATCATGGTCATATCAGCTTCCTGCGGATCCAGCCCGAGCCCTGCTCGACTGCGATGACTAGGGCGAGCATCATCAGGATGATCGCCAGGGCTTCGTCATAGTTGAAAAGGTCGAAGGCGACCTTCAGGTCCACCCCTATTCCGCCGGCGCCAACCAGGCCAAGGGCGGCGGACCCGCGCACCGATTTCTCTAGCGCGAACAGCGAGGTGGCGGTGAATGACGGCAGGCAGGCGGGGAAGACCGACGAGACGATAACCCCCAGGCGGCTGGCCCCGATGGCGCGCAGCGCGTCCTGCGGGCCGGGATCTGTTTCCTCCATCGCCTCGGCGAAGAAGCGGCCGGCGAAACCGATCTTGTCCACCATGATCGCCATGACGCCGGCGGCGGGGCCAAGGCCCACGATGATGATGAAGATGATTGCCCAGACCAGATCGGGCACGGTGCGGAACAGCGCGATGATTGCGCGGGCAAGCGTGCGGACGATGGGGTGGGGCGACAGCCGGTCGGTCGCAAGGATGGCGAAGGGTACGGCGAGGAGCAGCCCCAGGAAGCAGCCCGCCACGGCCATCTGCAGCGTTTCCAGCAGCTTCCAGGAAATCGGCCCGATCCGGCTGAAGTCTGGCGGGAACATCTGCGTCAGCAGCCCGGAAGGCGAGACCAGCCGCGCCAGTCCCCGCGCCAGCTTGTCGGTGGCCGGAGCTGTGGCCGCCAACGACGACACGACCAGTGTCAGCACAACCAGCAGCCCGACATAGCCGGGCAGACCCAGGTGGCGAAATCGCGGCGGAGCGGGCACGGCGGTGTCGGTCATGCAGTCACCTCATGGTCGAAGAACCTGCGCAGCGCCTGCGCCGTCGCCTGCGCAGTGGACTGGTCAAGCGCGATCCGCCCCGAAGCGAGGCCGAGGATGCGGTCGGAATAGGCCAGCGTGTGTTCCAGCCGATGCGAGATCACCAGAAGCGACAGCCCGTCCTGCCGGACGAGGCCGAGCAGAAGCTCCATGACCTCCTGCCCGGTCTGGGGGTCCAGGCTGGCGTCCGGCTCGTCGGCCAAGATGAAGACGGGACGCTGCATCAGCATCCGGGCGATCGCCACGCGCTGCTGCTGGCCCCCCGACAGGCTGTCCACCCGGGCCGAGGCGCGGTCTGCGAGGCCCACTCGGGACAGGCAAGCCATCGCCTCGGCGCGCACCTCGGCTGGCGCCAGCGACTGGAACCAGGCGCGCGGCCCGGACAGGCGCGATTGCACGCCATGGACGACATTCGACAGCGCCGACAGGCGGGGCACCAGGTTGTGGCGTTGCCAGACGATGCCCACCTGCGCCCGAAAGCGGCGCAGCGCCCGGGGTGCAAGTGCCGTCACGTCCTGGCCCAGCATTTCGATGCGGCCCGAACTCGGCTCTACCAGCCGGACCAGGCATCGCAGAAGGGTCGATTTGCCCGACCCGTTTGCACCGATCAGCGCGGTGGACTGACCGGGCGGCAGTGCAAAATCCAGACCCGACAGGATTTCGCGGTCGCCGAAGGTCTTGCGAAGCCCGGCAACGGCAAGGACCGGCTCCACCGACGTGGAACCGGCCATGGCCCGGGCAGGTAGGACGGGCGCGTTCATCGGCGGATTACTGGCCGATGAACTGCGTGAATTCGGTGATGCCGATGTTCTGGTACATCTTGCGGACCACGTCATAGTCGGCATCGGTGACACCGGCATCGAAGCTGCCGCCAACGTACTTGGCGTTCTCTTCTACCGAGGTCACGGCGGCGAGCAGCGCCTCGCCCTGTTCCGCAAATGTCTTGCGCACCGTCTCGACCACTTCGGGCGCTACCTTGGCCGAGGCCAGCAGGATGTCGTCCGGCAGCTGCTCGCCCTTGAGCAGGACGCGCAGCTTCACATCGGGGAACTTCTTGGCGAAGCTTTCGATATGCGTGCGGTTCACGCCGATGCCGGCGATCTCGCCAGCCACCAATGCCTCGATCGCGACGTTGCGGTTCAGGAAGACGGGCTCATAATCGACGGCATAGCCCAGCCCTGCCTTGGCCAGCAGATCCACCGGACCCAGGTGCTGCGAGGTCGAGCCGATCTCGCCGAACGAAATCTTCTGGCCCTTCAGATCCTCTGGCGTCCTGATCGGGCTGTCGTCCAGCACGACCACGGTCGAGTAATAGTCGGGGCGCTTGAAGGTCACGACCGGCTGGGCGTCGAGCCGCGCGTTGAAGACAACGTATTCCGCCGGGCCGGTCAGCACGAAATCGACCTGATCGGCGGCCATCGCCTCGACCGCGACCGTGCGGCCCGAGACCGGGAAGAACTCGACCTTCAGGCCCGAGGCTGCCTCGAAGGCGTCCTTGAACGGCCCCATTTCGCGCTGCAGCGCCTCTAGCCCGTCGATGTCGGTCACGGCGAAGCGGATCGTGTCCTGGGCCAGGGCGGGGGCGGCCAGCAGGCTGGCGGCAAGAAGAGCGGGTGCAAGAAGCTTGGTCATGGTTGCAGGTCCGTTGCTGAAGTGACGGGGCAGCCCCTAACACCCCAGCATGACGGCCGGACGACCACAGCATCACAGATTTGCAACGAACGGACGTGTGGTCAGCCCGCCGCTCGACCTTCCGATGCGATCTCGGGGATCTCGGTCCGCGCTTCGGCCTGCGCCCCGCACAGCAGCTCCACAGCGCGGTCGGCAGCGTCCTGGAACGGTTCCAGCACCAGGTCGGCGCCGGCCCGGGTCAGCGCCTCGGTTTCGGACGGGTTGTGCGACGTCACTGCGACCCTTCCCTCGAAGCCCGCGGCCCGGGTCAGCTGGATCAGCGTGAACCTGGCATCGTCGTGACTGACGCCGGTGACATGGACAGGCACCGACGAAGCCAGCCAGTCTGCGCGGGACAAGGGCAGGGTGGCGACGAATTCGGGATCGGTGCCGTCGCCGAACTCGGCATCGATTCCCAGGGCACGCGCCCGGCGCACCGCCTGCGGGTTGAAATCCACCCCAAGCACCCGGATGTTGCGCGCCTTCAGGCGCAGCGCGATGGCGGTGCCGAAGCGGCCGAGACCGAACAGGATGACCGGATAGCCCGCTTGGGCCTGCGGCGCGCTTTCATGGGGTTCGCGCGGGGTGCCCTTGCGTTCGAAGACCCCGAGCCAGGGTTCGAACACCAGGTAGAGCTGATGCGAAAAGGTGATCATGTATGTCGATGCGGCAATGGTCACCAGGCCGACCATCGTGACCAGCCCCAGCGCATCCTCTGCCACATGGCCAAGCGAAACACCCATCGCGACGAAGATCAGTGAGAATTCCGAAATCTGCGCCACGGTCAGGCCAGCGAGAAACCCGGTACGTTTCCGATAGCCCATGGCGCCCATGATGATGAGAACTATCAGCGGGTTACCGATAAGAACGAACAGCGAAAAGATCACCGCGCCGGTGACGTGGCTACCCAGAAGCGTCAGGTCCAGCGTGGCGCCGAGGCCGATGAAGAAGAACAGCAGCAGGAAGTCGCGCAAGGGGGCCAGCCGCGCAGCGATGGTCTCGCGGTAGGGGGTTGAGGCAAGCGCGACGCCGGCCAGAAGGCCACCGACCTCCTTTCCCAGTCCTACCGCGTCGCCGATGGCCGCAATCGCGGCGGCAAGGGCGATTGCGAAGATCACCAGCAATTCCGGTGCATGGGCCAGCCGCTCGGTCAGGGGTGTCGCGGCGTAGCGGACGAAGAGGATGACCGCCGCCACCAGCGCAATTCCCGCTCCAAGGACAGTGATGACCGACCCGCCATGCCCATGGTCGCCGGCGCCGATGCCGATGGCCGACAAGACCACCATGGCCAGGACCACCACCAGATCCTGCACGATCAGGAAGCCCAGTGCGATCTGGCCGTGCAGCGCGTCGATCTCGCGTTTGTCCGACAGCAGCTTGACGATGATGATGGTCGAGGAAAACGTAAGCGCGACCGCGACATACAGGCTGGTAACATGGCCAAGGCCAAGAGCCAGACCGATCAGGTAGCCGAAGAAGGCCGTGAAGACGACCTGACCCAGGCCGGTGACGATGGAGACGATGCCGAGCGAACGGATCAGCTTGATGTCCAGCTTGATGCCGACAAGGAACAGAAGGACCGCGATACCCAGTTCGGACAGAAGCGCGATCTGTTCGTCTGCCTTGACGATGTCCAACGCCGAGGGACCGGCAAGCAGGCCCACTGCGATAAAGGCCACGATCAGCGGCTGACGCAGCATGAGGCCCAGGGTGCCAAGGCCGGCGGCCAGCATCAGAAGAAGCGCGAGTTCGGTGAACGGGGTCAGCATCGGCATCGGACTCTTCGGTGGCGGGTCGGTGGATTTGCGGTCAGCTTAGGGCAGGGCGCGGGGAAGGGGAATTGTCGCACAGCGGTTTCGCCGGATCGGGGGGACATGGCGGCATGACGCAGGGCAAGCGCAAGGGCTTTGATGGCAGGCAGAACTGCCAGGGTTGGCGGGCAAGTGGTTTCTTGCCTTCAAACCCTGTCTGGGTCAGTTCGTTGCGTCGTCTGCCTGTCCTCACCGCGTTTTCAGCTGTCGCAGGCTGACAGACCGTCAACCCCTGGTCACGAATCGCCGGAAGATCCGATCAGTCCGATCGAAGCCTGACAGGCTCCGCAGCGGAACCTTCAAGATCCCGCATCACGCACGGCTGTCAGCAGATGCGCGGCAACTGTTCGCCCACCAGCATGTCCACGATTCGCGCGCCGCCGAAAGCCGTGCGCAGGGTGACGCGGCCGGGCTGACCCGCCTGCGCGCGTCCGATGATTGCGGCCCCTGCGCCTTCGGGCATGGCGTGCATCGCGGCGAGCGCGGCCTCGGCCTGGTCGGGCGGGCAGAAGACAACGAGGCGACCCTCATTGGCGAGGTAAAGCGGGTCCAGGCCCAGGATCTCGCAGACGCCCACCACTTCGGGGCGAAGGGGAAGGCGGGTTTCCTCGACCTCGACGGCAAGGCCGGCTTCGGCTGCCATTTCGTTCAGGGCGCTTGCCAGCCCGCCGCGGGTGCAGTCGCGAGCGGCGGTGATGCCGGGGGCGGCGGTCAGGGCGGCCTGCATCAGATGGCCGAGCGCGGCGCAGTCGGATTGCAGGTCGGTCGAAAGTGCCAGGTCGCCGCGCGCGGCAAGGATGGCGGCACCATGGTCGCCGAGGACACCGTTGACGATGGCAACGTCGCCGGGGCGGATCTTCGCGGCGCCGATGTCGATGCCCGGCGGGATCACCCCGATCCCGGCGGTAGTGATGAAGACCCCGTCGCCTTTGCCGCGCTCGACCACCTTGGTGTCGCCTGTGACGATGCGGACACCCGCGCGTTCTGCCTCGTGCGCCATGGTGGCGACGATCCGGCGGAGGAGCGCGATCTCGCAGCCTTCCTCGATCACGAAGGCGGCCGAGAGCCAGAGAGGCCGCGCGCCCCCTACGGCAAGGTCGTTGACCGTGCCGCAGACCGCCAGCTTGCCGATGTCGCCACCGGGAAATTCGAGCGGTGTCACCACGAAGCTGTCGGTGGTGAAGGCGAGGCGCGCACCCGGTTCCTGAAGTGCTGCGGTCATCAGGCGGGCCTGGTCCTCGTTGCCCGGGGGCTGGAAGACGCTGGTGAAGACCTGATCGATCAGGTCGCGCATGGCGCTGCCGCCGCCGCCGTGGGCGATCGTGACGTGGCTTTCGCGGACGAATCTTCTGCGAAACGTCTGGGGTGGGGCGGCGGTCATTGGGCGGCGACCCTTGCTCCGGCATATTGCCAGTAGGCCGCGCAGGCGCCTTCCGAGGAGACCATGAGCGCGCCGAGCGGCTTGTCGGGGGTGCAGCCCGTGCCGAACTGGGGGCACCCTGTGGGTCTCAGTTTGCCGGTCATCACCTGGCCGCAGGCGCAGCCCGGGGTTTCGGGGTGATTCCGGCTGGCAGCGCCGTAGCCGATGCCGAACTTTTCTTCCGCATCGAAGGCGGCGTATCTGGCGCGGATTCGCAGGCCGGAGGCATCGATCTCGCCCAGGCCGCGCCATTCGAAGCTTGGGCGGCGTTCGTAGACATCCGCGATGGCGGCGAGCGAGACCGGGTTGCCATGTTCCGGCACGACGCGGGCGTACTGGTTTTCAACCTGCGCCCGGCCTTCGGCGATCTGTGTCAGGAGCATGAGGGCGGATTGCAGCAGATCCGTGGGTTCGAAGCCGGCCACGACGATGGGCTTGCCATAGTCCCGCGCGATGAAGTCATAAGGCCGGATACCGATGACCATCGACACATGGCCAGGGCCGATGAAGCCGTCGAGCAGCATGTCGGGGTCGTCGAGCAGCGCCCTGATCGGCTCGGGCACAGTGATATGGTTGCAGAAGACCGAGAAGTTCGTCACCCCCTCGCGCGCGGCCTGCTGGATGGACAGGGCGGTGGAGGGGGTCGTCGTCTCGAAGCCGAGGCCGAAGAAGACGACCTGGCGGTCGGGGTTGCGGCGGGCGAGTTCAAGCGCGTCGAGCGGGGAATAGACCATGCGGATGTCGGCGCCGTCGGCCTTTGCCTGCATGAGTGATTTCCGATGGCCGGGCACGCGCATTGCATCGCCGAAGGTGGTGAAGATCACACCGGGGCGTTCGGCGATTTCGACGCATTCATCAACCCGGGCCATGGGCAGGACGCAAACCGGGCAGCCGGGGCCGTGGATGAACTCCACCCCTTCATGGATCAGCTTGTCCAGGCCGTAGCGAAAGATCGAATGCGTATGGCCGCCGCAGATTTCCATGATGCGGACCGGATTGGCCCGGGAGGCGCCAATGGCCTCGGCCTTTGCGGCAACGGCGGACAGAAGCGCGCGTGCCGCGGCTGGGTCGCGGAATTCACTGGCAAACTTCATTGCAGCGCCTCCTGGCTGGCGGCGATCTGGTCGAGGGTTTCCTGCGCCTCTCCAAGGTCGCGTAGCGCCTGAAGGGTCTTTTCGGCCTCTTCCTCGTCGATGATCGACATGGCGAAGCCGACATGAATCAGCGCCCATTGGCCGACAAGGGCGGAAAGGTCGCTGCCCGCGACGCAGGCGACGTTCACCTCGCGTCGAACGCCCGAGACCTCGGCCATGGCCATCTGGCGTTCAGGGTCGGTGATGGCCATGATGCGGCCGGGGATACCGAGGCACATGGGGTCAGTCTTCCTCTTCTTCATGGGCGCGGCCCGAGGGATTGGAGATGCCATAGCGGTCGAGCTTCGCCCGCAGGCCGACGCGGCTGAGGCCCAGTTCCACCGCTGCGCGCGACTTGTTCCAGCGATGGCGGGTAAGCGTTTCACGAAGGATGCGCATCTCCATCAGGTCCGTCCGGTCCTTGAGCGTGCCGCTGGAGGTCAGCACTGCCTCGGCCGTGCGGTCGGCGCCGCTGTCCGAAGGCGGGGCCTGAAGGATCGGCCGGCTGATCAGTTCGGCGCCAAGCATCGGGCCACGGGCAAAGACCAGCATCCGGGTGATCTCGTTGCGCAGTTCCCGCAGGTTCCCCGGCCAGTCCCAGTTTTCAAGGAATTCCAGTGCCTCGGGGGTAAAGCCGTGGGCAGCCTTGCCGTGGCGCGCAGCGAGATCGTCAAGAAAGCTCTGCGCCAGGATCGCCACGTCGCCACGGCGCGCGCGCAGGGGGGGCAAGTTCAGTTCGGCGACAGACAATGCATAATGCAGATCGGGGCGGAACCTGCCCTCGGCGACCGCGCGGGCAAGGTCGGCGCCCGCCCCGACGATAAGGCGAAGGTTGGTGGTCAGCGTCTCCTGTCCTCCGACGGGCGAGAAGCTGCCTTCATCCACCAGCCGCCATAGGGCAAGCTGAAGTGCGGCGCTGGCATGTTCGATGCCCTCGATGAACAAGGTTCCGCGGTCGGCCTTCTGGGCAAGGCCTATTCGGTTGACCCCGCCCGGGAGCACGCCGCGTTTGGCGCCGAACAGTTCTATCAGGGCAAGATCGTCGGGCAGTCCGGCCAGAGACAGGGCATGAAAGGGGCGGTCCGACCGCAGGCTGGACAGGTGCATCGCCCTGGCGAGCCGACCGCGGCCGGTGCCGGGTTCTCCGGTCAGAAGCACGGGGATGTCGAAGCTGGCATAGTGGCGCGCGGCTTCGACCGTGATGTTCATCGGGCTTTGCGGGCTGCGCAGGATCGATTCGAACCCGAGGCCATCGCGCAGGGCGGCGCGGCGTTTGTCCAGCCTTGTCTGGGCCGATGACGCCAGGAAGCGCATCTCGAGTGCCAGGCGTTCGTTGTCTCGGGCAAGCTGGAAGAGGCGGGCACCGTTGCGAGCGGCCATCAGCAGCTGTTCGGGGTGCCAGGGCTTGGTCAGGAACTGATGGATGCCGGCATCATTGATCGCGGCCTGCATCGCGGCGGGGTCGGTGTAGCCGGTGATGATGATGCGGACGGCATCGGGCCAGCGTTCGCGCAGCTCGGTCAGCAGCTCCACCCCCGTCCGCCCCGGCATGCGCTGATCGCAGATCACGACCTGGACCCATTCTTCCTCCATCCAGCGGGCGGCGGTCTCGGCGTCGCCGGCGGTGATGCAGTGGAATTCATCCTCCAGTGCCATGCGCATGGCGGCCAGCGAATGGGGTTCGTCATCGACAAGCAGGACGGTGGGCCGGGGTGCGGTCATGGCCTTGGCCCTTCGGAAAGGGTTGTGCGGTGCCGGTCGATGTCGCTAGGGTCTGCGCAAAGAGGGGGGACAAGACCATGCGCAATCTGATCCTTGCCATTCTGGTGGCGGCCGTCGCGATCCTGGGCTTCTTCGCGTATCAGTCCGGCCGGCAGGTCGCGGGGCTTCAGGCGGAACTTGCCGCACGAGGCGAGGCCATCGCGGGACTTGAGGCCGAGAAGGCCGCGCTGAGCGCGGAAGTGGCTGCCTTGCAGGGCCAGATCGATGCGGCGGCGCAGGCGGTCTCGGAGGCCAGTGCCGCCGTGGAAGCCGAAAAGACGGCACTGGCCGAAAAGGTGGCTGCGCTCGAGGCCGAGCTGGCCGCCCTGACGGAAAAGGCCACGGCCCTTGAATCGGGCAACGAGGTGCTGGCCGGGCAGGTTGCCACGCTGGAGGCCGACAAGGCCGCCCTGGCCGACCAGGTGGCCGAACTGCGCGCGGAACTGGAGGCGCTGGCCACGCCGGTCGAGGCCCCGGCCGTCGAGGGCGCGACCAACCCCTGAATCCGGGCGGGCGGTCATGCTGCCTTCTCCGCCAGCCGGGCGCGCAGCCAGTCCAGCCAGTCCTGCATCCCTTCGCCGCTTCGGGTGGACAGGCGCAGGACGTGAATGGCGGGGTTCACGCGGCGCAAGTTCGCCTCGTAGGCGGCAAGATCTGCGTCGCAGTGTGGCGCGAGGTCGAGCTTGGTCAGGATCGCCAGCTGTGCCGCAGTGAACATGTCGGGGTATTTCAGGGGCTTGTCCTCGCCTTCGGTGACCGACAGGATCGCCACCTTGGCGTCCTCGCCCAGGTCGAAGGCAGCAGGGCAGACAAGGTTGCCCACGTTCTCGATGAAAAGATAGCTGTTCGGGCGGGGGCGCAGGTCGTCGATCGCGTGTCCCACCATCTGCGCGTCCAGGTGGCAGCCCTTGCCGGTATTGATCTGGATCGCCCGGGCGCCGGTCGCGCGGATCCGGTCGGCGTCTGCACTGGTCTGCTGGTCGCCCTCGATCACCGCAAGGGGGACATCCCCCAGTTCCTCGATGGTCCTGCACAGCAGCGTCGTCTTCCCCGAGCCGGGGCTGGAGACAAGGTTCAGCGCCAGGACGCCAAGCGCTTTCAGCACGCGGCGGTTGGCGGCAGCAATGGCATCGTTCTTGGCCAGGATCGACGTTTCAACCTCGATCAGCCGGGCCTGGGACATGCCGGGAACCGAGACACCGGCCGGCCCGGTGCCGTAGTGGTGACGGTTGCCGTGGTGCGGGGCGGCGGTTGCCTGCACATGCGGGAACGGCAGAGACACTGCCTCGGACGGGAAGGCGCGGGCATGGGAATGGGCAAGGCCCAGCCGGTGCGCTTCGTCGTGTGTCATCACCTTGCCGTCTGCCGTCACCAGGTCGGAACATCCGCAGACCGTACACATCACGCCACCTCCATGTCCTTGATCCGCATCTCGTCGCCACCTGCGGGAAGAAGCCGGCCGCTTCCGCACAGCGGGCATGGGTCGAAGCGGTCGGCGATCTCGACGGTCATGCGGCAGTCGTAGCACAGTGCCCGGCCAGGCAGGTCAATCATCTCCAACCGGGCGCCCTCGGCGGGGCTGCCCCGCATCACGACGTCGAAGGCGAATTCCAGCGCGGGCTTTTCGACCCCGGCGAAGCGACCGATCTCGAGCCTGAGGACGGTGACGCGAGCAAAGCCGTGCAGGCGGGACTGGTCCCAGACGATGTCGCGGATGCCTTCGGCGAGGCTCATCTCATGCATGTTCTGCCTCCCGGACGGTGACGGGGATGCAGGGATCGTGAAGCGCAATCACTTTTGGCGCAAGCGCGCGATGGGTCGCAGGAAGGTTGGCCAGAGATTGCAGAAGCGCCCCGCCCGGGGCCAGCTGGTGGTCGGTCGGCGTGCGGCGGCAAAGTCCGGTAACGACGCCATCGCGCTGCGTCACCCGCAGGGCATAGATGCCGCGCGCGGCCGGGACCGTGGCGGTGCCATCGGCGGAAAGGGCCGGGGCGGGCAGACGGTTGTGGCTGACAGCCTCGAGGTCGGCCATCAGACCGGCCAGACGCCAGAGCGGCCCGCGGCCATGGGTCTGTTCGATGCGGCGCAGTAGCGGATGGTGCGACTGTCGCCCGGCGGGCGAATTCTCGAAGGCGCCGTCCGCCAGCGGGGCAGACGGCAATGGCAGCGCTGCGCAGGTCGCCATGCCGGGAGGGAAGGTGGCGGCGACCCGGTGGAAAAGGGGGGCAAGCGGGCCTGCAAGGCGCGATGGCATGTCGGGCAGCCCCTCGGGGCCCAGAAGGGCGGCGGCGTCCATCGCCCCGGGCAAGGCCAACGGCTGGTGGGGCCGCGTCGGTTCTGGCAGCGGGATCGGGTCCAGGCCGAAGGCGCGGGGAAGCATGACGCAGAGTTTCAGCCGGTGGTCGCGCAGTATCTCGGCGCGCGGATCATCGGTTGCCGGCAAACCCAGCGACAGCCGTGCCGCCATCGCCTGCGCCCCGCGGCACAGGTTGAAAAGCCGCGGCAGAAGGTCGGCCGCCATGGCGACGGGCTTTCCGATCACCAGCGCCTCGACCGGCAGGGCTGGGCCCGCACTGATGCCGGGTACGGGGCCGAGGGTGACACTGGCGGCCGAGAGGGTCATGGGCCGGCCTCGCCTGTCGGGCGGAAGGGCCGCAGGCCGGGAATGCCCGCCTTTCCCCTTTCTCCCAAAGGCGGGGAGAGGCGGATGCCCGGCGGAGTGGGCGTGGCGAAGGTGCGAGCATGGCGCCGGATCATTGCCCGAGGCCCCCGGTGATGAGCCTTCGACGGGAGGGGGCGGCGTCGGGTGCGTTATCCGGCGCGGGGGCGAGGGCGGCCTCGCGTGCAGCGCGGATTTCGGCGGCGCGGTCGGTTTCAGCGCGGTTCTCGGGCTTGAATAGTTCAGCCATCACCGCCCGGGCGACCTCGACAGCCTGTAACTGGCTGATGAACTCTGCCATGGGCGAGAACAGCGAGCAGGCAAGGTAGGGGCCGGTCAACTCGCGTGCATTGTGAAGGAATTCGTAGTCCCCCGAGGGGAAGGCGATGACCTCCCTTTGCGTCGGGGCCATTGCAGGGCGGTCGGCGGGCGGAAGGAAGACGAGGTTCATGAACCAGGGCGCGACAAGGACGCCAAGGAAGCCGCCTTCCCAGGGGCGGAAGTCCACCGCCTGCACATGGAGCGCGCGGTTGACCATCGGCAGGTCGCGCATCCTGCCGTTCAGGATCTCGGTGAAGTCGGCAACCAGCGCGCGTGTGCGGCGGTCAATCTCGGCAAAGATCGGGGCTGTCGCCGCGCCAGGGTCGTCGCGGACCAGGAACTGCGCCTTCGGGGCAGAGCAGCCGGGGCAGGTCCAGTCCCCGGGCAGGTCGAGGAACGGGGTTCCGGGGTCGATCTGGCGCGTCTCGTCGCCCTGTGCCGGGTCATAGGGCGTCCAGCAGATCTTGCATTCCATCACCGCAAGCGGGCTGATCTTGTCGGCCGCGCCGAGGAAGCTGCCTTCGAAGCCGGGCGCGATCATCGGATCGCCTCGATCACGGCGCGCAGGCGCTGCGCGCTGTCCGCGAGGTCCACATCCGCGGCAAGGGCGACCTCGGGCAGGGCGGTGACCTCGTAGGTGTCGAGGATCAACGTGTCCATCGAGTTGAAGAACTGCACCTTCCAGACGCGCGGCAGGGCGGTCGCGGTGATCCGGCAATTGCCATAACCGCGCGACAGGATGCTGACCGCGCCTTCACCCAGCGCGGTGTCAAGCCAGGCGAGGTCTTCAGGCGTATGCGGCAGCAGGGAAAGGTTGATGACATGCGGTGGACCGCCCGCCGGGTGGGTGGCGGATCTGTCGGTCAGTTCGGCCAGCAGGGCGGGCGCATTCGCAAGGCCGGGCACTCGCGCCGTGCGCGGGCCCAGGGCGGGGCGGTGCGGCACATGGGCGCGAGAGAGCGCAAGCGCGGGGGCAGGCGCGATCTCTACCCGGTCGATCGCTGCGCCGGCTAGCAACCAGACGCCGGCAAAGACGCTTTCCTGTACCAATATCGCCGGCTTTCCGCGCAGCTTCATGCTGACCTCCCCTTGGCCCAGTGCATCGGCAACCACGATGCGGGCCTCGGGTGAAAGGGGGGCAAGGTCGAATTCCTCTGCCGCCGCGCCGGTAGCCACGCGGTCTGCTGCCGCGGCGAGGGCAGCAAGGAAGGCCAACGCCTCGGCCAGTGCGGCGGGGTCTTCGGCCCTGGGGAGGTGGGGTTCGTAGGTGCGCATGCCCGAAGGCAGGGCGATATACTGCAACCTATCGTCGGGCAGCGGCTGCGATCCGGGGCCGAAGCCCATGGGCGGAAGGGTGAATGGGCTGACCATGCAGGGCCTCAGGCGGTTTCGTGCGACAGGATGTGGGTGATGCGGGCGAGGTAGTCGGACCAGTCGCGGACCTTTTCGATCGCGCCAAGGAAGCGGGGGCCGTGGAAAAAGAGAAGCCCAGGCGTCTTGAGTGCGCGATGCTGTTCACGCACGGCGGCCTCGATGGCGTCGTCGATCAGTGCGCAATCGAAGCGGTGCTGAAAGGTCTGCGCCAATTCGGGCAGGATCACGGCGGCGTCGGCGGTTTCGAGGTTGCGGCGCGGGTCGCCGGGGATGAAGAGGCAGTGCAGACCGGGGCGGGCCAGATGGTCGGCCAGCGCCTGTGGTGTTGCCAGGCGGGGATAGCGGTGTTCGGTTTCCAGCCGTGCGATCAGGGGATGGATTGCAGGTGCCGGGGGCAGGATGGGCGGGGCGTGGTCGTGCATGGGGTATCAGCCTTTCGTCTGGCCTGCGGAGTGCGCGGCCTGGAGATGCGGGGGAAGCTGGGGCGGTCGTGCCTCGAGGTCGGCGAAGGCGTCGCCGAGCGTGCCCCCCTGCATCAGCGAAGCCACGCCCTGAAGGGCGGCACGGATCTTCAGCGCCTCGTACTCGGGCAGGATGGCGCGGGCGGTGCCAAGGAAGGTGAGAAGCCAGTCCCCCGGCTGCGCCTCGGGGATGAGGGAGAGATCGACGGTTTCCACCCTTTCGCCGTCCAGGGTGGTGCCGACGATGCCGTCGCGCGCGGCGAGGCGCAGGGGAAGGCCGACACACATCAGCCGGTTTCCCTGTGGCAGCCATGCGGAGCCTCGCCGGGAATGCTTTCTTCGCATCCCTTCCGCACGCGGGTGAAAGGCGCAGCCACGCGCCGGTAGGTGCGCGCATCGGGCGGTATCTCGGATAGTGCGCCTTGCGGTGCGAGCCGGTGTCTCGCCTCTGCGCCCGCGGCGCAACCGGCTCGGTCCTGCCTCCGGTGGGGATACTTGGGCAGAGAGAAAGCGGCGCGGCGCGTCACGGCCGCTGCCCCGGAAAGAAGCGGGCGTCGCCGGTTCGGCAGGCTTCGGCCGCCGAGGGGCGACCCTGTTCGTAAGCGGCCTGGCGGATCGCGGGGTTGGCCAGAAGGTCGCTGGTGGTGCGACCGTCCGAAACCGTCACGCCCCAGCGGGCAAGCGTTTCGCGGGCGAGGCACAGGGCCTCGGGGATCCGTGCGGCGATTTCCGGGCGCAGGCCGCCGCCGTAATCGTCCAGCTCCGCCGGCTGGCAGCCGATCAGCACCATGTCGCGCGGGCGGTAGCCCATCAGCGTGGCTGTGGCGATCACGTCCTGAAAGCCGGTCTGATGCAGGCTCATCTTCTTGGCGCCCATGAAGGCGGGAACCTCGTCGTTCGTGACCACCTTCAGAGTGCCCGGGGGCAGGCCATAGTCGATGGCGTCGAAGACCAGAAGCGCGTCGGTGTCTTCCAGGAAGGGTAGGAGGTAGAGGCCCTGGGTGCCGCCGTCGAGAAGCCGCACGTTCGGGGGCAGTGCGTGGGTTTCGGCCATGGCCTCCACGCAGCGGACGCCGAAGCCCTCATCCGCCCACAGGACATTGCCGATACCGAGAATCAGGATGCGGATCGACACTGGCTTCCCCCCTCTTGGCTGGTCGAATGGCTTGCAGTTGTCTTTCCAAGTGAAAGCAGGGTTTGCAGGGCTTGACGCGGGGAAAGCCAGATCTGGGCAAAATTGGCGGTAAACGGTTGGAATTGCAGGCGAAAGCAGGGGTATGGCTTGCCTGGGTCCGGAAAAAATTGGAAAGAAGATGTCCATTCTGGCTGGAAGTCGGAAGGCTTGCTTCCGTTCGGCCCTGTGGGCCTGGACTGTGCCATTCCTGCTTCTCAGGATGCGGCAGCAAGACTAGATTCGTTTCATGGCCACTCATCCGCACCCCCCGGGTTCCGACAGCCCCGCGAAATTCTCGGACGACGCCTGGGTCGAGGTGTTGTCCGCGATGGACCGGACCTATGCCGATCTGGTCAGCTATCAGGAGCAACTGGAACGCCAGAATGCCGAGTTGCAGGAGATGCGGACCTTCCTCACGGCGATCCTATCCTCGGTGTCCGATGTGCTGATCGTGGCAGACCGCGGGGCGCGGGTCGCGCGGGTCAGCCGGTCGGTCGAGGCGCTGACCGGGGCGGGCGAGGCGGCGCTGGGCGGGCGGCCGCTGGTGGGGCTGTTCGCCGAAGCGGCCCGCGAGGCGGTGGAGGCGACGCTGGCGCGCGTGCGCGACAGCCGCAAGAGGGCGCAGGTCGAGGCCGAGCTGCTTACTGCGGGCGGAGTGGAGCCGCTGGACCTTTGGGTCGCGCCCAGGCTGGACGACCGTGGCCGGGTGGATGGGTTCGTGCTGTCCGGCCGACTCTTGGGCGCCTTGCGCAAGGCCTATGCCGAACTGTCAGAAAGCCATGACGCGCTGAAGACGGCGCAGGCCCAACTGGTGCGCAACGAGAAGCTGGCCAGCCTCGGGCGGCTTCTGGCCGGAGTGGCGCATGAACTGAACAACCCGATCAGCTTTGTCTATGCCAATGCGCATGCGCTGGAGCGCTATGCAGGCAAGTTCGAGACCTACTTCGCGCGTGTGCAGGAGGGGGCGAGCCGCGAGGAACTGATCGCGCTACGGCAGGAGTTGCGCCTTGACCGCGAGGTGGCGAACCTGCGCACGGCCATCGAAGGCGCAAGGGAAGGCGCCGAGCGGGTGCGCGATATCGTGGAGGATCTGCGGCGGCTCTCTTCGGACGGGTCGGGGGTGGCGGTGGTCTTTGACCTCGCGCAGACCGCGCGCACGGCGGCGGAATGGGTGATGCGGGGGATGAAACAGCCTGTGGTGCTGACGATCGAGACCGAGCCGGTGCAGGTGCTGGGCCGGCCCGGGCATGTGCAGCAGGTGGTGATGAACCTGGTTCAGAACGCGGTCGATGCGCTGGAAGGTCAGGCGGGCGCAGCGATCCGCCTGACCGTGCGTCCCGACGGCGACCGCGCGGTTCTGACCGTTTCCGACAACGGACCCGGTGTGCCAGAGGCGCTGCGGCCGGCGATCTTTGACCCCTTCTTCACCACCAAGCCGGTCGGGCGTGGCACCGGACTGGGCCTGTCGATCAGCCACAAGATCTCCGAGGAACATGGCGGCACGCTGACCCTGTGCGATGCGGGTCCTGGCGCTTGTTTCCGTCTGTACCTGCCGCGGGCCGAGGGGGGCGCATGACCAACGTCCTTTGGCTTCAGGCCTCGGGCTGCGGCGGCTGCACAATGTCGCTGCTGTGCGCCGAAAGCCCCGACCTGATCGAAACGCTGGAGGATGCCGGGATCCGGCTGTTGTGGCACCCGGCGCTGTCGGTGGAGACGGGGGCCGAGGCGCGGGCGCTGCTGGAGGATGTGGCGGCAGGAAGGGTTCTCCTGGACATCCTGTGTGTCGAGGGCGCGATTGCCCGAGGCCCGGCAGGAACCGGGCGGTTCCAGATGCTTTCGGTGACGGGCGAAAGCGTCATGGCCTGGGTCGCCCGACTGGCGCCGGTCGCGGGCCATGTGGTGGCTGTGGGATCATGCGCGGCCTATGGCGGGGTGACTGCGGCGGGGGGCAATCCGACCGATGCGGTGGGGCTGCAATATGATGGTGCCCATCCCGGGGGGCTGTTGGCCGAGGGCTGGCGGTCGCGCGCGGGTAGGCCGGTCATCAATGTCGCGGGCTGCCCCACGCATCCGGGCTGGGTGCTGGAGACGCTGATGCTGCTTGCTTCGGGTGAGGCGGTGGCGCTGGACGGGATGGGGCGGCCCCGGTTCTTTGCCGACCATCTGGTACATCACGGCTGCCCGAAGAACGAGTTCTACGAATACAAGGCCAGCGCGCGCGAACTGTCGGAAATCGGCTGCATGATGGAGAACCTGGGCTGCATCGGCACGCAGGCCGTGGGCGACTGCAACATCCGGCCGTGGAACGGGGAAGGATCCTGCACCCGGGGCGGATACCCGTGCATCAACTGCACCGCGCCGCGCTTCGAGGATCCGGCGCATGCCTTCGTGGAAACCCCGAAGATCGCAGGCATCCCGGTTGGCCTGCCAACCGACATGCCCAAGGCCTGGTTCATGGCGCTGGCCTCGCTGTCGAAGGCTGCCACGCCCGAGCGGATCGGGCGGAACGCGCGGGCCGACCGGGTGGTGGTGCCGCCCACCTTGCGCAGGCCGAAATGACGCGGCTGGTGATGGGCCCGTTCAACCGGGTCGAGGGCGATCTGGAAGTGACGCTGGACGTGGTAGATGGCCGGGTGGCCGAGGCGCGGGTCAATGCGCCGCTCTTTCGCGGGTTCGAGCGGATGCTGGAGGGGCGCGATCCGCGCGATGCGCTGGTGATAACGCCGCGCATCTGCGGCATCTGTTCAGTCAGCCAGTCGGCGGCGGCGGCGCAGGCACTGGCCGCGGCGATGGGGCTGGTGCCCGCGCCCGCCGGTGCGGCGATGGCAGCCTTGATCCATGCGGCCGAGAACGTGGCGGATCACCTGACGCATTTCCACCTGTTCTTCATGCCGGATTTCGCCCGCCCCGAATATGCCGGACGCCCATGGCACGAGCGGGCGGTCGAGCGGTTCACGGCAATGGAGGGTAGTGCACAGCGCCGTGCGGTGCAGGCGCGTGCCGAGCTGCTGCACGTCATGGGGCTTCTGGCCGGGAAATGGCCGCATACGCTGGCGATCCAGCCCGGGGGGGTGACGCGCGCGCCGGGGGTGCGGGAAAAGGCACGGCTGGCGGCAACCTTGCGCGCCTTCCGCCGCTATCTTGAGGAGGTGCTGTTCGGTGGCTCGCTGGGCGCTTTCGCGGCGCTGGCGACTGTTGATGACCTGCTGGCCTGGGGGCGGGGCGACGTGGGCCTTTTCCTGGAAATCGCCGCCGATCTGGGGCTGGAGCGGATGGGCGGCGGGTCGGGGCGCTACATGTCCTTCGGGGCCTATCCGCTGGCGACCGGGCCAGTCCTTGCGCGCGGCGTCTGGGACGGGAAGCTGCGCCCCCTGGACGAAGCCGCGATCGCCGAGGATCTGAGCCATGCCTGGATGAAGGGCGCCACGGCGCATCCGCGTGAAGGCCGGACCGAGCCGGACGAGTCGATGGCATCCCCGGCCTACAGCTGGTGCAAGGCGCCGCGACTGGCCGGCCAGACTGTCGAAGTCGGCGCACTTGCGCGGCAAGTGGTGGACGGACATCCCCTGGCGCGGGCTCTGTCCGGCGGCGGTGTGCTGGCGCGGGTGACGGGGCGGCTGCTGGAAATCGCACGGACACAGGAGGTGATGGAACGACTGATCGCCGGGATCGTGCCGGGGGCGGAATACATGGCGCGGGGCCACCTTCCCCGGCAGGGAGAGGGCGCGGGGCTGGTCGAGGCTGCGCGCGGGTCGCTGGGCCACTGGCTGCGGATCGAGGGGGGCCGCATCGCGGGCTATCAGATCATCGCACCAACGACATGGAATTTTTCGCCGCGCGATGGCTCGGGCGTGCCCGGGCCGCTGGAGGCGGCGCTGGTGGGGCTGGAGGTGGCGGGCGATGTGCCGCTGTCGGTGCAGCATGTGGTGCGCAGCTTCGATCCCTGCATGGTCTGCACGGTGCATTGACAGGAAGCCACGGACCGGGGGGCACACCCCCGGACCCCCGTGGAGTATTTGGGTAAGGAGCAAGTGCCAGAGGCGGTTGCGGTCAGGGTTCGGGGACAGGTGCAGGGGGTCGGGTTCCGGCCCTTCATCTGGCAGCTCGCGCACGAGTTCGGGTTGCGCGGTCGGGTCTGGAACGATGCACAGGGCGTCGGGATCGAAGCCGCCGGGACGGGCATTGATGCCTTCGTCGCGGCGATTTCCGCCCGGGCGCCGAAACTCGCCCGGGTCGATGCGGTGGAGGTGTCCCCCTTCGCGGGCGACCTGCCCGAGGGGTTCGAGATTGCCGAAAGCCGGGGCAAGGGGGCCGAGACCCGGGTGACGCCGGATGCCGCGACCTGCCCCGACTGTGCTGCCGAAATCCGGGCTGATGGGCGGCGACGTTCCTATGCCTTCACCAACTGCACCCATTGCGGGCCGCGTTTCACCATCCTGAAGGATTTGCCCTACGACCGCGCGCAAACCACGATGGCGGCCTTCCCGATGTGCCCCGAGTGCCGGGCTGAATATGTCGATCCTGCCGACCGCCGCTTTCACGCGCAGCCGGTGGCCTGTCCGGCCTGCGGCCCCCGCCTCTGGCTGGAGGTGGCAGGCGCCGAAGTGCCGGGCGATCCGGTGGCGCTGGCGGTTGCGCGGCTGAGGGCGGGCGAGGTGCTGGCGGTCAAGGGTCTGGGCGGGTTCCATCTGGCCTGCGATGCGGCCGATACGGCGGCGTTGGCGCGGCTGCGGGCGCGCAAGCACCGGCCGACGAAACCTTTTGCGCTGATGGGGCACGTGGCGGCCTTGGACCGGGTGGCGGTGCTGTCCGAGCCCGATCTGGACCTGTTGTGCGACGCGGCTGCGCCGATCGTGCTTGTGCCGTCACGTCGGGTGCTGCCGGAAGACGTCGCTCCGGGCATGGCCAACCTTGGGGTGATGCTGCCCTATACACCTTTGCATCACCTTTTGTGCGATGCCTTCGGGGGCGTGCTGGTGATGACCAGTGGCAACCTGTCGGGCGAGCCGCAGGTGGTGGACAACGACGAGGCGCGGGCCAAGCTTTCGGCCTTTGCGGATGCCTTCCTCATGCACGACCGGGCGATCGCCCGCCGTCTGGACGACAGCGTAGAGCGCTCAAGTCCTCCCATGGTCCTGCGCCGGGCGCGGGGACGCGTGCCTGGCACGCTGCCCCTGCCGGCCGGCTTCGAGGGCTGCCCGCAGGTGCTGGCGCTGGGTGGGCAGATGAAAGGGGCGATCTGCCTGGTCAAGAATGGCGAGGCACTGCTTGGCCACCATCTGGGCGATCTGGACGATGCCCTGTGTGCCGAGGAATTCGGCAAGGCGGTAGCCGACTACACTGCGCTGTTCGATCATCGCCCCGCCCTGGTGGCGGTGGATGCCCATCCCGGCTATCGCGCCTCGCAGGAAGGTCGTGCCATGGGTATGCCGGTCGCAGAGGTGTTCCATCACCATGCCCATCTGGCGGCCTGCCTTGCCGAAAACCTCTGGCCGCTTGACGGCGGACGGGTGGCGGGCATCGTGTTGGACGGTGCCGGTCTAGGCCCCGACGGCACGATCTGGGGCGGCGAACTTCTGCTGGGCGATTACCGGGGTTTCGAGCGGCGGGCCTCGCTTGTGCCGGCACCTCTGCCGGGAGGCGACCGGGCGGCGCGCGAGCCGTGGCGGAATGCGCTTGTGCGGCTGGATCAGGCGGGGCTTTCCTCCTGGGCGGATGCGCTGTTTCCCGGCCAGCCGCGCGATCTGTTGCGGCAGGCGGTGGCGGCTGGGGTGAACGCGCCCATGTCGACCAGTGCCGGGCGGCTGTTCGATGCCTTCGCGGCGGTGCTGGGGATCTGTCCGGGCGGCATCAGCCACGAGGGCGAGGCAGCGATGCGGCTGGAGGCAACTGCCGATGAGGCGGGCGATGGTCTGCCATTCGCCCTTGTGGACGGGAAGATCGACCCTGCGGCGATCTGGGCCCCGGTGCAGGCGGCACTGGCGGCCGGCACGACGCGGGCCGTGTTGGCCTGGCGTTTTCATGCGGGCCTTGCGCGGGCCTTCGCGCGGGCCGCGCGCGCGTTGGTGGAAACAGGAGAAGCGCGGGCCGTCGCGCTGTCGGGCGGTTGTTTCCAGAATGCGTTGTTGCTGGATCTGACGCGTCGTGCGCTGGGCGAGGTGCCGGTGCTGACCCACCGGCTGACGCCCGCGAATGACGGCGGGCTTGCGCTGGGGCAGGCGGTGATCGCCGCGGCACAGGCGCTTGCCGAGGCGGAAAGCATCTGACCGGCATCGGCGCCCGCCGGAAAGGCCGCAACCGGCCCGATTGATGCGAGCCGCCCGCAAGGTGCTGAAAATCAACAGGGAAAAGAAGGCACCTGCTACGGGAAGTTTCCTTTGTATGCCGCAGCACACCCTGCTTCCCTGAGACAGGATAGGGGCGCGTGCCCCCGAAAAGACAAGGGAGGTGCCAGTCTTGAGCCAGATCGAAACCTTCTACGAGGTCATGCGCCGGCAGGGGATCACCCGGCGCAGTTTCCTGAAATACTGTGCGCTGACGGCAAGCGCGCTGGGCCTTGGCCCGGCCTTCGTTCCGAAGATCGCTCATGCGATGGAAACGAAGCCGCGCACTCCCGTCATCTGGGTCAACGGGCTGGAATGTACCTGCTGTTCGGAAAGCTTCATCCGCGGCGCGCATCCCTTGGCCAAGGATGTGGTGCTGTCGATGATCAGCCTGGATTACAGCCATGTCCTGATGGCGGCAGCGGGCCATGCGGCCGAGGCCGCGATGGAAGAGGCGATGGAGACGCACCGGGGCAATTACATTCTTGCCGTCGAGGGGAACCCGCCCCTGAACGAGGACGGGATGTTCTGCATCGTCGGCGGCAAGCCCTTCGTGGACAAGCTGAAGCGCGCCGCAGAAGGCGCGAAGGCGGTGATCGCCTGGGGCGCCTGCGCCTCTTACGGCTGCGTGCAGGCGGCCAAACCCAACCCGACGCAGGCCACGCCGGTCCACAAGGTCATCACGGACAAGCCGATCATCAAGATCCCCGGCTGCCCGCCGATTGCCGAGGTGATGACCGGAGTCATCACCTACATGCTGACTTTCGACCGCCTGCCCGAACTGGACCGCCAAGGCCGTCCGGCAATGTTCTACGGCCAGCGCATCCATGACAAATGCTATCGTCGCCCGCATTTCGACGCCGGCCAGTTCGTCGAGCACTGGGACGACGAAAACGCGCGCAAGGGTTTCTGCCTGTACAAGATGGGCTGCAAGGGGCCGACGACCTACAACGCCTGTTCGACCGTCGGATGGAACGAGGGCGTCAGCTTCCCGATCCAGTCGGGCCACGGCTGCATCGGCTGTTCCGAGGACGGGTTCTGGGATCAGGGGACGTTCTACGACCGGCTGACCAACATCAAGCAGTTCGGGATCGAGGCCAATGCCGACAAGGTCGGCATGACCGCCGCCGGCGTGGTCGGTGGCGCGGTGGCCGTGCATGCGGCGATTTCCGCGCTGAAGCGGGCGCAGAAGAAGACCCAGGACAAGGTGGAGGGCTAGGCCATGACGATCAACACGCCGAACGGCTTCAGCCTCGATACCTCGGGCAAGCGCATCGTGGTCGATCCGGTCACCCGGATCGAGGGCCACATGCGCTGCGAGGTCAACGTGGACGATCAGGGGGTGATCCGCAACGCGGTCTCGACCGGGACGATGTGGCGCGGGCTGGAGGTGATCCTGAAGGGCCGCGACCCGCGCGACGCCTGGGCCTTCACCGAGCGGATCTGCGGCGTCTGCACCGGGACCCATGCGCTGACATCGGTTCGCGCGGTCGAGGATGCCCTGGGGATCACCATCCCCGAGAACGCGAACTCGATCCGCAACATGATGCAGCTGAACCTGCAAATCCATGACCATGTCGTGCATTTCTACCACCTGCACGCGCTGGATTGGGTGAACCCTGTCAATGCCTTGCGGGCCGATCCCAAGGCGACGTCCGAACTTCAGCAGGCGGTCAGCCCTGCGCATCCGCTGTCCAGCCCCGGCTATTTCCGCGACGTGCAGAACCGGCTGAAGGCCTTCGTGGAGTCGGGGCAACTCGGCATCTTCAAGAACGGCTACTGGGACAACCCGGCCTACAAGCTGCCGCCCGAGGCCGACCTTATGGCCACGACCCACTATCTTGAGGCGCTGGATCTGCAGAAGGAGATTGTGAAGATCCACACGATCTTCGGCGGCAAGAACCCGCATCCGAACTGGCTGGTGGGGGGGGTGCCGTGCCCGATCAACGTCCATTCCACCGGCGCGGTGGGCGCGATCAACATGGAGCGGCTGAACCATGTCAGCAGCATCATCGACCAGTGCCTGACCTTCGTCCGCAACGTCTATCTGCCCGACGTGGTGGCGATCGGCGGCTTCTACAAGGATTGGCTCTATGGCGGGGGCCTGAGCGGCAAGTCGGTGCTGGCCTATGGCGACATTCCCGAAAACGCCAATGATTTCAGCCCGGAGCAGCTGTATCTTCCGCGCGGGGCGATCATCAACGGCAACCTGAACGAGGTGCAGGACGTCGATGTCCGCGACCCGGAGCAGGTGCAGGAATTCGTTGATCATTCGTGGTACGACTATGGCGAGCCGGGCAAGGGGCTGCACCCGTGGGACGGGGTCACAAGCCCTAAGTTCGAGCTTGGCGCCGCGACCAAGGGCAGTCGCACCGACATTCAGGAAATCGACGAGGCGGCGAAATACAGCTGGATCAAGGCGCCGCGCTGGCGGGGTCACGCGATGGAGGTGGGCCCCCTGGCCCGCTATGTCGTGGGCTATGCCAAGGGGCATGAGGACATCCGGAACCAGGTCGAGGGCCTTCTGCGGACGATGAACCTGCCGGTCTCGGCGCTGTTCTCGACGCTGGGCCGCACGGCGGCACGGGCGCTGGAGGCGGAATACTGTGCGCGATTGCAGAAGCACTTCTTCGACAAGCTCGTGCAGAACATCAAGAACGGCGACGAAAGCACGGCAAACATTGCAAAATGGGACCCGTCCACCTGGCCGAAAGAGGCGAAGGGCGTCGGCATGACCGAGGCCCCGCGCGGGGCGCTGGGCCATTGGGTCAAGATCAAGGATGGCCGGATCGACAATTACCAATGCGTCGTGCCGACCACCTGGAACGGCTCGCCGCGTGACTCTGCCGGAAATATAGGCGCTTTCGAGGCCAGCCTGATGGAAACCCGGATGGAGCGCCCCGAAGAGCCGGTCGAGATCCTGCGCACGCTTCACAGCTTCGATCCCTGTCTGGCATGTTCGACCCATGTCATGTCGCCCGACGGTCAGGAACTGACCCGGGTCAAGGTCCGCTAACGGAGGAACCCCCAGATGAAGAAACTCGCAACTGCCGCCGTCCTTGCCACCCTTGCCGGACCGGCGCTGGCCCATACCGGGCATGGAGACGCGAACGGGTTCCTGCACGGGCTGGAGCATCCGATCCTGGGCATGGATCACCTTCTGGCCATGCTGGCCGTGGGCCTCTGGTCGGGCTTCGTGCTGCCCGCCCGCTTCTGGGCGGGGGCCGCGGCCTTTCTGGGCGCCATGGGGATCGGCGCGGGCGCCAGCTGGGCCGGGGTCGGCTATCCGATGGTGGAAGGGGTGATCGTCGCCTCGGTTCTGGCCTTCGGGCTGCTGACGCTGGTCAGCCGCCGGGGGCAGGCGGGCTGGATCACCGGCGCGTCGCTGGCCGCCATCGCGGTCTTTGCCAGCGCCCATGGCCATGCCCATGCGACGGAAGCGGCGGGCAATGCCTTCGCCTATCTGGCTGGCTTCCTGATCTCGACCGCCGCCCTGCATCTGGCCGGGGTCGGGATCGCCCGCGCGGTCGCGGCGCGGCCGGTGGTGCAGCAGGCCATGGGGGCGGGGATTGCCCTCTCGGGCCTCTGGCTGATGGCGGGGTGAGGTCATGTCCAGCCCCACGACCAACGTCCCAGCGCATGACGTGGCACCCGAGGATCTGGCCACGGTCGCGCGTCAGACTAGCGTCTATGTCTACGAGGCGCCGGTGCGCATCTGGCACTGGGTCAACGCCGCCGCGATCCTGGTGCTGATCGTCACCGGCTATTTCATCGGCTCGCCGCCGCCCACGATGATGATCGGCGAGGCCTACGAGCAGTTCGTCTTCGGCTACATCCGGTTTGCCCATTTTGCGGCCGGCTGGGTGCTGGCGATCGGGTTCCTTGGCCGGATCTACTGGGCCTTCTTCGGCAACCACCACTCGCGCCAGCTGTTCTATGTGCCCTTCTGGTCCGCGACCTTCTGGGCCGAGGTCTGGTTCGAGATCCGCTGGTATCTGCTCCTGGCGAAGGAGCCGAAGAAGTATGTCGGCCACAATCCCTTGGCGCAGCTTGCGATGTTTTTCTTCATCACGCTGGGCGTGAGTTTCATGATCGTCACCGGCTTTGCGCTTTATGCCGAGGGTGCGCAGGAAGGCAGCCTGACGCATGACCTCTTCGGCTGGGTGCATGGCCTGACCTGGAACAGCCAGCGTCTGCACACGCTGCACCATCTGGGGATGTGGTGGATCGTGATCTTCATGGTCATCCACATCTACGTGGCGATCCGCGAGGATATCATGAGCCGCCAGTCGATTGTTTCGACGATGATTTCCGGCACCCGGACCTTCAAGGACGACCGGCCGGACTGATCCTGCGGGACAGGGTGAAGGGGCGCGGGCCGGGCCTTGCGCCCCTTTCGCTTTGGCGGTTCCCGGTGCATGGTGCGGCCCGGAAGACGGGAGGCGGCGATGCGCAACGGTGGACAGCTTCTGGTGCAGAGCCTGGTGGGGCTGGGGGCGACCAAGGCCTTCGGCGTGCCGGGGGAAAGCTATCTGGCGGTGCTGGATGCGCTGCATGACACGCGGGGCGTGCTGGACTATGTGCTCTGCCGGCACGAGGGGGGCGCGGCCTTCATGGCGGCGGCCTGGGGCAAGCTGACGGGTAGCCCCGGCATCTGCATGGTCACCCGCGGGCCGGGGGCGACGAACGCCTCGATCGGGGTGCATACGGCGATGCAGGATTCGGCGCCGATGATCCTGTTCGTGGGCCAGGTCGGGACCGACATGCGCGGGCGCGAGGCGTTTCAGGAACTCGACTACCGGGCGGTCTTCGGCACCATGGCGAAATGGGTGGTGGAGATCGACCGGGCCGAGCGCATCCCCGAGCTTCTGTCGCGGGCCTGGGTGACGGCGGTTTCCGGGCGGCCGGGGCCGGTGGTGGTGGCGCTGCCCGAGGACATGCTGACCAGCCTGACCGATATGACGCCGCTGCCGGGGCCAGTTGTCGTGCATGAGCCGGCGCCGACCGCGGCGGCGGTCGAAGCGGCGCTGGCGGTGCTGGCGGGGGCCGAGCGGCCGCTGATCCTGCTTGGCGGCTGCAACTGGACGGCTGCGGGCCGGGCGGCGCTGGAAAGGTTCGCAGGGGCCTCGGACATACCGGTGGTCGCGGCCTTCCGCTATCAGGATCGGTTCGACAACCATGCCGAAGTCTATGCAGGCGAGGCCGGGGTGGGAATGCCCACCCATGTGAAGGATCTGATCCGTCGGGCAGACACGATACTGGCGGTGAATGTGCGCTTCGGCGAGATGACGACCGACGGCTATACGCTGCTGGAAGTGCCGACCCCGCATCAGCGATTGATCCATGTGCATGGCGAAGCGGGCGAGCTGGGCAAGATCTATCGGCCCGAGGTGGCGATCCAGGCGGGACCGAATGCCTTTGCCGAAGCCCTCCGCCCGGTTCAGGGGGGCTGGGCCGACTGGCGGGCGTGGGCGCGGGCGGGATATCTGGCGTCGCTGAAACTGGGGCCCTTGCCCTCTCCGGTCGATATGGGGGTGGTCACGGCGCATCTGCGGCAGGTGCTGCCGGGGGATGCAATCGTCACCAACGGGGCGGGGAATTTCGCGGTCTGGCCGAACAAGTTCCTGCAATACGGGCCACTTGGCCGGTTGCTGGCGCCGCAGTCGGGTGCCATGGGCTATGGCGTGCCGGCCGCGATCGCTGCGAAGGTGGCGCATCCCGATAGGCTTGTGGTCTGCTTTGCGGGCGACGGCGATTTCCAGATGACGGCGCAGGAGCTGGCCACTGCCCGGCAGGAGGGTGCGCAGCCGGTGATCCTGATCCTCAACAACGGCATCTATGGAACGATCCGAGCGCATCAGGAACGGGAATACCCGGCGCGGGTGTCGGGGACGGAAATGATCAACCCCGATTTCGTGTTGCTGGCGCGTGCCCATGGCTTTCACGCCGAGCGGGTGGAGACGACCGAAGCCTTCGCTGGGGCCTTTGCCCGTGCCGTCGCCTCGCCCACGGGCGCGGTGCTGGATCTGGCGATCTCGCCAGAGGCACTGACCCCGCGTGCGTCACTGAGCGCGATCCGTGCGGCGGCGCTGGCACGGCAGGGCTGAACCCGTGGCAGATCATCGATGACTTTGTCACGCCTCGCGGTCGGCACGCTGACGAAAAGACGCAGTCGGACGAGAGGGCGTCACGACAGCGCGGCGTAGCCTTCCACGGCGCGGCGGGCCTCGGCGAAGCGGGCAAGGCGGGAAGGGCCGGGGCGTGCGGGGCCGGCGGCGATGGTGCGTCCCGGTTGGTGGTCGGGGACGGCGATCCCCGCTGCCTTCGCGGCCATGCGGGCAAGGCCCATGGCGGTCAGTTCCGGCTCGTCGGAAAGATGCAGGTCGCGGCCCAGCGTCTCGGCCAGGAAGGCGGTGAAGTAGGGGTTGCGCGAAAGCCCGCCATCGACCGAGACCGGGCCTGCCGGCGGCTGCACGCTGGCCATGGCGTCCAGCACCTCGGCGGCGCGCAGCGCGATGCCTTCCAGCAGCGCCTGCATAAGGTCGCGGGGCCCATGGGCGAGGTCGAGGCCCAGCCAGGCCCCGCGCGCGGCGCGGTTCCAGTGCGGCGCGCCAAGGCCGACGAGCGCGGGCACGAAGGCGAGGCCTCGGTCGATGGCGGTGCCTTCGAACCTGGAAATCTGGGCGTAGTCGGCGAACAGGCCCAGCTTCCGCGCCCAGTTCACCGCCGAGGCCGCGGCATAGACCCCGCCATCCAGGGCATAGGTGACCGCGGCGCTGCCCTCGGCCCATGCCACGGTGGGCAGGATGCCGCTGTCGGGCCGCACGAGGCCCCCGGTCACGCATTGTGCGAAGGCCCCGGTGCCGAAGGTGATCTTGGTCTGACCCGGCGCGCGGCAGCCGTGGCCGTAGAGCGCGGCCTGCTGATCGACGATCGACGCCATCAGCAGCGCGCCGCCGGGCA
This sequence comes from Tabrizicola caldifontis, assembly GCF_004762095.1. GTDB lineage: Bacteria > Pseudomonadota > Alphaproteobacteria > Rhodobacterales > Rhodobacteraceae > Tabrizicola > Tabrizicola caldifontis. Next base: position 124,666 of record NZ_SIJH01000010.1, read on the forward strand.
GGGGGCCCAGGTCGCCCGAGGTGGGGGTGATCGTGGGCAACGCCGCCATCGGAACACCAAAAAGGCGGCAAAGTTCTGCATCCCAATCGCCCGAGGCGAGGTTCAGCAGCGAGGTGCGCGAGGCGGTGGCGATATCGGTCTGGAACCGCCCGGTCAGCCGGTCACGGAAGAAGGCGTCAGTGGTGCCAAGGCGCAGACGACCCTGTCGGGCAAGCTCGGCGGCTGCGGGGATGTGCCTGACGATCCAGCCAAGTTTCGAGGCTGAGAAATAGGGGTCGAGAGGCAGACCCGCACGCTCCATCACCATGTGCGCTGCGCCGTCACGCTCCAACGCGGCGGTGACATCGGTGGTGCGGTCGTCCTGCCAGCTGATCACCGGGCCGATGGGGCGACCGTCGCGGGCATCCCAGGCGAGGCAGCTTTCGCCCTGGTTTGACAGGCCCACGACCTGCGCATCCGATGCCTGAAGGCAGCGCAGGACGTTGGCCAGAAGCTCCTCGCCATCCTGTTCGACATGCCCGGGCGCGGGGGTGGCCTGCGCATGGGGCAGCGAAAGGATCGGGGTCAGGCGGCCATCGGCTCCGAGGACCAGCGCGCGGGTCGAGGTGGTGCCCTGATCGATGGCGGCGATGCGCATCATTCTTCCACCGTCACCAGAATGTCGCCTGTGCCGCGCGGCTGGGGCAGGGGCAGGGTGATGCGGCGTTCAGGCAGACTGTCGATGCGCCTTTCCAGAAGCGTTGCGCCGTCCTGCGCCAGCCGCAAGCGGCCCCGGACCGGGCGGGCGAGGCGCAGTTGCAGCCGGCCTTGGGCGCCCGCGACGATCACCTGCGGCAGGGCGAGTTTCACCGCATCCGAGGCGATGCGCAGGCGGGCACCGCCGGGGGGGGGAAGTTGGCCCTTCAGCGCGGCATGGATCGCGCCGGCCACATGCTGGCCTTCGGCCCAGCACCAGCCGGCTGTTTCCACCCCGCGCAAGAGGTTCCCGGCGGCGAAATAGGCCGGGTCGGTCAGGCGACCCCAGGGATCGACCACCGGGCCGCCGGAGGCGGGGTCAAGCTCCATGTGGCTTGCGCGGACCAGGGGGGCGTCGGGCCGGAAGCCGCCGGTGATGATGACGCCGTCTGTCTCGATCTCGTCGGGGCCGTCAGGGGTATCGACCAGGATGCGTTCCACCCGGCTGCGACCGAGGATCTGGGTGATCCGCGTTTTGAGGCGCAGGGGCACGCCCAGCGCCCAGGGTAGCCAGCCGGCGGGTGCGCGGGCGGTGATGCGGGGGCCGGGTTCCAGCATGGCGACCGGCTTGATCCCGGCCTCGCGGCAGGTAAGCAGGGCCGAGAAGGCAACGAGTTCGGTGCCAAGGATCACCGGGCGACGGAAGGGGCGCTGATGATTCAGGTGGACGATGCCCTGCAGCGCGCCGGTGTTCAGGACGCCAGCCTGTTTCTCGCCGCCGATCAGGCGTGCGGCGCGGCTGGTTTCGCGCACGCCAGTGGCCAGCAGGACGGCGGGGGCGGTCAGGGTTTCGCTGCCTTCGGGCGAGGTGATCTCGATCCGCCCGCCGGGGTGCAGTGCGGTGACAGTTGTCAGCGTGCGGATCTCGGCGCCGGCGGCAAGGGCCTCGGCCGCCAGCCGGCGGGCATAGGCCGGGCCGAACATCGGACGGTGGAATTCGCGGAAGCCGTAGGGCGAATGGGCGCAGTGCCGGGGGATGCCGCCGGGTTCGGGTTCCCGGTCCAGGACAAGCGTGCGGACGCCCCCGCGCGCAAGGCTCATGGCGGCGGAAAGGCCCGCAGGACCGGCGCCGATGATGATGACCTCAGTCATCCTCGCCCCCGAGCATCGGCTGGGCAAGGCGGCCTTCGGTGATACGCGCCAGTTCGGCAGAGCAGTAGAAGCCCTGGCAGCGGCCCATGGTGACGCGGGTGCGGCGCTTGAGCCCGCCCATGTTGCCCGCAGTGAGGGGGCCAGTCAGGGCGGCCTCGACCTCGCGGCGGGTGACGAGTTCGCAATGGCAGAGGATGCCGCCGTGGCCGGGCGCCTGCCAGTCGCGCGGGCCCTCGGTCGAAAGGTTGGGCATGCGTGGCCAGACGGGATCGGTCAGCGGCGTCCAGTTGCCCTTCGCAAGGCCAAGGACATGATCGGCGATGCCAAGGGCAGCGGAGAGGCCGGTGGAGCGGATGCCGCCGACGCAGATGTAGCCCTCGGCCAGGTCGTCGCGGATGCGGTATTCCTTCTCCTCAGTGGCCGGGCGCAGACCGGCATAGGTGGCTGTGACCTCGTGCCTCGCCAGGGCGGGCAGGATCTCGCAGCCGCGCCGGATCAGCGCCTGAAGCGTTGCGGTGTCCAGCGTGGCATGTTCGCGGTCGTCCTGCTCTTCTGCCGTGGGGCCGACCAGCAGATTGCCGAAGGCGGTGCGGCAGACGACGATGCCCTTGGTGATCTTCGTGGGCACCGGCAGGAGGATATGGCCGGCAAGCGCGGCGGCGGATTTGTCGAAGACCACGAACTGGCCCTTGCGCGGGCGGATCTCGAACCAGCTTTCGCCGATCAGGCGGCGGTCCACCTCATCCCCCCAGAGGCCGGCAGCGTTGATGACGAGGCCCGCCTCGACCGCGCCTGCCGTGGTGGCAAGATGCCAGATGCCCTGTGATCGGCGCCCGGCCAGCACCTCGGCCTGTCGCATCAGGATCGCGCCGTTATCGAGCGCCTGCAGCAGATAGCCATGCGCGGCCGACCAGGGGTCGATCAGGTGTTCGCCGGGGACACGGAAGCCCGCCAGCACGCGGTCGGAGAGCGCCGGTTCCAAGGCGCGCGCTTCGGCAGTGGAGAGGGGCGAGACATCGGTGACACCGTTCGCCACCGCCTGCGCCATAAGGGCGGGCAGGCTGGCGACCTCTTCCTCGGTCCAGGCCAGCACCATGGCGCCGGAGCGAATCACCGGCAGGCCGAGCCGGTCACGGATCTCGTGGTACATTCGGTAACCTTCACGCACGCAGGCCAGCTCAAGGCTGCCTTCGGGCGCGTCGAACCCGGTATGGAGGATCGCCGAGTTGCCCTTGGAGGCGCCGTCCAGGACATCCACCGCCTTTTCCAGAACCACGACGCGCGCGCCCGCAAGGGTAAAGGCGCGCGCCAAGGCACAGCCCACCACCCCGGCACCGATCACCGCCACGTCATAGTTGGGCAGGAGGTCGGGCAAGGCGCTCATCCTTGGATTGTGGCTTTCAACAGGAATTGACTAAGCGGGCAATCCTGTCAAGCTGAGGTAGGCCGGCGTGGCAGAATTTTCACCGTCCGGTCAAGAAATCTGTTGACCTTGGCCGGCGCGCTTGGTCGGCTGCGGTTGAGGAAGGTCATGAAGCCGCACGAACGACAGCCTCAGATCGAGGCGATCATCCGGCGCGAAGGGGAAGCCTCGGTCGAAATGCTGGCAGCACGCTTCGACGTATCGGCCGAGACGATCCGGCGCGACCTGTCGCTGCTTGCCGAACGGGGCCGTGTGCAGAAGGTGCATGGCGGGGCCAGGCGTCCGCTTCTGGTCGCCGAGCCCAGCCACGAGGTGCGCGAGGTCGTTTCGGCGGCGGAAAAGGCGCAGATCGGGCGGCGTCTGGCGGATGCAGTCGGCCCGGGCGAGACGCTGTTCATCGACACCGGATCGACCACGCTGGCCGCGGCCGAACCGCTGGCGGCGGTTCCCGGGTTGACGGTGATCACCAATTCCTGCCGGCTGGCAGAAAGGCTGGCGCAGGCCGGCTCGGATGCGGTGATTCACCTTCTGGGGGGGCGCTACGGGGCGGACAATGCCCAGACCACGGGCAGCGCCGTGATCGAGCAGATTGCCCTTTTTCGCGCCGACCGGGCGGTGCTGACGGTGGCAGCCTTCGATCCGGCGGTGGGGGCGATGGACGCAAGTCTTGACGAGGCCCAGGTCGCCCGGGCCATGATCCGCAACGCGCGCAGCGTCACGCTGCTGGCCGATGCCACGAAATTCGGTCGTTACGCGGCCTATGCGGTCTGCGGGACCGCGGATGCGGATCTTGTGATCAGTGACGGACGTTTGAACAGGGCGCACCGCGAGGCGCTGAAGGACAGGGGAGTGGAGCTTTGGACATGACGATGCAGCCAGATGCGGGGGCATCATGCCGCGCGTGATACGGTCCTATGTGCGGATCGTGGACAAGGTGTCGGACTGGGTGGGATACCTGGCCGCATCGCTGATCTTCATGATGGTGGCGACGCTTCTGTTCGATGCGCTGACGCGCAACGTGATCCGGGTGCCCGTCCACTGGGCGATCGAACTGACGCAGTTCACGCTGGCCGCCTATTACTTCATGGGGGGGGCGATCACGCTGAAGAACAACAGCCATGTTCGGATGGATCTCTGGTATGCCAACCTTTCGGACCGCGCCAAGGCGAAGCTGGATCTGGTCACGGTCTTCTGCCTGATCTTCTATCTGGTCGTGATGCTGATCGGTTCGATCTCGTCGCTGCAATACGCGATTGCAACGGGGGAACGGCGGTTTTCCATCTGGAACCCCTCGACGATCCCGATCAAGTCGCTGCTGACGGTGTGTCTGGTGCTGATGCTGTTGCAGGCGGTGTCGCTGGTATTCAAGCACATCGCCACCCTGCGTGGGGAGCAGCTGTAAATGTCGTACGAGATGATTGCACTGCTGATGTTCGCCTCGATGGCGCTGCTGCTGGTGACCGGCCAGCGGGTCTTTGCTGCCATCGGCTTTGTGGCGGCAGGGGCGGCGCTGCTGCTTTATGGCAACGGGGCGATCGAACTGCCCTACAACCAGGTCTTCAAGCTGTTCAACTGGTATGCGCTGCTGACGCTGCCGATGTTCATCTACATGGGCTACATCCTGGCGGAATCGGGGATCGCCGAAGACCTCTACAAGATGATGCATGTCTGGTTCGGCCGGGTGCCGGGGGGGCTGGCCATCGGGACGATCCTGGTCATGGTCATCATCTCGGCGATGAACGGGCTGTCGGTCGCGGGCATGGCCATCGGCGCGACTATCGCCCTGCCCGAGATGCTGCGGCGGGGTTACGACAAGGTGCTGATTTCCGGTGTGGTGCAGGGCGGGTCGTCCCTGGGCATCCTGATCCCGCCTTCGGTCGTGCTGGTGCTTTACGGCATGATCGCGCGGCAGCCGGTATCGAAGCTGTGGTTCGCGGGCCTGGTGCCGGGGCTGATCATGGCGGCGATGTTCATTGTCTACATCCTGATCCGCGCCAAGCTGAACCCCAAGCTCGCCCCACCGGTTCCCAGGGAAGAGCTGGAGATGCCCTTCCTGCAAAAGCTGGCGCTGGCGCGGGCCGGGATCATCCCGTTCCTGATCTTCTTCCTGATGACCGGGCTGTTCGTCTTCGGCTACACGAGCCTGGTGGAAAGTTCGGCCGTGGGGGCGACGGCGGCGACGCTGGCGGCGGTACTCAAGGGTCGCTTCACCTGGCGGCTGATCCGCGAGACGTCGATGAAGACGCTTGCGGTGTCCAGCATGTTCCTGTGGCTGATCCTGGCCGCGCTGGCCTTCGGATCCGTCTTCGACGGGCTGGGCGCAGTCAAGGCGGTCGAGCGGCTTTTCCTGACGCAGTGGGATCTGTCGCCCTGGACGATCATAATAATGATGCAGCTCAGCTTCCTGCTTCTGGGAATGTTCCTTGACGACACGGCCATGCTGGTGATCGTGGCGCCGCTTTACATTCCGCTGGTCGCCAGCCTGGATCTGGGCTTCGACAATCAGCTGATCTGGTACGGCGTTCTTTACACGATCACCTGCCAGATCGCCTACATCACGCCGCCCTTCGGCTACAACCTGTTCCTCATGCGCTCGCTCGCCCCGCGCGAGATCACCCTGCCGGACATCTACCGCTCGATCTGGCCCTTCGCAGCCATGATGGCGCTGACCATCGTGCTGTTGATGATGTTTCCGCAGATCGCGCTCTGGCTGCCCGAGCACATGAACGTCAGGGGTTGACCCACCCATCACCCACCGGGGCCGACAGAGCCCGCAACAACAGAGGAGACGACGATGACCGACCAGAAACCGCAAAGCCCGTCCGAGGCGATCCTTGCCTCGCGCCGCAGCTTCCTGCGCAAGTCCGTCATGGGCGCGGGCGCCGTGGCCGGGGCGACGCTGGCCGCACCTGCCGTGATTGCCCAGACGGGCCCGATCAAGTGGCGCCTGCAGACCTACTCCGGCGCACCCTTGGGCGCGCATGTGATCAAGCCACAGATCGACGCCTTCAATGCCGCCGCCAATGGCGAGATGGAGATCGAGCTTTACTACGCCGATCAGCTTGTACCTACCGCCGACCTGTTCCGCGCGCTGCAGAACGGTACGCTCGACGCCGTGCAGTCGGACGAGGCGACCATGGCCTCGCCGGTCGATATCTCGGTCTTCGGCGGCTACTTCCCGTTTGCCACCCGCTACAGCCTGGATGTGCCGGCGCTGTTCCGCTACTACGGACTGCAGGAAATCTGGGAAGAGGCCTACAGCGAGGTCGAGGGCGTGACCTGGCTTTCCTGCGGTGCCTGGGATCCGCTGCACATCTTCACGGTGAACAAGCCGATCCGCAGCCTGGCCGACATGAACGGCCTGCGCGTGTTCGGCGTGCCCACCGCCGGGCGCTTCCTGGCCCGCTATGGCCTGATCCCGGTGACGATCCCGTGGGATAACGTCGAGGTCGCGATGCAGACCGGCGAGATTGACGGCGTGGCCTGGTGCGGCTTCACCGAGGCCTACGAAGTCGGCTGGGCCGATGTCTGCAAGTATGCCCTGACGAACTCGGTCACCGGTGCCTGGTTCGGCAGCTATTTCGCCAACACCGCCAGCTGGCAGAAGGTCCCGCCGCACCTGCAGGAGCTGTTCAAGATCACCATCGACCAGTCGCACTACTACCGGGCGGTCTGGTACTGGGGCGGCGAGGCCAAGCTGCGCGTCGAGGGCGAGAAGATGGAGCTGACCTCGCTGCCTGACGAGGAATGGGCGCAGGTGGTCAAGGACGCCGAAGGCTTCTGGGACGAGATCGCCGCCCAGTCGCCGCGGTCTGCCAAGGTGGTCGAGGCGTTCAAGAAATACGCCGAGACGATGGAGAAGGCGGGCTATCCCTACCGCTAGGTTCGGCTGCCCGACGAGCAACGGAAAGGCAGGGGTGGGCAGCGATGCCCACCCTACGGTCGGCGAAGTTCGACGACCTCGCGCACGAAGGTATAGTCGTGGTAGCCCAGCCGCGCCGCCGGGGCATAGCGGGTATAGTCCAGCCTGCCGTTCACGATGCAGTCGTCGCGCAGGTGCACGCCTACCACCTCGCCGATCACCAGATGATCGTCTACCGGCAGGTCGATGATCTGCATCACCCGGCATTCCAGCGTTGCGGGCGCATCCGCCACGCGCGGGCAGTCGATCACCTGGCATTCCGCCTTGGCTACGCCCACGGTCTGGAACTCGTCGGTCCCGCGGGGAAAGCGGGCCGAGGTCGCGTTCATCGCCTGCAGCGCGGACTCGGCCACGATGTTCACTGCAAAGACCCCAGTTTCGCGCACGTTCGCCACCGTATCCAGCGGATCGCCGGAGAACATTACCTTGGGCGGCGTGTAGCCCACCGCGTTGAAGAAGGAATAGGGTGCCAGATTGTCGCCTGCCCCGGCTCGCGTGGATATCCATGCGATGGGGCGCGGCGCGACGATGGCGGAAAACGGGTTGTGGCGCAGGCCGTGGCCTTCGGCGGGGCGGTAGAACATTGGGCTGCCTTTCGCGATTTGATCCTGACATGTCGGCATGTTACGGCGCGGCTCACAAGCAGATTCGGGAACGGGGCGCGGGCGTGTATCGGCTGGAGGAAGAGACCGAAGCCGACTGGTGGGAGGTCGAGGCGCTTTACGATCTTTGCTTCGCGCCGGGGCGGACGGCACTGTCGTCCTACCGTCTGCGTGAAGGGGTGCCGACCGTCGCCCCCCTGTGCCTGACCTTGCGCGACGAGGATGGCACCCTTGCCGCGGCAATCCGCTATTGGCCCGTGCGCGTCGGCGGGCATGACACGCTGCTTCTGGGCCCCGTCGCGGTTCATCCGACCCGACAGGGTGAAGGGCTGGGCGCGCTCTTGATCAACGAAAGCCTGGCCGAGGCACGGCGGCTGGGATGGGAGCGCGTGCTGCTGGTGGGGGATGCCCCCTATTACGGTCGATTCGGGTTTCGCAAGCTGGAGGGGGTTGAGATGCCGCCACCCACCAACCCGGATCGCGTGCTGGGGCTGGAACTGAAGGCCGGCTCGTGGAAGGGCGTGACGGGACAGGTCGTCAAAGCGACCTGAGATCATTGCGACGTCGCGCGCCGGGGCCATATTCAGGGCATGGATCAGAACCTGCCCATGCCCCTTGCCCCCGACCTGTCGGCGGAAATCGCCGAACTTGCCCGCTGCCACGTCCGGGCAAACGGTCCGTTCATGCGGCTGGTGACGCGCCTGGGCGGCAAGCTGGAAGATCAGCTGAAGCTTGTTCCCGAATCCTTCCGCGATCAGCTGGACCGGGCAACGGCGCGGGCCCTTGAAGTGTCATATGGTCTTGCTTCACGGGCACCCGACATGGGGGGGCGCGCGCCTCTGGCGGCAGTGGTCGCCTCGGGTGCGGCGGGGGGCGCAGGGGGCATCGCCTCGGCGTTGGCGGAACTGCCGGTAACGGTGACGCTGATCCTGACCGCGATCAGGGCCGAGGCGCGCGCGGCAGGGTTCGACCCGGACGATCCGGCGATTCGGGCCGAATGCCTGCGTGTCTTCGGGGCGGGCAGTCCGCTGGCACAGGACGATGGGGTGAACACGTCGTTCTTCACAGCCCGGCTGACGCTGACCGGGCAGGCGGTGCAGAACCTGATCGCCTCTGTCGCGCCCCGTCTGGCCGCCGTACTGGGCCAGAAGCTGGCGGCGCAGGCGGTGCCGGTACTGGGCGCGCTATCAGGTGCGGCGCTGAACGCGGCCTTCCTGAACTATTACCGCGAAATTGCCCGTATCCGCTTTGCGCTTCTGCGCCTGGCCGGGGTGCATGGGGCCGAGACCGTGCTCGCGGCCTTCCGTGCTGCGGTCGAGCCGCCGCGGATCAGGCGGGCCTGAGCGCGGCGGCCACGAATTTTCTGCGAAAATTCTTGGGTTTCCCCAAGGGCGGCGCTACACCCCGCCCAAAACGGGGAGGCATGTGATGAGCGTGGATGTCATCGACAGGCTGCGAGACATGGCGGCGCGGGCGGACCGGGTCTGGATCCAGGGAAGCACAAGCTATGGCGACCTTCTGGCCGAGACCGGGCGCATGGCCCATGCCTTGGGCGCGCTGGGGCTGGCCAAGGGCGATCGGCTGCTGGTGCAGGTCGAAAAATGCCCCGAGGTGCTGTCACTGTATCTGGCTTGCCTTCGTGCGGGGGTGATCTTCCTGCCGGTAAACCCCGGATACACGGTGGCCGAGACGCAGCATTTCCTGACCGATGCCGAACCGGCGCTGGCCCTGGTCGAGCAGGCCCGGGTGGCTGCGGTCGAGGAGCTTGGTGCGCGCGCGATGAGTTTTGTCGATTTCCTGGCGCTCGCCGCGGGGCAGGGCGCCGATTTCCCCGACCCGCCCCATGCACCGGGCGATCTGGCGGCGATCCTTTACACCTCGGGCACCACCGGGCGGTCGAAGGGCGTGATGCTGAGCCGCGAGAACCTGGCATCGAACGCCGAGGCGCTGGTGGATCTGTGGAAGTTCACGGAAACCGATGTGCTTTTGCACGCATTGCCGGTCTTTCATACCCACGGACTGTTCGTGGCCACCAACTGCGCGCTGTACGCGGGCGCCTCGCTGGTCTTCCAGCGCTCGTTCCAGCCCGACGCAGTGCTTGCCGACCTTCCGAAGGCCACGGTGATGATGGGGGTGCCCACCTTCTACAGCCGGCTTCTGGCTGACCCGCGCCTGACGCCAGAGCTGTGCCGGGGGATGCGGCTGTTCATCTCGGGCTCTGCCCCCCTGTCGCCGGCGACCCATGCCGAATGGCGGGCGCGGACAGGGCACGTGATCCTGGAACGCTACGGGATGACCGAAACCAACATGATCACCTCGAACCCCTGTGACGGCGAACGGCGGGCAGGGACGGTCGGGATGCCCCTGCCGGGGGTGGAGGTGCGCGTCACCGGCCCGGACGGGGCCGTGCTGGCGCCGGGCGAGGCGGGGTCGATCGAGGTGAGGGGGCCGAATGTGTTCGGGGGCTATTGGCGCCTGCCGGAAAAGACTGCGGAAGAATTCCGCCCCGGCGGCTGGTTCGTGACCGGCGATCTGGGGGCCTTCGATGCAGAGGGGTATCTGTCGATTCTGGGCCGGGCAAAGGATCTGGTCATTACCGGGGGGCTCAACGTCTATCCGGCCGAGGTCGAGGCGGCGCTGGATGACCTGCCGGGCATTGCGGCGTCGGCGGTGATCGGCGTGCCGCATCCCGATTTTGGCGAGGCGGTGGTGGCCTGCGTGATCCCCGCGGCCGGGGCAAAGCTGGACGAAGCCACGATTCGCGCCGCGCTGCGCGATCGGCTGGCGGCTTTCAAGATTCCGAAGCGGGTGCTGGTTCTGTCCGAATTTCCGCGCAACGCCATGGGCAAGGTGCAGAAGGCAGATCTTCGGCGGCTGCATGCCGGGCTTTTTGCCGACGATTGACGGGATCCCGCCTATACCTGCGGTTTATGGTGGCGCGATAAACCTTTGGTGACTGGTCGATGCGGCACCGGTGCCGCAGGCTGTCTGACCCGTGCAACCCGGATCCGTCTGCAACTTGGCAGCGGACCAAACTGTAAAGGACAGTCGATGACCAGGAAACAGGATCCCGTCCACACCCGCCGCCGCGCGCTTGCCCGCCTTGGGGCGCTGGCACTTGCCGCCTATGCGACCCCGGCGATGACCACACTTAGCGTCGCTCAGGCCAAGAGTTCCAGCGGGTCGAGTGGCGCCAGCGGGTCGAGCAATCCCTCGCCAGCCAGCCCGCCGACCGCCCCCTCGCCTGCAAGCCCTCCCAGCAAGTCAAGCGCGCCGACCTCGCCCAGCACCTGTTCGGGCCCGACGGACGACGACGTCGGCTGTGCCGCTCCGCAGCCCTGAGGAAAAAGGTGATGCCTCTGGCGCCCTGGTTGCGCCAGAGGTATCGCCCGTGCAAGCGTGATGATGCTGGATGTGCATTTCCGGGGCCTTGCCGCCCCTCTGCGCCTGACCGCAGCCGAGGCCCTGCTGCCAGTGCTGGCCGAGGTCGATTCGGGCTGGCCCCATGCGGCCCGCACTGCTGATCCCGTGGCATGTCCGTTCTTTTCCATTGCCGGACAGGGTAGCCTCTATCGCTGCGAGAACCATGTCGAGGGGCGGCCAGCACGGCTGCTGGACGCGGTCAATGCAGTCTGTGATGCGGTCACGGGACTGGCGCTGGCCCTGCCGGCCCAGGACGACCGCCTGCTTTGCCTGCATGCGGCGGGGGTCGAGATGGGCGGGACACTGGTAGTTTTTCCGAATGTCCGACGTGCCGGGAAAAGCATGCTGGCGGCGGCGCTGGCGCGGGCCGGGCATCGGGTGTTCAGTGATGATGTGCTGCCCGTTGTCTTTCCGCCTGGTCAGCGTGCAGTGGCGCAGTCGATGGGGATAGCCCCGCGCTTGCGCCTGCCCTTGCCGGATACCTTGCCGCAGGGGTTCCGAGACTGGTCCGAACGGATTGCCGGGCCTCGGAACCGCCAGTATCGCTACCTGTCACTGCCCAACCCGCCACGGCGCGGTGAAAGCCTGCCCATCGGTGCCTTCGTGATCCTGGATCGCCGCGATGCCCCGGTGCCTGCGCGGCTGGAGGAGGCGGCGCCGGATGAGGCGATGGATGCGCTTCTGCACCAGAACTTCACGCGCGACCGCCATTCCGGGGATGTGCTGGCCGTGATGGCTGCCGCGCTGGAAGGGGTGCCTGTCCGGCGCCTGACCTATTCGGCGGCTGACGATGCCGCGGCCTGTCTGCACGGGGGGCTGGCGGTTCAGGCGCCTTCGCACCGGGCCGATGGCGCCGTCCTGCGCTTCCGACCGGCCGAGGCCGGGCCAGCGCCGGCCTCGCCAGATACCGGGGCAGTCTTGCGCCAGCGTCCGGGCACGGTTGCGCGGATCATTGGCGGCGCGCTTTACCTTGCCGATGCCGAGGGGCGCGCGATTCACCGGATGGACCCGCTGGCCGCCGCGATCTGGGAAATTCTGGAGGCCCCCACCATGCCCGCCGAGATCGAGCACATCCTTGCCGGGGCTTTCCCGGATGTTGACCGCATACGGCTGCGGTCCGATCTTGCGGGTCTGCTGGGAAACCTTAGCGCAGCCGGCCTGATCGAATGACCCGGCTCAGCCCGGCCCCTGGTTGGCCAGCCATTCCATCAGCAGGGGGCGTGCGCTTTCGGCGCCTTCTGTCCTGGCCCGTTCGATCACGGCGCGCACCTCGGCCAGGTTGACGCGACGGATCAGGGCCTTGACCGGGCCGACCGACGCCGGCCGCATCGACAGCGTGCGAAAGCCGATGGCGGCGAGTGCCAGCGCCTCGACCGGACGACCGGCATCCTCGCCACAGAAGGACAGGGGCGTGCCGGTTTCGGCGCAACGGGCGACTATGCCTTCGAGGAAGGTCAGGAAGGACAGGTTCAGCGTGTCGTAACGGCGGCGCACCAGTTCGTTTTCGCGGTCGGCGGCGAAGAAGAACTGCTTCAGGTCGTTGCCCCCGACCGAGACGAAATCGGCCAGCTCGAAGAAGGCGCGAGGCGCGAAGGCGAGCGAGGGGGTTTCCAGCATCGCGCCGATTTCGAGCCGGTCCGGGACCGGATGGCCCAGCGAGCGTTCCCGGTGCACCTCGCGCAGGACATGGGCACGGGCCTGCTGGAATTCGCTGTGTTCCGAAATCAGCGGAAACATGATCGTCAGCGGCCGCCCCTTCGCAGCCCGGATCAGGGCCTGAAGCTGCATCCGCAACACGCCCGGCTTGTCTAGCCCCACGCGCACGGCGCGCCAGCCCATGGCGGGGTTGGGCTCGTCCTGCGGCTTCATGTAGGGCAATACCTTGTCCGACCCGATGTCGAGCGTGCGGAAGGCCACGCGCTTGCCCTTGGCCGCATCCATGACACGGGCGTAGAGCGCGGCCAGTTCCGCCCTCTGCGGCATCCGCGACCGTATCAGGAATTGCAACTCGGTGCGGAACAGGCCCACCCCGTCTGCTCCCGAGCCTTCAAGGCTGGGCAGGTCGGCCATCAGGCCGGCGTTCATGTGCAGCGAGATGGTCGTGCCGCAAAGTGCCGTCGCGGGCAGATTGCGCAGGGACGCATAGCGCTTCTGTGCCTCGGCCTGCATGGCGATCTTGTCGCGGAAGGCGCGGGCGACCGTTTCCTCGGGCCGCAGATGGACGACGCCCTGGTCACCGTCCACAAGGATCGGGTCGCCGTTCAGGGCCTCGGTCGTGATCCGTTCGGCATTGATCACCAAAGGGATCGCAAGCGCCCGCGCGACGATGGCGGCATGCGATCCGACCGACCCTTCCTCCAACACCACGCCCTTCAGCTTGCGCCCGTAGTCCAGGAGTTCGGCCGGGCCGATGTTGCGCGCGACCAGGACCGGATTGTCTGGCATCTCGGCGCCGGTGTCCTTGCCCTGACCGGTCAGGATGCGCAACAGACGGTTCGACAGATCGTCAAGATCCGAAAGCCGCTCGCGCAGATAGGCGTCGGGCACCTGTTCCATCCGCGCGCGGGCGGCAGACTGTTCCTTTTCCACCGCAGCCTCGGCCGAAAGGCCGCGCATGATGTCTTCCTCCATCCGCCGCAGCCAGCCGCGGGAATGGGCGAACATCCGATAAGCTTCCAGGACCTGCTTCTGCTCCTTGTCCAGATGTTCGGCCGCCAGCAGGTCGTCGATCGAGACGCGCAGCTCGCCCACCGCGGCGCGGATGCGCTCGATCTCGGTCAACGGGTCGTCTGCCACGGGGTTGGTGATGACGACGCGCGGCTCGTGCAGCCACACCCGGCCTTCCGCGGCGCCTTCCTGGCCCGAGCCGCCGCGGAACATCACTGGCTGCTTGTGCAGCGCGCGGATGCCGTTCTCCTCGCTGGTGAAGGCGCCAAGCTCGGTCATCTCGGCCAGCACCATCGCGACGACATCCAGCGCATATATCTCGTCTTCCGAGAACTGCCGTGCGGTCCTCGACTGGACAACCAGCACGCCCAGCTTCTCGCCCACCCGCTGGATGGGCACCCCGAGGAACGAGGAATACAGTTCCTCCCCCGTCTCGGGCATGTAGCGGAAGCCCTTTTCACTGGGTGCGTCGGCGGTATTGACCGGCATGCCGGTGCGCGCGACACGGCCGACCAGACCCTCGCCCAGCTTCATCCGGGTCTTGTGGACAGCAGACTTGTTCAGGCCCTGCGTGGCGCACAGTTCCAGCGTCTCGGAATCACGGAAAAGATAGATCGAGCAGACCTCGGTTCCCATGCTGTCGGCGATCAGATGGGTGATCTGGTCCAGCCGGTCCTGGCCCTTTCCCGGCACGGCCAGCGTGTCGCGCAGGCGGCGCAGAAGCTTGCGGCTGTCGCTTTCACTCCGATCCGGCATCAGGCATCCCTGCGGTTGTTTTCCCCTTCTATAGGGGGACGCCACGCGGAAGGGAACGACTTTGCTCACGGCTCTGGCCGCAGCAGGGTGGGGCGGCATCGGCAAGGGTGACCATGCCTGCGGTTTGGGCAGCCACCACCATCCGCGCCACGCGGACAGTATGCCCTACATGCACGATCATCACAGGATGCCGGACGGTACGGCGGGCGCATCCGCTGCGAATGGTCGCGCCCGGACGGCGACCGCCACCCTGAACGCCGGCCGCACCTTGCTCTGGTACAGGCCCGGTGATGGCCGAAGCGGACCCTAGGCCTTTTCCAGCTCGAAGGCGTCGTGCAGGGCCTGCACGGCCAATTCCATGTATTTCCTGTCGATCAGGACGGAAATCTTGATCTCGGATGTAGTGATGACCTTGATGTTCACGTTCTCTGCCGCAAGTGCCGCGAACATCTTGGCGGCCACGCCCACCTGGCTGCGCATGCCGATGCCGACGACCGAGACCTTGGCAACATCGCTATCCGTCACCAGTTCGGTGAAGACGAACTTGCCCGCAGCGGCGGCATCCTCGATCGCCTTCTTTGCCCGCTCCACCTGGTTGGTGGGCAGGCTGAAGGTCATGTCGGTGAAGGCGCGTTTGTCGGTCGGGTTTTCCAGCTCGCTGATGTTCTGGACGATCATGTCCACGTTCACGCCCGCATCTGCGAGCGCCCCGAAGATCGCCGCGGCCACGCCCGGCCGGTCCTCGACCTTCAGAAGCGTCATCTTCGCCTCGTCGCGGGAATAGGCGACGCCGGAAACTACCTTGGATTCCATGATTTCATCCTCGTCGCAGACCAGGGTTCCAGAGGTTTCGGTGGCGTCCTCGAACGAGGACAGCACCCGCAGCCGCACCTTGTAGCGCATCGCCAGTTCGACCGAGCGTGTCTGAAGCACCTTCGCACCCAGCGAGGCAAGCTCCAGCATCTCCTCGAAGGCGATCTTGTCCAGCTTGCGCGCCTTGGGGCTGATGCGGGGGTCGGTGGTGTAGACGCCGTCGACATCGGTGTAGATGTCGCAACGTTCGGCGCCGAAGGCGGCGGCGAAGGCGACGGCGGTGGTGTCGCTGCCGCCGCGGCCGAGCGTGGTGATCCGCCCCTCGGGCGACAGGCCCTGGAAGCCCGCGACGACCGCGACCTTGAAGCCTTCGCGGAACTTGGCGTCGATGTTGTCGCGCGGGATCGAGACGAAGCGCGCCGCGCCATGGGCCGAGGTGGTGTTGATCGGCACCTGCCAACCCTGCCAGGACCGCGCGGGAATGCCCATCTCCTGCAGGCGCAATGCCATGAGGCCGGCGGTCACGTTCTCGCCCGAGGAGACCACGGCGTCATATTCGCGCGCGTCGTACAGCTTCGAGGTCTGCTCGACCCAGCCCACCAGTTCGTTGGTCTTGCCGGACATGGCACTGACGATCACGATCACGTCATAGCCGCGCTCGACCTCGGCCTTTACCTTCCGGGCGGCATTCTCGATCCGCGCCAGGTCGGCGACCGAGGTTCCCCCGAATTTCATCACCAGAAGCGGCATGGTCCCTCCCAAGGGCCGGATCAATCCGCGGGTCTCTTATGCAAGGCCCGTTCCGGGTGCAAGTGGCGGCGCATGGCAAATCGCGCGCCTTGGCAGGCGCGCCTCGGGTCTCGTCTCTGAGCCGGCAACCCAACCGGTTCCGGCAATGGGGGGTTCACCCCAAAAACCCCAGAGTATTTGTGCAAGGAGCAAGTGCATTCGCTCCTTCGGAAATACCCTCGGCTGATGGGGCAGGATGCCCCCATCAGCCGAGGAGGAGGGCGCAAGGCGCGACGACGAGAGGAAAGGCCTGCGGCGCAAGCCGCGCTATTCTGCAAGCGCGCGCCAGCCGATGTCTCGGCGGCAGAAGCCGCCGGGCCAGTCGATTGCATCGACCATGGCATAGGCCGCGTCGCGCGCCTCGCGCAAGGTTCCGCCGCGCGCAGTCACATTCAGCACACGGCCCCCGGCTGCGATGATCTGCCCGTCGCGCGCGGCCGTCCCGGCGTGAAACACCATGTGCCTGCTGTCCTCGGGCAGTTCCTCGAGGCCGCGGATCTGGCTGCCTTTTGCGTAGGCTCCCGGATAACCCCGTGCAGCCATGACGACAGTCAGCGCATGGTCGTCGGCCCAGTTCACCCGCACCTCGTCCAGACGGTGCTCGGCGCAGGCCAGCATGAGGTCCAGCGCCTGCGCGCCGAGGCGCATCATCAGAACCTGACACTCCGGGTCGCCGAAGCGGCAGTTGTATTCCACCAGGCGGGCGCGGCCCTGGTCGATCATAAGCCCGGCATAGAGCACCCCCTCGTAGGGCGTGCCGCGCCGGGCCATCTCGCGGATGGTGGGCAGGACGATTTCCTCCATCGCCTGCTTCTGGATGGCATCGGTCAGGACCGGGGCGGGGGAATAGGCGCCCATGCCGCCGGTGTTCGGTCCCGTATCGCCATCGCCCACGCGCTTGTGGTCCTGGGCGGTGCCGACGGGCAGGGCGTGCGTGCCATCGGAAAGGACGAAGAAGCTGGCCTCTTCGCCATGCATGAATTCCTCGATCACCACCTCGGCACCTGCGGCGCCGAATTCGCCGCCGAACATGTCGTCGATGGCCGCCAGCGCCTCGGCCTCGGTCATCGCCACGATGACACCCTTGCCGGCAGCAAGGCCATCGGCCTTGACCACGATGGGGGTGCCTTGTGCGCGGACATGTTCCTTCGCGGGCTCGGCAGAGGTGAAGCGTGCCCAGGCTGCGGTGGGGGCGCCGCAGGCCGCGCAGATTTCCTTGGTAAAGGACTTCGATGCTTCAAGCCGGGCTGCCGCCGCCGATGGGCCGAAGGTCAGGATGCCGGCAGCACGTGTGGCATCCGCCACACCGGCGGCCAGCGGGGCCTCGGGGCCGATGATCACGAAGTCGATGGCGTTCTCCTCGCAGAAGCCGACCACCGTCGCACCGTCGAGGATGTTCAGGTCGGCACATTCGGCGAGCATCGCGATCCCGGCATTGCCCGGGGCCACGATCAGCCGGTCGCATTTGGGGTTCTGCTTCACCGCCCAGGCCAGCGCATGTTCCCGCCCGCCCGAGCCCAGGATCAGGATGTTCATCGCCGCGCCCCCGCTTGGAAGTTCCGTCGCCGCGTCATAGGGTCGGGGGCGACGGAGGGCAAGCATGGACCTTTTCGACAACGGCCCGACAGCGCAGGGCAACCAGCCGGAATACACCGTTTCCGAGCTTTCGGGTGCGGTGAAGCGGGTGATCGAGGGCGAATTCGGCTTCGTCCGGGTCAGGGGCGAGGTGGGGCGGGTCAGCCGGCCGGCCTCGGGGCATTTGTATTTCGACCTGAAGGACGACCGTGCCGTGATCGCGGCGGTCAGCTGGAAAGGCCAGGTGGCGCGGATGCAGGTGCGCCCGGAAGAGGGGATGGAGGTCGTGGCCACGGGCCGGATGACCACCTTTCCGGGCCAGTCGAAATATCAACTGATCGTCGAGGATGTGGTCCCGGCCGGCGCGGGCGCGCTGATGGCGATGCTGGAAAAGCGCAAGGCCGCACTGGCGGCCGAGGGGCTGTTCGACCAGGGAAGGAAGAAGCCGATCCCCTATCTGCCGCGGGTGATCGGGGTCGTGACCTCTCCCAGCGGGGCGGTGATCCGGGACATCCTGCACCGTCTGCGCGACCGCTTTCCGCGGCATGTGCTGGTCTGGCCGGTGGCGGTGCAGGGCCAGTCCTGCGCGGCCGAGGTGGCCGCCGCGATCCGGGGGTTCAACGCGATCGAGCCCGGGGGGCCGATCCCGCGCCCCGATGTGCTGATCGTGGCGCGGGGCGGAGGGTCGCTGGAGGACCTCTGGGGCTTCAACGAGGAGGTGGTGGTGCGCGCGGCGGCGGCCTCGCGCATTCCGCTGATCAGCGCCGTGGGGCACGAGACGGACACCACGCTGATCGACTACGCCGCCGACCTGCGCGCGCCCACGCCCACTGCGGCGGCGGAGCTGGCGGTGCCAGTGCGGCTGGAGCTGGTGGCGGCGCTGGAGGCCCTGGGTGCGCGGCTGGTGCGCGGGGCGGTGCAGGGGGTGACGTTGCGCGGCCAGCGGCTGCGTGATCTGTCACGCGCGCTGCCCCGGCCAGAGGCATTGCTGGCGACGCCCCGGCAACGGCTGGACACAGCGGCGATGCGGCTTTCGGCGGGGCTGGGGCTGGCCGCGGCGGTGAAGCACCGCGCTTTCGATCGCGTGGCGGGGCGGTTGCAGCCGGGGGCACTGCGGGCTGGGCTGGCGCGGCAGCGCGACCAGCTGGCGGCCAGGGCCGACAGGTTGCACCGTGCCGTTGCCCAGCGGCTGGACCGGCGGGGCGAGCGGCTGACTGGCCTGGCTGCCCGGCTGACCCCGGCCCTCGTCCGGCTTCTGGGCGAGGCAGCGCGACGGGCGGCCGAGGGGCGGGCGCGGCTTTCGGTGCTGGCTGACCGGCTGGAGGCGGCCCCGACGGCGCGGCTGGCCCGGCTTCGCGACCGACTGGAGGCCCTGGACCGGACCCGGACGACGCTGGGCTATCACGCGACCCTGAAGCGGGGCTATGCGGTGGTGCGCGGCGACGGGGCAGTGGTAACGACGAAGGCAAGGGCGGCGGCAGCGGCGGCCCTGGAGATCGAGTTCCACGATGGTCGGCTGGCGCTGGGGGCAGGTCCAGCGCGACAGGGCAGGGATGGGGGCGAAGGCGGACAGGGAAGCCTTTTCTGAAACGGCGTGCCGCCCGTGGGGCATCGAGCCCCCCTACGCGGCCTTAGGCGTATGAAACGGTGGCCGGGGTCGCCGGGATCACCGCAGGCTCGTCTTGAGGGTCTGCTGCGCAAGCCTGGGGCGAATCCCCGGATGCGGCCGAGTGAAGACCTGTCGCTCAATCCGTTTGGCGGGAACCGCAAGATACGAGTTGAAAGGCGCACCGCGTCATGCGGCGCAAGTCCGTGGACGCTGCGGCACCTTGACCGGGTCACCACCGCAGGCGCGTCGTGTCCGTCACCGCGGCACTGTCACGGTAGCCGCAGGCACCCAGGGTTGTCCCGGGGAAAGGCACAATGGGCTGGCGCTCATGACCCCAGGTCGGGGCCGGGACAGGCAAGCGGCTGGTGAGAGATGGTCACCTCTGCCACAGGCGAGTCCGGGTTTCCGGCGATCCTTGCAAGGACACGGTCGCCATCGCGCCAGAAGCTCCAGCAGTGCGGCCCGGGACCGGTTTCGTAGTGAAAGCAGATATCGCCGCCCTGGGGATACCACTGGCCTGCGACGCATGCCCCGCCGGCATCGGCATCAAGCGTCCGCCGATCCGGGAAATGCTGTTCACTGCCCCAGAGCTGTCCGTCGATGCGATAGTCGAGTGTGCGACCGTTGGACCAGGACTCGAACTCTTCCGGCGTCATCCGTGTCTGGGCCTCGACGGTGGCGCCGGAAAGGGCAAGAATCAGGGCCGGGCGCAGCATCTCAGGCCCCCACGTCCGGGCCGGGGCAGGAGAGCGGCGTCGCGCTGCGCTCGGTCTCGTGAAGCTCGGCCCCTGGCTCTGCCTCGGTGGACAGGGCTGCCAGCGCGCCAGCTTCCATCCAGAAGGTCCAGCAGTGCGGGGTCGGATCACTTTCGTAAACGAAGCAGATCGCCTGACCTTCGGGATACCAGGTGCCATGCTGGCAGATGCCGGGTGCCACCGACCAGCGGACCTTGCGGCCCGGCAGGTATTCCTCGATGCCGAACACCTGGTCCTGCTGGCGGTAGGTGATTGTCTGGCCAGTCACATGTGCCTCGAAGGCCTCGGCGGTCAGCGGCGGGTTCGCATGGGCGAGGCCGGGCATCAGGCCCAGCATGAGAATGGCCAGCCGCATCGGCTCAGACCCCCACATCGGGACCGGCACAGGGCAGCGGGCCGCCGTCACGCGAGGATTCCAGAATCTCCCAGCCGCCACCTTCGCCCATGTAACGGCCACGAATGCGACCGTCTTCCAGGAAATACAGCCAGCAGGCAGGAGTGGGGTCGTCTTCGTAAGCGAAACAGATCTGGTCGTCCTTTTCATACCAGATGCCGTAGATGCAAAGCTCGCCCTCGAAAGCCCAGCGGACGCGGCGTCCGGGCAGATATTCCTCGGTGCCGAACAGGCCGTTGCCGTAGTCGTAGGTGATGGTCTCGTTCGTGGTATTTGCCTCGAACTCGGCACCCGTCATGGGGGTTTCAGCCAGAGCCGGCAGGGCTGCGACGAAAAGGGAAAGGCCGGCAAGAACAGGTCGCATCAATCGCTCCGGGAACTTCGGGGCGGAAGGTGCCAGAGAGTGGCGCTGATTTCCAGTCAAGCCCGCGTGTCCTGCGCCGGTGTGGGGGGCCGGTGCCAGCGCACGAGATGGGGACGAATCGCGCGACGCCAAAGACGGGGCATCAGCGCCAGCGTGCAGGCGACGGGAAGGGGCCAGGGCAGGCGGGGGGCTTCTTCGGGCGGTGGCAGGCGCAGGGCGGGGAAGGGGCGCCCGGGACTGGTGTGATGGTCGGAGTGGCGCGGGGCGTTCAGCATCAGCGCCGAGGTGAACCAATGTGCGGTGTTCCAGCTGTGACGGGGGCCGACGGGTTCCAGCCTGCCATCTGCGCGCTGGCTTCGGGTCAGGCCATAGTGCTGGACGTAGTCGGACAGCAGGATCTGCATCTGGGCATGGAGTGACAGCAGTACCCAGACCAGAACCCCGGCCGGGCCGGCCACCAGCAGGGCGGTGGCAAGGGCCAGGGCGCTTCCGGCCAGGTAGCCGGCATAGGGGTGCAGGCCTTTCCACGGGCTGCGGGCGCGCAACTCGGCTTCGGCCTGGTAGCCCTGGACGAAGCTGCCATGCCAGGCGCGCAGGGCGAAGCGATAGAAGCTTTCGCCTGCGCGAGCTGTGTTGGGATCCAGGGCGCTGGCGACATGACGGTGATGTACCAGCCGGTGGGCGCTGGCATGATGACCGAACAGCAGGGCGGAATAGACCGCAGCCCCCAGCCGGAAAAGTTGGCGCCGGGGGCGGTGGATCAATTCGTGCGCGGCGGGATGCGCGACCTGACCCAGCCAGAGACCTGTGGCGAAGAACACAAGCACCCGTTCGCCCGCCGCAAGGCCGCTTTCGCCCGCAATGGCCCAGGTCGCGACCGGCAGGGCAGTCAGCGCACCGATCGCCACGCTGACGAGGAGCAGGTCGGCAGCAGGGAATTCTTCCCCCTCGGCACTGCCAGCGGTCAGCGGGATCAGCTGGTCCAGCATGACGGTGAGTATGGCCATGTACAGAAACGCGGCCCAAAGCCATATCCCGCCCACCAGCGCCCCCAGCGCAAGAAGCGGCAGGGGCAGAAGGGCGGCCAACGCAAAGGAGGCCAAGGGCAGGGGGCGGCCAGTCATGGGCTGGAAAGTAACATCCCCGCGCGGCCCTGCCAGTCGCGAGATTGCCGCAGGCAGGACGCAGTCCGTTTGTCGCCCCACCACGCCAGCCTCGCTTCTGTGGGAAAGACAGGGCAGCGATCGTCGAGCTCGGTCAGTCGGCGGGACTTTCCACGCGCGGCCAAAGCGATTAGGTGGAAGAAAACGGCAGGAAAGGCGGTGGGCCATGTCCTTTTTCAAGAAGCTGAAGGACCGTCTGTTCCGTTCCTCGGACAAGATTGGCGAGGGGCTGGAGGCGCTGGTCGCCGAAGGGGGGCCAGGGGACGAGGCTGGCGCGGCCCCTGCCCCGGCTGCACCCTCGACGGCGCCCGACACCGGATCTGTCGCGTCGCCCGCTCCGGCCGAATCCGCGAAACCAGGCCTGCTGGGGCGCATCCTGGGCCGGGGCGAGGAAAGCCGCCGTGTCCTGGACGATGCCATGCTGGAAAGCCTGGAGGAACTGCTGATCCAGGCCGACATGGGGGTTGAGACGGCGGTGCGCGTGACGGCGAACATCGCCGAGAGGCGCTTCGGCAAACGGGTCTCGGCAGCCGAGCTGCGCGCGGCGCTGGCGGCCGAGGTGGCGCGGATCATGCAGCCGGTGGCGCGGCCGATGCCCCTTTATCCGCAGAAGCCGCAGGTCGTGCTGGTGGTAGGGGTGAACGGGTCGGGCAAGACCACGACGATCGGCAAGCTGGCCAGCCAGTTCAAGGCCGCCGGCAAGCAGGTGGTGATCGCAGCCGGCGATACCTTCCGCGCGGCTGCGGTGGATCAGCTGAAGATCTGGGGCGAACGGGCGGGCGTCCCCGTGCTGACCGCCCCCGAAGGCTCGGACCCCGCAAGCCTCGCCTTTGATGCGCTGACGAAGGCCAAGGCCGAGGGCGCGGACCTGCTGCTGATCGACACGGCAGGCCGCTTGCAGAACCGGGCCGACCTGATGGAGGAACTGGCCAAGATCTTCCGCGTGATCCGAAAGGTCGATCCGACCGCGCCGCACAACACGCTGCTGGTGCTGGACGCGACCACCGGCCAGAACGCGCTGACCCAGGTGGAGATCTTCCGCAGGATCGCCGATGTCTCGGGCCTCGTGATGACCAAACTGGACGGCACCGCCAAGGGCGGCGTGTTGGTGGCGCTGGCCGACCGCTTCGGCCTGCCGATCCATGCCATCGGCGTGGGCGAACAGATCGACGACCTCGCCCCGTTTGACCCCGATGATTTTGCCCGTGCGCTGGTGGGATCTGAAGGTTGAGGGGCCATTCGACGGCCCCTTTTGCGCCAGAGCGGATCGGGCCTTGCGTGGCCGGCCCGGTCCCTTCCGCCCAAGGGACGTCCCCCTGGTGCCTGTCGGGCGGTGACGCGATTGTGCCTCGACAGCGGGATGCGGGGGCCGGGCTTGCCACCTGTCTCGGCCGCCCGTGGCATCCTGCCATGCGCCGCCGCCCTTGAACCGCTGACCGATCCGGGCCAGATAGGCGGAACAAGGAACGGGAAGGGCCCAGGATGGCTGAGCGGAAGATCAATCCGGTGCTGAAGCAAGTGCTGGAACTGGGGCCGACGCTGGCCTTTTTCGTGATCTACATGTGGATCAAGGATGACTCGTTCCTGATCGCCGGAACCGAATATTCGGGCTTCATTGTGGCGGCGGTCATTCTGGTGCCGCTGCTTCTGGCCTCGATTGCGGCCCTGTGGTGGCTGACGGGCGCCTTGTCGCGCATGCAGATCTTTGTTGCCGTGATGGTCGTGTTCTTTGGTGGGCTGACCGCCTGGTTTAACGATGAGAGTTTCTTCAAGATGAAGACGACGATCGTCTATGGCACCTTCGCGCTGATCCTTGGCGCGGGCCTGCTGCGTGGGGTCAGCCTGCTGCAATGGGTAATGTCCGAAGCTTTGCCAATGAAACCAGAGGGCTGGATGATCCTGACCCGGCGGCTGGCGCTGATGTTTGCGGCCTTGGCCATTGCGAACGAAGGGATCTGGCGCACGCAATCGACAGAGCTTTGGGTGAAGCTTGAAACGTTCGCCATGCCCGCCGCGCTGTTCCTGTTCCTGATGGCGCAGTTCGCGATGCTGGCGCGCTACATGGAAGAGCCGCCCGAAGACAAGCCCTGACAGAGTGCACAGGAATGCCGCCTG
This sequence comes from Tabrizicola caldifontis, assembly GCF_004762095.1. Lineage (GTDB taxonomy): Bacteria > Pseudomonadota > Alphaproteobacteria > Rhodobacterales > Rhodobacteraceae > Tabrizicola > Tabrizicola caldifontis. The sequence continues at coordinate 148,863 of NZ_SIJH01000010.1, forward strand.
AAGGTCAGCTTCCTGCCGCAGACCTGCCTTGATGCGCGGATAATGAGAACGGCGAAGCTGTGGGAGTTCGCCGCCATGCACCGCCAGCCGTTCGACGTGATCCGCCTGTTCCTGAGCCTGTTCCAGGATCTGCCGCCGATCTCGCGCAGCATGTACATTCCCGGCGCAGTGCTCTTGCTGGGCTACCCGGCCCTGTCAGTGCTTCTTGGCGCCGACCACGAAGGTCAGGCCTTCGTTACGGCCTTCCTGCTGGCGCTGGCGGTTCGTATCGCGCTGGGGTTCGAGGGCATGGTCCTGCGGATGCGGACGCGCTATTCGCCCGCTCGCACGGCCTTGCTGGCGCTCAGCTTTGCGGGGCTGCCGCTTCTGGTGCTGGCCGCAGTCGATGCGCCGATCTGGTGCCAGAGGATGCAGAGCGTGTTCTATGTTGTCATCGGTGCCATCTTCCTGATGGATGTCCTGAAGAACCGCAACGACACCGCCGCCAGCTTCTGGCCTGACGCGGAAATGCGCGGCCACCTGCCGAACCTTACCCGGATGATGGTGGTATACAACTTCGCCTTCCTGCTGCTGAACGAAACGCTGATCCAGGTGATGGATGCCTCGCACTGGTTGCTGTTCTGGGCGGTCCTGCCGGTAATCGGCCAGATGGTCCTGCGCGCCATGGTGCTGACGGTGATCAATCTGGACGATGACGGCCAACCGGTCTGAGGGGTGGCGTTCGGCTTCAGGCCTTCGCGAGACATGTATTCTTCTTCACATCAAGGCAGCGTCTGAGCGCCGTCAGCACCGCTGCCGGCGTGTTCGACAGCGGAAGGAAGCCAAGGCCCGACAGGCTGCGAGCGTAGGTGCGGGACAGGCCGGGTTCAAGGCGCATGGCCTCGGAATAGCTGGCTTAGACGTCGTCAAGCCGGTCCAGCGCCACGTCGATCCGCGCCAGGGTGTCGTGAAAGATCGCCGCCATCTGCTTGTCGTCGGGGTTGCTGCGCAAGATCTGCGTTGCAGCATCGGCCTCGGCCGCCTTGCCCGCATCCAGAAGGGCACGGCCCAGGATGTGCAATGCCGTAAGGTTGTCCGGATAGCGGGCGAGCAGGGCCAGCGCCCCGGCGGTGACGGTTTCGGGGGACTCCATCTGTGCCACAGCCATCAGCCGGCGGGACAGGATGTCTACCTCGATCACCGGATTGGGGTTTGGCACGACATCCGGGCTCATTGCCTTGTCGGCGGTGGTGATCACCTCCTGATGGCGGCCCAGCACGGCCAGCGCGGCCAGCTTGTTCCAGTAGGCGTTCTGGTAGCCGGGCGCCAGTGCGATGGCCATGTCGAAATAGCTGATCGCCTCTTGCGCGCGGCCGAGTACGGTCACGCAGCGGCCCTTCATCTCGTTCGCAAAGGCATGTTCGGGATCAAGACGCAGTGCGTTGTCGGCATCGTCGGAACACCGCTGATCCATTCGGAATTGCCACCAGGCCTCTGCCCCGTTGGCCCAGGCGTCTGCATGGTCTTCGACTGCCAGCGCCGCGGAATAATGCGCGAGGGCCCCGGCCAGATCGCCCTGATCATGGCGGACATTGCCCAGTTCGACCCAGACCCAGGAATTGTCCAGAGTCACCTCCAGCGCCTGTTGCAGGGTTGCCGCCGCAGCTTCGTAGTCGCCCAGCATCCGCTGCGCCTCGCCCTTCATCGCCAGGGCAAAGGCCGCGTCGCCGGGATTGTCCGACGCATCTAACGCCTGATCGCAGAGCGAGATACGGGCGGTGTAGTTGCCGCTGCGGTCGGCGCAGGTTTGCGACCAGGCCGGGATTGCGGGCAGCAGGACGGCAAGGATGAGGACGAGTGGGTGCCGCATCAGGGGCTGCGGAAAACCGGGTGCCAGGTCACGACTGTCGCGCGGGTTCCGGCGAAAATCAAGTGTGGCAGGCATCGGGTCCGGGTTGCCAGCCGCGCCCTCCCAGAAGCAGCCGCGACCAGCGCCGACCGGGGCGATTCAGTGGCAGGTCGCGCACGGCAAGCCGCCCCTCGATCAGCGCGCGGTAAAGCGCGATGGTGCCGGGGCGCAGATAGGGGGACCAGTGACAAATACGCCGGGGCGGGGCGGTCAGCGGGTGGCCGAGTGCGGCCAGCGCCTGCAGCGTCTGTGCCTGATCAATCCAAAGATCGTGCCAGTTTGGCAGCCGGCGCCCGAGGCCCTGACCGATCGAAGTGCGCAGGCCAAGGTGGATTCCCCATTCGAAGCAGGCGTCGAACAAGTCGTTCTCGCGGGTGGTGACATTGATCACCTCCACCGATCGGCCCGCAGGCGTGCCCATTGCAGCCAGCGCCCGACCGCGCGTTTCGGCCGGTGCCAGCAGGATCATCCGGGTGATATGATCTGTCGCGCTCTGCGACAGGGCGGCAAGTGCCACCCGCGCGCCCAAGGAATGGGCGATGACCTGGACCCCGCGCCCGGTCCGGGCATGGACCAGTCCTGCGATCTCGGCCAGTGCAGCGCCGGTCCGGCCGGCGCGCCAGTGCGCGCGCCAGGGATCGCATTTCGCGTTCCAGCCCAGCGCGATGCCAAGGCCGGCCGTTCCATTCAGCCCCAGGTGCCGTGGCCAGCTGACCGCGCGCCGGTCGTCCGGCCGCGGGTCGAGCGACAGGATCGAGCCATGCGGACAGTCGCGCGCAAAATCCGGGGCATAGCGCCAGCCGTGGATCATCACCACCACGGGCGCGGTCGGGGGGAGCAGGTCGAGCTTGCGCCCCAGCCGTTCACGGTCAAGCTTCAGGCCGTCGGGGCCCATGTCGGCGCGGATCGGACGGGAATCGTCGGTCATGGCCTGCCTCGTGCTGCTGGGTTGCACGCCTTCTGGCGTGCGGCAGCGACGGCGGGGTGACGCGGCGATGACCGGCGCATGACAGGGCCGGGGTGTGGCGCCTTGACCACGGTCGGGTCGGGGCGTATGAGGCGGTTCGTGGTGCTTTGTGACCGGATTGCGGGCCACGTTAAACAAGCCGCTAAAGAGGTGAAGGGCTCGCACCCCGGCACCTTTCAGGGTCCGGGGCTTTTTCATGGTCGCAAGGCCAGCAAGGAAAGATCGGGCGATGACGAAGGACTGGAAGACCCGCACGCAGCTGGTGCATGAAGGCAGCCGCCGCAGCCAGTACGGCGAGATGGCCGAGGCGATCTTCCTGACGCAGGGCTTCGTCTATCCCTCCGCCGAGGCCGCCGAGGCGCGGTTCCTGAAGGCGGGCGAGGACGAGTTCATCTATGCCCGCTACGGCAACCCCACGACGCGGATGTTCGAGGAGCGCATCGCCGCACTGGAAGGAACCGAGGACGCCTTCGCCACCGCCAGCGGCATGGCGGCCGTCAGCGGCGCGTTGATGTCAGTGGTCCGGGCGGGCGATCAGGTCGTCTCGTCGCGCGCGCTGTTCGGGTCGTGCCTGTATGTGCTGGAAGAGGTGCTGGGCAAGTTCGGTGTGCATGTGACCTTTGTCGATGGCGCCGACCTGAACCAGTGGCGCGCGGCGGTTACGCCCGGCACGAAGGCGGTTTTCTTCGAATCGATGTCGAACCCCACGCTCGAACTGGTGGACATCCGCGCGGTGAGCGAGATCGCCCACGCGGCGGGGGCGATCGTGATCTGCGACAACGTCTTTGCCACCCCGATCTTTTCGCGGGCGGTCGAGCAGGGCGCGGATGTCGTGGTCTATTCCTCGACCAAGCATATCGACGGTCAGGGCCGCGCGCTTGGCGGCGTGGTCTGCGGAAGCCGCGAATTCGTTCGCAAGACGCTGGAACCCTACATGAAGCATACGGGTGGGTCGATGAGCCCCTTCACCGCCTGGTTGCATCTGAACGGCTTGGCCACGCTCGACCTGCGCTGCCGCGCCATGGCGGATACCGCGTTGCAGGTGGCAAGGGCGCTGGAAGCACATCCGAAAGTGACCAGGGTGATCTATCCGGGCTTGCCGGGCCATCCGCAGCACACGCTGGCCATGGCGCAGATGGGGTCCGGGGGCACGCTTGTGACCTTCGAGGTCAAGGGCGGCAAGGAAGCGGCGTTCCGCTTCCTGGATGCGCTGGAGATCGCGAAGATTTCGAACAATCTGGGCGATGCCAGGACCATCGCGACACACCCGGCCACCACCACCCACCAGCGCCTGCCGCAGAACCAGAAGGACGCGCTGGGGATCACCCCAGGCCTGATCCGGCTGTCGCTGGGGCTGGAGGATGCGGGTGACCTGATCGCCGACCTGACCGGGGCGCTTTCCGCCGCGTGACGGTCGCAAACCCCGCTTGTGCGGGCGGCTGAAATGCCTATCTGATGAAGGCCTGCCACGGACCAGGGTGATCCGGCGGCGGTCATCATCCGTAAGACTCTCCGGAAATTGACGGCAGGCTCTTGCCTTGCCCGAACCGAAAGGACCCTTCCCATGAACATCCACACCCCCGAGATCGACCGTCTGCCCACCCGTGACGAGGCCGAGGCTGCGTTGGCCGTACTGCGGCAATGGGCGGGGAAGGTCTCGGACGAGGAGATCTCGAGTCTGGATGCGGCGGTGGGGTATCTGCTGCCAGGGCAAGGCTATCCGGCCCTGTCGCGTGATTATCCGGGCGATTTCCGCCCCGATGCGGCCTATCTGCGCGCCATGCCCGACCTTCAGAACGGGCCGTCCAGCCTGATCCGTGGCGCGAAGGCGCGCATTCAGCATGTGGGCATATCGAATTTCCGACTGCCGATCCGCTATGCCACTCGCGATGGTGGCGCCGTGGTGCTGGAAACCAGCGTGACCGGCACTGTCAGCCTTGAGGCGGAAAAGAAGGGCATCAACATGAGCCGCATCATGCGGTCGTTCTATGCCCATGCGGAACGAGAGTTCTCCTTCGGCGTGATAGAGGCGGCGCTGGACGATTACATGCGGGATCTGGGCTCATTCGATGCGCGCATCCAGATGCGCGCGTCGTTCCCGATGCAGTTGTCCTCGCTGCGGTCGGGCCTTTCCGGCTGGCAGTACTACGACATCGCGCTGGAACTGGTTGAGACCGCCGGTGTGCGCAAGCGGATCCTGCATCTGGACTACGTCTATTCCTCGACCTGCCCGTGCAGCCTGGAACTTTCGGAACATGCGCGCATGACGCGAGGTCAGCTTGCGACTCCGCATTCGCAGCGGTCGGTTGCGCGGCTGTCGGTGGAACTGACGGCCGAGATGGCGATCGAGGATCTGATCGACCTGGCCCGCAGTGCCGTGGTCACTGAAACACAGGTGATGGTCAAGCGCGAGGACGAGCAGGCCTTTGCCGAACTGAACGCGGCGAATCCGGTCTTCGTGGAAGACGCAGCGCGGCTGTTCTGCGAGGCGCTGCGGGCTGATCCCCGGATCGGCGATTTCCGGGTGATTGCCAGCCATCAGGAAAGTCTGCACAGCCACGATGCGATCAGCCTGCTGACCGAAGGCGAAACCTTTGCCGCGACCAGCCTTGACCCGCGGCTGTTCGCAAGCCTCATCCACGCCGGTTGACGCAACCGGCGGGGCCGCGTAGCCATGGCCCACCATGGTTGACTTCCGCCCCGTCGCCTATGTCATCGGCCGCATCCTGATCGTTCTGGCGATCCTGATGCTTGCGCCGGCGATCATCGACTGGCGAGCCGGGCTGGAGAACGGCACGGCTTTCCTTGTATCTGCGACGATCACCGGGGTCGTGGGCGGGGCGCTGACGCTTTCCACCGGCAATGCGCTGGGCCGTGCGCTGGACACGCGGCAGGCTTATCTGCTGACCGCAGGGATATGGTTCCTGGTACCATTCTTCGGCGCGTTGCCCTTCTGGATCGGTGCGCCGGGGTTAAGCCTTCTGAATGCCTATTTCGAGGCGGTGTCGGGCATCACGACAACCGGTGCCTCGGTGATTTCGGGTCTGGCGGATCTGCCCACGGGCATGAACCTGTGGCGGGGAATGCTGAACTGGCTGGGAGGGCTGGGCATCGCCTTCATCGCCATGATCTTCCTGCCGCTGATGCGGATCGGGGGTATGCAGTTCTTCCGCACCGAAGGCTTCGACACCTTCGGCAAGGCGCTGCCACGCGCAACCGACATCGCCCGGCAGCTTCTGCTGGTCTATTCCGGGCTGACGGTGATCATCATGCTAACCTACGCCGTTCTTGGCATGCCGGCGGTCGATGCGGTGATCCACGGCATGACCACTGTGGCGACCGGGGGATTTTCGTCCAAGGATACCTCGTTCAGCGGCTACAGCCCGGCAATACAGTATGCTGCATCGGTATCGATGTTCGCAGCCAGCCTGCCTTACATCCGTTATGTTCAGCTGATGAACGGAACCCCCGGCCCCCTATGGCGCGATGCCCAGGCACGGGCCTATTTCCGCTGGCTGATGAGCGCGGTGATCGGGCTGGCTGTGCTACGGGTCTGGCAAAGCAACACGGGTATCGAGACCGCCTTCCGCGAAAGTCTGTTCAATCTGAGCTCGATCATGTCCTCGACCGGCTACGGGGCAGGCAGCTTCCCCAGCTGGGGTGGCGCGATGCTGGTCGTCAGCTTTGTTCTGGGCGTGGTCGGCGCCTGTTCGGGATCTTCGGCGGCGGGCCTGTCGGTTTTCCGGGTTCAACTGTCGCTGGCCGTGCTGCGGCGCGAGATCCGGCGCATCGGCAGTCCATCAAGCGTGGACCCGATCCGCTATGACGGGCGGACGGTGGAAGAGGACGTCCTGAACGCGCTGATCCTGTTCGTGTCGAGCTTCATCCTGATCCTGGGCGTGATGAGCGTGGCGATGACGCTGCTGGGGGTCGATACCGTGTCGGCGCTCTTCGCTGTCTGGACGACACTGGGCAATGTGGGCTACGGCTTCGGGCCGATGGTCGAGCGCACGGGCACCTTCATTGACTTCCCGCCGGGGGCCATCGCGATCATGACGCTGTGCATGATCCTGGGTCGGCTGGGCCTGCTGGCGGTGTTGGTGCTGGTGCTGCCCAGCTTCTGGCGACGCTAGGACCGCGGGTCTTCATCCCCTGTGCGCGCTGCGGTCCAGGAAGGCCTGGATACCCTGGGCGGTCGCCGCCAGAAGCGCGTTCTCGACCATGACATCGGTGGCCACGCGGTAGGCCTGATCCAGTGGCAGGCCGATCTGTGCGCGGAAACCGGCCTTTCCGATGCGGATGGCATCGGGATCCTTCGCGGCGATGCTTGCGGCAAGCGCCAGGGTTTCGGCCTGCAGCCGGTCGGGAGTGGCCAGGCGGTTGACCAGCCCAAGGTCATGCGCGCGGGGGGCGGCAAGGAACTCGCCCGTCGCCAGCAGCTCGAAGGCAATGGCAGGGGCAAGCCGACGGGTCAGGGCAACGGCGGGGGTGGAACAGAACAGACCGAGGTTGATGCCGTTCACGCCGAACCGTGCCGTTTCGGAGGCCACGATCAGGTCGCAGGAACAGGCCAGTTGGCAACCCGCCGCGGTGGCCACGCCCTGCACTTGCGCGATCACGGGCTGGGGCAGGGCGGCAATCTGCTGCATCAGCAGGGCGCAGCGGTCGAACAGCGCCGTCAGGGCCGAGCGCCCCTTGTCGTTCGCAGTCCGGCAGCCCTGCATTTCCTTCAGGTCATGACCGGCTGAAAACGCCTTGCCCTCGGCCGCCAGGATCACGACGCGGATGCTGTCGTCTGACCCGATCGCGCCAAAGGTTTCCGCAAGCTTCTCCAGCATTGCCGAAGACAGGGCATTCAGCGTCTGCGGCGAAGACAGGGTCACGGTGGCGATGCCGCCATCATCCGTCCGGGTCAGAAGTCCGGACATCTCAGCCCTTGGGTTTGAGGAACCGGCCTTCCATCGAGGCGCCGCTTTCGATCACGATGCCCGCGGTCGTGACATCCGCCTTGACCTCGGCGGTCGAGCGGAGGGTGAAGCTGTCGCAGGTCACCTTGCCATCGAACCGGCCCTTCACCTCGACCGTGTCGGCCTTGACCGAGCCGGTCACCCGACCCTCTTGCCCGATGATCAGTCCGTGGGCGGTGATGTTGCCGTCGATCTCGCCCAGAACCTCGACCGACCCGGTGGTGCTGATCTCGCCGGTGATCTTCAGGTCGGCACCAAGGACCGAGCGGCTGACATTCGTCCCGGCGGTCGAGGGGCGCGACACCGAAGGCGCCACGGGGGCGGAGGTCGGATCGGAAGTCTTGGAAAACATCGGGGGCATCCTTGAAAGGGGTTGCACCGATAAGGCGGGATCGGAGCCAAGGGGTCAAGGGGCCGAGTGACCCGCTGGCGGCTTTCCCCCGATTGTGATGTCGCAACGGGGGCTGACAAGGGGTCATGCGGGTGCTCAGATGCGACGGGAATCAGGGGGGCACAATGACGGATGACTTTTTCGCGCCGGTTTCGGGTTTCGATCTGCCGCGCTTTGCGGGGGTGCCTACCTTCATGCGCCTGCCGCATGTGCCCTTCGACCATCCGCGCTTTGCCGAGGTGCAGATCGGCCTGATCGGGGCGCCCTGGGACGGTGGAACGACGAACCGGCCCGGTCCGCGCCATGGGCCGCGGCAGTTGCGCGACCTGTCCACAATGATCCGGGCGGTGAACGGGGCAACCTGGGTGGCGCCGTTCAGGCTGGCGCGCTGCGCCGACCTTGGCGACGTTGCGCCGAACCCCGGCGACCTGATGGATTCGATGGCGCGTATGGAGGCCTTCTATGCGAAAGTGGTGGCTGCAGGCATCCGGCCGCTGACCGGTGGCGGTGATCATCTGTGCAGCCTGCCGATCCTGCGAGCCCTCGCCAGGCAGCGCCCCGTCGGGATGATACAGTTCGACAGCCATACCGATCTGAACGACGTCTATTTCGGCACCTCGCGCTACAACCACGGCACGCCCTTCCGTCGCGCGGTGGAGGAGGGGCTGATCGACCCCCGGCGCTATTGCCTGATCGGCATCCGCGGCACGGCCTACGGGCGCGAGGACTGGGACTTCGCCCAGGCCAACGGGATCCGCATCATCCCGATCGCCGAGTTCCACGCGCGGGGGGCCGAAGACGTGATGGCCGAGGCACGCGAGATAGTCGGGCCAGGGCCGGTCTATGTGACCTACGACATCGACTTCGTGGATCCCACCTTCGCGCCTGGCACCGGGACGCCGGAGGTGGGCGGTCCGAACAGCTGGCAGGCCCTGCAGGTGGCACGGGGGCTGCGCGGGCTTGACGTCGTGGGGGCGGATCTGGTCGAGGTCTCGCCACCCTTCGACCCCTCTGGCGGGACGGCCTGGCTGGGGATCAGCCTGATGTTCGAGATGCTCTGCGTCATGGCCGAGCAGATCGCGGGGCAATAGTCGCGGCGCGCGCCCCATCCGGAAGAAAGCAAGCAGCAAGCGAGGAAGCCATGTCTGGCCCCGAAATGATAATCACCAACGCAAAGGTCCTGACGATGGACGAGGACAACCCGCGGGCCGAGGCGGTGGCCCTGTCGGGCGGGCGGATCCTTGCAGTGGGAAGTCGCGAAGAGGTAGAGGCCCTGGCGGGACCGGGGACGCGCCTGTTGGACGCGGGCGGACGGACGCTGTTGCCGGGCTTCGTGGAAAGCCACCTGCATCTGGTCCTTGGGGGGAACGAACTGTCCCAGCTGCAACTGGGCGGCGTGCATGGGTTCGACGATCTGGCGCGTCTGTTCCGGGACTATGCGGCGAAGAACCCGGAACTGCCGCTGTTGATGGCACAGGGGGCGGCCTACGAGATCCTGGATCATCCGGTGACGCGGCAGGATCTGGACCAGGTGATCGCCGACCGTCCCATTGCAATGATGGCGCCGGATCACCACACGGTATGGGCCAATACGGCGGCTCTCAAGGCGGCCGGCATCCTGCACGGGGCGGCGATGCCGCCCGGCCACGTGGTCGTCATGGGGTCGGACGGAACCGCGACCGGCGAACTGCTGGAGTTCGAGGCCTTTTCACCGGTTCTGGCGCTGACGGGCGATCTGCATCTGCAACTGGGCATTGCGACGGGCGGCGAGCCCGATCCCTGGCCTGACGCCGCCCAGCGGGCGAAGGACAAGCAGAAGGTGGCCGCAGGGCTTGCCCACTGCGCCATGCATGGGATCACCAGCATGGTGAACATGGATGGCAACCGCTACACCTGCGTCCTTCTGAAAGAGATGGAGCAAGAAGGGCGTCTGACGGCGCGGGTGAAGGTGCCCTTCCACTTCAAGCCACACATGGATCTGACCGAGCTGGACCGCGCGAGCGCCATGGCGGCAGAGTTCCAGGGCGAATGGGTGACAAGCGGCTTCGTCAAGATGTTCATGGACGGGGTGGTGGACAGCCGCACCGCCTTCATGCTGCATGACTATCCCGGTACGACGGAACGCGGGGCGCCGCTTTTCGAGGCGGAACGGTTCAAGGACATCTGCACCGAGATCGACCGGCGGGGTCTGCAGATCGCGGTCCATGCCATCGGCGATGGCGCGGTGCGGCAGACGATCGACGGATACGAGGCCGCACGGCTGCGCAACGGTCCGCGCGACAGCCGGCACCGGATCGAGCACATCGAGCTGATCGACCGTGCCGACGTGCCCAGGCTGGGGGCGCTGGGAATCACCGCATCGGTCCAGCCGCCGCATCCGCCCGGCGCGATGGACTTCCCGATGTCCACGATGGACCATGTCTTCCATCGCCACCGCTGGAAGGATGCCTACCTGACGCGGACACTGGCCGAGCACGGCGCGCATCTGGCCTTTGCTTCGGACTGGCCGGTGACGGATGTCAGCGTGATGCGCGGGATCCAGGCGGCGCTGACACGCAAGCCCTACGAAGGCTGCCAGGACGAACGGGTGGGGCTGATGGAGGTGCTCAAGGCCTATACCGCCGGCGGGGCCTGGGCGGCGCATATGGAAGGTCTGACGGGAAAGCTGCGCAAGGGTCTGGCGGCCGATCTGGTGCTGATCGACGGCGATATCGAGTCGATTCCGGCCGAACAGGTGGGCCGGACCGGAATCGCCCTGACCGTGGCCGGGGGCCGGGTGACGCACGACCCGTCCGGCATGGCGGAAGGTGCAGAGTAAGATATTGATTTATAAGGGGAAGATGGTGGTTTGAAAAAAATCGTCATCTTCCCGTCATTTTCCCTCTTGCGGCTGGTGTGTGGTCTCCGTAAATACCGGCTCACCGAAGCGGCAGCGTGACGGTGACGGGCGGAAGCGGCGGATGAAGCTGTGGAAGTCTGGAAAATCTGAAGACAAGGCGCGA
>NZ_SIJH01000011.1 GCF_004762095.1 Tabrizicola caldifontis
CTTGGGAAAGAAGGGCTTCAGCCGCGCCATCTGCGCGTCGGTCAGCCAGAAAAGGTTGCTCATGCTCCAGTCTCCTTTCGGAGATTGAATCAGGCCAAGTCTACAAAATCAATGGGTCCTGACCCTAAAACAGCCTGCATGGGCCGCCGGGGCCCGAAAAGCCCGAACGCCGCGCGCCCGTCGTCGGCATTTCGATCGGCCTTGCTTCATGGCTGTCCCGCTGCGGTTCCAGCATGGTCAGGGCAAATTGCCATGCGGGATTGGTAGCTGAATCGGAAACAATCGGCAGCAAACAAGGCGATGCAAAATCATCCCGTACGCCTGATCTCAGGAGACGGGGGGTTTTCGAATGACGACCGGTCGGGATCTGTGCCCCGGCGAATCGGTTGGCGAAATTTCCGGCTCGGGGAGACGTCGGTTTTCGGGATGTGTCCCTGGCGGGGCAATATGCCATTTAAGGTTGAAAAAGCTACCATAATTTACAAGCTCTAGTAGTGCCGTCTGCCCTAACGTCGATCTTCCGGATCGAAACTCCCTAGCCTCAAGCCACATTTTGGACATAATCTGATCCCGGCTCTTCAGCGGTTCTCATCCGGCCTGACGACACTTCAAAGACTGCCGTCGCCGCACTAGCGATAAGGGGTGGACTTATTGAAATGAAACAGAATTATATCAGACTTTCGCAGCAGGACCGGATAGTGCTGCCATCTGCGCAACAATCCCTTGAGATCGGTGGCGACATCCGGGGGGGCTTTCGCAAGCGTGCCTTCGATGTCGCTCTCGCGACCGTGGCGATCGTTCTGCTGTCTCCGTTGCTGATCGGCGTGGCTCTTGCGATCCGGTTGTCGGACGGTGGCCCGGCCCTGTTCGGTCAGACGCGCATCGGAGCGAACGGCAAGCCATTCAGGATCTGGAAATTCCGCAGCATGGTGCCGGATGCCGCTGAAAGGCTGCGCGAACACCTCGATCGCGATCCTCAGGCGAGAAGGGAATGGCAGGCGACAAGAAAGCTGAAATGCGACCCGCGAATTACGCCGCTTGGCCGGGTTATCAGAAAATACAGCGTCGATGAATTGCCGCAGCTGTTCAATATCCTGCTGGGTGACATGAGCTTTGTCGGGCCTCGTCCAATCGAGGAGGCAGAGTGTGTCCGATACCGCCGGTCTTTGCGCCATTATCTGAAATGCCGTCCGGGACTGACGGGATTGTGGCAGGTCAGCGGCAGAAGTGATACGTCCTATGAACGCCGGGTCGTTCTTGATCGCTATTACGCGACGCACAGCACGCTGAAACTCGACATGGCCCTGATTCTGAAGACGGTCCCCGTCGCATTGACCGGCCAGGGATCATACTGAAGTGAGTCCGCAAGCGTCGCGTAATTGAAGGAAAGGTTGAATGTCATCCTGCCGGTGCCTTCTTGGTGCAGTCCTGTGGCTTTGCCTTCTGCCCGTGGCCGCAGTGGCCGAAGGCTACAGGATATCGCCAGGTGACGAGCTCAGCCTTCGCGTTCTGGAATGGCAGCCGGTCGATGGACAGGCGGTGGAATGGGAATCCATGCGCGGCGATCTGCGCGTCGATGCCGAAGGCAGGGTGACGGTGCCCTTCCTGGGCCCTGTCGATGCGGGCGGCCTGTCGCCGGACGACCTGTCCGGGAAGATCGCCGCAGGTCTGCAGGAACGGCTTGCCGTCACCACATCGCTGGACGCGATCATTCAGGTCACGGCCTACCGTCCCGTCTATGTGACCGGGGCGGTCCGCAACCCGGGCGAATACCCGTTTAGGCCGGGACTGACCGCTGCGCAGCTTGTCGCGCAGGCCGGTGGCGGTGGCCTGGGACAGGGAAACGGGTCCGTCGATCCGCGCGAAATCCTGACGCGTGAGGGCACCATGCGGCTGCTCCAGCTCGAGGGCGAGCGCCTGGCGATACGGCGCGCCATGCTGCAGGCCGCGATCGAGGGGCATGAACAACTGGTCGTTCCCGAACGCCAGGACGGGGGAACCTGGCCAGAAAGCCTGATCAAGAGCGAGAACGAAGTGCTTCGGCTGCGGCGGGAACGGCGCACACGCGAACTTGCCACCCTAGATAACCAGATCCTGCTTCTTCTGAACGAGATAGAATCGTTGACCGGCAGGGCCGAGGCTCTGGAACTTCTGGTCGAAAGTGCCCGCCGCGAAAAGGAGAACGCCCAGTCCCTTGCCGAACGCGGCCTTGCCGTCGGATCCCGCGTGACCGAAACCGAACGTTCGCTTGCGTTGACCGAGGCGCAGTTGCTTGACGTTTCAACCGCCAGGCTGCGGGCACGGCAGGCCATAACCCAGGCCGAGGCCGAAAAGCAGGCCCTGCGGGACCGCGACCTGATCGAGGACACGCGCGAACTTCAGCGCGTTGAAGAAGAGCTGGAGCGCGTGCTTGCCTCGCTGGACACGCAGCAAAGCCTTTCCATTGTCGAGACAGGACTTGTGCTGGGCAGCGGCCTGACGGACGAGGATCTGACGATGCCCGAACCGATCGTCACGATCCTGCGGGGCAAGGGCCAGGACGCCATCAGGCTTTCCGGCCTTGAAACCGAGCTTGAGCCCGGAGACGTTGTCACCGTCGCGATGCCCAGAACCTGGGGCCGCTGGTTCGATGACCAGCGAAGCCGGGTGAGTCAATGAAGCCGGTCGCCGGGCAACCAGCAGCGGACGCCGTTGCCGTGCCCGGTGCGCGTTCTCATGTGTCGGTAGGACGTGGCCGGATTGCCATTCTGGGCGTCGGCTGGTCGGCCCTGAATACCGGTTCGGCGCTGCTCATCTCGGTCATCGTGTTCATCATCACCTCTCGGTTGATGGGGCCGCAGGAATTCGGGGTCGTCGCTCTTGCCATCTCGATCATCACTGTCGTGGGCTGCGCAACCCCTGGCGGATTTGGCGAAGCGATCATCCAGCGGGTCGAAATCGCGGACGAACACCTGGATACGGTGTTCTGGCTGTGCGTCGGATCCGGCCTGATCTTCTTCGTGCCGATCGTGCTGCTGGCCGACACGGTGGCCGAAATCGCCGGCGAGCCCATCCTGACGCTGCTTCTGCCCTTTTTCGGGGTGAAGATGATCCTCGATCTGGTGGCGGTCGTGCCGCAGGCGCTGATCGTGCGGGCCATGAAGTTCAAGCATATCGCGGCCCGGACGGCCATCGGAAACAGCATCAGCGGGCTGATCTGCATCCTGATGGCATTGAACGGTTACGGGGTCTGGGCCCTGGCCATGGCACCGATGATCACCTCGGTCGTGTCGCTGGCCATCCTTGTCTGGGCCGCGCGCTGGATCCCCGGGTTCCGTGTGCGGGTCAGCGCCGTCCGCGACCTGCTGCGTTTCGGACTTTTCGCCTCTGCCAACAATGCGCTGTATTTCCTGAACATCGACAGGCTGGTGCTGGGGTTCCTGGCAGGACCGGCTGTCCTGGGCCTGTACTTTCTTGGCAAGCGGCTTTTCGATCTGCTGAACGGGGTAACCTCCGGGGTGATCCAGCCAGTGTCCACGGTGTTCTTCGCCTCGATCCAGAAAGAGCCTGACACGCACATCCGGGCCCTGCGCAATGCCCTGCGTGCAACTGTCATCATCTCCTTTCCGGTCTTCGGCGGGCTGCTATCGGTGGCCGACAGCGCCGTGCCCCTGGTTCTGGGCGATCACTGGATCCCCGCGGTGCCGGCAGTGCAGGCTTTTGCCGTCATTGGTCTTTTCGCGGCACTCGTCGCAACGTCGCATGCGTTGGCCACCGGTCTTGGCAGGGCGGACCTGCCATTCATCGTCGATCTGCTGCGAAACCTGATGGCAGTCGTGGCGATCCTGCTGTTCCTGAACCAGGGCTTCCCGGCTGTCATGGCTGCTTTGGTTGCGGCGCATGCCGTCATGCTGCCAGGCACTTTTCTTATCGCCCGAAAGCTGGCCGGTGTCACTCTGCGGCAGTATCTGGAGCCTCTGTTCATGCCGATGCTGGCAACGCTTGCGATGTGCGCCGTGCTGCAGGTGCTTCCGGGGTTTCTGCCAGAGGCGGGGCCGGCGATGATCCTTGCGGCGCAGATTGTCGTGGGGGCGACCGTCTATCTTGGCATCATCCTAAGCCTGTCCGGTCGCGAGATTGCCGAGCTGAAACAGACGTTCTCTAAGGGGGCCGCAGGTGAGTGAAGCAGGGCATGCCCAGTTCGCCCAGCACCGCGCGCAGACCGTCCCCGAGGCGACGGGCGAACCGCTGATCTCGGTCATCATGGCGAACCTGAACGGTGAGCCGCATCTGGAACGTGCGATCCGGTCTGTGCTGGATCAGACCCACCGGAACCTGGAGCTTGTCATCAGCGATGACGGATCGGGCGATTGCAGCCTTCGGCTGATCCGGGACGCCATGGCGAATGATCCCCGTGTCCGGCTGCTTGAGTCGGACAGACCGACCGGCCCGGCGGCGGCCCGCAATCGCGCGCTGAACGCTGCCCTGGGCGACTGGATCGCCATCTTCGATTCGGACGACATGATCCACCCGCAGCGACTGCAGCGCCTTCTGGCGGCGGCGGTGGACCTTGGCGCCGACATAGTGGCGGATGATCTGGTCTTCTTCGGGGAAGATCCGGGCGAGCAGCCGGGCACCCTTCTGCAGGATCTGGATCTGCGCGGTCCGCAGGAAATCGATGCACTGGCCCTGGTCTCGGGGAATCTGGCCGGGGCAAGCGATCTGTCGCTTGGATATCTCAAGCCGCTGATCCGCCGTGGGGCGATGGGCCAGATCCGCTACAACGAGGCGCTGAGGATCGACGAGGACTATGATCTCTATCTGCATCTTCTGATGGCGGGCGCGCGGTTCTTCGTGATCCCCGAGGCCATGTATCTTTACCGCCGTCACGCGCAGTCCACCTCGCACCGGATCAGCGCCTTCAGCCTGGAGCGGATGGTGCAGGCGCAGTCGGAATTCCTGGACGGACTGCCCCCGGACAAGGCGGACCTGTCGCGCGCGGTCAGCCTGCGCATGCGGGATCATGTCAGGGAACTTGGATATGTTCGCGTAATCGACGCGATCAGGACGCGCAGGTGGTTTGCGGCCACTGCCGGTCTGCTCGGATCTCCGCGCAACATGGCGTTCCTGATCCGCAGTCTTGGGGAACGCCTGCAGCGCAGGCGTCTTCGTCAGAATGCCGCCCGAACCCGGATCAACCTTCTGCTGTGCCGACAGGGGCAGGATGTTCCGGCGGAATATTCCGGTTTCACCAGGTTCGAGGTGCCGGATGTGTGCGGCCCTGCATCAGGGCCATCAGCGGCGCGCATCTGGGCACGTCTGGCAAGCCTGGCATGCAGGAACGATCTCGCCATCGTCGCGCTTGACGAGGCAGGCGAATTCGCGCTGGGCCTGGTGCCCCGTCATGTTGGCGCCGAGGTGCGCCGGACCGCTGCTGCGAAAGCTGGCCTATCCGGGCAGGGCGCGCCCGTTTCCGCAGATACCGCCGCCGTCGCCCATCCGGAGGAGGCATGACGAACATCCTTTACCTGTCGCATGATCTGGACGATCCGGCCACCTGGCGCCGGGCAAGCATGCTGGAGGCAGGCGGTGCTTCGGTGCGTGTTGCCGGCTTCCGCCGCCTGACCGGTCCTATCGGTCGCAAGGCAACGGTGCTGGGGCAGACCCACAGCGGCCGTTTCCTGCATCGTGGGTTCAGCGCCCTGCGTTCGATCGCGAAGGCCCGTGACCTTGCCGGCAAAGGGGCGTTCGATGTCATCGTTGCCCGCAACCTGGAGATGCTGCCGCTTGCCCGCAGGGTTCACAGATTGTCGTCCCGGCACAGGCCGACCCGGCTGATCTACGAGGTTCTCGACATTCACCGTCTGATGGTCGGTCCGGGCCTTGTGCCCTCGCTGATGCGCCAGGTGGAACGCCATCTCTGCCGCGGCGTGGACAGGGTGGTGATTTCCTCGGAACGGTTCTGGGAAGAACATTTCCGCCGCTACGGTCAGGTGGCAGCGCCCGCTTTGCTGGTCGAGAACAAGGTCTGGGATCCGATGGCCGCTGACCCGGCGCCGCAGGTCATGCGCCCCCCGCGAAAGGCAGGCGAGCCGCTGGTCATCGGCTGGTTCGGCATCCTGCGCTGCGCCGAGTCGCTGCGCTGCCTCGACGGGCTTTGCAGGGCTGCGGAGGGGCGGGTGCGCCTGGTCCTGCGGGGGCGTCCGGCGCTGGCCGTCCTGCCGGATTTTCATCAGGTCGTTGAGGCAAACCCGCATATCTCTTTTCACGGTGCCTACAGCTATCCCGACGATCTGCCCGGGATCTACGGCGAGGTCGACATTGCCTGGCTGGTTGACCGGTTCGATGCCGGGGCCAATTCGGACTGGCTGCTTCCGAACCGGCTATACGAAAGCTGCGCCCACGGTGCCGTCCCTCTTGCGCTGTCCGGTACCGAAACCGGCCGGTATCTTGCGCGCCGGGGACTTGGCCTCGTCCTGGCCGACCTGCGGCCGGATACGGTATCAGCCCTGCTTGCCGGGCTTGACGATGCGGAACTGGCATCGCTGCAATCGCGGATCTGCGCGATCGACATGGCAGATTGGCGCACGACGCGGCGGGAATGTGCCCGGCTGGTCGATCAGCTGGCCGGGCGCAGGATGGATTCAGACCCCGCTGCCGACCTGCTGTCCCCCCAAGCCGAAAGGGTGGCCGGATGACCCTCATGACGCCATATCCCCTTGACGACGTCCAGCCGGCGACCGCCGGTGGCACGCCCGGTCCACCGGGGCGGATCGCCATCGTCATTCCGACACTGAACGAGGCGCGCCACATCATCCGGGTGATCCGCGCCGTCGCCGGTGGCGCCGATCGGCTTGGGGCGCACATTCTGGTTGTTGATGGCGGTTCGACCGATGGCACACTGGACCTGGTCCGGCAGGAAGCCCGCCATCGGCCCGGGCTTTTCCTGCTGCACAACCCCGGGCGTCTGCAATCGGCCGCCGTGAACCTTGCCGTCAGGCATCTTGGCGATACGGCCGACTGGATCATTCGCGTGGACGCCCACGCCGACTATCCGCATGACTACTGCGAGGCACTTTTCGCCGAGGCTTGCCGGACCGGTGCCGACTCGGTCGTCGTCAGGATGCACGCGACGGGCCGGGGGCTGATGCAGCGCAACATAGCCGCAGCGCAGAATTCGCTGTTCGGCAACGGCGGTTCGGCCCATCGTGGCAGCGGCGAGGGCCGTTTCGTCGAACACGGCCATCATGCGCTGATGCGGGTGGCGGCATTCCGCAAGGTCGGTGGCTATGATGAAGGCTTCAGCCACAACGAGGATGTGGAACTTGACCAGCGGCTGGTGAAGGCGGGGTTCCGCATCTGGCTGACCGCGGCGACAGTTATGGAGTATCACCCCCGCGACACCTTGCGCGGCGTGGCCCGGCAGTATTTCAGCTTCGGGGCCGGCCGGATGGCAACGGCCCGAAGGCACCCGGGCAGTCTGCGCAAGCGGCATTTCATCCTGATCGGGCTTGCGCCGCTCGGTGGCCTGGCGGCCTTTGCGCCGGCCGTACCGCTGCTGGCACTGCCGCTTGGCCTTTGGCTTTGCGCCTGCCTTGGGGCCGGCGTCGTGACGGCCTTTCGGGCAGGGAAACCGGCAATACTGGCATGTGGTGTGCCGGGGGCCGTCACGCAGATGGCTTGGTCCTTGGGCTTCTGGGCCGAGGCATTGCGCCTGCGAACGGGCGTGGCAGGGCAAGGGCCCGGATCCGGCCATGCGCCACATGAGATGACCGGAAGGTGACAGTGAAGCGAATGCTCGTGCAAATCAAAGACAGCGATCCCGGTATCGTACAGGGGCCGAAGCCGACAGTCGGCCCGGTGCGCAAGGGCAGGGAGATTGATCTGAATGCCCTGGTCGCTGCAGTCATCCGGCAGAAGAATGTGGTCATCGCGGCTGTTGCCGTCGCGCTGCTGCTTGGCCTGCTGCATGTCCTGACGGCGCCGCGGGTCTACATGGCCTCGACCCAGGTGATGATCGGCGATGACGTCGCAGGCGTCGGCAACGGCTTCAACCGACCCGCGTCGATGACGCAAAGCGAGGTGACGCTGGAAAGCGCGTTGAGGGTGCTGCAATCGCAGACCCTGGCGCTGGCGGTCGTGGACAAGCTGCGCCTGCATGAGAACGAAACCTTCATGTCACCGCCCCGGTCCTTGCCCGGGCGAATCGTGCAAGGTTTGCGCGCGGTGCTGTCAGCCATCATCCCCGGCGGCGGGCCCGCTGCGGATCTGGCAGATCCGCAAGCGGCCGAACTGCACAAGCGCATGGTCGCGGCCGATGCGCTGCGCGAGAGCATCGACGTTCGCCGCGAAGGACGCAGCTCGGTCTTTCTTGTGCGCTATGCATCATCCGACCCGCAGCTTGTCGCGGCCATCGTGAACGCCTATGGCGAGGCTTTTGTCGCCGATCAGCTGATCGGCAACGTCGAGGCATCGGCCAGGGTGCTGGATTGGCTGCAGCAACGCCTGTTCGTCATTCAGGACAACTCGACCCAGGCCGCCCTGCGGGCCGAAGAGTACCGGGCGCGCAGCGGGTTGGAGACGATCGAGGGCGAACCGATCACGGTCCAGATGATCGCCCAGCTCAAGTCCGACCTTGCCAGGGCCACGGTCGAGCGTGCGCGGCTGCAGGCGCTGAGCAAGACCTATGACGAGCTGCGCCAGCTGGATCCGGAACGTTTCGTTGAATCCGGTGCCGCGGGGGCGCGTGTCCCGGATGCAGAGTTTTCGGCCGGCCAGGAACGTCTGCTCAGCCTGCAGCAGCGGCTTGACGAAGCCGAACGGCGTTACGGGGCGGACCATGCAGAGGTTCGCCAGCTGCGCGAGCGGATTGCCATGGAGGGTCGCGCCCTGCAGCGCGAGATGCAGCGTCTTTACGAGACGACCGCGAATGCCGTGCGCGCTGTCGAAACCGAGATTTCCATGCTGCAGAACAGTATCGACGAAATCTCGAACGAGAACCTGGATCTTGCGAAATCGCGTGTGGAACTGCGCGCGCTGGAGCGTCAGGCCGAGATCTACGAAGCCCTGAACGAGACCTATCTGCTGCGTCTGAAGGATCTGGAACAGACCCAGACCTTCCCGGTCACCAATGTGCGGGTGCTGTCCTTTGCGGATGTGCCGCAAAAGCCTGTCGCCCCCCGCAAGACCATGGTTCTTGCGATCATGCTGATCCTGGGGGCGATCGCCGGCGTCGGTGCTGCCCTGTGGCGGGAACGCCTGGAACGGGTGATCCGTACGCGGGAAGACCTGCAGGATGCCAGCGGCTTGCCGTTCCTTGGCTATCTGCCCGTGATGGCGCCCGATGACATGGACGGTGCGACCGAGCCCGAAACGGCAAGCAGACCGGCACGCGGCAGCGACGCCCCCCGCAAGGCCTTCAGGCATGAATTTGCCGTGCTGAAGAATCCCAGATCCCAATATTCCGAAACGCTGCGCAACATTCGTATCGCGGTCGAATCCTCGGGCGGCGGCAAGACGGGCTATGTGCTTGGCGTGGTGTCGATCCGCCCGGGTGAAGGCAAGACGACGTCGGCCAGGAACCTGGCGGCCCTTGCGGCAGTTGCTGGACGGTCGGTCCTGCTGGTGGATGCCGACGTCAGGACCGCTGCCCTCAGCCGGGGATTGCGCCAGTCGATGGGCGTGGGCCTGCGCGAGGTGCTCACGGGGCGGGCCGCCCTGGAGGGGGCGCTGCGGCGTGAAGTGAACACGGGCCTGCATTTTCTGCCCTTCACCTCTTCGACGAATGACGCCACGGCAGGCGATCTGATCGGCGTGCCGGAGTTCCGAAGCCTGATCAACGAGGCCCGCCGGCGCTATGACCTGACGGTGATCGATCTGGCACCCCTCGCGCCGGTTTCGGATGCGCGCGCGCTGGCCCCGTTGCTGGACGGCCTGGTGATGGTGCTGGAGTGGGGGAAGGTGTCGAAGGAAATCCTGCAGGAGGTTCTGTCCGCGGACTCTGCCCTATACGAAAAGCTGATCGGGATTGCCCTGAACAAGACCGACATGGATGCCCTGGCGCGCTACAGCCGCACCACCCCATTCGAAGAATACTATGATGGCTACAGTGAACCCAAATCGTGATCCGAGCGCGCGCCGCAGGTGCGATGCTGCGCTGAAGCCCTTGCGGGCGGCAGGTTACGGCCTGGTCGTCTGGCTGACCGCGGCAGGCGGCGCAGGGGCAGAACTGGTCCTGGGCGGATCCTTCAAGGATGACTTCACGACATTCGATCCCGATCGCTGGTATGTGTCGGATGGCTGGAGCAACGGCGACCACCAGAACTGCCAATGGTCGGCTTCGGCCGTGGTTCATCTGCCGGGCAGGGTGGCCCTTGACTTCATTGCCGATCCCACCCCGACCCACGCCTACCGCTGCGGAGAGATCCAGTCGCAGCAGCGGTTCGGCTATGGCACCTATGAAGCCAGGATCAAGACCGATGACGGAAGCGGATTGAATTCGGCTTTCTTCACCTACATCGGTCCGGTCCATGGCGAACGGCATGACGAGATCGACTTCGAGATCCTGACAGCCAATGTCGATGAGGTGACCGTGAACACCTATGTCGATGGCAAGCCGCATCACGGCAGTGTCCACCCCCTGCCGCATCCGTCCAATTCCGATTTCATCGTCTATTCCTTCATCTGGGAACCCGGACGACTGCGCTGGTTCGTCGATGGCAAGCTGATCAGATCTGTCGAGGATCCGATCCTCCCGGAACGGCCGCAGAAGATCTATCTCAGCATCTGGGGAACAGAGACGCTGAACGACTGGATGGGTCCGTTCGAACCGCCCGAAAGGCCCAGGCGGATGGAAATCGACTGGGTCGCCTACACGGCAGCCGGCGAAGGCTGCCAGTTCGAAGGATCGGTCCTCTGCACACTGTCGGACGATTGAGATGACATCTGTCCTGGAACAGAACGGCATCGGCGCACGGCAGGCAGCGGTCATCAGCATCTGCCCGAACACGGTGCTGAGCGCCCTGATCCTGACCTCTCTGGTTTTCGTCTCCTACCTTGGACGAATCAGCGTGCTGGTGTTCCTTGCCGCCGGCCTGCTGCTGCTGTTGCGGCGTGCCGATCTGGCGATGGATGAAACGCGCCGCCACTGGTGGCTTTATCTGCTGCCGGTGTGGTGCATCCTCAGCCTGCTGTGGTCCGAACATCCCGACCTTTCGCTGCGCCATGGCGTCCAGCTTCTGCTCACCTTCCTGATTTCCGTGACGATCGCCAGCAGGCTGTCGCCGCTGGTGTTCCTGCGCGTCCTTTTCCTGTCGCTGATGATCGCGGGGCTGGCCAGCCTTCTGATCGGCAACGTCCGAGAGGACGGTATCTGGATCGGCATCTTCGAAAGCAAGAACTACTATGCCTTCACGATGGTCTCGCTGGTTCTGTGTTCCTTCGCGCTGCTGGCCGATCGCGGGCAGGCCAGGACGTGGCGCCGGGCCGGTCTTCTTGGCCTGCTTGTCGGATTGCCCCAGATCGTGATGGCAGAATCGGTAGGGGCTGTCCTTGCCACGGCATTCGTCTTCGGCGCGGCGCTGGTCATTCTTGGCACGCAGCTGCTGCCGCCCGCACGCCGGATGGCCGCGATTGCCCTGTTCTGCGTCTTTGCCGTTATCGTGGTTCTTGTCTCGATCTACTTTCTTGATGCGATCATCGCGCTAGTGATCGACGTGACGGGAAAGGATCCTTCGCTTACGGGTCGAACCGATCTCTGGGCCTCTGCCATGGACCAGATCTCCCGGTCGCCTCTGCTGGGCACAGGTTATCGGGCTTTCTGGGTAGAGGGGAATGCCCTGGCCGAGCAGATCTGGGCAGACTTCTACATCGCATCGAAATCAGGGTTCAATTTCCACAACCTCTTCCTGTCGAACGCTGTCGATATCGGGATTGTCGGTGTCGTTCTTCTGTTGACCCTGCTGATCCCGGCCCTGCTGCTGAGCACACGCTGGGTTCTCTATACCGGCAGGGCCTCGGCCCTGTTCTGCTTCATGGCCACCGCCTTCGTCATGGTCCTTTCAATGGTCGAGGTGCCGGTCTTTTTCGAGTTCAATGCACTGACGGTGATGGTGGTCGCGTCCCTGGCCTATGCCCTGCGGGCCAACCGCGAGGTTGATCTTCTTCACCCTGAAAGTGCCGCACGGATGGTCTGAGTTTTCGTCACGCAACGCAGGAGGCGGCGCAGAATGGAATTCAAAAGCTACGCCGACCTCGAGGCAGACGTGCTGTCCATGCTTCCGCGCCTGCCGCGCGACCTTGACCTGATCGTTGCCATCCCGCGCAGCGGGCTTGTTCCGGCCAGCATGATCGCCCTGCACATGAACCTGCCGATCACCGATCTGCAGGGATTCTACGAAGGACGGCTGCTCGCCTCGGGTGATCGCAGCCTTCGCGGAAAGCGCGCGACCGACGGTTCGCTGAATGTGCTGATCGTCGATGACAGCGTCGGCACGGGTGCCCAGCTGCGCAAGATCCGCGAAGGGCTGGTGGCGCGCGCTCTTCCGCATCGCATCAGCATCGCCGTGGTCTATGCCACGCCCGTGGGTGCCCCGCTTGTGGATTTCTACAGCAGGCTGGTGCCGACGCTGCGGCATTTCTTCGCCTGGAATGTCATGCATCATGACGCGATCGAGACGTGGTGCGTGGACATCGACGGCGTCCTGTGCCGCGACTGCCTTGTCGAGGAGGATGACGAGGGCGATCGCTACGCGCGCTTCCTCGAAACGGCCGAGCCGCTGTTTCTTCCGACGGCAAAGGTGGGTTGGCTGGTCACCGGAAGGCTGGAACGGCACCGCCCCGCCACCGAGGCATGGTTGCAGCGCCATGGGGTGAGCTATGACAAGCTGGTGATGCATCCGGCCGGCTCGAATGCCGCCAGGAAGGCCAGCGGGGGTGGCGGGCGGTTCAAGGGAGATTTCTACCGGAAGATCGAAGCCGGCCTGTTCATCGAAAGCAATGCCTGGGAAGCCGATCAGATTTCCAGAATTTCGGGCAAGCCGGTGCTCTGCATGGATTCGCGATCCATGGTCACGCCCGGCAGCGCTGCCATCCTGCGGAAGGTGGCGCGCAAAGGGCCCGGGGCCTACATCCGCCATGCCAGACGGCTGATCGAGAACTTCCGCGAAAAGCGAAGGAACGCAAGCCACGCAAAGTCGCTTGCAAAGTCAGATAAGGGGAGAGACCGGCCATGACCGGACTGCCGCCAAAGATGCAGCCTTCAACCCGACCTGGGCCGTTCGGTCACGCCTTCGGGCTGCCCGACCGCTCTCTCACGGGTTTGGCGAAGTCACCCTGATGCGCAAAGACACCCTGCGCGCCCCCGTCCGCCCAGGCCGTGTGCTGGCCGTCGCCAGCGAACCGCGCCATGGCGACCAGAAGTGCCGTGTAAAGCAGTTGCGCAACCACAAGGGCAGCGAACCACATTGCCACCGCAAATATCAACGACCCGCCAAGTGCCAAGACCGCAATTGCCGTTGCGCCGGCCGTGACGAACATTCCAATCAAAAAGGAAGACAGCTTCATCGTCTGCTCTCTAGCTTGCCCGTATGCCCCAGGTCGCCGTCAGTGCCTGTTATCGTGCGGCGACCTGACACATACGCTAACAACAGGTCAGGTCTGCATCAATGGATGCATGGCAATTATGGCCTAAATAAGCCCAAAACCGCCGAAGCCGGCGGGAATGTCGGGTGGCGCCGAACAGCTTCAGAGGGTCGGCGATGAAGGACACACGATTCAGCGGCCCTTCCGCGCCCGGTCCGCGCGTGGCCTTCGGGGTCTGCACCTTCCGGCGGCCGATCCTGGACCGGACGCTGCAAAGCCTGGCCGCGCAGTCGGCCCTGCAGCAATGCAGCTGCTGCATCATCGTGGCCGACAATGACGACACGCCCTCGGCGCGGGGCGTGGTCGAACGGGCCGGGGTCGGCCAGGCGTTGCCCGTGCATTACGTCCACGCCCCGGCGCGCAACATCTCGGTTGCGCGCAACGCGCTGATGGAGCGTGCCATCGCGCTTGACGCCGATTTCCTTGCGATGATCGACGACGACGAGGTGGCAACCCCCGACTGGGCCGCGGCGCTGATTGCGGAAATCTCGGGCTCGGCCGCCGATGCGGTGCTGGGCCCGGTCCGTGCAAGCTACCGGCCCGGGGCGCCGGCATGGATGCGCAAGGCGGGCCTGCACGATGTTGTCCCGGTCATCCGGCCCGACGGCAGGATCCTGACAGGCTACACCGGCAATGTCATCCTGCGCCTGGGCAGCGGGCGGCTGCGCGACCGCCGCTTCGACCCGGCCTATGGCCGCACCGGCGGCGAGGACGACGTCTTCTTTCACGGTCTGGTCAGGGATGGCGGCACGATCGGCTATGCCCCTGCCGCCGTCGCGTTCGAGGACATCCCCGAAGGGCGCGAGAAACTGGGCTTCCTGCTGCGACGGAACTTCCGCGCGGGCCAGACCTTCGGCCGCATCAACGCCCCGGCGCGCGCCGCAGGGCGGGCCATCCTGTTCGCGACGTCCACGGCGAAGGTGTCCGTGCTGCTGGCGCAGGCCGGGCTTTCCGTTCTTTCGCCGGCGCGACGGACGCGGGCGCTGATGCGCGCATCCCTGCATGCCGGGGTCTGTTCGCAACTTCTTGGGGGAAAGATCCTTGAAATCTACAGATCATAGACCTTCGGACGGCACGCCTGCGCCGGGCGGGCGTGTCGCACACCCCGCGCCCGGCCAGCCATCCGACCCCGCCCCGCGCCGCACCACGCTGGCGGGCCGCATTTCCTTTGCCGCGGCCACGCGCCTGCGGCTCAGGCGGCTGCCCGATTTGCCGGGGCAGGGGTTCCTCAGCATCAGCTTCGACGACATCCCCCGCTCTGCCTGGACTGCGGGCGGCGAGGTCCTGCGCCGGCACGGGGTGCGGGCGACCTATTTCCTGAACGGCGCCCTGTGCGGCACCGTCTTCGAGAACCGCGAACAGTATCGGCCCGAGGATGTGGCCGACATCGCCGCCGAAGGGCACGAGATCGGATCCCACCTTTTCCACCACGTCAGCACGCTTGGCCTGACCCCCGGCCAGGTGCGCCGCGAAATCGCCCTGAACGACGCCTTCCTGCAACAGGCCGTCGGCCCGGGGTTCCGCGCCCGCAGCTTTGCCTACCCCTATGGCGAAATCTCGCTTGGGGCCAAGTGGCTGTGCAGCCGCCGCTTTGCGACATCGCGCAGCGTCCGGCCGGGGCTGAACCGGTCCGGCGCCGATCGTGACCAGCTGCGGATCATCGCCATCGACAACATCTTTGCCCGGGGGGCAGACTGGGGCGCAACCCTGGCCGCCGTCGCGCGCCAGGGGGCCTGGGCCATCGCCCTGGCCCACGGGGTGGACGACAGCGATCACCCCTACAGCTGCCCCGCCGAAAGGCTGGACGGCTTCATCCGGCAGGCAAGGGCCGCGGGGCTGGAAATCCTGCCGATCGCCACGGTGGCAGACCGCCTGGGCGCCTGAGGCACCCGCACGCCGAACCGGCGCCGCATGGCTCGGAACACCGGGGAATCATCCGCCCATTTCCCGCCATGATTCCAGCGGTCTAGCCACCATTCAGCCACATTCCCGCCCACGCCCGGCCAATCTTTCAACCGTGGCGGGTAAAGTTCATCGTTCCAGTGGATGCGCCCCGGCACGACTCGGGCGTAGTCTGGTGGCAATGGGCCCGCACTGCTTGCCGCGCCGGGTGCCAGGACTGGACAGGTTTCTGCCAGAGCAACCAGATGGAGTGTAACATGACGAATTTCCTGAAGAAGACCTTCGCCCGCCTGATCAAGGACGAGAAGGGCGTTACCCTGGTCGAATACGGCATCGCTCTTCTCGTCGCGGTGGGCGTGGGCACCGCGGTTATGGGCGCGCTGTCCACTTCCGTGCAAACGAAGGTGAACCAGGCGACATCGGCTCTTGGGGGGAACCCGCCCACCACGAACTGATTCTTAGGAGATATGGACTGAGGGCGCCTCGGCGAACATGCCCGGGCGCCCGAATCTCCCTCAACCACTGAGACTCCTGGCAACCTTTTCGCCGCAATGATCGGAATTCGGACATGCGCACTACCTCCTTCCTCACATTCCTTGCCGGTCTCGCCGTTGCCGGCGGGTCGGCCTACATGGTGCGCGACCTGATGGAAACGAAATATGCGCAGGTCGAAGCCCAGGCCTGCACCAACGATCTGGTCAAGGTCGTGATCGCCACGCAGGACATTCCCTTCGGCAAGGTGATCGACGCGGGCAAGCTGGCCGTGATCGACTGGCCGGCATCCGCCCTGCCGCCGGGGGCCTTTACCGACCCCGCCGCGCTGCTGCCCGCCGCGGGCACCGACCCGCGCCGCGCCAAGATGGCGCTGGCCAAGGGCGATCTGCTGCTGGCCTCGAAGGTTTCCGGCTTTGGCGAAAAGGTGACGATCGTCCAGTCGCTGGGTCCGAACCGCCGCGCCATCGCGATCAATGTGACGGCGGAAACCGGTGTCGGCGGTTTCGTCACGCCCGGCGACAAGGTGGACGTGATCCTGACCCATGGCCGGTCCGAGGATCTGAAGACCGTCACTATCATGCAGAACATCCGGGTGATCGGCGTCGATCAGGACGCCAACGCCGACAACGACACGCCCGGCATCGCCCGCACCGTCACGCTTGAGGTCACCGCCGAAGAAGGCCAGCGCCTGGCGCTGGCGCAGAGGGCGGGCACGCTCAGCCTGGCCCTGCGCACCATCGAGAACGAGGACGAGCCGGTTCTGGAAGCGATCAGCCTGCGCGACGTGCTGCGCGAGCCCGAGCCCCAGGATGTCGCCGCGCCCGAAGAGGTGACCGTGCGTTCCGTGGTCGTCCGCCGCGGTGTCGAGACCACGGAAGACGAACTGCGCTGACCGGGCCGGAACAGGGGGGGAAGCGATGCGCAATCCGGCAAGGATCAGGGATTTCGCCCGCAACCAGGCCGGCACCATCCTGGTCTTCTGGGGCATTGCGCTGGGCGTGATCCTGGGGATCGTGGCGCTGTCCTTCGACCTGGGCCGCGCCAGCATCACGCGGTCGGAACTTCAGTCGTTCGCCGACAGCGTGGCCCTGGCCGCGGCGGGCGAACTGGACGGCAACAGCGACGCCATCGTGCGCGCCACCGCCGCCGCGAACCTGATCAGGGACAGCCAGAGCTTTGGCAACACCAGCCGCATCCTTGAAGGGCAGGCCAGCTTTACCCTGACCTTCTTCTCGTCGCTGCCCGCAAACGACACTTCGGCGATGACGGCGGTGACGACCGACCCCGCAAGGGCCGCCTTCGTGCGGGTGACGGTGACGCCGACCGTGGTGGAAAGCACCTTCGGCGCCGCCTTCGCCGCGCTGACCAACCGGCAGAACCGCGACTTCAACCTGGGCGCAACCGCCGTGGCGGGCCTGTCCACCTATGCCTGCGACATCACCCCGATGATGTTCTGCCTGCCAAGCCCGAACTACAGCGCCAAGGACAACATCGGAAAGATGGTGCTGCTGCGCAGGGGAGGCAACGGTGCCGCCTGGGGTCCGGGGGATTTCGGCTTTCTCGACCCGACGGGCATGAAGATCGACCCGACCGGTCCCTGTGCGAAAGAAAAAGGTGCCCAACTGCTTGCCTGCCTTGTCGGGGCAGTGGACCACATCACCCAGTGCTTCAACCAGCGCGGCGTGGACATGGAGCCGGGCCAGAAGGTCGGCCTGGAAGATGCGTTCTTCAACGTGCGCTTCGACATCTATCAGTCGATCATGAACGGCAAGCGCAACGACCCGGATTACGCGCCCGCGCCGAACGTCATCAAGGGGATGAGGCCGCGGAGTGGCGGTGGAGGGGGAGGAGGTGGAGCCGGTTGCAATCTAGAGCCTAATCTCCTGCCTGACGGCACGCCTGAGACACTTGCGTTGCCGCGTGATGACTGCATGCCCGCTTGCGGTCGTTTTGGCGACGGGGACTGGACGGCAGGTCGGGCCCGATATGTGGCTGCGAACTATGGTGGCGTCGATCCGCACCCCCCCGAAGAGACACAGACGCGGTATGAGTATTACCTTGCGGAACTCGCCCGCGCCGGCTCCGGGCCTATCCTTACCGGGCGCCGAGAAAACGGCCTTCCGACCTGCTCGACCCGGCCCCCGGCCCCTCCGGATCGCCGGATCATCACCGTGGCCGGTATCGACTGCGCGGCAAACGGGATCCGCGGCAGCGCAAGCAATGTGCCGGTGAAGGAATTCTTCAAGATCTTCCTGACCGAGCCTGTGGTTGACTTCCAGATCTACGGCGAGATCGTCGGCTCGGCCAGCTTTGCGGGCGAAGGCGGCCAGGACATCGGCGGGCTCGTCCGCGATGTCGTGCAGCTTTACCGGTGACCGCGATGCAGTGCCGCCGTCTTGCCCCCAGGATCCGCCGCTTCGCAGCCGACGAGTCGGGCGCGCAGCTGGTGGAATTCGCGATCGTCCTGCCGGTGATGCTGCTGGTCTTTGCCGTCATCGTCGAGGGCGCGCGGATGATGTGGTCCTATCAGACGGTGATCGCCGGGGTGCGGGATGCCACGCGGTTCCTGGCCCGTGTCGCGCCGCGCAACATCTGCGATACGGGCGGCGACGTGACGGGCTATGCAGCAACGCTGACCGGCATCGTCCGCAACGCAAGCGACGGCCGGTCGATCCTGCCCAGCGGTGTCACGGTCACGGCGGTGGAGCCCAGCCTGACCTGCAATGCGGGCGCCTACCGGTCCGACATGGCCCCGATCGTCACGGTGCGCGCCGATGTGCTGGTGACCTTTCCCTTCGCCGGGCTGTTCACCCTGGTGGGGGGCGACCGCCCGGCGCTGCAGACCAGCGTCACCGACCAGAGCAGGGTCTACGGATCATGACCCGCCGTGCGCCCCCCAGTGTCCGCGCTTCGGCGTTCCTGCGTGACGAGGGCGGGGCCACGCTGGTCGAATTCGCCATCGTGATCAGCCTTTTCCTGCTGATCTTCTTCGGGCTGATCGATTTTGGCCGTCTGGCCTATCATGTGGTCAATTCCGAACGCGCGGTGCATGCCGCGGCGCGGGTCGCCGTGGTGCGCCCGCCGGCCTGCCCCAGCGTGCCAACCTTTGTCTCGCTGTCGGGTTCTGCCCCCGCCGGCACCGACTACGGCACGAAATGCAGTGCCGGGGCGAACATCTGCCAGGCTCCGGCCACGATCACCTGCACCGGCAGCGCCGCGAACCCGACGGCTGCCGAGGTCTGGACGCAGGCGCGCGTGGTGCTGCCGCCGAACAGCACGATCGCCAACCTGCGGTTCACCTACAGCTACGACCCCCGGCTCAGTTTCCTTGGCGGGCCTTATGTGCCTGTCGTCACGGTTGCACTGGAAGGCGTGGACTTTGATTTCGTGACCCCGCTTTCGGCGCTGGCGCGGCTGGCCGGGGCGGCGCCGGGCGGGCCTTCGCCCGGATCGTCGATCCCGATGCCCGCGATAAGCGTCTCCTTGCCGGGCGAGGATCTTGCGCATGGCGGGAATGGATAAAGAGCAGGGAATCCAGGAACGGACAGATGGCCCAGAAAGACAAAGATATCGTCCTGATCTCGGAAGACCCGGAGTTCAACGACCGGCTCGGCGCAATCCTCAGCAAGCAGGCCGGACTTTCGGTCACGCAGTGCAATAGCTCGCTTTCCGGGATGAACGGCAAGGCGAACGAGTTTGCCAGGTCGTCCGAGCTGATCATCTTCAAGGCCTCGTCCGACGCGCTGAAGGAGGAACAGGCCCTCAAGTCGCTGATCGCATCGGGTGGGACGGCGCGGCTGCTTGCGGTCAGCGACAGCACGGTTCCGTTCGGCGTGGCGCACGGCCTGCTGCGCGCCGGCGTGTCGGAGGTGGTGCCGGATACGATCGAGGATGCCGAACTGGCCAGGGTCGTCAGCCGTCTGTCGATGCCCAGGCGCCTGACGCTGAACCCGCAGGACCAGCGCGAAGGGCAGGTCATCGCGATTTCCAAGGCGCGCGGCGGCATCGGCGCCACGACGCTGGCCGTGAACCTTGCCGACCAGCTGTGCAGTCGCAAGAAGCTGTTCGGCAAGACGGAAAATCGCAAGGTCGCGCTGGTGGACCTGGACCTTCAGTTCGGTGCGGTGGCGGGCTTTCTGGACCTGCAACCCAACAATGCCTTCTACAGCATGGCGCGCGACCGGATTGAGCCGGACAGCGTCTTCCTGCAGCAATCCATCGAGACGACGCCATCGGGCCTGGCCGTGCTGACGGCGCCGGCGGGGTTCATGCCGCTGAACGCGCTTCAGCCCGACCAGGTAAGCGCGCTGATCCGGCGCCTGCGGCAGAACTACGATTTCATCGTGATCGACCTGCCGCATGCCATGGTCGACTGGCTTACCCCGGTTCTCGAGACAGCAAATCACGTGCTGATCGTCAGCGGCACCTCGGTGCCCTTCGTTCAGCAGACACGGCGGCTGATCGACTTCTTCAAGGAACAGAACCCGTCGATCCATGTCGAGGTGATCGTCGGTCAGGAGAAGAAGCCGCTGATCCGGTCGCGCCGCCACATCGAGGCCGCCAAGGCGCTGGAGACCGAGTTCAGGCACTGGCTGCCCCCCGATCCACGGGCGGCGGAAATTGCCATGGATCGCGGCTGTCCGCTGTCACAGGCGGCCAGCGGATCAGCGCTGACCAAGGAAATCGCCCAGATCGCTGCCGACCTGCTGAAGGCGGCCAGCGAGACAAGCCCCACCCATGATGCAAGAGCCGATCGGCCGGGAAGGTAGAACCATGTTCAAGGATTTCGTCGATCTGTCCCGTCGTGGCAGCAAGGCCGACAAGGTGGTGCCCTTCATCGGGGCCGAACCACCACGCCCTATGGTGCCGGCTGTCATCGTGCCCGAAGACCGGGAGCTGCTTGAGGCGCTGGAACTGAAAAGCCGCCTGCACGAGGTGCTGCTTGAAAGGCTGAACCTCGCCGCCATCGACAAGGTCGAACCTGACGAGCTGCGCCGTGAAGTGTCGGCCCTTGTCACCGAAGAGCTGCGCGACATGGGCAGGCCATTGAAGGCCGAGGACTTCCGCAAGCTTGTCAATGAGCTGATGGATGAAGTGCTGGGTCTGGGACCGCTGGAACCGCTGATGGCCGATCCCACGGTCAATGACATTCTGGTGAACGGGCACAGCAACGTCTATGTCGAACGCAACGGTGTGCTGGAACGGGCGCGGGCGCGGTTCCGGGATGAACGGCACCTGATGCGGATCATCGAAAAGATCGTCTCGCGCGTCGGTCGCCGGGTCGATGAGGCAAGCCCCTGGGTCGATGCGCGGCTCGAGGACGGAAGCCGGGTCAATGCGATCATCCGGCCCTGCGCCATCGACGGCCCCAGCCTGTCGATCCGCAAGTTCTCGCGCAAACCGCTGACCCTGCGTCGCCTGGTCGAGATCGGGACGCTGACCGAACCTGCGATGCGCTTCCTTCAGGCGCTGGTCCAGGCCCGGATGAACATCCTGATCTCCGGCGGCACCGGATCCGGCAAGACCACGCTTCTGAACGCCATTTCTGCAGCCATCGACGACAGGTCCAGGATCGTGACGATCGAGGACGCGGCGGAATTGCAGTTGCAGCAGACCCATGTCGTCCGGCTGGAAACCCGTCCGCCGAACCCGAACGGGCAGGGTGCCGTCATTCAGCGCGACCTCGTGCGGAACGCGCTGCGGATGCGCCCTGACCGGATCATCGTCGGCGAGGTGCGCGGGGCCGAGGCCTTCGACATGCTTCAGGCGATGAACACCGGGCATGACGGGTCGATGACGACGGTGCATGCGAACTCGGCGCGCGATGCACTGGGGCGGATCGAGCAGATGGTCACGATGATCGGTCTGGACCTGCCCCTGTCGGCCATCCGCGCACAGATCGCCTCGGGGATCCATATCGTCGTCCAGGCGGCGCGGCTTTCCGACGGCAGCCGCCGCCTGATCAGCATCAGCGAGATCACCGGTCTGGAGGGTTCGGTCATCACCATGCAGGACATCTTCGTGTTCCGCCGGCTCGGGGTCGGCGAAGATGGCCATGTCCTGGGCGAATTCGTCCCGACCGGCATTCGGCCCCACTGCGCCGACGCCCTGATCAGTGCCGGCGCGCATTTCGATCCGGCCGATTTCCAGCTGGGAAGGGGCTGAGCGGTGCAGGACTTCTTTTCCGAACAGACACAGATCTTTCTGATCTACTGCGGTGTTGCCGTGGGCGTGCTTGTTGCCTTCACGTCGCTTACCGCCTTTCTCAGCCGGCGCGAGACAACGGAAGAGGTCCGCTCGCGCCGGCTGCGCATGATCCGCGAGGGTCGTTCGATCGAAGAACGGCTGGCACTGCTGAAACCGCCCTCTGCCGACGAGGTCGGCGGGCGAATTCCGATCCTCGGCAAGCTTGCGGTGCTGTTGCGGCGCGCCGACCTTTCCCTTTCGGTCAGCAGCTTCCTGGCGCTTTGCCTTGTGCTGGCCCTGGGCAGCTTCCTGCCCATGCTTCTGACGCCGGTGCCAGTGCCGGCGGCGGCCGCCCTGGCCCTTGTTCTCGGCTTTGGCGTGCCGGTCAGCATCCTGCGGCTGCGGGTCGAGCGGAAGAAGCAGGCCCTGATCATGCAGCTTTCCGACGCGCTGGAACTGATGGCCCGGGGCCTGCGCGTCGGGCATCCGCTGGACATCTCCATCGGCACCGTCGCGCAGGAGATGCCGGACCCGATCGGCAGCGAATTCGGCATCATCTTCGATCAGGTGAACTACGGCGATACCCTGCCGGATGCCTTTCAGGACTTTGCCGAACGGGTGGATATCGAGGATGTCTACTACCTTTCCGCCAGCATCGGCATACAGCACGGCACCGGCAGCGACCTGGCCCACGTGGTCGAACTGCTGTCGAAGGTCGTGCGGTCGCGCATCATGATGCGCAGGAAGGTGCGCGCCATCTCGGCCGAGGGGCGGGCCTCGGCGGCGTTTCTTTCGGTGCTGCCGATCCTGATGTTCGTGTTCACCTCGATCTCGTCGCCGAACTACTACGCCGGCGTCTATGACGACCCACTGTTTGCGCCCATGGCGACCGCCATCATCGTACTGACGATCGCGAATGCGCTGATCCTGCGCAAACTGGTCAATTTCCACGTCTGAACCGGAGGCCGCCATGCTGCAATATCTGGAACAGGTTGCCCTGCGGCTGGGCCTGCAGCCCGAAGCCCTGCTGGCGATCGGCGTGGGGTTCGGGGTGCTTCTTCTGGCCATCGGCCTGGTGACTGCGCTGCGTCGGCCTGACCCGGCGGTGGCAAGGATCGCGGCGATTTCCCGCACTCGACAGCAGCAGCGCCGGGATCGGATGTTCCTGCTGCCGGCGGAACGGGGACCGGGCACGCTGATGAAGGCGTTCGTGCCTTCCGAAAAGGAAAAGCGCAGCTCTCTGCAGCGCAAGCTGATGCAGGCCGGGCTTACACGGCCGGATGCCATACAGATCTACACTCTGGTCCGTGTCGGCCTTGCGATGGGCCTGCCTGTGACATTCCTTGCCCTGCTCTATCTTGCCCGGATGTCGGACACGATCCTTCCGGCGGGGCTGACCCAGACTCTGGTCGGCTTCAGCACGTTGCGGGTGTATCAGATTCTCTCGGTCCTGCTGGCCATCGGCTATTTCGTGCCCACCTACTGGCTGGAATCGCGGGTCAAGGCACGCAAGCTGCGGATCGAAGAGGGTTTCCCGAATGCGCTGGACCTGATCCAGGTCTCGATCGAGGCCGGGCTTGGCTTTGACGCGGCGATGACCCGGGTCGCCAACGAACTCAAGCGCGTGTCACCAGAGATATCGCAGGAATTCCTGACGGTTCAGTATCAGGTGCAGGCCGGCCGCCCGCGCGATGCGGCCATGCGCGACATGGCCGACCGTGTGGGACTGGAATCGATCCGTTCCTTCGCCAATGTCGTTCAGCAGTCGATCAGGTTCGGCACAAGCATGTCTCAGGCGATGACAACCTATGCCGACGAACTGCGTCAGACCCGCGAACTGCGCGCCCAGGAAATGGCCAACAAGCTGCCGGTGAAGATGTCGGCCGTGATGGCATCCCTGATGCTGCCGGCCCTGATCATGATGACCATCGGACCCGTGGTGATTCGCTATCTGCGCCAGTTCTGATGCCATTTCCGGCGCCAGGGTACGCAAGTCGGAAATCGCACCACGGGCCATTGGTATCGTTCCGACACACAATCCCGCAGACGCGGCAACCGCAAATTGAAACAGACTTGCCGAACAGGAACACCCGTCCAAACTTCTTGCAGATGGCCATGGATGGTTCATCATCTGGGCCATTGACCAGTGAAGTTCCAGGTGATGCCCATGTCGTTGTTGCAGCGGACCGAAAGCGAAGACCAGTCCGATCTGCGTCTGGTTGCAGAGGTTGGCCTGATCGGCGCCGTTGCACAGTGGTGCGAATGCCTGCATGGTCGTGATCCGCTGTTGAAAAGCCTTGAAACCCTGGGAAAGGGACTTGGCGCCGAGATCGTGGCCATGGTCCGCTATGCCCGCGATGGCGGCGCTTCGCTGCGCAGCCTGGCCTGGGATCGTGCAATCGAGGATGGAAACGCCAGTCCCGTGGACAGGGGTTTTGCACGCGCGCTGATGGGCCCGTATTTCGAGGCATCCCGGCCAGGCAGTCTGTGGTTCCGCTCGATGGTCGAGACGGGAACGACCTCTGACCTGGAAGAGTTCCATACTGCACGTCACCTGCGGGAACTTGCCGTCATCCCCTTGGAATTGCAGTCGCGCTTCGTCGATACCGTCGAATTCCATTTCCGGGACCGGTTGCGCAACCATCAGCAACTTATCCTGAACAGTCTTGCGCCTGTCCTGGCCACAACCTGGCAAAAGCGGGCCCAGGGCCTGTTCACCGAGGCGATCCTGCGACCACCTTCCAAGGCTTCCAGCCGGGATCTGGCGCCGATCCTCAGCGCCGAGAATCCGGCCAGGCTAAGCCGCGCCGAATACCGGGTGTCGCTGCTTCTAAGCCGTGGCCTGTCGATCGAACAGGTGCAGACGGAACTGCACATCCGCGAATCGACCTTGCGCTCCCACCTGAGCAGCCTTTACGCCAAGACGAACTGCTCCAACCTGGGCGAGCTGATCTATCGACTGACGTCGTCCGCCCCGACACGCGGCGCACCGGCCTCGCTGGCCAGGTTGGCCTGATGACTGCCGAAGGGCTGCTTCTGTCCGCGCTTGCCCTGATCGTTGCCGCCAGCGCGATTTCCGACCTGCGCCATCTGCGCATTCCGAACACGCATGTGCTGGTCGCGCTTGGGCTGTTTGCCGTCACGGCCCCCTTCATGCTGGCCTGGCCAGAGCTTTCTCCCAGGCTTCTGGCGGCTGGCATCACCTTTGCCCTGTGCTTCGCCCTCTTCGCCCTGGGTGTGATCGGGGGAGGAGACGCAAAGATGATGCCGGTCATCATGCTGTTCGTCCCCGCGCAGGACGTCGTGGGCTTCATGCAGGTCTTTGCCCTGGCGCTTGGCGCCGTCAGTCTTGGCGCGCTTGCGGTTCAGCGCGTGCCGTTCTTCCAGAGGCTCGGCTGGGAAAGCGCCCGTGCCCAGCGGCATGTGCCGGTCGGGATGGCCATGGCGGCCGCGGTCATCTTTCTTGCCGTGACATCCCTCGTCGGCGCATGAGCCGACTGCCGTTGCTGCGGGCCTGTCGGATCCCGCGGCCCTGTCAGGGCAAAAGCCTGCGTCCCGCACCTGCCAGGGCAACGGCAAGAACAATCCGGGCAACATGGTGTGCGGTGACGTAGATCACGCTCATGTTCAGGCTCAGCGCGATCAGGCTCATTTCTGCCAGGCCGCCCGGGGCAAAGGCCAGGAACACTGCGGCCACCGGCTCGTCCACCAGCGCATGCAGCACAAGGGCAAAGCCCAGCGCAATGCCCAGCGCCGCCAGCCCGTTCACCGCCGCCAGCACTGCCCCCCGGCGCAGCACCGCCACGGGGGCCCCGGCGAAACGCGCGCCAAGGCCTGTGCCGACGACGATCTGCGTGACTGCGATCAGCCAGCCCGGCGGCACACCCTCGACCCAGCCCAGGGCGTGCGCGGCCGAAGACAGAAGGATCGGGCCGGTGATGATCCGGCCCGGCAGCCGCAGCACCCGTCCGACACCGACGCCAAGCAGCCCCGCGCCCGTCAGGATCGCCACGTCGAGCAGCCCCAGCGCCGCCCCTGACCCCACCATCTGCACGCCCGAGGCCGAGCCGACCGCATGCCCCGTCATCCCCCAGAAGATCAATGGCACGGCAATGATCGTCCCGATCAGCCGCAGGAATTGCAGCACCGTCAGCAGGGCCACATCCGCCCCCGCTTCCTCGCCAAGCTGGACGGTTTCCATCAGCCCCCCCGGCGCCGCCCCGTAGAAGGCCGTCTGCCGGTCGATGCCGCCCTTGCGGTAGATCGCAAAGGCCAGCGCATGGGCCAGGGGCACGAACAGGCACAGCGCCACCAGCGAGGGCCACCAGCCGGGCGCCTGCCCGACCACCTCGGGCGTGAAGGCGCCCCCGATGGCGACGCCGATCACCGGCACGAAGCACATCCGCAGCGGGGCCGGCATGGTGACGCTTTGCCCCAGTGGCCGGAGGCCGGAGACAGCCAGAAAACCCGTCACGGCAAGCGAGCCAAGCAGATGGCCCAGCGGCAGGTGCAGCGCCTGGGCGACGACCCCGCCCACCGTGCCAAGGGCAAGCGTGACCGCCAGGGCTGCCGGGTCACTGCCGATCAGGGAGCGCATCACCAGTGCGGGGGCTTCTGGTTTGCGGGGGGCGCGTCAAGGCCTGCCTCACGCTCTGCCTCGCGTTCGGCCAGCAGGCGGGTCAGCCGGGTCAGCCGGTCAATCTCCACAGTCTGGCGGGCCACCACGTCCGACAGATCCTCTACCGCGCGGATCAGGTGACTGATGCGTTCCTCAAGGGTGTCGATCCGGTCCATGGGCGTCCTTCCGGGGCGCTTGCCGCCCCTTGCCCCATTCGATACACGGGGTCCGGTGAAAAGCGAAGGGTCCGCCCCCATGGCCAGTGAAAAAGTCCGCCGCCCGCGTGCCGAGCCGCCGAAGGGTTTCCGCGACTATTTCGGTGCGGAAGTGACCGAACGCAAGTCGATGCTGGATGCCATTGCCGGGGTCTATCACCGCTACGGCTTTGACCCGCTGGAGACCAGCGCCGTCGAGACGGTTGAGGCACTGGGCAAGTTCCTGCCCGACGTGGACCGCCCGAACGAGGGTGTCTTTGCCTGGCAGGAGGAAGACAATGACTGGCTTGCGTTGCGCTATGACCTGACCGCGCCCTTGGCGCGGGTTGCCGCGCAATATCGCAACGAGTTGCCCAGCCCTTACCGCCGCTATGCAATGGGGCCGGTGTGGAGGAACGAAAAGCCGGGACCGGGGCGGTTCCGGCAGTTCTACCAGTGCGATGCAGATACTGTGGGGTCGGGTTCGGTCGCAGCGGATGCCGAGATCTGCGCGATGCTGGCCGACGCGCTGGAGGTCGTGGGCATTCCACGCGGTGACTATGTGGTGAAGGTCAACAACCGCAAGGTTCTGAACGGGGTGATGGAGGTCGCAGGCGTGCTGGATCCTGCCGACCCCGAGAAATTCGCCCATGAACGCGGCATCGTGCTGCGCGCCATCGACAAGATCGACCGTCTGGGGCCCGAGGGGGTTCGGGCGCTTCTGGGCGAGGGGCGCAAGGACGAAAGCGGCGATTTCACCAAAGGCGCCGGCCTGAGCGTGGCGCAGGCCGAGGTGGTGATGGGTTTTACCACGGCCCGCCGTGACAGCGGGACAGAGACGCTGGCCCGGCTGCGCGAACTGGTGGGAACCTCGACCGTCGGCGCCGAGGGGATTTCAGAGCTGGAGGCCATCGCAGCATTGCTTTCGGCGCAGGGCTACGGCCCGGACCGCATCATGATCGACCCCGGCGTCGTGCGTGGCCTGGGCTACTATACCGGCCCGGTCTACGAGGCGGAACTTACCTTCCAGATCACCGACGAAAAGGGCAGGCCGCGGAACTTCGGCTCGGTCGCGGGGGGCGGGCGATACGACGGGCTGGTGAAACGCTTCACCGGGCAGGACGTGCCGGCAACGGGCGTTTCGATCGGGGTTGACCGCCTTCTTGCCGCGCTGCGGGCCAAGGGGCGCATCGGGGGCGAGACCGCCGGGCCGGTCGTGGTAACGGTGATGGACCGCGAGCGGATGGCCGACTACATGACGATGGTGGGCGAGTTGCGGCAGGCAGGCATCCGGGCCGAGGTCTATCTGGGCAACCCGAAGAACTTCGGAAATCAGTTGAAATATGCCGACAAGCGCGCCTCGCCCGTGGCCGTGATCCAGGGCGGCAACGAGGCGGCTGCGGGCACGGTGATCCTCAAGGATCTGATCCTGGGCGCGAAGATTGCCGAAAGTGCCACGCTGGAGGAATGGAAGGACCGCCCCGCGCAGGTCGAAGTGCCGCGTGGCGACCTGGTGGCAGCGGTCAGGCGGATGCTGGGGCAATGATCGCAGTCCGTTCCTTGCCCCGTTCATCAGCCTGTCGCCTGGTCCCTTCCCGCAGGGGGAGAGGGGATAGGCATGCATGCCGCCGTCCCTTGCAGGGCCGGGCATTGCGGGGCTTCCCTCTCCCCTTGTGGGTGAGGGCAAGGGTGGGGGGGCGCCAGCTCTTGGCAAGGGGAGCCGGGCCATGACCCCCAAAGCCGCCATCCGTGCCGAGGGCGAACGCCTGCTTGCTGCCTTCCTGCAGGCCGGTGCCGTTCCGGTCGAAACCGACATCCTGCAACCGGCCGGCACCCTCCTGGACCTTTACGGCGAGGACATCCGCGCCCGCGCCTATGTGACCGACGATCCCGTGCGCGGCGAGATGATGCTGCGCCCCGATTTCACCGTGCCGGTGGTGCAGGCGCATATGGCCCACGGGGCGGAACCCGCACGCTATGCGTACCTGGGCGAAGTGTTCCGCAAGCAGGCACGCGGCTCCGGCCGGGCCAGCGAATATCTTCAGGTCGGCTATGAGGTCTTCGACCGCGCCGCGCCCGAGGCGGCGGATGCCGAGGTCTTCGCGCTGTTCCGCGACCTGCTGGCCGGTCTGAACCTGCGTCCCGTCACTGGCGACATCGGCATTCTGATGGCTGCCGTCCGGGGGCTTCAGACGACCGATCGCCGCAAGGCCGCGCTGCTGCGGCATATCTGGCGTCCGGTGCGCTTTCGCGCCCTGCTTGACCGCTTCGCCGGTCGGGCACCGGTTCCACCGGGCCGGCTGCGCCTGCTGCAGCGGCTGAAGGCCGGCTCGCCCATGGCGCTGATCGAGGAGGCGGGCACCTTCATCGGCCTGCGCACGCCCGAGGAAATCGTCGCCCGGGCCGAGGCCCTGGTCGCCGATGCCGAAACCCCGCCGATCAAGGCGACCGAGGCGGCACTGCTTTATGACCTGCTGACGCTGGAAGCCCCGGCCGCAGCTGCACTGACCCATCTGCGCGGCATCACGCCAATGCTGCCTGCCATCGCCCCGGCGGTGGACCGCTTCGCCGCCCGGCTAGAGGCGCTGGCGGCGAAGGGCGTGGATGTCGAGACCCTGGCCTTCGAGGCCAGCCATGGCCGCACCGCGCTGGAATATTACGACGGTTTCGTGTTCAGCTTTCTGGCGGACGGAATGCCCCCGGTCGCCAGCGGCGGCCGCTATGACGCGCTGACGGCGGTGTTGGGCGCGGGGGCCTTCATCCCGGCTGTCGGCGGCGTGATCCGGCCCGGCCTTGTCGCCCGGCTGAAGGGGGTGGTGGCATGATCCGTATCGGGGTGCCGTCAAAGGGGCGGCTGATGCAGGACACCTTCGACTGGTTCGGTGTGCGCGGCGTCGCCATGCGGCGATCCGGTGCCGACCGGGAATATTCCGGCGTGGTCGAGGGGATCGATGGGGTTGCCCCGGTTCTGCTGTCGGCCGGGGAAATCCCCAGGGAACTGGCGGCGGGGCGGATCCATCTGGGGGTCACGGGGTCCGATCTGGTCTGCGAGGAACTGGGCACCGGGGCGGTGGAAGTGGTGGAGCTGGCGCGGCTTGGTTTCGGCCAGGCCGACCTGATCATCGCGGTGCCCAACGTCTGGATCGATGTGGAGACGGTGGATGACCTGGATGCGGCGGCAGCGGCCTTCCGCAAGGTGCATGGCCATCGCCTGCGGATCGCCACCAAGTATCACCGGCTGGTGCGCGACTTCCTGACCGCCCAGGGTGTTGCCGACTATCAGCTGGTCGACAGCCAGGGCGCGACCGAGGGCACGGTGAAAAACGGCACCGCCGAGGCGATCGCCGACATCAC
This sequence comes from Tabrizicola caldifontis, assembly GCF_004762095.1. Taxonomy (GTDB): domain Bacteria; phylum Pseudomonadota; class Alphaproteobacteria; order Rhodobacterales; family Rhodobacteraceae; genus Tabrizicola; species Tabrizicola caldifontis. The sequence continues at coordinate 30,370 of NZ_SIJH01000011.1, forward strand.
CAGTTCCGGCGAGACGCTGCGCGCGAACCATCTGCGCATCCTGTCGGACGGGCTGATCCATTCCAGCGAGGCCGTGCTCTGGGCCAGCCGCGTCGCAGACTGGACCGAGAGCGACCGTGCCGTGATGATGCGGCTTGCACAGATGCTGGGTGTGCGATCGCCGGTCTGACGGGCGGCAACGGTCAGCCAAAGGCCCGCACCTGATTGGCGCGGGTCACCGCCCGGCAGGCGCCGGCGATCATGCGTAGGCGGCTTCCTTGCCGAAGTGCTTCACCAGAAGATAGTAGAATACCGCGCGATACTTGTTGCGTTCCGACTTGCCGTAGGTGTCGATCGCGGCATTGATTCCTTCCATCAGCTCTGGGCCGTCCTTCAGCCCCAGCTTCCTGATCAGGAAGTTGGTCTTGATCCTCTCCAGTTCTGCCGGGTCCGAGGCGGCAACGGTCTGGGCGTCGTTGTCGTAGATCGCCGGGCCGCAGCCGATGGTGACCTTGGTCAGAAGCGCCATGTCCGGGGTGACCTTGCACTTGGTCTTCAGGTCATCGGCATACCTGGCAATAAGTTCGTCGCGCTTTCCCATCTCTCTCCCTCGTTCCCTCACAGGTCCCGTCCTGGCAGGACAAGGGCAAGCTTACGGGATCAAGACCAAACGGCAACGGAAAATGTCGCGGCCCTCGCTGCCGGCCGGTTGCACCGGTTTCCGGTTCCGCGGTTGGCTGCGGCCTTCTTCAGCCACAAGATTTCGCTGCACTGTGGGCCGGATTGGAGACAGGTCGTCAACAGGACGTCCTGTCTCCAATCCGGCCCGGCCAGCGTCAATAGCGGTAGTGATCAGGCTTGAACGGGCCTTCGACCTTCACGCCGATATATGCGGCCTGATCGGGGCGCAGCTCGGTCAGCTTGACGCCGATCTTCTTCAGGTGCAGGCGGGCCACCTTCTCGTCCAGCGCCTTGGGCAAGATATAGACGCCCGGCGCATAGTCCTGCCCCTTGGTCCACAGCTCGATCTGAGCGAGGACCTGGTTGGTGAAGCTGGCAGACATCACGAAGGACGGATGTCCGGTAGCATTGCCCAGGTTGAGCAGGCGGCCTTCGGACAGAAGGATGATCCGGTTGCCCGAGGGCATCTCGATCATGTCCACCTGGTCCTTGATGTTGGTCCACTTGTGGTTCCGCAAGGCGGCGACCTGGATCTCGTTGTCGAAATGGCCGATGTTGCCGACGATGGCCATGTCCTTCATCTCGCGCATGTGCTCGATGCGGATCACGTCCTTGTTGCCGGTGGTGGTGATGAAGATGTCGGCGGTTGCGACCGCATCTTCCAGCAGGGTGACTTCATAGCCGTCCATCGCCGCCTGCAGCGCGCAGATCGGATCGACCTCGGTCACCTTCACCCGCGCGCCCGCACCGCGCAGGGACGCCGCCGAGCCCTTGCCCACGTCGCCATAGCCGCAGACGACGGCGACCTTGCCGGCGATCATCGTGTCGGTCGCACGGCGGATGCCGTCGACCAGGCTTTCGCGGCAGCCATACTTGTTGTCGAACTTCGACTTCGTCACGCTGTCGTTGACGTTGATCGCCGGGAAGGGCAGCAGGCCCTTGCGGTGCAGCTCGTACAGGCGGTGGACGCCGGTGGTGGTTTCCTCGGACACACCCCTGATCGCGGCGCGCTGTTTCGTGAACCAGCCGGGGGTGGCGGCCATCCGCTTGCGGATCTGGTTGAAGAGGCACACTTCCTCGTCGCTGGTCGGCACCGCGATCAGGTCGGTCTCGCCGGCCTCCACCCGCGCGCCGAGAAGGACATAGAGCGTCGCATCCCCGCCATCGTCGAGGATCATGTTCGCCGTGCCGCCTTCGCCGCCGAACTGGAAGATGCGGTCGGTGTAATCCCAGTATTGTTCAAGGCTTTCGCCCTTGATCGCGAAGACCGGCGTGCCGGTGGCCGCGATGGCCGCCGCCGCATGGTCCTGGGTCGAGAAGATGTTGCACGAGGCCCAGCGCACATCGGCGCCCAGCGCCTTCAGCGTCTCGATCAGCACGCCCGTCTGGATCGTCATGTGCAGCGAGCCGGCGATCTTCGCACCCTTCAGCGGTTGTGACGCCCCGAATTCCTCGCGGCAGGCCATCAGGCCCGGCATCTCTGTTTCGGCAATGGTCAGTTCTTTGCGGCCGAAATCGGCCAGCGAGATGTCCTTGACGATGTAATCCGCAGCCATGCGGGCGCTCCTTGATCCTGTGGTTGCGGGGCAGATAGCATCGAACGGCCGGACAGACAACAAAGGGGCAGGCAGTGAAGGCGAAACAGCCGCGGGCGTGGCAAAGGATGCTTTCAGGGCGCAGGCTCGACCTGCTGGACCCGACCCCGGTCGATATCGAGATCGAGGACATCGCTCATGGCCTTGCCTTCGTCGCGCGCTGGAACGGGCAGACGCGGGGCGACTGGCCCTATTCGGTGGCGGAACATTCGCTGCTGGTCGAGACCATCTTCAGCCGGATGAACGCCGGAATCGCACCGCGCTGGAAGCTTGCGGCGGTGCTGCACGACGCGCCGGAATACGTGATCGGCGACATGATCAGCCCGGTAAAGGCCGCTGTCGGCCCCGGCTATGAAGAGCTTGACCGCCGGCTGTCCGCGGCGATCCATCTGCGCTTCGGTCTGCCTGCTGTCCTGCCCTCGCCAATCAAGAAGGCGATCAAGGCGGCGGACAGGATCAGCGCCTGGCTCGAGGCGGTTCGGATCGCCGGCTTTCAGGAGGCCGAGGCTGACCGGCTTTTTGGCCGCCCCGCGCCGCAGGTGGTTAACCGGCTCGAAATCAGGCTGCGTCCGCCCGCCGAGGTGCGGGCGGACTATGTATCGCGGGTGGCGCGGCTACTGGCCGATTGCGGCTGACGGCCTTCCGCCGTCACCGTGCCTGCGGTTGCCGCTTGCCGCTGCGGCAGAGAACGTCTGAACCCGGCACGTCGCGCTGGCTGCGGCTGCTGTGACGCGTCGGCCGATCAAGGGGTGCCATCCGCGCGGCGATCATCAGGGCTTCGGCAAAGATGTTCAACATTTTCTTTCTCCATCGGTTTGGTGAATGGCCCCTTTTGCCATGAAAAGGGCCATGATACGATTCAGAAACGCTATGAATATATGAGTTATTCTAACATATGCCAACCGACTGGCGCTCCCTTCCGCCGCTGACCGCGCTGCGTGCCTTCGCCGCGACTGCGGAGTTGCGCAGCTTTTCCCAGGCGGCGCGGGTGCTGAATGTCACTCATGCCGCCGTTGCCCAGCAGGTTCGCGCGCTGGAGGATCATCTGGCCCGCCCGCTCGTGCATCGCGAAGGGCGCGGGGTCGGCCTGACCGCCGATGGCGAGAAGCTGGCCGAGGCATTGGGCGAGGGCTTCGCCGCCATGATCCGTGGGGTCGAGGCGCTGCGGGCGGGCGAGGCGGACCGCCCCGTGCGGGTGACGCTGACGGCCAGCTTCGCCGCGCAATGGCTGATGCCGCGGCTCAAGGGTTTCTGGGACCGCCACCCCGATATCGGCCTGTCGCTGCATCCTGATGCCCGCGTGATGGACCTGCGGCGCGAACGGATGGACCTGGCCATCCGCTATGGCAACGGCGATTGGCCGGGGGTCGAGGCGACCTGGCTTGCCCCGGCCCGGCTGGTGATTGCTGGGGCACCCGCCCTGACCGGCGAACGTGACCTGACGATCGAAGACCTGCGCAGGATGGACTGGGTGCTCAGCCCGAACTGGCCGGAACAGGACAGCTACCTGCGCAGCCTGGGGCTTGATCCCGCAACGCTCAGCCGCACCGACATCGACAGCGACGACCTTGCCATCGCGGCGGCACGGCAGGGGCTGGGTCTGGTGGTGGAAAGCCTGGCACTGGTCGAGGCAGACGTGGCCGAGGGCCGTCTTCGGCTGGTCCATGAACGCGCCGAAACCCTGCCGGCCTATTTCATCGTGAACCTGCCCGGCCAGCAGCGCGCGGCCGCCCGGGCGTTTCTGGGATGGCTGAAATCACAGGTCTGAACCCCCCGCCGGACGGACCTGCCCGCCCCCGAGTTCAGATCGCCATGTCTTCCGGCTTCATCCCCCTGGCCAGCGCCTCGCTGAACCAGCGCGGTTTCCTGCCACGGCCCGACCAGGTGTCGGCACTGTTCGCCGGGTTGGCATATTTCGCCAACGAGAGCGACCGCTTCCGCCCCGCCGAAATGCCGGTCAGTTCCGCCAGCGAAAAACCCCGCGCCTTTGCAATTGCGTCCAATTCGACAAGCACTTCGTGCCTGCGGCGCTCATCATAGGTGGCAATGGCCTTTGCCACTTGTGATTGCAGATCTTTCAGTTCCTTCAGCGAAAGATTGTTCAGATCGATTTCCAATTTTCTACCCCCCCCTTTCAAACTGGATGCCGCTTCATAGGCGCCCAATTCAAAAGGGGCAACAATTCCGCATCATTTCGGACTGCGTTTCGCCAGAATCCGCTGAAGCGTGCGGCGGTGCATCGAAAGGCGACGTGCGGTTTCGCTGACATTGCGGTCGCACATTTCATAAACCCGCTGAATGTGTTCCCAACGCACCCGATCAGCCGACATCGGGTTTTCCGGCGGCTGTGGCAGGGTTTCGCCCTTTGCCAGAAGCGCATTGGTCACGTCGTCGGCATCGGCGGGCTTTGACAGATAATCGATCGCGCCGATCTTTACCGCCGCCACGGCGGTCGCAATCGCGCCATAGCCGGTCAATACCACGATGCGGCAATCCGGCCGCCGTTCGCGCAGCGTCTCGATCACGTCAAGGCCATTTCCGTCCTCAAGCCGCAGGTCCACGACCGCATAGGCCGGCGGATTCGTCTGCGCCTTTGCCCGGCCTTCCGCCACGCTTTGCGCGGTATCCGGCTGGAAGCCGCGCTTTTCCATCGCCTTGGCGAGGCGCTTCACGAAGGGTTCGTCGTCATCGACCAGAAGCAGGGACCGGTCGGCCCCAAGGTCAGCGCCCAGATCGTTTGCCATGCGTCATTCCCCAGCTGCGCGGCGGTCAGCTGCCAGCTTTGCCCGCCTCGAGAAAACAAGCAACGCTTTCCGCCATTTGCCCGGATGTAATGTCGCGGCGGAAGAAATCCACAAATCCGACGCCGGGCAGCATCAGATAGGTGAAGGTCGAATGGTCGATCAGGTAGAACTCGTCGCCTTCCTCAGAGGGTTGGCGGCGATAGAAGGTCTTGTAGGCCTGCGAGGCCGCCTTCACCTGTTCCGGGCTGCCGGTCAGGGCCACCAGCTTCGGATGCATGTTGAATTCATAGTCGGCCAGGGCCTGGGGCGTATCCCGTTCGGGGTCGATCGAGATGAAGACCGGGGTCACGTCGTAACCCTTCTCGGCCAGAATATCGACCGCCTCGACATTGCGCGCCATGTCGAACGGGCAGACGTCAGGGCAGAAGGTATAGCCGAAATAGACCAGGCTGGGCTTTGTCAGCACGTCCGCGTCCGTCACAGTCTCGCCCTTCGTGTTGACCAGGGTGAACGGACCGCCGATATCCCCCCCGGCGACATTGCCCTGGCGGCACTGGGCAAAGGCATCATCGGTGCGGTTCAGGAAGACATAGGCTGCGGTTCCGCCGATCAGCGCGGCCAAGGCGGCGGCGGCCAGTCCGGCGTAAAGTCTGGTCATGGGGGTCTCCGACGGTCAGGGGTCCGATCCGGGCGCATTGATCCCAGAAGCGGACCGCCTTAACAATGGCAAAGGCGCCCACGGGGACAACTGGTCACAGCATGGTTACGGCGGGCATCCCTCTTCCCGAACGCGAGATGCAGGGCAACTGGGTCCGGCTGCGCACTCTGATCCTGCTGCGCTGGATGGCGATCGTCGGCCAGCTGGCCGCAATCATCGTGGCCGACCGCTGGTATGGCCTGCAGCTGCCGCTGGGTCTGTGCTATCTGGCTGTCGGCGCCTCGATCATCGCCAACCTTTTTGCGATCACGCTGTTCCCGGAAAACAAGCGGCTGAACGAGGCCGAAGCTTTCTTCACCCTGCTTTTCGACCTGGCGCAGCTGGCCTTCCTGATCTTCGTCACCGGAGGGCTGACGAACCCCTTCGCGCTTCTGGTGCTGGCGCCGGTCACCATTTCGGCCAGCGCGCTGCGGCTGCAATCGACGGTTCTGCTGGGGATGGCAGCGATCCTTCTGATCACTGTCGCGGCCTTCTGGAACATTCCCCTGCGCTTTGCCGACGGGCGCGAACTGGTGATCCCGCGGATCTTCGAATTTGGATTCTGGCTGTCCATCGTGATCGGCATCCTGTTCCTCGGCCTCTATTCGCGCCGGGTTGCCACCGAGATGCGGTCGATGTCACAGGCGCTGCTAGCCACCCAGATGGCGCTGGCACGGGAACAGAAGCTGACCGATCTTGGTGGCGTGGTGGCGGCGGCAGCGCATGAGCTGGGCACGCCGCTTGCCACCATCAAGCTGGTCAGCGCCGAACTGATGCAGGAACTTGCCGACCGCCCCGACCTGCAGGAGGACGCCCGACTGATCCGCGATCAGGCCGATCGCTGCCGGGACATCCTGCGCGACATGGGCCGGGCGGGAAAGGATGACCTGCACCTGCGCCAGGCCCCCTTGTCGGCCGCCCTGCGCGAGGCGGCCGAACCCCACATGTCGCGAGGCAAGCGGGTCGAATTCAGCTTTGCCCCGACGGAAGGCGCGCCCGAGCGCCAGCCCACCATCCTTCGCCGGCCCGAGATCATCCACGGTTTGCGAAACCTTGTGCAGAACGCGGTGGACTTTGCCCGCACCACCGTCTGGATCGAAGGCGAATGGACGGACCGGACGGTGACCGTGCGGATCATCGACGACGGCGAGGGCTTTCCCCCCAACGTCATCGGCCGGATCGGCGATCCCTTCGTGCGCTTCCGCCGCTCGGACCGGGAAAGCGCGCGCCGACCGGGCTATGACGGCATGGGCCTGGGCCTTTTCATCGCCAAGACGCTTCTGGAACGCTCTGGCGCCGAACTGACCTTCGCCAATGCGACCGCCCCCTTTCTTCCGCCCGAGGACCGACCCGAACGCTGCGGCGCCGTGGTCGAGGCCGTCTGGGCCATGGAGGACCTCGCCGCGCCCGAAGGCGCCGCCCTGGGCGAGAACCGGCGGATCGAATAGCGCCCGGTCTGCTTAACGCTCGGTTAAGGTTTCTGCCATTAGGCTTACCCGAGCGTTAAGGATGAAGGCTGTCGTGACCGAGGATCTGCTTGCCGCCGTCGCCATGGTGCTGACCGCGACGCTGGTCGCGCTGGCCAGCCTTGCCCTGATGGCCGCCTGGCAGATGCGCAGACCCTGTCCGACCAGCAGCATCTTTTCCGCCCAGGGGCCTGCGGCCGCATTCCTGTTCGATGGTGACCGGCTTCTGGATGCCACGCCCGCAGCCCGATCGATCCTGCCGGAGGGAGAGGACGGTGGCGCCCTGTCGCGGCTGATTGGCACGCTTGGTCCGCTTTTTCCCGGCCTGTCGCAGGCGCTTGACACGCTGCCCCGGGCCGGGTTGATCGTGATCGCCTCGTCCGGCGACGTGCAGCCGCCCCTGGTTCTGAAAGGCGAATACCTGCGGGGCCTGACCAGACTGACGATGATCCAGGCCGCCGGCGACGGGCAGCCCGGTCCGGGTGACGGCGCGGTGCTGGCCGCCCTTCAGCACGAGGTTCTGGCCCAGCGTGTCATTCTGGCCCGATCACCCGTCGTGATGTGGAAAGAGGATGCCCGTGGGCAGGTGGTCTGGGCCAATCATGCCTATCTGATCCGCGCGACTGAACTTCTGCCCGACGGGCAGGATCTGAGCTGGCCCTTGCCCAGATTGTTCCAGACGACCGAACCCTCTGGCGGCCGCACGCCCCGGATCAGCCTGCAGGCGCGCAGCGGGCTGGAATGGTTCGACCTGTTCCGCGTCCCGGCGGGCGAGGAGGTGCTGCACTATGCCCTCGCCGCCGATGCGGCGGTCGAGGCGGAGACCGCGCTGCGCGAGTTCATGCAGACCCTGACCAAGACCTTCGCCGACCTGCCCATCGGTCTGGCAATCTTCGACCGTTCGCGCATCCTGCAACTGTTCAACCCGGCGCTGGCCGACCTGACCGCGCTTTCACCCGAATTCCTGATTTCGCGTCCCACGTTGTCGGCCGTGCTGGACGCGATGCGCGCCAAGGCGATGATACCCGAGCCCAGGGACTATCGCAGCTGGCGACGCCAGGTGATGCGGGTCGAGGAGGAGGCTTCGGCCGGCCATTTCGAGGAAACGTGGAACCTGCCGGGCGGCCAGACCTATCGGGTGATCGGACGGCCGCATCCGAACGGCGCGCTTGCCTTCATGTTCGAGGACATCTCGAGCGAAATGCTGCGCACCCGGCGCTATCGGGCGGATCTGGAACTGGGCCAGTCGGTCATCGACGCGGTGGAAGATGCAGTCGCGGTCTTTTCGCAGGGTGGGCAACTGCTGATGTCGAACCTTGCCTATACCCGGCTTTGGAACCACGATCCCGCGGTCATGCTGTCCGATGCCGGGATCGGCACTCTGTCGGCCTGGTGGCGCAACCATTCGGCGCCGACGCTTCTGTGGGACGATGCCATCGCCTTTGTCGCGGCCTTGGGCGACCGTGCCCCCTGGGAAGGCGAGGTAAGACTTCTGGACGGGCGGCTGGTCACCTGTCGGCTCCGCTCGTTGCCGGGTGGGGCCACGCTGATCACCTTCCGCGCGCGGGCAGGCGAAGCCGTGGTGCCGGTTCGCGACGACATCCGCAGCCTGCTGTCGGCCTGACGCGGCGCTGCGGGGGCTTGCGGCAGCCGGGGCGGCGGGTAGACTCGCGCCCCATGACCGATGCACCGGCCCCCTCCCTTACGCTTGATCTTCCGAACGAAGCCGCCACCGCCGCGCTGGGCGGTCGGCTGGCGCGTTTGGCGCGGGCGGGCGACTGCATCCTTCTGGAAGGCCCGATCGGTGCGGGCAAAAGCCATCTTGCGCGCGCCTTCATCCGGGCGCGGCTCGGGCGCGAGGAAGAGGTGCCCTCGCCAACCTTCACCCTGGTCCAGGTCTATGAGGCCGACGTCGAGATCTGGCACGCCGACCTCTACCGCCTGACCCATCCCGACGAGGTCTGGGAACTGGGCCTGGACGAGGCCTTCATCCGCGCGATCTGCCTGGTGGAATGGCCCGACCGGCTGGGCGGTCACCTTCCGCCCGATGCCCTGCATATCCGGCTATCACAGAAGGGCGATGGGCGGCAGGCCGTGCTGACGGGCGGACGTGCCGGGCTGATCGGGGCGTTGGCCCATGGCTGACCGCGCGGCCCGGGCCGTGGTCTTTCTCGAGAGCGCCGGCTGGGGCAAGGCCCTCAGACAGCATCTGGCCGGCGACGCCTCTGACCGGCGCTACGAACGGCTTCGGCTGGGTGCGGCGACGGCTGTCCTGATGGACAACCCGCCCGGCGGGGCCGACGACCCGGGTGCCTTTGTCGCCATGGCCCGCCATCTGCGCAGCCTCGGTCTTTCGGCCCCCGCGATTCTGGCTGCGGATCTGGTGCATGGGTTCCTTCTGCTTGAAGATCTGGGCGACGACCTCTACGCCCGGCTACTTGACGCCGACCCTGCCCGCGAACTGGCGCTTTACACGCAGGCGGTGGACGTTCTTCTTCACCTGCAGCGCGCGCCCGCGCCCCCCGGGCTGCCGAACCTGACTGCGGCCGACTGGGCCGAAGCCGCCTGCTTCGCGCTGGACCATTATGCCTTTGCCGCGACAGGGGCGAAGCCAGACCCCGCCGCGTTCCGTGCCGCGCTGCAGGCCGCGCTGGAAGCCCATGCCGATGGCCCCCGCGTGCTGATCCTGCGCGATTTCCATGCCGGAAACCTGCTTTGGCTGCCCTGGCGGGACGAATTGGCGCGAGTGGGGTTGCTGGACTTCCAGCTTGGCCAGATGGGCCAGCCGGGATATGACCTTGTATCCCTGTTGCAGGATGCCCGCCGCGATGTGTCGCCTGCGACCGAAGCCGCCCTGGTCGCCCGTTTCGCAGAGGCTGTCGGCGCTGATCCCGAAGGCTTCGCTGCCCACTATGCCGTCCTTGGTGCCCAGCGGGCCCTGCGCATTCTGGGGGTATTCGCCCGCCTGTGCGTCCACGCAGGAAAACCCGGCTACCTGCGCCTGATCCCCCGTGTCTGGGATCAGCTGCAAGGGAACCTCACCCACCCCGTTCTGGCCGATCTGCGCGCCGTCTGTCAGGCTGTGCTGCCCGCTCCCAGCCCCGAAATCCTGTCCCGGATCGAATCGCAATGCGCCGCTTTCCCTTCCCGCTGATGATCTTCGCCGCGGGCTTCGGCACGCGGATGGGCGCGCTGACCGCCGACCGGCCGAAGCCGCTGATCCCGGTCGCGGGCCGGGCGCTGATCGACCATGCGCTGGAAACCGCGCGGGGCGCGGGCGCCGACCGCATCGTGGTGAACACGCACTACCGCGCCGACCAGATGGCCGCGCATCTGGCGGGCCGGGGGGTCATGATCAGCCATGAGCCGGGACCGATCCTGGAAACGGGCGGCGGGCTCAAGGCGGCGCTGCCGCTGCTTGGCCCCGGCCCGGTGGCGGTTCTGAACAGTGACGGCATCTGGACCGGCAACAACCCGCTGGACCAGCTGGCCGCGGCCTGGGACGGCACAGCCATGGATGCTCTCCTGCTCCTCCTGCCGGCAGAGCAGACCCTTGCCCATGGGACGAAGGGTGATTTCGCGCTGGACCCAGATGGCCGCATCTCGCGCGGGGCAGGGGGCGAGGATCACGTCTATATCGGCGCGCATGTCCTGAACCCAGATTGCCTGGACCGGATCGAGGAACAGGTATTTTCCCTGAACCGGGCCTGGGATGACCTGATCGCCCGCGGCCGCGCCTTCGGGATCGTGCATCGCGGCACGTGGTGCGACGTGGGCCATCCGGCAGGAATTGCCGCGGCGGAAGCCCTTCTGCACGATGCCGCCCATGACTGAGCCGGCCCTTTACGCCTTGCCGCCCGGAGTGGATTTTCCGACCGAGCTTGTCGCCGGAATCCTCGCGCGCCATGCAGGCCAGCCGCCCGAGACGCTGGCCCGCCTGACCCTGATCCTGAACACCGCCCGCATGCGCCGCCGGGTCGCCGACTGCTTTGCCGCGACCGGCGCCCGCCTTCTGCCGCGGCTTCTGCTGGTCACCGAAGTTCCCGAGGCGCTGGCCCGCGAGCCCCTTGCCCCCGTCGTGCCGTCCCTGCGCCGCCGCCTGCATCTTGCGCGCCTCCTCGAGGGGCTGCTTCAGACCGGCAGCACCCACTTCCCCCGCGCCGGGCTTTACGATCTGGCCGACAGTCTTGCCCGTCTCATGGCCGAGATGCAGGAAGAAGCCGTTTCCCGCGACCGGATCGCCGCGCTGGACGTTGGCAACCATTCGGCCCACTGGGCGCGCATGCAGGTGTTTCTGGGCATCGTTGCCGAGGCGATGTCAGGCGAGGTGATGGATGCCGAGGCCCGTCAGCGCCGGGCCGTCGAGGCATTGGCCGAAGGCTGGCAGGTCTCTCCGCCCGGCCACCCGGTGATGCTTGCCGGCTCGACCGGCTCGCGCGGGACGACGGCGCTTCTGATGCAGGCCATCGCAAGGTTGCCGGGTGGCGCGGTCGTGCTGCCGGGCTTCGACTTCGATCTGCCCGATTCCGTCTGGCACGGCATGGACGACGCCCTGACCGCCGAGGATCACCCGCAATACCGGTTTCGCCGCCTGATGGAGGCGCTGGGCATCGCCCCCCGCGACGTGCGCCCCTGGACAACCGCGCAGGCCCCCGCCCCGGATCGCAACCGGCTGATTTCTCTCTCGCTTCGCCCCGCACCGGTCACTGACCAGTGGCTGACGGAAGGGCAGGCGCTGCCCGACCTGATCCCTGCCACAAGGGATATGACCCTGATCGAGGCCCCCTCGGAAAGGGCCGAGGCGCTGGCGATTGCGCTCGTGCTGCGCCAGGCGGCGGAGGCAGGCACCACCGCGGCACTGGTCTGCCCCGACCGCAACCTGACCCGCCGGGTGACGGCGGCGCTTGACCGCTGGGGGCTGCGTCCCGACGATTCCGCCGGCCGCCCGCTGGCCCTGTCGGCACCGGGCCGCCTGTTGCGGCAGGTGGCGGGGCTGTTCGGCCAGCGCCTGACCATTGACGCGGCGCTTGCCATCCTGAAGCATCCCCTTGTCTTTTCCGGCCCCGGACGCGGCGGGCATCTGATCCTGACGCGGGAATACGAACTTCACGCCCGGCGTAACGGTCCGGCCTTCCCCACGGCCGAAAGTCTGGCCGCCTGGGCTGCCGCCTCGGGCATCGGCCGTGCCGTCGAATGGGCCGCGATCCTGGGCGAAACCCTGTGCGGCCACGAAGACACCGGCACCACGCCGCTGCCCGAACTTGTCGCCCGCCACCTGAGCGTCACCGAACGCCTTGCCCGCGGCTTTGGCGAAAGCGGCAGCGGTGCGCTATGGGAGAAAGAGGCCGGCGAAGCCGCCCGGTCTGCCATGGCCGACCTTGCCGCCGAGGCCGGGGCGGGCGGCGCAGTCACGCCGGGTGATTATGCCAACCTTCTGCGCACCGTCCTTTCGGGCGAGGTGCGCGAGGCAGAAACCGTCAACCCCTCGATCATGATCCGCGGCACGCTGGAGGCGCGTGTGCAGGGGGCGGATCTGGTCGTGCTGGGCGGGCTGAATGACGGGGTCTGGCCCGCGCAGGCCGCGCCTGACCCCTGGCTGAACCGGGCGATGCGCAAGGCAGCGGGCCTTCTTCTGCCCGAACGCCAGATCGGCCTTGCCGCGCATGACTATCAGCAGGCCATTGCCGCGCCGCGCGTCGTCCTGTCGCGCAGCCTCCGCGGGGCCGAGGCGGAAACCGTCCCGTCGCGCTGGTTGAACCGGCTGGTGAACCTGATGGAGGGGTTGCCCGACCGGCAGGGACCGCAGGCGCTGAAAGCCATGCGCCAGCGCGGCCATGACTGGCTGGCGCTTGCCGCAGCCTTCGACAGGCCGCCGGCGCTGGCCGAACCTGCCCCACGCCCCTCACCCCGCCCCCCGGTTGAGGCGCGCCCGAAACGCCTGTCGCTGACTGAAATCGGCACGCTGGTGCGCGACCCTTACGCCATCTATGCCCGCCACGTCCTGCGCCTGCGCCCGCTTGATCCGCTGCGCCCCGAGCCCGACCCCCGCCTGCGCGGCATCGTGCTGCACGAGATCCTTGAAAAATTCGTCCGCGAGGGCGGCCGTGACCGCGAAACGCTGCTGCGGATTGCCGCGCACACGCTTGAGGCCCATGTCGCCTGGCCGCTGGCCCGCAGCGTCTGGCTGGCGCGGATCGACCGCGCGGCGGACGCCTTCCTGCGCTTTTCGGCCAATACCGGCGGCACCCCCGTGCTGACCGAGCAGAAGGGCGCCGTCACGATCGAGGATCTGGATTTCACCCTCACCGGCAAGCCCGACCGCATCGACCGCCTGCCCGACGGCCGGCTGCACCTGATCGACTACAAGACCGGCACGCCGCCCACGGAAAAACAGCAGAAGGCCTATGACAAGCAGCTGCTTCTCGCTGCGGCCATGGCCGAACGAGGGGGATTTCCCGGCCTTGATCCGGCCGAGGTCGCGCGGCTGACCTATGTCGGCGTGAAGGGCGACCTGAAAGAAGTCGTCACCGTGCCGGGGCCGGGCGAGATCGACCGGGTCTGGGAGGAATTCCGCACGCTGGTATCCCGCTATGCCCGGCAAGGCACGGGCTACACCGCCCGCCGTGCGCCACACAGCACCAGCTACACCTCTGACTATGATCACCTTTCGCGGTTCGGCGAATGGGACATGACCGCCATCCCGAGGGGCGAGGATCTGGCATGACGATCACCCCGGCCGGCCTTGCCCAGATCGACGCCGCCCATCCCGCGCGGAACACCTGGCTTTCGGCAAATGCGGGGTCGGGCAAGACCCGTGTTCTCACCGACCGGGTGGCGCGGCTTCTGCTGGGCGGGGTAGAGCCGCAGCATATCCTCTGCCTTACCTACACCAAGGCCGCAGCAAGCGAGATGCAGAACCGCCTGTTCAAGCGTCTTGGCGAATGGGCGATGAAGCCCGACGAAGATCTGCGCCGCGCGCTGCTGGATCTGGGCGAGACCGAGCTTGACGCGCCCCGCCTGGCGCGCGCCCGGCAGCTGTTCGCCCGCGCGATCGAGACACCGGGCGGCTTGCGCATCCAGACGATCCACAGCTTCTGCGCCAGCCTTCTGCGCCGCTTCCCGCTCGAGGCCGGGGTGCCGCCAGGGTTCACCGAGATGGACGACCGGCTGGCCAGACTGATGCGCGCCCAGATCGTCGAGGATCTTGCCGACCGGTTGGCCCCCGAAGCCGTGCGCAAGGTCACGCGCCTGCACACGGGCGAGGATTTCACCGCGCTCGTCGAACAGATCGCCCGCTACCGCGACAGTTTCGACCCGCAGATTGACCGCGCCGCGATCTGGAAGCTGTTCGGCCTGCCGCCGGGATTTGGCGTGCCAGACCTTTTGCAGGGGGTCTTTGCAGGCGATGAGGCCGCCTGGCTGCCCGACCTCATCTCCGGTCTGGCGGCGGGGTCCGTCAGCGATGTGAAGGCCGCCGAAAGGCTCGGCGCCATTGATCTTGCGCGCCCCGGACCAGAGGTTCTGGCGATGCTGGAAGGCGTCCTGCTTTTCGGCGATGGCACCAGGGATCCGGCAAAACGTTTCACCGCCAAGGTCGGCGACTTTCCCACCAAGGCCACACGCAACCGCCTTGCCGACCTGATGCCCGCCCTCGAGGCCCTGATGCTGCGGGTCGAGGCTGCCAGGGAAAGGCGCCTCGCCCTTGCTGCCGCCGAGAAAACCGCCGCACTCCATGGCTTGGCCCTGCCGTTCCTGGCCGAATACGACCGGCGCAAGGCCGACGGCGGCCATCTCGACTTCGACGACCTGATCCGGCGGGCCCGGCGACTGTTGAAAGACCCCTCGCTTGCCGCCTGGGTGCTGTACCGTCTGGACGGGGGCATCGACCATGTGCTCGTCGACGAGGCGCAGGACACCAGTCCAGAACAATGGGATCTGATCCAGGCCCTGACCTCCGAGATGACCGCCGGGGAAGGTGCCGGAAACCGGCCCCGGACGCTGTTCGTTGTCGGCGACAAGAAGCAGTCGATCTATTCCTTCCAGGGCGCGGATGTCGCCGCCTTCGATCACAAGCGCGACCATTTCGCCGACTTTCTTGCTGGCGGGAACGCGCTGGTCATGCGTTCGCTGGAATATTCCTTCCGCTCTTCCCCTGCGATCCTTCAGGTGGTGGACCGCACCTTCACCCCCGCCCAGCAGGCGGCCCTTGGTGGCGAATCGCGTCACAAAGCGTTCCATGAAACCCTGCCTGGTCGCGTCGATGTCTGGCCCCCCGTCGAACCCACCGGAGCCGAGCCCGAAGGCGACTGGCACGATCCCGTCGACCAGCCCAGCCCGGAAAGCCCTGTTGTCGTTCTGGCCCGCAGGATCGCCGAATGGATGCGCGACCGGGTGGAGCGCGGCGAGCAGATTCCGCAGGCAGGCAACGACAAGCCGCCAGAGCGCCCGATCCGCTATGGTGACTTCCTGATCCTCGTCCAGCGCCGATCGCCGCTGTTTCACGAGATCATCCGAGCCTGCAAGGCGCTGGGCCTGCCCATTGCCGGGGCCGACCGGCTGAAACTTGGGGGTGAGCTTGCAGTCAAGGATCTGGCCGCGCTGCTTGCGTTCCTCGACACACCCGAGGACGACCTGTCGCTGGCCGCTGTCCTGCGCTCTCCGCTCTGCGGCTGGTCCGAGGCCGACCTTTTCCGTCTTGCCCACCCCCGCAAGGGTTTCCTGTGGGAGGCCCTGCGCGACGACCCCGCCCACCACGCAACGCTGGCCTTCCTGAACGACCTGCGCGACCAGGCCGATTTCCTGCGGCCCTACGATCTTCTGGAAAGGGTGCTTTACCGACACGACGGCCGCCGCAAGCTGCTGGACCGGCTGGGGCCCGAGGCCGAGGACGGTATCGACGAACTGCTCGGCCAGGCCCTTGCCTACGAGGCGAACGAGGTGCCCAGCCTGACCGGTTTTCTCGTCTGGATGCAGACCGACGATGTCGAGGTGAAGCGCCAGCTTGACAGCGAAGGCGACCGCATCCGGGTGATGACGGTCCACGGCGCCAAGGGGCTGGAGGCCGAAATCGTCATCCTGCCGGACACCGGGGACCGCAAGCCGCAAGAACGGGACGAACTTTACCGCCTGCCCGATGGCCCCGCCGTATGGAAGGCGCCACAGGCGGAAAGCCCGGCCTTGATCGCCGCCGAACGCTCCGCCCGCAAGGCGCGCGAGGCCGAGGAACGGCTGCGCCTGCTTTACGTCGCCATGACCCGCGCGCGTTGCTGGCTGGTCGCCGCCGTCGCGGGCGAGGTCAGGCAGGAGGACAGCTGGTATTCCCTGATCCGTGACGGGGTCGAACGCGCGATCGCCACCGACGCGGGCGAGGGCATCCGCCGCCACGCCTTCGGCGACTGGCCCCTCCCCGTGCGGAAGGCAGAGCCCCGGGTGGAAGAACAGACTCTGCCCGACTGGCTTGCGCGCCCGGCCCCTCCCGCGCCTGCAGGTCCGCCGGTCCTGTCCCCCTCCGACCTCGGCGGTGCGAAGGCGCTGCCCGGCGAAGCGGCCCTTGACAGCGAGGAAGCGAAACGCCGGGGCACGGCGCTGCATCTTCTGCTGGAACGCCTGCCTTGTCTGCCTCGCGCCGACTGGCCCGCCCATGCCGCGGGCCTGATCGGCCCCGACCTTGCCGCGGCGCTTCTGGCCGAGGCCCGGACGGTGCTTGACCATCCCGATCTTTCCCCCCTCTTTTCACCCGACACTCTGGCCGAAGTGGCCGTCTCCGGCGACTGGAACGGCGCGCGTCTCGTGGGTACGATCGACCGCCTGATCGTCGCCCCCGACCGCGTGCGTGTCATCGACTACAAGTCCAACGCCCTGATCCCGGATCACCCCGACCTGGTTCCCGAGGGCATCCTGCGTCAGCTGGGCGCCTATGCCCACCTTCTGGCGCAGGTCTATCCCGACCGACCGATCGAGACCGCGATCCTGTGGACCCGTGCGCCCCGGCTCATGCCCCTTGATCCCGGGATCGTGAGCGCTGCCCTTGCCCGTGCCACGATCCCTTGACCTTCCCGGCCCCGGTTCTTAGCTTGCCAGACTGACCCTTTCCCGCAGGAGAATGACCATGGGCGCCGCCACTGTCGCCGTTACCGATGCCACCTTCGACGCCGAAGTGCGCCAGTCGCCGATCCCGGTTGTCGTGGATTTCTGGGCTGAATGGTGCGGCCCCTGCCGTCAGATCGGCCCGGCGCTTGAGGAACTGGCCGCCGAATATGCTGGCAAGGTCAAGATCGTGAAGGTCAACGTCGACGAAAATCCCGACAGCCCCGCCGTTCTGGGCGTGCGCGGCATCCCGGCGCTGTTCCTGTTCAAGGATGGCCAGGTCGTGTCTAACAAGGTCGGCGCCGCGCCGAAGGCCGCTCTGGAAAACTGGATCAAGTCGGCGATCTGACGCCTGTCGCGCTGCGGGCGCTGCCCGCGCGACGAAGTCATCGACAAGCTGCCCGGCCTCGTCCCAGCGTGGCCGGGTTTTTCATGCCGACCGGGTTCCCATGGCCTGCCGGCCATTTCCTGCGCTTCCGAAGGCTTGCCCGGGCGCGGTGCAGGTTTTCATCCCCCCGTCACGCATTCGCGCTGGTCCTTCGACAGACTGTCTTCCTGCCGCCTTGCCGGCCTTTCACCCGGTGTCCAAGCTCACGCTTTCCAAATCCAGCGTTTTCCTGTATGGCCCCGCCATCTGAGACGTGAGGCCCGCCCCCGGGGCCCGTGCGAAGGATCAGGGGGGACGGCGGCAATGGGGCCGCCAGATGTACGGGGGTGCCGGCAGGGGCCGGACCTCCAGAGGAAACGATACATGTTCAATGTGACGAAGAAATCGATCCAGTGGGGCAATGAGACGCTCACGCTGGAAACGGGGAAAGTTGCGCGCCAAGCCGACGGGTCGGTAATCGCGACGCTGGGCGAAACCCAGGTCATGGCCAACGTGACCTTCGCCAAGACGGCGAAGGAAGGCCAGGACTTCTTCCCGCTGACGGTTCACTATCAGGAAAAATACTATGCGGCCGGCAAGATCCCCGGTGGCTTCTTCAAGCGCGAGGCGCGCCCTTCGGAGAAGGAGACGCTGGTTTCGCGTCTGATCGACCGGCCGATCCGCCCGCTGTTCGTCGATGGCTTCCGCAACGAAGTGCTGGTCATGGCGACCGTGCTGTCGTGCGACCTGGTGAACGACCCCGACATCGTGGCGATGATCGCGGCCTCGGCTGCGCTGACCGTCTCGGGCGTGCCTTTCCGCGGCCCGATCGGTGCCGCGCGTGTGGGCTATGTCGATGGCAAGTATGTGCTGAACCCCAGCATGGACGACATGACCCAACTGCGGATGAAGCCCGAACAGCGGCTTGATCTTGTCGTCGCCGGCACCAAGGACGCCGTGATGATGGTCGAATCCGAGGCTTACGAGCTGACGGAAGAGGAAATGCTGGGTGCGGTCGTCTTCGGTCACGAACAGATGCAGCCGGTGATCGACCTGATCATCGACTTTGCCGAGGACTGCGCGAAGGAGCCGTTCGACTTTACCCCGCCCGATTTCTCGGCGCTTTATGCCAAGGTGAAAGCCGCCGGCGAAGAGCAGATGCGCGCCGCCTTCGCGATCCGCGACAAGCAGGAACGCACCAAGGCCATCGAGGCCGCCGTCGCCGAGATCACCGCCAGGATGAGCGACGAGGACAAGGCGGACCCGAACCTCTACCCGGCGATCAAGCAGCTGGAATCGGCAGTGCTGCGCGGCGACGTGGTAAAGCACGGCCGCCGGATCGACGGCCGCGACACCAAGACCGTCCGCCCGATCGTCTGCGAAACCGGCGTGCTGCCGCGGGCGCATGGCTCGGCCCTGTTCACCCGGGGTGAAACGCAGGGACTGGTCGTCACCACGCTGGGCACCGGCGAGGACGAGCAGATCATAGACGCGCTGAACGGCAACTACCGGCAGAACTTCCTGCTGCACTACAACTTCCCGCCCTATTCGGTCGGCGAAGTTGGCCGCGTGGGCTCGCCCGGCCGCCGCGAGATCGGCCACGGCAAGCTGGCCTGGCGCGCGCTGCAGGCGGTCCTGCCCGCGCCGACCGACTTCCCCTACACGATCCGCGTGGTCTCCGAGATCACCGAATCGAACGGCTCTTCCTCGATGGCATCGGTCTGCGGCGGGTCGCTGTCGATGATGGACGCGGGCGTGCCGCTGAAGGCGCCCGTCGCGGGTGTGGCCATGGGTCTGGTGCTGGAGGAGGACGGCTCCTGGGCGGTGCTGACCGACATCCTGGGCGACGAGGACCACCTCGGCGACATGGACTTCAAGGTTGCCGGCACGGCGCAGGGCATCACCTCGCTGCAGATGGACATCAAGGTCGCGGGCATCACGCCCGAGATCATGAAGCAGGCGCTTGCCCAGGCCAAGGACGGCCGTCTGCACATCCTGGGCGAGATGGCCAAGGCGATCAGCGCGCCGCAGGGCTTCAGCGCCTACGCGCCCAAGATCGAGACGATGACCATCCCGACCGACAAGATCCGCGAGGTCATCGGCTCGGGCGGCAAGGTGATCCGCGAGATCGTGGAAACCTCGGGCGCCAAGGTGGACATCAACGACGACGGCACGATCAAGATCGCCTCGAACGACCAGGCGGCCATCAAGAAGGCCTATGACATGATCTGGTCGATCGTGGCCGAGCCGGAAGAGGGCCAGATCTACACCGGCAAGGTGGTGAAGCTGGTCGATTTCGGCGCCTTCGTGAACTTCTTCGGCAAGCGCGACGGCCTGGTCCATGTGTCGCAGATCGCCAACAAGCGCCTGAACCATCCGGGCGAAGTGCTGAAGGAAGGCCAGGAGGTCAAGGTCAAGCTTCTGGGCTTCGACGACCGCGGCAAGGTGCGCCTTGGCATGAAGATGGTCGATCAGGAAACCGGCGAGGAAATCGTCGAGAAGAAGGAAGAGGCCGCCGAGGGCTGATCCCCTGCCGCTGGCGCGAACGTGAAGGCCCCGGGGAAGCCCCGGGGCCTTTTTCGTCTTATGTCACAACTTGTTGTAAGGCCTTCGGGCACGGCTTCGGCAAGAATGGCTTAGGCAGGAAAGGACCGACACGATGCACAGGATTGCGTTCGACCGGCGTGGTTTCCTTGGTGCGGCAGTTGCCTCTCTGGTGCCGCTCTGCGCCCGCGCGCGGAGTGCCGAAGGTTGGGTGGTGCCCGAAGAATTCCTGCCCCGCCCGGTGCTTTTTGCCGAGCCGCAGGAGGTGGGGGCGATCATCGTCGACCCGGACTATTTCGCGCTCTACCATGCCACGACTCCGCTGAGCGGCATGCAGTATTCGGTCGGCGTCGGGCGCGGGAACCTGTATCAATCCGGCGTCTTTACGGTCGGTGCGAAACGGGAATGGCCCAGCTGGACCCCGACCAAGGCGATGATCGCCCGCGACCCCGACAGGTATGCGCGTTATGCAAAGGGCATGCCGGGCGGGCCGGACAATCCGCTGGGATCGCGGGCGCTGTATCTGTTCGACGATCAGGGGCGTGACACCTATCTGCGGATTCACGGCACGCCAGAGCCCTGGACGATCGGAACCGCCGTATCGAACGGCTGCGTGCGTCTGGTGAACGACCATATCGAGCAGCTGTACGACGAGGTTGAACTTGGCGCGCCGGTGGTGCTTCTGCCCAGAGAATCCGCATGATCCGCGACGTCGGGGCAGGCAGTTCCCGTGGGCAGATCGGCTGCTGACATTCGATTCAAATGCCGGACGCTCGACCGTTGCGGGGGCGGGGCGATTCGGGGCAGCAAGGATGTCAGGGCAGCGGGCCCGGGATCCTGAACAGATCACGCGCGGTGCTTGGGGTGTGTGCGTGGGGTGGATGAAGGGCCCGACATGGGTGCGGGGCCCTTCATTCCCCTCGATCGCGGAACCGGTGGTCACGCAGGCACAGGGCCGGGGCCCAGGCATGCCGAGGATCAACAGCCCCGAAGGCCGCCTTGCCCCGCATGTCCCTTTCTTCAGGATGGCGACAGGGGCCGATCCGGACCGAATCTGCCAGGCGCCCAGCCGATCGCCAGCGCCGATGAGCCAAGGTCTTGGCGGATTGCGCACCCTGTGCCGGATGGGTCGGCAGAATATTGATCTTTCGCGCTTTTCGTTGCATCCCGCCACTGGCCCGCGCAATGGGTGGCTGTTTACAGGACGGAGCGCCGGTCCTAGACTTCGCTTCCGTTCACGAGGAGGATCCAATGCCTCTGCCGTTTGCCCCGCTTCTGCCGATCGCACTCCGGCTTGGTGCCGTTGCCACGACCACCTGGGCCCTGGCCCGGATCATGCAGGACCGGGTGCATCCCGGGCGCACCGATCAGCGGGCCGAGGACGCGCTTGATGATCTGGACGAGGGGCTGACCCTGCACCGCCCTGCCGACCGAGCGGAAGACCGGCAGACCAATGCAACCGCGCGGCTGCGCCGGGTGATCCGCTTGCGCGGCCAGGTCTGGGAACTTGACGCGGGACTTCTGGCGCGGGTCCGTCTGCGGCAGCGCCCGGAATGAGGCTGTATCACGCCCCCGCTTCGCCCTTCGTGCGCAAGGTCATGGTGCTGCTGCACGAGGCCTGTGCCACCGACCGGGTAGAGATCGTCCCCGTGGCGGGCACGCCGCTTGATCCCGGCACCCTGCCGGTGGACCGCAACCCGCTGGGCAAGATCCCGGCACTGGAACGGCCTGACGGGCCGACGCTCTATGACAGCCGGGTGATCTGCCGCTATCTCGACGACCTGCTGGGTGCCGGTCTCTATCCCGCCGCGCCGCACCTTTGGGACATGCTGGTGCTGGAGGCGACGGCGGACGGGATCGCCGATGCCGCTGTCCTGATGCGCTACGAAGACCACGTCCGGCCGCCCGCCGCCCGTTCGTCCGAATGGGTCGAGGCGCAGTGGGCCAAGGTATCCCGCGCACTTGCGGCGATCGAGGGGCGCTGGCTGAGCCATCTGCGCGGGCCGCTGGACATGGGTCAGATCGGCCTTGGTTGTGCGCTGGGCTATCTGGATTTCCGTCATGCGGGGCGCGACTGGCAGGCCGCGCATCCGGCCCTGGCCGAATGGTGGGGTGCATTTTCCGCACGGCCGTCGATGAAGGCGACCGCCCCGGACATCTGAGACGCCGCGGCTTCCGCGACACAGTGTCCGATCATGCCCGAGAATCGCGCGCTGCGCGGCTTTGTCCGCTGGACGATCCCCGCCGGCTTGGCTAAAAACCCGCGCGTCGGGGCGTGGCTTGGTCACGGCCCTTTGGTCATATGGGCCGGGAACCTCCGGCCCGAAAGGGGAGAACAACACGTGTCCCAGGCAGACGATCACGCAGGCACCGGCGAAGGCACTCGGCGGGATTTCCTGTATTATGCAACGGCAGGTGCCGGTGCGGTGGCCACGGGTGCCGCCGTCTGGCCGCTGATCAACCAGATGAACCCCTCGGCAGACGTGCAGGCGCTGTCGTCGATCTTGGTCGATGTGTCGGGGGTCGAGGTCGGAACTCAGCTTACGGTCAAGTGGCTGGGCAAGCCGGTCTTCATCCGCCGCCGCACGCCGCAAGAGATCGAGGCCGCCCGTGCGACCGCACTGACCGAGCTGCCCGATACCGCTTCGGAGAACGCCAACAAGCCGGGCACCGATGCCTCGGACCAGAACCGCACCCTGGACGAGGCGGGCGAATGGCTGGTGATGATGGGTGTGTGCACCCACCTGGGTTGCGTGCCGCTGGGCGATGGCGCTGGTGAATTCGGCGGCTGGTTCTGCCCCTGCCATGGTTCGCACTACGATACCGCCGGACGCATCCGCAAAGGGCCTGCGCCCAAGAACCTGCCGGTTCCGGTTGCGACCTTCTTCGACGAAACCACCATCAAGCTTGGGTAAGGATCACAGACATGGCCGGAATTCCGCACGACCATTACGAGCCCAAGACCGCCGGTGAGCGCTGGCTGCACAAGCGGCTGCCCATCGTCGGGCTCATGTACGACACCATCATGATCCCCACGCCCAAGAACCTAAACTGGATGTGGATCTGGGGCATCGTCCTGACCTTCTGTCTTGCCCTGCAGATCGTCACCGGGATCATTCTGGTGATGCATTACACGCCGCATGTCGATTACGCCTTTGCGTCGATCGAACACATCATGCGCAACGTGAACGGCGGCTACTTCATCCGCTACCTGCACATGAACGGCGCCTCGCTGTTCTTCTTCGCGGTCTATCTGCACATCTTCCGCGGCCTCTACTACGGCAGCTACAAGGCCCCGCGCGAGGTGACGTGGATCATCGGCATGCTGATCTACCTGCTGATGATGGGCACCGCCTTCATGGGCTATGTGCTGCCCTGGGGTCAGATGTCCTTCTGGGGCGCCACGGTGATCACCGGTCTGTTCGGGGCCATTCCCGGCATCGGCGAGCCGATCCAGACCTGGCTTCTGGGCGGTCCGGCGGTGGACAATGCCACGCTGAACCGCTTCTTCAGCCTGCACTACCTGCTGCCCTTCGTGATCGCGGCCCTGGTCGCGGTGCATATCTGGGCCTTCCACACCACCGGCAACAACAACCCCACGGGTGTCGAGGTCCGTCGTGGCAGCAAGGAAGAGGCCGAGCGCGACACCGTGCCGTTCTGGCCCTACTACGTCATCAAGGATCTGTTCGCGCTGGCGGTGATCCTGGCGGTGTTCTTCGCCATCGTCGGCTTCATGCCGAACTACCTGGGGCACCCCGACAACTACATCGAGGCCAACCCCCTGGCGACGCCCGCGCATATCGTGCCGGAATGGTACTTCCTGCCGTTCTACGCGATCCTGCGCGCCTTCACCGGGGACGTCTGGGTGGTGATCGCCGCCAACTGGCTGAGCTTCGGCATCATCGACGCCAAGTTCTTCGGCGTGCTGGCCATGTTCGGCGCGATCGCGGTCATGGCGCTGGCGCCGTGGCTGGATACCTCGTCGGTGCGCTCGGGCCGCTATCGCCCGATGTTCAAGTGGTGGTTCGCGCTGCTGGTGATCGACTTCATCGTCCTGATGTGGTGCGGCGCGATGCCGGCGGACGAGCCCTATGCCACGATCTCGCTGATCGCCTCGACCTACTGGTTCGCCTACTTCCTGATCATCCTGCCGCTTCTGGGCGTGATCGAGAAGCCGCTGCCGCAGCCGGCGACCATCGAGGAAGACTTCAACGCCCACTACGGCCCCAAGGCCACTCCGGCCGAGTGAGAGGAAACAAATGATGTTCCGCAAGATCGCACTCACCGCCGTCTCGGCGCTGGTTCTCATGGTCGGGGCGGCCCATGCCGCCGGCGAACAGGGCCATGTCGAGGATGTTGCCTTCGCCCACGAAGGCCCGTTCGGCCGCTTCGATCAGTTCCAGCTGCAGCGCGGGCTTCAGGTCTATACCGAGGTCTGCTCTGCCTGCCACGGGCTGAAATACGTGCCGTTCCGCACCCTGTCGGACGAAGGCGGGCCTGGCCTGCCCGAAGATCAGGTTCGCGCCTATGCGGCCCAGTTCACGGTGACCGACAAGGAAACCGGAGAGGACCGTGCCGCGATTCCGACCGACCATTTCCCGGCCTCGGCGCTGGAAAATGCCCCGGACCTGTCGCTGATGGCGAAGGCGCGGGCCGGTTTCCACGGGCCCTATGGCACGGGCCTCAACCAGCTGTTCCGTGGCATGGGCGGGCCGGAATACATCTATTCGATCCTGACCGGCTATACCGGTGAGGAAAAGGAAGAGTTCGGCACGGTCTATTACGAGAACAAGGCCTTCTCCGGCGGCTGGATCGCGATGGCTCCGCCGCTGTCGGACGACCAGGTGACCTATGCCGATGGCCACCCCGCCACGGTGCATCACATGGCCGAGGACGTCGCCTCGTTCCTCTACTGGGCGGCCGAACCCAAGCTGATGGACCGCAAGAATGCCGGTTTTGTCAGCGTGATCTTCCTGATCATCCTGTCCACCCTGCTGTATCTGACGAACAAGCGGTTGTGGGCCGGGGTCAAGGGCAGGAAGCAGGCCGCCTGAACCTGCTGAAGGTCGAAACGGGGAACCCCGCCTGCAGGGCGGGGTTCTTCATTTCGAACTGGCGGAAGGTGCCTTCCCTCATTCCCCGTGCAGCAAAAACGTGCCCGGATCCTGCCGACGCCCCAGATAGGCGGCCACTGCGGCGGGCGGATCGGCCAGCAAGCGGCCGGTATCGACCGGCGGATGGACCGTGCCATCCGCGATGAAGGCCGTCTTGCCGCCCAGTGCCAGCGCATCGGCGGGGTCATGCGTGACCATCAGGACCAGCGCACCGGTCTCGTCTGCGACCTCGCGCACCAGGGCGAGCATTTCTGCCCGCAGCGCCGGGCCAAGCGCCGCGAAGGGTTCGTCCAGCATCAGGATGGGACGTGCACGCAGAAGGGCGCGGGCCAGCGCCGCCCGGCTGGCCTGCCCGCCCGAAAGTTGTGCCGGGCGGCGTGGCCCAAGGCCGGACAGGCCCGTGCGTTCCAGCGCCCTGTCGATCCGGCTGCGGTCCGCATCGGTCAGCCTGAGATCGGGGCGCAGGCCCAACCCCAGATTCTGTGCCACTGTCAGGTGGGGGAACAGGTTCTGGTCCTGAAAAAGGATCGTCGTCGGGCGATCGCCTGGTGCGACGCCCGCAAGATCCTGCCCGTTCCACAGGATCCGCCCCGCGCTGGGTGCCAGGAAGCCAGCGATTGCGGCCAGCAGCGTGGATTTCCCAGCCCCCGAAGGCCCCATGACGGCGATCCTGGCCCCGGCCGGGGCGGACCAGTCTGCCAAAAGGCGGAAGTCACCCTGCGTCAGGATAAGGCGATCAAGGTGCAGCACGGCGGCCTCCGGCATCGAATGCCCAGAACAGGGCGAATGACAGGACGACAAGGATCAGCGAGGCGGATGCCGCTGCTTCGATCCTGTAGGCGCCGGTCAGCTGCTGCACCACGAGCGGCAGTGTGGCCTGCCTTTCCCCCGCGAACAGCGTGATCACGCCCAGGTCGCCCATCGAAAGGGCGGCTGCGATGCCCGCGCCGAACCCCAGGGGCCGTGCAAGGCGCGGCAGGATCAGCCAGCGCAGGCGAGGCCAGCCGTGCAAGCCCAGGCTGTCGGCAAGCCGTCCGTAGTCGGCGGCCAACGCCCGCGCCTCGGGTAGAAGGATTCGGTAAAGGAAGGGCACCGTCAGCGCGACATTGACCAGAACCGTCACCGGAAGGGCGACCTGCATCGGCGACACGAAGGGCCGCACGATCAGGAACAGCCCTGTGCCGAGGACCAGGCCAGAGGTCGCCAGCGGCAGGGTTGCCGCTGCCTCGACCAGCGGCGCAGGGCGGCGCGCCGCGGAAAGGGCCAGCGTCAGCGCGGTGGCCGTCGTGACAAGGGCCGAGACCAGCGCAACCGCAATCGACCGCCCCGCAGCTGGCAGGACGGCAGAGGGCAGATCGGTCAGCCCCGGAAGCCCCCGCAGGGCCACCGCGACAAGGGACGCCACGAGAAACAGGGTGGCCAGCACCAGAACCGCGGCATCCAGCCCCCGTCGCCAGCCACGGGGTGCCTCCAGCGCCGCCTGCCGGTCAAGCCCGGTACCGAAGCCCGCCGGCGCGGCCACCAGAAAGGCCAGACCCGTTGCCAGCGCGCAGATCAAGACCTGCACGCCCGCCAGCCCCGCCGCGCGGGCCAGATCGAAATCGAAGCGCACCGCCTGATAGATCGCCAGCTCGATGGTGGTGGCGCGCGGGCCGCCGCCCAGGATCAGCACCACGGCAAAGCTGGTCAGGCAGATCACCAGGATCACCAGCGCCACGCCCGGCAGCACCTCGCGCAGCATCGGCACCTCCAGATGGCGGAAGGTCTGTGCCGGCCCGAAACCCAGCGATTGTGCCAGGCGGATGCGTTCTGCCGGAATCGACAGCCAGCCCTGCAGGATCATCCGGGTGGCGAGGGGAAGGTTCAGGAAGACATGGGCCAGAAGCACGCCGTGCAGCCCGTAGATCGACACCGGCGGCAGGCCAACGGATTGCAGGCCCATGTTCAGCATGCCCGCCCCTCCGAAAACGGCCAGGAGACCCAGCGCCGCCACCACCGCCGGCAACAGGAAGGGTGCACCCATCAGGGTGATCATCAGCCCGCGCCCCGGAAAGCGACGGCGGGCCAGCGCCCGGGCGACCGGGACGGCCAGAACAGTGGACAGCAGCGCCGAAAGCACGGCCTGAAGCACGGTGAAGCGGATCGCTGCCCAGTCCGCAGGGCCAAGCCCCATCCCGGACCCGCGGACTGCTACGGTGGCAAGGGGGGCAAGGACCAGCAGAAGCAGCCCGAGCGCCAGCCCTGCCGGCAGCAGCGTCACGGTCCACCTGCCCGCAGCAGTCATGCCGCAGGCCCCCCGCCCCTTTCCGCTCCCCACGAGGAGGAGGGAAGGCGCCCGGCCTTCCCCAACGGGCGCAAGGTCATTTCGCCAGCGCCGCAAGCCATTCCGCCAGCGCCGCATCGCGTGTGGACTGTGCCTCGTCGGCGGGCAGAAGCAGCGATTTCGCCGGGCGGAAGCGGTCGAAGCCTTCGGGAAGCCCGCCGGCAGGTGTTACGGCGGGATACATCCAGTTGGTCTGCGGAATCGCGGCCTGGAAGCCCTCGGTCAGCATGAAGGCAAGGAAGCGGTCGGCCAGGTCGGGCTGGTCGGTCGCGGCCAGTTTCCCGGCGACCTCGATCTGCATGTAATGCCCCTCGTCGAACAGCGCGGCGGCCTTGGTGTCGTCGCCTTCCGCGATCAGGTGGTAGGCCGGGCTGGTGGTATAGGAAAGGACCATGTCGGCCTCGCCTTCCAGGAACAGGCCATAGGCTTCCGACCAGCCGGGGGTGACGGTGACGATGTTGTCGGCCATCGCCTGCCAGATCTCTTGCGCGCGGTCGCCGTGGGCAGCCTTGACCCACATCAGCAGGCCGAGGCCGGGGGTCGATGACCGCGGGTCCTGGATCACGATCTTCAGGTCGGATGCGGCCAGAGCGTCGAAGCTGTCGGGGGGGGCGGGCAGCTTCGCGCGGTCGTGGACGAAGGCGAACCAGCCCCAGTCGTAGGGAAGGAAGAGCGGGTCGGCAAAGGGCACCGGCAGGTCGGTGGCCGGGGTCAGCCCATGCGGCGCGAAAAGGCCCGTTGCCGCAGCCGCGGCCGTCAGGCTGGTGTCGAGACCCAGCACGACATCGGCATCCGAGGCCGCCCCTTCCAGTTGCACCCGCGCAAGCAGCGCCGCGCCGTCGCCGGCGGGAACAAGGCGCAGGTCGCAGGCGCATTCGGCCTCGAACGCCTGTTCGATCGCTGGGCCGGGGCCCCATTCCGAGGTAAAGCTGTCGTAGGTGAGGACAGTCAGGACAGGCCTTTCCGCCAGCGCCGGAAAGGCGATGGTGACAAGGCCCGCAGCAAGGAGTTCGGTTTTCATCGGCTTCTCCATGTTGCGACGGAACGGTCGGGGATGGAGAAATCCATTCACCTTCCCTCCGCCGGTATGATCCGGTTCAGGTTCGACGGGTTCGCCTGCGCGTCTCAGCCCGTTGTCGGGCACCCCGAGGTAAGGCAGAGGATAGGCGAACCGGCAGCGGGTGCAAGGGGGCTTTATCCCCTGCGGGCCATGGCTTAAGGGGGAAGGGGTCTTGCAGGATGCCCCGACATGAGCCTGAACACCTTCGGACATCTTTTCCGCGTTACGACCTGGGGCGAAAGCCACGGGCCTGCCATCGGCTGCACGGTGGACGGCTGCCCCCCGGGCATCGCCCTGTCCGAGGCGGACATCCAGCCGTGGCTGGACCGGCGCAAGCCCGGCACCTCGAAGTTCACCACCCAGCGCAAGGAACCCGACGAGGTGCGCATCCTGTCGGGCGTGTTCGAGGGGCGGACCACCGGCACCCCGATCCAGCTGATGATCGAGAACACCGACCAGCGGTCGAAGGACTATGGCGAGATCGCGCAGAGCTTCCGCCCCGGTCACGCCGACATCACCTATCACCAGAAATACGGCATCCGGGACTATCGCGGCGGCGGGCGGTCCAGTGCGCGCGAGACCGCCAGCCGCGTGGCGGCGGGAGGCGTGGCGCGGGCGGTGCTGGCGGCGCTGGTGCCGGGGCTGCGGATCACCGGCTACATGGTGCAGATGGGCACGAAGACCATCGACCGCAGCCGGTTCGATGCCGCCGAGATCGAGCGCAACCCGTTCTGGGTGCCCGATGCCGTGGCTGCCGCCGAATGGGCCGAATATCTGGACGGGCTGCGCCTGTCGCACAACTCGGTCGGCGCGGTGATCGAGGTGGTGGCCGAAGGCGTGCCGCCGGGTCTGGGCGCGCCGCTTTATGGCAAGCTCGACAGCGACCTGGCGGCGGCGATGATGTCGATCAATGCGGTCAAGGGGGTAGAGATCGGCGAGGGCATGGCGGCCGCCGCCCTGACCGGGGTCGAGAACGCCGACGAGATCCGCATGGGGCCGGACGGCCCGGAATTCCTGTCGAACCATGCGGGCGGGATCCTGGGCGGCATCTCGACCGGCCAGCCGGTCGTCTGCCGGTTCGCGGTCAAGCCCACCTCTTCGATCCTGACCCCGCGCCGGACCATCACCGAGACCGGGTCAGAGACCGACCTGATCACCAAGGGCCGTCACGACCCCTGCGTGGGCATCCGCGCCGTGCCGGTGGGCGAGGCGATGATGGCCTGCGTGCTTCTGGACCACCTGCTGCTGGACCGGGGCCAGACCGGCGGGGTGCGCGGCCGGATCGGCTGACCGGCCTACCGCCCGCCAGGCTTGACCGAGGCGGTGACGTAGTTGCAGCTCAGGTCGCGGTCTGAAAGGTTCCAGCGCCAAGCCACCGGATTGAAGACCATCCCCTTTCGGTCGACCGGATCCAGCCCCGCCTTGCGGATCAGATCGTACAGTTCGTCGGGCGTGATGAACTTCCTCCAGTCATGCGTGCCCTTGGGCAGCCAGCGCATCACCCATTCGGCGCCGACGATGGCCATGACAAAGCTTTTCGGGTTGCGGTTCAGGGTGGAACAGATCATCAGCCCGCCGGGCTTCAGAAGCTGCTGGCAGGCCGTCAGATAAGACAGGGGGTCGGCCACATGCTCGACCACCTCCATGTTCAGCACCACGTCGAACCGTTCGCCTGCGGCTGCCAGATCCTCGGCCGTGGTATGGCGATAGTCGATCGTCAGGCCCGACTGTTCGGCGTGAAGCCGGGCTACCGGGATGTTCCGCGCCGCTGCATCCGCGCCCACCACCTCGGCCCCCAGCCGCGCCATGGGCTCTGACAGAAGCCCGCCGCCGCAGCCGATGTCCAGCAGCCGCAGGCCTGTGAATGGAAGCGACTGCGACAGGTCGCGCCCGAACTCTGCGGCGATCTGCGCGGTGATGTAGTCCAGCCGGCAGGGGTTCAGCATGTGCAGCGGCTTGAACTTGCCGTTCGGATCCCACCATTCGGCTGCCATCGCCTCGAACTTGGCCACTTCGCCCGGATCGACCGTCGTCACCGTCATTGCCGCCTCTGCGCCATTACCCAACCGATTGCCCTTCGACTCTGGGCCGTCATGGGGCTATATAGGTCATCAATGGATCAGAGATCAGGTCAAAAGCGCGCAGTCGAATTCCTCTATCCGCCGATCGACCCCTTCGATCAGCGGATGCTGGATGTTGGCGACGGTCACCGGATCTATGTCGAACAATGCGGCAGGCCGGACGGGATTCCGGTCATCGTGTTCCACGGCGGTCCGGGCGGGGGATGTTCGCCCGCCATGCGGCGTTATTTCGATCCCACCTTCTTCCGGGTCATCCTGTTCGACCAGCGCGGCTGCGGCCGGTCGCGGCCTCATGCCAGCGTGATCGCCAATACCACCTGGCATCTGATCGAGGATGTCGAAACCATCCGTCAGACCCTGGGTATCGACCGCGCCATTGCCTTTGGCGGCAGCTGGGGGGCAACGCTGGCGCTGATCTATGCGTTGACCCACCCCGATCGGGTCGCGCATCTTGTCCTGCGCGGTGTCTTCCTGATGACCCGGGCAGAGCTGAAATGGTTCTACGGCGGGGGGGCAGGGGCCTTCTTCCCGGAAATCTGGGGCCGCTTCGTCGCCGCCATTCCGCCGGCCGAGCGCGACAACCTGATCGCTGCCTATAATCGCCGCCTCTTTTCCGGCAACCTGATGGAGGAAACGCGCTTCGGCCGAATCTGGGCGAACTGGGAAAACGCGCTGGCCTCGATCCAGAATGACGGGCCGATGGGCGAAAGCCCGTCCGACTATGCCCGCGCCTTCGCGAGGCTGGAGAACCACTATTTCCACAACGGCGGCTTCCTGCAATGCGACGGCTGGATCCTGCGCGAACGCCGGCGGATCGAGCATATCCCCGCCACGATCATCCAGGGCCGCTACGACATGATCTGCCCGCCGGTTTCGGCGTGGCAACTGGCCGACGGCTGGGCGAGATGTGATCTGCGCATGATCCCGATGGCCGGCCACGCGCTGTCCGAACCTGGAATCAGCGAAGCGCTGGTCCGGGTGATGGACGGGTTGCGGCGTCGGTAGGCCTGTGACGGGATGCGGTGTTTTCCTGCGGGCGGGTCAGCCCTCGGGTTCGGCGAAGTAATCCTCGTCAATGCTGCGGATGACATAGGACACCCGGTCCCTGACCCCGACACCATGCCGGATCATCAGCCGCGCAAGGTCGTCCCCACCTATCAGCACCACGCGATGCTGGACCTTGGCAAGATAACCCCGCGCGTCGGCAGAAAAATCCGAGGTAGTCACAAACACCCCCTTCGTCGCGCCTTCGCCAGTCAAGCTGCCGATGAACTGCTGGATGGCGGGTCGGCCAACCTTGGTCTCTGCCTGGTAACGCTTGGCCTGAATATAGACTGCATCCAGCCCAAGCGCGTCTTCATGGATGATCCCGTCGATTCCGTTGTCGCCACTGGTCGGCGTCATTTCGTGCTTGCCGAAAATCCCTGCCCCGTAACCCATGGCTTTCAGAAGGTCTAGGATCAGGCGTTCGAAACGCAACGGATGCATCGTGTAAAGCCGTTGCAGAAGGTCGTCGACAAGGGCAGCTTCCATTTCGCGGTGGGCACGGTCGATGACCTCCTCGGGGGTTTCCGAGGCCGATGCAACTGCGCCACCCTCTTGAAGGGCCGATCTTCCGTGCTGCCTGTCACGTTCGCTGTCACGCCAGGCGACATATGCGGGGAACTGCTCAAGGAACTTCATGTCGATGCGGGTCACACCGCTGGCGAGGACCCTTCTTCCGTCCTCGGTAATTTCATGGCGATTACGGCTGGGAGACCTCAGCAATACCGCCTTGGACAAATAGGTCCGTGCCCAGTGCGCGCGGCTTTGCAGCACGGTTATCCTTCCGCTGGGCAGCATCTGCGCTGCCTCGGCGTCCGTGATGTCGAACTCTGCACGAAGGGCAGGAAGGACATCTGAAACGCTTTGAGCCCCATTGGCGAAGCGCGGAGCACCGGCAGCATGGCAGTCTGGAAATCAGGAATCGGCATTTCTGTCCCGCTCGGCAGGTTTCTTGCAACGTACACGATCTTTCAGGGTTGGCCCTGTCGAAGCAACCTCCTTCGAAGTAACCAATCCCTGCGCTTCTGGCCTGAACCGGGGAGCGCCTCAGGCCCGCTTGCCGACGACCGCGACACCCAGGGCTTCGAGTACCTTTGTCTCGATATGGGCGGCATCCAGACCGGCGATGCGATACATCGCTTCGGGGCTGGCCTGATCGATGAAGATGTCGGGCAGGACCAGGCTGCGGAACTTCAGCCCCCTGTCGAAGATGCCCGCCTCGGCCAGTGCCTGCGCCACATGGCTGCCGAAGCCGCCGATGGCGCCCTCTTCCACCGTGATCAGCGCCTCATGCTCGCGCGCCAGCCGCAGCACAAGGTCGAGGTCCAGGGGCTTGGCGAAGCGCGCATCCGCCACCGTCACCGACACCCCGCGCGCCGCCAGGGCCTCTGCCGCCTTCAGGCTCTCCGACAGGCGCGTCCCAAAGGACAGGATCGCCACCCGCGTCCCCTCGCGCAGCACACGGCCCCTGCCGATCTCCAGCGTCACGCCGCGCGCGGGCAGGTCCACCCCCACGCCTTCGCCCCGCGGATAGCGGAAGGCGATGGGCCCGGCGTCATGCGCCGCAGCGGTGGCGACCATGTGCACCAGTTCGGCCTCGTCGGCGGCCGCCATCACCACCATGCCCGGCAGGTTCGCAAGGAAAGCCACGTCGAAGGCCCCCGCATGGGTGGCCCCGTCCGCCCCCACCAGCCCCGCCCGGTCGATGGCAAAGCGCACCGGCAGCCGCTGGATCGCCACATCGTGCACGACCTGATCGTATCCGCGTTGCAGGAAGGTCGAATAGATCGCGCAGAAGGGTTTCATACCCCCCGCCGCCAGCCCTGCACTGAAGGTCACGGCATGCTGTTCGGCGATCCCCACGTCGAAGCACCGCCGCGGAAAGCGCGCGGCGAAGAGGTCCAGCCCCGTCCCGTCCGGCATGGCCGCCGTGACGGCCACGATCTTCTCGTCCCGCTCCGCCTCGGCCACCAGGCTTTGCGCAAAGACCTTGGTATAGCTGGGGGCATTCGAGGCCGCCTTGACCTGTACCCCGGTCAGCACGTCGAACTTGCCCGTCGCGTGCCCCTTGTCCCGCGCAGCCTCGGCCGGGGCATAGCCCTTGCCCTTCTTCGTCAGCACATGCAGCAGCACCGGCCCCGTGGCCCGCGCCTTCAGCGTCCGCAGCACCGGCAGAAGCTGGTCCAGGTCATGCCCGTCGATCGGCCCGACATACTCGAACCCCAAGGACTCAAACAGCGTTCCGCCCACGGCCATGCCCTTCAGCATGTCCTTGGCCCGCTTCGCGCCTTCCTGAAAGGGCGAGGGCAGCAGCCCCACGATTCCCTTCGCCACCTGCTTCAGGTCCTGCATCGGCGCGGTGGCGTACAGCCCGCTGAGATAGGCCGACAGCGCCCCCACGGGTGGGGCGATCGACATTTCGTTGTCGTTCAGGATCACGAACAGCCGCTTGCCCAGATGGCCCGCGTTGTTCATCGCCTCGAAGGCCATGCCCGCGCTCATCGCGCCGTCGCCGATCACGGCGATCGCGTCGCCGGGATCGCCGCCGAGATCGGCAGCCATGGCAAACCCCAGCGCCGCGCTGATCGAGGTCGAACTGTGCGCCGCCCCGAATGGGTCATAGGGCGACTCGCTGCGCTTGGTGAAACCGGACAGCCCGCCCTCCTGCCGCAGGGTGCGGATCCGGTCGCGCCGACCGGTCAGGATCTTGTGCGGATAGCACTGATGCCCGACATCCCAGATCAGCTTGTCACGCGGCGTGTCGAAGACGGCATGCAACGCCACCGTAAGCTCTACCACACCCAGCCCGGCGCCCAGATGGCCCCCCGTGACGCTGACGGCGGAAATCGTTTCGGCCCGCAGCTCGTCAGCAAGTTGCCGCAGCTCGCGGTCGGACAGCGCCTTCAGGTCCGATGGCAGCCTCACCCGGTCCAGAAGCGGGGTCTTGGGTCGGTCGGTCATGTGCCCTCCAAGGGCCGTTCAGGTGTCGCGCGCAATAACGAAGCGCGCGGCTGCGATCAAGTTGGCCGCGCGGTCGCCATAGGGGGCAAGGGCCGCCTCGGCCTCGGCCACCAGCGCCGCGGCCCGGGCCTGCGCCCCCTCCAGTCCCAGAAGCGAGACGAAGGTGGCCTTGCCTGCCGCTGCGTCCTTGTGCAACCGCTTGCCGGCCCTGGCTTCGTCACCGGTCACATCAAGGATGTCGTCGGCGATCTGGAAGGCCAGCCCCAGTGCAGCGGCATAACGGCGCAGCGGGGCGCGGTCGGCGCCGGCGATGACCGCGCCCGCCTCGGCTGAAAAGCCGATCAGCGCGCCGGTCTTGCCCGCCTGCATGGCGGTGATCTCTTCCAGCGTCAGCGGCCGCCCTGCGGTTTCGGCCGCGATGTCCAGCGCCTGCCCCAGCACCATGCCGTCGATGCCCGAGGCCCGCGCCAGTCCCGAGACCAGTTCCATCCGCACCTCGGCCGACCCCAGCACCGGGTCGCACAGCAGTTCGAAAGCCAGCGTCTGCAAGGCATCGCCTGCCAGCACTGCCGTTGCCTCGTCCCATCTGCGGTGCACGGTCGGCTGGCCGCGCCGCAGGTCGTCGTCATCCATGCAGGGCAGGTCGTCATGCACCAGGCTGTAGGCATGCAGCGCCTCGATCGCCGCCGCCGCGCTGATCGCCCGTGCCTCGGGCAGGCCATGCAGCCGCGCCCCTTCCAGCACCAGAAAGCCGCGCAGCCGCTTGCCGCCCCGCACGGCATAGCGCATCGCATCGGTCACCGGCTGATCCGCGCGCCGTGCAAGGGCGGCCATCAGCCGTGCCTCGATCAGTGCGGCGTCGGCGGCCAGACGGTCGGGAAAGGTCACATCCCCTCCGCCGGGGTGGTGCCGACGGCGCGGCCTTCCTGCGCCCGGATCAGTTCGACCTTCTCCTCGGCCTCGGCCAGCTTCTTGGCGCAATGCGCCTTCAGGGCTGCCCCGCGTTCATACAGCGCGATCGACTGTTCCAGCGGCACCTCGCCGCGTTCCAGGGCCCCCACCACCTGTTCCAGCGCGGCCATCGCCTCTTCGAAGGTCATCGCGTCGATCGGTTTGTCGGTCATCGGCCCCGTTCCTCCAGCACTGCGACATGCGCGGCCACCGAGGCCGCCAGCGCATCCAGATCATAGCCGCCCTCCAGTGTCGAGACCACCCGCCCCCCGGCGAAATCGCACAGACGGTCGGTCAGCCAGCGGAAATCCTCGGCCTGCCATTCCAGCCCGGCCAGGGGGTCGTCGGCGTGGGCGTCGAAGCCGGCCGAGATCAGCAACAGTTCGGGTTTCCACGCGGACAGGGCCGGGAAGACCACCTGTTCATAGACCTCGCGCATCGCGGCCCCGCCCGTACCTTCGCGCAGGGGCAGGTTCAGCACCTGCCCGTGCGCGCCCCGTTCTTCGGGCCGCCCGGTCCCCGGATAAAGCGGCATCTGGTGGGAACTGACGAACAGACACCGCCCCTCGTCCCACAGAAGATCCTGTGTCCCGTTGCCGTGGTGCACGTCGAAATCCACGATGGCGACCCGGGAAAGGCCGTGATGATCCAGCGCCCGCTTCGCCCCGATGGCCGCCGTACCGAACAGGCAGAAGCCCATGGCCGTTTCACGTTCGGCATGATGGCCGGGGGGGCGCCCGGCCACGAAGGCCGTCTTGGACTGGCCCGCCAGCACTGCATCCACCGCGGCGCAGATTCCGCCTATCGCTCGCATCGCCGCCTGAAAGGATCCCGGCGATAGGAAGGTATCGCCGTCAAGCTGGGTCCAGCCCGCTTTCGGAACAGCCGCCTGCACACGTGCCAGATAGCGGGCGGGATGGCAGCGCAGCACGTCGGAGGCATCGGCAACCGGGCAGGGCCATCGTTCGACCGCCAGCCCGGCAAGGCCACGCTCTACCGCCGCCAGGCGATCGACGCGTTCCGGATGGCCTGGGGGTGTCATGTGGGCCTGACAGTCGGGATGCGAATAGATGCGGCAGGTCATGGGTGTCCTTTCTCTGGCAGCATGGCAGTCTTTCGCATGCCGGGCCGCATTTTCGGGAAATTTTCGTGATTTGACACATGTCAACGACTCGTGCGGAAAATTGCGTAACACATTCGCATGTCAGATTGGTTGACGTGTCTGTGGCGCAAGTCACATCAAGGGAGAGTGGAAATGTCTGATCGTGGAAATGGGACCATGGCTCGTCTTGCGCTGGGGGTGGCCGTTGTCGCCCTTGTGGGGACTGCCGCCTTCGTGATGCCGCAGTGGAACAGCGGCCTTGTTCCCGCCGCCTGGGCCGAGGATGACGGCGAAGGCAAGGGTCAGGGTGGCCCGGGCGACAGCGGCAACCATGGCGATGGCCAGAAGGGGCAGGACAACCGCGGTCAGGGCCAGGGCCAGGGCGGGCCCAGCAGCGATTCGGATGGTCAGGGCCCGCAGGCGGGCGGACCGGCGGGCACCGGTGGCGGCAAGCCCGTGTGGGCGCAAGAAGGGATCCCGGAAGTTGAACTGGGTCGGCTGAACGTCGCCAGATCGCCCGCAAAGGTTCTGGATCGCGCCTATGCCGAGGCGGTGGCCTCGCTGACGCCGGAGATGATCGCCTTCTATAACCTTTCCGTCGACGACATCATCGAAGAGTTGACGTTCAACTTCGACAATGTCGCCTATATCGACTCGCCTCTTCAGAACCTCGCCCTGCTGAAGGATGCCTTGGACGGCACGTCGGTCCTGGCATCGAAAGGCGTCAGCACGGACAATGACGTTCTGATGGCGGTCTTCCTGGCTGTGGCCGCCGACAAGGAGGGCGAGGGCATCACCGCCGATACGGTGATTGCGGTCACGACCATCCTGGGCACCCCGATCGAAGGGGATGCAGCTGCGGATCTGGCCGAACTTGCCGAATCCATCCGCCTTGCCGTTGTTGCCGGTCACAACAGCTGAGTGGCAGGACTGCAACGGGTAGGATCATTGGCTCCGACCGCCCTTGGCGGGCGGAGCTTTTCATGCGAAAAGCTGCATATGTCGCGTGCTTTGCGGGGTCAGGTGCCAGGATGAAAATGGAACGGACGACGTCGCCATCCACCCGAATTCTTCTTGCGGCGGGTTTGGCCGGTTTTGCGCTGGGCGCGCTGGCGCCTGTCGGGGCGCAGAATGGTGCGGCCTGGGCGCAAGAAGACGGCGGGCACGAGGACGGTGGTCATGAAGACGGTGGGCACGAAGGGGGCGGCCACGGAGGGGGCGGCAAGGGCCATGGCGGCAAGCCTGTTCCCCCGCCCGAGGAGGTGCCGCTGATCCAGTCGGGCGAGAACGCTGCGGCCCAGCCTGTCGCAGCCGGCCCCTTCGGCCCTGGCAGCTATTTCCGTTTCGAACTGGGCGCGGCCCGGGGCAGTGCCGGCGATGCCAACTGGCTGCCGCCCGGGTTTGAAGGTGGGGAAGAGGGGGATCCACAGGTCTTCTTCGACCTTGACATCGACAACGCTGCCATGGGCGCCATCGCCATCGGCCGGTCCTACGGCAACGGCTGGCGCGGCGAGGTGGCGCTGAACATCTTCGGCAGGGCCGATTTCGCCGGACCCTGGACCTACACGGTCCCCGAGACAGACGGGCCCCATGCCGACATGGAAGGCTCGGTCCGCTCGCTCGCGCTGATGGCGAACGGCTATTATGACTTCGACAATTTCGGCGGCGGCGTAACGCCCTTCGTGACGGCGGGCCTTGGCCTTGCGCGCAACACGATGGGCCAGTGGACGCGGATCAACCCCGCAGAAGACAGTGTGCGCCGCAGCTTCGAAAGCGGAAGCGACAGCGGGCTTGCCTGGTCCATCGGGGCGGGCGTGGCAGTGGATGTCGGCCCGGTGCTGGGGTCTGCCCCGGCAAAGCTGGAACTGGCCTGGCGCTATTTCGACCTGGGTTCGGTCACGGGCGGGGCAGAGCCGCTTGAGGGTGGCCCGGGGCAGGGCGGCACTCCGGTTGAGGCGTTGAACTTCGACCTGACGGAACAGGTGATTTCGGTCGGCCTGCGCATTCCGTTCTGACGCAGCCCTTCAGGAAGAGAGGGGGGAGGCCCCCCTCAATCCGGCTGCAGCATGTAACCTTCCCCGCGCACCGTCTGAAGATAGCGCGGCGCCTTCGGGTCGTCCTCGATCTTGCGGCGCAGGCGGGTGATCTGCACATCGACCGCCCGTTCCTGGGCAGCATCGCCGCGCGCGGCTTCGCTGACCAGCTTGTCGCGGCTGAGGGGAACGCCGGGCTGGGCGGCGAAGATGCGCATCAGCGCCGCCTCGGTCGCGGTCAGGCGCACCGGGGTTTCGCCGCGCCACAGCTCTCCCCGGTCGACGTCATAGCGCACAGATCCCAGCTGCAGCACCTGCCGCACGGGCTCTGCGGGTTTCACCTGGGGCACCCGGCGCAGGATGGCGTTGATCCGCAACAGCAATTCCTTCGGCTCGAAGGGCTTGACCAGGTAATCGTCTGCCCCGGCCTCCAGCCCCTCGATCCGGTTCGCGGTCTCGCCGCGCGCGGTCAGCAGCAGGATCGGCGTCGTGATCTTTCTGCGCAGATCGCGCGTCAGCGACACGCCGTCCTCTCCCGGCATCATGACGTCCATCACGATCAGGTCGAATTCCAGACCCGCCAGAATGCGCCGCGCCTGGGCTGCGTCCTTTGCGACTGAAACAAGAAATCCGTTCCGAATCAGGAATTTCTGCAACAGGCCCCGGATGCGTTCATCGTCATCGACGATCAGAAGATGCGCGTCCGCCGTCATCAGCCGCCCTCCTTCAGGCGGTTGTATTGCCGCCGCATCTCGGGATCCATCATCGCCTCCAGCACCTGCCGGAAGCCGGCCACCGCCGCCGGCCCTGCCGCGCGATAGGCGGCCCGCATCCGTGCCCGCTGGGCGTCGGACAGCTCGCGTTCCAGGGCGACGCCTTTTTCGGTCAGAAACAGATGCCGCTCGCGTGCGTCGGTCTTGCCCTTTTCGCTGCGGACAAGGCCATCGTCGATCAGCGTCCGCAACACGCGATTCAACGACTGTTTCGTAACCCCCAGAATCGACAAGAGATTGGAAACCGTCGTTCCCGGCGAGCGGTGGATGAAATGGATCGCGCGATGGTGCGCCCGGCCATAATTCATGCCCTCGAGGATCCGGTCCGGGTCGGCCGTGAAACCGCGATAGGCGAAGAACATCGCCTCGATCCCCTTCCGCAACTGTTCGTCGGTCAGATACAGCAGGTTTTCCCCGCCGGGTGCATCGGCCATCGTGCGTCTCCTTCGTTCCGAATTTACGTCAGCCTTGTTGACTTTCCAAGCATGAACCCGTAACTCTGCCCCGATTTCGCGCAAGAATCTGTCCGAAGCGGACCTTTCAGGCGCAACTTTCGCAAAACCGGAGGCGGGAATGGCAGGCTACGACGATCGCGACGGGTTCATCTGGATGGACGGCAAGCTGGTGGAATGGCGTTCCGCCAAGGTCCACATCCTGACGCACGCGCTGCACTATGCGTCGTCGGTGTTCGAAGGCGAACGTTGCTACAACGGCAAGATCTTCAAGGGACACGAACATTCGCTGCGCCTGCTCAAGTCGGGCGAGCTTCTCGACATGCCGATTCCGTGGACCGCCGAACAGATCGACGCCGCCAAGGAAGAGGTGCTGAAGGCAAACGGTCTGACCGATGCCTATGTGCGCGCCGTTGCCTTCCGCGGTGCGGGCGAGGAGATGGGCGTCGCCAGCCTGGGCAACCCGGTGCGTCTGGCCATCGCCTGCTGGTCCTGGGGTGCCTATTACGGCGACGCCAAGATGAAAGGTGCGAAACTGGACATCGCCAAATGGAAACGACCCTCGCCCGAAACCATTCCCACCGCAGCCAAGGCTGCCGGCCTTTACATGATCTGCACCATGTCCAAGCACGCCGCCATGGCCAAGGGCTGCTCGGACGCGCTGTTCTTCGACTATCGCGGCTATGTGGCCGAGGCGACCGGGGCCAACATCTTCTTTGTCAGGGATGGCGAGGTGCACACGCCGCTGCCCGACTGTATCCTGAACGGCATCACCCGCCAGACGGTGATCGGCATGCTGCGCGACATGCAGATCAAGGTGCATGAGCGCCACATCCTGCCCGAGGAACTGGCGACCTTCGAACAGTGCTGGCTGACCGGCACCGCAGCCGAGGTCACACCTGTCGGCCAGATCGGCGAGCATACCTTCGAGGTGGGCGACATCACCCGGCGCGTTGCCACCGAATACGAGAAACTGGTCCGATCCTGATATCAGGGCAATGGCCGAACGACACCGGGCACTGCAGTCCGGTGTCGTCCGAATTGCCGTCTGTCCGAGGAGCCGGCAGTCGAAATGGGGCGATCAGGCCGTCCGCCCCCGTGCGATGCGCAGGAATTGCGCCACGCGCGCGGCACCTGCGCCCGACCGCGGGCGATGCCAGGTTTCACGCGGGCTTCGTGCCAGTCTCAGGAAATGCTTCACCCGGGCGCCGGTGCTGGCCTTGCGATGATCTGCAAGATGCTTGGACATGCTGGGTCTCCTTTCCGGTGGAACGTCACCCTAGCACGATTCGCCGCCCGGCCCCACCCGGTCGTCCTGCGCCTGCGAAAGCCTGCCCAGCGCCCAGGCGGCCGCCTCGGAAACCGCCGGATCGGCCTCGTCAAGCCTTGCCCGTGCCAGGGGGATCAGCGACGCCATGCCGGAATTGCCGACCGCATACATCACGTTGCGCAGGAAGCGATTCCGTCCGATCCGCTTGATCGGGCTCCCGGCAAAGCGCGCCCGAAATCCCGCATCGTCCAGCGCCGCCAGGTCCGCCAGTTCCGGCAGCCCGACCCTGGGCTGATATCCCATATCCTTCGCGGCAACTGCGAACTTGTTCCAGGGACAGACGGCCAGACAGTCGTCGCAGCCGTAGATCCGGTTGCCCATCAGAGGGCGCAACTCAGGCTCCACCGGCCCGTTGTGTTCGATGGTGAGGTAGGAAATGCAGCGCCGCGCATCCAGCTGATACGGCGCCGGAAAGGCGCGGGTCGGGCAGATGTCCAGACAGGCCGTGCAGCTGCCGCAATGGCTGGTCTCGGGCGCATCCGGCTCCAGCTCCAGCGTGGTGAAGATTGCGCCGAGGAACACCCAGTTGCCCAGATCGCGGCCCAGAAGGTTGGTATGCTTGCCCTGCCAGCCCAGCCCCGCCGCCTGCGCCAGCGGCTTTTCCATCACCGGCGCGGTATCCACGAAAACCTTGATCTCGCCGCCGCCCTGATCGATCAGCCAGCGGCCCAGCCGTTTCAGCCGCCGCTTGACCAGGTCGTGGTAATCCTTGCCCTGCGCGTAGGCGCTGACCACCCCGCAGTCCCGCTGCGCGAGCCCTGCCATAGGGTCGCCCACCGGGGTGTAGGCCTCGGCCAGCATGATGACCGACCGCGCCTCGGGCCACAGCGCGGCCGCGTTGCCCCGCCACTCTTCGCGCTCGGCCATCCAGGCCATCTGCCCGTGCCGGCCAGCCGCCAGAAAGGCCCGCAACCGACCCGCCGCCTCGGGCACTGCATCCGGCCGGCAGATCCCGCAGGCGGCGAAACCCTCTTCGCAGGCCCGATCCTTCAGGCGATCCTTCAAGTCCATCTTCCGACCGAACCTGTCCCGCAGGCGGGCCGGCGGGTGCAAGCCGCCCGAAATGCGGGCCTAGAAATCCAGATCGGCATAGTGCGGCGCCGGCGGGAAGCCCGAGATCTGGTCGGCCAGAAGCGGCCGGAACGCCGGCCGCGACTTGATCTTGGCATACCAGTCCTTCAGCACCGCGTGCCGGTTCCAGTCCACATCGCTGATGTAGTCCAGGCAGCTAAGATGCGCGGCTGCGGTGAAATCGGCCAGCGTCATCGCATCGCCTGCCAGCCAGCGGCGCTGATCGAGAAGCCAGGCCATGTAATCCAGGTGATACTTGATGCGGGTTGCCCCCATCTTGACGTTCCGGGAATCAGGATAGCCCTGGCCACTGACCTTCTTGTTCACCCTCTCGTACAGAAGTTTCGAGGTCACTTCGTTGTGGAACTTGTCGTCGAACCAGGCGCAGAGACGACGCACCTCGAAACGCGCATCGGCGCTGCGCGGCATAAGGGGCGGTTCGGGCACGGTTTCCTCGATGAACTCGCAGATCGCCTGGCTTTCGCTCATCGTCCGTCCGCCCAGTTTCAGGATCGGCACCTTTCCGGCCGGATTGCGGCGCAGGAAATCGGGCGAAGGTTCCCAGTAGCGTTCTTCGACCAGTTCCACCTCGATCTTCTTTTCCGCAAGCGTCAGGCGCACCTTGCGGCAGAACGGCGACAGGGGAACATGATACAGGCGTGCGCTGGGACGGTTCATCTTGCGGCGGCCTCCGGTCTGGCATCCTCATTGCCGCGC
Source organism: Tabrizicola caldifontis (assembly GCF_004762095.1). Taxonomy (GTDB): domain Bacteria; phylum Pseudomonadota; class Alphaproteobacteria; order Rhodobacterales; family Rhodobacteraceae; genus Tabrizicola; species Tabrizicola caldifontis. Next base: position 73,541 of record NZ_SIJH01000011.1, read on the forward strand.
CGTGCGGGGGAATTCAATCCCTCCACGGGATCAGTCCTCGAAACAGGCGGAGCGCCCGTCCGCCCTGATCGTCTCGGCGCCCGAGATGATGCTGCGTGTGCGGTTGCGGACGAAATTCGACGGGTTGGCGGCATCGCGCCCCTTCGGATCGGGCAGGATCGCGGCCAGCCGGGCAGCCTGCAGCGCGGTCAGGTCTTTCGCGTCCACGCCAAAGTAATGGCGCGCCGCCGCCTGCACGCCGAAGACGCCCTCATCGAATTCGGCAACGTTCAGATAGACCTCCAGGATGCGCTGCTTGGACCATACCAGCTCAACCACCGGGGTCAGCACCGCCTCCAGCGCCTTGCGCGCGTAAGTCCGCCCATGCCAGAGGAAGACGTTCTTCACCACCTGCTGGCTGATCGTGCTGGCCCCCCGGTTGCTGCCCGCCGCGATGGCCTTGCGCAGCTCGGCCATGTCGAAACCCCAGTGGTTGCAGAAATTCGCATCCTCTGCCGCCACCGCTGACCGGGCCATGACCGGGGCGATCTCGTCCCAGGATACCCATTCCTTCTCGATCCCGCCCAGCCGCCAGGCCTCGCTCAGCTGGTAAAGGTTGATGGGCGGCGGGACAAAGCTGAACAGCAGGATCAGAACGACATAGAAGGCCGCAACCCCGCCGATGATCCGCCCCACCCAGCGCGCCACGCGCCGCCAGGGCCGCGGCCTTTCCGGCGCCGTCCCGGCCCCCGGCTTGCGCTTGCGTGGCGCAGGCTTCGGCCTTTCGGCCGGCTTCTCGGTCACGTCCTCGGTCATGGCGCCCTTAGATGCAGGCAGGCGATCCCCGTCAAGAGCGGCTCACGTCCGGCCGCCGCCCAACTGGTCCTGCTTCTGCAGGGGCGCGATCTTCTGTTCTAGGAAAGCCTTCAACTGGGCCTCTGCCTCGTGGCTCAGCGACGTGTGGATCACCCGGCCTTTCTCGCGGAAGGGTTCCAGCCGTTCGATCACCTTGTCGGTGGTGATCTTGCGCACCAGCATGCCGACCGCGGCCCCACCCTTGTCCAGGCTCTGGCCCACCTCGCGCAGGAAGTCGTCATCGATCCCCAGGTCGGTGAACTTGCCGACCAGTGCACCTGCCCCGGCGCCCACCGTGGCGCCGACCACGGGGTTCAGGAACAGCAGTCCGATCAGAGTACCCCAGAGCCCCCCGCCGATTGCCCCTCCGGTCACCAGATCAGTGGACTGATGCAGATCGACCTTGCCATTTTCGTCACGGGTGACGACGACCACATCCTCCATCTCGACCAGGTGTTCCTTCTGAAGCAGGACCAGGGCTTCGGCTGCCGCAAAGGCTGTGGCTTCGTCCGGGAAGGCAACGATGATCAGGTCCGACATGAGGGGGCTCCAAGCAAAGGGCCGCCGCGGAATGCGACGGCCCTTTCTAGCACGTCAGGACAGCGGTTGCCTATTCCGCCGGAACTTTCGCCACTTCGTCGGACAGCGGATAGGGCAGGCGGCTGACCATTTCCTTCGGGCAGACCTGCAGGAAGTTCTGCCGCTCGCGGTCCCAGTTCGACAGGATGCGCTCGGCGATCCGGCTGCCGGTTTCCTCCAGATGACGGGCGATCAGGCCCTTCAGCTGCATCTCCCAGTGCGGATGACCCACGGCGCAGGTCAGGATGGATTCCAGGTTCATGAAATCCTCGGCCACGCCCTCGGGGTCATAGACATAGGCCATGCCCCCGGTCATCCCCGCGCCGAAGTTAGCGCCGATCCGTCCAAGGATCACCGCCACGCCGCCGGTCATGTATTCGCAGCCGTTCGAGCCGCAGCCTTCGACCACGACGCTTGCGCCGGAATTGCGCACCGCGAACCTCTCCCCGGCCCGACCGCTGGCAAACAGGAACCCGTCCGTCGCGCCATACAGCACGGTGTTGCCGATGATCGTGTTCTCTTCGGCCTTCAAGGGCGAGGCCATCGGCGGCCGCACGGTGATCGTGCCGCCCGACAGGCCCTTGCCGACATAGTCGTTGGCATCGCCCTGCACTTCCAGCTTGAGGCCCCGCACCGCGAAGGCCCCCAGCGACTGGCCGCAGGATCCGGTCAGCTTCACCGTCAGGTGGTCTGGCTGCAGCGCGTTCCGCATCCCGAACTTCTTGACGATGTGGCTCGAGGCCCGCGTGCCGATGGTCCGATGCGTGTTCCGCACCGCGTAGGACAGCTGCATCTTCTCGCCGTCCTCGAAGAACCGCGCACCGTCGCGGATGATCTCGGCATCCAGCGTGTCGGGCACCGCATTGCGCGGCTTCGACCGGTCATAGGTGATCAACCGCGACCCATCGACAGTGATCAGCAGCGGGTTCAGATCAAGGTCGTCGAGGTTCGCCGCCCCACGGCTGACCTGGGTCAAAAGGTCCGCGCGCCCGATGATCTCATCCAGCGACCGCGCGCCGATGGAGGCGAGGATTTCCCGCACTTCCTGGGCGTAGAAGGTGATCAGGTTCACCACCTTGTCCGCCGTGCCGGTGAACTTGGCGCGCAGGCGTTCGTCCTGCGTGCAGACGCCCACCGGGCAGGTGTTCGACTGGCACTGGCGCACCATGATGCAGCCCATGGCGATCAGCGCCGCGGTGCCGATGCCGTATTCCTCGGCCCCCATCATCGCCGCCATCACGATGTCGCGCCCCGTCCGCAGCCCGCCGTCCGTGCGCAGCGTCACCCTTTCGCGCAGGTTGTTCATCGCCAGCACCTGATGCGCCTCGGTGAGACCCATCTCCCAGGGCAGGCCGGCATACTTGATGCTGGTCGCAGGGCTGGCCCCCGTGCCGCCGTTGTGGCCGGAAATCAGGATCACATCCGCCTTGGCCTTGGCCACGCCCGCCGCGATGGTGCCGACGCCGGACGACGACACCAGCTTCACGCAGACCTTGGCGCGCGGGTTGATCTGCTTCAGGTCGTAGATCAGCTGCGCCAGGTCCTCGATCGAATAGATGTCGTGATGCGGCGGGGGCGAGATTAGCGTGACCCCCGGAGTGCTGTGCCGCAGCCGCGCGATCAGCGCCGTGACCTTCATCCCCGGCAGCTGGCCGCCCTCGCCGGGCTTCGCCCCTTGCGCGACCTTGATCTCCAGCTCCTCGCAGGCGTTCAGGTATTCCGCCGTCACGCCGAACCGGCCCGAGGCGACCTGCTTGATCTTGGCACTCGGGTTGTCCCCGTTCGGCTCCGGCACGAAATGCGCCGGGTCCTCGCCGCCCTCGCCGCTGTCGGACTTCGCCCCGATCCGGTTCATCGCCACGTTCAGCGTCTTGTGCGCTTCGGGCGACAGCGCCCCCAGCGACATGCCCGGCGTCACGAACCGCTTGCGGATCGAGGTGATCGACTCCACCTCCTCGATCGGCACCGGCTTGCCCAGCGGCTTGATGTCCAGCAGGTCGCGCAGGTGGATCGGCGGGTTGGCCCGCATGGCGGCGCTGTATTGCTTCCAGATGTCATAGGACGCCCGGTCGCAGGCCGATTGCAGCATGTGCATTGTCTGCGCTTCCCAAGCGTGCTTTTCGCCCGACCGCCGCGCCTTGTAGAAGCCGCCGATGGGCAGCACGTCCGCCCCACCCAGCCAGCCCTTGCGGTGCACCTCTTCCAGCTTCTGCTCGATCCCGGTCAGGCCGATGCCCGAAATGCGCGATTGCATGCCGGGGAAATATTCCGCCACCATGGCGCGGGACAGGCCCACCGCCTCGAAGTTCAGACCGCCGCGATAGCTGGAGACCACGCTGATCCCCATCTTCGACATGATCTTCAGAAGGCCCGCGTCGATGGCGTCGCGATAGCGGCGCATGGCATCGGTCAGCGTGCCTTCGATAAGGCCGCGCTCGATGCGGTCGGCGATGCTGTCCTGCGCGAGGTAGGGGTTCACCGTGGTCGCGCCGCAGCCGATGAGAACCGCAAAGTAATGCGGGTCGATGCATTCGGCAGACCGCACGTTGACCGAACAGAAGGTCCGCAGACCCTTGCGCGTCAGCCAGCTGTGCACCGCCGAGGTGGCAAGGATCATCGGCATCCCCACCTTTTCCGGCCCCTGATGTTCGTCCGTCAGCACCAGCTGCGCCGCGCCACTGCGCACGGCATCCTCGGCCTCGGCGCGGATGCGTTCCAGACCCTGCCGCAGGTCGTCGAGCCCCTCGCCCACCGGGAAGGTGCAGTCGATGAAGGCCACCTGATCGCCAAAGCGTTCGACCATCACCTCGAATTCGCGGTTGGCGATGAAGGGGCTTTCCAGCACCAGGATCTCGGTCTGGCTGGACGATTCATCCAGCACGTTCTTCAGGTTGCCGAAGCGGGTCTTCAGGCTCATCACCCGCCCCTCGCGCAAGCTGTCGATTGGCGGGTTCGTCACCTGGCTGAAGTTCTGGCGGAAGTAATGGCTCAGCGGCCGATACTGCGCCGACAGGACTGCCGGCGGCGTGTCGTCTCCCATCGAGGCGACCATTTCCTTGCCGTCCTCGGCCATCGGCGCCAGGACCTGCTCCAGCTCCTCGACCGTGAATCCCGCCGCGATCTGCCGCTTGCGCAGTTCGGCGCCCGTGTAGGTCTGCGTCTCGGGCACGTCGCGCAGAAGGCTGTTCAGATCGATGACCTTCTCGATCCACTCGCCATAGGGTTGGGCGGCGGCAAGTTTGTCCTTGATCTCGGTGTCGTGATAGAGCTTGCCCTCCACCATATCCACCGCGATCATCTGCCCCGGCCCAAGCGCACCCTTCTCGCGCACGGTGGATTCATCGACCGGCACCATCCCGGCCTCCGACCCGGCGATCAGCATCCCGTCGCCCGTCACCACATAGCGCATCGGCCGCAACCCGTTGCGGTCCAGCCCCCCGCAGACCCAGCGCCCGTCGGTCATCGCCAGCGCCGCCGGGCCGTCCCACGGCTCCATCACCGAGTTGCAGTAGGAATACATGTCCGCCCAGGCCTTGGGCATGTTCACCGTCTGCTTTGACCAGGCCTCGGGCACCAGCATGGTCTTGGCCATCGGCGCCGACCGGCCCGACCGCACCAGCACCTCGAACACCGCGTCCAGCGCGCCCGAGTCGCTCGTCCCACCCGGGATGATCGGCTTGATGTCCTCGGCCGCCTCGCCGAAGTTGTTGCTGGCCATGCGGATCTCATGGCTCTTCATCCAGTTGACGTTGCCCTTCAGCGTGTTGATCTCGCCGTTGTGGGCGAGCATGCGGAAGGGCTGCGCCAGCCACCATTGCGGGAAGGTGTTGGTGCTGTAGCGCTGATGATAGATCGCGAAGGCGGACTCAAACCGCTCGTCCAGCAGGTCGGGGTAGAAGGTCGAGACCTGCTCGGCCAGCATCATCCCCTTGTAGATGATCGACCGGCAGGACAGGCTGCACAGGTAAAGCCCGGCGATCCCCGCCGCCGTCGCCGCCTTCTCGATCCGGCGGCGGATGATGTAAAGCTCGCGCTCGAACTGTTCCTGGTCAATGTCCTTCTCGCAGCGGATCAGGATCTGCTCGATCTCGGGGCGCGTCGCATTGGCCTTTTCGCCCAGCACGGACACATCCACCGGCACATGCCGCCAGCCATAGATGTAATGCCCCATGCGCAGAACCTCGGTCTCCACGATGGTCCGGCAGCGTTCCTGAGCGCCGAAATCGGTGCGCGGCAGGAAGACCTGGCCCACGGCGATCAGCTTGTTCACATCGGGCTCATGCCCGGTGCGGCGCACCACGTCGTAGAAGAACTTCACCGGGATCTGCACATGGATCCCCGCGCCGTCGCCGGTCTTGCCGTCGGCGTCCACCGCGCCCCGGTGCCAGACCGCCTTCAGCGCGTTGATGCCGTTCTCCACCACCTTGCGGCTCGGCTTGCCGCTGATCGACACGACCAGCCCCACCCCGCAGGAGGAATGTTCGTCTTCGGCCCGGTAAAGCCCGTTCGCATCCAGCCAGGCGCGCTTTTCCTCTTCGGCCCTTACCCAGGCGGCATCATATTTGGTCATGGCTCACTCCTCAAAGCTCGCTGGCAGGATTTCGTTGGTCGCGGGGCCGGCGTCGGCCGTCAGCGCGTCACAGTCGTAGTTCGGCTGGCGGGCCAGAAATCCTTCCTCGCCCGGAAAGACGAATTCGACGGGCGAGCCGTCGATCGGCCGCCAGATGCCGTCGCCCAGGTCGGTCTCGCCCGGCCCGGCGAAGAACAGGCGCCATTCGGGGTGCAGGAATTCGTTCCCCCGCGACTGGCGCAGCATCCGGCCCGAACGATCGTATTCGGTGAACTGCACCTCGGTCTCGGACAGGGTGATCCCGTCGATCACCACAGTCCGTCCGGTCAGCCGGTCGTACCCGGTGGCCCGGCTGCCGGCGCCGTCGGCGCGCGACAGGGTGAAGTCCCAGGTATCCATGCCTTCCGCCAGAAGTTCCGAAAAGCTGGCCGGGTCGGCGGGCGCCGGGTCCAGCACCTGACGCACCGGGTCATAGCTTTCCACCCATTGCGCCTCGTAGTCGATGCGCGAATGGAAGAAGGGACCTTCCTGATCGAGGTCCACTCGCCATTGGTCGCCGGGCGCATCCCCGCTGCACCGGTAATAGTGCGACACGCGGCAGGCCTTGGACTGCACGGTCATGAAGGCCTGGCAGCCTTCGGGGGGCGTCCAGGTTCCGGCCAGCGCGGCGGTGGCCGGGACGGTCAGACAGGCAAGGATCAGAAACTTCCGCATCGCCGGTTCACCCTGGATCAGGTCAGATACCCTGACGTTCAGGTCTTCCTGCATCCACTGCGCACAAAGACAAAGGGAAGATGTCAGGAAGACGGGAAAAAGGATCACTCCGCAGCCATGGCTCCGGTCTGGTTCAGATAGGAAAGGATCGCCTCGGCCGCCTCGCGCCCGTCGCGGATCGCCCAGACGACCAGGCTTGCGCCCCGCACGATGTCGCCCGCGGCATAGACACCGGGCAGGCTGGTTTCGTGGGTGCGAAAATCGGCCTTGATCGTGCCCCAACGGGTGACCTTCAGCTCCGGCACGCCCCAGAGGGTCGGCAGATCCTCGGGCTCGAAGCCCAGCGCCTGGATCACCAGGTCGGCGGGTTCGACATAGTCGGCGCCTTCGATGACCTCGGGCATCTGGCGGCCGGTGGCGTCCGGCGCGCCAAGGCGCATCTTCTGCACGATCACGCCTTCGACCTCCGTGCCGCCGGTAAAGCCCTTGGGCGCGGAAAGCCACACGAATTCGACGCCTTCCTCCTCGGCGTTCTGCACCTCGCGTTGCGACCCCGGCATGTTCGCCCGGTCGCGGCGGTAGAGGCACTTCACCGACAGCGCCCCCTGCCGGATCGCGGTGCGCACGCAGTCCATCGCCGTATCGCCGCCGCCGATGACGACGACCCGCTTGCCGCTGGCGTTCAACTCGCCGCTGTCGAACTCTGGCACATCGTCGCCAAAGCCCTTGCGGTTCGAGGCGGTGAGGTAGTCCAGCGCCTTGACGATGCCCCTGGCGCCGACGTCGGGGGCCTCGATGTCGCGGGCCTTGTAGACGCCGGTTGCGATCAGCACCGCATCGTGCTGACCCCGGATCGCATCAAAGGTGATGTCCTCGCCCACAGTGCAGTTCAGCACGAAGTTGACGCCCCCGTCCGCCAGCTGGGCGTTGCGGCGTTCGACCACGTCCTTCTCCAGCTTGAAGCCGGGGATGCCATAGGTCAGAAGGCCGCCCGCGCGGTCATAGCGGTCATAGACCGTGACCTGCACACCCTGCCGGCGCAGTACGTCCGCCGCCGCAAGGCCGCCCGGCCCCGCGCCGATGATGCCCACGCTTTCGGGGCGTTCGGCCTGGGGACGGATCGGCCTGACCCAGCCTTCTTCCCAGGCGGTGTCAGTGATGTATTTCTCTACCGCGCCGATGGTGACGGTGCCGTGGCCGGACTGTTCAATGACGCAGTTGCCCTCGCACAGCCGGTCCTGCGGGCAGATGCGGCCGCAGATTTCCGGGAAGGTGTTGGTGGCCTGGCTGATCTCGTAGGCTTCCTGCAGGCGGCCCTCGGCGGTCAGCTTCAGCCAGTCGGGGATGTTGTTGTGCAGCGGGCAATGCGACTGGCAGTAGGGCACGCCGCACTGGCTGCACCGGCTGGCTTGTTCGGCGGCCTTGGCATCAGCGAACTCGCGGTAGATCTCGTGGAAATCCTGTGCGCGAGAGGATGCGTCACGTTTTTCGGGCATTTCCTTGCCGATCGTGACGAATTTCAGCATCTTCTGCGTGGCCATCGCTGCGCCTTTCACCGGAACCCTTCGGGACCGATGGGATACAGCGGATCAGGACGCAATAAAAGTCAGTATAGCTTACCTATTTGCCGCTTTTTTGAGTGATGAGGCAGAGATGCTGCCATTTTTCTGCTCATTTAGGTCAGCATGGTTTCCCCATATGCCTAGAAGCCTAACCAAAGGGCAGTCAAAGCCACGCTTCCGACGATGATTCGCCACCAGCCGAACAGCGCATAGCCATGGCGGCTGATGAAGTTCAGCACCCATCGCACCACCAGAACGGCTGTCACGAATGCCACGGCGAAGCCCACGGCGATCTCCCACACTGCGCCGAAATCCAGCACGGCGCGGTTCTTGAACAGGTCGTATGCCACCGCCGCCCCCATCGTCGGCAGGCTGAGAAGGAAGGAAAACTCCGCCGCCGCCCGCTTTTCCACCCCCATCAGCAGTGCGCCGACGATGGTTGCGCCCGACCGGCTGACACCGGGAATCATCGCGAGACACTGGGCAAACCCGATGGCCAGCGACTTGCCGAATGGCAGCGCCAGCGCATCGCGATACATGGGGGGCGGCACGATGCGGTCGATCACCAGCAGGACGAAGCCGCCCAGGATCAGCATCACCGCGACCAGCATCGGCGTCTCGAACAGCACGGTCTTGATGAAGTCATGCGCCAGAACGCCCACCGCCACAGCCGGAAGGAAAGCCAGCAGGATCGAGACGATCGACCGTCGCGCCGCATCCTCGTGCCGTGCACGCAGGAAAAGCCGCAGGATCAGCGCCGCATAGACCGAGGTCAGCGCCAGGATCGCACCCAGCTGGATCACCACCTCGAAGGTCTTCCCCTTCGACTCAAAGCCCAGGAAATGGCCTGCGAGCAGAAGGTGACCCGTGGAAGACACCGGGATGAACTCGGTCAGCCCTTCCAGAAGCCCCAGCAGGGCGGCAACGATCGTCGTGTTTTCCATATCCTACCTGTCGCGGAATCGTTCGGCCCGCACCGAGCCGTCTGCCTGCACCACGCCCTGCATCTCGGCCTGATCGCCGATCCGCGGCCGGTCGTCCACCCTTGTCCCGCTGTCGATCACGAAGCCGGCACCGTCGATCTCGGCCGCGCCGGTCAGCACACCCCGCAGGCGGATGCGCGCACCAGTCGGAATCGGGGCCTTGGTCCCGTCGGCATCCGGCGCGCCCTGTTCGATCCAGTCGCGGATCAGGCGGATATCCTCGTCCGGCAGCCAGGGCGGGCCGTCGAAGGGCATCCTGGGTGTGGCCAGACCCGTGACCCGGCGCCAGATCTCGGACATCTCGGGGTTGCCTGGCAGCACCGCCAGCCGGTGGCCGCCCTTCAGCACGTTTTCAAGACTGTCCAGCCGCAGCCCTTCCGGCGGGGCGCCTAATTTTGAATTGTCGGAATGGCACTTGATGCAGGCCTTCAGGAAAATCGGCTGCACATCCGGCCAGAGCACCTGCTCGCCCGGGGCGGGGCGGCGGCGGTCGGAAGCGGGGCTGGGCGCAGCCGCGCCCGCCGGCATGCCAGCCATGACCCAGGCCTCGACCATGGTGATCTGGTCGCGATCAAGGAAGGGCGGGCCGTCCAGCGGCATCTGCGGCTCGGCCTCGCCGCGCAGGCGCTGCAGCAGCGGGCTTGCCGGATCGCCGGCCAGTACCACAGGCCCGTTCTCGCTGCCCGCCAGCACACCCTCACGCGTGTCGAGCCGCAGGCCCAGCGGCGCGTCTTCGCCGGAATGGCAGATCACACAACGATCCGCAAAAAGTGCGCCGACAGCATCAAAGCCCTGCGCAGCCGCCGGGCCGGCCAGAACGGCCAGCACCAGGGCTGCGTGGCGCATCACGCCTTCCTCAGATTCCTGGCCGAGCGCTTGATCGCCGCGAACTGGCCCGAGGGCCGGAAGCGCCACAGATATTCCGGCAGCACAGCCTCCATAGCGGTGGGGGTGATGCCCATATCCGTCAGGCCCTTCGCGCCGGGCGATACCACGTTGTCGCGGGCAAGGTTCTTGACCTGGTCGCGGGTGATCACCCGGTTCTCGATCAGGCCCAGCGTCAGGGCCTGCACCATGTCGAACCCGAAGGCCATGATCCGTGCCAGGAAGAATGGCACGTTCACCACCGCACGGCGGCGTTCGATCACCGCCAGCATCCGGTGCATCAGACCGCGGAAGGTATCGACCTCTGGCCCGCCGAGTTCATAGATTCCGGGCGCAGCCTGGCCCAGCACGCCCTTGACCGCCGCCTGTGCCACGTCGTCCACAAACACCGGCTGGAACCGGGTGTTGGCCCCCACAACCGGCAGGATGGGCCCAAGACGGGCCATGGCGGCAAAGCGGTTGAAGAACTGGTCCTCGGTACCGAAGATGATCGAGGGGCGCAGGATCACCGCCCCGGGGAAGGCCGCCAGCACGGCCGTCTCGCCCTCGCCCTTGGTGCGGGCATAGTCGCTGTCCGATGCCGGATCGGCCCCGATGGCCGACAGATGCACCAGCGTCTGAACGCCTTCCGCGGCCGCAATCCGGGCAATGCGCCCCGCGCCTTCGGCATGCACCGCATCAAAGCTGTTCCTGCCGACCGCGTTGAGGATACCCACGCAGTTCACCACCGCATCCGCGCTCTGGATCATCGCGCGTACGCTGGCATCGTCGCGGATGTTGCAGGCCAGCGGCTCGACCTGACCCGGCACACCGTAGGGCTTTACGAACAGCGCCTCGTTCGGGCGGCGCACCGCCACGCGAACACGCCAGCCCTCTTTCGCCATGCGCCGGGCGATGTAGCGGCCGACTAAGCCGGAACCGCCGAAGATGGTGACAAGCTTGCTCATGGCGCACCTTCCGAGGGGGCTGGAAACTGGCCGGATCAATACCCCCCGTGCGCCCACCGGGCAAGGCCAAAGCGGCGCGACGAAATTTCCACGGGGACCGTTGACACTGCCGAAACCGCCCGTTACATCGCGGCTCACGACATCGCCCAGATGGCGGAATTGGTAGACGCGCTGGTTTCAGGTACCAGTGCCGCAAGGCGTGGAGGTTCGAGTCCTCTTCTGGGCACCATTACACCGAAAGGCCCCGCAATCCTTGGTGATTGCGGGGCCTTTCGCTTCTGCGTGCCGCCTGCTGCATTCGGGCCCGTGTCCGGTTTGCTGGCGGTCCTGCGAACGGACCCCCGCACGCCGGGCAAGGGTCCGTGCTTCGGTCTCAGGCAGGCGCTTTCGCGAAGCGCAGGTAGGGCAGCCTGATGTCCAGATCGCCGTAGCGTTCCTTGGCCTGGTCGTTGTTCAGGGCAAGGGCGACAATCACGTCCTGCCCCGGAACCCAGTTCGCCGGCGTGGCCAGCGGCACGCCATCCGTCAGCCGCACCGCATCCAGCGCGCGCAGGATCTCGGCAAAGTTGCGGCCGATCGACATCGGATAGGTCATTGAAAGGCGGATCTTCTTGTCCGGACCTATGATATACACCGTCCGCACCGTGGCCGAGTTCGCGGGCGTCCGACCCTCGGTCGGCAGGTAATAGTCGGCGGGCAGCATGTCATAGGCCTTGGCCACCGTCAGGCTGGTGTCGTCGATGATGGGGAAGTCGGCCGGGGCACCGCCGAAGGCCTCGATGTCGCGCTTCCACTTCAGATGGTCCTGCACCGAATCGACCGACACGCCCAGAACCTTGGTGTTACGCTTCTTCCATTCCTCGGCCAGCTGCGCGACGGCGCCGAATTCGGTCGTGCAGACGGGCGTGAAATCGCGCGGATGGCTGAAGATGATGCCATAGCTGTCGCCCAACCATTCGTGGAAGCGGATCGTGCCAGCGGTCGACTCGGCGGTGAAGTCAGGGGCGGTGTCGTTGATGCGGATGGCCATGGGAACCTCGATGCGTTGCGAATCGTTGCTGGGCGGAACATAGGCATTCTGGAACAAGGTTCCATCCCGATGCCGGTGTTTCGGAAAGAAAGGGAAAATGGCGCTGTGGCGACCCGTGATCCGGAATGTATTTCCTTGAATCCAGGTTTGGGCGCAACCTAGTCGAAGGTTCCCGTCACCCGGCCCAGAAGCATGAAGGCCCGCGCCGTTCGGGTATCGCCCAGTTCTGTCAACTCGGCATCGCTGGCGTTCGGTTCAAAAGCCGAGAACGTCTTGTCGAAGGCACGCAGGAAATGATGCGCGGCATCGCGGAAAATCAGGTCGGACTTCATGCGCCTTGAGACCCGATCCAGAGAATCGCGGTCGCGGATGCCACCCAGCCCGGCGATGGAACGACCCCTCTCTCCGGCAGCGAAGCGACGCCAGAGGTCTGGACGCGCCAGGTCGGGCGTCAGGTCGTCCATGTAGATGCCATCCTGGGAAAGCAGCGTCAGAACGTCCTGCGAGGCGCGTATCAGCTTGGCGACGGTCCGGTCCTCCAGCGCCAGACGCAGCGCGCGGAAGCCTTCCTTGTCGTCTGGTGTTTCCGGGAAGTTCAGCGCCCGGATGAAATCGGCGATCGAGATTGGCGGCCGGTTGTCCTCGGGTGGCGTGCCCAGTGCCAGCGCCGCCTGTTCCGCCGCGGGTTCCGGCGCGGGCTTGACCAGGGCAGCCTTGCGATCGGCCGACGGCACGGTCAGCGCCGCATCGCGCCGCGAGGAGAAGGTTGCCGGAACCGTTCCCGCCTGTCTCGCAATGGCGGCGGTTTCGCCGGCCCGGCGCTCGACCACGGGCTTCGCCGCAGGTTGGGCCTGCGCCTGCACATCGCCGGAACGCATCGCGTTCAGGGCTGCCTGAAGCTCGGCCGCCTCGGCCCGCAGGTCGCGCAAGAAGCGCAAGGTGACCACCAAGACCCAGATCAGGGCGACCGGCAGCAACAGCATGAGCAGCGTCATCAACAGGCCGAGTGCCCCGCCTTCGTCGCCGGAAGGCGAGGTCAGCACCAGCGCCACCCACACAAGGCTGAGGATTGCGCCCCCGATCTCCAATCCCCGCCCAGGCGACGCGGCCGCCAGACCTCTGCCAGGGCCCAGGCCCGTGTCATGTCGCGGTGATTGCAGGGGCGGTTTCACCAAGGGACCCCCCGGGTCAGACGTAGCGGATTGTCAGGATTTCGTAGGACCGCGTGCCGCCGGGGGTCTTCACCTCGACGTTGTCGCCTTCGTCCTTGCCGATCAGGGCCCGGGCAAGCGGCGAACGGATGTTCAGCAGCCCGTTCTCGATGTCGGCCTCGGTCTCGCCGACGATCTGGTAGGTCTTTTCCTCCTCGGTGTCCTCGTCGACCACGGTGACCGTGGCGCCGAACTTCACCGGGCCAGAGAGCTTGGACGGGTCGATCACCTCGGCCTTGGACAGGATGCCCTCAAGCTCCTTGATGCGGCCTTCGATGAAACCCTGCTTCTCGCGCGCGGCATGGTATTCGGCGTTTTCCGACAGGTCTCCGTGTTCCCGCGCCTCGGCGATGTCGCGGATGATCGCCGGGCGATCCACCGTCTTCAGCTGCTTGAGTTCGGCGTCCAGCGCGTCGAACCCGCGCCGGGTCATCGGAATCTTTTCCATCGGCCTTCCACATCAAAACAAGAAGTCACAGGCCGGGTCGCGGCCCATGACTTCCATCACCTTCCCTTTCACCTGACCCGATAGACCCCGCAAATGCAAGAGGCATGCCGCAGGCGCGCAACGGGCGGTCGCCGGCGGGACAGAAAGTTTCCGGCGCGGCGGCCCTTTTGGCGTGATGTTGCGTCATGGTTGACCTCGTGTTCTTCATGGGGCAACAGGACACCCGCAAAAAGCCAGCGTTTCAGGGGCGGGCAGGGCGGCCCGGGAAGGACAAGCGATGACGGCGATCCAGCGCGAGAAGATGGATTATGACGTGGTGATCGTGGGGGCGGGGCCTGCGGGCCTGTCTGCCGCGATCCGGCTGAAGCAGCTGGACCCCGAACGCAGCGTCGTCGTGTTGGAAAAGGGCTCCGAGGTTGGCGCGCACATCCTGTCGGGCGCGGTGCTGGACCCGTCGGGTCTGGACGCGCTCTTGCCCGACTGGCGCAACATGGACGCGCCGATCAAGGTGCCGGTGCGCGAGGACAACTTCTACTTGCTCGGCCCCGCGGGCCAGTTGCGCATCCCGAACTGGCCGATGCCACCGCTGATGTCGAACCACGGCAACTACATCGTGTCGATGGCCAATGTCTGCCGCTGGATGGCGCAGGTGGCCGAGGGGCTGGGGGTCGAGATCTTCCCCGCCATGGCCTGTTCCGAACTGGTCTATGAAGGCGACACCGTGGTCGGCGTGGTCGCCGGCGAATTCGGTCGCGACCCCGAAACCCGTGAGCCCGGCCCTGCCTACGAACCGGGGATGGAGCTGCGCGGCAAGTATGTCTTCCTGTCGGAAGGCGTGCGCGGCAGCCTGTCGAAGCAGGTGATCGAGAAATACGGCCTGTCGAAGGGTAAATGCCCGCAGAAGTTCGGCCTGGGCATGAAGGAGATCTGGGAGATCGACCCCGCCAAGCACCGCGAGGGCACGGTCACCCACACGATGGGCTGGCCGCTGGGCAAGAACGCCGGGGGCGGGTCGTTCATCTATCACCTTGAAAACAATCAGGTCTATGTCGGCTTCGTGGTCCACCTGAACTACGAGAACCCCTACCTTTATCCCTACATGGAGTTCCAGCGCTTCAAGCATCACCCGATGGTCGCCGAGCTGCTGAAGGGCGGCAAGCGCGTGGCCTATGGCGCGCGGGCGATCTCGGAAGGGGGGTGGCAGTCGATCCCGAAGCTGGTCGCGCCGGGCGTGGCGCTTCTGGGCTGTTCGGCGGGTCTGGTGAACGTCCCCCGCATCAAGGGCAACCACAATGCGATGCTTTCGGGCAAGGCCGCGGCCGAGGCCGCCCATGCCGCCATCGTGGCGGGCCGTCAGGGCGACGAGCTGACCGCCTACGAGACCGAGGTGCGCACGGGCGCCATCGGGAAGGATCTGAAGAAGGTGCGCAACGTCAAGCCGCTCTGGTCGAAATATGGCCTGGTGGCCAGTCTGATGGGCGGCGGCATCGACATGTGGCTGAACACCGTGGGCCTGACCGCCTTCGGCACGCTGCGGCACGGCAAGTCCGATGCGGCGGCGACCGGCAAGGCAAAGAACTTTGCGCCGATCGACTATCCGAAGCCCGACGGCAAGCTGTCGTTCGACCGGCTGACCAACGTGGCCTTCAGCTTCACCAACCATGACGAGAACCAGCCGCCGCATCTGGTGCTGAAGGATCCGTCGATCCCGATCCGTGTGAACCTGCCCGAATACGCCGAACCGGCGCAGCGCTACTGCCCGGCGGGCGTCTATGAGGTTCTGGGCGAAGGCGCGGAAGCGACGTTCCGCATCAATTTCCAGAACTGTGTCCACTGCAAGACCTGCGACATCAAGGACCCGTCGCAGAACATAACCTGGACCACGCCGATGGGTGGCGGGGGACCGAACTACCCGAACATGTGACGCCTCACGCAAGCGTGTTGACTCTTGGCGTGCGGGCGGTGCCGGAAGGGGCCGCCCGCATTGCCTTGGCCCGGTCCTGACGATAGCCTCCGCCGCAACCGGAGGACACGACATGCCGAACGCGCTGACCCGCACCCTGACCGCGCTGGCCCTTGCCGCAGTTCTGGGCGCTCCGCTTCGTGCCGCAGAGGGTGACGCAGGCGCCTATCTCGCCGCGCGGATCGCCGAGGCAGAGAACGACTTCCGGGCTGCCGCGATCTGGTATGGCAAGGCGATCCTTTCGGATCACCAGAACCCGAGGCTTCTGGAAGGCGCGATCCTGGCCGAACTGGGGGTGGGCGACTTTGCGCTTGCGATCGAGGCCGCGCGGCAGCTCGCCGCACTGGTGGGCGAGCCCAGTCAGCTTGCCGCCTTTGCCCTGCTTGCCGATGAGGCTCAGCGCGAGGACTATGCCGCCATCCTTGCGGCCCAGGAAGGCGGGCGCGATCTTGGAGATCTGGTCAACCGGCTGGTCGTTGCCTGGGCCAAGGTCGGGCTGGGCAACATGTCGGGCGCGCTGGCCGATTTCGACGCCGTGACCCGGACCCGTGGGCTTGAGGCCTTCGGCTACTATCACAAGGCGCTGGCGCTGGCCTCGGTGGGTGATTTCGAGGGGGCTGACGAAATCCTGTCAGGCCGGGCGGCAGGCCCGATCTCGGTGATGCGCCGCGGGGTGTTTGCCCATGCTCAGGTTCTCAGCCAACTGGAACGCAATACCGAGGCGCTTGACCTTCTGGACCGCAGCTTCGGTGCCGATCTTGATCCGGTGGTGGATGCCCTGCGCCGCCGGCTGGAGGCGGGAGAGCCTCTGCCCTTCGATACGGTGCGTACCGCCCGCGACGGGATCGCCGAAGTCTTCTTCACGGTCGCAACCGCGCTGAACGGTGATGCCGACCCGGTCTATACCCTGCTGCACCTGCGGGTCGCCGGATACCTGCGGCCCGACAACGCCGATGCGATCCTGCTGACGGGTGACGTGCTTGAAACGCTGGGCCAGCATCAGCTTGCCGCCGAAACCTACGCGCTTTTCCCGCCGGACGATCCCAGTTACGTCCAGGCCGAGATCGGACGCGCGGGCGCCCTGCGGTCGCTGGGCAAGACGGATGCAGCGATCGAGGCCCTGCAGGTTCTTGCTCGCAGCCATGGCAACCTTCTGTCAGTCCAGTTCGCACTGGGCGACATGTTGCGGATGCAGGATCGCTGTGACGAGGCCGAGGTCGCCTACAGTGCGGCGATCGACCTTGTGCCAAAGGACAGCAAGGATTCATGGATCCTGCATTTCTATCGCGGGATCTGCCACGAGCAGACAAAGGACTGGCCGGCTGCCGAAGCCGATTTCCGCCGCGCGCTAGAGGTCAATCCCACCCAGCCGCAAGTGCTCAACTACCTGGGCTATGGGCTGGTCGACCGGGGCGAGAAGCTGGATGAAGCCCTTGGCATGATCGAGAAGGCCGTCGCGGGCGACCCCGACAAGGGCTACATCATCGATAGCCTGGCTTGGGCACTGTTCCGCCTGGGCCGCTACGAAGAGGCGCTGGAGCCGATGGAGCGCGCCTCGCTTCTGGAACCGGTGGATCCGATCGTCACCGACCATCTGGGCGATGTGTACTGGATGGTCGGCCGCAAGCTGGAGGCCCGCTTCCAGTGGCGCAGGGCGCTGTCGTTCAATCCCACCGAAAAGGATGCGGAACGGATCCGCCGCAAGCTGGAAATCGGGCTTGATGCGGTGATGGCGGAGGAGGCCGGCGCGCCGGCCCCGGTCAAGGCGATCGGGAATGGTGACTGAGCCGACCACCGAATTTGCCCCGGCCAAGATCAATCTCTGCTTACATGTGACCGGGCGGCGGAGCGACGGCTACCATCTGCTTGACAGCCTTGTCGTTTTTGCGGGCACCGGCGACCGCATCGAAGTCGCGGCGGGGCAAGGGCTGCAACTGTCGCTCGCCGGTCCCGAGGCCGGGACGCTGACAGGCGAGGCCGACAATCTGGTGCTGCGTGCCGCCCGGTCGATGGGGGTGAGCAATGCGCGTCTGACACTGCACAAGGAACTGCCGGTGGCCTCGGGCATCGGCGGGGGGTCGGCGGATGCAGCGGCCACCCTGCGCGCGCTGGCCCGGCTGACCGGGCTGCCCCTGCCCGGACCTCAGGTGATCCTGTCGCTCGGCGCTGATGTGCCGGTCTGTCTGGCGGGCCGTCCGGCACGCATGCAGGGTGTGGGAGAGGTTCTGACGCCGCTGCATGGCCTGCCACCGCTCTGGCTGGTCCTGGCGAACCCGCGCGTTCCGGTGCCGACCCGATCGGTCTTTGCGGGGCTTGTCTCGCCGCGCAACTCCGGCCTGCCGGATGTGCCGGCCCATGCCCTGCGGTCGGCCGATGCCTTCGCGGGCTGGCTTGCGGCGCATACCCGCAACGATCTGGTCACCCCGGCCTTGCGGGTTGCGCCGGTCCTGGCCGAAGTCCAGGCAGCGCTTGCTGCCGATCCCGCCTGCCTGCTTGCCCGGATGTCCGGCTCTGGCGGCACACATTTTGGCCTTTATGCCACGGCAGAGGCTGCAGCCGCAGCCAGCGTCGCCCTTGGTGCGGCGCATCCGGGATGGTGGGTTGTCTCGGCCCCGATGATCCGGAGCTGAGGCCACCTGTCCCCGACGAGCTCAGGAATAGCTGCGCACCAGCGCCCCGGTGACCAGCGCCCACCCGTCGGCGACCACGAAGAAGGCCAGCTTGAACGGAAGCGCCACCACGGCGGGCGGCACCATCATCATGCCCATCGACATCAGGACGGCGGCAACGACGAGATCGATGATCAGGAAGGGAAGGAAGATCATGAAGCCGATCTCGAATGCCCTCTGGATCTCAGACAGCATGAAGGACGGCACCAGCAGCGACAGTGGAGCATCGGCGGGGGCCGGGGGGGCGTTCAGGAAGCGCAGGTCCGCCAGGGTCAGAAGGGTTTCCGGATCCACCCGCTGCGCCATGAACTCGCGGAAGGGCAGGATTGCCGCCTCCAGCGCGGGCCCGAGGGCCATCTGCCCCCTGGTCATGGGTTCGATCCCGGTTACCCAGGCCCGGGTGAAGACCGGATCCATCACATACCAGGTCAGGAACATCGCCAGGCTGACAATGAGCATGTTCGGCGGTGCCTGCTGCAGGCCGAGGGCTTGGCGCAGGATCGACAGCACCGTGACGATGAAGGGGAAGCAGGTGACCATCACGGCCAGCCCCGGCGCGATCGACAGGACGGTGATCAGAAGCAGAAGCTGCACCGACCGCATGGAGAGAGTGTCCCCGTCTCCGCCCAGGTCGATTGCCAGCCGCTGCGCCAGGGCCGGTCCTGCCGTCAGGACAAGGATCAGCGCAAGGGGCAGGCCACGGGTCACAGTCCACCGCGCGGATTGGCTACTTCGGTCAGGCGGACGGCAAGTTGACCGGCGTTCTCTCCCTCGAGTTCCGTAAGCTCGCCCCGGGCGATCAGCCGGTCACCGACATAGAGTTCCACCGGGTCATCGACCCTGCGGTCGAGCTGCAGGATGGCATCCCTGGAAAGTCGCAGAAGGTCGCGCACCAGCGGTCGGGCCCGACCGACCGAGATCGTCACCTCGATCGGCACCTGGCTGAAGGGATTGGTATCGGGAAGATCATCCATGAGTATTGCCTCGACTGGACAGGGTGAAGAAGTCCCGCACGGCGGCGGAGATGTCGGTCGTGACCTGGGCAAGGTCGACCTTCGCTTCAGTCGTACCGAGGCGGATGTAGACCTGCCCTTCGGATAGCGACGGTTCCTCTTCCATCTTCATGGGCAATCCCGTTTCCCCGGCGACAAGCGCTTCCACCCGCTCGCGGTCGGCGGCATTCAGAACCAGGGTGATCGGGCCGTCGGCCAATTCCTCGACCATGGGGGTGAGAGCCTCCAGCACCATGGGGCCCAGAGCGGCGCGTGCGACCGCGGGCAGGAGACTGTTCGTCATCTCCAGGATCAGCGGACGAACCGCCTGAAGCCCATGGTTGCGGGCGTCATGGAAGGTGAAGGCGAGGCTTTGCAGGTTCCTGGCCAGATCAGACCGGATCTGTGCCTGATCGCCCATCTGGGCGGCGATGGCATCATCCCATCCGGCACAGTAGCCCTGTTCGAAGGCCGCGACCCTTGTTTCCTCCAGAAGACTGGCCTCGACCAGCGGACGTTCCTCTCCGTCCGGTGACAGTGCCGTGTCGAAGACCTCCAGCCGTAGCCCTGCCATCATGCGGGCTCCTCTGCGTCTTCCATCCAGCTGCGCAGAATCTCGATCGATTCGGTCTGGCGGGCTTCGATGAGCCGGCGAAGACGTGTTGCAGGATCCAGCCCGCTTCTGTCAGTGTCGGTTTCCGGATCCTCCTGGCTGTCATGGAGAGGGCCGGAAGCAACCTCACCCTCCAGCATGGCGCCGCCAAGGTCTTGTGCAGGCGGCAGGGCAAGGGCGGTTTCGGGGGACGAAAGGGCGGGACGGCGGGCGCTGATCAGGACCGGCCGAATCACGAACAGGCCGAGGATCAGCGCGACCATGGCCAGAACGCCCGTCTGGACCAGCGACAGGAGGTCGAGCGGACCCATCCGCTGGAGGATCCCGGCGCTGGCAATGCTGCCTTCATCTGCCGCGGGCTGTTGAAATTCGAGAGACTTGATCGTCAGCACGTCGCCGCGGGACTCGTCCAGTCCCACAGCCGCCGCAACGAGTTCGCGCAGCGCCGCAAGTTCCTCTTCCGGGCGTGGGGCCCAGCTGCGGCTGCCATCGGCGGCGGTGCTCACGACGCCGTCCACCATCACTGCAACCGTCATCCGCCGGATCGCGCCGGGGGAGCGCAGGACTTCGCGCTGCGTCTCGGATACTTCGTAGTTCACCCGCTCGCGGGTTTCGGACGACTGACTTTTCCCTTCACCGCCGGATGAGGCATCACCTTCGGGCAGGTTCGAGGCAACGGTGATCTCTCCTCCGGGCTCGGTCGATGAACCGCTGCGCTCTTCGGTCTCGGAGGAAATGGCGACACGGCCCTGTGGATCGAACACCCGCTCCCTGATCGATTCCCGTTCCGAGACAAGGTCGACTGCCACCTCGACCACGGCCCTGCCATTGCCCACGCGCGCCGCAAGCAGGCGTTCGACATTTCCCTTGATCGCGGCCGCCCGGCCGGCAGCATCGGTGCCCGGCATGTCCTCTCCTTCCGGGCTGCCGATCAGGCCGGCAACCGTGTCGATGATCTGAACGGCGTCGGGCTGCATTCCGGAAACTGCACTGGCCACCAGGTGACGTATCGCGCGGGCCTGCGCTTCGCCAAGCGTGCCGACCGTCGTTGTCAGGGTGACAGAAGCGGACGCCTTGCTTTCCTGCTGAAAGGGTCGGGAGGGGGCACTGGCAATATGGACGCGGGCCGCCTTGATCTGCGGCATGGCCAGCAGGGTTCTTGCAAGCTCTCCCTCTTTCGCGCGCCAGTAGGCGGCATCGAACATCTGAGAGGTCGTTCCGAAGCCCGACAGGGTATCCAGAAGCTCATAGCCGCCCCCGCCGACCCGCGGCAGGCCTTCGGCGGCCAACGCCATGCGCAGGCTGTCGCGCTGCGTTGCGTCAACGAAGATCGAATTGCCCCGCACCTCATGCAGGACGTTGCGCTGATCCAGCTGGGCCACAACTTCGCCTGCTGCCGCAGGCTCAAGCCCGGCGTAAAGCAGCGCCATATCCGTCCGCCCTGCAAGCCGGCTCAGGGCAAGGATGGCGCCGAACATGGCAAGCGTCGCGCCGATGATGATGAGCCTGCGGCGCAGGTCCAGGGATGACCATGTGGCAAGCAAGTTCTGCAAGGCGATTCTCCGCTTCCGGCGTTTCTGCCGGCGTCCCAGGAATGACGGAGGGCGCTTAACAATCAGTTAGTGACCTCGGCCTATGCTGCGCCTGTCCCGAAGATGGAGGGCGGCGTGGCAACCTTGGATACAGGGCTGAACGAAGCGGGTGCGAAGCGGTCGAAGCGACCGCTTCTGATCGGGCTGGCGCTGGCACTGCTGCTTGCGGGCGGCGGGTTCCATGCCACCTGGTCCGGATGGGTTCTGTCCGGCGGGAAACAGGGCACGGCCATTGCGGCACCCGGGCCACTGACTGGCATCGCCTTCGTCCCGCTCGAGACGATGGTCATCTCCCTCGGCCCGAAGGCGGGCAGTCGCTATCTGCGCTTCACGGCCCAGGTCGAGGTGCCGGAAATGGCCTCGGCCGACGTGATGGCACTGAAGCCGCGCATTCTGGATGTGCTCAACAGTTACCTCAGGGCCATCGACACGGCCCTGATCGAAGATCCGCGCGCCATGGCGCGCCTGCGCGCACAGATGCTGCGCCGCGTCCAGGTTGTTGCCGGGGAAGGGCGCGTGCGCGACCTGCTGATTACCGAATTCGTGCTGAATTAGGCGGAAAAGATGGACCTTATCGCGGATATCCTGCTTGTGGCGGGCTCTTTCGGGGCCGCGCTTTACTGCCATGTGCTTTCGACGCGGCTAAGGCGTTTTGCCGCTCTTGAAAGCGGCATGGGGGGTGCGATTGCGGTGCTGTCGGCGCAGGTCGACGACATGACCCTTGCCCTGGAAAAGGCGCGTGGGGCAGCGAACGCCTCGGCCGAGGGGCTGGATGCGCTTACCGCCAGGGGTGAGGCGGTGGCACGCCGGCTGGAGCTGCTGGTCGCGTCGCTGCACGACCTGCCAGAGCCAACTATCTTGCCAACCGGCCCCTCGGCCCCCGTTGACCCACCTGCGGAGGAACGCCGCCTGCGTCTTGTCCGGCGGCGCCCGGCCAGACCACACCTCGAGGTCGCGGAATGAGCCGCAGGACAGGCCGCGGGGTGCTGTTCATCGTCGCGATGCTCTTTGCGGCGTCGGGGGCGCTGCGCCTGGGGTCTGGTGTGGGCGCAGCCCTGGCCCGTGCCGAAGACCCGGCAGCTTCCGCCGCTGAACCCGCCGCCTGCGAACGCCCTGCTGCACTGGCCGAGGCTCTGACGCAGCGCGAGGGCCGGCTTGCCGTCCGCGAGGCCGCCTTGAATGACAGGCAGGCGGCCCTCGCCCTGGCCGATGCCGTCATCGCCGAACGACTGGCCCAGCTGGAGGCGATGGAGGCAGAACTGCGTGCGACGCTGGCCCTGGCCGACGGGGCGGCCGAGGCCGACATCCAGAAGCTGACCGCAGTCTACCAGGCAATGAAGCCGAAGGACGCGGCCGCCCTGTTCGAGGCGATGTCGCCCGAATTTGCTGCCGGTTTCCTTGGCCGGATGCCCCCCGATTCGGCTGCCGCCATCCTTTCGGGCATGTCGGCAGAAGCCGCCTACGGTGTCAGTGTGATCGTGGCCGGCCGCAACGCGGCGGCGCCAAGGGACTAGGGGTTGGTGACATAGTCTTAATACCCCGCCCGCATAGTCGATTCAGTCTGCACAGGGGTCGAAATGCTCGGTCTGGTCGGGATCGCCGTCATTCTCGTCATGGTTTTCGGTGGCTACGCGCTGGCCGGGGGCAAGTTGGGGATCATCCTGAAGGCGCTGCCGTTCGAGATGATCATGATCGGGGGGGCTGCCGTCGGGGCCTTTCTGATTTCGAACGACATGGCGTCGGTGAAACACACGCTCAGGGATGTGGGCAAGGTCTTCCGGGGACCGAAATGGAAACCTGACGACTACCGCGATCTGCTATGTCTGCTGTTCGAACTGCTCCGTCTTGCGCGTGCGAATCCGGTCGCGCTGGAGGAACATGTCGAATCTCCCGGGACATCGGGGATCTTCGGAAGATACCCACGCATCCGGAACGATCAGGAGGCGATGGATCTCATCTGCGACACCCTGCGTGCCGCCTCCATGAACTATGACGATCCCCACCAGGTCGAGGAGGTTCTGGACAAGCGGATGGAGGCAATCCTGCAGCGCGCGATGCATTCAAGCCATGCGTTGCAGACGGTGGCAGATGGCTTGCCGGCCCTCGGCATCGTCGCGGCCGTGCTCGGTGTGATCAAGACCATGGGGTCGATCGACCAGCCACCCGAGGTTCTCGGCAAGATGATCGGGGGTGCCCTGGTCGGAACCTTTCTCGGCGTCTTCCTGGCCTACGGTCTGATGGGGCCATTCGCATCCCGCGTCCGAGCCGTTGTCGAGGAGGACATACATTTCTACCAGCTGATCCGTGAGGTTCTGGTTGCCAACCTGCATCGCCACCCGGCCAACATCTGCATCGAGGTTGGCCGGCAGAATACCCCGCATCACGTCCGCCCCGGCTTCGGGGCACTGGAGGAGGCCATGCGCAACCTGAGGCAGGATGCCGCATGATCCTGCTTTCGCTGATCCTCATGCTTTTTCTGACGATTCCTGCGGATGCCGAAACGGCGCGTGTCCTGTCGGGCGAACATGCCGACTTCACGCGCCTCGTGGTGCAGTTGCCAGCGCAAGCAGGCTGGAGGGTCGGTCGGACGCCACTTGGCTATGCCTTCGCCACGGAAAACCGGAAGCAGCCGGATTATGACCTGGCGCATGTCTGGGATCGAATACCCCGCAAGCGGCTACAGGCGTTGCGTGCGGATCCCGAAACAGGGATCCTGGAAATGACGCTCGCCTGTGAGTGCCATCTGTTTCCCTTCGAATACCAGCCGGGAGTTATCGTCCTCGACATCCGGAGCGGACCACCGCCCGAGGGATCGGTCTTTGAAGCCCCTTTTTCCGACTTTGCATTCTTGCGCGACGTGAAACCGGGGTCCGACCCGGGGGCTCCTGTGACGTTCGACTGGCTGGACGCCCGCAACGGCGGCGCGGCAGGAGCGCATCGCTATGCCGGACTGACGTTTGCCCGCGAGAAGACCTTGCTGGAACCGCTTCGCGCCGAACTTCTCGAACAGATCAGCCGCGGTGCCGCCGCAGGGGTCGTCGACATGCGACTGTCTGGCACGCCAGCAGGAGCAATGGTCAGTGAGGGTGATCCGGACCTGGCCCGGATCCGGCTTGGCGAAATGCCGGGCCTTGACGTTCTGGATCCGAATGCCCCTCGCACCAACATGCAACCGGATGGCAGCCCCTGCCTTGCGGATGCAGACCTTGCCATTGGCAACTGGGGTGCGGGCCGCGCGGCCCTCGACCTGCTGGCAGAGGCTCGGACAGGGCTTTTCGGCGAATTCGATGCTGTCCGGCCCGAGGCAGTGCTGAATTCGGTTCGGCTGCATCTTTACCTGGGCTTCGGGGCCGAGGCACGACAGTACGCCACTCTGGCCACCGGCCTGGGTGACGAGCTGCGGCTGCTTGTCTCGATCACGCGACTTGTCGATGGCGACCCCGATCCAGAGGCACCGTTCGCGCCCATGCTTGCCTGCGATGGCGCTGCCGCATTCTGGGCGGCGCTTGCCCATGATCGTCTGCCGGCTGGATCCATGGTGAATATAGATGCTGTGGTCAGGACATTTCTTGGATTGCCGCCGCATCTGCGCAGCCTGTTCGGACCACGCCTGGCCTTGCTTCTCATCGATCTTGACGCTGAAGCGGCAAGGAGGATCCGAAACGCGATGGAGCGGACGCCGCATGTCCCTGCCCAGGCAGTGTCGCTCCTTGATGCGCGGATGGAACTTCAGGCCGATCATCCCGAAAGGGCCCGGTTTCATGCCGAAGCCGCCCTGTCGGATCCAAGGCATGAGGTTGATGCTCTTGTCGCCCTCGTCGAAGCGCATTTCCTTGAGCTGCGGCCCATTCCGGGCAGTGTTGTCGAACGGGTTCAGTCACTGCAGGGGCAGACCGGAAACAACAGTAGCCTTGCCCGTGCAGTGGCCCTGTCGTTCGCGCTATCCGGCAGGTTCGACGAAGCCTTCGCGATCGCAGAGCCCGGGGCGATGACCGCAGACATATGGCGTGTTCTTGCCGCGATTGGCGATGACGACGATCTTCTCGTGCATGCAGTCCGCCCTGCGCCTCTGCCGTCGGTAAAGGCAGATGTCGCCCTTTCTGTTGCGAAAAGACTACAGGTCCTGGGCTTCCCGGATGCCGCGCTTGTCTGGCTGGGGCCGATCGGCCCGGATGCGCCCACCGAATACAGGCTTGTTGCGGCGGCGGCCGAACTGGCCAGGGGTGATGCAGGGCGGGCGCTGCAGCATCTCGCAACGCTTGAGGGCCAGACGGCTGGCGACCTGCGGGCGGCTGCCCAAACCAGGCTTGGTTTCCTGGACGCCGCCAGAACCTCGTTGCAGAAGGCTGGTAGATCCGGGGATGCGCAGCGCCTCTCCCTCTGGGCTGAGGACTGGAATGCCGTTGCGGCCGCCGCGACCGAGCCGTGGTCTGCGGCAGCCGCCATGGCACAGGCTGCCATACCCGAGGGCGGGCCGCTCGCCCGGGGTGCGGCACTGCTGAACTCCAGTTCGGCAACACGGGCAGCCCTGACTGCACTTCTCGGTGCTGTTCCGCCTCCTTCCCCCTGACTTCGATAACCGGATGGCAAGATTCGCGCCCTAGCCTGCAGGCAGGACGACAGAAGGTCGAAGACGAGGACAGGAATGGCTTCGCAGGTGTTCCTCCGCAGCGTGCTCATTGTGGTTCTGCCGATTGCGATGGTGCCAGCCAGCGGCAAGATCGACCCGGCGCAACTCTGCCTTGATGCGGCCCGGTTGGCTGCCCGGCGAACCGACGTGCCCTTTGACGTCCTGCTCGCCGTATCCATCGTGGAGACCGGACGAAACCTTCGCCCCTGGCCCTGGACGGTGAATCTGGCTGGCGCAGGCCACTGGCTTGACAGCGCGCAGGAGGCCGAGGCCCTGGTACAGGAGGCGCTGGCGCAAGGCGCGGGCAACATCGACCTTGGCTGCTTCCAATTGAATTATCGTTGGCATGGACAGTCATTCCGGTCCGTTGCTGACATGCTGGACCCTGTTCCGAACGCGCTTTACGCCGCCGAGTTTCTGGCGCGCCATCATGAAGTGACCGAGGATTGGTCGCTTGCGGCTGCTGCCTATCACTCGGCGACACCCGAACTGGCCGACCGCTATCGCGCCAGGTTCGAGAGCGTCCGCGCTTCGTTCACAGGCACGCCGCTGTTACCCGAGATTTCCGGGCGGACGAACCGGTTTCCTCTGTTTGTCGCCGGCACGGACGGCCGGAATGGGTCAATCGTTCCCGTCACTGCGGGCGGCATCCGCCTGATCGGAGGGCCCTGAGATGCATCTCTTGCCCGGTCTGCGCCGCATGTTCCGGCCCACGATCCTTCTTGCGCTGGGCCTGATGGCAATCGTTGTGATGATGATCCTGCCGATCCCGGCCTGGATGCTGGACATCGGGCTGGCCGTCTCGTTCGCTCTTGCCATCCTGATGCTGACGGTCACCCTCTTCATCGACCGCCCGCTGGACTTCTCTGCCTTCCCGACAATCCTTCTGGCCTCGCTTCTGTTGCGGCTTGCGCTGAATGTCTCTTCCACCAAGCTGATCATCGCCGAGGGCCACACCGGCCCGGATGCCGCCGGACACGTCATTGCCGGATTTGCCGATTTCATCATGGGCGGCAACCTGATCCTGGGGCTGGTGATCTTCGTTGTCCTGCTGATCATCAACTTCATCGTCATCACCAAGGGCGCCGGGCGCATGGCCGAGGTCGGCGCCCGCTTCGCGCTGGACGGAATGCCGGGGCGCCAGCTTGCAATCGATGCGGACCTTTCGGCCGGGGCGATCGATCACTCCGAAGCGAAACGCCGGCGTGAGCAGGAGCTGGCCGAGACCACCTTCTTCGGCTCGCTCGACGGCGCGTCGAAATTCGTCAAGGGCGATGCGATTGCAGGCCTGATGATCACGGGACTGAACATCCTGGTCGGGCTGGTTGTCGGCCTTGCAATGCATGGGCTGGATATCGCAACCGCGTTCCGAACCTACACGATCCTGACCGTCGGCGATGGCCTCGTCAGCCAGATCCCAGCGGTCATCATCTCTGTGGCGGCGGCGCTTCTGCTGGCCAAGGGTAATCAGAAGGGTGCGGCGGATGTTTCGTTCTTCACCCAGCTTGGCAGCCATCCGGCGGCACTTGGCACGGTCGCCGCGCTGATGGCGCTTTTCGCTGTCGTGCCTGGTATGCCCTTCATTCCGTTCATGCTTGCGGCCGCCGCGCTGGGCGGCATGGCCTATCTGCGCACCCGGAAGTCCGCCGAAACGCCAGAGGCAGGCCCGACCTTCCAGGAGCCGGCGCATCAGAGATCGATGGGGGATGTGCTGGATTTCGACGACATCCATATCGAATTCGCCCCGAACCTTGTGGCCATGGTTCTTGATCCGGCGACGGGGCTGGACGGGCGTATCACCAACATGCGCAACCACGTGGCTTTGGCCTTCGGTCTGATCCTGCCCGAGATTCGCCTGACGGATCAGGCCGCACTTTCGCCCGGCCAGTATCGGATCCGGCTTCAGGGTGTCGAACGAGTGTCGGGTACGTTGTACCCTGACAGGGTGCTCGTGCTTATCGCGGATGGTGTTACAGCCCCCGACGGCATCGACGTGAAAGAGCCCGTCTATGGCGCGCCGGCCCGCTGGATCCGGCCAGATCAGCAAGAAGATGTGGCGCTGTCCGGCCTTACGGTTGTCTCGCCGACCGAGGTTCTGGCGACACACCTGCTGGAAGTGTTGAAGGCCAACCTGTCACGGCTGCTTTCCTTGCGCGCGCTTCGGCGATTGCTGGACGAATTTGTCCGGCTTTCCGACCCGGTCCGGGCCGAGGCGAACCGCAGGTTGCTTGACGAACTGATGCCTGACAGGGTTCCGGTGGACCTTCTGCATGCCGTGCTGCGCCTTCTTCTGGAGGAAAGGGTCTCGATCCGGAACCTGCCCCTGATCCTCGAGGCAGTGGCAGAGGCGCGTCAGCTTGCGGTGCCGGAGGCGATCTGTGAACACGTCCGCCAGCGGCTTGGATTCCAGATCGTGGCCGAACTCAAGCGGCCCGACGGAACAGTGCCGTTGATCCAGTTGGCGCCAGAGTGGGAGAAGACCTTTTCCACCTACCAGATCGACGGCGACCGTGGCCCGCGTGACGTGGCCTTGCCCCCGGAAATCTTTGCAAAACTGGCGAATGGTCTGGCTGACCGGGTGAACCGCGCGGCCGAAACCGGCGTCTATCCCGCGCTGGTAACCTCGGTCACCCGTCGACGTTTCCTGAAGACCGTGGTGCAGGCCAGGGGCTTGCAGATGCCTGTCCTGTCCTACGAGGAAATCGGAACAGAGGCGCGGCCTGCGCTTCTTGGGCAGGTGGCGGCATGAGCGGCCTGATCGAGGAGCTGTCTTCCCTGCTTTCCCTGATCGACGGGGTCGCCTGGGCGGCGGTTCTGGTGTTCATCCGGATCGGAGCGATGATCGCATTCATGCCGGGCCTTGGGGAACCGGCTGTGCCGACGCGAGTCAAGCTGGCGCTGATCCTTGCGTTCACACTTGTCCTGGCCCCGGCCCTTGCCGAAACGATATCCCGCAGCGGCCCGGCGCCTTCCCTTTTTCCCCTTGCGGGCGAAGCAGTTGCCGGCCTGATCCTGGGTATCGGGATGCGGCTTTTCCTTCTGGCCCTGCTCACCGCAGCGGGACTCATCGCCCAAGCGTCCACCCTGTCGCAGCTTTTTCCCAATGCTGCGCCGGAGCCGCAGCCGGCAATCGGCAACCTGCTTGTCATCGCCGGCGTCGCCCTGGCCCTGGCAGCCGGGCTGCATGTCCGGGCGGCAGAACTTGCCCTGCTTTCCTATGATGTCCTGCCTGCGGGCGGCTATTTGGATGCGCGCGCAGTGGCAGACTGGAACCTCTCACTTGTCAGTCGAACCTTTGCGCTGGGCTTTTCCCTTGCTGCCCCTTTTGTCGTGGCGTCGACGATCTACAACCTGGCCCTTGGGGCAATCAACCGGGCCATGCCGCATCTCATGGTCGCAATGGTCGGGGCACCGGCCCTCACCCTGGGCGCAATTGCGCTTCTTGCGGTATCGGCGCCGATCCTGCTGGCCTACTGGTTGCAGCTTTTCGAGGCCTACCTTTCCGATCCGTTCGGCCCGCCGCCATGAACGCGGAAGAGAGCGATAGCGAGGAAAAGGAATTCGAAGCCTCGCCGCAGAGGTTGGAGGAGGCCCGGAAGAAGGGTGACATTCCCCGCTCGACCGATCTTCTCATGGCGGCCGGGATCGCGGGCCTTCTCTTGTCTCTCGTCGCGCTGGGTGGATGGGTGGTGCGCCGCTCGGGCACGGCTGGAATGGTGTTTCTTGATCAGGCTGACCGTTTGTCGCGGCTGATGTTTGCCGGGGCAGGCGAATTGTATGGCGGCATCCTGCTTTCCTTTGCAGGGCCGCCGCTTGCACTTCTGTTGCTGCCGCCAGTGCTGGTGCTGGTGGTGGCTGTCGCGACACGCGCCCTTGTGGTGACCCCGAGTCATCTTGCACCGAAGCTGTCCCGCATCTCGCTGATCGCAGGCGCAAGAAAGAAATTCGGCGTCGAAGGTCTTGCCGAATTCGGGAAGAGCGCGTTGAAGCTCATCCTTGTCGCGGCAATTCTGTACCATTTCCTTGCCGGTCGCATCGAGAAGGTTCTCGCCACCCTTTTTCTGGATCCCGGGTCATCGATGGCCTTCCTTCGGCAGCTGGTGATCGAGTTCCTTTTCATTCTTCTGCTCGTCACCGTCACGCTGGGCGGGGTGGATCTTCTTTGGCAGCACCACCGCCATCGCAGGCGCAATCGGATGTCGCGCAAGGAAATGATGGATGAACACAAGGAAAATGAGGGTGATCCGCATCTCAAATCGGCCCGGCGCCAGCGCGCGCAGGCGGTTGCCACAAACCGGATGCTGGTCGATGTTGCGACGGCGGATGTGGTGGTGGTGAACCCCACTCACTTCGCCGTTGCCCTGCGTTGGGACAGGAAGTGCGGTGCCGCGCCGGTCTGCGTGGCCAAGGGCGTGGACGAGATCGCCCTGGTCATCCGGTCACAAGCGGCCCGGCACGGCGTGCCGGTTCACAGCGATCCGCCGGCGGCGCGCGCCATATACGCCACTGTCGAGATCGGGCAGCAAATCCGGCCCGAACACTACCGTGCTGTTGCCGCGGCGATCCGCTTTGCCGATGCCATGCGTCAGAAGGCACGCCGGCAATGAACCGCAGAAGCGATCTGGCGCGCCTTCAGAAGCTGTCGCAACTGATACTGGACCAGCGCCTGGCGAAACTGCGCGAAACGGCCGATCTGCGCGACAGGACAAGGATGCAGATCATGTCACTCGATCAATCCGCCAAGACTGCGGACCTGCCGACTGTCACGGTCAACCAGGTTGCCCTGCGCTACGAACTTTGGGCGGATGCACAGCGCACCGAGCTTAATGCCATTCTTGCACGACAGACAGTCGACTGGCTGGACGCACGCGATCGGGCCTTGGCCGCGTTCGGTCGGCTTGAGGCTCTGCGCGGTCTCAACCGGAATGCAGAGGGAGAAAGCTAGGCGAGGATCAGATCATCAGCTGTCTTGCCGGGCGATGTCGGTGATCAGAACGCTGCGGACGATCGGGCCAAGCACCATGGCTGCGGCTTCGCCCAGGTTTTCACGCAGTACAACAAGGTTCGATCCGTCAGTGAACGAGCCGCTGAAACCGCCGACATTGGCATGATCGAACATCACCTGCAGAAATGCGTCGCGAAGTTTCGGCTCGCGCAGATGGATGGCCTCCGCTTGGCCCGGCAGGATCTCAAGTGACAGAGAAAGGACGACCATTGATGCGACGCGGCCCTTCTCGATGACAGGTATGACGAACTGGTTGCTCAGCTTGACATATTCCGCCACGGTCCCGTCATCTGTCCTGACGTTGGAGTCACCTGCTTTATGGCCTGTCGCTGTGGCCTCCATGTGGCGCTCGCTGCTGTCGGTCTCTGGCCTTTGCGGCGCCGGGCGTAGTGCAAGCCCGGCGCCTAGGCCGGCGCCCAGACCGATCATTGCCAGAAGGACGGGCAGGAATTTCCGTAGCATGATCAGAAGGGCAGAATGATGTCTGCAGCCTGCTGGCCATAAGTTGGCTGCTGGACATCGCTTATCTGCCCGCGCCCGCCATAGGAAATGCGCGCCCCTGCGATCTTGTCATAGGTGATCTCGTTCTGTCGCGAGATGTCGTTGGGCCGCACGAAGCCGGTCACGAACAGCTCTCGCATTTCGTAGTTCACGCGCACCTCCTGCTGGCCCTCGATGCGCAGTACGCCGTTGGGCAGCACCTCGACCACGGTGGCGGCAAGCCGCAAGGTCAGTTGTTCCTTTCGGCTGACCGATCCTGCCCCCTTGAATGTCGAAGAAGACCGCGTCTCGAAGGCATCGGCCAAGTCTGCGCTGTCGGGCAGGCGTGCATCGATCCGTTGCGGGATGCCGAAGAACTCCGGCAGGCCCGATTTCTGCGAGCCGCTGCGGTTGCGTCCGGTGGCATTCGAGATCGAGGCACTTTCGTCGATTTCGATCACCACGGTCAGGATGTCGCCCCGACGTGCAGCGCGGCGGTCACCCAGAAGCGATTCGGTCCCTCCCGCCCACAGCGACGAGCCGTCCGATGGCGTTGCAGCAGCCAGATCTTCGGGCAGGGTCGCGGAATACATTGCATAATGCTGGCTGGTGCCCGTAATGGCCGAAAATTCGGGGGCGCGGCCGACCTGGCTCAGCTTCCCGCAACCCGAGACGACCAGTGTCAGCAAAAGAGCGGATCGCAGCATTTCAGTCATTCCATCCGACATAGACCGCACCGTCCGGACCGATCCGGCCAGTGACAGTGGTGCGAGAGCCAAGGTTCATGATCCGGATCACGTCGCCTGCCGACCCGCGGGCAAGTGCCCGGCCTTCCGTCGATATTGCAAGCGCGCCCGACAGGTAGATCAGCGGCACCACCTGGTTGCGGTCCACCAGAGCGGGAGGCCCGATGTCACCGGCGCGCACCGGCCGTCCGGCATGGATCGCCACGCGCGCCTCACGGCCGACGGCATCGGCCGGGTTGGCCAAGGCACCGGGAATATGGGCATCGACAATAGTCAGATCATCCGGGCTGATCAGCGCACGTGCCCGGATCGTCCGCGTGGCGACCACGCTATCTGCAAGGGCGGGTGATGCCGCCAGAAGCAGGGCAAGCACGCCCCTCATCAGCGCACCTGGGTGGTCGCGCCGAGCATCTGGTCGGCAGCGGTGATTACCTTGGCGTTCAGCTCATAGCCGCGCTGGGCCTTGATCAGCTCTGTCACCTCGCGCACTGCGTCCACCGAACTGGCTTCGAGATAGCCCTGCCGCAGTGTGCCCAATCCCTGCTGTCCGGGCGCGGCCGATAGCGCAGGGCCGGAAGCGGGGGTTTCAAGGAACTGGTTCGATCCTATCGCCTCCAGACCCTTCTCGTTGGTGAAGGATGATAGTGTCAACTGTCCCAGAAGTTCGGGCTCCACCCTGTCGGCGAAATCGGCCCAGACCTCTCCGCCGGGGGTGATGGTCAGGCCTCGTGCGTCAGAGGGAATGGTGATACCTGGGACGACCGGATAGCCTTCCGAAGTCACGATCTGACCGTCGGCTGAACGTTTCAGCGCTCCGTCGCGGGTGTATGCGGTCTGACCCGACGGCAGTTGCACCTCGAAATAGCCGTTGCCGTCGATCGCAACGTCAAGATCGCCGCCGGTCGCGTCCAGTGACCCTTGTCCCGGGACCACCGAGACCGAGGCCGGGCGAACCCCCAGACCGATCTGTATGCCGGTCGGCAGCATGGAACCGTCCGCAGCCGAGACGCTGCCCGGTCGCGCCATCTGCTGGTAATGCAGGTCGGCAAAGTCGGCGCGACGGGGGTTGTAGCCCGTGGTCGACATGTTGGCGAGGTTGTTCGCCACCACATCCACCTTCATCTGCTGCGCCGACATTCCGGTGGCTGCGATGTGAAGTGCCTTCATCCCAATCTCCTATCGGCCCAGCGTCTGGACCACGCTGCGGACCAGCTCATCTTCGGCTTCCAAGAACTTCTGCCCCAGTTCGTAGGCACGCTGCACTTCGATCATCCGGGCGATTTCCGACATCGGCTCGACGTTGCTTTCCTCCAGCATGCCCTGCATGATCGCGCCGCCCTCAACCGGCTGCAGCGCCCCGCCGTCGAAAAGCGTGCCGGACTGGTGCCGCAGGGCGAGGGGATCGGCAGGCCGCCAGAGGCCGATCTGCGCTATGGGCTGGCCGTCTGCCGAAAGCGTGCCGTCATGCGCGATGGTCACCTTGGCGTCCGGCGGGACAATGACCGGTGCGCCCACGGCATCAAGCAGGCGATGGTTATCGGGGGTGACCAGCTCGCCTTCAGGGTTGAGCGCGAAGGAACCGGCGCGCGTCAGTCTTTCGCCCTGCGGTGTCTGGACTAGAAAGAACCCATCGCCCTGGATGGCAAGGTCGAACGCCCCGCCAGTCATGGTCAGCGTCGCCTGGCGCAGGTCGACGTGCCGTCCGCTGGCATGGGCCATGGACAACGACGGATCCCGATTCAGCGCCGCGACATGTTCGGAAAACACCACACCCTCGCGCCGGAAACCGGTGGTGGAGCTGTTGGCGATATTGTTGGCCACCACCCCCATCTCGCGCATCAGGCCCGACTGGCGCGTCAGTGTGACATAGAGCGCCGCATCCATGGTTCAGCCCCCCGCGATCTGCGGCACGATCGTGCCCCGGAAGAAGGCCACCAGCGTCGAGGTCATGAAGCTCATCGAGGCCCAGAACACGACCAGCATCAGGGCAGCCTTCGGCACGAATGTCAGCGTCATCTCCTGGATCGAGGTCAACGCCTGGAACAGGCCCACAACAACGCCGGCAACCAGAGCCACTGTCAGCAGCGGTGCCGAGATCAGGACGGCGGTCCACAGACCCTGACGCATCACGTCAAAGATTGCGGCCTCGGTCATACCGGCATCCTCAGGATTTCCTGGTAGGCCTCGACTACCCGGTCGCGAACCGTGGCAACCGTTTCTACCGCCAACTGCGACGAGGCCAGCGCCTGAACCAGGGCATGCGGATCGGCGCCCCCTGACATCGCCGCGCGGGCGGTCGACTCGTGCTCCTGCAACGCGCCCATGAAGGTGTCTGCCAGTTTCGCCAGGCCATGGGCCGCTTCCCCCGTCTTCGATTGCGGTGCGGCGGCTGTGCGGGCGTTGGCATATGCCTGGCTGACGAAAGAGGTTTTCACATCCATGCTGCATCTTCCCTATCGGCGCAGAAGGTCGAACAGGCTTTGCGTCATCTGACGTGCCTGGTCGAACATCCTGAGGTTTGCCTCGTAGCTGCGTTGCGCTTCGCGAGCGTCGGAAATTTCGATCACCAGATCGACGTTCGATCCGTCGTAGTGACCGGTCTCATCGGCCAATGGATGGCCAGGATCATAGATTTTGGGCAGGTCGCTCTGGTCCAGACGCACCCGCCCGGGTTCGACCAGGCCAGTGTCCATCGCCTGGCGGAAGGTCACGACCTTGCGGTGATAGCCGGGCGTATCGGCATTGGCGATGTTCTCCGATACATGACGCAGGCGCATCGCCTGCGCCTCCATCCCTGCGGCCGCAAAGGAAAGCGAGCTGTTCAGATCGTTCCCCATGTGCGGCCCCCTATCGCGACCGGCCAAGGCTGGCGCGGATCACGTCCGACGTCGCCCGATAGATCGCAAGCGCCATGTCGTGGCTTTGCCGCACCTCGACGGACTTCACCATCTCACCTTCGAGCGAGACCGTGTTCCCGTTCGGCGACTCGCGGCCAGGAGCTGTCTGGGGAGTCAGGGCAAAGTTCCCTGCAGGGGTCCGCAAGTGCCCCGGCCGCGTGGCCCGCATTTCCCCGCCTTCGGAGGCAAGGACGCTGGCGAAACTCGGCAGATCCTGCGCCTTGTAGCCCGGCGTATCGGCATGCGCGATGTTTCTTGCGATCACCGCCATCCGCGCCCCGGAGTGCGCGGCAAGCGCCTGAGCCATGCGGGCAAGTTCCAGTTTTTCGAACATCGGGGCTTCTCCCTCGACCTGTTTCACCAAGGCTTAAGGGTGATTCCTTTAGAAACAATTGAGGGCGAACAAACGGAGAATCCGGTGTCAGGGTTGTTCGATGGCCTTCTGGCCGAAACTGCCGGAAGCGTGCCGGTTCGAATGGTGGGCCGCGTGGCGGAAACCCGTCGCGGCCTGGTGCAGGTGGCTGGTCTTCGGGGGGCGGCCATCGGAGACCACGTTGTGATCCACAGCCGCGACGGGATTTCCCAAGGCGAGGTTCTGCGCCTCAGCCCAGGCCTGTGCACCGTTCTGCCCGCCACGACAGGAGAGGGGATGGCGATCGGCGACCGGGTTGAGCTGGTCGGAAGCGCTGCCATCGCGCCAGACGACAGCTGGATCGGCCGGATCGTCGATCCGTCGGGCCGGCCCCTTGACGGTCGCCCCCTGCTGCGGGGCCGCGCTTCCCGGCCCCTGTGCGCACCGGCGCCCGCCGCGGCGACGCGGCGTCGCCTGGGTGAAAGGCTGTCAACGGGGATCGCGGTCTTCGACACGCTGCTGCCTCTGGTCCGTGGCCAGCGGATCGGACTTTTCGCGGGCTCGGGGGTTGGCAAGTCTTCTCTTCTGGCGCGGTTCGCTCGTGGGGTGGAGGCGGACATGGCGGTCATCGCGCTGGTCGGTGAACGAGGACGCGAGCTGCGCGAGTTCACGGAGCGCGTCCTCGGCCCCGATGGCATGGCGCGAAGCGTGGTTGTCGCCGCAACGTCCGACCAGTCCCCCCTGATGCGGCGGAAGTGTGCGCTTGCGGCCATGGTTGTGGCCGAGCATTTCCGTGATCAGGGCTTGCACGTCCTGCTGCTAGTGGATTCCGTCACCCGCTTTGCCGAGGCGCATCGCGAAGTGGCTCTGGCTGGAGGCGAAGAGGCATCCTTGCGCGGCTATCCCGCCTCTCTCACCCAGGCGATCATGGGCCTGGCCGAGCGGGCCGGTCCCGGCCCCGAGGGGGCAGGGGATATCACGGCGGTCTTTTCCGTTCTTGTGGCCGGCTCCGACATGGAGGAGCCGGTGGCCGATATCCTGCGCGGGGTGCTGGATGGCCATGTGGTTCTGGATCGTCGAATTGCCGAACGGGGCCGATTTCCGGCCATCGATCTCTTGCGGTCAGTCAGCCGGTCGTTGCCCGATGCGGCCACCGAGGCAGAAAACGACCTGATCGGCGATGCCCGGCGCCTGCTGGGGGCCTACGACCGGGCAGAACTGATGATCCAGGCCGGGCTTTATGCTGCCGGAACCGACCCTGTGATCGACCGCGCGATCAGGCTGTGGCCTGCGCTGGATCACTTCCTGGCCGAAGCCGCCCCGGCCGGAGGGCCGGCGGAAAGTTTCGCGCGCCTGCGTGCCCTGCTTGCCGAGTGATTCAGACAATCCGGGCTGACCGGCCGTTTCCCAGGGCACGGGCCGCCCTGTCGGCTGGAAGCATCAGGCACGCCGGCGGTGGGCCCGATTGCAAGGGCCGTGCTGGCGCCACGCAACCGATTTCCGGGTGAGACGTTACACCCGATGCGTTTCGCATCGGGCTGTCCGGGGGCCGGAGCCGTGCGATCCATGGTCAAAGCCCGCAGCCTCAACGACGCATGAGCATCAGCGCGATGGCAGCCAGGGACGAGCTTGCCTGCTGTTCCTGCACCTGGGCGCCCAAGTGAAAGCGTCGGATCAGCGATTCAAGCCTGGCAGGATCACTGAACTGGCTTACAGTCGATGCGCCGAAGACCGCCCGCATCTTGTCGCGAAGGGTTGTGACCTGCTGGTCGATGTCGATTGCCGCAAGGCTATTGGGCAGGCCGAGTGCCTTTTGCACCACTTCGCGCAAAGGCGGGCTGCCCAGGATCGTATACCATTTCGCGGTCTCGCTGCCGGACCGGGAGGCAATCTCGGGCAATTCGCGCTCTGCATGCAGGGCCAGGCGGAAGGCATTGTTCTGTTCGCCTACTGCCGCCTCGAAGCTGCGGCTGCGATACTGGGCAAAGATCTCGTCAGGAAAGGTGGAGATTCTTGTGCGTGGCACCGGGAAATCGCCGAAGCCGAAAGCCGCGCAAAGCTTATGGTACTGCTTGTTGGCCAGCCGGTTCGCAAGACTGCCTTCCCGCAGGGTTCCCCCTTCAAGCACCTGCCTGATGAAGGCACGATTGTTCACGTCGCCTTCAAGCCCGAATGCGGTCAGGGCAATCTGCAAGAGCCGCCTGTCAGAGACCAGTTGCTCAGCCGTCTCGATCTTGCCGATCCGGTCGCGAAAATAGGCTTCATCCCGCTTTAGGACGGGTGAAGCCAACTGTGCCGCCTGCTGACGCTGCAGCGTCCTCTTTAGGAAACCCCAGCCGCCATAGCCGGACATCGGCAATAATGGCTGGAAGCTCATGGTCGTGCCGAAGCGACCAGCAGTCGCTCTTCCCTGGGTAGCAGGCTGCGAAGCGCCTTCAGTGCCTGGTAATGCTGATCTTCAAGAACCGCGCGGCTGGCCAGGGCCAGTTGGGTGCGGCTGTCATTGTCGGTCAGGGCCTGACTGAGATGTTCGATCCCGCGAAGGAGCTGCAGCCGGGCCTCGGCCGGATCGGCATCGCCCGACAATACAAGCTGCGCGATGTAGCACACGCGACGGACCGGAGTGTTGACCTCACCCGGATGGATGGCGTCGCGCAGTCGAAGGATATTGGCATTCGGGGTCATGATGGCCAGACGCGACCTCTTTTCCCCATTCTTCACTACGGCGCCATTGATCAGCACCCGTTCATGCGGCCCGAGTTTCAGCACGAGGCCGGTCATGTCGTGCCCCCCGCTCCTCGCAGGCCGCGCATCACGGCCGTGTTGATTTCGGTCAGGACAGCGACACTGGCCTTGCCGTCCAGCACAGATCGGCTGTGCCGGCTGGCAAACTCGTAAAGATAGAACAGTCTCGCCCGCAGTGCCGCGGGCAAATTGTTTCCGGGAAGTGCCACATCGGCGGCAAGCGCGGACCAGAGTTGCAGGTTATCGGTCACGGCGCGCACAAGGCCGGGAAAATCGGCCTCGCGGTTCGACCAGGCAGAATGCAGCCGACGGGTGATCTGTGCCAGTAGATCGTATTCGACCGATCGGTGCGAACGCGTAGGTGCTTCCTGATGAGCATATGCGATTGGGGCTTGATGGGACATCGGGGTTCCGTCGGTTCGAAGCTCTGGAAGGGTGCGGGCCGCGGCGCGTCAGCCGCGGCCCCGAACGCTTAGCGGAACAGAGAGAGAAGACCCTGCGGCTGCTGGTTTGCAATCGACAGCGCCTGGGTGGCCAGCTGCTGTTGGACCTGCAGCGCCTGTAGCCTGGCCGAGGCTTCCTCCATGTCGGTATCGACCATGGCGCCGATCCCGGTCCTGAGCGAATCGGTCAGCTGCCCGACGAATTCGCTCTGGATCTCGATGCGCTTCTGTGCCGAGCCGAACGCAGCCGCGGCGTCGATCGCCGTCTGGAGCATCCCCTCGATCGCCCCGAGAGCACTTGCTGGGGCATTCACCACGTCGATGCCGTGTAGCCCGGCCAGACCGCCGGTGCCTCGGCTGGCGGAAACCGAAACATCGGCTGCCTGGTTCGTGTTGTTCGCGATTTGCAGGGCGCCGCTCGACAGGGACAGGGTGAAGTCGCTGTCGGACAGGCCATTCGCGGTCAGGGCGTTCTTGAGGCCCGCAACCAGCGAATCTGCGGTGTCGCCCTGCTGCACAACATAGCGGCCTTCAACCGAGCCGACCCTGAGCGAAACCGAGTCACCTGCGATCAGAGCGGTCAGCGTGGCGGGATCCGCACTTGGCGCGTTCGATGCCAGGGCACCCCCACCCCCCTGGAAGGTAAAGCCGTTCAGCGTGACCGGAGTTCCGGTCACCACGCTTGTGGCCGACAGCGTTCCAAGACCGCCGCCTGTCAGCGCGCTGCCCGCCGTGGTAGACAGATTCTGTGCCGTCACTTCGATATTGGCCGATGTCACGCCTGACTGCGACCGGTCGAGCGAGGAAAGCACATTGACCGTGGACTTGGATCCGTCCACCAGGTTCAGCCCGTTGAACTGCGCCGCGCCGACGACGGATTCGATCTGCTTGGTCAGCGCCTTGATGTCGGTGTCGATCTTGCCGCGGTCGACGTTCTCGGCCTGGGCGGCGACGATCTTGCCTTTCATCTCGGTCAGCAGCTTGGTCACCGATTCCGCTGCCGACCGGGCGACGGTCAGCGTCGCATTCCCTACGGCGAGGCTGTCGGAGATGCCCTTGAAGCCCTGGACATCAGATTCCATCACCTTCGAGATTGCCCAGACTGCGGCATTGTCCTTGGCGGTAGCCACGCTCTTGCCGATGGAAATATCGGCCTGCGTCTTGTTGAGGTTGGCGTTAATGCCCTTCATCGTCTGGAGGGCAACCATTGCACTGGTATTGGTCAGAAGCGACGACATTTCTGTTTCCTTCACGAATGGCCGCAGGTTTCACGGCCGCGAATGCCACGTCTGAATGTGGCGGGACGGGCCTTCTGTCCGATGCCGCCGGCTGGGCCGGAAGCGCCGCCCCGTCATGAGGCGCGAGGACAGTGAAGCGTCCAAGGTTCTAACCAATCCCTAACTCCGCCGCGTGAAGTGCCGGGCATTCTAGAAAAATCAGAACCGTCCCAGGGCCGAGGACGTGCCGTCGCCGACCTCGGCCCGCCGGCCGCGCGAATCATAGGTGGTCAGCGTCGGGCTGGTGGTGATTTCGGTCAGCCTGCCCAGCGCGGCCTTCACACCGCGCGCGGCGGCTTCAAGCAGGCGGGCATTTCGCTCGGCCTTCTGCTGCAGGCGCTCTGCGGTCGCCTTGTCGGGTAACGAAAGCGTCTGGGCCTGTGCCTCGATGCCGGTTCCTATCCGTTCAAGCGCGGCCAGGTCGCCTGCAAGAAGTGCATCCCGGGCCTCGTCCAGAAGGTCTTCAATCGCCATCGCCGGTTCCTTTCGCCACCATTGCCTCGAAGATCGTCCGGGCCAGCCCTATTCCCCCTGCGCTTGCCATCAGCCGCGCCTGTTCGTGCCGCAGGAACGAGGCGAACTGTGCCTCTCCGGAACCGCCGGAGAAGGAACCTGCTGCGCCGCCCAGGCCGGCATGGGCCAGCATCGCGGCCAGAAAGACGGTCTCGAGTTCCTGTGCCTTAGCGAATGCGCGGTCGTAGCGGCCAGTTGATGCCAAGGCCGGGGTCGGGACGGAGTTCGTGTGCATGAACGGCTCTCTCATCGGTCGGAATTTACGCGACAATCTGCGACGGCAGTAAAGAATGGGTAACCTCCCTGGCAGATAAGCGATTGCAGCGTGGCCGAAGGTGTCCCGAAATGCAGTCCACCCGCCCTGTGCAGACTTGTCCGCTCCCTTCCCTCGTCGCACGCTTTCGGGCAGAGGGGGCGGGCGGACTCGCCCCGGAATTCGCGGATCTGCTGGGCGCTCCTGCGGGGGTGAGGGATGCCCCGGATTCAGACGGTGCACCCTGCGATTGGAATGCGCCACTGCCGCAGGAAACCGTGCTGTTTCTCTTGCCGGGAACGGCAGGGACGCGCGCACCGGAATTTGCGTCAGACGTCGGTGCAGATCCGCAGGGGCAGGCCATCGGCAGCGAGACATCGGCACCCGAAGCCTTAGACCCCTGCACGTGGGAAACCGCAGATGCGGCAATCGACCGCCCGGTTGACAGTCCGGGTCTTTTCGTCAGAGGCTTGCCGCATTCCGATGATATGGCGCCGAACGATGACGGCCGGAACTGCACTGGTGCGGCAGGGGTGCCGGATGTCCCCGCACAGGACGGATCCTCCTTTCCTGCACGGAATGCAACAAGCGCCGCCAAGCCCGGGGAAGTGGTCCGTGATCAGGCGTCAGAGGCTTCGGTTTCCGGCCTTGTCCCTGCCCGGAATCCGGCGGTCGTCGATGCGTCGCCGGGAAATGGGCCGGCGTCTGCACCGGCGGCTTCCCCGACCCCGCCGTGCCTGTCTGGCCGGAACCGGCCGGCGGGCGGCCTTGTCGCCCCCCCTCTGGCCCCGGCACCACAGCTTTCTTGCGACCACGGTGCAGCCGGTTCCAGAGGGCCGACCGCAGGTCATGCCATCCCGATCACGGTCGGCCATGCCGGGGCAGAGACCGCTTTGCCGTGGCATGGGCTGCAGCAGGCTGCGGAAGGGGATTTGGACGGCCTGACCTTTGTCGCAGGCAGCCCAGGTCGGGCAGCCGCTGCCGGCCTTGCACCCGTGATTGTGCCCGACCATCCGGAAAAGCAATGTCCGACAGACAGCACTGCGGGCGCGGATCTGCTGGCGGCCGAGCAAGCGTTCCGCAGGCCAGTGCCAGCGTCGGTCCTGGCGCCGATGGCCGGGCCTTCTGGCGGGCTGCTGCCGGATCCCGCCGCGCTGCCGCTGCTTGCCCACACATTACCGCACGCATCGACCGGGGCGATGGCGCATGCGCCAGCCTTGCCGAATATCGGCGCAAGCATTGGCCAGCTTGCCTTGGCGATCGTCGACCCCGGCCGGCATGCGAAGGACAAGGTCACCGAAATCCGTCTGTCGCCTGATGAACTCGGCAGTGTCCGCGTGACCCTGCAGACGGATGCCGCAGATCCCGATCGGATCGCCGTGATGCTGAGCTTTGATCGCCCCGATACGCTCGACCTGTTCCGGCGCCATGCAGAGCAACTGACCGAAGCCTTGCGTTTGGCCGGCTTTCCTCGGGCAGAGATCGGCTTTGGTCAGCACGGTGCGGATCAGTGGCAATCCGGCACCCCCGGATCAGGACGGGAGGAGCCCCGGCGCTATGGGGGCGCACCGGATGCCATGCCCGCGGATGCGGCCGTGAAGCCTGGAGTTTTGCGGCAATCTGCAACCCCCGCATCTTCGCTGGATCTTCGATTGTGAGGACTGCCATGACTGTCGCAACCGTAATGCCCTCGTCCGGTGCCACCGCTTCCGGCAACAAACCGGGCCAGGCCTCCGGGATCGCGTCCGATTTCAACACTTTCCTTCGGATGCTCACGGTGCAGATGCAGAACCAGGATCCGCTGAACCCGATCGATTCTGCGGATTATGCGGTGCAACTGGCCACCTTCTCGGGGGTCGAACAGCAGGTGCGCACGAATCAGCTTCTGTCCGAGATGACGACGCGGTTCCAGCAGATCGGCATGGCCGAAATGGCCAGCTGGGTCGGGAAAGAGGCGCGTACGGATGCGATGGTGCGCTTCGATGGTCGCCCGGTGACCCTGTCGCCCAACCCGGCGCAGGGGGCGACCCGGGCGGTTCTCGAGGTGCGGGATGCGCAAGGCCGTCTGGTCGCACGCGAGGAAATTCCCGTCACTGCAGAACCATACGCCTGGTTGGGTGCCGATGCGGCCGGCAATCCGCTGCCGCCCGGGGCTTACTCTCTCAAGCTGGAAAGTCTGCGCGGAGAGGAAGTCATCTTCACCGGCCCGATGGAGCATTATGCGCGTGTGGTCGAGGTGCGCGGCACGCCTGCAGGGACCAGCCTTGTCCTTGCAGGTGGCAGCGAAGTGTCTGCCAACCGCGTCACGGCCCTGCGCGAGGCACGCTGATGCCTCCGGTCAGAAGAGGCGATCCACCAGCACCCCGGCTGCGAAGGCCGCCAGTATCACCAGTAGCCAAAGCCCGACCTTCATGCGGGGGCCGGGTCGCGCAGGAGGTGTGGCCGGGTTTCCGGCGCGGATGAGCTGGGCCTCGACAAGACCCGGAAGTTTCGGCCCGAAACGCGCGAGAACCCGGGCGGTCTTTGCCAGATCGCGCAGAACCGCCTTTGGTCCGACGTTCTCGCGGATGTAGCGTTCGACGATCGGGCTGGCCACTTCCCAGATGTTGATGTGCGGATCCAGGGACCGCGCCACGCCTTCGACCACGACCATCGTCCGTTGCAGAAGGATCAGCTCGGTCCGCGTTTCCATCCCGAAGCGTTCGGTGACCTCGAACAGGTAGGCGAGGAGCCGCGCCATCGAGATGCGGCTGGCATCCATGCCGAAGATCGGCTCGCCCACCGCCCGCAGCGCGCGGGCAAATTCGTCGATGTCGCGGTCGGGGGGGACGTAACCCGCCTCGAAATGCACCTCGGCCACGCGGCGGTAATCCTTGCGGATGAAGCCCATCAGGATCTCGGCATAGACCCGGCGGGTGTATTCGTCGATCCGGCCCATGATGCCGAAGTCATAGGCGATGATGTCGCCGTTCGCGGCCACCTTCAGGTTGCCCTGGTGCATGTCGGCATGGAAGAAGCCGTCGCGCAGCGCGTGGTTCAGGAACAGCTGCAACACGCGGGCGCCCAGCACCCGGCGGTCGTGTCCGGCGGCCTCGATCGCCTCGACATCGTTCAGCCCGATCCCTTCCGCCCAGCCCAGCGTCATCACGTTGCGCGACGACAGGAACCAGTGCGGCTTCGGCACCTGGAAGCCTTCGTCCTGTGCCGTGTTCGAGGCGAACTCGGCGGCCGAGGAGCTTTCCAGCCGCAGGTCCAGCTCTCCCATCACCACGCCTTCGAAATGGGCGATCACGTCCACGGGGCGCAGGCGGCGGCTGAAGGGGGCAAGGCGCTCGATCCAGCGGGCGGCGAGGTAGAAGGCGTCGATGTCCTTGCGGAAGGCGCGTTCGATCCCGGGGCGGAGCACCTTGATGGCGACCTCCTCGCCGGTATCGGCCAGCCGCGCCCGGTGGACCTGGGCGATCGAGGCGGCGGCGACGGGTTCGGAGAAGTCGGAGAACAGGTCGGAGACCGGCACCTCGAGTTCCGCCTCGATCATGTTCCTGGCGGTTTCGGTCGGGAAGGGCGGCAGCTTGTCCTGAAGATACTTGAGT
Source organism: Tabrizicola caldifontis (assembly GCF_004762095.1). Classification (GTDB taxonomy): domain Bacteria; phylum Pseudomonadota; class Alphaproteobacteria; order Rhodobacterales; family Rhodobacteraceae; genus Tabrizicola; species Tabrizicola caldifontis. Next base: position 118,067 of record NZ_SIJH01000011.1, read on the forward strand.
TGGTCGGCCAGTTCCTCGCCCACGATGTCGGGGCGCGTGGACAGGACCTGGCCGAACTTGATGTAGGCCGGCCCCAGCGCGGTCAGCGCCCGGGTGGCGGGGGGCAGCGCGGGGTCGCCCTTCAGACCCAGCCACTTGAACGGCCAGCCCAGCATCCGTGCGGCAAAGCGGAGCCGGGGGGGCGCGCGAAAGGCCTCCAGCACCACGTCCATGGCGCCGGTGCGTTCCAGCGTGGCGCCGGTGCGGATCAGGCGGACGATGTTGTGCGGGCCCTTCATGCGGCGCGCTCCGGGCGGCTCTTCGCATCCCTTCGGTCGCTCATCGCGGGGCGCGACCGCGAAGAGGGACCGAACGGGGCCGATGAGCGGCAGGTCCTCACAGCTTCCACCCGGAATGGAGGGCCGCGATGCCCATGGTCAGGTTGCGGTATTTCACCTGCTCGAACCCGGCGGCGCGGATCATCGCGGCGAAGCTTTCCTGATCGGGGAACCTGCGGATGGATTCGACGAGATACTGGTAGCTGGCGCGGTCGCCCGCGATGACCTGGCCCATGACCGGGATGATGTTGAAGGAATAGAGGTCATAGACCTTCTGCATCAGGTCGTTGGGGATCTGGCTGAATTCCAGCACCATCAGCCGCCCGCCCGGTTTCAGCACGCGGAAGGCTTCGGACAGCGCGTCGGGGATGCGGGTCACGTTCCGGATTCCGAAGGAGATCGTGTAAACGTCGAAGCTGTTGTTCGGGAAGGGCAACGCCATGGCGTCGCCCACGACCCAGTCGAGGCTGTGCGCCAGGCTTTCCGCCTCGGCGCGCTTGCGGCCCTCGATCAGCATCGGCTCGGTCATGTCGCAGACGACGGCCTGCGCGCCGGGGGCGCGTTTCAGGAAGCGGAAGGCCACGTCGCCGGTGCCGCCCGCCACGTCCAGAAGCCGCTGGCCGGGACGCGGGGCCAGCCAGTCCATCATTGCGTCCTTCCAAAGCCGGTGGATGCCCAGGGACATCGCATCGTTCATGATGTCGTATTTCGAGGCCACGCGCGAAAAGACGCCATGCACCATCCCGGCCTTTTCGGCCTCGGGCACGTCCTGAAAGCCGAAATGGGTTGTCTTTTCTTCGCTCATCGGTCTTGCGATCCTTCGCCCTGACGCCTCCTTATAGTCCGCCACCCCGCGCCTGCAATGCGCCCATCTGTCAGGGACCGCCGATGCCTGAACTGCCCGAAGTCGAAACCGTGCGCCGCGGCCTGATGCCGGTGATGGAAGGCGCGATGATCGCCCGGACCGAGGTCAACCGCCCTGACCTGCGATGGCCCCTGCCCGAACGGATGGCCGAGCGGCTGACGGGGCAGCGGGTGAAGGCACTGCGGCGGCGGTCGAAATACCTTTTGGCCGATCTTGATTCGGGCGAGACGCTCCTGGTGCATCTGGGCATGTCCGGGCGGATGCTCGTCTCGGGCGCGCGGGTCGGCGCCTTCCACCGCGACCACCCCGCACCGCAGAAGCACGACCATGTGGTGCTCCACCTGGAGGGTGGCGCAAGGGTGACGTTCAACGATGCCCGCCGCTTCGGCGCCATGGACCTGACACCCACCGACCGCGCTGGTGACCACCCCTTGCTGGCGGGGCTGGGGCCGGAACCCTTTGGCAATGATTTCAACGAAGCCTACCTTGCGGACCGTCTGAAGAACCGGAAGACCCCGATCAAAGCCGCACTTCTGGATCAAAGGATCGTGGCCGGTTTGGGCAACATCTATGTTGCCGAGACGCTTTACCGCGCCCGGATCAGCCCCTTGCGACTGGCCGGTGATCTTGCACAATCGCAGGTTCACGACCTGGTGCCGGCCATTCGGGACGTTCTGGCCGAAGCGATCGAGGCGGGAGGGTCGAGCCTGCGGGATTTCCGGCATGCCAATGGCGAGCTTGGCTATTTTGCCAAGCATTTTCAGGTATATGGTCGGGAAGGCGAACCCTGCGAAACCCCCGGCTGCGCCGGCACGGTCGTCCGTACGGTCCAGTCGGGGCGATCATCCTTCTGGTGTCCCTACTGCCAGAGGTGACTTGCCATCGCCCCGTTTGGTGCTAGGAGTCAGCCGACCGCCAGAAGGAGGGCCGCAATGGCCTATGAGACCCTGATCGTCGAGGTCGAGGACAATGTGTCCCTGATCCGCCTGAACCGCCCTGACGCCATGAACGCCCTGAATTCCACGCTGATGCGTGAACTTGCGGCGGCCGTGACGGCGGCGGAAACGAATGATCGCGTGCGTTGCATCGTGATCACCGGCTCGGAAAAGGCGTTCGCCGCCGGGGCCGACGTCAAGGAGATGGCCGAGAAGGGGTTCATAGATGTATTCTTCGATGACCTCTTCGGCCCCGAGGCAGCCACCATCGCCCGCGCCCGCAAGCCGATCATCGCGGCGGTGGCGGGCTATTGCCTGGGCGGCGGCTGCGAGCTGGCCATGCTGGCCGATTTCATCATCGCCGCAGACACGGCCAAGTTCGGGCAACCGGAAATCAACCTGGGCATCGTGGCAGGCATGGGCGGCACCCAGCGGCTGACGCGGGCCGTCGGCAAGTCGAAGTCGATGGACATGCATCTTACCGGGCGCTTCATGGACGCTGCCGAAGCGGAACGTTGCGGGCTGGTCAGCCGGGTCGTGCCCTGCAAGTCGCTGCTGGAAGAAACCATGAAGGCCGCGCAGAAGATCGTCGAGAAATCGGCGGTGACGGCGATGGTCGTAAAGGAATGCGTGAACCGGGCACAGGAAACCAGCCTGTCCGAAGGGCTGCTGTTCGAACGGCGCATGTTCCACGCCATGTTCGCGACCGAAGACCAGAAGGAAGGCATGGCCGCCTTCCTTGAGAAACGCCAGCCGCAGTTCCGCGACCGATAGGGCGGCCTTTCCAGCTGGTGGCACCGTGCCGTCGAAGCCAGCCGCGCAGCCTTGCAAGGCTATCCGCGATCCTGCGCTTGGGGGCTTTCCTTTTCGGTCGCGCTGCACTAATGGACGACGTACATGCGCGTGGGCCCGCTTAGGCAAGAATCATTCCCGATCCTTCGGTCGGGGCCTTGTGGTCTTTCGTGCAATCTGAAACGCAAAGATCCCGAGGTAGCCAGATGGCCAATACCGAACAGTCCAAGAAACGCGCCCGTCAGGCGCAGGCGCGCTATGCCGTGAACAAGGCGCGCCGCTCTCGCATCCGCACTTTCCTGCGCAAGGTGGAAGAGGCGATCGCTTCGGGCGATGCTGCCGCAGCCGAGGCTGCGCTTAAGGCTGCGCAGCCAGAGCTGGCACGCGGTGTGACCAAGGGCGTACTGCACAAGAACACCGCCGCGCGCAAGATGTCGCGCCTGTCCTCGCGTGTGAAAGCCGTCGCCAAGGTCTGATCGCAGCTTCCGTCCGGTCTGGAAGGGCGCCCCCGGAAGGGTGGCGCCCTTCGGCATTTCCGGGCCGCTGGAACCCGTAGCCAGGTCGGGCCGTTGCCGATTTGCAAGGGGGCGCGGATTCGGCTTCCGCAAGGCTGTGTCAAGCGCGTTGTTCGGTTGCGGCGCCCGCGGACCCCTTGCTAGCTTCAGCCTGCGATTCACTTCGTCTTGGGGGACATGAACGGATCGCGAAGGAAAAGCTGCTGCACAGATCGGGTGCTGCCGTGCCGGAAGATCTGAGTTTTTCCTTTGTGGTCAATGATATAAGGGCGGCATTCCTGCTGCCCCGTCATACTGGTCTGGCTGCCGGGTAACCGGTGGTATCAGGCTGGTTGCTTCCTGTCTTCCTTCGGGAAGCGTCGTGTCCGTTGCGCAGCCGCAGTGGACATTGCGCTTGGCGAGGGTGGTTCGTCCATGGCGAGGCAACTGTGCATGTCCGGCGGATATTCTGCCGGTCAGTCGATATTGGCAGGCGACAGAATGACGAACGAAACTTGGGGTCAGGTCCGGGAAGAACTGATCAAGCGGGTCGGCAAGAACAATTACGTCACCTGGATCGAACCCCTCAAACTGTCGCATCTCAAGAATGGCGTGGCGCGGTTCGAAGTGCCGACGATCTTTTTCGGTGACTGGGTGCAGCGCAACTATGCCGACCATATCCGTTCGCAGCTGGCCAGTGCTGGAGAGCCGGTAGAGCGCATCGAATTTGCCGTAGGCGGTGCCGGGTCCAGAAGCCCCGCCACGACGCCGGTGCTGAAATCGGTGCGGACTAGGCCCGTGTCAGAGGAAGATCTTCCCGGCGCACCGCTGGATGCCCGATTCACCTTCGACACCTTCGTTGTCGGCAAGCCGAACGAGCTGGCCCATGCCGCAGCCCGGCGGGTAGCCGAAGGCGGGACCGTCACCTTCAACCCGCTGTTCCTTTATGGCGGGGTCGGACTGGGCAAGACGCACCTGATGCACGCGATCGCGCATGAGCTGAACGCCCGCCGCCCCGAGCTTCGGGTACTGTATCTGTCGGCCGAGCAGTTCATGTATCGCTTCATCCAGGCGCTGCGCGACCGTCAGGTGATGGATTTCAAGGAGCTGTTCCGGTCCGTTGATGTGCTGATGGTCGATGATGTTCAGTTCATCGCCGGCAAGGATTCGACGCAGGAAGAATTCTTCCACACCTTCAACGCGCTGGTGGATGCCAACAAGCAGATAGTCCTGTCGGCCGACCGCGCCCCGGGCGAGATCAAGGATCTCGAGGAACGCATCAAGTCGCGTCTGCAGTGCGGCCTGGTCGTCGATCTGCACCCGACAGACTACGAACTGCGGCTGGGCATCCTGCAGCAGAAGGTCGAACATTACCGCGCGCAGTATCGCGGCCTGATGATCGCCGACGGGGTGCTGGAATTCCTTGCCCACCGGATCACCACCAATGTCCGCGTTCTGGAAGGGGCACTGACCCGGCTTTTCGCCTTTGCTTCGCTGGTCGGGCGCGAGATCACGCTGGATCTCGCCCAGGACTGCCTCGCCGACATCCTGCGGTCGTCCGACCGGAAGCTCACGATCGAAGAGATCCAGCGCAAGGTGGCCGAGCACTACAACATCCGCCTGTCCGACATGATCGGGCCGAAGCGGCTGCGCACCATCGCCCGGCCGCGGCAGGTGGCGATGTATCTGGCCAAGCACCTGACCCCGCGCAGCCTGCCGGAAATCGGACGGCGTTTCGGGGGGCGCGACCACACCACGATCATGCATGGCGTGCGCAAGATCGAGGAGCTGATGGCCACCGACAGCCAGCTGGCCGACGATCTGCAACTTCTGCGTCGGCTGCTTCAGGGCTGAGCCGGGGCTGCTCTTGACGGCCCGGCCAATCCTAATCACAGTCGCGCGCAGCACTTGTGAACCGGGAAAAACCGGGTAAATTCGGCGTCCCTTCAGGGGTCGGCAGGGGGAAGAGATGAAGCTTTCGATCGAACGCGCCACGTTGCTGAAGGCGCTGGCGCAGGCCCAGTCGGTCGTGGAACGCCGCAACACCATTCCGATCCTTGCCAACGTTCTGATCGAGGCCGAAGGCAATCAGGTCTCCTTCCGTGCCACAGATCTCGACATCGAGGTCGTTGATCGTGCACCGGCCATGGTCGAACGGTCGGGTGCGACGACTGTCTCGGCGGTAATGTTGCATGAAATCGTTCGCAAGTTGCCGGACGGCGCCCTCGTAAACCTGTCGGATGATGCGGCTGCGGGACGCCTGACCATCACGGCAGGACGGTCCACTTTCAGCCTGGCCACGTTGCCGAAGGAAGATTTCCCGGTGATGGCGTCCAGTGAATATTCGTCGAACTTTTCGGCCAAGGCACCGGCTCTGCGGCGGCTGTTCGACAAGGCCAAGTTCGCGATCTCTACCGAAGAGACGCGCTATTACCTGAACGGTGTCTACATGCATGTCGCGCAGGGCGACGGCGGCAAGGTTCTGCGCTGTGTGGCGACCGACGGCCATCGGCTGGCCCGGATCGACGCGCCCCTGCCCGAAGGGGCCGAGGGGATGCCCGGCGTGATCGTGCCCCGCAAGACGGTGGGAGAACTGCGCAAACTGCTTGACGACGATGATGCGAACATCGCCGTATCGGTTTCCGAAACGAAGGTTCGTTTTGCTACCCCGGCGATCACCCTGACCTCGAAGGTGATCGATGGCACATTCCCCGATTACACCCGCGTCATACCGACCGGCAACAGCAAGCGGCTGGAAGTGGACGCCAGCGAATTCGCCAAGGCGGTTGACCGTGTGGCCACGGTGTCTTCCGAACGTTCGCGCGCAGTGAAGCTGTCGCTTGACGAGGATCGGCTGGTACTTTCGGTGAACTCGCCCGACTCTGGCGCCGCCGAAGAGGAGCTGGCCGTTGCCTATGGCGATGAGCGGCTGGAAATCGGCTTCAACGCGAAATACCTGCTGGAAATCGCCAGCCAGGTGGACCGTGAGAATGCGGTGTTCTTGTTCAATTCAGCGGTCGATCCCACGCTGATGCGCGAAGGCAATGATACTTCGGCGGTCTATGTCGTGATGCCGATGCGGGTCTGATCCGGCCCGAACGCCCGTTCTGAAAGGGAAATTCCGTGGGCGGTCTGGTGATCGAAACCCTCGCCCTCTCGCACTTCCGCAGCCACCGCAGTTCGCGCCTGGTGCTGGACGGGCGTCCCTTGGCGTTGGTCGGACCGAATGGTGCCGGCAAGACCAATGTGCTTGAAGCGGTTTCGCTGCTGTCTCCTGGCCGTGGCCTGCGCCGTGCTGCAGCCGAGGATCTGGCCCGCCGGCCCGAGGGTCTGGGATGGAAGGTCAGCGCCACGGTCCGGGGCCTTGGCGGTGCGCACGAGATCGAGACATGGGCCGCGCCGGGCGAAGCGCGGCAGGTGCGGATCGACGGCAAGGCCGCCACTCAGGCAAGCCTGGGTCGGGTGATTCGTATCCTTTGGCTGGTTCCGGCGATGGACCGGCTGTGGATCGAGGCTGCCGAGGGACGTCGCAGATTCCTTGACCGCATGACGCTGAGTTTCTTCCCCGAACATGCCGAACAAACGCTCGCATATGAAAAGGCGATGCGGGATCGGAACCGGCTGATCCGCGATCAGGTCACGGATGCGGCCTGGTATGCCGCGCTGGAGGCGCAGATGGCCGAGGCGGGGCTACAGATCATGCGGAACCGCCGCGCCGCCCTTGCCCGGATCGCGTCAGCGGCAGACCCGCACAGCGCCTTTCCATGGGCCACGCTTTCCCTGACCGGGCCGGAGGGCGCAGAGGAACCCGCAGACCTGGCGAAGGCACTGGCTGACAGCCGCCGCCGTGACATGGCAGTCGGGCGGACGCTGGTCGGCCCGCATCGCGCCGACCTTGCAGCGCGCTTCGCCGCAAAGGACATCCCGGCTGACCAATGCTCTACCGGAGAACAGAAGGCCTTGCTGATCAGCCTGATCCTCGCAAACGCGCGCGCGCTGGCGCAGGATCTTGGGCACGCACCGGTGCTGCTGCTGGACGAGGTCGCCGCACATCTGGATATGAACCGACGCGCCGCGCTTTATGACGAAATCTGCGCCCTGGGTGCGCAGGCCCTGATGACCGGGACCGAGCCGGGGCTTTTCGATGCGCTCGGCGCGCGAGGAGAGCTGGTCACCGTGAGGGACAGCGACGATGGTTCTAGGGTCGCGCATGGATAAGTGAATGACAATTTCTATTCATCAGTTGCTGCTCTATGCTTTGGGTATGGCCGGTCTCTGGGCGGTGCCCGGCCCGGTCTGGGTTGCGCTTACGGCACGGGCGCTGTCGGGCGGCATGGCGGCCGCCTGGCCCCTAGCGGTTGGCGTGGCACTGGGCGACCTTGTCTGGCCCCTTGCTGCAATCCTGGGTCTTTCCTGGATCGTCAGCAGCTACGGCGACGCATTGTCTGTACTGCGCTGGATCGCGGCGCTGATCTTTCTGGCCATGGGGATCATGCTGGTCCGCAAGCCCGCAGCTGCCCCGCATGCCGACAGCCGCCTGACGCGGCCCGGCATATGGGCAGGGTTCAGCGTCGGTCTTGCGGCCGTCATCGGCAACCCAAAGGCAATCCTGTTCTACATGGGGGCGCTGCCGGGATTCTTCACGCTCGAGACGCTGAAGCCGGTCGACATCGCGCTCATCATCGCGATCTCGGCGCTCATCCCAATGGCCGGAAACCTGGGTCTCGCCCTGTTCCTCGATCGGGCGCGGCAGCTGCTGTCCAGCCCGGAAAACCTTCGCCGGATGAACCTGGGCTCGGGCATCCTGCTGATTGGTGTGGGCGTGGCCATTCCCTTTGTCTGACCACCAAATCTGGTGGCCAAGGGGTGACATTGCCCGGCCGAACCGCTATAAATCGCGGGCAACGACAAGGGTTTCCCGCGCATGGCTGAACAGCCCAGCAAGGCCGCCGAATACGGCGCCGAATCCATCAAGGTTCTCAAGGGGTTGGAGGCGGTCCGCAAGCGCCCCGGCATGTACATCGGCGACACCGACGATGGCTCGGGTCTGCACCACATGGTCTATGAGGTGGTGGACAACGGCATTGACGAGGCGCTGGCCGGACACGCGACCGAGGTCGTTGTGAAGATCCATGCCGACGACAGCGTGTCCGTGCGCGACAACGGCCGTGGCATTCCCGTAGATCTGCACCCGGAAGAAGGCGTGAGCGCCGCAGAGGTCATCATGACCCAGCTGCACGCCGGGGGCAAATTCAACAACACGGACGAGGGCGGCAACGCCTACAAGGTATCGGGCGGGCTGCACGGTGTGGGCGTGTCGGTCGTGAACGCCCTTTCGGAATGGCTGGAGCTGACCGTCTGGCGCAACGATACCGAGTACCGCGCCCGGTTCGAGGACGGCGAATGTACGGTGCATGTGCACCCCGTAGGCCCGGCGCCCGGCAAGCGCGGCACCGAGGTGCGCTTCCTGGCCAGCGCCAAGACCAACCGCCCGGACGGGACGTTCAGCAATCTCGATTACAACTTCAAGACGCTGGAAACCCGGCTTCGTGAACTGGCGTTCCTTAATTCGGGCGTACGCATCGTGCTGGAGGACGAGCGTCATGCCGAACCGCAGCGGGTCGAGCTGTATTATGAAGGCGGCGTGCGCGAGTTCGTGAAATACATCGACCGCTCCAAGACGCCCGTGATGCCCGAGCCCATCTACATGGTCGGCGAACGCAATGGCATCGGGGTCGAGATTGCGATGTGGTGGAACGACAGCTACCACGAAACCGTATTACCGTTCACGAACAATATCCCGCAGCGTGACGGTGGCACGCACCTGGCCGGTTTCCGCGGGGCGCTGACGCGAACGATCACGGCCTATGCGCAGTCTTCGGGCATCGCCAAACGCGAGAAGGTGGATTTCACCGGCGACGACGCCCGCGAGGGGCTGACCTGCGTGCTGTCGGTCAAGGTGCCGGATCCGAAATTCTCCTCCCAGACCAAGGACAAGCTGGTCTCCTCCGAAGTCCGTCCGGCGGTGGAGAACCTGGTGAACGAGAAGCTGGCCGAATGGTTCGAGGAAAACCCCGGTCCGGCCAAGGTCATCGTCGGCAAGATCATCGAGGCAGCTCTTGCGCGCGAAGCCGCCCGCAAGGCGCGCGAGCTGACCCGGCGCAAGACGGCGCTCGACGTGGCCAGCCTGCCCGGAAAGCTGGCCGATTGTCAGGAACGCGATCCGGCCAAGTCGGAATTATTCCTGGTCGAGGGCGACAGCGCCGGCGGCAGTGCCAAGCAGGGCCGCAGCCGCGCCAATCAGGCCGTGCTGCCCCTGCGCGGCAAGATCCTGAACGTGGAACGTGCGCGGTTCGACCGGATGCTGTCCAGCCAGGAAATCGGGACGCTGATCACCGCACTTGGCACCGGAATCGGTCGCGACGAATTCGACATTTCGAAGCTGCGCTACCACAAGGTCATCATCATGACCGACGCAGACGTGGATGGCGCGCATATCCGCACGCTCTTGCTGACGTTCTTCTTCCGGCAGATGCCGCAGCTGATCGAAGGCGGCTATCTCTACATTGCGCAGCCGCCGCTATACAAGGTCACGCGCGGGCGATCGGAGGTCTATCTGAAGGATCAGGCTGCCCTTGACGACTATCTGATCGAGATGGGCACCGAAGGCGCCGTGTTGCGGCTGGCCGATGGTCAGGAAATCGCGGGCAATGACCTGGTCAGGGTGATCGAGGGTGCGCGCCAGTTTCGCCGGGTGCTGGATGCCTTCCCCACGCATTACCCAAGGCCCATCCTGGAACAAGCTGCCTTGGCTGGGGCATTCGATCCGGGTCGGGCGGATGAGGATCTGCAACTGGTCGCCGACACGGTCGCCAGGCGTTTGAACCTGATCGCGCCCGAGTTCGAGCGCGGCTGGCACGGCCGCGTCACCCAGGACCACGGCATCCGTCTTTCCCGCATCCTGCGTGGCGTCGAGGAATTGCGCACGCTGGACGGCGCGGTGCTGCGTTCCGGCGAGGCGCGCAAGCTTTCCCAGATTGCAGGGCAATACCGCGACATCTATCGCGAGCCGGGGCGCCTTGCGCGCAAGGAGCGGGATCAGCCCGTGTTCGGACCGATCGACCTGCTGAAGTCCATCCTGGCCGAGGGCGAGAAGGGCCTGACCCTGCAACGCTACAAGGGGCTAGGCGAGATGAACCCGGATCAGTTGTGGGAAACCACGCTTGACCCCGAGGCACGGACGCTGTTGCAGGTCAAGGTGGACGATCTGGCCGAGGCGGATGACATATTCTCGAAGCTGATGGGCGATGTCGTCGAGCCGCGGCGCGAATTCATCCAGCAGAACGCGCTGAGCGTGGAGAATCTGGATTTCTGAACCCCGAGGGGCCGGTGGCATAGGGGCCTGAAGGCCGCTTCCCGGTCAAAGCGGCAGATACCAAAGCGCCAGGAAGGGCCCGGTGCCCGAGCGCATTGCATGCGTGATGCCGGGCGGATTGTAGATGAAGCCGTCCGGCCCCGGGTCCGTCCAGTCCATCGCGCTGTTCCACCATTCGCCCGGAGTAAGCGAGAGATAGACCTCTTCCGGGGGGTGCTCGTGATCCATGTAGTGGACGTTCGGCGCCATGACGGTTGCGCCGATCCACAGATCGTCGCGCGTCTCCAGCCCGCCGGGGCCCAGGATCACGGCGTTGGCATGGCCGTTCCAGAACGCGGGTTCGCTTTCGCTTGCCGAGCCGCGACGGTACCAGCGTAGCTGGCCTTCCAGCGCGGCGAATGCTCCGGCAAGATCAGCCCGACCGGCAGGCGCGCCTGCCAGGGCTGTGGCGATCCAGTCGCAGACCGGAAGACGCGCTGCCCCATCCCCGGGCCGGCCCGGCATCGCCGCCCTTGCGATCACCTTCTCAGCTGCCAGCAGCGCCTGGCCTGAGCAGGCAGCCCGCAAGGCCCGTGCCGAACTGTCCAGAAAGGCGGCAATATCGGGGGGTCGGTCCATTCTGCCCTCGCATGGTGACCCCGGCAGGACTTGAACCTGCAACCTTCCCCTTAGGAGGGGGACGCTCTATCCGTTGAGCTACGGGGCCCTTTGCACTGAATGCTCGGAAATCCGTCGCAAGGCAACCGGTGAAAAGAAAAGGGGAGGCAAGTTTTGGCCCACTACCCCCCCTTGGTCCGACGCATCCGGGTTGAGAGCTTGCTTGGATGCGCAGGACATGGCCAGCCTATCCGGCTGTTAGCGCTAGCATTATCATGGCAAAGCACCTTGGACAAGCCCCGGCATTGGCGTTAACAAGAGATATCCCCAGCCGCCGGAACAGCACCTTGACCAAGCCTTCGTCAGACCCGCGCCATACCCTGACCCTTCGCGATGTGTCCGAAGCATCCGGCGTCAGCGAGATGACGGTCAGCCGGGTGCTGCGGAATCGGGGCGATGTGTCGCCGCAGACGCGGGAAAAGGTGCTGGAGGCGGCCCGGGCGCTGGGCTATGTGCCGAACAAGATTGCCGGTGCCCTTGCCAGCCAGCGGGTAAACCTGGTCGGAGTGGTGATTCCCTCGCTGTCCAACATGGTCTTTCCCGAGGTGATGACCGGGATCTCCGAGGTGCTTGAAGGCACCGGCCTGCAACCCGTGGTCGGCGTGACCAACTATCTGCCCGACCGCGAGGAAAAGGTCATCTACGAGATGCTGTCTTGGCGGCCCTCGGGGATGATCGTGGCAGGGCTGGAACATTCCGATGCGTCGCGCGCGATGCTGCGCAGGGCAGGCATTCCGATTGTCGAAATCATGGACATCGATGGTGATCCGATCGACCACGCCGTGGGCATTTCGCACCGGCGGGCCGGGCGGCAGATGGCCGAAGCAATCATTGCCGCGGGCTATCGCCGCATTGCCTTCCTCGGCACGCAGATGCCGAACGACCACCGCGCCAGAAAGCGGCTGGAAGGGTTCGAGGAAGCCCTTGCCAAGGCAGGGCTGCAGCTGGTTGATCGGGAATTCTACTCTGGCGGTTCGGCGCTGCTGAAAGGTCGCGAGATGACGGCCGTCGTCCTGAACCGCACACCCGACGTTGATTTTCTTTACTATTCCAACGACATGATCGGCGCGGGCGGGCTGCTTTACTGCCTGGACAAAGGGTTGGATGTGCCCGGCCGCATTGGGCTGGCCGGATTCAACGGAGTAGAACTTCTGGACGGCCTGCCGCGCAAGCTGGCCACGATGGACGCCTGCCGCCTTGAGATCGGCCGCAAGGCCGCCGAGATCATTGCGGGCAAGGCCAGTCCCGGCGCCAAGGTGGAACTTTTCCCAAAGCTGGAGCCCGGCGACACGATCCGGCCAGTCTCAGGCCAACACTGACCCCCGCACGCGGCCGATCACTGCTGGATCGATTCGAGATACTTCGCCAGCGACAGCACGCGGCCCCGAACTTCCAGCACGCTGCCGTAAGGACCGGCGGTATCGCCAATCTCGTCCGAGAAGACACGGCCCCAGACCGGCATCGTCCCGCCATGTGCCCGCAGGCCCGAACGGCCGTCGATGACATGCAGAACGTTCAGCATCGGGAAGACACCGCTGTTGTTCTTCGCCAGAAGCGTGAGGTTCGGCGACGGGACGTTCACCACATCGGCCATGTCACCATCGCCCATGCCGGTGGCTCCGTGGCAGGCGGCGCAGTGGTCGGCATAGAGAGTGGCGCCAATGTCGGCCTCTTGCGCGCTGCCGGCCGTGCAAAGTGCGCTTCCCGCGAGGCAGGCAGCGATCAGAACCATCTTCGATTGCATCAGTCAGTCCTCCCTCTGAACGGATCAGGTTTTTCAATCTGACCGATGAGGAACGATCCCGCGTTGACGCAGATCATTGTGAGATGCGGTCGCAAGATGGTCTTGCGGTGCCACGCTTCGGAACGGCCGACAACCCGGATGCAAGCGGCCTTGCGTCGCGAGACGCCAGTCAGGCGTTTGTCGGGTGCCAGTCTGCCTGAAGAATGCGCACCCGCCTCTGCAATTCGCCAATGACATCCGGGCGTGCGAGAAAGTCCTGCACTGACATCAGCGACCAGCCCAGACCATCATCCCCGAAACGGATGACCGAGACCTTGGCCGGCAGAAGATGACCGCCGAAGAAGATCGACATGCGTGAAGCGTCCGTCATCGAGGGAAACATCCGTCGCCATACCAGCCGTTCCGGCGCAAGCGTCAATCCGAATTCCTCGTGCAGTTCGCGCAGCACGCAGGCCTCGGCCGTCTCGTCGCCCTCGCGTCCGCCGCCGGGAAGATCCCACAGGCCGGGCCAGGGTAGCCCGGGTCTGTCGTCGCGCCGCAAGGTCAGGATCGATGCCCTGCAGAACAGCGCAGCCTTGGCCCCCGCAAAGGTCATGGGCAGGGGGTCAGGGATTGTCGTTGATGTCGCGGTCCCAGATCTTCACCTGGCCTTGGCGTATGCCTACCACCCGACGCAAGGCCAGCCAGGCAACGACCGACAGAACCGCGAAGACCAGAAGCAGCGCCGCAATGCCCGACGGGGCAAACCCGATGCCGACCAGGATCCCCGTCGCCACCGCGCCGATGGCGAAGCCAAGGAAGATGTAGCCCGGGGCCAGAACCTCAAGAACGCCCAGCGCAAAGCCCAGGATCACCCAGGCCCACCATGTGTCTGCGAGGGATTGCAGCATCTAGCCCCGTCCTTTCAGCATCTTGAAGGCGTCGCCGAAGGCCTCCAGCACGTTGGCGGGCACGAGGATGGTCTGCTTGCCCTGGCCCACGGCGATGGCTTGCAGGGCCTCGACCTGTTTCAGCGCGACCTGATACTGCGCAGCTTCCAGCCCACTTTCCTTGATCGTGCCGGCAATCACGCCGGTGGCGTAGGCTTCGGCCTCGGCGGTAACGCGCTTGGCCTTGGCCTGCTGTTCGGCGGCGTAGAGTTCGGCGTCGGCGGCCAGTTCCACGGCGCGCTTCTTGCCCTCGGCCTCCATTACCTGGGCGCGGCGGGCGCGCTCGGCGTTCAGCTGCTGCAACATGGCGGCGCGCGTCGCCTCGTCAAGGTTCACGTCCAGGATTTCGGCCCGCGTCACCTCTACCCCCCAGTCGTCAACCATGGCCTTTACCTGTTCACGCACCCGCTCGATCAGCTGGGCGCGGCCGGACTGCACCTGGTCGAGTTCCAGCTTGCCGATTTCGGACCGGACGATCCCGGCTACGGTGGTTGCGATCGCCCCGTCCACGTCGCGGATGCGGTAGACAGTCTTTTCCGGCTCGGTCACGCGGTAGAAGACCGAGGTCTCCACCTTGACCAGGACGTTGTCGGCGGTAATGGCGTCCTGGCTGGCATTGGGCAGCTGGCGTTCCAGGACCGAGACCTTGTGCGCGACGCGGTCGAGGAAGGGTACGACGAAGTTGATCCCCGGTCCCAGGACCGACCGCAGCCTGCCAAAGCGTTCGACCACGTGCTTTTCGCTTTGCGGCACGATGCGGACGCCGAGGACGATGCAGAGAATGATGAACAGCGCGATGGCCAGATAGACCCCGGGCCAGCCAATCAGAAAGGAAAGATCCACGGCAATACCTCCATCTCAATCCCGCCTCCGGGGCAGGGTGAGGACGAATGTGGCCCCTTGCGACCTGTGACGCAAGTCTGGTGGCAGCCTTCCCCCTGCCGGCGGAAACGGATAGGCTCCTTGCGCCACAGAATGGAGCCGATCATGACCCAGCGCCTGCATCTCGTCTTCGGGGGCGAGTTGGTGGACCCTCAGTCGAATGTCTTCCGGGACGTATCGAAGATTCACGTCGTCGGCATGTTCCCGAACTACGAGTCGGCCTACCAGGCCTGGAAGGCCGAGGCGCAGCGCACCGTGGACAATGCCCACATGCGCTATTTCATCGCCCATATCCACCGCCTGCGTGACGAGGAGAAATCCGGTTCGCCGACCGAGGAGCTTGGCGGCTAGTCCATGCCGGCATCGCTGGGGCTGAAGCTCTATAATCTCGGACACCGGCGCGAGGTCGGCAAGACTGCGGTGCGTGTCGCGCGTCCTGCCGGACGGCTTGCCTGGCTGCACGCCCCGAACCCCGGCCAGGCCAGCCCGATGCTGGCACTGGCCCGGCGTCTTGTCGAGGAAGACGGCCTTGCCGTCCTGCTGACCTGCCCGGCAGAGCTGCCAGGACGGAACGGTGTGCTGCAAGAGAAGCCGCCAGCGGACAATCCCGCCGAAATCCGCGCCTTCCTTGACCACTGGCGCCCCGAGATCGCCGTCTTTTCCGAGGGCGAATTGCGCCCTGCCGCCCTGCACGAGGCATCAGAGCGCGGGATCCCGCTGCTGATGGTCAATGCCACGATGCCGGCTTTCCTGCGCGACCGCGATGCCTGGTATCCGGGGTTGATGCGCGCGGCACTTTCGCGGTTTTCCCACATCTGCGCCGTGGACGAGCCCGCCGCGCGCGCGTTCCGCAAATCCGGTGCGGTGCTGTCCAGTGTCGCGGTGACGGGCCGGATGGAAGAGGAAAGTGTCGCTCCACCCTGCCTTGAGGCAGAGCGCGCGGCTCTGGCCCGGGTTCTTGCCACGCGACCGGTCTGGTTTGCGGCCGGTCCGCCCGAGGCGGAAGAGTCTGCCGTCCTTGCCGCCCATCGTGCCGCACTGCGCTATTCGCACCGGCTGCTTCTGATCCTGATGCCCGATGATCCCGGCCGGGCGGAGGCACTGTCGCGGCGTCTGGAGAAGGAGGGGTGGTCGGTTGCCCAGCGGATGCAGGATGAAGAGCCAGACCCCGAGATCGAGGTATTCGTCGTCGACAACCCGGCCGAATACGGGCTCTGGTATCGGCTGGCCCCGATCACCTTTCTGGGCGGCACCCTGAATGGCCCCGGTCCGACCCGAAATCCGATGGAGGCGGCCGCACTTGGGTCGGCCATCCTGCATGGTCCTCGGACCGGTGCCTTCGGTCAGGTCTTTGCGCGCCTCGGGGCGGCGCGGGCCACGCGGGCGGTGGTCGCGGCCAGCGATCTGGGAGATGCGCTTGGCGATCTTCTGGCACCTGACCGGACGGCGCGGCTGGCCCAGGCCGCCTGGGCCGTGGCCAGCGATGGCGCCGAGGTGACCGAGGCGGTCCTCGCCCGGATTCGCGCCCTGACTGATGGCGCCGCCTGATGCGGGCCCCGGGATTCTGGTTCCGTCCGCCTGACCGTCCTGGCCTTCTGCCGCGACTTCTGGCCCCACTTGGATGGCTGTACGCCGCAGGAACGGCGCGGCGTCTGCGGCGCCCCGGCCATGTGCCTGGTGTGCCGGTCATCTGCATCGGAAACCTGGTGGCGGGCGGGGCGGGCAAGACGCCGACCACGCTCGCCCTGGTCGAACGCCTGACGGCACGGGGCCAGGCGGTGCAGGTGGTCAGCCGGGGTCATGGCGGTCGGCTGAAGGGGCCGGTCCGGGTGGATGCCCTGCGCCACCGTGCCGGTGACATAGGGGACGAACCGCTGCTGCTGTCGGCCGTCGCCCCGGTGTGGGTGGCCAGGGATCGCGCCGCCGGAGTGCGCGCGGCGGAAGCCGCCGGGGCAACGGTCGTGCTTCTGGATGACGGGTTCCAGAACCCGGCCGTGCGCCCCGCGCTGGGGCTGGTCGTGGTCGACGCCGCAAGGGGGTTCGGCAACGGGCGCTGCATTCCTGCCGGTCCGCTACGCGAACCCGTGGCCGTGGGCCTGGCGCGCGCCGATCTGGTGCTGACCATCGGTTCGCCCCAGGCTCAGGCCCACTTCGATGCGATCTGGGGCGCGCAGGTCACGGTGCCAAGGCTGCGCGGTGTGCTGGAACCGTTGCGCATGGGCATTGATTGGCAGGGCACAAGGGTGCTTGCCTTTGCCGGCATCGCAGACCCCGCGCGCTTCTTTGCGACATTGCGGGCAGAGGGCGCAGAGGTCGTGCGCGGCGAGCCGCTGGCCGATCACGAGATGCTGTCGGAAACCCTGCTGCGCCGGCTGGAGGCCGAGGCACTGGCCCACGGCGCACAATTGGTGACGACGGAAAAGGATGCGGCCCGCCTGCCGCCGCACTGGCGGCCCAGGGTGCTGACGCTGGTGGTGCGTCTGCGGATCGAGGACTGGTCGGCGCTGGATGCCGCCTTTGACCGTCTGGGTCTCTAGGTAAACCGCGTGGCGGCGTTTCCCGGGGACACGACGATGACTTCGTGCCCGATCACCGGGGTGAACTGACGACAGGACGAAGGCGCAGGATCTTGGGGGCTGTGTCAGCCTAGAGGACCGAGAACCTCGTCCTGATGCTGGCCGAGCCTTGGGGCTGGGCGGTCAAGTGAAAGTTCCGCGCCCGAAAAGGTCATCGGGCTGCGCACCCCCGGCAGGCCCCCGGGCGCGATCTGCATGCCGCGGGCAATCACCTGCGGGTCGGCAAAGACCTCGGCCATGTTGTTGATCGGCCCTGCGGGCACGCCTTCGGCCTCGCAGGCCGCCAGAAGGTCGGCCTTGGCCCAGGTCTTCGTCGCCGCCGTGATCCGTTCGGTCAGTGCGGCACGGTTCGTCACCCGGTCTGCGTTGGTCAGGAATTCAGGCGCGGTTGCCATGTCCTCCAGCCCAAGGATCCGGCACAGGCGCTGGTATTGCGCGTCGTTCCCAGTGGCAAGGATGATCCAGCCATCCTTGCAGTCGAACACCGCATAGGGCGCCAGATTCGGATGCGCGTTGCCCATCAGCCCCGGCGGCTTGCCCGAGGCCAGATAATTCATCGCCTGGTTCGCCATGATGCTGGTGGCCACGTCCAGCAGCGCCATGTCGATGTGCTGGCCTTCCCCGGTCTGCCCGCGCTGGATCAGCGCAGCAAGGATCGCGGTCGCGGCATAGACCCCGGTGAAGACATCCGTCACCGCCACGCCCACCTTCTGCGGCTGGCCGTCAGCGGGGCCGGTCACGCTCATCAGCCCGGACATGCCCTGGATGATGAAGTCGTATCCGGCGCGGTGCGCGTAAGGACCAGTCTGACCGAAGCCGGTGATCGAGCAGTAGATCAGCCGCGGGTTCACCTTGCGAAGGCTGTCATAGTCCAGCCCGTATTTGACCAGTCCCCCGACCTTGAAGTTCTCGATCACCACATCGGCATCGGCCACCAGACGGCGTACCGTCTCCTGTCCTTCTGCCGTGCGGAAATCGCAGATGATCGACCGCTTGCCCCGGTTCGCGCTGTGGAAATAGGCGGCGGTGCGCTCGCCCCCTGCCTCGATGAAGGGCGGGCCCCAGCGGCGGGTGTCGTCGCCCTCGGGGGCCTCAACCTTTATGACATCCGCGCCGAGGTCGGCGAGCGTTTGCCCGGCCCAGGGGCCAGCTAGGATACGCGCCAGTTCGATGACGCGGATGCCATCCAGAGGCGCCGGCATGTCAGCCGGCCAGCTTGGCGTCGAGAATCGCCTTCAGGTCATCCCAGGACATGTTCGAATGCCGGTCGCCGTTGATGAAGATGGTCGGTGTGCCCTTCACCTCGTCGGCAGCCATGTTCTTTTCGAACTGGGCGATCAGGGCTTCGGCCTTGGCCTGGTCGTTCAGGCAGGCGTCCAGCGCCGCATTGTCCAGCCCGGCAGCCAGACCGATTTCGCGCAGCTTCTGCACGGCCTGAACCGGATCCTGCGTGCCAGCCCAGTCCTGCTGCTTGTCGAACAGCATGTCATGGATGCCGAAATAGCGCATTTCGCCGCCGCAGCGCGCGACCATCGCGGCCCATAGGCCGTAACGATCGAAGTAGACCTCGCGCAAGGTGAAGTGGACCTTCCCGGTGTCGATGTATTCCGCCTTCAGGTTCTTGAACACCTTGGCGTGGAAGTCCGCGCAATGCGGGCAGGTGTAGCTTGCGTATTCGACGATCTTCACCGGAGCGTCCGGCGAGCCAAGCGAGAAATCACCCGGGCTCTCGGCGGCTGGGATTTCCTCGGCCAGCGCCGGGGTCATCGCTGCCGAGGCAGCAGCGGCAAGGGCGATCATCGCGCGGCGGTTCAGTTTCAGCATAGGGTTGCGTCCTTTGTCATGCGCGGCGAGTTAAGATGTTTTGCGCCAGCTGTTCAAGCGCGCTCCGCAGACCGGGATCTGCAACCCCGGCAGTGGTTTCCTGCGCCCTGGTCCGCACGGCGGGGTCTGGCTTCGGCGATGCCCTGGGGGCGGGGGCGAACTCTGCCTGACCCTCGGCAAATCCGGTCGCGGCGGTCTGGGTCAGGTGGATATGGCTTATGGCGTTGTAGCCGTAGACCGCGTTGACGCGTTCCTTCAGCACCGGCAGCGCCATCTGCACCATCGGTGCCTCGGTCGCCTTGACCAGAAGCGTCAGCGTCGCACCCATGCCGCCCTTGCCATAGCTGATCTTCACCGGCCGGGTCTTTGCGGCCATTTCCGGACCTGCGACCTCGGCCCAGTGGGTCAGAAGCCGCGCCACGGCAAAGCCGCGTGATTCGCTGGCCGCGCGGATGGCATCCTTCACCAGCCCGAAGGCCGGTTCGAACCCGCGCATGCGGTGCTCGGCAGAAGGAGAGGAAAGCGGTTTCCGTGCCATTTGACAGTATTCTATATCAGCCCGCCGGGCCTGCCAGTGACATTGCATGTCAGGCCATAAAGATCGCGTGACGCATCGGCGGGGGCTGGCCCCGCGCTGCGTGTTGGCTATCTTCGGCGCGATGCAGGACGCCCGGACCCTCAGCCACCAGCTTCTGGCCTGGTATGACCGTCACGCCCGCGCAATGCCCTGGCGCGTCGCGCCCGGGGATCGCGCGGCAGGTGTGCGGCCCGATCCTTACCGCGTCTGGCTGTCCGAGGTCATGCTGCAACAGACCACCGTGGCGGCTGTTCGGGATTATTTCCACCGGTTCACCGCCCGCTGGCCCACGGTGGCCGACCTGGCCGCTGCCGAGGACGCGCAGGTCATGGGCGAATGGGCCGGTCTGGGCTATTACGCCCGGGCCCGGAACCTGCTCAAATGCGCCCGGGCGGTCGTGGCCGACCATGGCGGGCGGTTCCCCACAACGCGCCAGGGCCTTCTGAGCCTTCCCGGGATCGGCCCCTATACCGCCAGTGCCGTTGCCGCCATTGCCTTCGACGAGCCGGCAACA
Organism: Tabrizicola caldifontis; assembly: GCF_004762095.1. GTDB lineage: Bacteria > Pseudomonadota > Alphaproteobacteria > Rhodobacterales > Rhodobacteraceae > Tabrizicola > Tabrizicola caldifontis. The sequence goes on from NZ_SIJH01000011.1 coordinate 138,548, forward strand.
GTGGTCGATGGCAATGTGGAACGGGTGATGGCCCGGATGTTCCACGTCGAGACACCCCTGCCCGCAGCGAAGCCGGCGCTGGTTGCCCTTGCCGAAAGGCTGACCCCGGAAACACGCCCGGGTGACTATGCCCAGGCCGTGATGGACCTTGGCGCCACGGTCTGCACCCCGCGCAGCCCGGCCTGCGGGATCTGCCCCTGGTTCCATGCCTGCGCGGCCCGGGCCGCCGGCGTGCAGGCCGACCTGCCGCGCAAAAGCCGCAAGGCGGAAAAACCGCTGCGCCGCGGCAGGCTCTGGCTGGGTCACCGCGCGGATGCGCTGCTGCTCGAGCGGCGGCCAGAACGTGGGCTTCTGGGCGGCATGCTGGGTTTTCCGGGCGATGGATGGGACGGGGCGGGCGGCGCTGCACCTGCGGCGGCTGACTGGAAGGAGATCGGCGAGGTGCGCCATACCTTCACCCATTTTCATCTGGTCCTGTCGGTCCATGTCGCCCTGGTTCAGGGCCCCGTGACCCGGGGCGAATGGGTTCCGCTGGCGGCCTTCCGCCCCGCCGATCTGCCCACGGTCATGCGAAAGGCCTGGGATCTGGCGCGCAGCACGCTTGGCTGAGCCCTTGCATCGCCGTTTGGAGTTACGTCCTGCATGCAGTGCCCCCTGGCACGCCGTGCAAGGGCCCTAGAAGCCCTGCGCCCCTGTCGCCACCTGGCCGGTTGAGACCCGCCGCCATTCCGGTAAAGTCGTGGCATGAGTCCGCTGCCCAATGCGTTTCCCTTCTGGTTGTCGCTCTGCCTGCCGCCCCTTGCCGTGCTGGGCATGGTCCAGGGCGGCTGGACCGTGGCGCTTCTGCCGCTGGCGACCTGGTGGCTGTTTTCGCTTCTGGACGCGCTGAGCGGGCTGAACACCGAAAATCCCGACCCGCAGACCGACGAATCCCTTCTGACCTGGCACCGCGCGGTGACGCTGATCTGGTTCCCGGTGCAGTTCGCCCTGCTGATCGCAATGCTGTGGTATGTTCCGCGCGCCGATCACCTTTCCGCTGTGGAACGGATCGTCCTGTTCTTCGGCATGGGCGTCATCTCGGGCACGATAGGGATCAACTATGCGCACGAGCTGATGCACCAGAAATCACGCATCGAGCGCTGGCTGGCCGACCTTCTGCTCGCCACCGTGCTTTATTCGCATTTCCGGTCGGAACACCTGCGCGTCCACCACATCCATGTCGGAACCCCGCGCGATCCGGTGACGGCGCGATACAATGAAGGTTTCCACCGCTTCTTCCCGCGCGTCCTGCGCCAGTGTCCGCAGTCGGCCTGGCAGGCAGAGGCCGCGATGCTGGCGCGGAAGGGCCTGCCATGGTGGCATCGCAGCAATCCGTTCTGGCGCTATGCCACCTTGCAGGCGACGATGCTTGCACTGGCGGTGGTGCTGGGCGGCTGGGTGGGGCTGGGGCTGTTCCTGGTGCAGGCCTTCACCGCGATATGGCAGCTGGAGCTGGTCAACTACATCGAGCATTACGGGCTCACCCGGCGGCACCTCGGCGGGGGCAGGTATGAGCATGTCCTGCCACGCCATTCCTGGAACGCCGAGCACCGGGCCTCCAACTGGCTTCTCATCAATCTGCAGCGCCACTCCGACCATCACTACAAGCCCGACCGGCGCTTTCCTCTCTTGCAGACCTACAGCGAGAACGAGGCGCCGAAGTTGCCGTACGGCTATCCGCTGATGACCATGGCGGCCATGATCCCGCCATTGTGGCGTCGGCTGATGAACCCGCGCGTCAGGGCCTGGCGGCGCCTGCATTATCCCGACATCACCGACTGGCATGCCTACAACAAGGGGCTGAACCCGGTCGCCGGATAGGGCCGCTGCTGGCCGCAATTCGCGCGACTGTCGGGGGTTCGAGTGGTACGGCAAGCCCCGTCTCAGCAGGCCACCTCGATCAGACGCGGCCCGGATTCTGCCATTGCTGCGGCGAAGGCCGCGTTGAACCCGGCCATGTCGGTCACGCGAACGCCATCCACGCCGTGCCCCCGTGCCAGGGCCACCCAGTCAAGTTCCGGCCCCTCGACATCGAACATCCGGCGGATGTTGCGGCCGACCTCGCGCACGCCCACGGCTGCAAGTTCGTCGCGCAGGATCTGGTAGCCCCGGTTGGCGAAGATCACCACAGTCACGTCCAGCCGCTCGCGCGCCATAGTCCAGAGCGATTGCAGCGTGTACATGCCCGAGCCGTCGCCCTCCAGCACCACGACCTTGCGGTCCGGGCAGGCAACCGCCGCCCCCACCGCATTCGGCAGGCCGAAGCCGATCGAGCCGCCGGTGATCGTCAGGGCATCATGCCCCCGCGCCCGTTTCAGACCCGGGGCAAGGAAATAGGATGCGGAAATTCCCTCGTCGACCACGATGGCATTGTCCGGCATCAGGTTGGCGATCGCTTCGCCAACCTTGGTCACGGTCAGGTCGCCCTCGGGCAGGGCGGGCAGGTCGAGGGGCATGAAATCGTCCGGTCCGAGGTCCGCCTCGCCGATCTCGTCGGCCAGCGCCCGCAGTGTCCAGCCGATATCCATCCCGCGGGTGCAAAGTTCGATAAGCCGCGTGTCGGGGTCGTCGGGGGTGGAGGGCAGGCCGGGATAGGCGAAGAACCCGGCTGGCCGGTCGGTGCCGCACAGAACCAGCGCCGAGGCGCCCTGCAAAAGCTTCAGGTTTTCTTCGATCCGGTAGGCCATGCGTTCGATCTTCACCGCCCCGGCGCCGCGGCGGAACCGGCTGACGAAGAAGGGCTGCATCAGCCGTGCCCCCGCCGCCTTGGTCAGGCGCCTGGCCAAAAGCCCGAGGTCGGACCACAGCACCGGCCCATCGACCAGCAGGACCGCGCCGGGCTGACGCAGCGCGCGGGCGGCGGCGGCCACCTCTGCCACCGAGGGGCGGCGCAGCGCCGGGGGCGGTGGGGCCACCTGATACACCTCGGCCGGATCCGAGGCCATGTTGGCCGGCAGGATCAGCGTGGCGATTTGCCCGTTCCGCGCCCGCGCCGCCTGGATCGCATCGGCGGCATCTGTCGCCACGCGGCCCGCTTCCGAACAGACCCGCGTCCAGTGCGATACCGCCTGGCTGATTCCGACCGTATCGCCCTTCAGCGGCGCCTCGAACCGCAGGTGATAGTCGGCATGATCGCCCATGATGCTCAGCACGCCGCTTTGGGCCTTGCGCGCGTTGTGCAGGTTGGCGAAGGCATTGCCGAACCCGGGCGCCAGGTGCAGCAGGGTGGCCGCCACTTCGCCGCTCATCCGGAAATAGCCGTCTGCCGCGCCCGAAACCCCACCCTCGAACAGGCAAAGGATGCAGCGCATGTCCGGATGACGGTCAAGCGCGGCAACGAAATGCATCTCGGAGGTTCCGGGATTGGCGAAGCAGACCCGCACGCCGCTGGCCAGTAGGGTCCGCACAAGGGTTTCGGCGCCGTTCATTCTTCTGTTCCCTCTCCTGCAGCTGCCTCTGCCTGCTTGCATGCCCGTGCCTCACGCCGCGCCGCCCGCAGCTTCCGATACCCCTTCAGGGCCGGCAGGCTGATCCAGTATCCCGCCGTTGCCGCCGCCAGGCCCGGTCCAAGCCCGCCCACCAGATAGGGCAGGAAGACATAGTGGAAGAACCGCTCCAGCCGGCTCCAGTTCGTGATATCGGCGCTGAACATGGCGCGGACGTTGCGGAAGATCTCGTCACCGGCCTGGCCGAAGGCCGTCATGATCTGGGTGATCGGCACCGCCTCGGCCCGGGTGCCGAGGATCAGATGACCAAGATCCAGCGACAGGATGGCGATGAAGGGAAAAGTCAGCGGATTGCCCGCCGCTGTTCCGATCAGCGCGGCGATGACATTGCCCCGGATCAGCAGGGCAAGGGCTGCGGCCAGAAAGAAATGCAGGCCGAACAGCGGCGTGAACGAGGCAAGGATGCCGCAGGCCAGGCCGCGGGCGATGCGGTGCGGTGCGTCGGGGATGCGCGATGCACGGTGGCGCAGGTAGGTTAAGGCGCGCCTCCATCCGCCCGGTGGCAGGAACAGGTTCGTTATCCTGCGGGCAAGATTGGGCGGGCTGCGCCGTCGAAAGACCATGACATCTCCCTTGGGAACCTGTTCGAGATAGGTAACTTTTGCAGACGCATCAACCTGTTGATATGATGCAGACGTGCCTTTGCCAGTAGGGGGCCGTGCCCGGTTTGCGGAAGGGTAGGGGCGGGCGGCCCGGAACTATCGGCTTTCGATCACCCAATATCCCCGACAACGCCATACTTTTGCCGTTCGGGAAACGTGAAATGCCGGGATTACAGCGGAAAGTTGCGTCGTGATGAAGAAGAAGCCGGGTGCCGAAGTCGTTCAGCTTGAGGTCGACCATCGCGCCGCTGCAGGGATCCGTGCCGTGCCGCGCGTTACCCTTGTCGTGCCGGTCTACAACGAGGAAGCCAGCATCCCCGTGTTCGTGGAGCGGGTGACCGAGATGATGGCAATGATCGGAGCTTCTGTCAGCTTCGACATCCTGTTTGTGAATGACGGCAGCCGCGACCGGACAGAACGGACGATCCTGGCCGAGGCGGCCGGGCGGGACGACATCTCGTTGATCAATCTGTCGCGCAATTTCGGGAAGGAGGCCGCTCTGACCGCAGGGCTGCATCACGCGACGGGTGATGCGGTCATTCCACTGGATGTGGACCTTCAGGATCCGCCAGAGGTCATTGCGGAAATGATTCGCCGCTGGCAGGGGGGCGCCAGGGTGGTGAACGCCCGTCGTTCCCGTCGCGATGCAGACAGCTGGCTCAAGAAGGCGACGGCGAATGGCTTCTACCGGCTTTTCAACGCGCTGGCCGAACAGCCGATCCCGCGCGATGTGGGGGATTTCCGCCTGATGGACCGCGAGGTGGTGCAGGCGATCCGCCAGCTGGGTGAACGGTCGCGCTGCAACAAGGCGCTGTTTTCCTGGGTGGGCTTCGAGACAGAAGAGATCACCTATGAACGCCCGCCCCGAGCCGCCGGGCAAAGCCGGTGGAGCTACTGGAAGCTGACCAAGCTAGCGCTGGATGCGATCTTTTCCTCTTCCACCGTTCCGCTGCGAATATGGACCTATGTCGGCATGATGATGGCCGTCCTGTCCCTGCTCTATTCGGCCTTCCTGTTCTTCCGCACGCTGATCTTCGGGATCGACGTTCCGGGCTATGCTTCGACCGTGATCCTGATTTTGGTCTTCGGGGGGTTGAACATGTTCGCGCTGGGCATCATCGGCGAATACGTCGGGCGCATCTACACCGAGGTCCGGCAACGCCCGCTGTATGTGGTGCGGTCTCAGTTCCTGTCGGCGAAGGCGGCAGATTGACATGGAACGCACCGTCTACGACCGGATGAACGAGCTTGAGGCCGCTCATTGGTGGTTTGTCGCCCGGCGCGAGATCATCGCCGCGCTTGTGGCGCGACACCTTGGTCGGCGGGCGGATGCGTCGATCCTCGAGGCTGGCTGCGGGAGTGGTGGCAATCTGGCGATGCTGGGCCGGTTCGGTCAGGTGGATGCCTTCGAATTCGATGCGGGCGCGCGTGCGCATGCGCGCGCGAAGTCGAATCTGGACGTGCAGTTCGGCGCGCTGCCGTCCGACCTGCCATTCGCCGATCGCCGCTATGACCTGATCGCACTGTTCGACGTCCTGGAACACATCGAGGCCGATATTGCTTCGCTGGCTGCGCTGGCCGCGCACCTGTCAGACCGGGGTGCGATCCTGGTAACGGTTCCGGCCTTTCCCTTCCTCTGGTCGCGGCATGACGAGCGGCACCACCATTTCCGCCGCTATACCCGCGCCAGCCTGGCTGCAGCGGCACGAGAGGCGGGGCTGAAGGTCAGCTACAGCAGCTATTTCAACTTCTTCCTGTTCCCGGCGGCCGTGGCCGCACGGACCTTCAAGCGCATGACCGGCAGCGAAACGCCGGATGACAGCATGCCGCCGGGATGGCTGAATGCCGTCTTGGCGCGCGTCTTCGGTGCAGAGCGCCATCTCGTCGGGCGGGTGCGCCTGCCGGTCGGGCTGTCGCTGGCGGCGGTGCTGGAAAAGGCCTGACAGGGCGATGCTCGCGCAACTTGTCCGGTTCGGCGGGGTCGGGGCACTGGCCACCCTCGCGCATGTGATGGTCGCGCTGGTCGTGCAGGCCGCGCTGTCGGTAACGCCACAACAAGCGAACTTGGCCGGCTTTGCCGCTGCCATTGTCCTGTCTTATGCGGGTCACGCTCGCGTGACCTTTGGCGCACCCGTGAAATCGGGATCGCAGCTTGTCCGCTTCCTTGTTTTGTCGCTACTCGGGCTGGGTGCAAGCAGCCTGACGGTTCATGTCACGACCGACCTGCTTGGCTGGGGTTTCCTTCCCGCCCTGGCGGCAGTTGCGGTGGTTGTTCCGACCCTCAGCTACCTTGCCATGCGCTTCTGGGTCTTTGCCAGAAGCGACCAGGCCGCCCGGTGAAAAAACCCCGCCGTGATATCACGGCGGGGCAGGTGTCCCCCAGGCGGACCGGGGGACAGGCGTGTTCCGGGTGTCAGTGTGTGCGGCTGCCTTCGGCCTCCATCTCGGCGCGGATCTGCTGGCGCAGGATGTCGATGGGCACCAGCTTGCCGTCGCGCTTGAAGTGCCAGTAGGTCCAGCCGTTGCAGGAGGGCGCGCCTTCCAGAGCGGCCCCGACCTGGTGGATCGATCCTTTCACGTCATTGCCGATGAGCGTCCCGTCTGCACGGACCTTGGCCTTGAAGCGATTGCCGATCGAATATAGCTCCTCCCCCGGTCGCAACATCCCGCGTTCGACGACCTGGCCGAAAGGCACGCGTGGTTCGGCGCGTTTCGAGCCGGTGACCTCCAGCGCGCTGGCGTCGAAACGTCGGATGCGGGCGATGCGGTCGGCCGCGGCCTTGCGGTAGGTGGCTTCGCGTTCGATGCCGATGAAGTCGCGGCCCAGCATCTTGGCCACAGCCCCGGTGGTGCCGGTGCCGAAGAACGGGTCCAGAACCACGTCGCCGGGATTGGTCGTGGCAACCAGCACCCGATGCAGAAGCGCCTCGGGCTTCTGGGTCGGATGGGCCTTTTCGCCGTTTTCGTCCTTTAGCCGTTCGTGACCGGTGCAAAGCGGAATCACCCAGTCCGACCGCATCTGCACGCCGTCGTTCAAGGCCTTCAGCGCCTCGTAGTTGAAGGTGTATTTCGCCTGCTCGTCCCGGCTGGCCCAGATCAGCGTCTCGTGCGCGTTGGTCAGCCGCTTGCCCTTGAAATTCGGCATCGGGTTCGACTTGCGCCAGATGACATCGTTCAAGAGCCAGAAGCCCTGGTTCTGCAACTCTGCCCCCAGGCGGAACACGTTGTGATAGCTGCCGATCACCCAGATCGCGCCATTCGGCTTCAGCAGACGCTTAGCGGCGGCCAGCCAGTCGCGGGTGAAGGCGTCATAGGCCGCAAAGCTGGAGAACTGGTCCCAGTGATCATCCACCGCATCGACGCGGGAATTGTCAGGGCGGTGCAGCTCGCCCTTGAGCTGAAGGTTGTAGGGCGGGTCTGCAAAGATCAGATCAACGCTGCCTGCGGGAAGGGAGTTCATCACCTCCACGCAGTCACCGGCAAGGATCTGGTTCAACGGCAGGCAAGCCTCTGCCGCGGTGTTCCTGGTCGTCATGTCTCTGCCTCTGCCCCGGCATCTTGGTGTGCCGATGTTGGGGAAAATGATGGGCCAGAGGCGAATCGCCGTCAAATTCTTTTTTGAATCAGTGGGTTACAGAATTCTCTTGATACAAGATATTGTGCACGGGCCGAAAGGAACGCCTATGCCAAGGGGTTACACCAAGATTTAGAAGCGCCTCGAGATGCGCCTTGGTCGGGTAGCCTGCGTTCACTTCCCAGCCATAGCCGGGGTGCTGTTGCGCCAAATCCACCATGATCCGGTCGCGCGTCACCTTGGCCACGATCGAGGCGGCGGCGATGGACAGGCACCTTGCATCGCCCTTCACGATGGCGGTCGCGGCGCAGGCAAGGCCGCGCGGCACCAGATTGCCGTCGACAAGGGCATGGTCGGGCGCCAGGGCTGCGACGGTGCGCTCCATGGCCAGATGGCTTGCGCGCAGGATGTTCAGGCTGTCGATTTCTTCTACTGTCGCATGGGCGATGCTAACCTCGGCCGTGGCCATGATTCGGTCGAACAGCGCCTCGCGCCGCGCGGCAGTCAGTGTCTTGGAATCGGCCAACCCTTCCGGGATGCGCTCGGGATCGAGCCTTACTGCCGCCGCCGTGACCGGCCCCGCCAGCGGGCCACGGCCGACTTCATCCACCCCTACGACCCGATGCGCGCCGCGGGCATGGGCTGCCGTCTCGTGGCTGAAATCGGGGATGATGCGGGACATGCGCTTTGGACTATCCGGTATCGCGGCGCGGAAAAAGGGGGTGGAAGGCTGCTCGCCCCTTCCACCCCCGGATCGGGCGGGGTTCAAGGGCACCCCCGCCCGGCTCCGCGCCCTTTAGCGGCCGGAGACGCGGAACCCCGCATCCCGCAGGCATTGCGCGGAATAGACCCTGTCGGCCCGGCCGAAGACGCGGGCGGTGTTGGCGCAGTTGCGAGGCAGGCGGTGGTCAAAGCCTTCGCGCCTGAGACAGTTCTCGGAATACAGGCTGACCGACTGCCGCGCCCCGTCGATCGAGATCTCGCAGACCGCAGGCACGCGGCGGTTCTTCACCGGCGCGGGCTTCGGGGCGGGTCGGTGCTTGTCGTTCAATTCGTTCACGATGACACCCACGACCAGCGCACCGATCAGTGCCTTGGCAAGATCGTCGTTGCGGTCGGCCTTGGCCGGAACAGCGGCGCCCAGAATCAGGGCCAGGGCCACCGCACCGGCAGTCAGCATGGCGGCAAGGCGGCGCGGTGGGGTGCCGGTCTCGGCAATCCCTTGCGACGCGATGTGGCGGGATCTGCTTGTGAACTCGACGGACATGCGGGCCTCCTGTTGCGACGGCTCTGGTTGGTCGGCCCGCACGCTGCTGCGCGGACCCGATGACCCGACACTCGCCACCCCGCCTGAAAGTAAGCAATAACGCCCGCCGGTTAGGCGATATCAGCACCCCATGCGGGCGATGCTATCCCATATCATCTTCCGTATTTTCACTCTGATATTGTATATCAGCGCACCCATGCGCATTGTCTGGCCAATCGAGCAGCCGCCCAGTCAGGAGCCGGAAAAATGACAAGACTGATGATCACTGCCGCCCTCGCACTGGTGCTGGCCGGCCCCGCGGCGGCGGAATGCTACGCTGACTACAAGGCCAAGCGTGACGAACCGCTGAAGCTGCATTACGGTGTGGCGCAGGTTTCCGACGGCAACTGCTCGCCTGCGGCGGCGGAAGGCGAACTTGCGCCGAGACTTGCTGCAGACGGCTGGACGCTGCTCAACGTTCTGTCCACATTCGGGCCCGAAGGGCTTGAAGAAAGGAAAGCGAGTGCCGGAGCCTATTTCCTCCGTTACTGACAGTCTCAAGGCCGGCAACCGTGTGGTTGCCTTCGGAATCGGTGCCATCGTCCTGATCCTGCTGGCTGCGGCGCTGTTCCTGTTCCTGAATCTGCCGGATGCGAATGCCTTCAACGCCAAGGTCGAACGCATCTTCGTCGAGAATGACGATCTGACCACTGCAGCCGAGATCAAGCTGCTGGAGATCCTGGCACAGTCGGGCACGTCCTTTTCCGAGGTGCTTAGCAGCTACAGGATGGTGATCTTCGTGCTGCTGGTCTTTTCCACCGCCATGCTGATCGCCGCGCTGGTTTTTCTGGTGATGATCATCGCGCTGAACCGGCGCATTTCGGCGATCCAGCGGTCGGGGATCCAGGTGGCAAGCCTGATGATCAGCCGCGAGGCGCGGGCCGTCTACATCAACGACATGGAATTCCAGCTGACCGAGGCGGCGCTGGAAACGCTAGCCGTCCTGGCCGAGGCGCGGATGGACGACGAGGTGCTGACAGGCGCCCAGATCGAGGCGGTGATCTCTGGCCGCAACGAGGCCGACTGTGACGAAGCCGCCGGCGCGACACGGGTGAAACGCCTGCGAGATGCGCTGGGCAACCAGCTTGTGTCAGAGCTTCTGGTCAAGACCATCGCCAGACGCGGCTATATGCTTGCGGTGGGCAAGGACACCATCAAGATGATCTGAGCCGCGGGCGGCTATTCGATCTCGCGTGCCTCGCTGACCAGCATCACGGGAATGCCGTCGCGGATCGGAAAGGCCAGGTGCGCGGCCTTCGACACAAGTTCCTGCCTTTCGGCATCATAGGTCAGCATCGCATGGGTCACCGGGCAGACCAGCGCCTCCAGCATCCGGCGGTCGGCAGGTTCGGTCATTGCAGGATTTCCTCGTCGGCCCCGCCGCGCAGGGCAAATTCGATCAGTGTGACCAGCGTCTCGCGCCGGGTGTCGAGTGTCGGTGCCTCAAGCAGGGCCTGCTTGTCCTCGGGGCTGAAGGGGCAGAGCATCGACAGCGAATTGATCAGCAGCTCGGGCTCGGCCTCCTTCAGGCTGTCCCAGTCGGTGGACAGGTTCAGCTTGACGAAATAGCGGCCAAGCAGCGCCATGAACTCGCCGCGACGAAAGCCGGGGTCATCCTCTGGCGGCCCAAGATCGCGGGTAAAGGGGGACCAGTCCACCAGACAGCGGCGATAGGGTGTGAAGCCCTGCACCTCTTCCTGCACACGAAAGCGCGAGATGCCGGACAGGGTGATCATGTAGCGCCCGTCCTCGGTTTCCGAAAACCCGGTCAGGCGTCCGGCGCAGCCGATGGCCTGCAAGCGCTTTTCGCCCTGCCGCCGTTCCGATGCCGGGGTCTCGCGCGGCTGGATCATGCCGATCAGCCGGTGCCGCGTCTTCATGCAATCCTCGATCATTGCCAGATAGCGAGGCTCGAAGATGTGCAGCGGCAGCCGTGCCCGGGGCAACATCAGTGCCCCGGGCAGCGGGAAGACCGGGATGACATCGGGAAGGTCGGCGGCGCTTATCATGCGCAAGGATCTAGCCCGGCGCCGGGGTCAGGCAAATATCATCGACGACAGGCGGCGGCGGCCGGACAGCACGATCGGATCCTGCGGTTTCAGCGCGTCGAAGATGGTCAGCAGCTGGGCCTTGGCCGCCCCGTCGTTCCAGTTGCGGTCGCGGCGAAAAAGCTCCAGCAGTTCGTCCACCGCCTCTTGCGTCTTGCCGGCGGCCAGCAGCGCTGCAGCCAGATCGTAGCGCGCCTGATGGTCGTTAGGGTTGGCTTCGACAGCGGCGCGCAGCTCGGTCACGGGGCCGGCCTTGGCGGCCTGCTTCGCCAGTTCCAGTTGCGCGCGCGCGGCGTCGAATTCCTTGGACTTGGCCACCGTCGCGGGCGCGGCCGCAAGGAAGGACTCGGCCTGGTCAAGGTTGCCAAGCGCGATGTGCGCACGGACAAGTCCCGCGTAGGCGGCAGCGTTTTCCGGCTCTTCGCCAAGGATCGCGGCGAAGGTCTCGGCTGCATCGACGGCGGCGCCTTCTGCCAGCATGTCCTCGGCTGCCTTGAGCGCATCGGCAAGGCCCCCGTCCCCGGCCAGCGCCGAAACGCGGTCGATGAAGGCCTTCAGCTCCGAGGCGGGCACCGCACCCTGGAAGCCGTCGACCGGCTGACCCTGCCAGAAGGCATAGACCGTCGGGATCGACTGGATACGCAGTTGCGCGGCTATGCGCTGGTTCTGGTCCACATCGATCTTGACCATCCGCACCTTGCCCTTCGCGGCGGTGACGGCCGCTTCGAGCATCGGGCCCAGCGTGCGGCACGGTCCGCACCAGGTGGCCCAGAAATCGACGATCACCGGTACCTCGCGGCTGGCCTCGATCACATCGGCCATGAAGGTGGCTTCGGTTCCGTCCTTGATCAGATTGGTATCGGCTTGCGGTTTCTCGCCCAGGCCCAGCATGGTTGCCCCCTTGCGGAATGTCTGTCGTCTATATGATCCTTCATGGCGCAAACGCCAAGGGCCCGCTTAGATGGCCCGCGGGGTCTTTCGGCTGATGCGCGCGGGACAGTCGGCAAGGTGATCGTTCACCATGCCCGCGGCCTGCATGAAGGCATAGGTGATGGTAGGGCCGACAAAGGCGAAGCCTTCGGCCTTCAACGCGCGTGACATTGCTGCCGATTGCGGCGTGCTGGCCGGAATGTCGGACATGCGGGCAGGACAGGCGTCCAGCGTCACGCCGCCGGTGAAGGACCAGAGGAAGGGCGAAAACCCTTCCCGCGCCTCGATCCGCAGGAACGCACGGGCGCCGCGTAACGTGCCCGCGATCTTGCCGCGGTGGCGGACGATCCCGCGATCTGCAAGCAGGCGGGCGATCTCGGCTTCGCCCCATGTCGCAAGGGTTTCGGGCCGGAAGCCGGCGAAGGCGGCGCGGAAACTGTCGCGCTTGCGCAGGATCGTGATCCAGGACAGGCCTGCTTGAAAGCCTTCCAGGATCAGAAGTTCGAAAAGCCGCTGCGGGTCGCGTTCGGGTCGGCCCCATTCGCTGTCATGGTAGGCGACATAAAGCGGATCGGCTCCGCACCAGGGACAACGTTTCGGATCTTCGGGATTTTCCATCGCAGACCTGCGCGCGAATGCCGGAACAAAATATGAAAATTGAGGAATTCTTTACCTTTGCCGGATCACCCTGTCGACAGGGATTCGGGTTGGTCCGGGTGATCTGATGAGCTTCTTGCAGGAACCCAAGCTGTCGAAATACGACCGGGATCCGGCGCTGGCCAGTCCGCTGGCGGCGGCGGTAACGACCGAGGACCGGGAAACGATCGCCCAGGTGGCCGCTGCCTTGAAGGATCGTCGCATGCGGCTGGCCTTCCAGCCAGTGGTCTATGCGGCTGATCCGTCGATCATAGGGTTCTTCGAAGGCTTCATCCGGCTGCTGAACCTGCGCGATCAGGTGATCCCGGCGCGCGACTTCATGGGTGCCGTAGAACAGACCGAACTGGGCCGCGAAATCGACTGTGCCGCCCTGCGGATGGGGTTGATGGCGCTGCAACGCAATCCACAGATCCGGGTGTCGATCAACCTGTCGGCGCGTTCCGTGGGTTATCAGCCGTGGATCGGAATCCTGCGCAAGGCGCTGCGCGACCATCCGCGCCTGGGGCAGAACCTGATCCTGGAAATCAACGAGGCATCCGCGCTTCAGGTGCCCGACGTGCTGGCGCCCTTCATGGCGGACATGCGCGGCCATGGCATCGTCTTCGCGCTGGACGATTTCGCCGCCGGCATGACGTCGCTGCGTCTGCTGCGCGACCTGCGCTTCGAGATTGCAAAGATCGATGGCGATCTGGTGAAGCATGTAGATACCTCGGGTGAGGCGCAGGTCGTCGTGCGCGCGGCCATCGCCCTGGCACAGGAGGTGGGGATGTATGTCACCGCCGAGGCCGTCGAGACCGAGGGCGAAGCGAACTGGCTTCTGGCCGAGGGGGTGGGATGCCTTCAGGGCTATCTGTTCGGTCCACCCACCGTGACGCCCGACTTCCGGGCCTTTCGGCACGGACGGCCATCGTTATCGGGCGCGGCCGGATGACGGCGCCGGGGGCGCGGCAGGTCCGCGCAGGGGTTGCCGTGGTTGCGCCAACATTCTTGCGCTTGTGATCTTGTGCCCTTAGGTCAGGGCTTGAGCGGTGCATCCCGGATGTGCCGCATCTCGGATCGCACGGGCGCAAGGGAGAGCATCCAGATGACCAATGTCGTAATCGTGGCCGCGGGCCGCACCGCTGTGGGCAGCTTCAACGGCTCCTTCGCCAATACGCCGGCGCATGATCTGGGCGCCGCCGTGATCGAGGCGGTTGTGGCGCGCGCCGGCATCGACAAGGCCGAGGTTGAGGAGACGATCCTGGGCCAGGTGCTGACCGCTGGTCAGGGGCAGAACCCTGCGCGGCAGGCGCATATCAAGGCGGGCCTGCCGAAGGAATCCTCGGCCTGGTCGCTGAATCAGGTCTGCGGATCGGGCCTGCGCGCGGTGGCGCTGGGCGCGCAGCATGTCCAGCTGGGCGACGCAAAGATCGTGGTCGCGGGCGGGCAGGAAAGCATGAGCCTTTCACCCCACGTCGCGCATCTGCGCGCCGGGCAGAAGATGGGCGATCTGAACTTCATCGATTCCATGATCAAGGACGGGCTCTGGGATGCCTTCAACGGCTATCATATGGGTCAGACGGCCGAGAACGTCGCCAGCCAGTGGCAGATCAGCCGCGACATGCAGGACGAATTCGCCCTGGCCAGCCAGAACAAGGCCGAGGCGGCACAGAAGGCCGGCAAATTCAGGGACGAAATCATCCCGTTCACGGTGAAGACCCGCAAGGGCGACATCGTGGTGGACCAGGACGAATACATCCGCCACGGCGCCACGCTGGAGGCGATGCAGAAGCTGAAGCCCGCCTTCGTCAGGGACGGCACGGTCACTGCAGGTAATGCCAGCGGCATCAACGACGGTGCGGCGGCGGTGCTGCTGATGTCCGAGGAAGAGGCCACCAGGCGCGGGCTGAAGCCGCTGGCCCGCATCGCGTCCTATGCGACGGCCGGGCTTGACCCCTCGATCATGGGTGTCGGTCCTATCCATGCCAGCCGCAAGGCCCTGGCCAAGGCGGGCTGGAAGGTTGGCGACCTTGAGTTGGTCGAGGCGAACGAGGCTTTCGCCGCCCAGGCCTGCGCGGTCAACAAGGACATGGGCTGGGATCCGGCGATCGTGAACGTGAATGGCGGCGCGATCGCCATTGGCCACCCGATCGGCGCCTCGGGCGCGCGCATCCTGAACACGCTTCTGTTCGAGATGGCGCGCCGCGATGCGAAGAAAGGGCTGGCAACGCTGTGCATCGGCGGTGGCATGGGGGTTGCCATGTGCCTGGAACGCGCCTGATCTGTTGCGGCGGTGCAGCAACTGGCTGCAAGTGCGAAGCGGGCGCGCAATAATGTTGCGCGCCCGTTTTCGTTTCGGTAACGGGATTTCAATGGCATACAAAGGCATACTTGGAGGAGGAGAATCACGATGGCACGGGTTGCACTGGTCACTGGCGGGTCGCGGGGCATCGGGGCGGCGATCTCGGTCGCGCTGAAGGCGGCGGGCTACAAGGTCGCGGCGAACTATGCCGGCAACGACGAGGCGGCGGCCACCTTCACGAAGGAGACCGGCATCCCGACCTACAAGTGGTCGGTCGCGGACTACGATGCCTGTGTCGCTGGTATCGCCAGGGTCGAAGCCGACCTGGGCCCCGTCGAGGTGCTGGTGAACAACGCCGGCATCACCCGGGACGCGATGTTCCACAAGATGACCCCGCAGCAGTGGAAAGAGGTAATCGACACCAACCTCACCGGCCTGTTCAACATGACCCATCCCGTCTGGTCCGGCATGCGCGACCGCAAGTTCGGTCGCGTGATCAACATCAGCTCGATCAACGGCCAGAAGGGCCAGGCCGGGCAGGCCAACTACTCGGCGGCAAAGGCGGGTGACCTCGGGTTCACCAAGGCCCTGGCACAAGAGGGCGCGCGCGCCGGAATCACGGTGAACGCGATCTGCCCGGGCTACATCGCGACCGAAATGGTCAAGGCCATCGATGAAAAGGTGCTGAACGAACGCATCATCCCGCAGATCCCTGTCGGCCGTCTTGGCGAACCAGAGGAAATTGCGCGCTGCGTGGTGTTCCTGGCAAGCGACGATGCTGGTTTCATAACCGGATCCACGATCAGCGCGAACGGCGGGCAGTTCTTCGTGTGATCTTCGCTACCGTCTGTCGCATCTCTGGCGACAGTAAACGTGCAATGATTTGATTGTATCGCGCGGGTCGTGACGGCTGTCGATTGCAGGCGACGGTGCACAGGGATAGGGTGCCACTGCCCGCAGAGCACGATGACAGATGCAGCAGATCCTCACGCACAAGCCGCAAGGCAGGTGGTTCGATTTTCGGGCCGCCACCCTGGGTGCAGCGCAGTTGCGCGGGGTTTCGACATTTCGGATCGGGCTTGACGTTCTTCTTCTTGGGCGGGGGCGGGGCAAGCTGACGTCGCAGGAGTATTTCCTGGAAGGCGCATGGCAACCCGGACTGAACTGGGCGCAGCGTCGCGCATTTCTGGGGCTGCGGGCGGGAAAGGCGCTGAACCTGTCGCTGCAGCCCCCCTTTACGCCAGAGCTGCGCCAGAAGACCCAGAACAAGTTTGCCGCCGCAAGCGGGTTTCAGGCAGCCGGGCTGGCAATGCCGCGGCGTCTGGGCATCGTGGCAGCCGAAGATCCGGGCAGTGGCGCAGAATGGCTCTCCAGCCGCGAGGCGCTGACAGACTTCCTGCAACGGCCGGGGATCTTGCCGTGCTTCGGTAAGCCGGTGTTCGGCAGCACCGGACGCGGCGCCGTGAGCCTGATCGGGCTGGAGCCGGACGGCCGGATCAGGCTGGGCAATGGCCAGACCGTGCCGCTTGCCGCGCTGGTGCAGGAAATATGGGAGACCCATGCCCGCGGCTTCCTGTTCGAAGAGCTGCAGCATCCGCACCCCGATCTGGCCCGCATGATCGGCCCGGTGATCGGCACGCTGCGGGTGGTCACGGTTCACGACGGGTCCGCGCCCGAAGTGCTTTACACGGTGCAGAAGATGCCGGGGAAGGCTGCAATGGTGGACAGCTCGGCAGGGCCGTTGGGGGGCTATGCCGCGATCGACACATATTCGGGGCGCGTCCTGCGTCTGCAGGACCGGCGCCGTCTGGGTGGCACGCCGATGGAGGCGAACCATGTGACCGGCGCGCCGATGGTCGGCGAGACCCTGCCCGAGTTCGATGCGGCGCTCGCCGCCGCGCGCGCGGCGCACGCCACCCTTCCCGAACTGGGTGTTCTGGGGATCGACATGTTCCTGACCGACAAGGGGCCAGTCATGACCGAAGTGAACTCCAGCCCATTCCACTCGGTCTATCAGGCGGCCTTTGCCCGGGGCCTGCTGAACCCGGACCTTCTGCCAAAGCTGCAGCGCGTTCGCGAACGGTTTCGCGCCATCACGCCCCGGCCAAAGGATGGGCCTCTGCCATGAGCCGCGCCCGCGCAACCTGGATCGGCTTCACCGCGGTCCTGATGTGGGCTTTGCTGGCCCTGTTCACGATCGGCAGTGCCCCGGTGCCGCCGTTGCAGCTGAACGCGGTCTGTTTCGGTATCGGCGGGCTGATCGGGCTGGTCTGGACGGCGCGCCAGGGGTTGGGCGTGCTGCGCGAGGTCGGCTGGAAGGTCTATGCCTTCGGCACCGCCGGTCTTTTCGGCTATCACTTCCTGTATTTCACCGCCTTCCGACTATCGCCTTCGGCCGAGACCGGATTGATTGCCTATCTCTGGCCGCTCTTCATCGTGCTGCTTTCCGGTCTCCTGCCCGGTGAACGCCTTCGGACGCCACATGTGTTCGGTGCGCTGATTGCCTTTGCGGGGGCTGCAATCATCGTGCTGGGCCGTGGGGGTGATGCCGAGGGATCGGCAGCCGGGCTGGCGCTAGCCTTCCTGTGCGCATTGACGTGGTCCGGCTATTCGGTGCTGTCGCGGCGGCTGGGTTCGGTTCCAACGGAAAGCGTGACAGTCTTCTGCCTGGCGACGGCGGCGCTGTCGCTGGCAGCGCACCTTGCCCTGGAGGATACGCTTTGGCCTGCGACCGGCCTTGGCTGGGGCGCCCTACTTGCACTGGGCGTGGGCCCGGTAGGGGTGGCCTTCTTCACCTGGGACATCGGGATGAAGAAAGGCGACATCCAGATGCTGGGCGTTGCATCCTATGCGGCACCCCTGCTGTCCACGATCGCGCTGGTCATGGCAGGCATTTCACGACCGACCTGGACAATTGCCATCGCGGCCGTTCTTATTGCCGGTGGGGCGGCGCTGGCCGCAAGGGCCGGCGCCATTGACAAGGCGCGCTCATCCCTTCCCCCGGACGCATTGCGCCCGGATCAGTGCGGAGTGTCGGCAGTAGATGGGCGAGTGGCCGCGCACCCTAGTGACTGAGACGTGCGATCTCTTCCTTCAGCCGCAGCTTCTGCTTCTTGAGTTCGGCGATCTTCAGGGCATCCGATCCAGGATTGCGCTGTTCCTGTTCGACCATCTCGGAAAGGGCCTCGTGCTTCCTGCGCAGTTCCACCAGATGCGATGCGATCGTCATGGTCGTCCTCCTGTGAAAAGCTACCCACAATAGACAGTCGATCACGAAAGCCGAGTCGTGTCACCCACTGTTACGGTGATGTGACAGATTGTCAGCATTCCGTCAGCGGAAGCGCGCCAGAAGGTCGGCGCCTTCCCGCAGGACTGCGTTCGCCTCTGGCGTATAGTTTTCCCGGTCGCCGTCGTGGGCCGGGCCCTGGTGGATCACGAAGGGCGCAAGCAGCCTGAAGGCCGCGCGTCCGCCCTTGCGCGCCTGCACGACGACCCGCAGCGCTGCCCGCCCCTCGCGTGCCGCCAGCGGGAGGACGCTGGCCGAACCCAGCTTCGGTGCCATGGCAGACAGCACCTCGGGCAAGCCGTCGGCCCCGCAGATCAGTGTCAGCCAGCCGCCGGGCCGCAGCCTGCGGGCGGCGGCGGCCACCCAATGCGCCAGGGGTGTTTCCACCCGCATCGCCCGTGCCCGCCCCGGCACAGGCGACGGGCTGCCGCCGGGCGGGTAGTAGGGTGGATTGGCGATGACATGGTCGAAGTCGCGGCGCAGCGCGCCGGGCATGCGGGCCAGGTCACCCTCATGCACCTCCAGAGCAATCCCGTTGCGCTGGGCGTTCTGACGGGCAAGATCGGCGTAGTCCGGTTGAAGCTCCAGGCCGGCCAGGTGCAGGCCCGGCACCCTCAAGCCAAGGCACAGCGCCGCTGCCCCGGCACCGCAGCCCAGGTCGAGAACGCTTTGCCCTGAGGTGGCCGGGCAGGCGGCAGCCAGAAGAACCGGGTCCGTCGCTGCGCGATAGCCCTTCACCGGTTGCAGCAGGCGCAGACGGCCGCAGAGGAACTTGTCGTCCGAAAGCTCTGCAGCGGCGAACATCAGGGGCTGGGCTCCAGCCCGTTGTCGCGCAGCACCGCGCTGGCCCGGAAATGGTCGCGATCCGCCACCATCAGCCGCTGCGGCAAGATGCCGATGTTGCCGTCAAGGACGCTCATGTGGACGTCCAGCGGAAAGCTGGCTATACCCTCGCCCGTCAGAAGGTGCGTGGCGAAGGCGATCAGCGTCGGGTCGTTCGTGCGCAGAAGTTCCTTCATGATTTGGAGTTAACCCCGCGACTGCGACGGGGCAAGGGCATGGGCGGGGCATGGACGGATCGGGCGAGGCAAAGGCGAAGGCACCGCAGGACCGGCTGGCGGAGTGGTTGGCCGAGGACATGGCCGCGGTGAACGCGCTGATCCGCGAACGGATGGCCAGCGAACACGCGCCCCGAATACCCCAGGTGACCGCCCACCTTATCGAGGCCGGGGGCAAGCGGCTGCGTCCGATGCTGACGCTGGCCGCGGCGCGGATGCTGGGCTACCAGGGTACGGACCACCGGAAGCTGGCGGCGACGGTCGAGTTCATCCATACCGCCACGCTGCTGCACGACGACGTGGTTGACGAAAGCAAGCGGCGAAGGGGGCGCCCCACGGCGAACCTTTTGTGGGACAACAAGTCTTCCGTCCTGGTCGGGGACTACCTCTTTTCCCGCAGCTTTCAGCTGATGGTGGAAACCGGCAACCTGCGCGTCCTGGACATCCTGGCCAATGCCAGCGCCACCATCGCCGAGGGCGAGGTGCTGCAGCTGACCGCCGCCCAGGATCTGCGGACGGATGAGGCCATCTATCTTCAGGTGATCCGGGGCAAGACTGCGGCGCTGTTCTCGGCCGCGACCGAGGTGGGCGGTGTTATCGCGGGGGCACCCGAGGCCGAGGTGCGGGCGCTGTTCTATTATGGCGATGCGCTGGGCATCGCCTTCCAGATGGTCGATGACATCCTGGATTACGGCGGACAGGATGCGGTGATCGGCAAGAATACCGGCGACGATTTCCGCGAACGCAAGCTGACGCTGCCGGTGATCAAGGCTGTGGCGAAGGCCACGGCCGAGGAGCGGGCCTTCTGGCACCGGGTGATCGAGCAGGGTGACCAGCGCGAGGGCGACCTGGAGATGGCGATGACGATTCTGTCTCGCCATGGCGCGATTGCGGCAGCAAGAGAGGACGCCATTGCATGGGCCGGGCGAGCGCGCGCGGCCCTGGACAACCTTCCCGCGCATCAGTTGCGCGCGCTGCTATCAGACCTTGCAGATTTCGTGATTGAACGAGTTTTGTAAACGAATTCAACATTACTTGATCGCCAAATGACCGAAGTGGCATCATGTTTTGGCCAGATTTTCTGTGCAAAACCCACAAGAGGGTCGTTTACAGGAACCCGCTACGGTCGGACCCTTCTCGCATCGGGAATCGTTGACGGAGCAGTTGCTCCGCAACGCCTTGTGAACCCAGGTGGGAGATGAGTGTCAGGGGCTGATGCCACCCGTGCGGTAATGCCAGGGGCTGGCGTGCTGTCCGAGGGAAGGTTTGTCCGGCACAAGGCCGCGGGGAAGGAGAGAATTGGGATGAGCTTTCTTGACTGGCTTTTGCGCCGCAAACCGGGGCGCCGTCACGCAGACGCGGACTCTCGGGGAACCGAGGGTGGGCAGGTCCGGCCATCGCAGGATCCGGTCCAGACGGTGCCCGTGGCGCACGGTCCGGCAGCAAGCCGTTTCCCGAAGCTGGCAGACGGTGCGCCCGAGGTTCTGACAAGGACCGCGACCAGCGTGACCCCGCCAAGGGAAGACCCGACCCCCGCGGTGAACATCTGGGACATCGAGGCCGATCCCCCGTCCGAGGCGCCGCCCGCGCCCGAAACCGGCCAGCCGCCAACCCCGGCTACGCCTCCGCGCCGTCGCACATCGCGCAACAGAACCCGGGTTCTGGGCTTCGAGCCGCAGCCGCTGGCTGTGGTGCCATTGTTCGACGAAGGCCGGATGCAGGATCTGGGCGAACCCGTCGCCAAGTCGAATATGGTCATGTTTCCGACGGGCTGGCTGGTTGTGAAGTCTGGTCCTGGTCGTGGTGCGGCGTTTGCGCTTTCGCAGGGGGTTTCGCAGATTGGTCGTGGCACTGACCAGACGGTTGCGCTGGATTTCGGGGACA
>NZ_SIJH01000012.1 GCF_004762095.1 Tabrizicola caldifontis
TGGGAAAGAAGGGCTTCAGCCGCGCCATCTGCGCGTCGGTCAGCCAGAAAAGGTTGCTCATGCTCCAGTCTCCTTTCGGAGATTGAATCAGGCCAAGTCTACAAAATCAATGGGTCCTGACCCTAGCGGCGCTTTTGTGATTGCCCATTGGCAATCCGCCCGCCGCCCCTTTCCTTGTTCCCCGAATCCCCTATGCTGCATCCAATGGGAAAGGACGGGACATGGCGCGTTCGATCGACTACGGAACCCTAATGCACCGGGCCATGCGCGGTCTGATCCAGACCGTGCTTGCGGATGTGGCACGAAACGGGTTACCCGGCGCGCATCACTTCTTCATCACCTTTGACACCACGCATCCCGACGTGGCCATGGCCGACTGGCTCCGCGAACGCTATCCGTCCGAGATGACGGTCGTCCTGCAGCACTGGTTCGAGAACCTCGAGGTCGGCGACGACAGCTTTAGCGTGACGTTGAATTTCGGCAACCAGCCCGAGCCGATGGTGATTCCCTTCGATGCCATCCGCACCTTCGTGGACCCGTCGGTTGAATTCGGGCTGCGATTCGAGACCCAGCCCACCGACGATGATGACGAGGACGACAACGAGGAAGAGGACATCGAGGCCGAGGACGAGACCCCCCGGAAGGATGCCGAAGTGGTCTCACTCGACAAGTTCCGAAAGACCTGAACCGTGACCTCTGACCTTGCATTGTTCCGCCGACGCCTGCTGCGGAACCCGAGGCAGGTTTCCGCCATCACCCCTTCGTCGCGCACGCTGGCCCGGGCAATGACCCTGGGACTTGGGCCGCACAGCGGTCGCGTGGTCGAGTTCGGACCCGGAACCGGACGGTTCACCGAGGCGATCCTGGCCCGCGGCGTGCGCCCTGAAGACCTGACCCTTTTCGAACTTGACGAGGAGTTCGTCGAACATCTGCGCGAAAGGTTCCCGGGCGTCACGGTCCACCGCCTGCCCGCGCAAGAGGCCCCACGGCTGATCGAGCCCGGCGTATCGACCGTGATCTCGGGCCTGCCGCTTCTGTCGATGCCGTCCGAGGTGCGCGAGGGTATCGTCGATGCCGCATTCCGCATTCTTGCCCCGCGCGGCCGCTATGTGCAGTTCACCTATGGCCCCCGGCCGCCCCTGTCGCCCGAAACGATCGCAAGCCTGGGCTTGACGGTGGACAAGGGGCACAAGGTCTGGGCAAACCTTCCCCCCGCAACCGTCTACCGCTTTCACCGGAACTGAGGCAGGCGTCGGGCAATCCCGTTGAAGGGCGCGACGGTATGCGACGGTATGCCAATTGATTTCACCGCCCCCCGGCGCTATGCGGGACACGAGAGTTTGCGAGGAGATTCCGATGACCGCGACCCGTACCGAGACCGACAGCTTCGGCCCGCTCGAGGTTCCCGCCGACAAGTACTGGGGCGCACAGACCCAGCGGTCGATCATCAACTTCCCCATCGGCTGGGAACGCCAGCCTGTCCCGATCATCCGCGCGCTCGGGGTCATCAAGAAGGCCTGCGCGCTGGTAAACATGGCGCAGGGTGACCTGGACCCGACGCTGGGCAAGGCCATCGTGGCGGCAGCAGAGGAAGTGATCGAGGGCAAGTTCGACGACAACTTCCCTCTGGTCGTGTGGCAGACGGGCTCCGGCACCCAGTCGAACATGAATGCCAACGAGGTGATCAGCAATCGCGCCATCGAGATGCTGGGCGGCGTCATGGGCTCGAAGAAGCCCGTGCATCCGAACGACCATGTGAACATGGGCCAGTCCTCTAACGACACTTTCCCCACCGCAATGCATGTGGCCATCGGCATGCACACGCGCGACGTTCTGCTGCCGGGGCTGGAAAAGCTGGCGAAGGCCCTGTGGGCGAAGTCCGAGGAATTCAAGGACATCATCAAGATCGGCCGGACGCATACGCAGGACGCGACGCCGCTGACGCTGGGCCAGGAATTCTCGGGCTATGCCACCCAGGTGGACCGGGGGATCGAGCGGGTGAAGCTCTGCCTGCCTCATATCTACGAACTTGCACAGGGCGGGACGGCGGTGGGCACGGGGCTGAACACCCGCGTGGGCTTTGACAAACGCGTCGCGGCCGAGATTGCCACGATCACCGGCCTGCCCTTCGTCACCGCGCCGAACAAGTTCGAGGCTCTGGCTGCCCATGACGCGATGGTGATGTTCTCGGGCGCACTGAAGACGGTGGCCGGAAGCCTGTTCAAGATCGCCAACGACCTGCGGCTTCTCGGCTCGGGTCCGCGGTCGGGCCTGGGAGAGCTGATCCTGCCGGAGAACGAGCCGGGATCCAGCATCATGCCGGGCAAGGTGAACCCGACCCAGGCAGAGGCGCTGACCATGGTCTGCGCCCATGTCATGGGCAATGATGCGGCGGTGGGCTTTGCCGGCAGCCAGGGCCATTTCGAGCTGAACGTCTACAACCCGATGATGGCCTACAACGTGCTGCAGTCGATCCAGCTTCTGGGCGATGCCGCCGCAAGCTTCACCGACAACATGGTGGTCGGGATCCAGGCAAACCGGACGCGGATCGAGAAGCTCATGAAGGAAAGCCTGATGCTGGTCACGGCCCTGGCGCCGACCATCGGCTACGACAACGCGACCAAGGTCGCCAAGACCGCGCACAAGAACGGCACGACCCTGCGCGAAGAGGCCATCGCCCTCGGCTTCGTCGATGGCGAGACCTTCGACCGTATCGTGCGGCCCGAAGACATGATCGGCCCGAAGGGCTGATGGCCGAAGTCGTCAACCTCCGCACCGCACGCAAGCAGGCGGCCCGCAAGGCCGCCCGCGCCGCGGCGGATGCGAATGCAGCGAAGCACGGTCGCACCAAGGCCGAGCGTGCGCTTCAGAAGGCAGAGGCCGAGAAGGCCGCAAGAACCCTCGAAGCACATCGGCGCGAGAGCGAGTAACCGGGCGTTGACCCGGCTATGACAGGCTGTCGGCAGGAAGGCGCCCGATGCCACACCCGCCTTTGCCGGTCACGTCGCAGGAATGGATGGGCCAGATGTTGTCCAGCCGGACGGCACCCGACGGAGGCTTGGTCGAGAATGCGGGGCATCTCGTGGCGTTCTGCAAATCCCGAGAGGTTCTGATCCGCCTTTTACCCCGGGTTTCCTTTGCAAGAAACGTGGCAAGATCCTTGCTTGGGGATTTTGCACCACCGCTGCATCCGCTAGCCTTCCATCATGACCAGCCGCCCTGCCAAGCATTCGCTCACCCTTCGCGGCCACCGCACCTCGGTCTCGCTCGAGCCCGAGTTCTGGGAGGCCTTCCGCGCCATTGCCGCCGAACGGCAGACCCCTCTTAACCTCCTTGCCGCCGAGATCGACGCCGCCCGGCGCGGCGACGAGGGGCTGGCCTCTGCAATCCGCGTCTTCTGCCTGAACCATTACCGAGGATCCTGATGCGCGCCGCCGTCCTTCGCGCCTACCGCGAGCCGTTGAGTCTCGAAACTGTCGCCGACCCTGTCTGCGAGCCGGATGGCGTGGTGGTGCGAACCCTCGCCTGCGGCATCTGCCGCAGCGACTGGCACGGTTGGGTCGGCGAACACCCCAAGGTGAAACCTGGCGACATCCCCGGCCACGAATACTGTGGCGAGGTGGTCGAAGCCGGCCCGCTGGCGACGTGGCGCAAGGGCGACCGTGTGATCGCCCCCTTCATCCTCGCCTGCGGCGCCTGTCCAGAATGTCGGTCCGGTCAGACAACCACCTGCCGCAGCCAACGCGTCCCGGGCTTCGGCGACCGCGGAGCCTATGCCGAATATGTCTCGGTTCCGCATGCACATAACCTGACCCGTCTGCCCGAAAGCCTTTCACCCGACCTTGCAGCTGGCCTCGGCTGCCGCGTAACCACAGCCTTCCATGCCCTGACCGGGCGCGCTGCGCTGCAGGCCGGGGAATGGCTTGCCGTCCACGGGACGGGTGGGATCGGCCTTTCCTGCCTGCTTGTCGGCAGGGCGCTCGGGGCAAGGGTAATCGTGGTCGATGTGGTGCCCGACAAGCTGGCCCATGCCCTCGGCCTTGGCGCCGAAGTGGCCCTGGATGCCCGCGAGGGCGATGTTGCCGCGCGAATCGTCGAAGCCACGCAGGGCGGTGCCCATGTCAGCGTTGAGGCACTGGGGATCGAGGCAACGGCCAATGCCTCGCTGAGCTGCCTGCGCCCGCTTGGCCGTCATGTCCAGATCGGCCTTCCTGTCGGGCACACCGCCAGCATGCAGATCGACATGAACACGCTTTACATGCGCCAGCTGTCGATGTTCGGCACGCGCGGCATGCCAGCCTGGCGCTACCCCACCCTGCTTTCGCTGATCGAGTCCGGCCGCATCGACGTGCGCCCGATTGTCGCCCGCAGAGTGCCGCTGTCACAGGCGACAACGGAATTGCAGGCCTTCGACGGCCCCACCGCGCCCGGTGTCGCGGTCATCACCGATTTTTCAACCTAGCTGGCAACACGCGCCAGCGTCCTTGCCAGGTCGCCATAACCGGTCAAGCGCCGCTCGTAGGCCAGCCCCAGCCGTGCGGCACAGTCCTGCGCCTTTGCATCCAGCGCGGGGTCATCAAGCTGCGCCAGATAGACCAGTTTGCGGTAATTTCCGAAATACATGTCCCGCAGTTCGGGGTGGCGGTCCAGACCCATGGGCTTCCAGACAAAGGCATCGAACTGGCGCACCAGAAAATCCGTAAGATAGAAGGCATCGAATTCGGTTTCGGCACGGGCGGCAAAGGCGGCATTGCCCTCGAAGAAGGCATAGCAGTGCGGGCCTTCTACCATACCGACCCCCAGCCGGTCGCAGGCCGCCTTCAGCAGACCACCCGTCCCGCAATCGGCATAGACGACGAAGATCGTCTCATAGCGCCCCTGCGCCGCAATGACCGCCGCCTCGACGGCTGGGATGATCCGCTCCGGCCACAGGTGCAGCTTGGCGGGCAGGCATTGCAGATCGATATGCTCCCAGCCGTTCGCTGCCTTGAGGGCCAGGATCTCGTGCGCAAGGGCACCGCACGCCACCAGAAGGATGCGCCCCGTTTGGTTGGGCGCAAGACCGGTCTCGGAAAGGGTCAGATCATCCATCGGGCACCTTCATCGGCGCCGGGGGGCGCCCTAACGGCTGACCCGGGTCCAGGTCAGGATCACACTTGCCGACAGAGCCGCGAACATCAGCGCCACCAACGGCAGACCAGAGCCAAAGGCAAGCCATAGCGTCAGACCCGCCGCAACCAGCACCAGTGCAATCAGCCCAAGAAAATGCGTCAACGGCATGGCTTGTCCCCCTGCGCATCAATCTGCGCCCTGCTGGGGCTTTGTGCAAGCCCCGGCAGGATCACGGAGCCGTGCTCAGGCGTTCAGCTGGTTGTGCTTGCGCGCAACGAACTGCTTGGCGGTCTCGACCGCAACCGCAGCGTCGCGGCAATAGGCATCCGCGCCGATGGCCTTGCCGAATTCCTCGTTCAGGGGAGCACCGCCCACCAGCACGATATAATCGTCGCGCAGGCCCTTTTCCTTCATCGTGTCGATGACGACCTTCATGTAGGGCATGGTCGTGGTCAAGAGCGCCGACATGCCCAGGATGTCGGGCTTTTCGGTCTCCAGCGCCTCGATGTATTTCTCGACCGCGTTGTTGATGCCCAAGTCCACCACCTCGAAGCCGGCGCCTTCCATCATCATCGCCACCAGGTTCTTGCCGATGTCGTGGATGTCGCCCTTCACCGTGCCGATCACCATCTTGCCCATGCGCGGCGCGCCGGTTTCGACCAGCAGGGGCTTCAGGATCGCCATCCCCGCCTTCATCGCGTTCGCGGCAAGCAGCACCTCGGGCACGAAGAGGATACCGTCACGGAAGTCGGCACCAACGATGGTCATCCCCGCCACCAGCGCCTTGGTCAGCACGTCATAGGGCGCCCAGCCGCGCTCGATCAGGATACGCACGCCCTCCTCGATCTCTTCCTTGAGACCGTCATAGAGGTCGTCGTGCATCTGAAGCACAAGCTCGTCGTCCGAAAGTTCGGAGAGGATGATTTCGTCGTCGGCCATTGCGGGCGCTCCAAGCGGAAGTGTCTGCCTCGTGCATGGTCGCAAAGCGACCGCATCACTATTCGGCAAGCGACATACACCGGATGAAAGCCGACAGAAAGCCGTCGCGGGCAGGAAAGTTGTGGCGCCTGTTCCGCATATGTTCTAGTTTCGTCACATGAGCAACAGCATCCTTCCTGGCCACCGTCTGCGCGGTCGCGGCGCAGACAGCAATCTCGCCGGCCGGTTCGAGGCGACCCGGCGCGTCGCCTTCGACGACGGCTGGGACATCGCCGAGGAAGAACGGACCGTTCGCACCGAACTGCGAGAAGAGCGCCCGCGTTCGGCCATCACCTGGCAGAAGTCGCCTGACCTGCCCTTCGACCGGTCGATCAATCCCTACCGCGGCTGCGAACACGGCTGCATCTACTGTTACGCGCGGCCGTCGCATGCATGGCTGAACCTGTCACCGGGGCTCGATTTCGAGACGCGCCTCATTGCGCGGCCCGGCATCGCTGCCGTGCTGGAGGACGAGCTGCGCAAGCCCGACTACCGTGTGCAGCCGCTGGCCATCGGCACCAACACCGACCCCTATCAGCCGGTGGAACAGGACAGCCGCATCATGCGGCAGATTCTGGGGGTGCTGGCCGCCTTCCGCCACCCGGTCTGGATCACCACGCGCGGCACGACCGTCGAACGCGACATCGACCTTCTGGCCCCGATGGCGGCCGATGGTCTGGCGGCGGTGTCGATCAGCGTCACCACGCTTGACCCCGATCTTGCCCGCCGGATGGAACCGCGGGCACCCGCCCCAAAGCGGAGGTTGCAGATGATCGAGCGGCTGGCCGGCGCGGGCATTCCGGTGCGCATCCAGGTCTCGCCCCTGATCCCGGCGCTGACCGATCACGAACTTGAGGCAGTGATGCAGGCCGGACGCGACGCGGGCGCGCGCTTTGCCAATTCGATTCCCCTGCGTCTGCCACTGGAGGTGGCCAATCTCTTCCGCCGCTGGATCCAGACGACCTTTCCCGACCGCGCGGCGCGCGTCATGGGCAGGGTGCGCGAATTGCACGGGGGCAAGGACTACGACCCTGCCTTCGGCACCAGGATGCGCGGTCAGGGCCTATGGGCCGATCTCATACACCGCCGCGCTGAACTTGCGCGCAGGCGGCTCGGGCTGGGCAGCGGGCTTCCGCCCCTGCGCACCGACCTTTTTGCCCCGCCCCCCAGGGCCGGCGACCAGCTTGCGCTGTTCTGAACAATCCGGCCTGACGCAGCCTTATCGGATCTATCCAGGCCCTAACCCCTCCGTCCGCGCCGTTCGCGGCGGGGTTCGCCCGAGGTATCGCCCGTCCCGTCCGAGGCCGAGGAGAATGCACCCAGTTTCGCCGAGATGTCTTCCAGCGTCGGGCGCGGCCCCTTCGGCCGGGTTTCAAGGGCATGACGCATGGCCTTCAGATGCTCGGGCATCGTGCCGCAGCATCCGCCGATGATCCGGGCCCCGGCATCGCGGGCAAGCACGGCATATTCCGCCATAAGTTCGGGTGTGCCATCATAGTGAATGTGGCCATCGTGATACTTGGGAATACCTGCATTGCCCTTGGCGATCACCGGCCGCTGCGTTCCGGTTGACAGAAAGCCCAACACAGTCCGCATCAGGTCAGAAGCACCCACACCGCAGTTGGCACCGAAGGCAATCGGCGGGTTCGGCAGTTTCTCGACCAGATCCACCAGCGCGGCCGATGTCACACCCATCATTGTGCGGCCCGCCGTGTCGAAGCTCATCGTGCCGCACCATGGCATGCCGGCCCGCGCCGCCGCCTCGGCTGCGGCGCGGAATTCCTCGGGGGCGCTGATCGTCTCGACCCACAGGACATCGACCCCGCCCTCCTTTAGACCCTCTGCCTGTTCGTGGAAGATCTCGACCGCCGTCGCGTGGGTCAGTGTGCCCATCGGCTCGAAGATCTCGCCCGTTGGGCCCATCGACCCGGCCACCACCACAGGTCGCCCCGCCTGGTCGGCGATCTCGCGGCCAAGCTCGGCGCCGATCCGGTTCAGCTCCCGCACCCGGTCCTGCGCATTGTGCAGCTTCAGACGCGCGGCATTGCCGCCGAAGGTGTTGGTCAGGAACAGGTCCGACCCTGCCTCGACCGAGCCACGATAAAGCCTGCGGATGTTATCGGGGCGGTCGGTATTCCACAGTTCGGGCGGCTCGCCAGAGGAGAGGCCCATGTTGAACAGGTTCGTTCCGGTCGCGCCATCGGCCATCAGCCAGTCGCGTTCGCCAAGCAGGCGCGAAAGCAGGTCGGTCATGGAAAGGGTCCTTCGGTTGGCCGGGTTCAGCCCCCAATGCCATGCACCCGGACCCGACGCAAATTCATATTGCGCATGAAATGATGGCGCCCGCCTCAAGTTGCACGGGGCGGGCGCAGAGGGGGTCAGATCTCGCTCAGCAGCTGGGCCTTGGCCACGGGCATCAGCTCCTTCAGCTTAGCGCGCACCTCGTCGGCGCTGGCCTTGCCGGCCAGATCGGCGACGACCTTGCGCACCACGTCCTCATCGCCGGCTTCCTCGAAATCGGCTTCGACGACCTGCATGGCGTAGGCCGTGGCTTCGTCGCCGGTCTTGCCCATCAGTTCCGCTGCCCAAAGTCCGACCAGCTTGTTGCGCCGCGCCTCGGCACGGAACTGCATTTCGCTGTCATGGGCGAACTTGGCCTCGAAGGCATGCTCGCGTTCGTCGAAGGTGGTCATGGGCTCCCCCGGGCATGGACTGTTTGTCCCTCATATGCCCCTCGACCGGCCCTGCCGCAAGCCCCCTTCTCCCCCTCGCGCCTTGCGACAGGGCGACCCATGGACTATAGGCCAAGGGAACACCCCCCACGGGGTCCCCTACCCTTTTGCGGGACCCTGAAACGGAGACGGCATGGCACGGCGCAAGAAGGTTTACGAAGGCAAGGCCAAGATCCTTTACGAAGGCCCGGAACCTGGCACGCTGATTCAGTATTTCAAGGACGACAGCGCCCCCACCGTAGCAGCCCCGGCCACGCTGGAGGGCAAGGGGGTGCTGAACAACCGCCTGTCGGAATTCTTCATGTCCGGTCTGAACCAGATCGGGGTACCCACGCATTTCATCCGCCGGCTGAACATGCGTGAACAGCTGGTGCGGATGGCCGAGATCATTCCGCTGGAAGTCATCGTGCGCAACTTTGCCGCAGGACCGATGACCGCGCGGCTGGGCATCCCGGAAGGCACGCAGCTGCCCCGCCCGATCGTGGAATACTACTATAAGGATCCACGGCTGAACTCTCCGATGGTCGCAGAAGAGCATATCGTTGCCTTTGGCTGGGCCAGCCAGCAGGATCTTGACGACATCGTGGCGCTGGCCTTGCGGGTGAATGACTTCCTTTCCGGCGTGATGATGGGCGTCGGCATTCGCCTGGCAGACTTCAAGATCGAGGTCGGCCGCATCTGGGAAGGCGATTTCATGCGTCTGATCGTCGCCGACGAGATCAGCCCCGATAGCTGCCGGCTGTGGGACATGCGCCTTCCCGAGCGCCCTGACGGAACAGTGCCAGACCCGCAGCCACTGGCTGATGTCTATACCGAACTAGCGCGTCGCCTGGGTGTGCTGCCCTCGAACGTCACGCATACGACAAAGCCCACCCTGATCAACTGAGGGCGCAGACCGAAATCGCGTTTTCGGGCATCAGGGCCTTGTCCCCGTGCGGACCGGGCCAGGATCTGCGGCGTCAAAATACCGGAAAGCCCCGGAATGACCGACTATATCGCCTTCCTCCGCCAGAACCTGCGCTGGCTGATGGCCGGCTTCCTGCTGACCTGGGCCTCGAGCTTCGGCCAGACCTTCTTCATCTCGGTCTTTGCCGGAGAGATTCGCGCGGCCTTCGACCTGTCACACGGGGCTTGGGGCGCGCTTTATGCCGGGGCCACGATGGCCTCGGCGGCGGTGATGATCTACTCGGGCGGGCTGACCGACCGGTTCCGGGTGCGGCACATCTCGCTGGTGATCCTTTGCGGGCTGGCGGCTTCGTCGCTGCTGATGGCCACGGCGCCGGCGGTCTGGATGCTTTGGGTCGCGGTGTTCCTGATGCGGCTGACGGGTCAGGGCATGATGGGCCATACAGCCATGGTCGCCATGTCGCGCTGGTTCGCGGCAAGTCGCGGGCGGGCAGTCGCCTTTGCCGGGCTTGGCGTTGCAGCGGGAGAGGCGCTTTTGCCGATCACCGCCGCCAGCCTGATGTTGCTGATCGACTGGCGCAGCCTGTGGCTTCTGGCGGGGCTGGTGCCGATCGTGCTGATGCCGGTGCTTCACGTGCTGCTGCGGCAGGAACGAACGCCACAAAGCTTTGCCGCCGAACAGCATTCGACCGGCATGGGCGGGCGGCACTGGACGCGGGGCGAGGTCCTGCGCCACTGGCTGTTCTGGCTGCTGGTTCCGGCAATCCTGGGGCCGCCGGCATGGATCACCGCCTTCTTCTTCCACCAGGTTCACCTGGCCGAGGTGAAGGGCTGGGCCCATGTCACGCTTGTCGCGCTCTTCCCTGTGTTCACCATTTCGGGCATTGCCAGCATGCTGGCCACCGGATGGGCTGTGGACCGCTTTGGCGCGGCCCGGCTGGTGCCGGTCTATCTTTTGCCGCTGGCCCTGGGGTATCTGGCCATCGCCCATGCGACGACACCGGGCGCGGCCGCCGCAGCGATGGTGCTTATGGGGCTCTCGGTCGGGGCGAATGCAACGCTTTCCACTGCGATCTGGGCCGAGTTCTTCGGCAACGCCCATCTGGGCCGGATCCGGGCGATGACGGGCGCAGTCATGGTGCTGGGCAGCGCGATCGGACCCGGCGTGACCGGCCTGCTGATCGATGCGGGGCACGACCTGCCCGAACAGGCAGGCTGGATCGCGGGATATTTCCTGCTTGCGGCAGTGCTGGCCGGCAGCGGTGCCCTTGTCGCGCAGCGGTTGCTTCTGGCGGATGACGCGGGTCTTGCCCCCTGCGCGCCCCTTCGCTAAGGACGAGCAACCCACTGCGCCGGAGGCCCCGATGAAAGCTCGTGTCACCGTCATGCTGAAGAACGGCGTCCTTGACCCGCAGGGCGAGGCCGTGCGCCATGCGCTGGGGTCTCTGGGGTTCCAAGGCGTGACCGGCGTCCGCCAAGGCAAGGTGATCGAACTCGACCTGGCCGAGACCGACGTTGCGAAGGCCGAAGCCGAGGTAAAGGCGATGTGCGAGAAGCTGCTCGCCAATACCGTGATCGAAAGCTACCGGATCGAGCTGCTCTGACCGCAGCCGCCCTGTCAGGGCATCAGATCGGCGTCGTCCCGACGCGTGACCCGCAACCAGATCCCGTCTTGCGCCCGAACCGTAAGATGTGCCACCGGCACCGGAACCCGGTCGGGCAGCGCCTGGAAGTGATAGGCGCGGATCAGATGTGCCAGCATCAGCGTGCCTTCCAGCATCGCGAAACCTGCGCCGGGGCAGACGCGCGGGCCGCGCGAAAATGGCAGATAGCCATCCCGTGCCGCATCGCGTGTCTCGCCTGACCAACGGTCGGGATCGAAATCGTCCGGCCGGTCCCAGATGCGTTCGTGCCGATGCAGATGCCAGGGGCTGATGACAACCTGCGCCCCGGATTTCACCAGCCTGCCGCGGAAATCCTCTTCCGCCACCGTTTCGCGCACCATCATCGGCACGGGGGGATAAAGGCGCAGCGCCTCGCGAAATACATCGCGCGTGTAGCGCAGTTGCCCCAACGTGCCGAATTCTGGCCGCAGGGCCGCCGCCTCTGATGCGACCCGCGCCTGAGCCTCGGGATGCGTGGCCAGAAGATACAGCGCCCAAGCCAGAGCAGAGGCGCTGGTCTCGTGTCCGGCAAGAAAGAAGATCGCCACCTGGTCGACCATTTCCGCGGTTGCAAAGGGCGCCCCGGTCACCGGATCGGGCGTGGTCATGATTCTCGTCGCCAGATCCACGGGTGCGGTTCCTGCCGCAATCGCTGCCGCACGTTCGGCCGTCAGCGCGGAAATCAGCTCCCGGATCACCCGGGCCGAGCGCAGCGTCGCCCGCCGGTGCAGCCGCGGCATCCAGCGCGGCAGGGGCAGGAAGGCGCCCAGGTTCAGGATCGGGGCGCTGCGCTGATAGGCGCGGAATTCGTGAAACACGGCCTGTGCCACCCGGTCCTCAATCGGGATCGAGAAAAGCGTGCGGAAGATCACATCCGCTGCCGCATGGCTGGCATGAAGCTCAACCTCGACCTCGCCCTCGGTCATGCGTGCGACGGCGGCCTCGCTGGCCGCCCAGATCGCAGGAAAAGCCTCCTTCAGCCGGCCGCCCTCGAAGGCCGGGTCGATGATCCGGCGCTGGTGAAGCCATTCATCGCCATTGGTGACGAAGACCGACCGGCCGAGCAGCGGGCGCAGCCCTTCGGTCACCCGGTCCGATTTCGGAAAGTCGGCGGGCCGGTCATCCAGCACGCGCCGCACCAGCGCCGGGTCGTTGCACAGATAGCTGCGGAAGAACGGCGTGCGGAATTCGGCCATCCACGCCCGGTATAGCCGCGCCGGCTGAGCCGACAGGATGTCGCGGCGGAAAAGCCGCAGATAGTCCCAGAGCGGGACGCGATCCTTGCGCGGTTCCGGCTTGGGCGGCCTCAAGCCATGTCCCTGTATGGGCTGCAGGCCTGCGCGACCCGTCCGGGCGAGGGTCTGCGCCCCGCGTAGCGTTCGGCCAGTGTCAGGGGCCCGGCGGTGATGCGAAAATAGTCGTAGTCGCCGGGCTGGTCAAAGGCACAGAGATACTGGAAATGCAGCCGGAAGAAGCGCCGCTTCAAGTGTTGCCAGCGTTCGGGGCTCAGCGTCTGGCTGAAGGCGGCCGAGATCACCAGCGGCCAGCGCTGACCTTTAGTCGCCATGCCGCTGACCGCGACCGGATCGCACAATGCGAAACAGCAGCCATCCCCGGGCGCAGAGACATCGACCCAGGTCAGTTCCTGGCGCTGCGACAGGAAAAGCAGATCGCCCCGCAACTTCCGCGCTTCGGGCAGGAAGGACGCCATCGGCACCACCTGGCCAAGCGACAGGAACCCCAGCGACGGGCCCGGCGGCACGCCTTCGCGGATCAGGTCGGCCAGCACGCTGACCGCCAGATGCACGCCCGAGGAATGGCCTACGACCAGAACCTCGTCCACCCCGCTTTCCATGGCAGCGCGAACGCGCCCGCGAAACTGCGCCAGCCTGTCAGCCAGTGCCGCCGGATAGGCCCCACGGGCAACCGCCGTATAGGCATAATCGTGCATGAGGTAATAGACGAAAAGCCTGCGGTCGATCCGGCGAAAGCCTTCCAGCACCGCAAATCCCACGGCAAGGGCCAGCCCCAGGCCTGCCCAGCCACCTCCGGCAAGCCGCGCCACGATCCACCCCGCCAGCATCGCAACCAGTGCCTGCCCCGCCAGCAGCACCGCGGGATAGAGCGCAGCGATCATCGGCCCCTTGCGCAGCCTGAGCAGGCGCCACAGCGCCCCCGATGCCCCATAGACCCATGCCGTCCGAAAGAACAGCAGGTAGGTGCCAAGCACCCCCCTCTCCATCGAGGACTTCACCAGATCGGACCAGACCAGAACCTCCATCTCGGCCTCGGCAGCCTGTTCCATGCAGCTGGTCACGCACCAACCGCCGGCAGTGCCCGGTCGCGCCCGGATCGCAAGCTCGTATCCCGAAATCGCGGCCTGTGCCGCGCCCTCCTTGCGGTACAGTTCGCGATATCTGCGCGGAGGAAAGGGGTCATAGCCGGGCACATAAAGGACATGGCGCCGGAAGACACCCGTTCCTTCGCCGATCCCGTTGCCCGACTTCACGCCCGACCTGCCCCGTCTGCCATGCCCCAGCTTACCCATCGGCGGGCGCCAAGGAAGCCTCAGCCGGGCAGAGGCAGACCCAGATATTCATAGGTTTCCAGCATCCAGTAGCTGAAATCGGTGAAGGCCCCGGTCACCAGCGCCAGACCGACGCCGATCAGCAGGGCGCCCATAAGCCGCTCGATCAGCTTCATGTGCCGCTTCAGCCTTGCCAGCAGGGACATCGATCGCTCGATGAAGATCGCCGCCAGAAGAAATGGCAGACCCAGGCCCAAGGCATAGACGCCCAGCAACAGGGTTCCGCGTTCCATGCTGCCCTCCTGCGCGGCCAGAGACAGGATCGCCCCCAGTTGCGGGCCGATGCAGGGCGTCCAGCCGAAGGCGAAGGCCAGGCCCAGCACATAGGCACCAAGGGCAGATCCGCCCCGGTCGCCTGCATCCAGCCGCATCTCACGGTCGAGGATCCCGATGCGGAACAGGCCCAGGAAATGCAGACCGAAAACGATGATGACAATACCCGAGATCCGCGCCAGCAGCAGCTGGTTCTGCAGCACGAAACTGCCGAAAGCCGAAGCGGTGAACCCCAGAAGCAGGAAGATCGTGGACAGGCCGAGAACGAAGAACAGCGCCGGCAGGATCACCCGGCGCCGTGCGGCACCCTGCACGGTCATCTCGCCCATGCTGATCCCGCCCATGTAGGCCAGATAGGGCGGCACGATCGGCAGGACGCAGGGGCTGAGGAACGACAGGACACCGGCCGCAAGCGCAACCAGCATCGCGGGCAGAAGGGCAGCGTCGATGATCTCGATTCCAAACATGTTCTTCGCGAAATAGCGGCTTTGCAGCCCCGCGTCACGCATTCAGGGCGTCACATCCCCGTGGCCCGGCTGAAACCTTGCCGCGAGGCCCTTCCCCGGCTAAACGGCCGCATGGCCGATTGGGACGAACTTCTGGATTGCGAGGGGCTGCTTTGCCCCCTGCCCGTTCTGCGCGCACGCAAGCGGCTTGCGGCCTTGGCGTCCGGCACCGTCTTGTGCGTTCGCACAACCGATGCGATGGCCAGGATCGACATGCCCCATTTCTGCGCCGAGGCCGGCCACTGCTATCTGGAAACCAGGGATGAAGGGGCCGTCACCCTGCATCTGATCCGTCGCGGATGATCCGATCGGACTTCGCCCTCCTGCCGGAAGACCCGGGCAGGAAGACGAAGTCCATGGAAAGTAAGGTCAGGACTCAGCGGCCCAGCGACCACCAGCCCTTGCGCTTGGGTTTTGCGGCTTCCTCTGCCGGCGCGGTTTCTTCCGCCGACGCGGACCGAGCCTCGCCAGGATCGGCCACCATACCCTCTGCCGCAGGTTCCATGCCCGGATCAGGCGCCAGCGCCGGCAGGTCAGGCGTTGCGGCCTCGGGTGCGGGGGCTTCTGCTGCCGGCATCTCGGTCGCCACGACCTCGGGCGTCGGCGCTGCTGCTTCCGTGGCCTCGGCGGCCGGAGCCTCAGCCGCCGCATTCGACCTGGTTGTGCGGCTGCGGGGTGCCTTCGACTTTGCCGCGGTCGTTTCTGCCGCGCTCTCTGTCTCGGGTTTCGGTTCGGCCCTGGTCCGACTTGCCCGGCGTTTCGGTGCCGGCTTTTCCGCGGTCGCGGGTTCGGACGTCTCGGATTCCTGCGAAACCGTCCCGGTCACCGGCCCCTCGGAAGAATCAGCATCGGCGGAAGCCGATGCCTCGGCCGTTTCCCCACGCGGCTTGCGCGTGCGCCTGGGCTTTTCCGGCGGTGCAGTCGGTTCGACCTCGGGTTCAACGGCCACGGGCGGCGCAGCCTCGATCGTCTCCGCAGGCTCTTCGGCGGATTCTTCGTCGTCGGCCTCTGCACCAGCGCCTTCCGCCGCGCCGTTCTCGGCAACCGAACCTTCGCGCTGGCCGCCACGCCGCCGGCGCCGCCGGCGCCGCTTCTTCTTGCCGGGCTGACCCTCGCCTTCTGCGGGTTGGGGCTGCGCTTCCGCTGCCTCGGCATCGACCGCCTGTTCCTCTTCGGCGCTTTCCTCGACGATATCGTGGTCCTGCTCATCGACGGGCGCGCCCATCAGGCCCGCATGACCCGAAACGACCGGGGTCTCGGGGACGACCCTTGTCGCAGTCTTGAACTTCTCGATCGTGTAATCGGGGCTGACCAGCATCGGGTCTGCCTCGATGCGAACGCTCATGCCGTAGCGAGCCTCGATCAGTGCGATGTGCTCGCGCTTGTGGTTGATCAGGTAGTTCACGATCCCGATCGGCGCCTTCAGCAGCACTTCGCGCGACCGCTTCCGCGTGCCCTCTTCCTCAAGCGCGCGCAGCACGGTCAGCGCCATGGAATCATCCGACCGGATAAGACCCGTGCCGTGACAATGCGGGCAGGGCTGGGTGGTCGATTCCAGCATGCCCGGGCGCAGCCGCTGGCGGCTCATCTCCAGAAGACCGAATCCGCTGATCCGGCCGACCTGGATTCGCGCACGGTCGGTCTTGAGCTTTTCCTTCAGGCGCTTCTCGACAGCGGCGTTGTTCTTGCGCTCTTCCATGTCGATGAAGTCGATGACGATCAGACCCGCCAGGTCGCGCAAGCGCAGCTGGCGTGCGATTTCTTCGGCCGCCTCGAGGTTGGTCTTCAGCGCGGTTTCCTCGATCGAGCCTTCCTTGGTCGCCCGGCCGGAGTTCACGTCGATCGCCACCAGCGCCTCGGTCACCCCGATCACGATGTAACCGCCGGATTTCAGCTGGACGACCGGGTTGAACATGCCCGCAAGGTAGCCTTCCACCTGATACTTGGCGAACAACGGAGTCGGCTCGTTGTAGCGGATCACCTGCTTGGCATGGCTGGGCATGATCATCCGCATGAAGTCCTTGGCGGTGCGATAGCCCGCCTCACCCTCGACCAGCACCTCGTCGATCTCGCGGCTGTAAAGATCGCGGATCGACCGCTTGATCAGGTCGCCTTCCTCGTAGATCTTGGCTGGCGCGATCGACTTCAGCGTCAGTTCGCGGATCTGTTCCCAAAGCCGCATCAGATATTCGTAATCGCGCTTGATCTCGGGCTTGGTCCGCTTGGCCCCTGCCGTGCGGATGATCAGCCCCGCACCTTCGGGCACCTCGATTTCCGACGCGATCTCCTTGAGCCGCTTGCGGTCTGCGGCCTGGGTGATCTTGCGGGAAATTCCGCCACCGCGCGCCGTATTCGGCATCAGCACGCAATAGCGGCCGGCCAGCGACAGATAGGTTGTCAGCGCCGCGCCCTTGTTGCCGCGCTCTTCCTTGACGACCTGGACCAGCATGATCTGCCGGACCTTGATCACCTCCTGTATCTTGTAGCGGCGCGCGCGCGGGCGACGCGGCGGGGCGATTTCCTCGGCCAGGTCTTCTTCGGCAATCGATTCGATTTCGTCGTCGGTCTCGCTGGCGTGGTCCACGGCGCGATAGGGCGCCTCGCCCTCGCCGTTCTCGCCACCTTCGGCCTTGGCGGAAGCCTCACCGTCAGGGCTAGGCGTGGCATCGACCAGCTCGGTCTCGCCGGCATCGATCAGGTCGGAATCGTCATCTTCAAGATCGACTACCGCCATGCCTTCCGGGCCCTCGGCAACGGCGTCATCCGCTTTTGCGGCTTCGGTCACGGGCGCAGGGCGGGCGGGGCGGCGGCGCGACCGACGGTTTTCCTCTTCCTCCTCGGCGCGGGCCATCGCCCGCTCTTCCTCGATCAGAGCTTTCCGGTCAGCGACCGGGATCTGATAATAGTCAGGGTGGATTTCGGCAAAGGCCAGGAAACCATGGCGGTTGCCGCCGTACTCGACAAAAGCCGCCTGGAGCGAAGGCTCCACCCGCGTCACCTTGGCGAGATATATGTTTCCGGTAATCTGGCGTTTGTTGACGGTCTCGAAGTCGAACTCTTCAACCTTGTTTCCGTCCATCACCACGACCCGAGTCTCCTCGGGATGGGTGGCATCGATAAGCATCTTCTTGGCCATGATGTTCCAATGCGCCCGGCCTGCCAGAAGCCCGCCCCGGGGAAGCCCCGGGTGGATGGCTGACAGGGAAAAGGCGGCTTGTTCGGGCGATGGCGCGGACAGCAATGCGGCGGACCGTGCCCGGTGGGCACCCCTCGTCCTGACTTGCGACTGTCGCACACATCATCGCGTTTCACTTCGGGAAGCCACGTGGCGACCCACCTGTTCACCCCGCATCGTCAATGACTTGGCGGGAAATTCCGGCCTTGCGGCCTATCCGACTGCCCGACAGGCGGCACGCTTCGGGCGCCAGTCCTGCCGGACAGAGAATTCCTGCGCGAAAGCATCGCCTTCGCGTCACGCGACCCTAACGGGAATTCTGCCGGAAACACAATGGGCATTCTTCGCCCGGCACAGCGGGATCTGCCCCGCGCCCGCGGGCAAGACCTGATGCGCAGATATGCCACGCACGGACCGGGACGGCGACGCCCTGTCACATGCCAACGCGCCGCAGACAGCCGAAGCCGTTTCGGGGCTGCCCGCAGGAAACCCCGAAACGCGCAGCAAGTTCAGACATAATCCGACCGGCTGAGCCCGTATTTGGCCATCTTCTCGTTCAAAGTCCGGCGCGGCAGGCAGAGTTCTTCCATTACGGCGACGATCGACCCCTTGTGCCGCCGCATCGTGTTGTCGATCAGCATCCGCTCGAAAGCCTCCACATAGTCTTTCAGCGGCTTGCCTTCCGTGGTCAGCACCGGACCGGCGGCTTCGTTGTCGGCCATCAGCAGGCTGGCGATCGACCCTGATCCGCGCCGGTTCTGCAGGACTGCGCGTTCGGCAATGTTCACCAGCTGACGCACGTTCCCCGGCCAGGGCGCCTGCAAAAGCTGCGCGGCCTCCTGCGCGGTGACCTGGGGGGCCTCGCAGCCGTATTCCTCGGCGAACTGTTCGCTGAGTCGGTTGAACAGCGTCAGTATGTCCTCTCCACGGGTGCGCAGGGGCGGCAACACGATGGTCATCGCCCCCAGCCGATAATAAAGGTCGGGCCGCAGAACCTGTTCCAGCGTCGTATCCGGCGCGTGCTGGTTGCAGATCGCGATGATCCGGGTTTCCGGCGGGGTGCCCTGGTCATTGATGAAGGTCAGCAGACGTGCCTGCAACGCATTCGGCAGGGCTTCGATGTCCTCAAGGCAAAGCGTCCCGCCCCGCGCCTCTTCCACCAGCGGAAGGGTGCCATCCTCGGCCGGGCCGAAAAGACGTGCAGCAAGCTGCTCCTCACCCCACGCGGCGCAGGAGATCGCCACGAACTTCTTCGACGCCCGCGGCCCCACGGCATGCAACGCATGGGCAACCAGCGTCTTGCCGGTGCCCGTCTCGCCGTCGATCAGCACATGGCTGTCGGCCTGGCCAAGATCGAGGATGTCCTCGCGCAGCCGCTCCATTGCCGGGCTGGTGCCGATCAGCTTCTTCATGATGGTCGAGCCGTCGGACAACTCCTTGCGCAGCGCGCGGCTGTCCAGCGTCATCCGCCTCGCCTGGGTGGCCTTCTTGGCCAGTTCGGTCATCCGGTCAGGGTTGAACGGCTTTTCCAGGAAATCGAATGCACCGACGCGCATCGCTTCGACCGCCATCGGCACGTCGCCATGGCCGGTGATCATGATGACCGGCAGGCCCGAATCCTGCCCCATCAGCCGCTTGAGGAATGTCATGCCATCCATGCCCGGCATCTTGATGTCGCTGACGACGACGCCCTGGAAATCCGGGCCGATCGCCTTCAGCGCATCCTCGGCACTGGCATAGGTTTCGGTGTCGAATCCCGACAGCGCCAGCCACTGGCTGATTGACTGCCGCATGTCCGCCTCGTCATCGACGATTGCCACCTTCATTACGCGGGCCATGGGGACCTCTTCATTGTCATTCTGCTGCTTCCTGTCTGTTGCCCAGGATCGGCAACTGCATTTCGAAAACCGCCCCGCCACCCTCGGCGTTCCGCGCCGTCAGGCGGCCGCCCAGATCGGTCACGATCCCGGACGAGATGGCAAGACCCAGTCCGACGCCCTCGCCCGGTTTCTTGGTGGTGTAGAAGGGCTCGAACAGGTTCTCGAGATCGCTGATCCCGTGTCCGTTGTCACGCACGGTCAACGTCGCCGTCTCGCCGGCCGACAAAAGGATGTCAATCTGAGGATCGCGGATGTCCTTCGTCGCGTCCAGAGCATTGCGCAAAAGATTGATGATCACCTGCTCCAGCCGAATACGGTCGGCCATCACCATCACCGGCTGGCGCGGCAAGCCGCGGGTGATCTTGACCACCCGCGCCTTGAGCTGCGGCTCCATCATCGCCAGTGCTGAAGACACACAAGCACGAAGATCAACTTCCTCAAAGGCTTCTCCGCCCTTCCTCGCGTAAGACTTCAATTGGCGGGTGATCGCACCCATCCGTTCGATCAGGTCGTCGATGCGCTGGAACGAGGACAAAGCCTCGTCCGGGCGCTTGCGCTGCAGCAACAGCCGCGCGCCGGCCAGATAGGTCTTCATCGCCGCCAGCGGCTGATTCAGTTCGTGGCTGACAGCAGCCGACATTTCACCCAGTGCGGCCAGTTTCGAGGATTGCGCTAGTGTCAGCTCTGCGACCTCAAGATCCTTCTGCACCTTCTCGCGTTCGGCGATTTCGCGTTGCAGCCGAGCGTTCAGCGCGCGCAGTTCGGCCGACTCCCGCTGGAACGTCAGCGAACGCGACCAAGCCCGACGCGACAGCATGTAGAAGGTGAACGCCATGAGAATGGCAAAGCCCATGATCTGCAGTGCCAGAATGCCGTTCACCTGCTCGCGCACCGAACCGTAGGCGGTGAAGGTCTGCAACTTCCAACCACGGAAGGGGATGCGCGCCTCGGTCTTCATCACCGCTTCGCCCCGGACATAGGCATCCGGTGGGGTCTGCGCCCAGTCGGCCGTGGCACGCAGCGCGCGCGAGATCGCCGAGGGCGGGTCGCGCAGTGCCAGCGCCTCGGCCACCGGCTGGCCGCGCCAGACCGTCTCGGTCGCAAGGATCACGATTCCTTCGCTGTCGGTCACCAGCACCGCATCCTGCAAACCCGCCCAGGCGCGTTCGAATTTCATCAGATCGACCGAGACGACGATGACACCGATGACCTTGGAGTCCGACAGCAGCGCGCGCGAGTAGACGAAATCGAAACCGCCCGCCTCGCGTTTCACTGCGCTGAAGATGGTATCCTTCGTGCGTTGCGCATCTACGAAATACGGGGCGTTCCGGTTGTTCGTGCCAAGGATGTTGCGATTCGTCGCACCCACGACCCGCCCGTCCCGGTCGAGCAGCCTGATCGAGGCCACGCCGATCTGGGATTGCAGCGCGATCAACTTTGCCGAGGTCGAGGAGTAGTTGCCGTCACGCAGCGCCTGGACGAGTTCTGGGTCGCGCGACAGAAGCAACGGGACGACCGAGGTCCGCTGCAATTCCGCCATCAGGTTGCCGGTGTAAAGCGCAAGTCGGACTTCGGCACGGCTGCGCGTGTCGTTCGTATAGCGTTCGGTCAACAGGCGGTTCGAGACCAGAACGATCGCGACGGCAAGCATGATAAGCAGGCCCACCACAAGCTTGACGCGCCAGGACATGCCCTGATCGGACTGTGCAAGCTGAGGGGTTTTTGCTGCCATGCACGAAGATTAGGGCCGGGCCCGGCGGCCCTCAAGCGGAAGGCGGTCAGGCCAGCGCCATCCCGCCCATGATCGACGAAAAAAGTGCCCGCCCGTCTTCCGAACCCAGCGCTGCCTCGGTCGCGCGTTCGGGATGCGGCATCATCCCCAGCACGCGGCGGTTCTCCGACAGGACGCCGGCAATGTCTGCCATGCTGCCGTTGGGGTTGTCGCAGTAGGTAAAGGCTATGCGATCATCGCCCTTCAACCGCGCCAGGCCCTCGGCGTCGATGGTATAGTTGCCGTCGTGGTGGGCGACGGGAATGCGGATCGTCTGGCCAAGGACATAACCTGAGGTATAGGCGCTGTCGGTCGTACCAACCCGAAGCGTGACCATCCGGCAGACGAACTTCAGCCCGGCATTGCGCATCAGCGCACCGGGCAGCAGGCCCATTTCGGTCAGGACCTGAAAGCCGTTGCAGATCCCCAGGACATAGCCGCCCCGTTCGGCATGGGCCCGGATCGCACCGCTGATCGGCGACTGTGCGGCGATCGCGCCGCAGCGCAGGTAGTCGCCGAAGCTGAAGCCGCCAGGCACCCCCACCACATCGACGCCCTTCGGCAGCGAGGTGTCCTTGTGCCAGACCCGCGCCACCTCGAACCCTGCCCCTTCAAAGGCTACGGCAAGATCGCGGTCGCAGTTCGATCCGGGGAAGGTGACGACGGCGGCTTTCATGGGCGATTCCCCTGCGGCTGAATGCGCGCGGTGATACCGCATGGCGCAGCGAAGGGCCAGAGCTTGCGCCCTGCCTGAAAGGTCGTAGGCTTGTACGATGCTGACGACGCTGGCACTGTCCGACCTTCGCGACCTTTTCGGTGACAGGTTTTCCGTGTCGCCGTCGGTTCTGGCAGAGCATGGGCAAAGCGAAAGCCTGGTGATGGCCGGGCTGCCCGACGCCGTTGTCTTCCCCCGCGCCACGGAAGAGGTTGCCGCACTGGCCCGCTGGTCCGCCACCCACCGTGTGCCGCTGATTGGCTGGGGTGCGGGCACCTCGCTGGAAGGCCATGCCCTGGCCCTGGCGGGGGGCGTGGTGGTGGACTTCCGCGACATGGCCAGGGTTCTGGAGGTGCGGCCCGAGGACAGGCTGGCGCGGGTACAACCCGGCATCACACGTGAGGCGCTGAACCGCGAATTGCGGACGACGGGTCTGATGTTCCCGGTCGATCCGGGGGCAAATGCCAGCCTGGGCGGCATGGCATCGACGCGCGCCTCGGGCACGACAGCAGTTCGCTACGGAACGATGCGCAGCAATATCATGGGGTTGG
Source organism: Tabrizicola caldifontis (assembly GCF_004762095.1). Taxonomy (GTDB): domain Bacteria; phylum Pseudomonadota; class Alphaproteobacteria; order Rhodobacterales; family Rhodobacteraceae; genus Tabrizicola; species Tabrizicola caldifontis. Next base: position 22,851 of record NZ_SIJH01000012.1, read on the forward strand.
AGGTCGTCCTTTCGGATGGACGGGTAATCCGAACCGGCAGCCTGGCCCCGAAGACCGCCGCTGGCTACGACCTGACTGCGCTTTTTGTGGGGGCCGAGGGGACGCTTGGCCTGATCACAGAGCTTGTGCTGCGCCTGCACGGTCAGCCCGAAGCGGTCATGACCACGGTTGCAGCCTTTCCTTCGGTCGCGGCTGCAGTGGACTGCGTGATCGCCACGATGCAGATGGGCCTGACGCCGGCACGTATCGAGTTTCTGGATGCCGAAACGGTTGCGGCCTGCAATGCCTTCTCGGGCCTGTCGCTGCCGGTCCAGCCGCAGCTTCTGGCCGATTTTCATGGCCACGCCGAGGGTCTGACCGAGGATGTGCGCCGGTTCCGGAACCTTGCGGCCGACTTCCGGGCAGAGGGGCTTGCCTGGGCCGAACGGCAGGAGGACCGCAGCCGCCTCTGGGCGGCGCGGCATGCGGCCTACCGGGCAATCCTGGCCTCACGGCCGGGAGCAAAGGCAGTGGTGACAGATCTCTGCGTGCCGATCTCGGCCTTGGCCGAAGCGGTAGAGGAGACCCGGGCCGACATTGCCGCGTCAGGGCTTCCCGGGCCGATCCTGGGCCATGTGGGAGACGGGAATTTCCACGCGATCCTGATGGTTTACCCCGACCGTCCCGAAGAAATGGCCACAGCAAGAACGTTGGCCCGGCGAATGGCGGAACGCGCCTTGCGGCTTGGTGGCACGATCACGGGCGAACATGGGGTGGGCTTTGGCAAGCTGGCCTACATGGCGGCCGAACACGGAGCGGGCTGGCAGGTCATGGGCGCGGTCAAGCGCGCGCTTGACCCCATGAACCTGATGAACCCCGGCAAGGTCGTGCCGGGGTGAGGCGTCACATGTAGGGGTGAGGATGGCGGAAAAGGCCGCGGTCGATCTCGCGCTCGCGCCGTTCCAGGTCATAGAGCGACACGGCGGCATTCAGATAGGCACGCTCGCGGTCGGACAAGGCCGCAGGATCGCGGGAACAGATCAGTGATTTAAGCAGGTTCAGCATCGTTTCGATCCTTTCATCTTGCCGCAAACATAGGACGCCGCAGCGCAGCATTGCAGAGCCGGAACGGAAGGCCCGTCATGCGCCTGCTGCATGGCTCTTCCATTTCCGCCTCGGCTTTGATCATTAACGCCGGTTGCGGAAAGGTTTGCCCAACAGCGGAAGGACTTGATGTGCCACGGAAGGATCTGTCTACAAAATTCTGAAAGACCTATAATATCAGAAATTCACAAAAAAGATCGCGCCTTCCGGCTGCCCATGCCAAGGCATTCCCCCGCCGCCGCGCCCGCGGGATCTGATACGTTCAACCATCCGCATCAAAGCCACCCTGCACGACTTGCTCGCGCACCACTTCGTCGTGGACTGGCGACGGCACATGGCGACCAGAAGTCTAGCCCGCCCGGGAAGCGTTAGCCTCGCACTAGCCGGCCAACAGCGCCCGCGCGGCAGCCCTTGCGGCTTCGGTCACGGTATCGCCAGCCAGCATCCGGGCAATTTCCTCGACCCGTTCCTCTTCTGGCAGAGCGGTTACGCTGGACAGGGTCTGGTCCCCCGCCACACGCTTTTCCACCCGCCAGTGCCGGGTGCCGAAAGCGGCGACCTGGGGGCTGTGGGTCACGACCAGAACCTGGGCACCTGCAGCAAGCGCCTTCAGCCGCCGCCCCACTGCATCGGCGGTTGCCCCCCCCACGCCCCGGTCAATCTCGTCGAAAATCAGGGTCTGGCCGGGGGTGTCGCCGGTTAGGCAGACTTTCAGCGCCAGCAGAAAGCGGCTGAGTTCCCCGCCCGAGGCGATGCGGTTGAGCGGCCCGGCCGGCGCGCCAGGGTTGGTAGCGACGGTGAATGTCACGGCATCCACGCCCTCTGGTCCTGGCTCGCCCGCGGCAATTTCAGTGCGAAAGGTCGCACGTTCCATCTTGAGGGGCGCCAGTTCGGCAGCCATCGCAGCGTCGAGCCGGACGGCCGCCGCGCGCCGGGCGGCCGTCACCCGTGCGGCTTCGGCCGCATAGGCTGCCTCGGCCTCGCGCGCGGTGCGTTCCAGCCGGGCAATGCCTGACGCTCCGCCGTCGATCGCGGCCAATCGCCTGCGCAGGTCTTCCGCGAAAGTACCCAGATCGTCAGGCAGCACGCCATGCTTGCGTGCCAGCGCCCGGATGGCAAAAAGACGTTCTTCGACACGCTCCAGCTCTCCGGGATCGAAATCCAGCGCCTCAAGCGCGTTTTCGACGCCGGCCTGAGCCTCGCCCAGTTCGATGAGCGCGCGGTTCAGCGCCTCCATCGCCGCGTCGAGGCGGCCCTCTGCCTTGTCAGCGGCGCCATCCAGCCAGCGCAGCGCATCGCGCATCCGGCCCTCGGCGCCCTCTTCGGACAGCGCCACCAGCGCCCTGGCCACATCCTCGCGGATACGGGCAGCGCCCTGCATCAGGCGGCGGCGGGCGTCAAGCCCGGCTTCTTCGCCCGGTTCGGGGTTCAGGCGGTCAAGCTCGGCCACCGCATGGCGCAGGAAATCCTCGTCCGCAGCGGCACGGGCCATGGCGGCTTCGCCCTCGGCCAGGGCGGCACGAGCCTCGCGCTGAGCTGCCCAGGCCGCCCGCAGGGGGGCAAGATCAAGGCCCGCGAAGGCATCAAGCAGCGCGCGATGGCCGCGTGGGTTCAAAAGGCCCCGATCGTCGTGCTGGCCGTGCAGCTCTACCAGATGGTCGGAAAGGTCGCGCAATACCTCGCCAGAAACGCGGCGGTCGTTGATCCAGGCGGTCTTGCGTCCGTCGGCGGTGTTCACGCGGCGCAAAATCAGTTCATCGTCCACGTCGATGCCGGCTTCATTCAGCACGGCGTGGGCGGCGTGGCCGGGCGCGAGATCGAACACGGCGGTGACCTCGCCCTGCGTGGCCCCGGCACGCACCAGTTCGGCGCGGCCGCGCCAGCCAAGGACGAAGCCCAGCGCGTCCAGCAGAATCGACTTGCCCGCCCCGGTCTCGCCGGTCAGCACGTTCAGGCCCGGGCCAAGATCAAGGCTGAGCCGGTCGATGATCAGCACATCGCGGATCTCAAGAGCGCGCAGCATGGTCGCCCTCGCAGGGTGCGCTACAGCGCACCATGACTACAACCACTCGCCCTTCACCATCTGGCGATAGACCGTGCGCAGCCAGCTATCGCCCTTTGCCTCGGGTGCCAGGCCCTTCCCCTTCAGAAGCCGGAAGCTGTCCTCGTAGAAGGGCGAGGACTGGTAGTTGTAGCCAAGGATCGCGGCTGCTGTCTGTGCCTCATCGTTCAGGCCCAGCGCAACATAGCATTCCACCAGACGGTGCAGTGCCTCGGCGGTGTGGGTGGTGGTCTGGAAATCCTGGACCACGACCCGGAAGCGGTTGATCGCAGCGGTGTAGTGGCGGCGCTTCAGATAGTAGCGCCCGACTTCCATTTCCTTGGCGGCGAGCTGATCGAAAGCAAGATCGAACTTCAGAATCGCCGAGCGGGCATATTCGCTGTCGGGATAGGTCTCGATCACGTCGCGCATGCCCTTCAGCGCCTGGAAGGTGACCCCCTGGTCGCGCCCGACATCATCAATCTGATCGTAATAGCTGAGCGCCATGAGATACATGGCGTAGGGGGCATCTTCATCGCCGGGGTAGAAATCGAGGAAGCGTTGCGCCGCATCGCGCGCCTCTGGATATTTCTTCGCCTTGTGCAGGGTATAGGCCTGCATGATCAGCGCGCGCTTGGCGAATTCGGTATAGGGATAAAGCCGCTCGACCTCCTGGAAGTAGATCAGCGCACTGTCGGGCTTGCGGCTGGTTTCCAGCTCAAGCTCACCCTTCTTGAAGATTTCCTCTGCGGTGTAGCTTTCAAGCGGCCGTTCGTTGCTGCCGCCGCCGGAACAGCCGGAGAGCAAGGCCACCACAATCGCTGCCGTAAGAAGCCCCGCGCCGGGCCGTCTGCCTGCCATAGTCCGCCTGTTCAAACCTGCCGCCCCAGCGCCTTTGCCACGACCCGGCATACCCGTTGGATCCTACCAACCGGGCGATCCGGCCCGGTGTTGCCTTGTCCTAGCACAGAAAAATCGGCGGCGCAAAACGCCTTTCGTGACTTTCGCCTCGCTGATCTTCTGTCAGACCCGCGCAGGCAGGTCACCGACATGGACGCCAACCCCCGGCAGCTTGCCGAAGGTGCGCGGCCCGCACGCAACAAAGGCATGGGCTGCGGGATCGGCAAACAGCGCGCGAAGTAAGCGGTTGGTCAAGGCATGACCCGCGCGGCTGCCGGTGTATCGACCGAGAATCGGCCCGCCCGCCAGGGCCAGATCGCCCATTGCATCCAGCATCTTGTGCCGCACGGGTTCGTCCGCGTAGCGCAGGCCGCCGGGCGACAAAACCCGGTCACCATCAAAGACCACGGCATTTTCCAGCGTTCCGCCCAGCGCCAGGCCCCGTTCTCGCATCACATCGACATCGGCCTGACGACAGAAGGTGCGGCTGTCAGAAAGTTCACGCACGAAGGCGCCGTTTGCAAGGTTCAGACTGCGGGATTGTGTCCCGATGGCCGCATCCTCGAAATCGATGCTGAAGTCGATTTCCAGCATCTCGGCCGGCTCCAGACGCGCGACCGCCTCGCCTTCGCGCACTTCAATCGGCTTCAGGACGCGGATCGCCCTGACCGCGGCGTCCTGCCCCGCGATCCCGGCCTGCAGGAACGCGGCGACAAAGGGCGCAGCCGAGCCGTCAAGGATCGGAACCTCGGGACCGTCGATGTCTATAAGGCCGTTGTGGATGCCGCAACCGGCCAGTGCAGCCATCACATGTTCGATGGTCGAGACCGCAACCCCGTCCGCGTTCTGGATCACGGTGCACAGCCGCGATGGCGCGACCGCATCCCAGCGCGCGGGAATCAGGGCACCGCCCAGATCCGTGCGACGAAACCAGATGCCGTGATCCGCCGGCGCAGGGCGAACGGTCATGCGCACCGCTACGCCCGTGTGCAGGCCAGACCCGATGAAGGTAGCGGGAGATTTCAGCGTGTTCTGCACGTCTTGCCCAACCTCTTGTGGTGCCGGGGTCATAGCCCGCCACCGATTGACCGTTAAGTAATCTTGCATGCCGACAAGCTCAACTCACTCTTTGTGACGGTATGTGTCAGGCCTGAAACATGCGGCAAGCCTTTGAAAAACAAAGGAAAGGCCCGGAAGATCCGGGCCTTTCCGCAGGGTCACCTTCGGGCCTTTTCAGTTCGCCTGACGGCGCAGGAAGGCCGGAATCTCGATCCGGTCGCGGTCGCTATCGGCCTCCTGGTCATCGTCATAGGCGGTGACCGGAGGCTGCTGCCGGCTGACCGGGGCGGCGGCAGGGCTTGCCTGCTCCAAGTGCCCGGCCATGCGGTTGATCAGGGATCCGATACCGAAACGGGGCTTCGCGGCCGCGGCCGATGCCGCCCCCGGAGCAGGACGCGACCCCACGGCGGATGCGGTCGGTGCCGGGCGGCTGACCGCCGCCTGCAACCTGGCAATCGCCTCGGGCGAGGGCTGGCCGGCTGCGCTGCGCGGGCGCGGCGCGACGAACACAGCGGGATCGTTCTCGATCGCGGAAGGGGTAGAACGGATCAGGGTTGGCTGAGGTGCGGGCTGCGGGCGATAGGCCGGAGGCGGCAGGTCGTCAACCGGGGCATCATCCTCGGCGGCGATTTCGGCCTGCGAGGCAGCGGCATCGAAAAGCTGGCGATCCACCTCATCCTCGAACTCGGGCTTCGGGTCGGCGACGGATGGGCTTACGGAAACCGGCTGCGGTGCGGCGCGCGGAGCTTCGGGGGCCTGGTGCGACATCGTCAGCGGCGCCGCCATGCCCCGGCGCGCCACCGGCACGTCGCTCCGGCTTGCGGCGGATACGTCGATGCCGGTCGCCACGACTGACACACGGATTCGGCCTTCCATTTCGGTATCCAGCGTCGAGCCGACGATGATGTTGGCGTCGGGATCCACCTTCTCGCGGATGATGTTCGCGGCTTCGTCCAGCTCGAACAGGGTCAGGTCATGTCCGCCGGTGATGTTGATCAGCACACCCTTGGCACCATGCAGGCTGATCTCGTCGAGAAGCGGGTTGGCGATCGCCTTTTCCGCCGCCTGGATCGCGCGATCGTCGCCGGTCGCCTCGCCGGTGCCCATCATCGCCTTGCCCATCTCGTCCATCACCGCACGCACGTCGGCGAAGTCAAGGTTGATCAGGCCCGGCCGCACCATCAGGTCGGTCACACCCTTGACGCCCTGATACAGCACGTCATCGGCCATTGCGAAAGCCTCGGTGAAGGTCGTTCGCTCGTTCGCCAACCGGAACAGGTTCTGGTTGGGGATGACGATCAGCGTATCGACGACCTTCTGCAGCGCCTCGATGCCCTCCTCGGCCTGGCGCATGCGCTTGGCCCCTTCGAACTGGAAGGGCTTGGTCACAACACCCACGGTCAGCACACCCAGCTCGCGCGCGGCCTGGGCGATGATGGGGGCAGCACCGGTCCCGGTGCCGCCACCCATCCCGGCGGTGATGAAGCACATGTGCGCCCCAGCCAGGTGATCGACGATCTCCTCGATGGTCTCCTCTGCAGCGGCGGCACCGACGCTGGGCTTGGCCCCCGCACCCAGCCCCTCGGTCGCCTTCACGCCCATCTGGATACGTGCATGCGCCTTGGACTGCTGCAGCGCCTGGGCATCGGTGTTGGCCACGACGAATTCGACGCCTTCCAGCGCCTTGTCGATCATGTTGTTCACCGCGTTGCCGCCCGCCCCGCCGACACCGAAGACGGTGATGCGGGGTTTCAGCTCTTCACGCTCCGGAGTCATCGTCAGATTGAGTGCCATGGGTTTGCCCGTCCGTTTCTTGTCCGCCGCCTGTTCTTTTTCCGGCGCATCGCGCACCTGTCCTGCGCACAAACCGCCGATTTATTCGCAATTCTATCCACAACCCGGAAAAACGTCACGCAAAAAACACTGCGCCAGCGCAAAATATGGGGGATTCCCCCCTGATTTCAGCGGTATTTCGCCGGAAAGACAGGATGTTGTGGTCACCAGTTGTCCTTGAACCATTTGACGGCCCGCCGCAACGAACGCGCAGGGTAACGTTCGGCCGGGATCTCGAAATCCCACCATTCATCCTGGGGATGTGCGGCAAACAGGCAAAGGCCAACTGCGCTGGCGAAGGCCGCACCGGTAGCCGCCTGCGGCAGGCCCTGCACACGCAGGGGCCGGCCAAGGCGCACGCGCTGACCCAGGATGCGCGTCGCAAGACCGTCGAGCCCCGGGATCTGGCTGCCGCCGCCAGTCAGCACAATCTGTTGGCTGGGCAGGCTGTCGAAGCCGGCCGCATCCAGCGTGGCGCGGACTTCCTCGAGGATCTCTTCCACCCTCGGGCGCATGATGCCGATGAGTTCGGTCCGGCTGATCTGGCGGCGATCCTTTTCCCAGTCGCCGCTGTCGCCGCCGATGTCGATCAGTTCGCGGTCATCCATTCCGGTGGCATAAAGCCCGCCGTGGCGCGTCTTGATCCGTTCGGCAACCGACAGGGGAATCTGAAGGCCCTTTGAAATATCCGAGGTCACATGGTCGCCGCCCATGCGCACACTGTCGGCATAGATCATGTGCTTCTTGATGAAGATCGAGATGCCGGTCGCACCGCCGCCCATGTCGATGCAGGCGGCACCCAGTTCCTGTTCGTCCTCGACCAGGGCAGCGATACCCGAGACATAGGCCGACGACGCGATGCCGGCGAGTTCCAGGTCGCACCGCTTTATACAGTAAAGCAGATTCTGGATCACCGAGCCATCAACCGAAAGAAGGTGCATGTCCACCGCCAGCCGGTGCCCGATCTGGCCGCGCGGATCGGCAAGGCCCGAGCGGTGGTCAAGCGCAAAGTTCACCGGCTGTGCGTGCAGCACCTCGCGCCCGGGGCCCAGGTCGGGCACGTCGCAGGCTGCGAGCACACGACTTACGTCCTGTTCGGTGACGACACTGTCGTGCAGGTCGAGCTCGCCCGCCAGGCCATAGCTTCGCGGCTCGGCGCCCGAGAAGCAGGCGATGACGTGATCGACCCGCACATTGGCCATCTTCTGCGCCGCCTGCACCGCGGTGCGGATCGCGCGTTCCGTCTCGTTCATCACGGCGATCTCGCCGAAGCGCACCCCGCGCGACCGGGTGGTTGCCGCGCCGATCACGCGGAACTGGCTTTGACCGGCCATCGGCCCCACCCCATCCTGTTCGCGCAGGCGCTCGGGCCCGTCAAAACGCAGGATCAGGCAGGCGATTTTCGAGGTGCCCACGTCAAGAATGGCAATCACGCCGCGCTGCATGGCGGCCCGACGCATGTTCCGCATGGCGCGTTGCGAAGTATAGAGATCGGTCACAGTTCGTTCTCCATGGTTTCGATGCCTTGCGCGCGGCGCAGCTCGGCAAGGGCGTTTGGGGTCAGGCGCAGGGTCGGGCGATGGTCCGACCGCAGGTCCACGGTCAGGATGTCGCGGTTCATGATGTCCTGGACATGATCCAGAGCCAGCAGGCGTTCCAGCGCCTGAACAGGGTTTCTTTCGGGCAGCAGCACCCGCTGGTTACGGTCGAGCACCACGTCCCAGCGGCGTTCGCCCACACGGACAAGCCCGCGGATGCGGGGCAGCAGCGGCCCCGCGGCGTCAAAAAGGGCCAGCGCCTCGGGCATGGCACGGTCGGCCCCCTCGCCTGCGACCAGGGGCAGGTCGGGCCGGTCGCTGCGCGACAGAAGTCCCGCAACACGGTGGCCGGTCTCGTCAACCAGCGTCAGCCCCGCCTCGGTGCGCCAGACGGCGACGGGCACGCGTTCGGTGATCGTGATCTGAAGCACGCCCCCCGCCCGCACCCGAAGATCGGCGCGCAGCACGGCATCCAAAGCCTCGATCCGGGCACGCGCGGCTTCCAGGTCGATGTGAAAGGACGAAATCGGCAGTTGCAGCCCCAGCCGGTCGCGCACTGCCTCTGCCAGTTCGGGAGAGGCACCTTCGATCCGGGCAAGAGAGACGCGGAATTCCGGACGGGATTCGAATTCCTGACGCAGATGGGTCAACTGGGTGACCAGCGCCGTGCGGTTCGGCTCGTGGCTTAGCCAGGCCGCCCCGGCGCCAACCACTACCAGAAGCGGAAGACCGGTGCGCAGGAAGCTGCGCACGTAAGGGGTCAACATCCAACGCTGCGCGCGATAGGCCCATTTCGACGGCGCCGGGTCGCGGCGCACAATGGCCTGCGCGCGGCGGGCGATCAGCGATCGCATGAGGCGTCCCTCACCATCCAGGCGCAGAAATCGGGGAAGCTGATCCCCTGCATCGCCGCCTGCTCCGGGGCAAGCGAGGTGGGGGTCATGCCGGGCTGGGTGTTCGTCTCCAGCAGGATCAGGCCCGCAAGGCCGCGCGCCTCATCCCAGCGGAAATCGGTGCGGCTGACCCCGCGGCAGCCCAGTGCGCGGTGCGCGCGCAGTGCATAGTCCAGGCAGGCAGCCTCGATCTCGGTCGGGATCTTCGCTGGGCATTCGTGGCGGCTGCCGCCGGGCTTGTATTTCGCGTCGTAGTCATACCAGCCGTCGGTGATGATGTCAGTAACCCCAAGCGCCCGGTCGCCCATCACCGTGGTCGTCAGCTCGCGACCCGGCGCGTAGGTTTCCACCATCACCATCTGCGGCATCGAAGTCGACAGTCTGGGGGCGTTCGAGCCTTCGCGGACGATGTAGACGCCGACAGAAGAACCCTCGTTGTTCGGCTTCACTACATAGGGAGGCGGCAGGACATGCCCGGCCTCGACAGCGTCGCGGCTGGCCAGAACGCTTTTCACCACGGGCAGGCCAGCGGCGGCATAGACCTGCTTGGTTCGCGCCTTGTCCATGGCCATCGCCGAGGCCAGCACACCGGAATGGGTATAGGGGATCCGCAGCCATTCCAGCAGGCCCTGGACGCAGCCATCCTCGCCCCAGCGGCCATGCAGTGCGTTGAAGCAGACGTCCGGCCGGATCTCGGCAAGTCGCAGGGGCAGATCGGGGCCGCAATCGACCTCGACCACCTCATATCCGGCCACCCGAAGCGCCGCGGCGCATTCGCGCCCGGAGACAAGGGACACCTCCCGCTCGGCGGAAGGGCCACCCATCAACACTGCCACCCGGGGGGCCACCTTGCTCGATGCGCCCGCCATCTCTGCCTCATCCAGGTCTTTTGTGACCCGTGATCTTGTTAGTCCAGCGGGTGTTCTCCGACCCGCATGATTTCCCACTCTAGCGTGATGCCGCTTGATTGGAAAACCTTTTTTCGCACTTCCTCGCCCAGATTTTCCAGATCGGCCGCTGTGGCGCCACCGGCGTTGATCAGGAAATTCGAATGCATTTCGGACATCTGCGCCCCGCCCAGGCGCGCGCCACGCATGCCCGCCTCGTCGATCACCTTCCAGGCCTTCAGCTCGTGCGTGTCGTCGGCGCGCCCGGTCGAGCTGAAGCCGGCCGGATTGCGGAAGGTCGATCCGGCGCTGCGTTCCTTCGTGGGCTGGCTCGCGTCGCGTTTCGCGATCTGTTCGGCCATGCGGGCCTGCAACGCCTGCGGGTCTTGCCGGCCGGCGCGGAAGGTGGCCGAGACGATGACGGCGCCCTCGGGCAGGTCGCTTTGCCGGTAGCGCAGGTTCAACGCGCTGGCAGGAACGGTTTCCGTTCGCCCGTCGCGGGTGATGATGCGGACTTCTTCCAGAACATCTGCCACATAGCTGCCGTAGCACCCGGCATTCATCCGCACTGCGCCGCCGATACTGCCGGGTATGGTGCGCAGGAAGGTCAGGTCCAGCCCCGCCTCGGCCGCGCGGCGGGCCACATGCGAATCCAGCGCGGCGGCGCCTGCGGTCACACGGTCGCCCTCTATGGCGATACCGTTGAAGCCGCGCCCCAGACGGATCACCACTGCGCGAATGCCACCGTCACGTACGATGAGATTCGAGCCTGCGCCCATCGGAAAGACCTGGACCGAGGGAGCAAGTGCGGCGAGGAAGGCAGCCAGATCGGCTTCGTCTGCCGGCTGGAACAGCCAGTCGGCCGGTCCCCCGACACGCAGCCAGGTCAGGTCGGAAAGCGGGCGGTTCGCCGTCAGGGTGCCGCGGGGGGTAGGAAGCAAGGTCATGAAGGGGTGGTATCCGGGATCGGGGCCGCCCCGCAAGGTCCGGTTTCGGGCTGATCCGGCAGGCGCGCAGGGCGTTGCCGAGAGCGCCCGCCGGGGCTTCGTCACTCCTCGCCGGGTCCGGCCTGACGAGGCGACAACACCTGACAGGACGGGTCATCTTCGGGCGCCACCTGTCTGATGGCCCTGGCGGGATGGCGTTGGGCAAGGGCAGACAGTCCCAGCCCCAGTAGCGCCCCGGCGACTGCGGGGCCGGCAAAGACCATGGCAAAGGCGATGGTCTGCGTCGCCTGCCCTGCGTCCAGCCCCTGCCCCCGAAGAGCCAGAACCGCCACCGCGACCAAAGCCAGAACCGGCACGACAAGGGCACGCCTGCGTCCATAGCGCCAGGCGGCAACCCAGGTAAGCAACGCGGACAGAAATGTCATGCCCAGCCCGAGCGCGAATACGAGGCGCAGAAGCTCGTCCTCGCGCCCGAACACCGGGCTAGCCCTGCTGGCGGCGCAGCCAGCGCCACAGATGAACGACAGGCCAACGCAGGATCGAGGCGCCCGCGGCAAGCAAAACCATGCCCACGATCGGCCCGTGAACATAGGTCACCCAGCCCAGAAGCGGCACGCCGATGGCGATAAGCACATAGGCCGCACGCCAGTGGTAATCGCGCGAGGGGAACATGGCGATCACGTTTGCCGCGATCAGCCAGACAAGGCAAAGGGCCAGCGGAAGCATCACTTTTCCGGCCCCTTCGGCACAGGCGCAGGGCGGCCCAGCGCGCGGCGCATGAAATGCAGCAGCGGATTGCGGAACATCGGCAGGAAAGCCAGAAGCCCCAGCGCCAGCCACGGCCAGCCATGGGTGCGGGCAATCCATGCCAGAAGCACCGGTGCCGCCAGAAGAAGCGCCAGACCGGGAACCGTCTGCCGCCGCATCGGCAGCATGGCGGTCAGGGCCGCAGCAATGACCCAGAGGGCGCCGAGGATCAGCGGCGCACTCATGCGCCTTGCCCCCCGGTCATCAAGAGGTATGATTCCTTCAAAGGAACTTGCAAGATCTTCAGAAAAGTCCTGCGCCCCGTCATGCGGCCTGTTCCAGCAGTCTGGCGGGCAGCGCATTGGCCCAGGCACTGATCGTGCCCGCGCCCAGGCAGACCACCATGTCACCCGGCCGCGCCTGTTCCTTGACCAGCCGCGCAAGGTCGGCCTCGTCCAGCAGCGCGCGGGCGTGGCGGTGGCCGTGAGCGATGAGGCCCGCCACCAGATCATCGCGGGAGGCACCCGGGATCAGATCCTCGCCCGCGGCATAGACCTCGGCGATAGCCACCACGTCGGCCTCGTTGAAGCAGGTGCAGAAGTCCTCGAACAGGTTCGACAGGCGGGTATAACGGTGCGGCTGATGGATCGCGATGATCCGCCCCTTGGTCGCCTGCCGCGCGGCCTTCAGCACGGCGGCGATCTCGACCGGATGGTGGCCGTAGTCGTCGATGATGGTGACGCCGTTCACCTCGCCGACCCTGGTGAAGCGGCGGTTGACGCCCGCAAAGCCCGCCAGAGCCTCGCGGATCTCGTCCTTCTTCATCCCCAGATGCCGCGCGACTGCCACCGCCGCCAGCGCATTGCTGACGTTGTGGTCGCCCGGCATCGGCAGGGTGCAGCCCTCGATCATCCCGCCCTCGGCCTGAAGTGCGATGTCGAAATGCGCCGTGCCGTTTTCATAGCGCAGGTTGACCGCGCGCACATCGGCCTGGGCGTTGAAGCCGAAGGTCACGACCCGACGGTCGGTCACACGGCCGACCAGCGCCTGCACCTCGGGGTGATCCGTGCAGCAGACCGCCAGCCCGTAGAACGGGATGTTCGAGACGAAATCCAGGAACCCCTTGCGCAGATTGTCGAAGGTCCCCCAGTGCTCCATGTGCTCGGGGTCGATGTTGGTCACGATAGCGATGGTTGCGGGCAGGCGGTTGAAGCTGCCGTCGCTCTCGTCCGCCTCGACGACCATCCACTCCCCTGCCCCGGCCCGCGCGTTCGAGCCATAGGCATGGATCACCCCGCCGTTGATGACCGTCGGATCGAACCCGCCCCGGTCCAGAAGCGTCGCCACCATCGTCGTCGTCGTCGTCTTGCCATGCGTCCCGGCGATGGCGATGTTCGACTTCAACCGCATCAGTTCCGCCAGCATCTCGGCCCGGCGCACCACCGGCAGCTTGCGGCGGCGGGCTTCCTCCAGTTCGGGGTTGCCCTTCTTGATCGCCGACGAGATCACCACCACCGCCACATCGTCGCCGATGTTCTCGGCCCGCTGGCCCTCGAAGAAGGTCGCGCCCAGCGTCACCAGCCGGTCGGTGATCTTCGAGGCCTTCGCATCCGACCCCTGCACCCGGTAGCCCAGCGTCATCAGAACCTCGGCGATGCCCGACATGCCGATGCCGCCGATGCCGACGAAATGGATGGGGCCAAGCTCCAGCGGCAGTTTGGTCGCTGCATTCATCGGGTCTCTCCGCCTAAGTCTTCGACCAGCGCCACCAGCCTGGCCGTGGCATCTGGCCGGGCCACGGCCAGCGCGGCCTGCGCCATGCTTTCGGCGCGGGCCGGGTCTTCCAGGATCGCGGCGATGTGGCCCGCAAGCGTGCTGGCGTCAAGTGCCTTTTCCGCTATCATCACGGCGGCGCTGGCCTCGACCAGCCCCTTGGCATTGGCTGTCTGGTGGTCGCCGGTGGCAGCTGCAAAGGGGATCAGGATCGCCGGACGCCCGATCACCGAGATGTCGGCCACCGACGATGCACCCGAACGGCTGATGACCAGCTGCGCCTCGGACAGCCGGCGGGCGATGTCTGGAAAGAAGGGCGCGATCTCGGCGCGCACGCCGGCGGCTTCGTAGCCTTGGGCCGCACGGGCGGCATCCTCGTCGCGGGCCTGATGGGCGATACGCAGGTTCGCACGCAGGGGTTCGGGCAGCGCCGCCACGGCGGCGGGCACCACATCGGACAGGATGCGCGCACCCTGGCTGCCGCCGATCACCAAGAGCGACATGGGATAGTCGCCCGGTGGGATATAGGGCGCAGCAGCCCGTTCAAGCACGGCCTGGCGCACCGGGTTGCCGGTGGGCTCGCCCGTCACGCCCGCCGGCAGTGCGGTGGGCCAGGTGCCGCAGGCGACCTTCTGAACGCGGCGGGCAAAGATCTGGTTCACACGCCCCAGCACACCGTTCTGTTCGTGGATCATGCGGGGCCGGCGCAGCAGCCAGGCTGCCGACAACGCGGGGATCGAGGGGTAGCCGCCAAAGCCCACCACGACCGAGGGCCGGTCTCGCAGCTGAGACCATAGCGCACCCAGGATACCGCCGGCGATGCGGAAGGGCACCAGCAGTTTCGCCGCTGCTCCGCCACGGGCGAAGGTTGCAGAGGCCACGCGTTCGATCCTGACATCCTTGGGAAAACCGCCGGCGTAACGCGCGCCGCGGTCGTCGGTGGACAGTTTCACCCGCCAGCCGCGCGCCAGCATCGCCTCTGCCAGGGCCTGGGCAGGGAACATGTGCCCGCCCGTTCCGCCTGCGGCGATCAGAAGAAGCGGGGCGCTCATCTCGGCGCCTCGTGCAGACAAGTGCCGAAGCCCCCACAGCCCATCCCTCCCCCAGGGAGAGGGGAGGGAGGCGCACCGTTCCTTCCCCGTTTGCCCGGTGCCGCAACCAGGGATGCGGGCGCAGGGAACCGGTTGCTTGATGCCCTGGACCGCATCAGCGCCCCCGCCGGAACACGTCTTCGATCTGGCCGCGCGGGCGCTGGCGGGTCAGCGCCAAAAGCATGCCCATGGTGATGCCGGCCGCGATGACAGAGGATCCGCCGTAGCTGACAAAGGGCAAGGTCATACCCTTTGCAGGCAGCAGACGCACCGCGACGCCCATGTTGATCATGGCCTGGACACCGAAGATGCAGGCCAGCCCCGCCCCTGCCAGCCTGGCGAAGGGGTCGCGCTCATGCCGCATCCGCAGCAGCGAGCGCACAACGATCACCCCGTAGAGCGCCAGAATGAACAGGACGAGGATAAGCCCGTATTCCTCGGCCGCCACCGCGATGATGAAGTCTGTATGGGCATCGGGCAGCGACCACTTCACCTGACCGCCGCCGACACCGACGCCGAAGAAACCGCCTTCCTGGATTGCGTTCGCGGCATAGCCGAGCTGGGTGCGCGGATCGACCTCTGGCGAAAGGAAGCCGTCGATCCGGCGCGCAAAATGTTCCGAGGATTCATAGAAGACCAGCCCAGCCAGGCCGACGATGCCGCCCACCACGGCAATCAGCGTCATCGGCGCGCCGCCGACGAAATAGACCACGCCCCAGGAAAAGAGGATCAACGCCGACTGGCCGAAGTCAGGCTGCATGGCGAGGAAGGCCACGACGACCAGGGTCAACGCCAATGAGATCGATCTGCCCGGCGGACCGTTCAGATCTTGCGCCGCAGCGATCAGCCAGGCGGTGACGATGACGAAACCGGGCTTCAGGAACTCGGACGGCTGCACGCTGGCGAAGCCGAACGAGAACCAGCGCACGGCGCCCTTGCCGAAATCGGTGCCGAACAGCGGCAGCAGCATCAGCGCGACCAGCGAGACGGCGAACCCCAGCACTCCCAGACGCCGGACCATCGCGGGCGACATCATCGAGATGGCGATCATCACCACCAGCGCGATCCCGCCGAAGAAGGCCTGGCGCTGGACATAGTAGAACGGTTCCAACCCGTTGCGGGTGGCCAGCGGGACCGAGGCGGCAAGGGCCAGAAGCAAGCCGATTCCGAACAGGACGAAGACCGAAGTCAGCGTCCATATGTCGATCGTCCGCCACCAGCGCGGAAGGACCGGTTCGGTCACCCGCACGGGATTGGAGCCATAGACCATCTCAGTCATGGGAACCCGCCTGTCACGTCTGCTCTGCCTGAAGCCCGGATGTAGCCCCCGGGTCTTTCTGTCAGAGTAGCGAAGAACGCCCGCCCTGACCAGCCGGAAAGATCGGCAGCGCGTGACCTGGCGGCGCGCTCGTCGATGGCTTCGTCATTCTTGGCGGCTGTCACCCGAACAAGGGGGCGCAGCCGCCAAGGGGGGCAAGCGAGGCACCGTCCTAGACACCATAGACGCGCCGGGCCGTGCCCTGTGCGATGGCGTATTGCTCGGCCTCGCTGAGACCGGACAGCAGTTCCCGCGTCATGTCGATCCAGCCGGGCAGGCCGGCGCCCAGGTTCACCACCGGCCAGTCCCCGCCCCAGAGCATGCGGTCGGGGCCGAAGGCTTCCAGCAGGTAATCGACATAGGGACGGATCAGCGCGACCGAAGCCGTGCCGGGCGCGCAGTAGGTCGTGATGCCCGACAGCTTGACCACCACGTTCGGAAAGGCAGCGAAGGCGTCGATGCCGGCCTTCCAGACCTCCCAGTCGCCGGCGGCCACGTCCGGCACCCCGCAATGGTCCAGTGTATAGGGCTGGTCGGGGCAAGCCTTCAGCAGCGGCACCCCGATCGGGATCAGTTGCCGCGACAGGAAGTTCAGGTCGAAATTGTAGCCGGCTCGACCGATCTTGCGCAGGTTTCTTCGGAAGGTCTCGGCAAGCGACACATCGTCAGGAACCACATGCAGGATACGCCGGAAACCTACAACGCCCAGGCCCTGCGCCTCTTCCAGCCAGGCGTCGAAACCATCATCCCATTCCGGGCGGATCGAGGCGATCTGGCCCAGCATGGGCACGCCACCGACACTGGTGCCGATCATGTCGGCCACCATGCGCGCCTCGGCCTGGTAGTCGGCGTCATCGACACCCGTTTCCATGAAGATCGTGGCCCCCACGCCCTTGCCGGCGACCAGTCCTGCATAGTCCTCGCGCGTGAAGTCTCCCGCAAGGATCGGGAATTCCCCGGTCCAGGCATAGCCGATGCGGTCGCGCAGGATTAGGTGCTGGTGCGTGTCGATCAGGTCCATCTTGCCCCTCCTTCAGCCGTTCTCGATCCGCCAGTCGGCCGCGAGCGAGCCCTGGCGCACAAGGCGCGCATTCGGCAGGTCATTCTCTTCCAGTTTGGCGCGGATCTCGGGTTCTGACAGCCCCAGCCGCTCCCAACGACCGCGCAGACGGGACCGCAGGACGTGTTCGGGCACATCGACCATCACGGTGATGTCGAAGAGGGGGCGCAGGCGGTCCCAAGGGGACTGGTCCAGCAGCAGCCAGTTCCCTTCCACAACGATCACGGCGACCTCGGCCGGGATCAGCCGGGCGCCTGCACGCGCGATCTCGATGTTGCGATCGAACACCGGGACGGCGACGGTCGCCTCGTCACGGGCGCGCAGCCTGGTCAATGTGTGGTAAAGCCCGCCCACGTCAAAGGTGTGCGGCGCCCCCTTGCGCGGGCGCAGACCGGCGGGCACCAGATAGAGGTCGTCATAGTGATAGCCATCCATCGGCAGCACCATGGCCAGCCCCGGCTGCCGAGCGTTCAGCTTGCCGGCAAGCTTTTCGGCCAGGGTGGATTTGCCCGATCCGGGCGCCCCGGCCATGGCCAGGATGACCCGCCCGCCGCCTTTCGCCCTTGCCTCGGCCTCATCGGCCAGCCGCGTCAGATCGGTCGTGTCAGCCATGTTCCCCCCGTCGCTGTGGATGCGAGAATGACCCGGACTGCCAATCCCTTGCAAGCCCGCAGGCATGACCGCAAGCCTGACGCTGGCACAGGGCGGGTCTCTCTTGCCCGGCGCCGATGCGGGCTTCCCCCCCTGCCCCGGCCCGTCTATCCTTGCCGCGCAGCGGCAAGGAGGCCCTTCATGCAGACCATGCTCGGCGTCATCGGCGGATCAGGGGTCTATCAGATCGACGGGCTGGAGGGGGCAAGCTGGGTCAGGGTTAAATCTCCCTGGGGCAAGCCCTCGGACGAGGTGCTGGTCGGGCGGCTTGGGGGAATGCCGGTAGCCTTCCTGCCCCGTCACGGACGGGGGCATGTGCATGATCCGGCAAGCGTCCCCTATCGCGCGAACATCGACGCTCTGAAGCGGCTGGGCTGCACCGACGTATTGGCGGTATCGGCCGTCGGCTCGCTGCGCGAAGACTTCGTCCCCGGCGATTTCGTCATCGTGGACCAGTTCATCGACCGCACCCGCAGCCGACCGACGAGCTTTTTCGGCCCCGGTTGCGTGGCCCATGTCAGCCTAGCCGACCCGACCTGCCCGCGGCTGTCGGCGCTGGCGGTCGAGGCTGCGACGGCAGAGGGGCTGACCGTTCATCGCGGCGCAACCTATATCGCGATGGAGGGGCCGCAGTTTTCCACCCGCGCGGAAAGTCGACTTTATCGCAGCTGGGGCGCGGACGTCATCGGGATGACCGGCCTCAGCGAAGCCCGACTCGCGCGCGAGGCAGAACTTTGCTATGCCTCGGTCGCAATGGTGACCGACTATGACTGCTGGCACGAAGGGCACGGCGCGGTGGACGTGGCCCAGGTGGTTGCCGTTGTCCAGGCCAATGCCGCCGCCGCGCGCGGCCTGGTCGCGCGGCTGCCCGGCCTCATGCCACCGGACCGCGCGCCCTGCCCGCATGGTTGTGACCGGGCACTCGACCATGCGATCATGACCGCACCGGACCGGCGCGACCCCGATCTTCTTGCGAAACTTGACGTCGTTGCGGGCCGGGTGCTCTAGGGTGGCGCCATGCAGAAAGCCCTTGTCGTCCTTCTGTGCCTAGCCGCACCGCCGGTTCTGGCCGACATGCCGGAGTCGGATGGCATCGCGGTGCAGGGCCTGCTGAGCGATGCCGACTTCTATCGTCTGGTGACCTGCGGCGCACCGCCAGGGGGCGCGTGCCGTGCGGCCAGCCTGCGCTGGACCAAGCCCAGCCTGACCCTTGCCATCGCACCTGCCGCCAACGCGGAACCTCCGGGCTTCCGGGCCAGGCTCGTCGCTGCCGCGCAGAACGCAATCGACGAGGTGAATGCCATCGGCGCCGGGATCCGGATCGACCTCATCCCTGCCGGTCCAGCCGACATAACCATTCGTCCGACAGCCCTGACCGAGGGGGCAATCCTCAGCGAGACACCCGGGTTTTCCGGTGCGGGTGTGATGGGGGTTGGGTACATGACCGTATGGTCGAATGCCGAGAACCGCATCACCGAGGCGGTGATCCTGATCTCCACGTCGATCAGCGACGCAGACCTGACCTCGGTGATGCTGGAAGAGGTCACCCAGTCGCTGGGGTTCCTGTTCGACATCGAAGGGCCAGCCTACGAGGGGGTCTCGATCCTGTCGCAGACCTCGAACGCCACGACGCGGCTGACCGGGCAGGACGCCATGCTGCTGCGCCGGCACTATCCGCCGAACCGACCCGACCCTGCACAGGACCAACCATGACCCCCAGAAAGACCGTCAAGGACTATATCCGCACCATCGTGGACTTCCCGCACGAGGGCATCCTGTTTCGCGATGTGACCACGCTGTTCGCCGATCCGCGCGGGTTCCGGATGTGCGTGGACCAGCTGCTTGCACCCTATGCAGGCCAGCGGATCGACAAGGTCGTGGGGCTTGAGGCGCGCGGCTTCATCCTGGGCGGTGCGGTGGCGCATCAGCTGTCTACCGGTTTCGTGCCCATCCGCAAGAAGGGCAAGCTGCCCGGCCGCACAATCGCACAGGACTACAAGCTGGAATACGGCGAGGCCGTGGTCGAGGTGCATGACGATGCGATGCTTCCGGGGGAAAAGGTGCTGCTCGTGGATGACCTTCTGGCAACCGGCGGTACGGCGGAAGCGGGAATCAAGCTGATCGAGCGGCTCGGGGCCGAGGTGGTGGGTTGCGCCTTCGTGGTGGACCTGCCCGACCTGGGCGGCCGGGGCAGGCTGGAGGCGATGGGCATGGATGTCCATACGCTTTGCGCCTTCGAGGGGCTCTGACGGGGCGGTCTTTGTCTTGCCTCTGCTCGGTCGTCCCAAGGGCAGGTGCACACAGCCACCGAAGCGCGGCGATGTGCGTGCGTGCAGATCGGGCGGCGTTAACCTTGTTGAAAGGGAATCACCCTAGAACCAGCCCTGTCGGGCCTACCCAGCCCGCCAGCGCTGCCACCCGCGGCGCGCCCCCACACCCCCGAAGCACCCCGTCGCAGGTTTCCTGCGGCGGGGACGTCTGTTCCGGGCAGGCTGCATCGCAAACATGGCACGGCCAACGGCCGTTCGCGCCGCATGGTTCGACTGTGTCTCCTCGTCATTGCCCCCTGCGCGAAGTGTCCGAAGGGCAATGACAAGCCGCCCCCTAACCCAGTACGGCACCCGGGTTCATGATGCCACGCGGGTCCAGCGCCGCCTTGATCGCCCGCATCGCCGCCAGTTTCCCGGGGTCGCCGTAACGGGACAGGTCGGCCACCTTCAGCCGCCCCACCCCGTGCTCTGCCGCAATCGAGCCGCCCAGTTCATGCACGAGGTCATGCACCCGGGTCTTCACCGTCTCGCGCACACCCACATGGTCGTTGCGGCTGCGCCCCCGCGCCGGAAAGACGTTCCAGTGCAGGTTTCCGTCCCCCAGATGCCCGAAGCAGTTGATGCGAAAGTCGCCCAGTCCCGCCAGCTCCGCCGGCGCGCGGGCGATGAAGCCGGGGATCGCCGAAAGCGGCAGCGAGATGTCATGGCTGGATACCGCGCCCACCCGCCGGTTCGCCTCTGGAATAGTCTCGCGCAGATGCCAGAGGGCCGCGGCCTGCGCGTCTGAAGTGGCGATCACCCCGTCCGCGACCAGCCCCCGATCGGCGGCGGCGGCGTAAAGGCCTGCCATGACGACCTCGGGCTCGATCCCTGCAGCCAGGCCCAGTTCAAGCAGCACCATCCAGTCGGGCAGCGGATCAAGAGGCGCACGCAGCTCAAGCCCGGTCTCCTCCATGAAATCGAAACCGGTGCGGTGGATCAGCTCGAACGCCGAAACCATGCCCGCAAGGCGGTCCTGCGCCAGGCAAAGAAGATCAAGTGCGGTCTGCGGAGAGGGCACCGCCAGCAGCGCCACGACAGTCGCCGCGGGAACCGGGAACAGCCGCAGGCTGGCGGCAGTGATCACGCCCAGTGTTCCCTCGGAACCGATCAGCAGGTGGCGCAGGTCATAGCCGGCATTGTCCTTGCGCAGCCGGGTCAGCCCGTCGAATACCGTGCCATCCGGCAAGACCGCCTCCAGCCCAAGGCAAAGGTCGCGCGTGTTGCCGTAACGCAGGACATGCACGCCGCCGGCATTCGCCGCCAGATTGCCGCCGATCCTGGCTGACCCCTGGCTGGCCAGGGTCAGCGGAAAGAAGCGCCCCACCCGTGCGGCCTCGGCCTGCACATCGGCCAGGATCATTCCTGCCTCGACCACCAGCGCGTTTTCCAGCGGATAGGCGCCACGCAGGCGCGCCATCCGTTCAAGCGACAGAATCAGCGGGGCCGGACCATCGGTCATCAATTGCCCGCCCACCAGCCCCGTGCCCCCGCCCCAGGGCACCACGCCCACCCGCGCATCATGGCAGGCGGCAAGGATCGCCGCGACCTCGGCCGTCGCCTCGGGCCGCGCCACGGCGCCCGCAACGCCGTGCCAGCGTCCCCGCGGCTCCTCAAGATGCCGGGGCTCGGGCGCGGTCAGGCGGCCTTCCGGCAAAAGGCCCCGCAGGCGGGCCAGAAAGGACTCGTCGCAAGGGTTCAGCATCGCGGCACCTCTTGCGCCCTACCTAGCGCCGGTCGGTGACGGGCGCCAGACGCTCAGTCCAGAAAGGCCGGCTCCAGCACCAGGATCGTCGGCTGCGAAGGCAGGTCGCGCAGGGAAAGCGCGATCTGCGCCCCGCCCGTCTCGACCACGGCGAATTCCGAAGACATCTCGGCCAGGAAGGCGTTCAGCGAGCCGCGGCTGAACCAGTGCATCGGGATCACGACCGACGACCGGAACCGTCGCACCACGCCCGCCATGTCCTGAAGCCGCAGCGTGTAGCCGCCATCGACCGGCACCATCACGATGTCCAGCCGCCCGATCGCCGCGTATTGCTCTGGCGTGGGGATCTGGTGCAGGTGGCCCAGATGGCCGATGCACAGACCGCCGGCCTCGAAGATGAAGATCGAGTTCCCGTCCCGGCGCGCACCTTCGCCAAAGGGCCCGCGCGTATCGGTGGTAACGTTGCGCACCAGCATCGGGCCCAGGTCCAGCCGGTGATCGGCAGCCGCTGCGCCCTCGCCCCAGCCCTTCAGCACATGCGGGATCCGCGGATCGGGGTTGGCGGTCCAGTGCGTGGAATGAGCGTTGTTCATCGTCACCACATCAGGCACCAGGTCCGCAGTCCCAAGATAGCCGGTATAATCGGTGACCGCGACCGTGCCATCGGGCGTGACGATGGCAAAGCTCGCATGGTCGATATAACGGATGAGAACCTGGTTCGCCTCCAGCCCGTCATGCAGCGCCGCGGGCATCACCTGCGGCTCGGCCCCGGCCAGCGCGATGCAGTGCGATGGGATCCGGTCCTGCGCCGAGGCGG
Organism: Tabrizicola caldifontis; assembly: GCF_004762095.1. Classification (GTDB taxonomy): domain Bacteria; phylum Pseudomonadota; class Alphaproteobacteria; order Rhodobacterales; family Rhodobacteraceae; genus Tabrizicola; species Tabrizicola caldifontis. Next base: position 45,503 of record NZ_SIJH01000012.1, read on the forward strand.
GCACGGCAAGCATGGCAAGGGCAATGATCAGACGCATCGGACCTCCCGATAGTTTGCCAAGGGTAACCCGGATTGGCGGCAGGTCACCCGGCAGCCGCATCACGGATGCGCGAGGTCAGAACCATACCGCCCCAAGACGGCATGGCTCCACGCCCATTGCGGACAAGTCGTTCTTCCTCTCTGCCCAAATATCCCGGCCGGAGGCCCGGCGAGCGTCCTTGCGTCCTTCACGCAAGGACGCGAGGTGAAAGGCATGCGCCCGCAATGGCGCTCGATTCCCCCGGTGACCGGGCCTCAGCCCACGTCGGTTCGCCCGCGCCGATCTCCGCGCAGGTTGGCGTAAAGCACATGGTTGCGCCAGCGCCCGTTGATCTGCAGATAGCTCTGCGCAACGCCTTCATACTTGAAGCCGCACTTTTCAAGCACCCCGCGCGAGGCAACGTTTTCCGGCAGGCAGGCGGCTTCCAGCCGCGACAGGTCCATCCGGGTGAAGGCATGGTGGGTCAGGGCCAGGATCGCCTCGCGCATGTAACCCTGCCGGGCGAAGGGTTCCCCGATCCAGTAGCCGAAGGTTCCGGTCTGGGCCGGGCCGCGGCGGATATTGTCCAGCGTCAGCGCGCCGAGAAGCTGGTTATCATCGCGGCGGATCAGCAGCATCGGCAGCGCCGTGCCCTGGGCTTCAGCCCGCTGCGCCCAATAGACCCGATTGGTGAAAGCCCGGCGCGACAGGTGGTCGGTTGACCAGACGGGTTCCCATCTGGCCAGGAACTCGGCCGAAGCGGCGCGCAGTTCGGCCCATTGGCGCCAGTCGGCATGTTCGGGCAGGCGCAGCGTCATGCGCTCGGTTTCAACCCGGACGCGCCGCTTCAGCCCCAGCAGCATCAGGCGGCAAGCCCCTTCCGAATCGCCTCGATCCCCGGAGCCTGCGCCACAGGGCCGTAGATCGCCAACGCCGATTTCGCAGCCGTCAGCCCCTCGGCATAGCTGCGGACGGCCGCTGTATCGACCGCATCGATCTTGGCGACGGTTTCTGCCAGGGGCGGCACCCGGCCCCAAATCGACAACAGCCGCGCATTGCGCTCGGCCCTGGACGAGGGGCTTTCCAGCCCCATCAGAAGCCCCGCACGCAGCTGGGCGCGGGCACGGGCGACTTCTGCCTCGGTCATGTCCTCGGCAGCGCGCCTCAGCTCGTCAACGGTCAACCGCGTCAGTTCGCCGATCTCCTGTTCCGATGTGCCGGCATAGATCGTGATGTGACCGGTGTCCTCGTAGGCGGAAGCCTGGGCGTGGATCGAATAGCACAGGCCCCGGTCTTCGCGGATCTTCTGGAACAGCCGGCTGGACATGCCCCCACCCATCGCGGTCGCATAGACCTGCGCGGCATAGACCGCATCGTCGCGGTAGCCCGGGCCTTCGAAGGACAGGGCGAAATGGACCTGTTCCAGATCCTTCACCTCGCGTCGCTCGCCGCCCTCGAACCGCGCCGGCTCGACCGCGGGGCGCCCGACGGGCCTGAGGCGGCCGAAGATGTGCTCGGCTGCCGCCACGATGGCCGCATGGTCCACCCCGCCCGCAGCCGAGAGAATCATCTGGTCGGGGCTGTAATGCGCACCGGTGAAGGCCTCGAAATCGGCCTTGCGGAAGGCGGCGACGCGTTCCTCCGGGCCCAGGATCGTGCGGCCGAAGGGCTGGTTCGGATAGCTCACCTCATGCAGCCAGTCGAAGATGATGTCGTCGGGCGTGTCCAGCGCCTGGCCGATCTCCTGCAGGATCACATGCCGTTCCGTCTCGATATCCGCCTTGCGGAAAAGCGGGTGAAGCACGATGTCCGCGATCACATCCAGCGCCATCACGACATCCTGCGACAGTACGCGGGCATAATAGGCCGTCATCTCGCGGCTGGTATAGGCGTTGATGTAACCGCCCACGTCCTCGATTTCCTCGGCGATGCGCAGTGCAGAGCGGCGCCGGGTTCCCTTGAAGGCCATGTGCTCCAGGAAATGCGCGATGCCGTTCTGTTCGGGCTGTTCGTGGCGGCCGCCGGCCTCCACCCACAGGCCTATGCTGGCCGATTGCAGGCCCGGCATGTCCTCGGTGACGATGCGGAAGCCGTTGGCAAGCGTATGCAGTTGAAGCGTCAAGGTCCGGTCCCGGCGTTCAGGCGTGTCGCCTGCTCATACAGCCGCGGCGCCGCAAGCGAAAGAGGCGAGGTCGCCCCCCTCCTCGTGCGACTTTGTCTTCCCGCCGGGCGGCACCGCCGCCGCGAGGAGAGACGATCTCATCGACGCGCGATCCTCTCGTACACCAGCGCCTGCAAGGCGGAGAGGTCGTTCGGCACCCGTGTCACCCGCTCTGGCCGGTCGAAAAGGTCCGCCATATGCGGCGGAAGGCCGGGGCGAACGCCGGTCGCGCACTCCACGGCATCGGGAAACTTCGCCGGGTGCGCGGTTGCCAGCGTGACCATGGGGGCAAGCCCGACATGTTCCTCGGCTACCTTCACGCCCACTGCCGTATGCGGGCAAAGCAGTTCCCCCGTCGTCTTCCAGTGTCTTGCGATCACCGCCAGCGTCTCGTCCTCGTCGCAGCGGCCCGAGGCGAATGTGGCCCGCAGCATCTCGATGGCACCCTTCGACAGGGTGAAGCCCCCCGTCTTCAGTTCCGCCATCAGCGAAGCCACGGCAGCCCCGTCCCGACCATAGGCATCGAAGAGCACCCGCTCGAAGTTCGAGGAGACCTGGATGTCCATCGACGGGCTGATCGAGGGTTTGACACCGTGCATACGATAGTCGCCGGTGCGCAGCACCCGGTCGAGAATGTCGTTCTGGTTCGTGGCGATCACCAGTCGGTCGATCGGCAATCCCATCTGCCTGGCGATGTAGCCGGCGAAGATGTCGCCGAAATTGCCGGTGGGCACAGTGAAGCTGACCGCGCGGTGCGGCGCCCCAAGCGCGGTGGCGGCGTAGAAATAATAGACCACCTGCGCCAGCACCCGCGCCCAATTGATGCTGTTCACGCCCGCCAGCCGGACGCGATCGCGGAAGGCGAAGTCGTTGAACATGTCCTTCACCCGGGCCTGGGCGTCGTCGAATGTGCCGTCGATTGCCAGCGCATGGACGTTCGGCTCGGACGGCGTCGTCATCTGGCGCCGCTGCACCTCCGAAACACGGCCATGCGGGAAGAGGATGAACACGTCCACATTGGGCAGCCCCCGGAACGCCTCCATCGCCGCCGATCCGGTGTCGCCCGAGGTCGCGCCGACGATGGTGATCCGTTCCCCCGTCCGGGCCAGCGCCGCCTGCATCATCTGGCCGATGAGGCTCATGGCAAAGTCCTTGAAGGCCAGCGTCGGGCCGTGGAACAGTTCCAGCAGGAAATGGTTAGACCCAAGCTGCACAAGGGGCGCGCGCGCAGCGTGGTGGAAGCCCTTGTAGGCATTCGCGATCAGACTGCGGAATTCGTCGTCCGTAAAGAACCCGCCCAGAAAGGGCCGCATCACGCGAAAGGCGACGTCCTCGTATGGCAGGCCAGCCAGCGCCGCGATTTCGGCAGTCATCATGGTCGGCACGGTATCGGGCACATACAGACCGCCATCGCGGGCAAGGCCGGTCATCATCGCCTCGCCGAAGCCAAGGACGGGGGCGGCACCACGGGTCGAGATGTACTGCATCGCTCTTGCCTTCACACCTTCCGCATCCTGATACGCCAGAGCAGGAACAGAGTCATCCCCGCCCAGGTCGCGGCCAGCAGAAACCACTGGATCGCATAGCCCCAATGGTCGTTGGGTATACCAGAGGTATCCACGGGCACCGGCTCGATCCCGTCACCGGTTGGCCTGGCCGCGACAATCAGTGTCGGCTCTGTCTTCAGCGCCGCCGCCATGGCGGGCACATCGCGGGCAAACCACAGCCCGGTCTTCCGGTCGGGTGGCGGGGTGAAGGCGTTGGTATCCTGCGGCCAGTGCAGATGACCCTCGACACGCGCCTCGGTCACCGTGCGGGGGGCATTGCGGGCCTCTTCGGGCAGAAAGCCGCGCTGGACCATGATGCGGCGCCCATCCGGCAGGACGAAGGCCTCGATCAGAAGGACACCCGGGCTTGCCCCGCGCTGACCGGCCAGCACCTCGATCGTCTCTCCGGTGAAGCGGCCCTCGGCGTAAACGGGCTTGAACTTGTCGCGCAACTCTTCCGGCTGGTCGGGAAGAGGCACAGGGATATCCCCGATCCGGGCCTCGATCGCGTCAAGATATACCCGCTTTTCCTCCATCCGGCGCAATTGCCAGAAACCCAGGTTCATCAGGATCGCCACTCCCACGAGGCCGAGGATGGCGGGAAACAGATAGCGGCGCATGGCTTACCCCGGAAATGAAAAGCGCAGGCCCGAAGGCCCGCGCTTGAACGGTTGTAGGGCTTGACCGTGGCTCAGCCCTGCCCCCAGACATAGACAGCGGCAAAGAGGAACAGCCAGACCACGTCCACGAAGTGCCAGTACCAGATGGCAGCTTCGAAGCCGACATGCTTTTCGGGCGTGAAATGTCCCTTCAGCACACGGATCAGGCAGACGGTCAGGAAGATCGTGCCGATGATCACATGAAAACCGTGGAAGCCCGTCGCCATGAAGAACGTGGCGCCGTAGATGTTGCCGGCAAAGCCGAAGGCCGCGTGGCTGTATTCATAGGCCTGCATGAAGGTGAAGATCACACCAAGAACGATGGCGATGATCAGACCGTTCACCACGTCCTTGCGATTGTTTTCGTGCACCAGCGCATGGTGAGCCCAGGTCGCAGCGCAGCCCGACAAGAGCAGGATCAGCGTGTTGATGAAGGGCAGATGCCAAGGGTCGAAGGTCTCGATCCCCGGCGGCGGCCACACACCATCCACCGCCGGCGACTGCGGCCCCATCGGATACATGCGGTGCTTGAAGAAGGTCCAGAACCAGGCCACGAAGAACATGACCTCGGACATGATGAACAGGATGAAGCCATACTTCAGGCCCAGCCGCACGACCGGCGTATGGTCACCTGCCTGGCTTTCCTGCACGACCTCGGACCACCAGGCGAACATGACGTAGAGCACGCCAGCAAGGCCGATCAGCGCCAGCCAAGGGGCCGAGCCGTGCATCCACAGCACCGCGCCAAACAGCATGACGAATGCCGCGATCGAGCCGAGCAGCGGCCAGATCGACGGAGGCAGGACGTGGTAATCGTGGTTCTTTGCGTGGGCCATGGCCGACGGTTCCCTCGTTTCTTGTCTTCAGTTCACCGCGGCTGCGTCGGCCGCGGCGGGTTCGCTGAGCACTGCCTGATCCTGAGGCAGCGGCGTTTCATGGAAAGTGTAGCTGAGGACGATTTCCTGCACAAACCGGCCCTCGGGATCGTCGACCATCGCGGGATCGACGTAGAAGCTGACCGGCAGCTGCACCGTTTCGCCGGGCTGCAACACCTGTTCGGTAAAGCAGAAACAGGCAATCTTGGTGAAATAACCGCCCGCCGCATAGGGATAGACGTTGAAGCTGGCGGTCCCGGCAACGGGGCGCGAGGTCGGGTTGTGCGCCTCGTAGAAGGCAAGGCCGGTCTCGCCGATGCGGATTTCCATCGAAGGGACGGCGGGCTTGAAGGTCCAGGGCATGCCCTGTTCCAGCGATGCGTCAAAGCGCACCTTCACCGTGCGATCCAGAACGACATCAGACCCGGCCTCTGCCACGCTGGTCGTGCCACCGAAGCCGGTGACGCGGCAGAACCAGTCGTAGAAGGGCACTGCCGCGAAGGACAGCGAGGCCATGGTGATGACGACGCCGACCAGCTTGACGAGTGTACGGTTCGGTCCCTGAAGGCGCGGGAAGATCATTGGCCAGCCTCCCGAGGTGTGGTCTGGGAGGGCACCATCTCGGGCCGCACGACATGGTCGAAGGCCTGCATTGGCTCGCCGCGGCGGATCTTGACCACGGTCAGCGCGAAGACCAGTGCGACGAAGGCCGCCAGCGTCAGGCCAAGCCCGAGGTTGCGGCTGAAGCGGCGCCTGTGCAGTTCGTGGGTAGCCCGGATGGCCATGTTACCAGCCCCCCAGCCCGTAGGGCTTCAATGCGGCTTCCACCAGGAAAGCGGCGAAGTGCAGGAAAAGATACATGAGCGAGAAGCGGAAGAAGGCCTTTTCTACGGCGTAACCGTCAGCTTCGGCCATGGCCTCATCGCGCCGCCGGATGCGCAGGGCGCCGACCACGAACCAAAGGTTCAGCACCACGGCCACCGCCAGCGTCAGCGGACCGCCGATCGAGGTCAGCGCCGCACCGACCGCAACGGGCACCAGAAGCAGGGTATAGGCCAGGATATGCGCCCGCGTCACCTTGCGGCCATGGGTCACGGTCAGCATCGGCACACCGGCCTTGTGGTAGTCTTCCTTCATGAACAGCGCCAGCGCCCAGAAATGCGGCGGCGTCCACATGAAGATCAGCGAAAACATCAGCAGGGCTTCCACGCTGACCGAGCCTGTCGCGGCCGCCCAGCCGATCATGGGCGGAAAGGCCCCGGCCGCACCGCCGATCACGATATTCTGCGGGGTAGAGCGCTTCAGCCAGATGGAATAGATCACGGCATAGAAGAAGATCGTGAATGCCAGCAGGGCCGCTGCAGCCCAGTTCGTCGCCAGCCAAAGCATGACGACGCTGATGCCGGAAAGCGCAAGGCCCACGGCCAGCGCCTCGCCTGCCGCGACCCGACCTGCGGGCACCGGGCGGCGCGCAGTCCGCCTCATCACGGCATCGATATCGGCATCCCACCACATGTTAAGGGCACCGCTCGCCCCCGCGCCCAGAGCGATGAACAGGATCGCGGCGAAGGCTTCTACCGGGTGCAGCGCGACCGGCGCGACCAGCAGACCCACCAGCGCCGTAAAGACGACCAGCGACATCACGCGCGGTTTCAGAAGCTGCACATAATCGCCGAAGCCGGGCTCATGGCCGGCACCGGTCGTCGTCTGATAGGCGTGAATATCGCTCATCCCGGCTCCGTTCTGGCTGGGGCGCCTGACCTCGCAGGCGCCCGGCACGTCGCATCAGGCGGGCTCAGTTGCCCGACGCCAACTGCACCGGCTGGGCCGTCGCTGCCTGAGACAGCACCACGTTGCCAGCCTTGGCCTGTTCCAGCCACTGGGCGTAGGCGGCTTCCGAAACCACCTTCACGGTGATCGGCATGTAGGCATGCATCTGACCGCACAGCTCCGAGCATTGTCCGAAATAGATGCCTTCCTTCTCGGGCTTGAACCACAGCGCTGCCAGACGACCGGGCACTGCGTCCTGCATCACGCCGAAGGCAGGCACCTTCCAGGAATGGATCACGTCAGCCGCCGTCACCTGCACCACCACGGTCTTGCCCACCGGCACCACCAGCGCCGTATCGGTTGCCAGCAGGAACTGATCCTTCGTGTAACCCAGCGCGGCAAGCTCGGCCTCGACCTCGGGGGTCAGCATGTTCGCGCCGCCGGCGGCGGGCGAGCCGACCATGTAGCTGTCGAAGCTGATGCCCTCATCGACATACTCGTAGCCCCAGTACCATTGGTAGCCGGTTGCCTTGATCGTCACGTCGCCGACCGGGATTTCCTGCTGCTTGAACAGGATAGGCAGCGAGAAGGCCCCGATGAACACCAGGATCACGATCGGGATCACCGTCCATGCCACCTCAAGCGGCGAGTTGTGGGTGAACCGCGCGGGCGTCGGGTTCGACCTGGAATTGTAACGGATCATCACATAGATCAGCAGTGCCGTGACGAAGATCACGATCGCGGTGATGATGTACAGGATCATGTGGTCCAGCCAGTGGATATCGTCGGCGAGCGACGTGCCCGCAGGCTGGAACCCCATGGCGCCGTTGACCGGCTGTCCAATGATTTCAAGGGCTTGCTGGGCAATGGCGCTGCCCGCCACCATGCTTGCAGAGGCGGCCGCGGCAATGCCGGTCATTGCAGTCGAAAGGCGCATGTCTTTTTCCCGTTCGTGCGGCGGCTTTGCCGCCTTATTGTCAGGTCTGCCGTCGAGGACAGAATCCCGTTGAATCCCGCTTGCTTCAAATCATAATGCCGCGGGCGGGACAAGTGAAACCGTTGCGACATAGCAGCGCCCCGGACACAGATCCGGGGCCCACAGCCGGGAAAGGGCGCACGCTCCAGACCTTCTGGGCGAGATCCTTGCGGGCTTCGGCCTCGTCCATGCGGCAGCGCTGTCGGGTCTGTTCCTTGCCCAGCGCGACCTGCAATGTTTCCCCACCCGCCGTGATCCCGCGCCAGAGCATCTGGGCCTGACCGGGGTGGAGCGGGTGGTCCTGCCGGGTGCAGACGGCGCCGCGGCGGCCCTGTGGTGGTCGGCACCGGCGCCCGGCCGTCCGGCGATCCTGTTTCTGCACGGTAATGCCGGAAAGATCGCCGACCGGGCAGATCGGCTGGCCTTCTACTAGGGGCGTGGTTACGGGGCAGCCTTCCTGTCATACCGCGGCTATGGCGGCTCGACCGGGCGGCCGAGTGAGGCGGGGCTGATCAGTGATGCCAGAGCCGCCCATGAATTCGTGGCCGCACGGGGCATTCCCCCGCAACGGATTGCGCTGGTGGGCGAATCCCTTGGTGCGGCCGTTGCCGTGCAACTGGCTGCACGGGCTCCGGTCGGCGCCGTGGTGCTGGAGTCACCTTTCACCGCCGCGGTCGATCTTGCAGCCGAGTTCTACCCCTGGGCACCGGTGCAGCTGCTGATGCGCGACCGGTTCCGCAGCCGCGACCTCATGGCCGCCATCGATGCACCGCTGCTTGTCCTGCACGGGGAACGGGATAAAGTCATCTCCTACCTGCACGGCCGCGCGCTGTTCCGGCTTGCACGCGAACCGAAGACCTTCCTTTCGTTGGGCCCTGTGGGGCACGAGGCCCTGTCCGAACCTGCCACCTGGACGGCCGGCGCCGATTTTCTGGACGGGCTGTTCCCGCCTTGACCCTGCCTGCTGCCCGGCCCATCTCTGACGCCTGCATCCGACGAGGCCGCCATGAACGACGCTCCCTTCCGACCTTTCGACACCCACCTGGACGAGGCCGCTGCGCTGGCCATCCTGCGCGAGGCGACCGCCGGGGCCGACGATGGCGAGCTGTTTCTGGAACGCCGCCGAGCCGAGGCGATCGTGCTGGACGATGGGCGCATCAGGCAGGCCACCTATGACGCGAGCCAGGGCTTCGGCTTGCGCGCGGTCCGTGGCGAGGTCGCGGGCTACGCCCATTCGACCGAGATCAGCGAAACCGCGCTGCGCCGCGCTGCCGAGACGGCCAGGCTGGCGGTGGGTGCCGGCGGTGGCACGCTGGCCGAGCCGCCGCGCGGCACCAACACGCAGCTTTACCGCGCCGACGACCCGATGGCCGATGCGACCTTCCCGGTGAAGATTGACCTTCTGCGCGAAATCGACGCCCACGCCCGCAGCCTTGACCCGCGGGTGGTGCAGGTCTCGGCCACCCTGTCCGCCAGCCTGCAAGAGGTGGAGATCCTGCGCCCCGAGGGCACCCGGCTGGCCGACATCCGCCCGATGGCGCGGCTGAACGTCAGCGTCATCCTGGAAGAAAACGGCCGGCGCGAGACCGGCGGCATGGGCAAGGGCGGGCGGCACGGGCTGGCGCAACTGATGTCGCCCGACACCTGGAAGCCGATGATCGAGGAGGCCCTGCGCATCGCCCGTGTCAACCTTGGCGCCGTCGAGGCACCCGCTGGCGTGATGGACGTGGTGCTCGGCCCTGGCTGGCCGGGGATCCTTCTGCACGAGGCCATCGGCCACGGGCTGGAGGGCGACTTCAACCGCAAGGAAACCTCGGCCTTTGCCGGACTGATGGGGAAACAGATCGCCTCGAAGGGCGTGACTGTCCTGGATGACGGAACAATCCCGGACCGCCGCGGCTCGATCACCATCGACGACGAAGGCACGCCCTCGGGCAGGAACGTGCTGATCGAGGACGGGGTGCTGGTGGGCTACATGCAGGACCGGCAGAATGCGCGGCTGATGGGGGTGGCCCCCACCGGCAACGGCCGGCGCGAAAGCTTCGCGCATATCCCGATGCCGCGGATGACGAACACCTACATGCTGGCCGGCAAGGACGACCCGGCCGGCATCCTCGCAAGCCTGAAGGACGGCATCTACGCCGTGGGCTTCGGCGGCGGGCAGGTGGACATCACCTCCGGCAAGTTCGTGTTCAGCTGCACCGAGGCCTACCGGGTCAGGAACGGCGTGGTGGGCGAGGCGGTGAAGGGCGCGACGCTGATCGGCGACGGGGCCACCGCCCTGAAGGGCATCCGCGCCATCGGCAACGACCTGCAGCTCGATCCCGGCATCGGCAACTGCGGCAAGGCCGGGCAATGGGTGCCGGTGGGCGTGGGCCAGCCGACGCTGCTGATCCAGGGCCTGACGGTCGGCGGCGCGGCGGCCTGACCGGCAGGGACGACCCGCTCAGGCCAACTGCCGCGCCTTGCGGAAATGGGCCCTTGCCCAGCGCAGGAACGGGGCGATGCGCGGATGGGTCGCCTCGTCCCGGTCGGCCAGCAGCCAGACCGGCGTCGCCTCGGGCACCGGCAGATCCAGCCGCTGCACCCGCCCGTCCGCCAGCCTTTCCGGCAAAAGCGCCACCCCCTGCCCGCGCGCGCAGGCCTCCAGCATCGCCAGCGGGCTTGAGGACATCAGCGCCACCGTCCCGCCCTGCGCGGCAAGCCAGGCATAGACCGGCACCCGCGCCAGCGAGCCCGAGGCGACGATCACCCGATGCCCGGCCAGGGTCCCGACCACCGGGTGCCGGCGAAGATAGTCCGGCGCGGCGAACAGCGCACAGTCGAGCTGGCCGATCCGCTCTCCCGCCGTGCCTTCGGGCGGGGTCTCGAAGGGCGAGACAAGGACGTCATAGCTCGACCGCGGCAGGGTGAAGAGATCGTCATGCACCGAATGGTCTGCCGGCTGGCCCTGCGCTGCGGACCATTCCGGCAGGGCATCGGCCAGGAACAGCCGCGCCGTCACCTCGCAACTGGCGATCCGCAAGGGCGCGGGCAGCGCCTCGGTCCGGGCGAAGGCGCGGGCCATCTGGCGGGCGGCGGCCACCAGCGCCGCGCCGCGCGGGGTGAGGCCACCGTCGGGGCCGAACACCGGCCGCCCCCCGGCCTCAACCGCCGCGATCCGGCGCGACATGGTGGACTGGCTGACCCCCAACACCCGCGCCGCCGCCGAGAGGCTGCCGGCTTCGTGCACCGCCAGCACCCAGCGCGCCTGGTTCCAGTCGGGGTCGGACATCGCGGCCAAGCCATGCGAAAACGGATGGACCCCTGCACTATCGCGGATGGACCCTTGACCGTCGATCCGGCATCCCGCCGCCGTCCAATCCACGGAGCCCGACATGTTCGACCTTGACGCCTATCTCTCCCGCATCGGCCACCGCGCCGCGGCCCCGGGCCTTGCCGCCCTGGCCGCCCTGCAACGCGCGCAAATGGCCGCCATTCCCTTCGAGAACACCGACCCCTTCCTCGGCCGCCTGCCCGACCTTGCGCCGGATGCGCTGTGGCGGAAGCTGGTGCTCGACCGTCGCGGCGGCTACTGCCTGGAACTCAACGCGCTGTTCGGCGCGGCACTGGCGGCGCTGGGCTACACGGCGCAGCCGATCCTCGGCCGGGTGCGCATGGGTGCCCCGGTCGACGGGCCGCGGGCGCATCTGGCCTGGCTCGTGCGGCTGGACGGGGCGGATTATCTGGCCGACACCGGTTTTGGCGGCCCCGGTCCCGACCAACCCCTGCGGCTGCACCGGGCCGAACGGGTGGAAACCGCGCTTGGCGCCTTCCGGCTGCGGCCCGAGCCCGGCTCGGGCGAATGGGTGCTGGAACGCGAGACCGACTCCGGCTGGTTCGCGCTTTACGGCTTCGACCGCCAGCCCCCGGCCAAGGGCGAGATCGAGGCCGCCAACCGGATCTGCGCCCTGTCGGACCGCTCGCCCTTCCCGGCCAACCTGATGCTGTTCCGCATCGCAGATGGCGCGCGGGCCGGGCTGATGAACCTGCGCCTGACCCAGGGCGACAGCGCGCGCCGGATCGAGGGCTACGAGGATTTCCGCCAGGTCCTGACCCGGACCTTCGCCCTGCCCGAGGCGCCCGACCAGATGCGCGCGCTATGGGACCGGCTGGTCACGCTGCCCGAGCCGGCCGAGGCCTAGCGGCCGAACTTGCCCTTCAGCGCCTCGGCAAAGGCGTTGCCCCCGCCCTGCGGCCCGGCCTGCATCGGCCCCCGCGCGGGTTTGCCTGGGGCCGGGCCGCGCTCGCGCGACTGGTCGCGGGCCGAGGCGCCGCCGTCCGACTTCATCGACAGGCCGATCCGCTTGCGCGGCACATCGACCTCGACCACCCGGACGCGCACCACATCGCCCGCCTTCACCACGGCATGGGGATCCTTCACGAAGCTGTCGGACAACTGGCTGACATGGACAAGGCCGTCCTGATGCACACCGATGTCCACGAAGGCGCCGAAGGCCGCGACGTTGGTGACGGTGCCTTCCAGCACCATGCCGGGTTTGAGGTCGGTGATCTCGTTCACCCCTTCGCTGAAGGTCGCCGTCCTGAAACTGGGCCGGGGGTCGCGGCCCGGCTTTTCCAGTTCGGCCAGGATGTCCTTCACCGTCGGCAGGCCGAAGCGGTCGTCCACGAAGTCCGCCGGGTTCAGCCGCTTCAGCGCCGCGCCGTCGCCCATAAGGCTGCGGATGTCGCGCCCGCAGGCGGCGACGATCTTCCGGGCCACGTCATAGGCTTCCGGATGGACAGAGGAGGCATCCAGCGGCTCGGCCCCGTCACGGATCCGTAGGAAGCCTGCCGCCTGTTCGAAGGCCTTCGGCCCGAGCCGCGGCACCTTGAGCAGATCCTTCCGCGTCGCGAAGGGTCCGTTCTGGTCGCGGTGCGCGACGATGGCCTCGGCCAGGCCCGGTCCGACGCCAGAAACCCGCGCCAGAAGGGGGGCAGAGGCGGTGTTGAGGTCCACCCCCACCGCGTTCACCGCGTCCTCGACCACCGCATCCAGCACCTTCGCCAGCCGGTGCTGGTCCACGTCGTGCTGATATTGGCCGACGCCGATCGCCTTGGGTTCGATCTTCACCAGTTCGGCCAGCGGGTCCTGCAGGCGCCGGGCAATCGAGACCGCGCCGCGCAGGGACACGTCCAAGTCGGGGAACTCGCGCGCAGCCAGTTCCGAAGCGGAATAGACCGAGGCCCCGGCCTCCGAGACCACCACCTTGACCGGCTTCTCCGCACCCGCGGGCAGCAGCGCCAGAAGGTCCGCCACCAGCTTTTCCGTCTCGCGGCTGGCAGTGCCGTTGCCGATGGCGATGAGTTTGACGCCATGCGCGCCGATCAGCCGGGCAAGCGTCATCTGCGCGCCCTTCACGTCGAGCTTCGGCTGGAAGGGGTAGATCGTGTCGGTCGCCACCAGCTTGCCGGTGGCATCGACCACCGCGACCTTGACACCGGTGCGGATGCCGGGGTCGAGGCCCATCGTCGCCTTGCCCCCGGCCGGGGCCGCCAGCAGCAAGTCCTTCAGGTTGCGCGCGAAAACCCGGATCGCCTCGGCCTCGGCCGCCTCGCGCAACTCGGCCATCAGGTCCAGCGTCAGCGAGGTGCGGATCTTCACCCGCCAGGCCCACGCGGCCGCCTCGCGCAGCCAGCGGTCCCCCGGCCCGTTGCCACCGGCCCCCACCGCAGCACCGCAGGCCCGTTCCGCCGGGCTTTCGCCGCGCGGGCTGTCGGCATCCACATCAAGGTCCAGCGTCAGAACCTCTTCGTTGCGGCCGCGGAACATGGCCAGCGCACGGTGGCTGGGCACGCGCGAGAAGTCCTCGGAATGGGCGAAGTAATCGGCGAACTTCGTACCCGCGGCCTCTTTCCCCGGCACGACCTTCGCCGAAAGCTTGCCCACCTTGCGCATGTGGTCGCGCAGCCGGCCAAGCAGCCCCGCATCCTCGGCCAGGCCTTCCGCCAGGATGTCGCGCGCACCTTCCAGCGCCGACTTGGCGTCGGGAAAGCCTTCCGAAAGGAAGCCAGAGGCCAGCGCCACCGGATCAGCGGCGCGGTCGGCGAGGATAGCGTCCAGCAGACCCTGCAAGCCGGCCTCGCGCGCGATCATCGCCTTGGTGCGGCGCTTGGGCTTGTAAGGCAGGTAGATGTCCTCAAGCTCGGCCTTGGTCGCCGCCCCGGCAATCGCGCGCGCCAGGTCGTCGGTCATCTTGCCTTGCCCGGTAATGGACTCGGCAATCGCCGCCCGCCGCGCCTCGAGCTCGCGCAGATAGCCCAGCCGTTCCTCCAGCCGGCGCAGCTGGCTGTCGTCGAGGCCCCCCGTCACCTCCTTGCGGTAGCGCGCGACGAAGGGGACCGTGGCGCCGCCATCCAGAAGCTCGATTGCCGCGGTCACCTGCTGGGGCGTGGCCCCGATCTCGGCGGCGATCAGGCTGGGGATGCGGGTCAGGCTCATGGGATTCCTCTTCGGTCAGGGGAGCGCACCTTAGACGCGGCCCCTTGCCGGGTGAAGCCCGCCAGGCAGGGAACCGCGCAATCAGCCTGCCGCCCCCTGCCGCAGCCGGAAGCGCTGGATCTTTCCAGTCTGGGTCTTGGGCAGGGCGTCGGCAAAGACCACGCGGCGAGGATACTTGTAGGGCGCGATGACCTTCTTCACATGGTCCTGCAACAGCTTGACCATCAGCGCGTCGCCCGTAGCGCCCGGCGCAAGCACGACATGCGCCTCGACAATCATGCCTCTTTCCTCATCCGGGGCGCCGATCACCGCGCATTCCGCGACCTGGGGATGCGACAGCAGCGCCGCCTCCACCTCTGGCCCGGCGATGTTGTAGCCGGCGCTGACGATCATGTCGTCCGATCGGGCGGCAAAGTGGAAGCGGCCCTCGTCGTCCTGCCAGAAGCTGTCGCCGGTCAGGTTCCAGCCGTCCTGCACATACTTGGCCTGCCGCGCGTCGGCCATGTAGCGGCATCCGGTGGGGCCGCGCACGGCCAGTCGCCCGACCTCTCCACTTGGCAGTTCTGCCATGTCGGGGCCGACGATTCGTGCCTGATAGCCGGTTACCGGGCGGCCGGTGCAGGCAGGGCGGTGATCGTCGAAACGGTTGGTGATGAAGATGTGCAGCATCTCGGTCGCCCCGATCCCGTCCAGCATCGGCTTGCCGGTTCGGGGCATCCATTCCTCATAGACCGGCGCGGGCAGGGTCTCGCCCGCACTGACGGCGGCGCGCAACGACGACAGATCGGCACCGTCCTCCATCGCCTTCAGCATCGCGCGATAGGCGGTTGGGGCGGTGAAACAGACCGTGGCACGATGGGTCTGGATGATCTCGACCATGTTGGCGGGGCTGGCCTGTTCCAGAAGTGCCGCCGCTGCCCCGAAGCGCAGGGGAAAGATCGCAAGACCGCCAAGGCCGAAGGTAAAGGCAAGGGGAGGGCTGCCCACAAACACATCCTCGGGCGTGACACCCAGCACTTCCTTTGCATAACCGTCTGCAATGATCAGAAGATCGCGGTGGAAATGCATCGTCGCCTTGGGCTCGCCCGTTGTGCCGCTGGTGAAACCCAGAAGCGCCACGTCGTCGCGCCCCGTGGGCGGCGGCGTGAAGCGGACAGGTTTCGACAGGGCGGCGCGGTCAAGTTCCGCGTCATGGTTCGCCGTGCCGTCCAAGCCCACCACGGTCTTCAGGAACCGCGAGGTCTTGGCGCAAGAGACCAACTCCTCCATCAGCCGCGTGTCGCAAAGCGCAAGCGCGATTTCCGCCTTGTCCACTATGGCCGACAGTTCACCCGCACGCAGCATCGGCATGGTGTTGACGACAACCGCCCCGGCCTTAGTCGCCGCGAGCCAGCAGGCGACCATCGCCGGGTTGTTGGCCGACCTGATCAGCACCCGGTTGCCCGGCTTCACGCCGTAGTCGCTGACCAGCGCATGGGCGATGCGGTTGGTCCAGTCGGTCAGTTCCTTGTAGGTCCGCTGACGGCCGTTGCCGATCAGCGCCACATGGTCGCCGAAGCCGCGCTCCACCATGCGGTCGGTCAGTTCGACCGCCGCATTCAGCCAGTCGGGATAGGAAAACCCGTTCAGAAGCAGATCGGGCCACTGGTCGGCCGGCGGCAGCCGGTCGCGGGTAAAGCCGTCCGTGTGCCCCGAAGGTCCAAGCATGTCGTCCTCCCTTGTCGCCGGGTCGCCCCGGCCCTGTTCACAGCGCCGTGCGGACGCGCCAAAGCTCCGGGAACAGTTCGACCTCCAGCATCCGCCGCAGATAGCTGATGCCCGCCGTCCCACCCGTGCCACGCTTGAAGCCGATCACCCGTTCGACCGTGGTGACGTGATTGAAGCGCCAGCGGCGGAAGTAATCCTCGAAATCCACCAGCTTCTCGGCCATCTCGTAGGCTTCCCAATGGGCGGCGGGGTCGCGATAGACGATCTCCCATAGGGCGGTCACTTGCGGATCAGCCTCCCAGGGCTGGCGGACATCCCGGGTCAGGACATGCGCCGGGACCGGCAGGCCCAAGCGCGCCAGCCGCCGCAGCACCTCGTCGTACAGCGTGGGGCGAGCGAGTTCCGCCTCCAGCTTCTCCAGGATGTCGGGCCGGTGCGCATGGGGCTTCAGCATCGCCGCGTTCCGGTTGCCCACCGCATATTCAATCAGCCGGTATTGCCAGGACTGGAAGCCCGAGCTTTGCCCCAGATCGTCGCGGAAGCGCGTATATTCCGAGGGCGTCATCGTGCGCAGCACGTCCCAGGCGGAATTGAGCTGTTCGAAGATCCGGGCAATGCGGGCCAGCATCTTCGACGCCTCGGCCATGCGGTCGGCGGCAATGGCGCGGCGGGCCGCGTCCATTTCGTAAAGCGCCAGCTTCATCCAGAGTTCCGAGGTCTGGTGCTGGATGATGAACAGCATCTCGTCATGCGCGGGCGACAGCGGATGCTGCGCGGTCAGGATCTGGTCGATCCCTAGATAGTCGCCATAGGACATGCGCCGCCGGAAATCGGTTTCCGCGCCGTCGGTGGAAGGGTTGTAGGTCATGGGTTGCCTCGGTCGCTGAAGAAAGTTTCAGACGCGGGCGGCACCCTTCCGGGATAGAACCGACAGCATCCCCATCTTGCGCCAGACCGCGACCCAGCCCGCATGGCGGCAGACCACCGGCAAGGCACGAGCCTCGCGCCGGGTCTGTACGTTCCTCTGTGGCGCGGGCTTCAGCATGGCACCCCGGGGGTTGATGGTCAGCAGGCTAACCGCTGGCCGATGAATTTCAAGTTCGAAATACCGCCGATCAAGGGATCACGGCGGTGGCCTCGATCTCCACCTTCGCCCTGTCCTCGACCAGCGCCACAACCTGCACCAGCGCCATGGCCGGGTAATGCCGCCCGATCACCGACTTGTATATGCGCCCAAGCTCTTTCAGGTTGGCCAGGTATTCCCGCTTGTCGGTGACATACCAGGTCAGCCGGACAAGGTGTTCCGGCCCCGCCCCGGCGCAGGCCAGCACCTCGACGATGCTTTTCAGCGCCTGTTCCACCTGGCCCGCGAAATCGTCGGTCTCGAAGACCTGGTCCGCGTTCCAGCCGATGATGCCGCCGGTAAACACCATCCGACCGGTGGCGGCGACGCCGTTGGAATAGCCGATGGCGGGTTTCCAGTGCGCGGGATGCAGGAACTGGTGGGGGCTCTGGGTCATGCGTCCTCCAGATGGGCGGCAAGGGTGGTGCGGATGGCGTCCGGCCAGCGGCCGGGGCGGTGGTCGGGGCCAAGCCAGACCAGGGTCAGCCGGGCAGTCAGACGATGCTGCCCGGCGCAGCGGGCCTCCAGCCGAAAGGTGGCAGAAGAGGCGCCCAGCCGTTCCGCATCCAGCGTCCAGTCCAGCACCTCGCCCAGCCGCGAGGGCGCCTTGAAATCGGTTTCCACCCGGGCGGTCGGCACGCCGATGCCGTCGGCCATCATCGCGTGGTAGGAATAGCCGACCACCTCGCGGAAGAAGTTCTCCATGACCGAGTTGGTCATCTCGAAATAGCGCGGGTAGAAGACGATCCCGGCCGGGTCGCAATGGTTGAACTCGATGCGGATCTGGCGACGGTAGGTCATGCCAGCACGCTGCGGGCGATGACGACGCGCTGCACGTCCGAGGCGCCCTCGTAGATGCGCAGCGCCCGGATCTCGCGATACAGGCTTTCGACGACCGAGCCATATCGGACCCCATCGCCGCCATGCAGCTGCACGGCCATGTCGATCACTTCCTGCGCGGCCTCGGTGGCGTAAAGCTTCGCCATCGCCGCCTCGCGCGTGACGCGGGCCGCGCCCATGTCCTTCACCCAGGCCGCGCGATAGACCAGAAG
Source organism: Tabrizicola caldifontis (assembly GCF_004762095.1). Taxonomy (GTDB): domain Bacteria; phylum Pseudomonadota; class Alphaproteobacteria; order Rhodobacterales; family Rhodobacteraceae; genus Tabrizicola; species Tabrizicola caldifontis. Next base: position 63,873 of record NZ_SIJH01000012.1, read on the forward strand.
CGCGGCCGCGTCGATCTTCAGCGCCATGTCGGCAAGATGGCCCTGTACCATCTGCAGCTCGGCCAGCGCCTGCCCCTGGATGCGCCGCGCCCTGACGCGCGCCAGCGCCTCGTCCAGCGCGCGGCGGGCAAAGCCCAACGCCGCCGCGCCCACGGTCGGGCGGAACACGTCCAGGACCGACATGGCCAGCTTGAACCCCTCTCCCGGCGCGCCGATCAGCGCGTCTTCCGGCAGGACCATGCCCCGCATCCGCAGCGTGGCCAGCGGATGCGGGGCGATCACCTCCAGTCGCTCCACCACCTCAAGGCCGGGCGTATCGACGGGCATGAGGAAGGCCGACAGGCCGCGCGCGCCCGGTGCCTCGCCGGTGCGGGCGAACAGCACATAGACATCGGCGATCCCGCCGTTCGAGATCCAGGTCTTTTCTCCCTCGATCAGCCAGCCGCCCTGAACCCGCGTTGCGGTGGTCGCCGTTGCGGCCACGTCCGAGCCCGAACCGGGCTCGGTCAGCGCAAAGCCGGAAATAGCCCGCCCCTCCCGCGTCTGCTCCAGCCACGCGCGCTGCGACGGCGTACCGAACAGGCTGACCGCCCCCATTCCCAGCCCCTGCATCGCAAAGGCGAAATCGGCCAGCCCGTCGTGCCGCGCCAGCGTCTCCCGGATCAGGCACAGCGTGCGCACGTCGAGCCGCTCGCCCTCTCCCGCCCCGGAATGGCGCAGCCACCCCCCCTGCCCGAGGGCCACCACCAGCGCCCGGCAGGCCGCATCCACATCGCCATGATCCACCGGCAGATATCCGGCGCACCAGTCCTCCAGCCGCGCCGCAAGGTCGCGGTGGCGAGACTCGAAGAACGGCCAGTCAAGAAAGCTGCGATCGCTCATTCTTCCGTTCCCAAATATCCCACGGGGGTGCGGGGGTGTGAAACCCCCGCTCCTCGCTCAGTCACCCTGAAACACCGGCTGTTCCCGGGCGACAAAGGCCCGATAGGCCCGTTCGAAGTCCTTCGTCTGCATGCAGATCGCCTGCGCCTGCGCCTCGGCCTCGATCGCCTGGTCCAGCCCCATGTTCCACTCCTGGTTCAGCTGGGTCTTGGTGATCCCATGCGCGAAGGTAGGCCCCGCCGCCAGTTGCCGGGCCAGCGTCATCGCCGCCTCTTCCAGCGCCTCGGGCGCATGGAGCGCGTTCCAGAACCCCCAGCGCTCGCCTTCCTCGGCCCGCATGACGCGCCCGGTATACAGAAGTTCCGCCGCCCGCCCCTGCCCGATGATCCGGGGCAGCATGGCGCAGGCGCCCATGTCGCAGCCGGCAAGGCCGACCCGTGTGAACAGGAAGGCGCATTTCGCACCAGGGGTTGCCAGCCGCAGGTCGGATGCCATGGCCATGATCGCCCCCGCGCCGACGCAGACCCCGTCCACCGCCGCGATCACGGGCTTGCCGCAGCCGATCATCGCCTTGACCAGATCGCCGGTCATCCGGGTGAAGGCGAGAAGGCCCTTCATGTCCATGCCGACCAGCGGGCCGATGATGTCATGCACATCGCCGCCGGAACAGAAGTTGCCCCCGTTCGGGCCCAGCACAACCACATCAACATCGGTTGCATGGACCAGCGCGCGGAAGGTGTCGCGCAGCTCGGCATAGCTTTCGAAAGTCAGCGGGTTCTTCCGCTCGGGCCGGTTCAGACGGATGGTGGCGATCCGGTCGCGGACCTCCCACAGGAAATGGGCGGGCTTCAGCCCGGCAAGTTCGATCATCACGCACCTCGCATGCGTTTGAGAATGTCAGTGAGGCTGTCCAGGTCCGCCTCGGACAGGCCCGCGAACAGGCGCGAGACCTCGGCCTCGTGTTCTGCCGCCAGCCCCTCGAACTGCGCCAGCCCCTCGGGCGTCAGTGCGACATGCACCGTGCGGCGGTCGGTTTCCGACGGCGTGCGGCGAACAAGGCCGTCCTTCTCCAGCCGGTCAACCACCGTGGTCGCATTGCCGTTTGAAACCAGCAACATGCGGCTGAGTTCGCTCATCGTCACGCCTTCGCGGCGACGGTAGAGCGCGGCCATCACGTCGAAACGCGGCAGCGTCGTGTCGTGCCGCACGCGCAGGAATTCGCGCAACTCGCCCTCGGCGGCGCGGGTGACACCCAGCAGGCGAATCCACATCTTCAGGCGGCGCTTGGACAGGGGGTCGCTCATACCTCACCCCCTGCAATGGTGATCGACTGCCCGTTGATCCCGTCGCTGCCCGGCCCGCACAGGAACAGCGCGGCGGCGGTCACCTCGTCGGGGCGGTAAAGGCGGTTCTGCGGACTGAGCGCCTCCAGCGCGGCGCGGGCCTCGGCCAGGCTGCGGCCAGTCTTTTCGCTGATGACGCGGATCGAGTTCTCCGTCATCTCGGTGTCCAGAAACCCCGGGCAGATAGCGTTCACCGTGACCGGTCTGCGGGCGACCTCCAGCGCAAGAGACCGGACCAGGCCCATCACCCCGTGCTTGGCTGCCGCATAGGGTGCAATCTTGGCATAGCCCTTCAGGCTCGCGGTCGAGGCTACGGCGACCAGCCGCCCCCAGCCGTCGAACTGCCGCAGACCTTCGCGAAAGGTCAGGAACACGCCGGTCAGGTTCACCGCCAGCATCCGGTTCCACTGGTCCAGCGTGGTGCGGACAAACGGCGCAGAATCGGCCTGCCCGGCGTTGGCGATGACGATGTCCACCCGCCCCGCCTGCGCATACAGCGCCTGAACCGAGGCCTCGTCCGTCACGTCGCAGGGCAGCGCGCGGATTGCGGGATGCTGCGCGGCGGTGGCCTCCAGGGCAGAGACCCGGCGACCGCATATCACGACCTCTGCCGCACCGGCCCGGGCAAAACCCAGCGCAAGGTCGGCCCCTGCCCCGGAGCCCCCGCCTGTCACCAGTACCCGCCGCCTTGCAATGGTCATGCCCGGATCACCTCGGTTGCCTTTTGCGCCAGCCGCCGCATCTGGTCGCGCCCCGCAAGATACGGCAGCGGCCAGTCGGTGGCCTGATCCTGCATGGCAACGGATGCATGCAGCGTCCAGTAGGGATTGGCCAGATGCGGCCGGGCAAGGCAGACCAGATCGGCCCGACCCGCCAGAAGGATCGAGTTCACATGGTCGGTCTCGGTGATGTTGCCCACGGCCATGGTGGCAAGGCCCGCCTCGTTGCGGATGCGGTCGCTGAAGGGCGTCTGGAACATCCGGCCATAGACCGGCCGCGCCTCGGTCGAGGTCTGGCCGGCGGAAACGTCGATGATGTCGGCGCCGGCTGCGGCGAACATCCTTGCGATCTGCACCGCCTCTTCCGGGGTCACGCCATGGTCGCCCACCCAGTCGGTTGCGCTGATACGGACCGAAAGCGGCTTCTCCTCGCCCCACGCCGCGCGCATGGCCCGCAGCACCTCCAGGGGCCAGCGCATCCTGTTCTCCAGCGATCCGCCATAGGCGTCGGTCCGGCGGTTCGACAGCGGGCTGATGAAGGACGACACAAGATAGCCGTGCGCCGCGTGCAGTTCGACCATGTCGAAGCCCACGCGTTTCGCCATTTCGGTGGCTGCGACGAATTCCGCGGTAACTGCCTCCATGTCGGCCCTGGTCATCTCGCGCGGGATGGCATTCCGTGGTGACCAAGGGATCGGCGAGGGGGCAATGATTTCCCAGTTTCCCGAGGGCAAGGGCGCATCGCCATCCTCCCAGCCGACCTGGGTGCTTGCCTTGCGGCCCGCGTGGCCGATCTGGCAGCAGATCTTTGCCGTGGTTTCGGCATGGACGAAATCGACGATCCGCTTCCAGGCAACCTCGTGTTCGGGGGCGTAAAGGCCGGGGCAGCCGGGGGTGATGCGGCCCTGCGCGCTGGTGCAGGTCATTTCGGTATAGACCAGTCCTGCGCCGCCCTTGGCGCGTTCGCCGTAATGCACCAGATGCCAGTCGGTCGGGCAGCCATCCACCGCCTTGTACTGCGCCATCGGCGAGACAACGACACGGTTCTTCAGTTCCATGTTCCGCAGCCGGAAGGGCGCGAACATCGGCTTGCGTCCCTTCCGTCCGCCCGCCTGTTCCTGGAACCAGTCTTCGACCCCAGCCAGCCATTCGGGGTCGCGCAGGCGCAGGTTCTCGTGGCTGATCCGCTGGCTGCGGGTCAGCAGCGAATAGGCGAACTGTTCCGGCGGCAGGTCGAGGTAGCGTTCCACCTGCTCGAACCATTCCAGGCTGTTGCGCGCGGCCGATTGCAGGCGCAGCACCTCGACCCGGCGTTCGTCCTGATAGCGCTGGAATGCGGCCTCCATCGTGGGCTCGCTGTGCAGGTATTCGGCCAGGGCGATCGCGCTGTCGAAGGCCAACCGCGTGCCCGAGCCGATCGAGAAATGCCCCGTCGCCGCCGCGTCGCCCATCAGCACGACATTCTGGTGATACCATTTCCCGCAGATCACCCGGGGGAAGTTCATCCAGACCGCCGATCCGCGCAGGTGGGCTGCGTTCGAGATCAGCTCATGCCCGCCAAGGTGACGCTCGAAGATCCTGCGGCAGGTTTCGACCGTTTCTTCCTTCGACATGCCGGCAAAGCCCCAGCGGTCCCAGGTCTGCTGAGTGCATTCCACAATGAATGTCGCAGTGTTCGCGTCGAACTGGTAGGCATGGGCCCAGACCCAGCCGTGTTCGGTCTTCTCGAAAATGAAGGTAAAGGCGTCGTCGAACTTCTGATGTGTCCCAAGCCAGACGAACTTGCACAGGCGCATGTCGATGTCGGGCTGGAACACGTCCGCATATTCCTTGCGCACAGCCGAATTGATCCCGTCAGACGCGACGACAAGATCGTAGTCGTGACGGTAGTCCTCGGCCGACTTGAACTCGGTCTCGAAGCGCATCTCGACCCCCAGTTCCCGCGCCCGGGCCTGCAACAGGATCAGCATCTGCTTGCGGCCGATGCCCGCAAACCCGTGCCCGCCAGACACGGTGCGAACCCCGTTATGGACCACGGCGATATCGTCCCAGTAGGCAAAGTGGTCGCGGATCGCCTGGGCCGAGACGGGGTCGTTCTTCGTCATCCGCCCAAGCGCATCATCCGAAAGCACGACGCCCCAACCAAAGGTATCGTTGGCGCGGTTGCGCTCCAGCACGGTGATCTGATGCGCCGGATTGCGCAGCTTCATCGAGATCGCGAAGTAGAGACCGGCAGGACCGCCGCCAAGGCAGAGAATCTTCATGGGTCATGTTCCTGTTCTGGCGCACGGATGCTGCGCCGTTGCGGAAAGCTTGCACCGGCCCGCAATAATTTCAAGCTTGAAATTTCATACTTGAAAAAAATGCCGAAGGGGCGATGATGCCGGACATGGACCTGATGATCGAAAGCATGCACGGATGGGCACGGCTGACGCTGAACCGTCCGGCACAGAGAAACGCGCTGAACACGGCCCTGCTGGCAGCGGTGGCGGATGCACTTGGCCGCCTGGCCGATGACCCCGCCTGCCGCGTCGTGGTGCTGACCGGGGCCGAAGGCAACTTTGCCGCCGGGGCAGATATCGGCGAGATCGAGCACAAGACCAGCGCCGAGGGCGCGGCCGACCCGCGCAAGGCGCATTGGGCGGCGATCCGCGCCTTCCCCAAGCCCCTGATCGCGGCGGTGGATGGCTTCGCCCTGGGCGGAGGCTTCGAACTGGCGCTGATGGCCGACCTCATGGTGCTGGGTGCCACCGCCCGGCTGGGCCTGCCAGAGACCAACCTGGGCCTGATCCCCGGTGCGGGCGGCGGGCAGCGGCTGATGGCGCTGGCCGGACGCGCCCGGGCGATGCGCATGGTGCTGACGGGCGAAATCATCGACGCGCAGACCGCAGTGGACTGGGGAATTGCTGCCTTTCTGTCCGAAGGCGCCGCCGCCGAGGCGGCAGAACCCCTTGCTGCGCGCCTCGCCGCCCGCGCCCCCCTCGCGCTGATGGCCGCCAAGCGTGCCCTGATCGCGGGCGAGGAAAGGGCTCTGGCCCTGGCCGAGGAACGCGCGGCCTTCGAGGCGCTCCTGGACACCGCCGACAAGGCCGAAGGCATCCGCGCCTTCCGCGACCGTCGCAAGCCGGAGTTCAAGGGGCAATGATCATCGGTGTCGTCGGCCTTGGCGCGATGGGTCTGGGGATCGCGCAGGTGTTTGCCCAGGCAGGCCATCCGGTACGGGCAACCGATGCCGCGGACGCCGCCCGCGCATCGGCCCGCGAACGAATGGCGGCCGCCCTGGCCCCCAGGGTCGCCAAGGGAGCGATGACCGGGGCCGAGCGCGACGCCACGCTTGCCCGGCTGACCGTGGTGGACACGGTGGAGGACATCGCCCCCGCTGGTCTGGTGATCGAGGCTGTGGCCGAACGGCTGGAAGTCAAGCAGGCGGTGTTCCGATCTCTGGAGCCGCTTCTGCCCGCCGACGCGGTGCTGGCCACGAATACCTCATCCCTTTCAGTCGCGGCGATCGCCGAAGGGCTGGCGCGGCCCGGTCAGGTGCTGGGCCTGCACTTCTTCAACCCCGCCCCGGTGATGAAGCTGGTAGAACTCGTGGCCCATGCCGGAACCACCGCCGCCGCGCTGGATCTGGCGCGCAGCCTTGCCGAAGGCGCGGGCAAGGTGGTCATCGCCTGCCCCGACCGTCCGGGCTTCATCGTCAACCGCTGCGCCCGGCCCTATTATGGCGAGGCACTGGCGCTGCTGGAGGAAGGCCGAACCGCCACCGAGATCGACGCGGCAATGGTGGCGGCAGGATACCGGCTTGGCCCCTTCGCGCTGATCGACCTGATCGGCGCCGACATCAACCTGGCCGCGACCGAAAGCCTTGCGGCGGCGATGGGGGGCCACCCGCGCTATCATGTGTTCAGGGCGCTGCGCGACCAGGTCGCGCGGGGCGAGCTGGGGCGCAAGAGCGGGCGGGGTTTCGTCTTTCCCGCCGAGCCGGCGCCACCTCCCGCCGACGCCGAGGCCATCGCCCTGCGGATCGAGGCCGCCTTGGCAAACGAGGCCGCCTGGCTACTGTCCGAAGGAGGGGTGACGGCTGAAGGCATCGACACGGCGATGAAGCTGGGCCTGAATTTCCCGCGTGGCCCCTTCGAGGCCCGCGCGCGGCACGGGGCAGACCGCATCCGCGCCACGCTCGCCGCGCTGGAGGCCGCCGCGCCCCCGCATCTGAAAACCCGCTACCTGCCCGCACCGGAGCCAAGCCCATGACCGAGGTCTTCCTTTGCGCCCACCGCCGCACGCCCATCGGCCGGCACGGCGGCACGCTTGCCATGGCACGCCCAGACGACATGGCTGCCCATGTGATCGACGGCCTCCTGGACCTGCACCCCGGCCTTGCGGTGGACGAAGTGATCTTCGGCTGCGCCAACCAGGCCGGCGAGGACAACCGCAACGTCGCGCGCATGGCGGTGCTGCTGTCGCGCCTGCCGGAAACGGTGCCGGCGCTGACGGTCAACCGCCTTTGCGCCAGCGGGCTGGATGCGGTGATCGCGGGCGCAAGGGCGGTGCGCGACGGGGCGGACGTGGTGATCGCGGGCGGGGTCGAAAGCATGACGCGGGCGCCCTTCGTGCTGGGCAAGGCCGAAACCGCCTTCTCGCGCGAGGCGCAGATGCATGACACCACCATCGGCTGGCGCTTCGTCAACGACCGGATCGCTGGCGCCTACGGCACCGAGTCCATGCCCGAGACCGCCGAGAACGTCGCCGCCGAACACGGGATCGCGCGCACCGACCAGGACGCCTATGCCCTGCGGTCGCAGTCGCGCTATGACGCGGCCTGGCATGCAGCCGACATCCTGCCCGTCACGATCCGGGGCCGGAAGGGCGAGACCGTGGTGGACACCGACGAACACCCCCGCGCAACGACGATGGAGAAGCTCGCCGCCCTGCCCGCGCCCTTCCGGGCTGGGGGCACGGTGACGGCAGGCAATGCCGCGGGCATCAACGACGGCGCGTCGGCGGTGATCCTTGCCTCGTCCGAAGGCGTGCGGCGGCACGGGCTGACCCCGCTTGCTCGCGTGGGAGCCGCGGCCAGCGCCGGGGTTGCCCCGCGGGTCATGGGGATCGGCCCGGTCGCGGCGGTCGGGCGGCTGACGGCACGCACCGGCCGGACAGCGGATGATCATGACGTGATCGAGCTGAACGAGGCCTTTGCGGCACAGGTTCTGGCATGCCTGCGGGCCTGGGCTCTGGCCGACGACGATCCGCGCGTGAACGCCAGGGGCGGCGGGATCAGCATGGGCCATCCGCTGGGCATGTCTGGCGCACGCATCGCCGGAACGGCGGCGCGGCGGCTGGCCGAAGGCGGCGGTGCGTCGGCGCTGGTCACGCTGTGCGTCGGTGTGGGCCAGGGCGTTGCGCTGGAGCTGCTGGCAGCCTGACACGACGGGCCAGGTGCAGCCGGACTGCACAGGCCCGGCATCGCCGCAGGTTCATGACTTCCGCGCTTTTCGCGCGTTGCCCTGCCGAAACGAAGACTTGGCAACCGGGAAGAGGCCGGGGCTGCGGCAACCGGGGGCATCGACTAGCCCCGACGATGCGTTGCCGCCACCCGCGAGATTTCCTCATAGATCCCTGACATCAGGTTCAGTGTCCGCGTCGCCTCGGCCAGCCGGTCGGAAAAGCCGGGCACATTCGCCACGGCCTGGATCAGAAGCCGCCGCCGCAGCGCGCCGTAGTCATCCGTCACGCGGCGGCCCTCGTCGGTGACTTCGTAGGTCACGCCGGACCGCCCCGCCCCCTTGCGGATCACCAGACCCGCGCCGATCAGCTTGCGCAGCGAATACTGGATGTTCGGCACGTCGTCGCGGTTGGTCAGCCGCGCCAGATCCTTTATCGACTTCGGGCGGTCGTTCATGCGGATGATATGCAAAAGCGCATTCTCGGGCCCCGTCGCAGCCAGATCGCACACGGACGCAAGACATTCCGACTGCCAGCGCCCGAATCCCTCGAAACAGCGCATCAGGGCAAATTCCAGTTCGGTCGTGTCCACCTCGACCGGGCTCTCCGCCAGATGCCAGTGCCAGTCAAGACCGGGAACCCGCCCCTGCGCCACGGCATCGTTTTGAACTTGAAGCTTTTTTTCCGGCATCCGTCAGGCCCCCTGCTGCATCTGAGTCTTCCTGCATCGGACCGTTGACGCAAATGGATTTTACGATAGACTTTCAAACATAAAATACCTTCAAAAACTGCAACAGGGACCAAAGACATGCCGAACCACCCGATGCTTTCGGGCAACCGCTTCCGCCTGGGCACCTTCTCGACCAACTGCTCTTCGGGGATGACGCCGACCAAGGTGCCCGAACGCTGGGTCAACAGCTGGGACAACAACCTGAAGCTGGCGCAGATGCTGGACGAGGCGGGAATCGACTTCATGCTGCCGATCGCCCGTTGGATCGGCTACGGCGGCGAGACCGACTTTCACGGCGGCGTGCTCGAGACGATGACCTGGGCCGCGGGCCTGCTGGCGGCGACCAAGAACATCGCCGTCTTCGCCACGATCCACACCGCCGCGAACCACCCGGTGGTCGTGGCCAAGCAGATCGCCACCATCGACCAGATCGGCCACGGCCGGGCGGGCCTGAACATCGTTGCGGGCTGGAACAAGCCGGAGTACGAGGCACTGGGGCTTGAGTTGCCGGACGACCACGAAACCCGCTATGCCTATGCGCAGGAATGGTTCGACCTGATCCGCAAGTTGTGGACCTCGGACGAGCATTTCGATTGGAACGGCAAGTATTTCAAGGCAAAGAAGGTGAAGGGCGATCCGAAACCCCTGCGCGGATCGGTTCCCATCATCAATGCGGCGGGCAGCCCGCAAGGCCGCGAGTTCGCGACCGACAATGCGAATTTCCTGTTCACGCCAGCCATCGACCTTGAGCGGTCGATGGGCGAGATTGCCGAACTGAAGGCGCAGGCGCGCGCAAAGGGCCGCGAGGTGAACGTGCTGACCTTCAGCCATGTGATCTGCCGCCCGACCGAGGCCGAGGCCAAGGCCTTTGCCGACTATACCGCCGTCCAGAACGCGGACACCGAGGCGGTGGACAATCTGGTGCGGTTGCAGTTCGCGCACGCTCACAGCTTTCCGCATGACCTGCTCGCGCAGATCAAGCACCTGTTCGCCCTGGGTCATGGCGGCTTCCCGTTGATCGGAACGCCGGATCAGGTGGCCGAAGGCATCCTGAAGCTGCATGCGGCGGGATTTGCGGGAACGACGCTGTCCTTTGTCGATTACGTCGAGGAATTCCCCTATTTCCGCGATACGGTGCTGCCGAAACTGGCCGCCGCCGGGATCAGGTAGGGAGACGCAGCATGGCCGAAGAACCGACCGGGAAAGAATTCCGGGACGCGATGCGCGCCTTTGTGGGCAACTGCAGCGTCATTACCGTTGGTGACGGCGAGGAAGCCTCGGGCCTGGTGGTGACTTCGGCCATTTCGCTTTCGGCCGACCCGCCCCTGCTGCTGGCCTGTGTGAACCGGTCGGCGTCGAGCCATCCGCTGCTGGTCCGATACGGCCGCTTCGGCTGGTCGTCGCTGGGTGCGGCGCATCAGGCGGTGGCCGAACGGTTCTCGGGCTTCGGCGGGGTCAAGGGCGCGGCGCGGTACGAGGGGGCCGAGTGGGAAACCGCCGTCACCGGCGCCCGGCTGCTGAAGGGCGCGCCCACGGCCTTCGACTGCACGGTAGAAGAGATGATCGATCGCGCAACCCATTCGATCCTGATCGGCCGGGTGCGGGCAATCCGCACCACGCCGGGGGCGGGGGCGCTGATCTACTGGAACGGCAGCTACCGGGCGCTTGAGTGACACGGAAAGGGGGGCTGCCGCCCCCCTCGCCGCGGGCCGGCTCACATCTAGCGAGCATTTTCAAAGGGGCAAGACCGGCTCAGGCGAAGCTGCGGATCGTCTGGATAGCACCGTCGAGCGCCTTGCCTTCCTCATCCTTAAGGGCAGCCTCGCGCAGGCGGCGGCACCAGTCGGCTGCGTCGTCACGCCCGGCAATCATCAGCGTCGCAGCGATGACGCGGTCGAACTTAGACAGCCCCCGCGCGTGGGTGTCGGAATAGCCCTTGATCAGGCGGCGGCAGCGGATCAGTTCCACGGCAAGGTCATAGTTGCGCGGCACCTCGGCCAGGGCGGTTTCCAGCCAGCGGGCAAGATGCGCCTGTTCCTGCGCGTGGCGCAGGGTGCGGCGGCGCCAGCCCTTCAGGCCACCCAGCACATGCAGCATCAGGAAGGCGCGCAAGGAGTCGGTGCGCAGGTGCCGCCCCTTGTCGAACCAGCGCGTCAGGCGGGCCATCCATTTCGGGCTGGCCTCGACCTTTGCGCCCAGCCGCGCAGGGAACATGCCGACGATCTCTTCCGCCCTCGGGTGGAAGAATTCGGTCAGGTGCAGCAGGTTGCCGTCCTTCACGCGCATTTCACCACGGATGCGGTCGAAACGGCGGGCGCGGGTCTTGAGGTCGGCCACCCGGATCACGTCGTCATAGGCCATCGCATTGGCAATGTATTTCGCTGCCTCTCGGGTCAGCACCCAGCCCTTTTCTGCGCTGTCGCGGGCCTGCACCGTGGCCAACCGGTCGAGGTATTCGGCGCCATAGGCAAGATCCTGGAACTCCACCACCTTGCGCAGGCCGGGCATGGCCATCTCGGCGGCAGGCTCTGGCAGGGCCGAGACGCGGGCGGCCAGCGCGTTCCATTGTGCCATCAGTCGCGCCGGGCCTGACACTGCCGTCGCCGTGCGGGAAGGCGGCGCAGCCACCGCTTCCGCCGCAGGATTGGCCGCGACCTCGAAGGCGGCAGCGAAAGCGCGCAGCGACCCCTCTACCCCCTTGCCGCTTGCGCGGATCGCGGCCTCGAAGGCCTCGCGCGGGAAGGGCAGCACCCCCGACCCGGCCAGCGCCCCGAACAGTGAGGCCGAGATGACCGAACCGTTTCGTACGGCCACCGCATCGAAATCGGCCGCAATGAAACGGCGTGCGGCGATTTCGGCTGCTGCGCGCACCTCTTCGGCAGGGGCGATGCCGTCACCCGGCACCATCTTTTCCGACACCGCCAGCGCGCGGTGGGTCGAGGCGATCAGCGTGGTCCGGTCGGGCGTGACGAAACCGCGGATGATGGCGCGACCGGCCTCCATCATCTCGGCGGCGATCATGATGTCCACGTCGCCGGGCGCGGGCATCAGGGAAAAGACCTGCACCGGGTCGCCGGGACGGTGCGGGGCCATCTCGACGTAGTAGACCGTGGCGCCGGTGCGCTGCGACACGCCCGCGACCGAGGTCGCCTGGGCGGCATAACCTTGCGAGCGCGCCACATCCTCGACCCAGCCGGTCAGCACCCCGCCGCCCTGCCCGCCCACCGCAAGTATCGCCAGCTTGATGATGCCGGACAGGCGCGGATCGAGCGTGCCTTTGCCCAACTGGTCGGACAGTGTTTCATGCAGCGTCATGGTGTGGCCTCGAAGGTCAGGCAGCGGGCGGCGCGGCGGGCTTGCAGCCAGGCGATGATCCGGGCACGGAACCGGGCAAAGCGCGCCTCCCACGGGCCGGGGTTGTGCACCACGTCGGCGCGGTAGAACGACGGGCAGAGGACGGCGGCATCTGCCACTTCGCCGCAGTTCCCGCAGCCGACACAGCTTTGGTCGATATGGGCCACGGGGTCGTCGCGCAGTGGATCGTCAAGCTTCTTCAGCGACAGCGAGGGGCAGCCCGACAGCCGCATGCAGGCGTGGTCGCCTGTGCAGACCTCCTCATCCACGCCGAAGCGGGGGGCTTCGACCCGGCGCCCTTCCCTTATCGCCTTCTGCATCAGCGGCTTTTCGCGGCGTTGCCGGTTCAGCATGCATTCGGATGATGCGACAATGACCTTCGGCCCCGGAGTGTCGGTCGTCAGCGCCTCGCGCAGGACATCGCGCATCCGGCCCACGTCATAGGTCCGGTCCACCTGGCGCACCCAGTCGATGCCAATGCCCTTGAGCGCCTTGGCGATGGGATGTCTGGTGGACTTGGTCGGGTTCTCGGCGCGACTGGACATGATGTCCTGCCCACCCGTTGCGGCGGAATAGTAGTTGTCGACGATCACCGCCACGCCATCCGACTTGTTGAAGGCCATGTTGGTGAAGCTGGAGGAAAGGCCGTTGTGCCAGAACCCGCCGTCACCGATGATCGCAACCGGGCGGCGTTCGCCCCCCCCGTCGAAGGCGGCATTGGCGGCGGGGCCCAGGCCATAGCCCATTGTCGCCCCGCCGATTTCGAACGGGGGCAGCGCGGCGAACAGATGGCAGCCAATGTCCGCGCTGATCTGCAGCTTGCCGGTTTCCTTCTGCACCAGCTTCATCGCGGCGAAGATCGGGCGTTCCGGGCAGCCGGTGCAGAAGCCGGGCGGGCGGATCGGCACCGTCTTCGTCAGGTCCGGGATCTGCGGCCGATCCTCGTTTGGCGCGCGCACCATGGCAGGCAGCATCTCGGGCGCGGCCTCCTTCAGGAAGGCACCGATCGCGTCCAGCATGACCTGGCCGGTATATTCTCCGGCCATCGGGAAGATGTCCTTTCCGCGCAGGCGAACGGTGGAGCCCGCGCGATACAGGAAGGTGGAAAGCTGCTGTTCGATGAACTCTGGCTGGCCTTCCTCGACCACCAGCACCTGATCCTTGCCAGCGCAGAATTCAAGAAACTCGGACGACAGCAGCGGGTAGGTCACGTTCAGGACGTAGAGTGGAACCTGCGTGTTCCCCCAGATGTCCGCCAGACCCAGCCGCTGCAACGCGCGGATGACGCCGTTGTACATGCCGCCCTGCAGGATCAGCCCGACCTTGGCTGCCTTCGGCCCGAACACCTCGTTCAAGCCGCGTTCGCGGATGAATTTCTCGGCGTTGGGCCAACGGTTCCTGATCTTGTCCTGCTCATGCGCATAGGACATCGGCGGCAGCACGACGCGGGCGAAATCGGACTGCGGATCCGACAGTGCCTCTTTCACCGTAAGCTTCGGGCGCTGGTTGTCGCGGGTCGTGAAACTGCCGGTCACATGGCAGGACCGGATGCGCACCATAAGCATGACGGGGGTGTTCGAGGCCTCGGACAGTTCGAATCCGTCCTTAACCGACTTGACGATGCTGGGCAGGTTCGGCCGAGGGTCCAGAAGCCAGAACTGCGATTTCATCGCAAAGGCGTGGCTGCGTTCCTGCATGATCGAGGAACCCTCGCCGTAATCCTCGCCCACGATGATCAGGGCGCCGCCGTTCACGCCGCTTGAGGCAAGGTTCGCCAAGGCGTCCGAGGCGACGTTCACGCCCACCGAGCCTTTGAACGTCACCGCCCCGCGGATCGGATAATGGACCGAGGCCGCCAGCATCGCCGCTGCCGCTGCCTCGTTCGCGTTGGCCTCGAAGCGGATGCCAAGCTCCGAGAGCAGTTCCTCGGCATCGGCCAGCACGTCCATCAGATGGCTGATCGGCGCGCCCTGGTAGCCGCCGACATAGCCGACACCGTTTTCCAGCAGCGCCTTGGTGATCGCCAGAATGCCTTCGCCGGTGAAGGTCTGGCCCTCGCCCAGCCTCAGATGCTCTACCTCTGCCTTGAAGGACCGTTCGGCCATGGCTCAGATCTCGTGCTTGCGGATGTTGGTCAGCATCTTCTGCAGCGTGCCTACGAAGGCGCGGCGCTCGTCGTCGGGGATGCCGCGGAACATGCGGGCATGCGCCTCGGCCATGCGGGGCCAGAGCGTTTCAAAGGCCGCGCGCCCGGCTTCGGTGATGTAGACCCGCGTCGCGCGGCTGTCGGCGGCGTCGGCCTCGCGGCGGACCAGCCCGTCAGCCGCCAGCTGGTCCAGCGCACGCGACAGGGTGGACTGTTCGACCACCGAATAGACCGCCAGTTCGCGGATCAGCGGCCCCTCGATCACCGACAGGACAGCAAGGGCCCGCATCTTCGGCGTGGTCAGGCCAAGGCTGGCCATTTCTTCACGCAGAGAGGCGTTGTAGCGCCCCATGATGCGGTTCATCAGATAGGGTGCATAGTTCGAAAGGCCGATCTCACCCAGCCGCGGCAGGGTTTCGGGCGGCCGGTCAGGGGGCGACTGGTCGGTCATGCGCCCAGCCTCTTTGCCGCGAGAAAGCCCGAGCCGCCGCCCAGACCGGGGCCGGGATGGGTGGAGGCGCCGATGTGGATCAGACCACGTACGAGGCCGGTGCCGTTCGTCGAATGCGGATAAGGACGGAATATGAAGAACTGGTCGATGGTGCAAAGGCCACCATAGGGGTCGCCACCGACAAGATTGACATTCATCCGCTCCAGATCGGCGGGGGAATAGGCCCGCCGCGCCAGCTTGATCCGGTCGAAATCCTTGATGTGCCGTTTCAGGATCGTCTCGATCCGGTCGGCGAAGGCTTCGCGGGTGGCCTCGCTCCATGTGCCATCGGTGGCGATCTCGTCTGCCGCATCGCCCTTCACCACGCGGGGCGCGTCGGGGATCTGCAGCCACAGGATCGCCTTGCCCTCCGGGCAGCGCGAGGGGTCCAGCCGGTGCGGCTGACCCACGCAGATCGTGGGCGTGGCAGGCAGCATTCCCCGCTCTGCTTCGTTCGAGGCTTTCGAGACGGAATCGATCCCGTCCGCCAAGTGGATCAGCGCCACGTCGTCCAGCCCCGGCGACAGCCATTTCGGGTGCTGGTCGAGCGCGTAATGCAGCTGAAAGTTTCCCCGGCCGTGGCGGAAGGCCTTCGCCGCCGCCTGATCTTCGGGCAGGTTCACGTCGCGCAGCAGGCGGCCCTGCAATTGCCCCGGCGCGACAGAAGCCAGAACCGAGGCGCAGCCGATCTCTTCTCCGTCGGCCAGAGCCACACCCCGCACCTTGCCATCACGCACGACGATCCGGTCCACATCGGCCCCGCAGCGGATTTCGCCACCCTTCTCCTCGATCAGCGCCTTGAACGCAGACACCCCGGCACCCGAGCCACCCTTGACGATCGGTGCCCCCGCTGCCTCCAGCGCAAAGGCGATGACCTTGCCCATCTGTCCGGAATAGGTGCTTTCCGGCGTCAGCCCGCAGTGCAGCACCCACGGCGCATAGAGCGCCTGGACGGCAGGCGAGGCGTAGGTCGTCTCCAGCCAGCCCCGCGCCGGTACCAGCGCCCGGCCGAACCAGGCAGCCAAGCCCCGCAGCCCCCGCTTGCGCACCTGACCCCACATGAGCTTTGCCGTGGGCCAGGACCACAGGGAACCGCCGAGAAGTGCAAACAGGAAGGGCGCGTCGGCCTCGATGCCACCGACATCGCGGGCATGGGCATCGCCATCCCCCGGAGCAAGCGCATTGAAGGCGGCGATGTTCTTCGCCCGGTCGGTGGTCAGCACCAGCGCCTCGCCGTTCGACCGCAGGACAGCCGTGGGGTGCGGCGTGTGGCAGTAGTCGAAACCATGCCGTGCGAGGTGGGGGCCAAGCATGGCCCCCGCCGGCGAAGTCATGAACAGAACCCAAGTCGCGGCCATCACGTCGTGGCGGAAGCCGGGCAGAGTGATCTCTTCCGTGCGCAGGCATCCCCCGGGGGTTGCCTCGCGTTCCAGAATCAGCACGCGGTCGCCTTTCAGCGCCAGCATTGCACCTGCGACCAGCGCGTTGATCCCGCTGCCGACAATGACGTGATCGGGCCGCATCTTATGCCCTGGGAACCAGCGCCAGCGCCCGGATGGGCGAGCCCGTGCCCTGCTTGATCTTCAGCGGCGCCGCAATCAGGATTGCCCCTTTGGGCGGCAGCCTGTCGAGGTTGGCAAGGCTGGCAAGGCCGAAGCAGTTATGCTTGTGCAGCAGGTTGTGCGCAGGGAAAGGCGGGTTCATCCCCCCGGCTTGGCCCGCATCGGTGCCGATGCACTGGCTGCCCCAGCCCACGATGCCCTTGTCCAGAAGATACTGGATCACCTCGGCCGTCGGCCCCGGGGTGTGCGGGCCGGTTTCGTTGGCGTTGAGGAACAGCGCCTCGTCATGTGCGCGCTTGTCCCAATCGGACCGCAGCACGACCCATTCGCCCTTGCCAATGGCGCCATGCTGCGCCTCCCATGCCTTCACATGGTCGATGGTCAGCAGGAAATCAGGGTCGGCTGCGCATTCCTTGCTGAAGTCCAGCACGTTCACCGGCGCGATCAGCCGCTGCACGTCCAGCGTGTCGGTATAGCCGTCGGGATAGTCCTTGCCGGTGATCCAGTGATGCGGCGCATCAAAGTGCGTGCCGGAATGTTCCCCCAGTTCCAGCCAGTTCCAGGCCCAGAAGGGGCCGTCCTTGTCGTATTCGCTGATCCGGTGAATCTTGATCGGCGGGGTGTCCTTCGCCAGTTCCGGCGGCAGCTTCAGCAGAGGCGTTTCGGGGCCAAGCACGCCCGAACAGTCCACCACCTCGATCCCGCCCGAGGCGAGCATCCCGGCAAGGGACGAAAGCACGTTCGCAGAGGTCATAGGAATCTCCCTGTTGGCCGGACCAGTCCGGCTGTCCCATGCGCCGGTTTCGATCCGGCGTCATGGAATCATGCTAGACAGATTTAAATGCATTTGCAAATATCCCCGCGTCATGGGTGGCGGAGGAACATGGCCAACGACTTTGACGCAGTCCTGATCGGGGCGGGCCACAACACGCTGGCCGCTGCCCTGCACCTTTCCGCAAGGGGCTGGAAGGTCGGGGTGTTCGAACAGGCAGGCGTGGCAGGGGGCGCGGTCAAGACCGGCGAATACACCCTGCCGGGCTTTCGCCACGACTGGGCGGCGATGAACCTTTCGCTTTTTGCCGGAAGCGCGTTTTTCCAGAGATATGGTGAAGAACTGGGCCGCCACGGCTGCGCCTTCGTTCCTGTGGACCGGCCCTTTTCATCCTCCTTCCCTGACGGCTCATGGGTCGGCGTCTCGACTGACCGGACCGAGACGCTGGCCGCAATCCGCGCAGTGTCGCCGCGTGATGCCGAAACCTGGACACGCCTGTGTGACGGCTTCGGGGCAGAGGCGCCGCATCTGTTCGGCCTTCTCGGCTCGCCCATGCGCTTTCGTGCGCTTGCATATTTCATGTTCAAAACACTGCGTGCAAAGGGTATTGGCGGCACGCTGGACATGGGCCGGTTCCTTCTGTCCTCTCCCCGCGCCTGGCTGGAGGAAACCTTCGAGCACCCGCATGTCCGTGCGATGCTGGGCGCCTGGGGGATGCACCTGGATTTCGCCCCCGATGTCGCTGGCGGCGCAATGTTCCCCTATCTGGAGGGGATGGCGGGCCAGGCCTTCGGGATGGTCATCGGCCAGGGCGGCGCGGATACGGTGACGCGGGCGCTGGTCGCTGCAATCAAGGCGCGCGGCGGGATGGTGGAAACCGGGGCTACCGTCACCCGCATCCTGCATCAGGGTGGCAGGGCGTCAGGAATCGAGCTGGCCGACAGCCGACGGATCGCGGCCCGACGGGCCGTGATCGCCGGTGTCGCCCCCCGGGCCCTGGCCCGGCTGACCCGCGGCACAACCCCTGCCTTCGACGGCGCTTTGCAGACGTTCCGTCATGCGCCTGGCACCATGATGATCCATCTGGCAATGGACGCGCTGCCCGACTGGCGCGCGGGCGCGGTGCTACAGCGCCATGCCTATGTCCACCTGGCCCCCAGCCTGGACCAGATGGCGCGAACCTATGCCCAGGCGCTGGCGGGCCAGTTGCCGGACGAGCCGATCCTTGTCGTGGGCCAGCCCACCGTGTTCGACCCCTCCCGCGCGCCAGAGGGGAAACACGTCCTCTGGGTGCAGGTCCGCATGGCCCCCGGCACCATCGCCGGCGACGCGAAGGGCGAAATCAGCGCGACCGGCTGGGCCGAGGCCGCCGAACCCTTTGCCGAACGCGCGCTGTCGATCCTTGAGGCCCACGCCCCCGGCACCCGCGCGAAGATCCTGGCGCGCCGGATCGTGACGCCGGTCGAGCTGGAGGCCGACAACCCCAACCTCGTCGGGGGCGATCAGGTCTGCGGAAGCCACCATCTGGCGCAGCATTTCCTGTTCCGCCCCGTGCGCGGCCATGCCGACGGATCAACCCCCATTGCCAACCTGCACCTGACCGGAGCCGCCGTCTGGCCCGGCGCGGGCACCGGCGCAGGGCCGGGGTTTCTGCTTGCGCGGAAGCTGGCCGGCAACTGATACATGACCAAGAACCACCAACAGGGAAAACGGAAATGAACCTCAACCGCCGCAGCCTTCTGAAGCTGTCCGCCGCATCGGCTGCCTTGGGCGGCCTCGGCCTGCCCGCCGCCGCGCAAGGAATCGACGAGCTGGTGATCGCCTACAACGTCAACCTGCCCTCGTGGGATCCGACGGTGGGCCCTAGCGCGGTGAACCCGACGATCCAGGGGATCTACCAGTCGGTCTTCGACCAGTACATCCTGCAACAGCCCGACCTGAAACCCGCCCCCGGCCTTCTGACCGAATGGGGCTGGAACGATGACAAGACCCAGGTCTGGATGACCGTGCGCGAGGGCGTGACCTGGCATGACGGCAGCCCCTTCACCGCCGAGGACGTGGCCTGGAACCTCGCGCGCGTGGCAAATCCTGAAACCGGCAGCCCGATCCAGTTCGTCTGGGGGACGCTGGCCAACCACCGGGTCGAGGGCAACCGCGTGATTGCCGATGTGGTGCAGTTCGACCCGACGATCTTCAAGTGGATGTATTTCCTGACCGGCTATGTCCTGCCCAAGGCCTATTACGAAAAGGTCGGCCCCGAGGGCTTCGAGGCCAAACCCATCGGCACCGGCCCCTACATGGTGGACAGCTTCGAAAGGAACGCCTTCGTGCGGCTGAAGGCCAACCCCAACTACTGGGGCAGCAAGCCGGAATTCGAGACCGTAACGATCAAGTTCGTCCCCGACGCCGCCGCCCGGGTGGCCGAGGTGGAATCAGGCAACAGCCACGTCACGCTGGAAATGCCGTACGAGGAATATGACCGGCTCAAGGGCGGCCCGCTGGCCGGCGTTGCGGCGCCGATCTCGGACATCGGGATGATCTTCCTGAACGACATCGACGTGATGCTGGACCCGAACGTCCGCAAGGCCGCGGCCCATGCGATCGACAAGCAGGCGATCATCGACCGGCTTCTGTCGGGCTATGGCGTGAAGATCGACACGCTGCAAACCCCCGAATACGACGCCTACGATCCCTCGATCACCGTAGAATACAACCCCGAGAAGGCGATGGAACTGCTGGCGGCCTCGGGCTACGGGCCGGACAATCCGGTGAAGTTCAAGATCCAGACCACCAAGGGCTTCAAGCCCAAGGATTACGAGATGATCCAGGCCATCGTCGGGCTGTGGCGCAAGGTCGGGATCGAGGCCGAGATCGAGGTCTACGAGATCGCCAAGCATTACGAACTGCGCGCGGCCGACCAGCTGGCCCCGGCGGCCTTCTACAACTGGGGCAACTCGGTGGGCGACCCGACGACCTCGACGGGATTTGCCATGTTCGGCCCCAGCCCGCATTCGGTCTGGGACGGGCAGGATCTGATCGACATGATCGGGCCGCTGTGGGGTGAGAAGGACGAGGAGAAGCGGATCGAGGGCTGGAAGGCGGTGGACCGTTACATCGCGGAAAACGCGCTGGTCATCCCGCTTCTGCAATATGTCCAGCCGATCCTGCACGCCCCGGGCGTGGTGGTGACGCCGCATGCCTCGGGCGCACTGCTGCCGCATCTGATGAAGCGGGCGTAATGGCCTGACGACGGAACCGGGGGGCACCCCCCGGCCCCCCGTAGGATACTTGTGGAAAGAATGAAGGGGCAGATTGCCCCTACCGGGGCCGATGCCAATCCTTCGCATCCTTCTTCTGCGGCTTCTGACGACCGTCGTCACCCTTGCGGGTGTTGCGGTGATCGTCTTCTTCGTGATCCGGGTCGTGCCCGGCAACCCCATCGCCATGATGTTGCCGCCGGGTGCAACCGAGGCAGACATCGCCCGGTTGTCGGCACTTTACGGCCTGGACAAGCCGTTGGTGACCCAGTTCTGGATCTGGGTTTCAGGCGTCCTGCAGGGCGACTTCGGCACCTCGATCTCCACGCGCCAGCCGGTGCTCGGGCTGGTCCTTGGCCGGTTGCCCGCGACACTGGAGCTGTCGGTCATGGCACTGGTCATGGCCGTGGTGCTGGGCGGAGCGGCGGCACTGACCGGCACGCGCTACCGCGGCGGGCGGACAGAAGGCGCGATCGACGTGGCCAACGGCATGGCGCTGTCGGTGCCGGATTTTCTGTGGGGGCTGATCCTGATCCTGCTGTTTGGCGTTCTGATGCCGGTCTTCCATATCTCGGGCCGGGTGACGCCCTCGCTCGACCTGCCCTTCTCCACGAACTTCTACCTGTTCGAAAGCCTGATCCGGCTGCGCTTCGACCTGTGGGCCGACATCGTGGCGCACATGTTCATGCCCGCGCTGGCGCTGGCGATCCCGCTGGCCGCGATCATCGGGCAGCTCCTGAAGCAGAGCCTGAAGGAAACGATGAACCTGGATTACGTCACGCTTGCCCGCACCAAGGGCTATGGCGAGACGCGCGTGATCCTGCGCGAGGCCCTGCGCAACGCAGCCCTGCCTACGCTGACGCTGGTTGGCGTACAGTTCACCTTCCTGATCGGCGGCACGGTGATCATCGAGCGGCTGTTCAGCTATGAGGGCCTTGGCAACATGGCCATCGACGCGGTGATCAACCGCGACCTGCCGCTGATCCAGGGGATCGTGCTGTTGTTTGCCGTGATCTTCACCGCAGTGAACCTGATCGTGGATCTGCTTTATGCCGTCCTGAACCCGAGGCTGCGCCATGCTTGACGGACGCACCCTTGTCCGGCGCCGCGCGGGGCTGCGGCTGTGGCTGTCGGCCGGGTGGCTGACCCTGCTCTGCCTTGCTGCCCTGCTTGCACCCTGGGTCGCGCCGAAGGATCCCCTGGCGCAGGATCTGTTCCTTGGCCGAATGCCCCCGTTCTGGATGACCGGCGCGGAACCCGGCTACTGGCTGGGCACGGATTCGCTGGGGCGTGATGTGCTTTCGCGCCTCATCCATGGCGCGCGGGTGGCGCTTACTGTGGCGCTGGTCGCCGGGACGATCACTTGTATTGTCGGGGCGACCCTGGGGCTTCTGGCCGGGTTCCTGCGCGGCTGGGTCGATATGGTGATCAGCCGCCTGATCGACATATGGATGGCCTTTCCGCCGGTCCTGTTCTCGATCCTTCTCATTGCCGTACTCGGCCCTGGCCTGATGTCGATCATCATCGCCATCGTCGTCATCGACTGGACCCGCTTTGCGCGCGTCGTCCGGGCCGAGGCAATGGCCCAGGGCGCGATGGATTACGTTGCCTCGGCCCGCGTGGCCGGGCGCGGGCGGATCAGCACCTTGATCCGCGAGATACTGCCCAACGTGCTGCCGACCATCGTGGTGCTCTTGACGCTGGAAATGGGCATCGCAGTGATCGTCGAGGCGATCCTCAGCTTCGTGAACCTGTCGATCTCGACCGACGACCCGACCTGGGGCGGCATGATCTCGGAAGGCCGGGCCTCCATACATCAAGCGTGGTGGGTGCTGGTCGCGCCCCTGGTCACGCTGTTCCTTACTGTCCTGTCCTTCAGCCAGCTGGGCGAAGGATTGAAGGACCGCTTCGACCCGGTGCTGCGATGACCGCGCTGGTGATCCGCAACCTGTCCGTCCGGCTGCGGAAGGGCCCGCCGCTTTTGCGGCGCGTCTCGCTGGACCTTGCCCCTGGCGAGGTGCGGGGGCTGGTGGGCGAATCCGGCGCCGGCAAGTCGATGATCGGCAAGGCGGTGCTGGGCATCCTGCCGCCATCGGTGGAGATCACGGGGGGCGAGATCCTGCTGGAGGGCACCGATCTTCTGCGCCTGCCCCCGGCCGACCGGCGCCGCCGCATCGGGGCCAGTTGCGCGCTGATCCCGCAAGACCCGCTGACCGCGCTGAACCCCAGCCACCGGATCGGGCCCCAGATCACCGACCGGCTGGTGGACATCCTTGGCTGGACGCGCCGAAACGCTGACGCCCGGGCCCGCGAACTGCTGGCCGAGGTGCAGATCCCTGATCCCGATCGGGTGATGCGATCCTACCCGCACGAGCTTTCGGGAGGCATGCGCCAGCGCATCCTGATCGCCTCGGCCTTTGCGGCCGAACCGCGGCTGATCGTGGCGGATGAACCAACCACGGCGCTGGACGTTACGGTGCAGAAGCAGATCCTGAAGCTGATCGCCGGCATGCAGGCGCGGCACGGCACCGCGATCCTGTTCGTCACACATGACCTGGGCGTGGTCTCGAAGGTTTGCCAGCGGCTCTCGGTCCTCTATTCCGGCATGGTGGTCGAGGATGCCCGCGTGGCCGATTTCTTCCGCGCACCGCGCCATCCCTATTCGGCGGCCCTTCTTGCGGCCACGCCGAAATACACCGACCCCACCGCTGGGCTGAACCCCGTGCCCGACGCCGTGATCGAGGCCGTCAGGGCCGAGGTCGCCGCCTTCGATCGGGAGGTGGCGCATGGCTGACCTTTACGAGGTGCAGAATCTGCGCCTGTCGCTGGCGGACATGACCGCGAAGCCGCTGCTGGGTGCCGCCCCACGGATCGAGATCCTGAAGGGCCTGACCTTCACCATACCAAAAGGCGCGGCAGTCGGCATCGTCGGCGGTTCGGGATCGGGCAAGTCCACGCTGGGCCGGGCACTTGTGCGGCTGCTGGAGCCATCGGGCGGGGCGATCCGCTTCGGCGGCACCGACCTCACCCACCTTTCCGATGCGGCCCTGCGGCCATTGCGGCGGCGGTTCCAGATGATCTTTCAGGATCCGTTATCCTCGCTGAACCCGCGCCACAGGGTCGGCACGATTATCGCCGAACCCCTTCGCCTGCACGGTTTCGACGGCATTCCCGCCCGTGTCGCCCGCGCGCTGGATCAGGTTGGACTGCCGCAGTCCTTCGCCGCCCGCTACCCGCACGAACTGTCCGGCGGCCAGCGCCAGCGCGTGGGCATCGCCCGCGCCATCGCGCTGGAACCTGATTTCATCCTTGCCGACGAAATCGTGTCCGGCCTGGACGTGTCGTCGCAGGCGCAGGTGCTGAACCTGCTGGAGCGCCTCGTGAAGGATCTCGGCCTGACGCTGGCCTTCATCAGCCACGACCTGTCGGTGATCCGGCGGCTTTGCCAGCACACCATCGTGCTTTACCAGGGCACGATCGTCGAGAACCGTCCGACGCCGGACCTGTTCTGCGAACCCCGGGCCGACTACACGCGCGAACTGCTGTCAGCGATCCCGTTGCCCGATCCCAATCAGCCGTGGGGCTGAGGCGCACCCACGGGACGGTGTTCGGCTGCGGGCTGGTGCATCAGGCTTTCCAGCTTCGCCTTCACCTCTTCCGGCCAGGGCATCGAGGTGTGGCTGTCCAGCCAGCTTGCCGCCAGCACCTGTTCTACCGACCAGCGGTGCTCATCGCCGCAGTGGATCGTATGGCGCAGCCGGACCGAAGATCTGCCGACCTTGAGGATCGAGACCCGGAAGGTCAGCCGGTCACCGAAGAACGAAGGTTTCGAGAAATCGCAGGACAGATGTACCGTCGGCGTGCCCCAACGTTCCTTCCAGATGATTTCGTGCCAGGGCCAACCGATGTGGGCCCAGAATTCCTCGACCACGCCGTTCAGGATGTTCAGATAGGCCGGGTAATAGGCGGTGCCGGAAATGTCGCAGTCGCCGAAGCGAAGGTCTCTGTCGGTCACGAAACAGACTGTCATTCGGGCCTCCCTTGAACTGCGCCGGTCTCAGGCCGGTCTGGCACCAGAATATGCGGCGCTTCATGTTCTGGCCACAAGGGATTGCCGCTTTCATCGGGCGGCTTCAGCTGGCAGCACCCATCGCCGGGCCAAGGCGGGCCTGGACCCGGATCAGAACGCAAAAAATTGTCAGGAAGGACGGTCGGCACGCAGGCCTGTTCGGATGGTACCGCCTCCCCGGCTCGAACGGGGGACCCCCAGATCCACAATCTGGTGCTCTAACCAACTGAGCTAAGGCGGCACTCGCGGGCGATTTAGCCCCCCTCCCCCGGGATTGCAAGCACCTTCGCGGGGCATGACGCTATGATTCCGCTTGCGCCGCATGACCCCGACCGCTACGTGGCCGAAAACCGCCGGAGAGAGACATGGGCATCAACTCCCCCAGCGACATCGCCGCCAATCTGCAGATCGGACCGACCGACGCGGGCATGGTAAGGATCTATGTCGAAGCCGAGGGCGGGATCGAGCTGCCGCTGGACTTCGATCCCGACGAGGCCGAGGAAATCGCCGAGGAACTGCGCGCTGCGGCCGAAGTCGCGCGGTCAATGGGCGCAGGACCGGCCGGGAAACCGAAGAAACGCTGACAGACGGGTCAGGCCGGTTTCCGCAACTGATCCGTCAGGGAAACCTGTCCAATTCCGTGACCGCGGCAAAGCCCGGATCGCGCAGATCCTGCAGTCGGCTGGCCGCCACGCGCGCGAAGGTGCGCAGCACGACCCTGCGCCGCGCCCCCGACAGGGGCGCTTCGGGTGCCATGCGCACCACTTCCGCATCCCAGGGATCGGCAAGGATAAGCCCGGTATCTTCGGGCAGAAGCTCGACCGGGAAATCCGCATCCACTGCCCAGAAGAAGCGGTCGCACCAGTCCAGATAACCCTGCCACTTCCGGTCGGCGCGAAAATCGGCGCGGCCCGACTTGCATTCGACGACCCAGACCTCGCCCCTGGGGCCCAGCGCCATCACATCGACGCGCAGGCCGGGGGCAGGGATCAGCTCCTCGACACAGACGAAATCCAGCGCGCGAAGACCGCGACAGACACCGCGTTGCAGCCGCTGGCCGGGACGCGGCGGCAGGTCTTCGAAAGCAGGAATGGAAGGCTGATCCATGCGCAAGATATGAACCAAAGGTGAACATCTGTCCACCCCGCCTGCTGACCCAGGCAATCGGCCACGCACGGACCCGAAATTGTCTGCCCGGACCCTTCGGGCGCGATGGGTTGCGGCGCGCTGCTTCGGCGCCTATGTTCTACAATGGCGGGTGCTGCTCCTCGCGTGCGGGGCCAATTTTCCAGTGGCCGATAAGCAAGCGAACGGGGGCTGGCTCTGCCCGGATCCTGGTCCGGGTATCTGGCGCCCACCTGAGACCTCTGGCTCTCGGGAAAACCCCGGCTCTCACGGTTGCTGCGGGCCCGCCACCCCCAGACATGGAAACAGAAAGACCGGAGCAGGTCACCCTGCCCCGGCCTGGATGGTGCCTTGGGCATCCGGGGTCAGAAGCCGACCACCAGCGACACACCCAGTCGATTGTCCGTTCTGATGTCACGCGCGTCGTTGTAGTCGGTCAGATAGCTGACCCTGGTCGACAGCGTGTCGCTGACCTTGAAGTTCACGCCGAAATCGTTGCTGGCGCGCAGCGCGGCGCTGGAGTTCAGAACGTCAGTATCGTTGGTCAGAAACACGGAATCGGAGAGCCTGTAGAAGAACCGGGACGAGGCGATGACACCTTCCTCGGTGGTCGAGGCGCCGGTGCCATCCTGAAGATAGCTTACCCCCACACCCGCCTGGATGCGCCAGGCCATGTCCTCGGTGTTCACCAGGCGGTAGCCCGGACCCACGCCGACAAATCCATCGCGCGCGATCTCGCCCGCGGTCGAGGCCAGGCCGTCACGTTCGGCACGCGCCAGACCGAACAGGTAGAAGCGGTCGTTCAGGTAGTAGTTGGCGTCATAGACCATGAAGATGTCTTCCCTGGTCCTGGTGCCCCCATCCTCGGCAAAGTCGACCGCGACGCCCAGGGTCTGCACCCAGGGGCCCTGCGCATAGCGCAGCCGGACGCCCAGATTGAAATCCTGGCTTTCGGTGTTGCCGGTGCGGGCCGTGTAACCGAGCGCCGCGCTGCCAGAAAAGCCCGGGCGGAATTCGGGGAAGGCAAAGCGCGCCGCGTCTTCTGACCGCGCAAGATCGTCGGCGACATCGGTTTCGATTTCCTCGATCCGGTCGTTCAGATCGCGGATGCCGGTGATGCTGTCCTGCGCGACAGCGGGCAGCGCCATGGTCAGTGCCAAGGCGGGAACCGTCAGAAGAAGCGTCTTTTTCATCGTCAGACCTCACTTGGTTATGGCGGGCCGGGATGGCCCCGCTTCGGTGAGGCAGAGATAAGATGCTGATTTCTCGAAGAAAAATTTGAAATACTTGAGAGGGTCTCAAGAATTATTCGTGACCCCTCGCTCTTGATCCGGCCGCCGAAAATCCCAGGCGCTGCCACTGCTCCGGCAAAAACCCGGGAAAATCAGGCCTATGCACGGAGGTGATCTCAAGTGCTCACAGATGTTCAAGCACCTCGCTTGCCTCCTCGCGGACGGCGGCAAGGGTTTCGGACAGTGCGCTTTCCGCAACAGACCGCAGGCTTTCATCGGTGTCCTCGCGCCAGACTACCCAAGAGGCAAGGCTGAACCCGGGCGCGTCCTGCACCGCGAAAAGCTGCCCTGTTTCCAGCGAGGCATGGGCTAGCCGCGTCGGAATATAGGCCGCGCAGGGCCGCGAGCGCAGGAACCAGGCGGCCATCGCCCCGTCATTCAGCATCAGTCGCGGCGTGGCAAGCCCCGGCAGCGCAGCTTCGTGAAAGCGCAGGAACTCTGGTCCCCAGTCGACCAGCGTGTAGGCAGGGGTCACGCTTTCCACTGTGGCGTCGGGCCAGGGGCAGACCATGACCAGCTGTTCCTCGATCAGCCGTTCCGAATGCAGCCCCGGCCGGTCGAGCGGCCCGTGCGTCAGCATCACCTGCACCTCGCCCGACAGTGCCATCTGCACCAGGCTGTCGGGTTCGGCCAGCACGGCCCTGATCTCAAGCTCGGGGTGCTGTTCGCGCAACCGGTCGATCCAGCGGAAACCGAACCGAGGCCACAGCGTGCTTTCGGCCCCGATCGCCAGGCTGTTTGCCGCGCCATCCAGGGCGCTGACACGCTGACGTGCCTGTTCCCAGTTGCGCAGGATCATCGTGGCGAAACCCCGGAACTCTCGGCCCGCAGGCGTCAGGATGACGCCACCCTTCGTGCGTTCGAACAGCGGCCGGCCAAGCTGATCCTCCAACCGCTGCACCCGCAGGGATACGGCCGATTGGGTCACGAACAGCCGCCCGGCAGCGGCCCCGAACGACCCGGTAGCAGCCACTTCCAGAAAGGTCTTGATCAGTTGCAGGTCCAAACGTTCCCCTCCAGGCGAACAGCTTGGATACCTGCATCATCAGGGCGGAAAGCCAAGCCCCGCACGTCACACGACGCGCCAAGCCGCCCGAGTGCATGTCTGCGGATCAACACTTCGGAGATGTCGCGATACACGGCGCAGCAATTGCGCGCACGGGCTAGCGGCGGATAAACCTTGCCTTGCGGCTGACCGCAGGCACCGGAACCAAGACCGGCTCGCGCGCGCCATGGCCGCCGCCGGGCCCATCCTGGTCTTCCGCCATGGCCATGACCTTGAAGCCGAACTGCACGCCCGAAAAGACGATGCCGTTGAACACCACCATCATCACCGCAGCGACCAGGCCGATGTCCGACCCCAGGATCAGATGCCCGATACCTGCCACATCCCACCAGACAAGGCCGCCCGTAAAGACAGCCGAGACTGCAAAACCCAAGGCGACGCTGCGGATGTACAGGCGGACGAGCTCTGGCATCGGACCCTCCATGCTATGATCCCAAGGTAGGCGCGGATTGCGGCAATTCCAAGCCTCAGATCACGATCCGCGCGAATCCGTCGCGGAGCGCGTTGGACCAGGCATCGCTCATCGCGCGGAAGGCGGGGTCACCGGCCTCGATCCGGCGTTTCAGGGTCACACGGCAGGCATCCCGTTCGATCACGCAAAGATCCAGCGGCATGCCAACGGAAAGATTCGATCGCAGCGTCGAATCCATCGACAAGAGAACCGCCTTCTGTGCATCGGCCAGGCTGGTCTCGGGCCGCACCACGCGGTCGAGAATCGGCTTGCCGTACTTGTGCTCTCCGATCTGCAGGAAGGGGGTGTCCTCGGTCGCCTCGATGAAATTGCCCTCGGGGTAGATAAGGAACAGCCGCATCGCCCCGCCCCGGCGCTGGCCGGCCACGATCATGCTGGCCGAGGCGCCCTGCGCGGCGGAAAGCTTGTGGTCGATGTCGGCCCGGACCTTCGCCAGCCGGTCACCGACGATCTCTGCCACCTTCAGCATGGTCGGTGCCAGCATGATGCTGGTATCTGGCGTGGCATCGGGATCCTCGATCGCCTCGCGCAGTTCGGCAAGCGTTGTCTGGCTGACCGACAGGCTGCCCGCCGTCATGATGACGATGACACGCTCGCCAGGCTCCTCGAAGGCAAACATCTTGCGGTAGGTGGAGATGTTGTCGAGCCCCGCATTGGTGCGCGTATCCGACAGCAGCACCATCCCCTCGTTCAGCAAAAGGCCCACGCAGTAGGTCATCGTCCGTCC
Source organism: Tabrizicola caldifontis (assembly GCF_004762095.1). Classification (GTDB taxonomy): domain Bacteria; phylum Pseudomonadota; class Alphaproteobacteria; order Rhodobacterales; family Rhodobacteraceae; genus Tabrizicola; species Tabrizicola caldifontis. Next base: position 93,324 of record NZ_SIJH01000012.1, read on the forward strand.
CCTTGATCCCGCGCCACCCTATTGGGCGGCTTGCAGGACCGCAACGGTCACATCCATAGCTTCCCGCGCCCCTCCCCGGGCGACACCGCGAATGGGCGCCGCATCCTGCGCATCGAAGCCAGAACCAAGGCGGATATAGCGGTCATCCGGGCAGCAGCGGTTTGCGGGGTCGAAGCCGATCCAGCCCAGCCCCGGAACATGCAGTTCCGCCCAGGCATGCGCCGCCTCGTGCGGGGTGCCATCCTGTGCGGCGAAGAGGTAGCCCGAGACATAGCGCGCCGCGATGCCGCGGACCCGCGCCATTGCGATCAGTGCATGGGCATGATCCCGGCAGACGCCCTCGCCGAGCGCCAGCGCCTCGGCGGCGGTGGTATGGGCATGGGTGACGCCGGGGCGATAGGCGATCGCTTCGGAAACCAGGGTACTCAGCGAATGGGCGAGGGAAAGCAGGTCGGAATCGCCGACAGTCCGCGCCAGACTTTCAAGCGCCACATCGGCGCGGGTCGGGGCGGTCGTGCGCAGATAGACCTCGGGCGCGACCGTCTCGCGATGTCCGCGCAGAACGCCGGCAAGGTCGGTCGTATCGACCGTGCCGCGTACCCGGACCTCGACAGCCGAGACCGGCCCGGCAATGGTCCAGCCCTGCACCTGATCCCCAGCCCCGTCGCGGTGGGTGGAACCCTTAGTGCCCTCGCTGACCGTGATCTCCCAGTCGATGACCTGCTGTCCGGCAAAGACCGAGGGGGTCAGCCGGTGGCTCTGCACCACTGACCGCACCGGATGGTCATAGCTGTAGCGCGTCACATGATCGACCGTCAGCCGCATCAGCGCATTTCTCCGCTCAGATAGGCATCATGGATTGACAGCGCGAGGTCGGACACATCGCGGATGAAGCGCGTCAGGTATTCGTGCAGTCCCTCGTCGAAGATCGCATCAACCGTTGTCCCTTCCACTTCTGCCAGCAGTGCCCGGGCCTTCGCCTGGGCCGGCGTTTCGCGGCCATAGGCTTTTGCGATCCGGCCAAGATGATTCACGACTCCCGCGGTACACGTGGCCAGCGACCGGGGTGACTGCGGGTTCAGGATCAGGAAGTCGGCGATCTTCGCCGCTGTCACTTCGCCGCCATAGGCCCAGTGAAAGGCGCGTTGTGCCCCCATCGCGCGGAGCAGGGTGGACCACTGGTAGTTGTCAAGCCCCGAGCCCACGAAATCCACACGAGGCAAAAGGACATAGTATTTCACATCCATCAGCCGCGCCGTGCTGTCGCCGCGTTCCAGATAATAGCCGATGTTCAGGAAGTTGAACCCGTCGTTCCGAAGCTGCGTCGCGTCGATTTCCCCCCGCACCATTGCGGCATGGCGGGTGATCCAGTCGGTCAGGCGGGACAGCTCCAGTTCCGACCGGGGGGTGCGTTCAAGCTGCTTCAGCTCCTGAAACGCGGTGTTCAGCGCGTCCCAGACCTGGCTTGTCAGCGCCGTGCGCACGATCCGCCCGTTTTCCCGTGCCGCCGTGATGCAGCTTGCGACCGACGAGGGGTTGTCCCGGTCGAAGAAGAGAAAGCTTTCGATGTTGCGCTGCACCGGGTCGCCGTATTTCTGCGCAAAGGCAGCAGCCATGCCGCTGGCCTGCAACAGGCTGTCCCATTCGCTGCGGTAGCCGTGGGCCGACGGGATCAGGCTGATCCGGCTGCCCACTTCCAGAAGTCGGGCAACCGTATCGGCACGTTCCATGTAGCGCGCGATCCAGTAGAGGTTGTCGGCGGTGCGGCTCAGCATGGGCGGACCTCCTGCCTGGCGGCAATCCCCTCTGCGTGGGGGAGGGCTGGGGACGGGGGGCACCGCCCAGCCGGAAACTGCGGCGACATGAGCCCGGCGTCCCTCATTCCGCCAGCACCCAGGTATCCTTGACCCCGCCACGCTGGCTGGAGTTCACCACCAGCGACCCCTCCTTCAAGGCCACGCGGGTCAGCCCGCCGGGCACCAGTTCGATCCGCTCGCCCACCAGGCAATAGGGGCGCAGGTCCACATGGCGCGGCGCCAGCCCTTCCTCGACAAAGGTCGGCACGGTGGACAGGGCCAGCGTCGGCTGCGCGATGTAGTTGCCAGGATCCTCGATCAGCTTCGCGCGGAACCGCTCAACCTCCTCGCGGCTCGATTTCGGCCCGACCAGCATTCCGTAACCACCGGAGCCATGCACCTCCTTCACCACTAGGTCGGGCAGGTGGTCCAGCACATAGGCCAGATCCTCGGCCCTGCCGCACTGCCAGGTTGGCACGTTCTTCAGGATCGGCTCTTCCCCCAGATAGAAGCGCACCATTTCAGGCACGTAAGTGTAGACGGCCTTGTCGTCTGCGACCCCCGCCCCCGGCGCCGAACAGATCGTCACCCCGCCCGAGCGGTAGACGTCCATCAGCCCCGGCACGCCCAGCATGCTGTCGGGGCGAAAGCACAAGGGGTCGAGAAAGGCATCGTCGATCCGCCGGTAGATCACATCCACCCGGCGCGGGCCCTCGGTCGTGCGCATGTAGACAAACTCGCCATCCACGAACAGGTCCTGCCCCTCGACCAGTTCCACCCCCATCAGGTCGGCCAAGAGGCTGTGCTCGTAATAGGCGCTGTTGAAATGCCCCGGGGTCAGGATCACCACCACCGGATCGCCCTTGCACTTCTTCGGCGCCACGCTGGCCAGCGTCCGGCGCAGCTTTTCGGAATAGCCGTCCACCGGCTCGATCCGGTTTTCCCGGAACAGGCCCGGGAACATCCGCATCATGATCTCGCGGCTCTCCAGCATGTAACTCACGCCCGAGGGCGTGCGGCAGTTGTCCTCGAGGACGTAGAACTCGTCCGGGCCGGTGCGCACGATGTCGATGCCGACGATGTGGGAATAGACCCCCTTCGGCGGCACGAACCCGACGACCGCCTTCTCGTAGGCCTCGTTCTGCCAGACCAGCTGCCCGGGGATGCGGCCCGCGCGGATGATCTCGCCGCGCCCGTAGACATCGACGAGGAAGGCGTTCAGCGCCCGCGCGCGCTGCTTGATTCCCTTTTCCAGCCGCGCCCATTCGGCGCCCGAAAAGACGCGGGGAAACATGTCGAAGGGGATCAGCCGGTCGGGGTCGCCCCCCTCGCCATAGACGGCGAAGGTGATCCCGATCCGGCGGAACAGCGCCTCGGCCTCGGCCTGCTTCAGGCTGCGCAGTTCCTGCGGCATGGCTGCGACCCAGTCCTGCAGCCGCGCATAGGGTGCCCGCACCGCCGTGCCCTGGTACATCTCGTTGAACTGCGCCACCCGTCACCCCCGGCCCGCCTGTACCCAATAGAACAGCGGTCCCGGCCCGCGAAAAGCCCCCCGGACGGAAAATCCGCCCGCCGTCTGACCAACTGCCCTTTTTTCAGGCATTCGGCGATCCCGCACTTGCTCCTTGCGCAAATACCCTGGTGAGCGCGAGGGGCAGCTCCCCTTGCCCCCGAGGAGAAGGCGCAACCCGACAACAAGAGGACAAACGGCTTGCCCGCCGGCGCTCCTGTCGCAAGCCGCCTAAAGCCAGCGCATCTGCGCCAGCAGGGGCAGGTGGTCCGAAACCTGCACCCCCTGCCGCCAGGGAACGGCCAGGGGTTCCAGTTCCAGGTCGTGCGAATGGGCGATGCGGTCCAGGGCCAGCGTCGGCCGTCGCGAGGGATAAGTCGGCGCGGGATCCATCAGCCGGAAGGCGCGCGTCAGGCGGCCAAGGCCGACCCGCCGAGAATATTCGTTGAAGTCGCCCAGGATCAGGGTCGGCCGCGCCGGGTGACGCAGAACCGCCTCGCGGATCGCGTCCAGCTGCTTGCGGCGCGATCCCCGCCACAGGCCCAGATGCACACCCACCAGCCGCAAGGCACCGGGTCCGTCCAGGTCGGCGATCACCGCACCGCGCGGTTCGATCCCGGGCAGGTCAAGCCGTTCAAGCCCGACAAGACGGAAGTCGGGCCGGACCAGCAGGGCATTTCCGTGCCAGCCGATGCTGGCCGAGTTGCGACCGACCGGCAGGGGCAGCAGACCTGTCCGCTCGGTGATCTCGTCGCGCGGCAGGGCCGAGGGGCGCGCGCCCAGTCGGAAGTCGGCCTCCTGCAGGGCCAGGATATCGGCGCGCAGCGCGGCGATTGCATCAAGCACCCGCTGCGCGTCCCGGCGCAGGTCTGTGCCCAGCCCGGCCCTGATGTTCCAGGTGGCAACGCGCAGCTGTGGCTTTGACTCCGGCTCCATGACCCCAATATAGGGCTGACGCCCTTCCAACCGGAACCCCGATGCCTGCGCCCTCCGTACTGCTTCTGACCGCGATACGCCTGTTCCTCGGTGCCGAGGCGCTGATCGGCGTGGTCACCGGAAACGGGCTGGCGATCTTTGTCGCGACCTCGGCCCTGGCGCTGACTTTCCTGCCGCAGCTTGTCGCCAGCCGGATGCGTCTGCGTCTGCCGAACAGCTTCCTGGCCGCCGCCGCCGCCTTCGTGCTGTCCACGATCTATCTTGGCGAGATGCACGATTTTTACAACCGGCTCTGGTGGTGGGATCTGGTGCTGCATGGAAGTTCGGCCATGGGCTTCGGCATTCTGGGCTTCCTACTGATCTTCATGCTGTTCGAGGGCGACCGCTATGCGGCGCCGCCCTGGGCGATCGGGGTGCTTTCGTTCTGCGTCGCAATGACCGTTGGCGCCCTTTGGGAGGTGTTCGAATACGGGATGGACCAGATCTTCGGCCTGAACATGCAGAAGTCGGGACTGGACGACACGATGAGCGACATCATGGTGAATGCGCTTGGCGCGGCGATTGCCGGCCTTGCGGGGGCGGCCTATCTGAAGGGACGGGCAAGCGGACTTGGCGCTGCCTTCGACCATTTCGTCAGCGAGAACCGGACCCGGTTCCGCAAGCTGATCGCGCGTGGCCGTCCGCAGGGCTGAGCCCCGGGGGAAGCGGCCGCCTCTCTTGCGGGGCAAACCGCGCGTGCTACCCTTCCGGCATGGCCGGTCCCGTCCTCAGCTTCACCGATCGCGGCATCTACTGCGCGGCGGGAGACTTCTACATCGACCCCTGGCGCCCGGTGGCCCGTGCCCTGATCACTCACGGCCACAGCGACCACGCCCGCTGGGGGATGGGTGCCTATCTGGCAACCCATCAGGCCCTGCCGGTGATGCGCAAGCGGCTGGGCCAGATCACCGCAGAGGGGATCGCATATGGCGAAACGCGGGTGATCGGCGGGGCCGAGGTCTCGTTTCATCCTGCGGGGCATGTGCCGGGATCGGCCCAGATCCGTGTGACCGTGGGCGGGCAGACCTGGGTCGTTTCGGGCGACTACAAGACCGAAGCCGACGGTCTGGCCGAAGGGTTCGAGCCCGTCCCCTGTCACGCCTTCGTCAGCGAATGCACCTTCGGCCTGCCCGTCTTCCGCTGGGAACCCCAGCCTGTGACCATGGATCGGATCGCACGCTGGTGGGCCGCAAACGCCGCCGAAGGCAAGACCTCGATCCTTGGCGCCTACAGCTTCGGCAAGGCGCAGCGGCTGCTGGCCGCCCTGCCCGACCTGGGCCCGATCCTGACCCACGGCGCGGTCGAGGAAATGACGCAGGTGCTGCGTGATCAGGGCTACCCCCTGCCCCCCACGATCCGCGTCACACCCGAGGTGACCGGGAAAACCCACCCCGGCGCCATCGTGATCGCGCCGCCAGCGGCCCTGGGATCGGCCTGGTCGGCCCGGCTCGGCCCTTCGGAAGAAACCTTCGTCTCGGGCTGGATGGCCGTGCGTGGCATCCGCCGGCGTCGTGCGCTTGGAACGGGCTTCGTGCTGTCGGACCATGCCGACTGGCCGGGCCTGAATGCGGCGATCCGGGCCACGGGGGCGGAACGTGTCTTTGTCACCCACGGATACACTGCGGTCTTCCGGAAGTGGCTTCAGACCCGGGGCTACGACGCCGGGATCGTCGAAACCCGGTTCGGAGACGAGGCGGAAGCAGAGGTGGACACCGCGGTGGTCGGATGAAACGCTTTGCCGCCCTCTTCGCCGCGCTCGACGCCACCACGAAGACCGGTGCCAAGATCGCGGCGCTGACCGACTATTTCCGGCATGCCCCCGAGGCCGACAGGGTCTGGACCGTGGCACTTCTGACCGGGCGGCGCCCGCAGCGCAGCGTGACTGCTACCGAGCTGCGGCTGTGGGCGGCCGAGGCGGCGGGCATCCCGGACTGGCTGTTCGAAGAAAGCTATGCCGTGGTGGGCGACCTGGCCGAAACCATCGCCCTCTTGCTGCCCCCGCCTGATGCCGCCGCCGATCTGAAGCTTGATGAGGCGATCCGTGGCCTGGTCCGGCTGTCCGGCCAGCCACCCGAGGCGCGCAAAGCCGCCGTGCTGGCGGCCTGGGCCGGACTGGGCGCAACCGAACGCCTCCTTTACAACAAACTTCTGACTGGCGGCTTCCGCATGGGTGTGGCGCAGGGGCTGATGACCCGGGCGCTGGCACAGGCAACCGGGGTGGAGGAATCCACCCTGGCCCACCGCCTGATGGGTGACTGGGATCCTGCGACCACAAGTTTTGCCACCTTGATCAGTGGGGAAGCCGGTAGCGATGCCAGGCCCTATCCATTCGCGCTGGCCAGCCAGCTTGAGGGCGGACCCGAAACGCTCGGCCCGCCCGGCGGCTGGCTGGCAGAATGGAAGTGGGACGGCATCCGGGGCCAGCTGATCGCCCGGCCCTGCGCCTTTGCGCTGTGGTCGCGCGGCGAAGAGCTGATCACCGACCGCTTCCCCGACCTTGCACCGCTCGCCGATTTCCTGCCCGCCGGCACGGTGATCGATGGCGAGGTGCTCGCCTGGGATGCGGACCGGGGCCGGCCGCTGCCCTTTGCCGCGCTGCAACGGCGGATCGGGCGAAAGACGGTGCCGAAGGCGCTTCTGGCCGAGGCCCCGGCGCGGCTTCTGGCCTATGACCTGCTGGAGGACCGGGGCGAGGACATCCGCGACCGGCCCTTCACTGACCGCCGCGCACGGCTGGAGGCGATCCTGACCGCGCTCCCCCCGGGCCTGCCGCTGGCACCCTCGCCGCTGGTCGCCTTCGCCGACTGGGGGGCGTTGGCCGCGACCCGGGCCGCGGCCCGCGGCGAAGGCGCGGAGGGCGTGATGCTGAAGCGTGCGACCAGCGCCTACTTCGCCGGACGCAGGCGGGGCGACTGGTGGAAGTGGAAGCTCGATCCCTTCTCGGTCGATGCGGTTATGCTCTACGCGCAGGCCGGGCACGGGCGGCGCGCGAACCTGTTCACCGATTTCACCTTCGGCGTGCGAGACGGCAACACCATCGTGCCGTTCACCAAGGCCTATTCCGGCCTGACAGACGCCGAATTCGCGGAAATCACCCGCTGGGTGCAGCAGAACACGCTGGAACGCTTCGGACCCGTGCGCAAGGTGCCAGCCGAGCTGGTGTTCGAGATCGGCTTCGAGGGGATCCAGCAAAGCCAGCGACACAAGAGCGGGATCGCCCTTCGCTTTCCACGCATGCTACGCTGGCGCCGTGACAAGGGTGTGGAAGAGATCGACACGCTGGAGTCGTTGCGCGCTCTGCTACGGGCCGCGGGATAAGCCCGGCGCAGGTTCGTCGATGACCTCATCACGCCTTGCGCCGCTCTGCCCAGAAGACGAAACGGCAGGCTGAGCTGTTCCCGGCAGAGCCCTCGGGGTTGCACATCCCGGCCCTAGGCCCCTAGATGAACCGCAATCGTCACCGGAGGTCTGCCATGTCCCTGCCCCTGCCCCTGCCCGTCTTCGATGCCAATACCAGCGGTGGGGGATTTGGCGATCTGCCGGAATGGGATCTGACCGATCTCTATTCATCCCCCGATGCGCCGGAATTCGCCGCCGACATGGCGGAACTGGAACGGGCTTGTGCAGCCTTTGCAGCGACTTATGAGGGCAAGCTCGGCCGGCTGGATGCGGCCGGGCTTCTGGCCTGCGTGCGCGAATACGAACGCATCGACGTGATCGCCGGGCGGCTGATGTCCTATGCCGGACTGCGCTATTATCAGAACACCATCGACCCCGAACGCGCCCAGTTCATGGGCAATGCGCAGGACCGGGTGACCAATGCCACCACGCCGTTGGTCTTCTTCAGCCTCGAGTTCAACCGACTGGACGACGACCACCTGGCCCGCCTTCTGGCGCAAAACGCGGACCTTGCCCGCTACAAGCCGGTCTTCGACCGGATGCGCGCGATGCGGCCGCACCAGCTGTCGGACGAGCTGGAACGCTTCCTGCACGACGAAAGCGTGGTGGGCGCCAGCGCCTGGAACAAGCTGTTCGACGAAACCATGGCGGGGCTGATGTTCGCCGTCGAGGGCGAGCCCGAAGAGCTGAACCTGGAAGCCACCCTGAACCTGCTGACCGACCCGGCGCGTTCTCGGCGCGAGGCAGCGGCCCATGCGCTGGCCGAGGTGTTCCGGAGGAACATCAAACTCTTTACCCGCATCCACAACACGCTGGCCAAGGAAAAGGAAATCCACGACCGCTGGCGCAAGATGCCCACGCCGCAACATGCCCGCCACCTGTCGAACCATGTCGAGCCCGAGGTGGTCGAGGCCCTGCGCAACGCTGTAGTCGCGGCCTATCCGAAGTTGTCGCACCGCTACTACCGGCTGAAGGCGAAATGGCTGGGGCTTGAGAAGCTGCAGGTCTGGGACCGCAACGCGCCCCTGCCGATCGAGACCCCGAAGACGGTGGACTGGGCCACCGCGCGCAAGACCGTGACCGAGGCCTATGCAGCCTTCGATCCCCGCATGGCGGACTTGGCAAAGCCGTTCTTTGAAAAGGGCTGGATCGACGCAGGCGTAAAGCCCGGCAAGGCACCGGGGGCCTTCGCGCACCCGACCGTCACCACCGTCCATCCCTATGTGATGCTGAACTATCTGGGCAAGCCGCGCGACGTGATGACCCTGGCGCATGAACTGGGCCACGGCGTGCATCAGGTGCTGGCCGCCGGTCAGGGCGAGCTTCTGGCCTCGACCCCGCTTACTCTGGCCGAAACGGCATCGGTGTTCGGCGAGATGCTGACCTTCCGGCGGCTTCTGGATCAGGCCAGAACCCCGGCCGAGAAGAAGACGCTTCTGGCTGGCAAGGTCGAGGACATGATCAACACCGTCGTCCGGCAGATCGCCTTCTATGACTTCGAATGCAAACTTCATGGCGCGCGAGCGCAGGGCGAACTGACACCGGATGACATCAACGCCCTTTGGATGAGCGTTCAGGCCCAGTCGCTGGGCGACGCCTTCGAATTCATGGACGGATACGAGACGTTCTGGTCCTATATCCCCCACTTCGTCCATTCGCCGTTCTACGTCTATGCCTATGCCTTCGGCGACGGGCTGGTGAACGCGCTTTATGCCGCCTATGCCGGCGGCCTGCCGGATTTCCAGGAGAAATATTTTGCCATGCTGAAGGCAGGCGGGTCGAAGCACCACAAGGAATTGCTGGCGCCCTTCGGACTGGACGCCAGCGACCCGACCTTCTGGGACAAGGGCCTGTCGATGATCGCGGGGTTCATCGACGAACTCGAGGCGATGGAGGCCTAGACCCCCGGCAGATCGGCAAGATGGCCGGGCAGATCATGCACCGGCGTCTTGACCAGATCCTTCGGCAGCTCGGACACGACCTTGCCGGCCAAGGCCTTGGGCATCAGGTCGCGCAAGACACCCAGCATCTTCGGGCCGGCGACCAGGACGATGCCGTCGTCATTGCCGTTGGCCCATTCGGCTTCAAGCGCGCTGATGGCATGACGGGCGAAGCGGCGGCGTTCTTCCTCCTCGTTCGCGCCGCGCTCCTTTGTGCCGAACGACACGCCGGTGGCATGGCTGCGATACGGTTCCGAGCCGAAGGGGTTCTCGACATCGGGAAATTCATCGGCGCGGCGATGGGCAAGTTCGGTGAAAGCCCCACGACTGCCCCGCAGAAGGCGGAAATCCTGATCCGCGGCCAGAAGATACAGGGTCTGTCGGGCTTTCATGCTTTCCTCCTGCTAGAAGACGGGGCGGTTCGCGGCCCCTGACCATTGTTACCTTGCCCGGCCGACAGGGCAACCGCGCTGATGCAGATCAAACCATTCCGGCCCGAAGGCCTGTCACCGGAAAAGCCCGTTCAGATAGTCCAGATGCCCGGCCAGCAGCGCCGCCCCTTCTTCGATGTCCCTGGCCCCGGCATCTGCGTCAACCGCGTTTGCGACTTCGGGATCATCGGCAACGATCGTGCCGCCCAGAATGATCCAGACCTGCGGGCAGCGCATCCTCAGCGCCACGATCAGCCGCGCGGCGGGCAGGATCCTGCTTTGCATCGACACCGAAAGTCCCACCATGCTGGGCTTGAGAGAGGCGATCTCTTCCACCAGTTCTTCGTGTTCCAGCCCCACGCGCAGGGCGATATCCCACCCCTTTCGTCGCAGGGTATCGGCGGCAATCATCACCCCCAAGCCATGCACTTCGCCCGGAACCGTGGCAAACACGGCCTCGGCCCCGCGCGGGGCACGAAGGCTTTCGGAAATGAAGACAGCACGCAACTCGCGCAGGATCGAATAGACCCGCCCTGCTGCTATGATCACCTGGGCTGCCGTTGCCTCGTCTCTTTCCCAACGGTCGCCAAACTGGCACACGGCCCCGGCGATATAAAGGTGATACAGTGTATCGGTCGGCATCCCCCCAAGCCGGGCCTGATGCACCAGATCTGCTGCCGCCGTCTCGTCGCGGGACAACAGGGCGTCGCACAGCAGGTCGATCTCCGAACGAAGCGACAGGTTCGTCCGCCGCTCGATGTGCGTGCCGGCGCGCGAGACCCGCAGAATCACCTCGCGCGCCAGAATGCGCAGCGCCGCCACCGGCAACTGTTGTCCGCGACGTTCCAGATAGTCCCTTGCGCGCAGGATCGGCGGAGCCAACGGACCGGGAAATACTGCGTGATCTTCGGACATTGGCAGACTTTCCGGCAGAAGAGACCATGGCGAACGAAGCGCGGCAACGGCCACCAGCAAAGGACGACTGGCGAAACACCGGGACAAGTCGCCCGAGACGAGGCAGCGCCAAACTTCCGTCCGACCATATCACAGCAGCGTGAAAGTCGAGCAGTTTTCGCAAAACCGGGTCGAAAAGGTTTACACCTTGCCTGCGGCCCGACGGCGGCAGGTTCAGATATCCACGGCCACGTCGTAGACCCGATCCATCATCGCCTGGGTGCCGCGCACGAATTCCAGCGGGCAGGGATAGGCGGCACCTTCGCGCACCGTCCGACAGAAGGCCTCGACCTGCAGCTTGTAGTGGTTTGCCGTCGGAAAGCGTTCGACGATCACCCGGTTCCCGTTCTGATGCAGCTCTATCTCGGCCAGATCGTTGACATTGGCGTTGAAGGGGCCGCCTTCCAACCTGATCATCCCCTTCGTTCCCTGGAAGGTTGCGACCTGACGGTTGTACATGCGCATCGACGTCATCGAGCCATAGGTGAAACGACCCCGCGGCCCCTCCATCACCGCCGCCACCTGGGCAAACACGTCCACCCCGTTCTCGCGTCGGACCCGGGCCGACAGGTCCACGGGTTCCGCCCCGGTCACGAACCGGGTGCAGCCGAAGGTATAGACACCGATGTCGCGCAGGCTGCCGCCACCGGTTTCGGGACGGTTGCGAATGTTGCCGGCCTCGGTCAGGTTGAAGCTGAAGGCCACATCGGCATGAACCAGTTCGCCGATCTCGCCGGCCTCGAACAATTCCTTTGCGCGCTGCCACTGTGGATGGTGGACGATCATGTAGGCCTCGGCCGCCAGAAGTCCGGTCCGGTCGCGCGCGGCGATGATCTGGTCGATCTCGCGCGCCTTCAGCGCGATTGGCTTTTCCGTAAGCACATGCTTGCCGGCGGCCAGGGTCTTCAACGTCCATTCCACATGCATGTGGTTCGGCAGCGGAATGTAGACCGCGTCGATGGACGGATCGGCCAGTAGCGCCTCGTAGCTGTCATGCACGGCAAGGGTCGGGCAGAACGCGCGGAAGCCTTCGGCCTTGGCCGGGTCCGATGTGGCAAGCGCGGCAAGCTCTGCGCCCTCGGCGGCATGAATCGCCGGCGCCATGTGTTCCCGCGCAAAGCGGGCCGCACCCAGAACACCCCATCTGACCGGTTGCATGACCTGACCCTCCGCTGACATGTCAGAGGCAATAGGTCAGATTCGGCGTCATGCTGCAAGCCGTCGAAAGCGCAGGAAGGTCATCAGGCCGAAGGGGCGGACCTGGCGCTGTTCCTCCAGCTTCAGTCCGGGGTGGCCGAGAACCCGGTCGATGGGAAAGTCGGAATGCCAGCCCAGAAGGTTCGCAAGCGGCGCTGCCAGCCGTTCGGCAAGGCGCCAGCCCTCGGCCCGGCCCGCGAAATGGTTCGCAATCAGGACCGAGCCGCCTGGCCGGCAAAGACGCACCATCTCGTCCAGCACGCGCTCGGGCTCGGGCACGACAGACATGATGTGCATCGCGGCGACATGGTCGAAAGACGCCTCCGGCAGGTCTATGGCTCGGGCGTCCATCTGGTAAAGCCCAGCAACATTGCGCAGGCCCAGCGTCCGCGCGCGCCGCTCGGCCGCGCGCAGCATTTCGGACGACAAGTCGATGCCTGTGACCTGCACCTTAGGGCTGTAATAGGACAGGGCGAGGCCGGTGCCGATGCCGACCTCGAGCACCGCGCCGCCTTGCGCATTCACATGCTGCGCGGCCAGCAGGCGCCCGCCTTGGGTGATTCGTCCGAAAGCCAGGTCATAGACCGGTGCCCAGCGACGGTAGGTCCTCTGGATGGCCTCTACCTGCATGCGTAGGTTCCCCTTGGACGTTCAACCCAAGAATGCGCAGCCCGGCAGGTTATGCAAGAGGAAACGGCCCCTCGTCAGGCAGGGGGCGCCTTCGGCACGCGCAATCCTCGCAGGAAAAGATAAAGGATCCCCGAAAGATATACCAATGTCATTGCCGTCAGTGTGACCCAGGGATAGGTCAGCACCGCCGCGACCAGCACCACGGCCCCGACCAGGGCATAGCGGGCATAATCCGCAGCGATCGTGATGCGCTTCAGCGAGGGTGTGCGCACACGGCTGATCATCAGGGCACCGACGGTCATCATCCAGATCGCCGTCATCGCCGGCGGCAACTGAAGCGCGCCTTCGGTCGCGCGGGTCAGGTAAATCGGCAGAAGCACCAGCATGGCCCCGGCGGGCGAGGGCACACCGATGAAGCTGGTTTTCTCGGCGGCCTCGCCTGCCGCACGGCTGCCGACGTTGAAGCGGGCAAGCCGCAGCATGCAGCAGACGGCATAGACCAGGACCGCGATCCAGCCGAAGCTGCTTTCCGGGCGCAGTCCCCACAAATACAGGACCAGCGCCGGGGCGACCCCGAAATTCACCAGATCACACAACGAATCCAGCTCGGCCCCGATTGCGCTTTCCGATTTCAGCATTCGCGCAAGCCGGCCATCCAGACCATCCAGCGCCGCAGCCACCCCGATCAGCAGCACCGCCATCGACACATTGCCGCCGATCGCATAACGGATCGCCGTCAGCCCGGCGCACAACGCGAGGATCGAGACGAAATTCGGCAGCAGCTTCAGCAGAAGCATGTTGCGCGGCGCTTCGCGGGGCTGGCTGGCCATGGCCTATTCGATCCGAGCGGCGCGGGCGGGGACATCCTGCCCAATGAAGGCGATCACCGTTTCGCCTGCTACCATGGTCTGGCCCAGCGCCACCTGCGGGGTCACCCCTTCGGGCAGATAGACATCCAGCCGGCTGCCGAAGCGGATCAGACCGAAACGCTCTCCCGTGCGCAGCATCTCGCCCGGCTGGACCCAGCAGAGGATGCGCCGCGCAACAAGGCCGGCGATCTGCACCACCGCAATCCTGCGGCCATCGGCCATCTCGATCGCCAGCGCGTTGCGTTCATTTTCCTCCGAGGCCTTGTCAAGCGAGGCGTTGAAGAATTTGCCCGGCCGGTAGGCGACGGCCGTGACCTTGCCGGCGATGGGCGCGCGGTTCACATGGCAGTTGAATACCGACATGAATACCGAAATGCGCACAAGCGGTTCCGGCCCCATGCCCAGCTCCGCCGGCGGCACGGCGCGTTCGATCAGGCTGACCACCCCATCGGCAGGGCTGACCAGCAGACCGGCGTTCTCTGGAACCGCGCGGCGTGGGTCGCGGAAGAAGTAATAGCACCAGACGGTCAATCCGACCCCCAGCCAGCCCAGGGGTTCCCAGATTAGGAACAGCACCAAGGTCGCTGCCGCGAATGCGGGGACGAATTTCCACCCCTCGGGGTGCATCGGCTTGAGGAAGGTATCGGTCATCTTCATGCCGCGCGGTCTAGCGTCCTGCGGCGCGCAGGGCAAACGAAAAGGCCGTGACCCGCGGCCACGGCCCTTTCCGTTCGGCACGGCCTTACGCCGGGACGGCCATGCCCTTGCCCTTGGCCAGTTCGCGCATCTTCGCCTGAAGCTTCTCGAAGGCGCGCACCTCGATCTGGCGGATGCGTTCGCGGCTGACGCCGTAGCTTTCCGACAGTTCCTCCAACGTCACAGGCTCTTCCGACAGACGACGGCGCGTCAGCACATCCTTTTCGCGGTCGTTCAACACGCTCATCGCCTGCGCAAGCAGTTCGCGGCGGGCGTCGAGTTCATCCTTTTCGGCGTAGGCCTCGGCCTGGTCGCTGTCCTCGTCCTCCAGCCAGTCCTGCCACTGGGTCGAGCTGTCGCCGTCCGAGCCGACCGTTGCGTTCAGGCTGGCGTCCGAGCCCGAGAGCCGGCGGTTCATGTCGATGACCTCTTCCTCGGAAACCGACAGGTCATGCGCGATCTGCTTGACGTTCTCGGGACGCAGATCGCCTTCCTCCAGCGCGCCGACCTTGGCCTTGGCCTTGCGAAGGTTGAAGAACAGCTTCTTCTGGGCACTTGTCGTGCCAAGCTTCACCAGAGACCAGGACCGCAGAATGTATTCCTGGATCGAGGCGCGGATCCACCACATCGCATAGGTCGCAAGGCGGAACCCCTTTTCGGGATCGAACCGCTTGACCGCCTGCATCAGACCGACGTTCGCCTCGCTGATGACCTCGGCCTGCGGCAGGCCATAACCGCGATAGCCCATGGCGATCTTGGCAGCCAGACGCAGGTGGCTGGTCACCAGCTTGTGCGCGGCCTCCGGGTCCTGATGATCGACCCAGCGCTTGGCCAGCATGTATTCCTCTTCCGGCTCCAGCAGCGGGAACTTGCGGATTTCCTGCAGATAGCGGTTCAGCCCCTGTTCGGGACTGGGTGCAGGAAGGTTGGTGTAGGTGCTCATGTCGTGCCCCCTCTGTTCGCCCGGTGCGACTGCGCCCCCGGGCGGACGGTCGAACCTAAGTATTGCGGCATCCGATCGCAAGCAGTGTAGCCCGGATCGGCCGATTTTGAACCGAGATGTTCATTTGACACCCTTATGTGAAGCTTTGTGACATTCCTTTCACGGGAATGTCAGGCTTGTTGCAGGGCGCGGCATACGTCGCACTGACTGACATGCCGCGTAAGCACTGAACGGGGGCCTGCAGGGTCTCCGGCACTGGTGGCCCCATGGCGGGCAGTACCATGGGGCGACAACAGGGCCTCTCGTGGCAGGCGGCAAGGCGGCAAACGTTCCGCCGGGGCTAGGTCCCGCGCAGGGCGGCGATCAGATCTGCCATGTCGGCAGGCAGGGGCGCGGCAAATTCCAGACGTTCCCCGGTCACCGGGTGGTCGAATCCCAGCGTCGCGGCATGCAAGGCCTGGCGGGGAAATGCGTTGGCGATCTCTGCCCCTGGCGCCGTGCCGGCCAGCCTGCGCCGCCCGCCATAGGTCTGATCGCCGATCAGCCCATGGCCCGCATAGGCCATGTGGACGCGGATCTGATGCGTCCTTCCCGTCTCCAGCCAGCATTCGACCAGCGCCGCCTGCATGCCGAAGGGCTCTGCCACCCGCAGGCGCGTCACGGCGTGGCGGCCTTCCTCCCATACAACGGCCTGGCGCTGCCGGTCGGTGCGGTGCCGGGCAAGATTCGTCGCAATGCGGATCACGCCACCTGTTTCCATCGTGACCCCGCGCAACCCGCGCAGCCGCGGGTCAGAGGCCATGGGAACCCCATGCACGACGGCCAGATAGCGGCGGGTGACGGTGTGTTCCTCGAACTGGCGGGCCAGGCCGTGATGCGCACGGTCGGACTTGGCGACGACCAGAAGGCCCGATGTATCCTTGTCGATCCGGTGCACGATGCCCGGCCGCCGCTCCCCCCCGACACCCGAAAGCGTGTCACCGCAATGATGCAGAAGCGCGTTCACCAGCGTGCCCGACGGGGTGCCCGGCGCGGGGTGGACGACCATGCCGACAGGCTTGTCGATGACGATCAGATCGGCATCCTCCCAGATGACAGCCAAGGGAATCGGCTCGGGCTGGATCTCGACCGGAAGGGCCGGATCAAGGCGGATGATGTAGACCTCGCCTGGTGCCACCTTGGCCTTCAGGTCGGTGACAGGCTGCCCGTCGCGGCTGACGGCGCCTTCCGCGATCATCCGGGCAAGGCGCGAACGGGAAAGCGCCGCTCCCTCTGGCACGGCGGCAGCAAGGGCCTTATCAAGACGGACGGGGGCGCCGTCGCCGATGGTGACGGAAAGGCTGCCGGTGTCCTCGTCATCAAAAGGCTCGCCCATGTCTGATTCCACAGATGCCCCCGATCCGGCCCTGCCGCCCAGCCTGCGGCTATTGAAGTGGCTGGTCGTCGCGCTGACACTGACGATGATCGGCGGCGTCATAACCGTCGTGGCGCTGCTTGTCACCCGGATGCCGCAGGCGTTTTCGGCCGTTGGTCCGCACCTGCCGGAGGGTATCGTCCTGCCCGAGGGGGCCGAGGCGCAGGCGGTGACCTTCGGCGAGGGCTGGATTGCGGTGGTGACCGCGGATCAGCGCATCCTGATCTTCGGGCAGGACGGGCGGTTGAAGCAGGAAGTGGCGCTGAGCGACTGAGGAGCACCCGGAAGCGGGACGATTGCCATGCCGTCCAGCTGGCGCGGCAGGGATCCGGCGCTGCCCTTGCGCGATCAACATCCCGACAGGGTGCCGCAATGCTGCCTGCAAGCCGGGATGATTTCGCGGCAAGCAAGCCTTGGGTGGCGGAAACACGCCTTCGGGTGGCGGGGATGGGCATGACCCCAGGGGTTTGCGACGGCAGGGTTGGGCGACTGGATGGAGGACAGGATGATCGGCGATCTGGGTGCGACGGATGCGACAGAACTGGCGGGGCTGGTGGCAAGGGGCGAGGTAACGCCAGAGGAACTTCTCGATGCGGCGCTGGCCGCAGTCGAGGCGCGGAACCCCGCGATCAACGCGGTGGTGCTGATACAGGAAGATGTCGCGCGGAGATCCATTGCCGAAGGCTTGCCGCCGGGGCCGTTCCGGGGGGTTCCGTTCCTGATCAAGGATCTGGGCGTCGAGGCAAGGGACTTTCCGTCCCACAACGGCAGTCGCCTGCTGGCCAACACGCGCTATCCGGGGGATTCCAGCATCTTCACACGGATGAAGGCGACGGGGGTGGTGACCTTCGGCCGCACCACCAGCCCGGAAGGCGGGATCGGCGCCGCAACCGAGGCCGCCGTTTACGGCGGGCCGACGCGCAACCCCTGGAACCTTGACCGCACGCCCGGCGGATCATCTGGCGGAGCTGGGGCGGCGGTTGCTGCGGGAATCGTGGCCTTTGCACACGGCTCGGACGGCGGGGGATCGGTGCGGATTCCCGCTTCATCCTGCGGGCTGTTCGGGTTCAAGCCCACGCGCGCCCGGCTGCCGGACGGGCCCTATGCGGGCGAAGGATGGGCGGGAATGGCGATCGACGGGTTTCTCACGCGCTCGGTCCGGGATACGGCGGTGATGCTGGACGCCTGCGAGGGCGCGGACCTGGGCGCACCCTACTGGGCTCCGCCGCTCGACCGCGGCCATGCGGCGGCGATCAGCCGCCCGCCCCGGCGGCTGCGGATCGGAATCTGCGACACGACCTTTACGGGAGAGCCGATTCATCCCGAGGTGGCCGATGCCGTCCGCGCGACGGGACGTCTGCTGGAGGCGCTGGGGCATCATGTCGAACCCGCCCGTCCTCAGGCCGACGTGCCGGGCATGATGCGCGCCTGGACCGATATCGTCGCCGTAGGCACAGCACTGGGGATCCGCAGCGCCCTTAAGGGGCGTCCGCTGACCCCGGATCTCGTCGAAGGCGTCGGGCGCGGGGCCGTCGCCCATGCCGAGACGCTGCACCCGACCCGCTATCTGGAGGCAGTGGGCCAGATTCACGCCTTCGGACGCGAGATGGCGCGTTTCTTCGATCGGGGCCCCGACATTCTTCTGTCTGCCACCCTGGCCGAACCGCCGGCAAGGGTGGGCCGGTTCAACCACGCGACCGAGGATTACGTCGCCTATCGCACAGGGCCGGAAGGGATTTTTGCCTATTCCCCCTTCTGTGCCGTCTTCAACGCCAGCGGCCAGCCCGCCGCCAGCCTGCCCCTTGCATGGTCGTCGGATGGCCTGCCGATCGGCATTCATCTGGCCGCCGCATTCGGGCAGGATGAAACCCTCATCGCTTTGTGCGCAGAAGTTGAGCGCGCCACGCCTTGGGCGGAAAAACGTGCGCCGATGGCAGCATGAGGGGAAGGAATCGCTTGTCACCGGCGGCTTGCCCCGCCCAATATGATCAAAACATGACCTTGGGGAGGGTCCGGGATTGACCGAGGCAGTTACGATCTCTGCCCGCAATGTGGTGAAGGCTTTCGGCCAGGGTGCGAATGTCGTCCGTGCGCTGGACGATGTGTCGGTCGATATCCGGCGCGGAGAGTTCTTCACCCTCCTTGGCCCTTCGGGTTGCGGCAAGACCACGCTGTTGCGGCTTATTGCGGGGTTCGAGATGCCGACCGAAGGCACGATCCTGCTCGACGGGGCCGACATCACCACCCTGCCCCCGAACAAGCGACCGGTGAACACGGTATTCCAGAGCTATGCGCTGTTTCCGCACCTGACGGTGGCGCAGAACGTGGCCTTCGGGCTTGAGATGCTGGGCCGACCGACGGCTGAGGTCAAGGCACGCACGTCCGAGATGCTGGCTCTGGTGAAGCTCGAGGCCATGGCGGGGCGCAAGACCAGTCAGCTGTCGGGCGGCCAGCAGCAGCGGGTGGCGCTGGCGCGTGCTCTTGCGCCGCAGCCCAAGGTGCTGCTTCTGGACGAACCCCTGTCGGCCCTTGACCTGAAGCTGCGCAAGGAAATGCAGGTCGAACTGAAGCGCCTGCAACTTGAGACCGGCATCACCTTCATCTTCGTGACCCACGATCAGGAAGAAGCCTTGACCATGTCCGATCGCATCGCGGTGATGAGCGCCGGCAAGATCCAGCAGGTCGGGACGGCAAAGGACATCTACATCCATCCGAAGAACCGCTTCGTCGCCAGTTTCATCGGCGACACGAATTTCCTGCACGGCCAGGCCGAGGCGGGGGCACTGCGGCTGGGCACGGGCGAGCGGATCGAGGTGCCCGGACTGTCTGCCGGCGGCACGGTGACAGTCAGCGTCCGCCCCGAACAGGTTCGGCTGGTGCTGCCCACCGACGGGCTGAAGGCGACGGTCGGCAACCTGGTCTATTTTGGCACCGACACGCATTGCCACCTGCATCTTGCTGACGGCACCGAAGTTGTCGCACGGTTGCAGAGCCCGGCCTCTGGTGATGCGGGGCTGACCCCGGGCCAGGTGGTCGGAATCCGCTTTGCCGAGGGCGCGGTGCAGCGGGTGGAGGACTGAGATGAGCCCCGCCGAAGAGAATGCGATCCGCCAATCCGCCCGCAACGGCTGGCTGCTTTCGGCGCCGGCGCTGATCGTCCTGTTCCTGGCGGCCTCGGGTCCGCTGCTGATCGTGGTCTGGTATTCCTTCCTGACCGCGAACGATACGGGCGGGGTGATCCACAAGTTCTCGACCGACGGCTGGGTAGGGATCCTGTTCAGCTACGACATCTTCGAGGAAAAGTGGGTGCTGGCCGATGCGCACCTGACCATCTTCTGGCGCTCTGTCTGGCTGTCCCTGGCCACGACGGCGCTGACCTTCGCCATCGGCTTTCCCACGGCATGGTTCATCGCAACCCGGCCCGCGAAGGAACGTGCGCTGTGGCTGTTCCTGATCACGATCCCGTTCTGGACGAACCTGCTGATCCGGACCTTCGCGATCAACGAGGTTATCCGCAACGAGGGCATCCTGAACACGGCCCTGATCTGGGCCGGACTCATCGAGACGCCCCTGCGCATCAACTATACCGAGACAGCGGTGCTGATCGGTATGACATATGTCTATCTGCCTCTGATGGTGCTGCCGCTCTACGCCACCATAGAACGGTTCGACATGCGACTGCTTGAGGCCGCCTATGACCTTTACGCCAGCCGCTGGCGCACCCTGCGGCAGGTGATCCTGCCCATCGTCAAGCCGGGGATCATCGCCGGCTCGATCCTTGTCTTCGTGCCATCGCTGGGCGCCTATGTCACGCCGCGCATCCTGGGGGGCGGCAAGAACATGATGATCGGCAACTTCATCGAACTTCAGTTCCTGCAAGGGCGGAACTGGCCGCTGGGTGCGGCGCTGTCGGTGACGCTGCTGGTGATCGTGATGGCGGCGCTGCTGGTATACGTTCGCGTCGCCAGCCGCGACCGGGGGACGGGCCATGGCTGAGAAGGGCTTTCAGATCAACCGTCTGCCCGGCTTTGCCACCATTGCCGTGGCAGCCTTCGTGCTGCTTTACCTGCCGATCGTCACGCTGGTGGTCTATTCCTTCAACGCCTCGAACTCGGTCGCGGTCTGGGGCGGCTTCTCGCTGCACTGGTATGCGGACGCATGGGCGAACCAGGCAGTCAAGGACGCTACGGTGCGATCGCTGGTGATCGGTGTCTCGGCAGCCTTCCTGTCCACGGTCCTTGCCACGCTGGCGGCACTGGGAACCACGCGGCGCAGGGCCTTCCGGGGCCAGACCTTCATCTATGTGATCATCAACCAGCCTCTCATGGTGCCCGAAGTGGTGACCGCGGTCGCGCTGATGATCTTCTTTGGTATCATCAAGGTGGCGACGGGCTATCAGGGCCTGGGCTACCTGATCGCGGCACATACCGCTTTCTGCATTCCCTTCGCCTATCTGCCCATCCGGGCGCGGTTGGAAAGCATGGACCTGACGCTGGAAACCGCAGCCGCCGACCTTTACGCAACGCCCTGGCAGACGTTCCGGCGCGTGACGCTGCCAAACCTTGCCCCGGGCATAACGGCAGGGGCGATGCTGGCCTTCGTGATCAGCCTTGATGACGTGGTGATCACCGAATTCGTCAAATCCGGCGGACAGGACACGCTGCCAACCTATATGCTGGGCCAGCTGCGCCGGGCCTTCACGCCCGAAGTCAATGCGATCTCGACCATGCTTCTGGCGGTGACGGTGGTTCTGCTGACTGCCTTCTTCCTGCTGACGCGCAAGAAAGACTGACCAACTGGGAGACCAAGAATGAAACAGCTTCTATCCGCAACCGCGATGCTGCTGGCCTCGGCCACACTGGCCGCAGCCGAGGGGCAATTGCAGCTTTACAACTGGGGCAATTACACCAGCCCCGAGTTGCTGGCCAAGTTCGAGAAGGAGACGGGGATCAAGGTCACCGTCACTGACTATGACAGCAACGACGTGGCCCTTGCCAAGGTCGAGGCCGGCGGGTCGGGGTTCGACCTTGTGGTGCCCTCGGCAAATTATGTGCCGATCTGGATCGAGAAGGGCCTGATCCAGGAACTGGACCTGACAAGGCTGCCCAACCACAAGAACATTGCGCCCGAATGGCAGAACGTCGATTGGGATCCGGGCCGCAAGTTCACCATTCCATGGCAGTGGGGTTCCACCGGGATTGCGGTGAACACCAAGGTCTATTCGGGCGACATCAACACCTCGGCCGTCTTCCTGGACGTACCGCCGGAACTGGTCGGCAAGATCAACGTCGTGCCAGAGATGAACGATATCGTTGCGCTGGCAACGATGTATGTGGGTGGCAAGCCCTGCAGCGAAGACCCCGAAATCATGAAGAAGGCCCGCGACGCGCTGCTGGCCGCCAAGCCCAACTGGATCAGCATGGATTACGGCGCGACCGAGCGTCTGTCGAACGGCGACTGGGCTGCATCGGTCAACTGGAACGGATCGACCATGCGGGTCAGGATCAACACCAATGGCGACGTGCAGTATGGCTACCCCCGTGAAGGCTATCCGCTGTTCATGGATTCGGTTGCGCTGCTGTCGGATGCCAAGAACGTGGATGAGGCCTACAAGTTCCTGGACTTCATCATGGTGCCGGAGAACGCTGCGCTGATCTCGAACTTCGCGCGCTACGCGAACGGGATCGCCGGCTCGGAAGAGTTCATGGACCCCGAGATGCGTGACGCCCCCGAGGTGATGATCCCGGAAGAACACAAGGCAGCGGGTGTCTTCCTGCCTACCTGCACGGGCAAGGCGCTGGAATATATCACGGCCATCTGGACCGAATTGCAAAAGTAGGCCGCCGCCTGCGCTGTGCCGGGGCCGCCTTGGCCCCGGCACGATCCTTTCGTGACGCGGCCCGCTGGCCGCAGATAGGGGCCTGCCCCGACCCGCAGCGAACAATTCGAGAAAGGCAGCCATGCTGGAATGGTCGGCCACCAGGCTTTCCGACGCGATCCACAAGCGGAAGGTCGCGCCGTCCGAGGTGATGGCAGTCTGGCTGGCGCAGGTTGAGGCGGCGAACAGAACCGTCAACGCCCTTGTATCGCTGCGCGATCCCGATGTGCTGATGGCAGAGGCCCGCGCACTGGATGACGCCATACCCGCGGGCTGGCTGCACGGCTTTCCCTTCGCGGTGAAGGATCTGGTCGCAACGGCTGGCATCCGGACGACATGGGGATCGCCGCTTTACCGCAACCATGTTCCGACACAGGACGATCTGGTTGCAGCCCGGCTGCGCGCTGCCGGGGCGGTGCTGGCAGCCAAGACGAACGTGCCGGAATGGGGACAGGGCTCGCATTCTTTCAACCCCGTGTTCGGCGTCACCCGGAACCCTTACGATCCGGCGCGCAGCGCGGGTGGATCTTCGGGCGGGGCAGCGGCGGCCCTGGCTTGCCGGATGGCCTGGGTGGCAGACGGGTCGGACATGATGGGGTCGCTCCGCAACCCCGCCGCCTTCTGCAACGTCTATGGCTTCCGTCCGACTTGGGGCCTTGTGCCGCAGGATGCCGAGGGCGACACCTATCTTGCCACGCTGGCCACCGACGGCCCCATGGCGCGGACGGTCGAGGATGTGGCGCACCTGCTTCTGGTACTTGCGGGCAAGAATCCCGAGGTTCCCTTTCCCCGCGCCGTGCCGGATGTCTTGTCGGGGCTCGACCGCGGGATGACGGGGTGCCGCATCGGCTGGCTGGCCGACTGGGGCGGCGCCTATGCGATGGAGCCGGGGATACTTGGCCTGTGCGAGGCCGCGCTTCGGCAGATGCAAGAGATGGGCGCGGTAGTCGAGCCACTGGCGCCACCCTTTCCGGCGGAAAGGCTCTGGTCCTCCTGGGTCACCCTGCGCGCCATGCTGAACGCCGGGGGCAAGCGCGCCCTGGCCGAAGACCCGGCAAAGCGCGCCCTGACCAAACCCGAGACGATCTGGGAAATCGAGCAGGGCATGGGTCTGTCGGCACAGGCCGTGCATGAGGCCAGCGTGATCCGCAGCCGATGGCACGCCCAAGCGGCGCGGCTGTTCGACCGCTACGATGCGATTGTCCTGCCCTCGGCCCAGGTCTGGCCTTTCCCGGCCGAATGGCGCTGGCCGCAAGAGATCGCAGGGCGGCGGATGGACACCTATCACCGCTGGATGGAGGTCGTGGTGCCCGCCAGCCTGATCGGCCTGCCTGCCCTCTCGGTGCCGGTTGGATTCTCCGATAGCGGTCTGCCGATGGGCATGCAGATCATTGGCCGTTCCGGTGATGACGCCGGGGTGCTGGCGATCGGCCAGGCCTGGCATAGGGCTACCGAGTGGCCACAGAAGCGCCCGCCTCTGGCGGCAGGCGCGGATTCGCGCTAGGGCTTCCGAAAAGGGGGCGACATGCGCGTTCTTGTCATCGGATCCGGGTCCATCGGGCGGCGGCATCACAACAATCTTCAGGCGTTGGGGGCCAGCTCCAGGCTGCTCTCGTGGCGGGCCGAGGGGCTGGGGGGGGCGCTGGCAGCGATGACGGATGCCGAGGCGGTGGTTGTGGCGACTGCCACCGACATTCGCCTGCCGCTGATCGAGGCGGTCGCTGCGCGGGGGCTGCCGCTTTATGTCGAAAAACCGCTTGCCTTCCGGCCCGATGAGGTTGAGGCGATTGCCGAGGTCGCAGCTTCCGTCGCGGACCGCTCGATGCTGGGCTACATGCTGCGCTATCATCCGGCTGTGCGCGCGCTGGCCGAGGCCGACCTGTCGGACGTGTTCCAGTTCGCGCTGACCATAGGCCACGACGTCACGCAATGGCGACAGAACTGGCGCTTTTCCGAAAGCTACGCCGCAAGGGCCGAAGGCGGCGGTGTGCTGCTGGACCTGTGCCACGAGCTGGACCTTGCTGCCTGCCTGTTTGTGGGTCTTGAGATCACGCGGGTCGAAAGTCTGGGTCATCCCGCCTTCCCCGGGGTAGATTTCGCCAGCCGGATTTCCTTGCGTCGTCAAGGGCTTGTTGGTGACGTGTCGATGGATTACCTGACCCCGCTGCTGCACCGCCGCACGACGCTGCGCGGGACGGAAAGGATGCACGACTTCGACTTCGCCGCGCAGATCTATCAGGTGACCGAAGACACGGGCCTGCGGCAGATGGATCATCCGCTGGAACGCAACGCCATGTTCCTTGCCGCGATGCGGGATTTTCTCGCGCTGGCATCCGGGGGGGCGCCCTCGGATAATCCGCTGCTGCCGCGGCTTGATCTCTGCCTGCCATCGGCCCGCCTCGTCGCCGAAGCCTGGTCGCAGCGCACCTTCGTTGGCGAGATCACGAAGGAGATTCCATGATCCTTGGCCACATCGGCGCGCGGAAGGGCTCGAAAGGCGTGCCGCGCAAGAACTTCCGCATGATCCACGGCAAGCCGCTGATCGACTGGTCGCTGGACCAGTTGCTGCAACATCCGATGGTCGATGCCGTGGTGGTTTCGACCGATGACGAGGAAATCTACGAACACGCGGTTGCGAGGGGCTGCCTGAAGATCGGCCTGCGCCCGGCGCATCTGGCAACAGACACGGCGGGCAAATGGGGGGTCTGGCAGCACGCGCTGGCTGCGTCCGAGGCGCTGATCGGCCCGGTGGATGTGTTCCTGGATCTCGACTGCACGTCGCCCCTGCGGCTGCCGGAGGACATAACGAATGCCTTGGTGCTTTACAAAAACGAACATCCAGACCTGGTTATGAGTTGCTGCGAGGCCCGAAAGAATCCATATTTCAACCTTGTCGAACCGGATGCCACCGGGGCACTGCATGTGTCGAAACCGCTGCCCGGAGGTGTGGTCGCACGGCAGCAGGCGCCGGTGGTCTATGAACATGCGGCATCGACCTATGTGGTCGATCCGGCCTATCTGAAACGGGCGAAAGGGCTGTGGGAAGGGCGCGTCATTCCCTATCTGATGCCGCCAGAACGCTGCGTCGATATCGATACGCCGCTTGATTTCCGAATTGTCGAATGCCTGATGCAGGAGGCCCGGAATGGCTGAGCAACTGAAGGGGCGCACCGTCTTCATCACCGGGTCGGGGGGGGTGCTTGGCTCTACCTATGTGAGGCGGATGCTGGCCGAGGGGGCGCGGGTCATCGCATCCGATCTTCCCGGCAAGCGCGCCGAGGCCCTGATCGAGGCACATGGGGCAAACCCTGACTTCCGCTTCTATCCGCTGGACGTGGCGAACGAGGATGAGGTGACCAGTATCTTCCAGCGCATCCTGAAGGATGGCTGGGAGCCGAACGTGGTGCTGAACAATGCAGCCATCACCGGGGAACTGTTGATGGGTGCAGGACAGCCCTTCCCCGACTTCGCCGATCTCAAGGTCAGCGACTGGGAAAAGACCCTGCGGACGAACCTGACGGGGCCTTTCATGATCGCCCGGCAGATGGACCGCGACATCGTGGGCAAATGGCCCTGTACGCTGATCAACGTGGCCAGCATGTATGCCCTGAATGGCGCGCATCACAGGATCTACGAAGGGATGCCGTTCAAGAACTTCTCGGCCTACGGGGTGACCAAGGCGGGGATTCACGGGCTGACGGTCTGGCTTGCCGGCTATTGGGCGCCGAGAGGGGCGACGGTGAACACCATCGCGCCGGGGGCCGTGTTCAACGGCCATTCCGAGGAATTCCAGCGCCGGGTGGGCGAACTGATCATGCTGGAACGGATGGCAAGGCCCGACGAGATCGCCGATGCAATGCTGTTCCTGGCCAGCGCCCAGGCCGGTTACATGACCGGACAGATGATCAACGTGGACGGCGGCTTCAGCGCCTGGTGAGCGCGCGGTCCAGGGCAGCCAGCGTACGCGCCGTCGCCCCGGCATGGGCGGCAAAGAAGCTTTCGATCGCCTCGGGCGGCGGGCCTGGCCAGCCGGTCAGGGCCTCGCTCAGGGCCTCGGGCGTTTCCACCCGCAGGCAGACACCGGCCGCGATGGCCTCGACAGCCGGGTATTCGATGGTGTGGATCTCGGGGCCAACGATCACGGGGCGCTTCAGGGCCAGCGGCTCGATGATGTTGTGCGCCCCGTAAGGGGTGAAGCCACCTCCGGTCACCACGCGGTCGGCAAGGGCGATGTAGAAATACATCTCGCCAAGGGAATCGCCCAGAAGAAGATCGGGGCCGCTGCCCGACAAGGCCCCCCCTTCCCACAAGGGGAAGGCGGGCGTCTTCGGGGCAAGTGTGGCGTCAAGGCTTTCGGACCGTCGGATTGCCGCAAGACCGCGCCTTGCGACCAGCCGGGCCACATCGTCAAACCGTTCGGGCTTCCGCGGCACATAGACCACGAAGGGCCGCGAGGGATGACCAAGGGCGGCGATGATCGCATCAAGATAAAGCTCATCTTCGCCCTCGACCGCAGAGGCGAAGGTGACGACCGGGCGCCCTTCGGCCAGCAAGGGGCGAACCCTTTCGGCGGCGCCCAGCAGATGCGCCGGGATGGGCTGGTCAAAGCGCAGCTCTCCGGTCACGGCGATGTTCGGAACACCGACCGAGGCGAAGCGCCGCGCCTGAAGGTCGGATTTCACGAATGCCCCGGCATAGTTCTGCATCAGCTTGTGACGCAAGGTGAACCTTGCATCCCTGGTCATTGATTTCGTGGGATATTGTGCGTTGCACATGAAAAGCGGGACAGCCGATTTTCGCGCGGCAAAGATCATGCGCGGCCAGATTTCGATTTCCATGACCAGCCCGGCCCGCGGCCGGAAGGCGCGGAAGAAGCCGGCATAGGCCCAGGATGTTTCGAAGGGAACCCACACCGCGGCCATCCGCCCGGCGGCAATCTCGGCGGGGAAGGCGCGTTCTGCCTCACGCCGGCCGGCGGGGGTGAAATGCGTGGTTACGACCGTCTCGCCCCGATCCAGCAGGGCGCGGATCAGCGGAACGGCCGAGCGCATCTCGCCCAGTGACACGGCGTGGACCCAGACCGAACCGGGCAGGCGCTGGCGGTAGCGGCCGAAGCGTTCGGCAAGGTGGCGACCATAAAGTGCATCCTTTCGCCCGCGCCAGACAAGGTAAAGCAGCACAACCGGCAGGCCCAGATGCCACAGAAGCGACCAGAGGCGCAGGAACACCCACAGCGTCATGCCAGGCCCGCCAGATCGAGAAGCTCTTCGGCCAGAGGGGCCAGGGCCCCCTGTGCCGCCTGCGACAGCGCCAGTGCGCGACTGGCCATCTCCGAATGGTCGGTTTTGAGGGCGGTGACAAGCGTTTCGGCCTGAACGGGCAACGCGGCCCCTGCGTGATGCAGGGTGGCAAAGTCGGCAGCGAAGTTGCCGACCCGCGGTCCGTGCAGGATGGCCGAGCCAAGCGCGGCAGGCTCCCACGGGTTATGGCCCTCGGTCGGGCCGAAGGTTCCGCCGATCAGGGTAGCAGGACAGACGCGATACCACAGGCCCATTTCGCCGAGAGTATCCACGACCCAGATGTCACCGGTCGGCCCCGCACCTGAACTGCGCAGAGTGGCTGCAAGACCGTGTTCGGCAGCGCGGGCGGCGATTTCCGCCCCCCGACGGGGGTCTCGGGGTGCAATAAGGACCGGCGGCATCGCTTCGGCGTCGCGCAGCGCGGACAGGACAACGAATTCGTCCTCGGGGTGGGACGAGGCAATCAGAACCGGCCGACGCCCCGCCAGCAGGTTCCGCGCCTCTGCCAGCGCCCTAGGATCGGCTGCAAGTGGCGGAGCGGCCGCTTTGAATGACCCGGTCACGCGGACATCACGCGCGCCCAGCGCGGCAAGATGGCGCGCTGTCGCTTCATCCTGTGCGGCGACAAGGCGGAACCGACCGAAAAGATCGGCGTACAGCCCCTGCCAGCGCGCGCGCCGGCCAAAGGCCGCGGCGTTCATTCGGGCGTTCACCAGGGCCAGCGGAATCTGCCGGGCATCGGCGGCGACAACCGCACCTGGCCAGAGGTCCTGTTCGGCCCAGACCGACAGAGAGGGACGCCAGTGATCGAGGAATCGGTTCAGATAGGCCGGGGCATCCAGCGGCAGGAACTGGTGGCAGGTGCGCGGCGGCAGATTGGCCGCAAACACCTCGGCCGACCCCCGGGTTGTGGAAGTGACCAGGAAGTGCGCATCCGACGCTGCGGCCAGGGCGGCGATCAGGCCTCGCAGCGCAAGGGTTTCGCCAAGCCCGACAGCATGAAGCCAGACCAGCGGCCCGTCCGGTCGGGCCCTGGTCGGCTGGCCAAGCTTTTCCTGCCACCTGTCCGGCAGTTCCTTTCCCCGGGCAAGGCGGCGCCGCAGCAGCATCGGTGCGACCAGCGGTATCCCGCGGGACGCCGCAAGATAGGCTGCCAGTGCGGGGCTTCGGACAGCCGGGGGCCTAGTCACGGAAGGCCTTCTGCAGGCTCAGCGTCCAGAACTCGGGTCGGGCCAGCGTCTTGACGAAGCGTTCGGCGGCAGTGCCCTGGCCGAAACCTGCATGCGGCTTGGTCTGCCGGCCCCAGTGGGTGCGCAGGAACTCGAGTATGGTGGCGCGGTCGTCGGCCTCGCAGGCGGTGACCGAGGGGGCATCCGACCGGTTGGACTGGCGGGTGCCGATATCCAGCGAAGGCAGGCCGAGGAAGGGCGCCTCGCGGACCCCGGCGGAAGAGTTGCCGACCATGCAGGCGGCATTCTTCATCAACTCCGAGAAATGAGCGAAGCGCATCGAGGGCAGCAGACGGAAACGGTCCTTCGGAAGCCTTTCGAGAACGTCAAAGATCGCGGCACTGCCGGGGTCGTTGTTTGGGGCAATCACTACGAAGTGGCGGCCACTTTCGATCAGCGCGTCAAAAAGCTGCTGTGCCTGATGTCCGATGGTGTCCTGTTCGCTGGTCACGGGATGGAAGGTGACGATGCCGTATTCGTCGAAGGGGATGGCATAATGAGCGCGCACCTCGTCCAGCGTGACGCCCGAGGGGCGGGCGTGAAAGTCAAGCTCGGGTGACCCGATGACATGGATCGTCTCGTCCGGTTCCCCCAGCGCGCGGACGCGGCGGGCGGCGGTGTCAGAGGAGACGAAATGGTAGGTGCAGAGCTTGGTGTTGCAGTGGCGGAAGACCTCGTCGATGGTGCCCGAGACCTCGCCCCCCTCGACATGGGCCGAGCGGATGTAATTCGTGGCCGCCACCAGCGCACCGGCCAGCGCCTCGACCCGATCGCCATGCAGGATGATCAGATCCGGCCGCGCCCGGTGGACGAAGGCAGAAAAGCCGGTGACCGTTCGGGCAAGGATCAGATCCTGCGGGTCGCCTTCCCGCTGGTTGACGAACTCCTCGACCCCGACACCGGCCATGCGGCGCACCTCGTTCCGGGTCAGGCCATAGCGGTCCATCATGTGCATGCCGGTGACGAAGAAGGTGACCCGGTGGCCTGCATCCCGCGCAGCGGCGGCCAGCGGCTCCAGCTTGCCGAAATCGGCGCGCGTGCCGGTGAGGAAGAGGAGGTGGCGGGTCATGGGGCCAGCCCTGTTTGTCGTGCAGGTAGCGGGTATGGACAGGATGCGCCCGATTGTCTAGCCATGCAGTCCACCGAAGCGCCTCTCATGCCCGGAGGGCCGATGCCGCAAGACCGCGTCGTTCTATGCATGAAATGGGGAACGCTGTTTCCTGCCGATTATGTGAACGTCCTGTTTAGGGCTGCCAGCAGGCATCTGACCCCAGGCTTCCGCTTCATTTGCCTGACCGACCGGACAGAGGGGCTGGACTCGGGGATCGTCACCGCACCGATCCCCGACATCGGTCTGACACCCGGGCAGATTCGTGCGCCAGGAGTGTGGAGGAAGCTCGCCCTGTTCCACCCCGATGTTGCCGCGCTTGCTCCGGGTGCGCGTGCGCTGGTCATCGACCTGGACATGGTGATCCTTGGCCCGCTCGACCAGTTCTTTGCGACGAAGGGCGGAATTATCTTGCTGGACACCGGACACGACTGGCGCGGGCGTGACCCTGTGCAGCCATCGACCGGGGTCTTTGCTTTCACTTTAGGGGAACAGCACCACATCCTACGCCTATTTCAGGCTGACCCGACAGGCGCAATGGCAAGGTTTCGTAACGAACAGGATTTCGTCGCCGCGCACGCAACGGATGTTTCGCTTTGGCCGACGGGTGCAGTCATCAGCTTCAAGCGCCACCTGGCGCGTCGGTATGGTCGCGATTTGATACTGCTGCCGCCAGCTCCCGCCCCCGGCCCTTCGATTCTGGCTTTTCACGGCGACCCGCGCCCAGCGGACTTGTTGCGGGCCGGGATCTGGGGCCGGTTTCCGCATGTCGGCCGGGGACCAGTTGGCTGGCTACAAGAATATTGGATCAGACACGGCGCATCACTAGAGTTCATACGAAAACAATCATGAGGATTTCTGTTTTTCGAAAAGACAGGAAGAATGTCGGGGACTGGTGGTCGGTCCCCGCGCGGTATTTTGACGTTTCGAAGGATGGCAATTACGATCTTGCTCGGCCGGAAGAAATTCCGAATGAACCAGGTATAGTCGTCCTGGGAGGTGGAGGCTTGGGTCGGAAAAATTTCGAGCCATTCATCCGATCACTACTGCGAGAGGACCGGAAGTACATCGTCATAGGTTGGGGAATAGGGGCTGACTCGGTTACGCTGTCCGGCAAAATCCTTCCAAAACCCACTGATATGCAACAATTGTTGTCTTATTTTGATGGACTAGACGAAATCGGCACACGCATTCATAACGGAATTGCCAGCTATCCGGACGCAAGATACCGCTGGGTTCCATGTGCCTCATGCTTGAGTCCCTTTTTCGACGAACTGCGTGAAACTCCAATTAAATATCGGATGGGCTTTTACGAACACCTCCGGGAACCTCTTGCCAAGCATCTTGGCGGCCGTGGATGGATATTGAGGCGGCTTGTCGGCGGTTGCAGATTTCTTTCCAATCGCGGGATTGACCTGCGGTCGAAACTACAATTTCTGGCTGAATCGGAATTCGTAATTACCAACAGCTATCACGGTGTGTTCTGGGGCACACTTCTTGCTCGTAAAGTAGTCTGCGTACCGTTCAAGAACGGCCTATTCTCATTCAAGCACGCCCCCGCATATCTCGATATTGACGGGATCGAGTCAGCCATGGATAGGGCAGTTTCCTACCCTGATGCCTTGGAAGAGTGTCGCAACGCAAACAAGGCCTTCCATGCAGAAATGACAGCCAAGTACGGCGCCCTGTGATTTTCTTGCCGGGATCATCATACTGGCATTCTGGCTCACCCCAAGTCCTCCCATCTCAACTGCGTGTTCCGCGTCACGGCCCGCTTCAGCCGCTTGCCCACCACCTTGTCGAAGTCATAGGCCGCGATCTCGCCCGAGCCCGGACGCCGCGCCCAGATGTCGGCCTCGGCGATCACATGGCCCTCGGGCAGGTCGCGGTCGACCACAACCGAGCCGCGGGCGAAGCGATAGACATCCTCCTCGGGCGCGGACCGTTGCTTGGGGTTGTTCGCGGCGATCCAGATCTCCTTCGACCGGTCGATCAGGAAGCGCAGTTCCGCCGGGTCCATCGAGTTGATGATGTCCGGCCCCTTGCGATAGCGCGTGTCGGTGTAATGCCGTTCCAGGATGCAGGCGCCCAGCGCCACCGAGGCCAGTGCCATTTCCGGCCCGATGGAATGGTCGGAAAAGCCCACCACCGCTTTCGGGAAGGCCTCGCGCAGTTCGGTCACCCCGCGCAGGCTGACGATCTCGGCCGGGCTGGGGTAAAGGTTGGTGCATTCCAGCAGCGCATAATCCACCCCGGCCCGGTCGAGGATGTCCACGCTGGCGCGGATCGTCTCGATCGTCTGCATCCCCGTGGACAGGATCACCGGCTTGCCCTTCCGCGCGATGTGGCGGATCAGCGGCAGGTTGTCGGCCTCGCCCGAGCCGATCTTGTAGGCCGGCACGTCCAGCGTTTCCAGGAAATCCGCCGCCGCCCGACTGAAGGGGGTCGAGATCCAGATCATCCCCAGGCTTTCGGTGTAACGCTTCAGCTCCGCCTCTTCGTCAAGCGACAGGGCGCAGCGTTCCATCACATGCCAGATCGAGACATCGGCGTTCGGCGGGAAGATCGACTTCGCCTCCTCCGTCATCTCGTCCTCGATGATGTGGGTCTGGTGCTTGATCATCTCGCAGCCGGCACCGGCGGCCAGGCGCACCATCTCCTTCGCCACGGCCAGATCGCCGCCGTGGTTGATGCCGATCTCGGCGATGACAAGGGGGGGATGGCCGGGGCCGATCTCGCGGTGAGCGATCTTCATGGGGGGTCTCCGTGGTTGGCATCCGTCGTGCGTCAGCCGGCCGCGCCTGTCAAGCAAGCGGATAGCGCGCCAGCACCTCATAGCGCGCGGTCTTGCCACCCAGGTGGCTTTGCCAGAGCGTCAGTTCCGTCACCACCCAAGGCGCGGTGCGGAAGCCTGCGCCAAGCGCGATCGCGCGTTCCAGCCGCGCGGCGTCTATCGGGTCGGGGGGCGGAAATCGACCGAGCGTGACATGCGGCAAGAACTTCCGCGCGTCGATCGGACAGCCGGCGCGGCGGGCGATGGTCTCGACCTTGGCTTGTAGCCGGCTCAGCTCTGGCGATGGTGCCACCCCCGCCCAGGCCGTGTGGGGCCGGTCCTTGCCGAACAGGCCAAGCCCCTGCAAGGCAAGGGCAAACCTTTCCACATGTAGGGCCTCGAACCCCTGGTGCGCGGCCTCTAGCGCCGGTTCGGGGCAGTTGCCCAGAAAGACCAGGGTCAGATGGAGGTTTTCGGGTTCGACCCGCCGCGGCAGCGGCAGAAGGAATTGCTGCACCTGACAGGCGGCTCGCACCGCTTGCGGCAGGTCGATGCCCAGGAAGGCCCGGATCATCGCTGCGCAAGCCTTGCCAGCCGGTCGCGGACCTCGGGCCGGACGTGGCCTTCGCGCGGGGCGTCGAGCAGCGTGGTCAGCATGACGGGTTCGGGCGCGGGCCGACCGCCGCCGCCCCAGCTCAGGCCCCCCAGCACTGCCTGCGCTGCCTTGGGCAGACGGTCTGGCAGATCATGCCCCGCCAGTCTGCCCCATATCGCCGTCCACAGCCGCCCGACCGACCAGGGGTTGTAGCCCCCACCGCCCAGTACCATGACGCGAGGAGCCAGCGGGATAAGCGCCTCCAGCGCCTCGAGGTAGGCCCGGTTCGACAGCGCCAGACGCGACAGCGGATCTTCCAGCAGACTGTCTGCGCCGCATTGCAGGACCAGCGCCTCGGGCCGGAACTCCGCCACCCGCGGCAGGATCAGCCCGTGCAGCACCGCCCTCGCCTCGCTGTCGTTGTAGCCCTTCGGCACCGGCATGTTGAAGGCGCTGCCGTCAGCCGCATCCTCCAGCGCGCCGGTGAAGGGCCAGCGCCCCTCTTCGTGGACCGAGATCATCCGCACCCCCGGGTCACCGGCAAACGCCAGTTCCACCCCATCGCAATGATGCGCGTCCAGATCGACATAGGCAATGCGCGAAAGGCCGGCGCCCTGCAACACCCGGATCCCCAGCACCACATCGTTCAGATAGCAGAACCCGTTCGCGCGGCCGGGCAGCCCATGATGCGTGCCGCCACCGGGGACATGGATCACCCCCGGCGTGCCCGCCAGAAGTTCGGCCGCAAGCATCGTGCCTCCTGCCCCGGTGGCAGGGCGGCGATAGACCTCGGGGAAAACCGGGTTGGACAAGGTTCCCAGGTGGTAGCGGCGGCGCATGTCCTCGGTCGCATGGCCTAGGGTCTCGGCCCGTTGCAGGGCGGCGATGTAGGCAGGATCGTGCCAGAGTGTGAGCGCCACCGGCTTGGCGCAGGGGCTGGCGCGATAGGTATGCGGCGGCAGCCAGCCAAGCGCACGGGCAAGGTCGATCACGGTCGGCACGCGGGGCACCCGCAGCGGATGCCCCGGACCATAGGACGAACCGCGATATATCTCTGATCCGATGAAAAGCGGCGCCGCAGCCTGGGCTTTCGGCGGTGGGCCCTGGATCACTTCAGCATGGCCTCGATCCGGCCAGCAATCGCGGCGCTTTCGGGCTTGACCCCCGCGCCCCAGGTTCCGGCGATGGAGCCGTCAGGCGCTATCAGCACCTTGTTGAAATTCCACCGCGGGACAAAGCCGGCGACGTCACGCACCCAGGCATAGAACGGGTGCGCCGTGCGGCCGCGGACATGGGTGATTTCGGTCATCGGAAGGGTGATGTCGAAGTTCAGTTCGCAGTATTCCTTGACCGCAGCCTCGTCGGCAAGCTCCTGATTGAAGTCGTTAGAGGGCACAGCAAGGATCAGTGCGCGGTCGCCGTAACGCTCGTGCATCGCCTGCAACGCATCGAACTGGCCGGCATAGCCGCACAGCGATGCGGTGTTGACCACCAGCACCGGCTTGCCGCGCCAGTCGGTCAGGTCGATCTCTCCCCCGTCGATCGAGGAAAAGCGGAACCTTTCCGCCGCAAGCACGGGAAGCGCCATCAGAAATGCCAGAACTGCCGCCAGAACCGCCCGCATCGACCACCCCTTCTGCCCGAATTCGTTCAAGGGAAGGTAATCCTGACCGCAAATGGGTCAAATCCATGGGAAAAGCCTGTAAAACGCTTGTGATCCGTGCCATCTTGACCCTGAGGCAGCTACAGGTGGCCAGACCCGGAAACCGGGCGGCAGGAATGGCAAGGCAATGGGTAGAAGCGACAAGATAGCAGCATTCAGTGGTGACCGCGGTTCTGGCGTGCGGATGCAATATGGTGCCCTTTGCTGGCGCGAAGGCGAAAAGGGTGTTGAGGTTTTGCTAATCACCAGCCGGGATACCGGGCGTTGGGTTATTCCCAAGGGTTGGCCGGTGGCGGGCCTGGCCCCCGAGGACACGGCCGCCAAGGAAGCCTGGGAGGAAGCCGGGGTCAAGGGCGTGACGAACCCGGTTTGCCTTGGCCGTTACGGCTATCACAAGGTTCTGGGGGCGACAGCGCAGGTGCCTTGCGCGGTGGCGGTCTATGGCCTGCGGGTCGAACGGCTGGCCGACAAGTTTCCAGAGGCCGGGGAACGGCGCCGCGCCTGGTTCCCCCCTGCCACGGCTGCCGGACTGGTGAATGAACCTGACCTCGCCGCGCTGATTGCCAGCTTCAGGCCGCCGCAGAAGGGGCGCCCGGGACCGATTTCAGGGGAATAGTGCCCAGACACTCACCCATTGACCTTGGCGCGGCAATCCTTAGCTATTGCCCGTTGTGACCGCAGGACCCGGGCGATGATCCGCTACAGTCTGAAATGCAAGGCCGGGCACGGCTTTGACAGTTGGTTCCAGAATGCCGAGGCCTTCTCGGCGCTTCAGTCCGCCGGCCAGGTGGCCTGTCCAATCTGCGGCACGACTTCGGTCGAAAAGTCACTCATGGCCCCTGCCGTGCGCCCGTCCCGGAAGGCAGAGGCCCGGGCCATGCGGGCGGATGCCCCCGCACTGACCGAGCCTCAGTCGGAGCTGGAAGCCGCCATCGCAGCCCTGCGCCGCCAGATCGAAGAGAATTCCGACTACGTCGGCATGAACTTTGCCACCGAGGCACGGCGGATGCATCTTGGCGAAGTGCCGGAACGTCCGATCCACGGCGAGGCGCGGCTTGAAGAAGCGCGAAAGTTGATCGAGGAAGGGGTGCCGGTTGCCCCCCTGCCCTTCCTGCCTGCCCGCAAGGTGAACTGAGGCTCACGCTCTCCAACGATCGGCCGAAACGCCATCGCGTTCTGCCCGGCAGCGCGATCGACAGGCGTTGACCTTGCCGGAAATCCGGTTCAAGCCGCGCGTCACAGGATCAGGGCAACGGATTTCCGAGATGCCGTTCTTCGACTGCCTTGGCCTGATCCTGTCAGGCAGATCTGCGGCGGCCGGCAAGGGATCGCGAATGGGTTTCACGGAAGCGGAACGCAAGGCCTGGGCCGACATGCGGGTGCAGGAGCGGCTGCTCCTGCACCTCTATCGTCTGGTAACCCGGCTTCTTCCGGACAGGCTGATAACAATGGTCCTGCGCCGCATCGCCGACCGAAAACCCGACGAAGAAGACCCTGACAGGATCGGCGAACGTCTGGCCCTTGGCATGGCGGCGCGACCCGAGGGCCGGCTGGTCTGGATGAACGCCATAGGCCCTGGCGACGCCACCATGCTCTTGCCGCTTATCCGGGCGGTTCTGGCACATGACGACACGACCATCTGTCTGGTCACGACACGCACGGCCTCGGCCCAGAGGGTGTTCGCCCGCTTCCGTGGGCTGAATCGTGTCATCGTACAGCTCATGCCATTGGACAAGCCGTCGGCGATCCGCCGCTTCCTTGACCATTGGCGCCCCGAACTTGCAATCTACGGCGAGCTGGAAACCTGGCCGAACGCGCTGACGGAACTGAAGGCGCGGGCCGTGCCGGTTGCGCTGGTGAACGCCCAACTGAACGGCAGGCTGGGCCGGGCACTGCGCCGGAAGCCCGGCATCGCCAGGTGGATGGCGGCGCATATCGACTATCTGCATCTGTTCACCGAAGCCGAAGCGCGCGAAGCCAGAGACTGGTTCCGCCAGGACTGCCAGATCGTCGTTGCCCGCAACCTGAAGATGGATGCACCCGCTCTGCCGGTCTCGACCGAAATCACCGGCGCGGTGCGGGCAGCCTGGGGTAGTGCGCCAGTCCTGACCTGTGCCTCGGTTGCCAATTCCGAGATCGGCCGCCTGCTGGAAGCGACAAGGATCCTGCGGCAGTATCTTCCCGATCTGCGGCTGATCCTCGTGCCACGCTGGATCGATCAGGGCGCTGCGATTGCCGATCAGGTCCGCGAAACAGGCATGCCTTTCACACGGCGGTCGGCAGGTAAGCTGCCGGCACCGCAGGATGTCGTCCTTGTTGCCGACAGCTATGGCGAAATGGGTAACTGGATCGACCTCGCCTTCGTGGTGTTCATGGGCCATACGTTCGACCGGGGCATCGGTCACAACCCGTTCGAACCGATAGCCCAGCGCCGGATGATCCTGTCAGGCTCAATCCCAAGCCTTCTGCACGCCGATTACCAGTATCTGGCCGACCAGGGCCTGTGTCATGTGACCCCGGATGCCGCCGCAGTCGCCGGAACGGCCCTGCGGCTGTGGCGGGATCCTGCGCTGCGGCAGCGTGGCTTCGAAGGGCACGAAGCGGCGCGCGGCTTTTCGGCGCGGATGACGGAGGAGATGCTGGCCCTGCGCGGTGGATCACGCACCGTTGGCTGATACGGCACAACTTGCTGGCCCGCGACCCCCGACTGGCGTAAAGCTGTCCGAGGAGCATTCTTCAGCGATAGTCTACATGCCAGACCGCATTGTTGCCCTGATTCCCGCCCGCATGGAAAGTTCGCGGCTGCCGGGTAAGCCGCTGCTCGACATCTGCGGCCTGCCGATGATCGTTCATGTTGCGCGGCGCACCTTGCTGTCGAACCGTGTGGATCAGGTGGTCGTCTGCACGGATTCCGTCGAGATCCTGCTGGCCTGCGAACAGCACGGAGTGGACGTCTGCCTTACCCGTGCCAGCCATGTCAACGGTACCGAACGCATCGCCGAGGCCAGCGAAGCCCTTGGACTGACCGACCAAGACATCATCATCGACGTTCAGGGGGACGAGCCCTTCGTTCGCCCTGAATATGTCGAGCAGGTCGCCGATTTCATGGCATCGACTGATTACCGCTGCGTCGTGCCCTATCAGTTGATGGACGACTACGACAACGTCAACCGGGTCAAGATCGTGGCCAGCGGCGACCGGGTCATCTATTTTTCGCGCAGCGATATTCCCTGCTATTTCGGAGCCTTGCGCCAGCCGCTGAAAAAGCACCTCAGCGTGATCGGTTTCCGTCTGCCCGCCCTGCGCGCCTTCGCCGCCGCCCGGCCAACCCCGCTGGAAGACATCGAGCGGATCGAGCTGATGCGGCTGATCGAGCTGGGCGAACCGATCGGAACTTTTCCCCAGGAAGGCTCCAGCCTGTCTGTCGACACACCCGAGGACTACAGGCTGGCCTGCCGGATGATGGAGCGGGACACCCTTTTTCTTGAGCAGATCGCGGGGGCCAGGACATGACGACGGTGGTCAGGCACGTCTCCTTCGATCTGGATGGAACACTGATCGATTCCTTCGACGTCATGCGCGAATCCTGGGAGGCAGCGACCCGCGAACTGGGCATCCGGTGCGGCTTCGAACGCTACCGGAACTATGTCGGCCTGCCATTCGACCGGATTCTCGACAACCTCGGCCTTTCGGACATGCGGGTCGAACTGGCCTCTCTCTACTTTGCGGGCACGCGCGCCCGGCAAGACCGGATCACTGTCGTTGAAGGTGCGGCAGAGATTCTGGACAAAGTGCGGCAGCGCGGGTTTGGGTCTTCCGTCATCACATCGAAGCCGCGAGCCAATGCCGAACCGCTGTTGCGCGATCTTGGTCTTGCGGTCGATCTGCTGATCTGCGCCGACGATGTTGCGCGCGGCAAGCCAGACCCGATGTCAGCCCACCTTCTTTGCAGCCGGTTTGACCTGGCACCGGCCGAGGTGCTTTATGTCGGGGACATGGTTTTCGACCTCCAGTTCGCAATCAACGGCGGACTGCAATTCCTGATGTTCACCAACCAGGGCCGAAACCGTTTGCCTGCCAATCTCCGCAACCCATTGCGCACTGTCGCGACACTTGCGGAAGTGGCATCCAGTTTCTGAGCTTGCCGGGAATCATCGCCAATGCCTGCCCGGGGCACTGAGCATCATCACAGCCAGCGACCCGCCCCGCGCTTGACCTGAATCCTTGCAGGCCCGCTGCTACGCCCGTGGCCGCCGTCACGCACACCGGGGTCAATAGATATAGCGGATCTGGTCGGCCCAGAACCGTTCCATCCGTCTGAGCGCAAGGTTGATGTCGTCCATCCCCTTGGCATCGATCAGGTTGCGGCGTTGCATGCCTTCGGCATGCCGGGCAAAGAGATCGCACAACAGCCCGCGCACCTGTCGCCCCTTTTCGGTCAGCCGCACCCGCACCGAACGGCGGTCGATTTCGGATCTCTGGTGATGCATGTAGCCCAGCTCCACCAGCTTCTTCAGGTTGTAGCTGACGTTCGATCCCTGGTAGTAGCCGCGCGACTTCAGCTCGCCCGCCGTCACCTCGTTCTCGCCGATATTGAACAGCAGAAGCGCCTGGACCGAATTGATTTCCAGAATGCCCAGACGTTCGAATTCGTCCTTGATCACATCCAGCAACAGGCGATGCAGCCGCTCTACCAGACCGAGATTGTCAAGATAGCAGGACAGGAATGCCTTCTGCGAACCGTCCAGCACCGGGGCAAGGTTTGACATACCGTTTCTCCACCGTTCGGATCGGCACAGAATCGGCACAACCGGAAAACATTCCGTAAACTTCGCTGACGCCTGCCTCAGATATCCCGGAAAAGCCGCGCGCGGGCGAAAGCGGCGATCCGTTCCAGCAACGGCGCCAGCGTCGGCGGGGGCGCCGACTGGCCAAGGATCCAGGCCATCAGATCCTGGTCGTTCTCTGACAGGATCGCATCGTAGGTGGCGAGGTCCGTCTCGTCCAGACTGGCCAG
This sequence comes from Tabrizicola caldifontis, assembly GCF_004762095.1. Taxonomy (GTDB): domain Bacteria; phylum Pseudomonadota; class Alphaproteobacteria; order Rhodobacterales; family Rhodobacteraceae; genus Tabrizicola; species Tabrizicola caldifontis. The sequence continues at coordinate 133,641 of NZ_SIJH01000012.1, forward strand.
ATGCGCATCGGCAAAGGGGCCAAGGATCAGATCCATTTCCTTGGTCCCCCGCCTCCAGGACCGCATCGACATCCGCTTCAGCCGTGTTTCCACCGTCTCGCCCGTCATGTCAGCACCGTCTTCCTAGGCCGCAGAGCGCATCGCCTGCCGCATGTCACGCTCTAGCTGCGCCAGATCCTCGGCAAGCTCCAGGGCACGCGCCCGCATACGCCGCAGATCGGCCAAGGTTGCCTCGGCCGCCGGCGTCAGGGGTATGGGGCCCGCATCGGGGCCGGCCAGACCGTCGCCCTCAGCGGTCAGCAGCCAGCCTATCGAGACGTTCAGCATTCCAGCCAGCATCTGCAACCGGTTGCCCCGCGGCTCGGCCAGGTCTTCCTCCCAGTTCTGCAAGGTGGTCAGGCGAACCCCCAGACGCTGGGCCAGATCTGCCTGGGTCAGGCCCGCAGCCTCGCGCGCGCCGGCCAGTCGGTCGCCGAAGGTTGCCACGTCGGGGGCATACCAGTCGTTCTGCGGGGTTTCGGGGCTGCTTTCCGCCATCAGGCCTCTCCTTACTGCGATATCGCTTGTGTCGGTTGGGGGGCCACCCTAAGACCTGCAGCCGAAAATCGCAAACCGCCTGACGGAGTTACCGCCGATGGCCTTCCTGTCCGACACGCTTTCCCGCGTCAAACCTTCGCCCACCATCGCCGTGACCAGCAAGGCGGCACAGCTGAAGGCCGAGGGCCGAGACGTGATCGGACTGGGCGCGGGCGAGCCCGATTTCGACACGCCCGAGCACATCCGCGAGGCTGCCAAACGCGCGATCGATGCCGGGCGCACGCGCTATACGGCGGTCGATGGCATCCCCGAGCTGAAGGCCGCAATCTGCGCCAAGTTCCTGAAGGAAAATGGCCTGACCTACACGCCTGGGCAGGTATCGGTGGGCACCGGCGGCAAGCAGATCCTCTACAACGCGCTGATGGCGACGTTGAATCCGGGCGACGAGGTCATCATCCCTGCGCCCTACTGGGTAAGCTATCCCGACATGGTGCTGCTGGCCGGCGGCACGCCGGTGCCGGTCGTGGCGGGGATCGAGACCGGGTTCAAGCTGACGGCCGACCAGCTGGAAGCCGCGATCACGCCGAAGACCAAGTGGTTCATCTTCAACAGCCCTTCGAACCCGACGGGCGCGGGCTACACGCGCAGCGAACTGAAGGCGCTGACGGAGGTTCTGATGCGCCATCCGCATGTCTGGGTGATGTCTGACGACATGTATGAACACCTCGTCTTCGATGACTTCGAATTCTGCACCCCGGCCGAGGTGGAACCCGGCCTCTACGACCGCACGCTGACCTGCAACGGCGTATCCAAGGCCTATGCGATGACCGGCTGGCGGATCGGCTATGCTGCCGGCCCCGTGGCGCTGATCAAGGCCATGGGAACGATCCAGTCGCAATCGACGTCGAACCCCTGTTCCATCAGCCAGTATGCCGCGCTGGAGGCGTTGTCGGGACCGCAGGACTTTCTGGCCGACTGGCGTCGGGTGTTCCAGGGGCGGCGCGATCTGGTGGTGTCGATGCTGAACCAGGCGCCGGGCATCCGCTGCCCGAAACCGGAAGGCGCCTTCTATGTCTATCCCGACATCTCGGCCCTGATCGGCAAGGCCACGCCAGCAGGCACCGTCATCACCAACGACGAGGTCTTCGCGACTGCGCTTCTGGAGGAAACCGGCGTTGCCGTGGTCTTTGGCGCAGCCTTCGGCCTGTCGCCGAATTTCCGCGTCAGCTATGCCACCTCGGACGAGGTGCTGCGCGAGGCCTGCGCCCGGATCCAGCGCTTCTGTGCCTCTCTGGTCTGATCCGCACGGCTTGACGGACCGGCCGCACTGGGGAAGGAATGGCGGGCGTGGTGGTGCCGCCCAGCCATACCGGAGTCATGCATGAGCATCGAGTTGCCCGAGTACTACTTTCGCGTCCGCGAGAACGGTGCCGTGGTCTTCCGGGTCGGCACGGAAAACCGCCAGCGCCGGATCGAGATGGACGAGATCGCGGTGGTGAACGTCAGGAACGGCAACATCAAGCCGCATGGCAATGTCACGCTGACCGATGCGGACATGGCCGCGATCAAGAACTGGATTGCGGCCCGTCAGGCCCAGCTTGCGGCGCGCGAGGTGGATGACATCCTGCGCACGGTCGATCACCTGAACCTGACGACGCAATGGGCGCAGTCGCGGGCGACGGACGAACAGCTGGAGGCGGTGACGGACGTGCTGCTGCTGACTATGCACGACCTGCGCTCGGTCCTGGTGCGCAAGAAGGCCGAACGGCTGGCCAAACCCGGCGACTGACCCCCTGTTCGTTCGACGCCCTGTCCCTGCCGGCCGGCAAGGACATGACGTCATCGGCGCGCCTTGGCTCAGATCTGCTTTTCCGGTATCTGCACCCGCAGCCCATCAAGCGCGTCGGTAACCTTCAGCTGGCACGTCAGGCGCGACCGCACCGGGTCGGGGTTCCATGCGAAATCCAGCATGTCCTGCTCCATGCTGTCCTTGGGGGGCAGCCGGTCCACCCAGGCGGGATCGACATAGACATGGCAGGTCGAACAGGCGCAGGCACCGCCACAATCGGCCTCGATCCCCGGAATGCCGTTGTCGCGCGCGCCTTCCATCACGGTCAGGCCATTCGGCACGTCCACGACATGTTCGCGGCCGGAGTGTTCGACATAGGTGATCTTTGCCATTCTCGTCTCCCGGGGGGTCTTTGGCATTGGACATAGGCCAAATTCCGCGGCTTTGCCAGAGGGGCGCGGCGCTTGCCGCTGCTCGCGGATGTTCTATTATTGTTCCTATGCCTGATTGTCCCCCGCCCCCTGGCCGCAACTGGCCCCGCCCGCCCCTGGCCCTGCCTGCCGCACGGCTTGCCGAGCCGCCGCATGGCGCAAGGGTCACGGTGGCAGGGCTGGTTCTGGTGCGGCAGCGGCCGGGCACGGCCAAGGGGGTGATCTTCGTCACGCTGGAGGACGAGACGGGCACCGCAAATGTGGTCGTCTGGGCGCAGGTCTACGAACGTTTCCGCCGCGCGGTGATCGCCGGGCGGCTGCTGCGCGTCACCGGACGGCTGCAACGCGAGGCAGGGGTGGTTCACGTGGTCGCCGAGCTTATCGAGGATCTTTCCCCGCTGCTCGACCACCTTCTGGACCCCGGCTTCCGTCCCGACGGTGTGCGGGCGGGCGATCAACCCTGAAGACCCCACCAGGCACCTTCGTCGGCACAAGCTGATCCTGCGCCTCTTGGCGGCAAGACAACGCCCGCCGCCATGTCGGTTCAACCTGCCACTATTCGATCGACAGAGCGACGAAGCGCGGATCACCACCGCGGCGGACCATGACAAGAATCGACTTCCTGCCCGCAGCCTTGGCCTCGGCGATCCGATCCTCAAGATCCTGAAGTCCTGTAACTGGGAGCTGCCCGACTTCGGTAATCACCTCGCCTTCCTGCAACCCCTTCGTGAAGGCCTCGGATGACGGATCCACCGCCAGGATTGCGAGCCCCTGCGCCGAGGCTTCCAGCCCCAGGCGTGAACGGATCTCGTCATCCAGAGGTGCAAGCGTCAGGCCAAGCGTCTCGGTCTGCTTCGGCTCATCGGCGCCCGGCGCGGACGCAGGAACGGCCGCGGCCTCGGCCTCTTCGCGCCGGCCAAGCGTCACGGAAAGCGTCTCGGTCCGGCCGTTCCGCAGAACGATCACCGGCACGGCCTTTCCGATCGGGGCATCGGCCACACGACGGGTCAGGTCACCCGCGCTGGTCACCGGCTGACCATCGAAACCGGTGATGACATCCCCTGCCAGCACACCGGCTTCCTTTGCCGGACCGTCCGGCACCTGTGTCACCAGCGCCCCCGCGGCCTCGGCCAGGCCCATCGCCTCGGCGACATCCGGTGTCACGTCCTGGATGCGCACGCCCAGCCAGCCACGGCGCGTTTCGCCGAATTGCTTCAGCTGATCCACAACCTTCGCCACGACATTGGATGACATCGAGAAGCCGATCCCGATCGACCCCCCGTTCGGGGACAGGATTGCCGTGTTCACGCCGATCACCTGCCCGTCCATGTTGAAGAGCGGGCCGCCCGAGTTGCCGCGGTTGATCGCGGCATCGGTCTGGATGTAGTCGTCATATGCCCCACGGTTCAACTCGCGGCCGCGGGCCGAAACGATCCCGGCGCTGACCGAGAACCCCTGGCCAAGGGGGTTGCCCATCGCCATGACCCAATCGCCCACGCGCATGAGGTCGGAATTACCGAAGGTCACGAAGGACAAAGGCTCGCCCGCCTCGACCTTCAGCAGCGCGATGTCGGTCTTGGGATCCTTGCCCACGACCTTGGCGGGAAGCTTCTTGCCCGAAAAGAACTCGATCATGATTTCATCGGCGCCTTCGATGACGTGGTTGTTCGTCACGATGTAGCCGTCTTCCGAGATCACGAAACCCGAACCCAGGGCTTCGGACCGCTGCGCACCACCTCCGCCACCGGGCCCACCGAAATCGTCGAAGAAGTCCTGGAACGGGTTGCCCTCGGGCAAACGCGGCATTCCGTTCGTCGGAGCGGCGACTAGCGCCGAGGTGGTGATGTTCACGACCGCCGGGCTGACCTGCTGTGCCAGGTCGGCAAAGCTTTCCGGCGCCCCGAACGCCTGCACTTCGGCGGCCGGAGCGAGGCTGAGACCGAAGCCCAGAACCAGCGCCAGAAGCGTGCTGGACCGAAGCGCGTTGCGGATTGAGGGGGTAAGATCGGGCACGACGTTGACTCCTGTTCATCGGTCGGAGTGGCGGACGCGCTGGTCGCGCCCGGCGAGACACGGACGAAAGAACAATTAGTGAAGCGGCGGCGCAATGCAAACCCCGTCACAAGGCATCAAGGCCATGTGAAGGAATTTGTCACCCGCCGCGCGCCAGCCAGACCAGAACCACACCCAGGGCCAGCGCGCCCAGCCCGATCATCCGCCGGCGTTCCTCGCTGAAGGTCAGGATCAGACGCAGCGCATCCTCGATGCGGCGAGGGGCCAGTGCAAGCACCAGCCCCTCGACGGCAAGCACCAGCCCAATGGCCAGAAGCACGAAGCTCATGGTGCCGCGGGCGCCACCGGGGCAGGCGCGGCCACAGCAGGCGCCCTGTCGCTGCGCAGATAGTCGAAGAACTCGCTGTCGGGCTGCATCACGATCGACGAATTCTGGCCCTTCAGACTGGCCTCGTAGGCCGACAGTGACCGGATGAAGGCGAAGAACTCCGGATCCAGGCCATAGGCTTCCGCCAGGATCCGGTTGCGTTCCGCATCGGCCTCACCGCGGATGACATCGGCCTGACGCCGGGCGTCCGAGGTCAACTCGACCACGGTCCGATCTGCGGCGGCGCGAACACGCTGTGCCGCTTCGCCACCGCGGGCGATCTCGTCGGCCGCTTCGCGTTCGCGTTCCGCCCGCATGCGGGCGAAGGTCGCCGCCAGGTTCTGCTCGGGCAGGTCTGTGCGGGTCAGGCGCACGTCGATCACCTCGATGCCAAGGTTGGCGGCCTGACGCCGGGCGATGTCGCGGATGCGGTTCATCAGCGCGGTGCGGTCTTCCGACAGCACGCGGTTCGAAGGCACCGAACCCAGCACTTCCTGGATCGCGGGGTTCACGATTCCTTCAAGGCGCCGCAGTGCCGCCGTTTCGCCGCCGGTGCCGACGGCTTCGCGGAACTCGACCAGGTTGACGATGCGCCAGCGCGCGAAGGCATCGACCACGAGGCGGCGGTCATCCAGCATCGTGACTTCGATCGGCGTGGTCGGCAGGCCGAGGATACGGTCTTCGTAGTAGACGACCTCCTGAATGAAGGGCAGCTTGAAGCCAAGGCCCGCATCCTCTTTCACCTGGGCGACCTGACCGAATTGCAGCACCAGCGCCTTCTTGCGTTCGTCCACGATGAAGATCGACGACAGGCCGATCACCAGGAGCACGGCGATTACGGGAAGAATGACAATCGCGCGCATCAGTTGGTTCCTCCCGTCGAAGACGCGGCCGCGGGTGCGGTCGTGCCCCGTCCAAGTTCGTTCAAGGGCAGGAAGGGCAGCACACCCTGTCCGCCCTCGCCGCCGGCAACGCCGTCAAGGATGACCTTGTTCATGCCACCGAACACCCGTTCCATCGTCTCGATGTAAAGCCGCCGCCGGGTGACCTCGGGGGCCTTCACATATTCCTCGTATACGGAAAGGAACCGCGCGGCCTCACCCTGGGCAGTGTTGACCGCCTGGGCGCGATAGGCCTCGGCCTCTTCCAGAAGCTGCGCTGCCGCGCCGCGGGCACCCGCAGTCACGCGGTTCGCGTAGGCGTCGGCCTCCTTCTCCAGGGTGTCGCGCTGCTGCTGAGCAGCCTGCACTTCGCGGAAGGCGTCGATCACCTCACGCGGGGGCTGGGCACGTTGCAGGTTCACGCGGATCACGTTGATGCCGGCATTGTAGCTGTCCAGCGTGCCCTGGATCGACTGCTGCACGTCCGCCGCGATCACACCCCGGTCACGGTTCAGGATCGGCGAAAGTTCCGACCGCGCCACGATGTCGCGCATCGCGCTTTCGCTGACGGCGCGGATCGTGTCCTCGGGGTCGGCCAGGTTGAACAGGTATTTCTCGGGGTCCGATATGTTCCAGACCACCTGAAAGCCGATATCCACGATGTTCTGGTCGCGCGTCAGCATCAGGCCGCTGTCGTTGCCGCCCGCAGAGATGCCGATGTCGGTCGTCCGTTCGCCCGTCACCTGGACCTTTTCGTACGTCACGACCGGCCACGGCGCAAAGTTCAGGCCCGGATTGCCCACACCCGCACTTTCGCCCAGGAACAGTTCGACCGACCGTTCTTCGGGCCGGACCGTGTAGAACGACATGAAGCTCCACAGCGCCACCGCCGCCAGTGCGCCCAGCGCGACACCCTGCCGGGTGATCATCGGCCCGCCCGCGCCGCCGCCCGAACCGCCGCCAAAGCCGCCCCGGCCGCGACCGCCCATCAGCACGCGCAGCTGTTCCTGACCGCGCTTCATCAGCTGGTCGATCTCGGGGATCTGGGGGCCCGGGTCGCCGCGACGCCCGCCGCGACGGTCGTCGTCGCCGCCCCTGTTCCGGTCGTCGCCGCCCGAACCGCCTCCGCCCCCCCAGGGACCTCCGCTTCCTGCCATTGATCAGAACCTCTCTATTCTTCTGTTGCCTTAGCTGTGCATCTCTGCCCGGAAATCAAGCCGATGAAATGACACAATCAGGCCGTTCGGACCGGTTTTCGCATCGTGACCAGTTCTTCGGCCATGGTGGGGTGAACCGCGCAGGTCCGATCGAAGTCTTCCTTCGTCGCCCCCATGCGAATCGCAATGGCCGCCATCTGGATCAGTTCCCCCGCCTCGGGCGCCACGATGTGGCAACCCAGAACCTTGCGCGTTGCCCGACTGACGACAAGCTTCATCAGAACCCGGTCGCCATGCCCGGCAAAGGCGCTGCGCATCGGACGGAAGGCCGTGGCGTAAACCTCGATCGGCTCCTGCTCGCGCGCAGCCTCTTCGGTCAGGCCGACCGATCCCAGTTCGGGCTGCGTAAAGACCGCCGAGGCGACAAGTTCGTGGTCAAAGGCAGTGGGACGCCCGCCGAAGACGGTATCGGCAAAGGCATGGCCCTCGCGAATGGCCACCGGGGTCAGGTTAATGCGGCCGGTCACGTCGCCGACGGCATGGATCGATGGCACGGCAGTCTGGCTGAACCGGTCGACGATCACTTCTCCCATGCGGCCAAGCCTGACGCCAAGTTCGGCCAGGCCCAGGCCTTCGGTATTGGGCCGGCGGCCGGTGGCCGACAGCACCAGGTCATATTCCCGGTCCGCCCCGTCGGTCGTCACCGCCCGGATGCCGCCCGATGTGCGTTCCAGCCGCATCACGTCGGTGCCGCACCTTATCTCGATCCCGGCGGCCTGCATGCCGGTGGCGACATGGCCGCGTGCCTCGTCATCGAACCCGCGCAGGATCTGCGCACCGCGGTAAACCTGAGTGACCTTCACCCCCAGACCGTTCAGGATGCAGGCAAATTCGCTGGCGATATAGCCACCGCCCACGATCAGCGCACGGTCCGGCAGGGCGGGAAGGTGGAACATCTCGTTCGAGGTGACGGCAAGCTCGGCCCCGGGAATGTCAGGCACGAATGGGCGGCCACCCGTGGCAACCAGAATGTGCTTGGCCGTGACCTCCTGCCCCGTGGCAAGCCGCACCCGGTGCGGATCGACAAGCGTGGCGCGTGTGTCGTGAAGCGTCACCCCGGCATTGATCAGCGTATTGCGATAGGCATTTTCCAGCCGGTCCAGTTCGGTTTCCAGCCGGCCGCGGAAGGCTGCCCAATCGAAGCGGGTATCCCACATCTCCCAGCCGTAGGCGCGGGCCTCTTCGAAGGCTGCCGGAAAGCCCGAGGCATAGACCATCAGCTTCTTCGGCACGCAGCCCCGGATGACGCAGGTGCCGCCCATCCGGCTTTCCTCGGCCAGGCCCACCTTCGCGCCCCAGTCACCTGCCGCAACGCGCGCCGCCCTCACCCCGCCCGAGCCGCCACCGATGACGAAGAGATCGTAGTCGAAGGTCATTTCCGATTCCGTCTGCCGCTGTTTCGCCCGGCACGCTGGTCAGGCGCCGGGGCACACGAAAGGGGTTGCAGGCATCGCGCCCTGCCGTTTCCCCGGCAAGGCCCGCCGCCGCTCAGTCGCCGAGATCGGCGAAGATGTTCACGGTCTGCGCCACGTCTATCGCGACATCCTCTACCATGCCGGAATTGATGTCGCGCACCGTGACCCGCCCGTCGCCGTTGCCGATCACCACGATGTCGCAGATGTCGATGAACAGGCCGTTCTCCACCACGCCGGGAATCTGGTTCAGCACAAGCGCCAGCTGGCGGGGGTTGCCGATCCGCTTCAGATTCAGATCAAGGATGTAATGCCCCTCATCCGTCTTCAGCGGCTTGTCGCGGTCAAGGCGCAGGCTCACCTCGCGATTCAGCACATCGAGGCTGTAAAGCGTTTCCTCGATCAGCGCCTTCGTCGTCTGCCAGCCGAAGGGTATCACCTCGACCGGCAGGGGAAAGGCACCCAGCTGCGCCACTTCCTTGGCCGCATCCGCGATCACGATCATGCGGTCGCTTGCCGTGGCCACGATCTTTTCCTGCAGCAGCGCCGCACCGCCACCCTTGATCAGGTTCAGGTGCGGGTCGAATTCGTCAGCGCCGTCGATTGTCAGATCCAACCATTTCACGTCGTCCATGGGAACGACCCGGATCCCGAGCCCGGTCGCCAGTTCCGCCGTGCGCCGCGAGGTCGCGACGCAGGTCAGTTTCAGACCCTCCGTCTTCACGCGCTCAGCCAGGCAGCGCACCATCCACGCGGCAGTCGAGCCGGTTCCCAGCCCAAGTTTCATGCCGTCCTCGACAAAATCCACCGAACGGCGCGCGGCCGCATATTTTGCCTTGTCCATAGGCGAAAGCTCGGCAGTCATCGCATCACTCCCCTTTTCCCCCCATTAGCGCAAAGGCTCGTTCAGGGCGAGGGGGTTCTGTCCGCCGTTCCGATCGTCGTGTCAGGTCGCGCCCGGACATTCACGGCCGGGACACATCGCGCTGGGATGGAAGGAAACACAATACCGCAAGCCTGTCCTTGCGGTTCCGGAAACGATCCTGGCACCGTAGGCATCCGATATGTGCGGAAGAGAGTCGCTTTTTGCCCAGCGAGCGGCGATGACTTGGCGCAGCTTCGCCGCAACCAGGGCCTGCGAAACCGATGTACACGCTGCACTACGCACCAGACAACGCCTCGCTGATCATCAGGCTCGTCCTCGATGGTGCCGGGCTGCCCTATCGCACTGTTCTGCTGGACCGCTCCCGCCGCCAGCAGGACAGCCCCGAATACCGCCGTCTGAACCCGACCGGCCTGATCCCGACCCTTGAAACCCCGCAAGGGCCGATCTCGGAAACCGGGGCCATCCTCTTGTGGCTGGCCGATACCCATCAGCTGGGGCCTGCGCCAGGTCATGCCGACCGGCCGGTGTTCCTGAAGTGGCTGTTCTTCCTGTCGAACACCGTTCACGCCGACCTGCGGATGGTCTTCTATCCGCACCAGTATGCCCCGGCCGACACGCACCCGGCCTTTCACGAGATCACGACCGCGCGCCTGAAGCGCCATTTCGCCTTGATCAACGACGCCGCCACCCGCCACCCGGCGCTGTTTGCCCCGGCCACACCACTTGGCGCCTATGCGGTCACCTTGAGCCGCTGGGCGGCGCTCTACCCGCCGGAAAGTCCGCACTGGTTCGATCTGGAGGTGTTCGACGCCCTGCGGGCGCTTGCACACGGTCAGGAGGCCAGGGTCGAGACACCCGTCATCGCCCGGGCCGAGGGTCTCGGCGCCCACCCATTCACCCGCCCCGAACAGCCCAACCCCCCGGAAGGCTCCGTCCTGTGACCCTGATCCTGCACCACGCCCCCGACTTTGCCTCAACCATAGTGCGTCTCGCGCTGGAAGAGCTGGAGATGCCCCACGTCATCGCTCTGGCCGACATCGACGGCGGCGCGCTGGCCAGCCCGGAATATCGCCGGGTCAACCCGGTTGGCCTTATCCCTGCACTGGAAACCGAACACGGCCCTATCTTCGAGACCGCCGCGATCCTTCTGTGGCTGGTGGACCAGACCGGCCGTCTCGGACCCGGGCCCCGGGATCCCGACCGGGGCGCCTTCCTGTCATGGCTGTTCTTCACCTCGAATGCGCTGCATCAGGCGGCGCTGGCGATGTTCTACCCGCATCGCCCGGCCGGAGAGGCGAATACCGAGGCTGCCCAGGCCGCCGCACATGACCAGATCATCGCACGGCTCGGCCTGATCGAAACCATGGTGGCCACCCAGTCGCCGCGCTGGCTGTCGCCCGACCATCCGGGGGTGCTGGGCTATTACATCGGCATCCTGGTGCGCTGGCTGATCCTGCTGCCTCCGCCGCCCTACGGTCTGGACCTGCGGGACTTTCCCGCGCTGAAAGCCGTGCTTGCCGCACATGAATCGCGCCCTGCCGCCCTGCGCGTGGCCGCCGCCGATGCGCTTGGGCCCACCCCCTTCACCAACCCGAGGCCCTGATGTTCCTCTCTGTCTTCGACATGTTCAAGGTTGGCATCGGCCCGTCATCTTCGCACACGATGGGGCCGATGGTCGCCGCCGCGCGCTTTCTCGACTTGATGCGCGCATCGCCCTTCCACTTTCACGGGTTGCGCGCCTCGCTGCACGGCTCGCTTGCCTTCACCGGCGTCGGCCACGCCACCGACCGCGCGACGATCCTGGGGCTGGCCGGCTTCGCGCCCGACACCTACGATGCCGAAAAGGCCGAAGCTGCCCTGGCACGCATCCGCGAGACGAAGCGGATAGAGCCTCCGGGCCTGCCCTCACTGCATTTCGATCCGGCCAAGGATCTGCATTTCGACTTCGGCCCCGCGCTGCCGGGCCACGCCAACGGCATGATCCTGAAGGCAACCGACGCCCAGGGTGACGTGATTCTTCAGGAAACCTATTATTCCATCGGTGGCGGCTTCGTGCTGACAGAGGCCGAACTGGCCGAGGCCGGCGGCGCCAAGGCGCGGGCCCGGGCCGATGTGCCCTACCCCTTCGAGACTGCCGCCGAGATGCTGGAGATGGCCCGCGCCTCCGGCCTTTCCATCGCGCAGATGAAACGGCAGAACGAGCTGAAGTTCCGATCTGCTGACGAACTTGACCGAGGCATGGCCCGGATCTGGGAGGTGATGAACGCCTGCATCGACCGCGGCATGAAGGGCGAAGGCATCCTGCCCGGGGGCCTCAAGGTGCGCAGGCGCGCCAAGGGCATCCACGATGCGCTGATTGCGGAACGCGGGCTGAACCTTACACCGCCCCATACAATCAACGACTGGATGTCGCTTTACGCCATGGCGGTGAACGAGGAAAACGCCGCCGGCGGTCAGGTCGTCACCGCTCCTACGAATGGCGCGGCCGGCGTCGTTCCGGCCGTGATCCGCTACTGGCTTGACCACGTTCCCGGCGCCTCGCCGGCGAAGATCGGCGATTTCCTGCTTACGGCTGCGGCGATCGGGGGCCTGTGCAAGCACAACGCCAGCATCTCCGGCGCCGAATGCGGATGCCAGGCCGAGGTGGGCAGCGCCGCCGCCATGGCCGCCGCAGGCCTGTGCGCGGTTCTGGGCGGGACGCCCGAGCAGGTGGAGAACGCCGCTGAAATCGCGCTTGAACATCACCTCGGCATGACCTGCGACCCGGTCAAGGGCCTTGTGCAGGTGCCCTGCATCGAACGGAACGGCCTGGGCGCGATCAAGGCGGTCTCGGCCGCGTCGCTGTCGCTTCGGGGTGACGGCAAGCATCTGGTCAGTCTCGATGTCTGCATCGAGACGATGCGCCAGACCGGCCGCGACATGCACGAGAAATACAAGGAAACCAGCCTTGGTGGCCTGGCCGTGAACGTCCCGAACTGCTGAGTGCGAAAGGAATTGCCGTCGGGACATGCCTTCGGGGTGTCCGGGCGCGTTGGCGGAAGCCGCCAGGGAATGCGCTCTTGGCCCGTGGCACGACCGTTCTTCCCTCAAGTACCCGCCGATGCGATGTCGCTTTCAGGCTGGAAGCGGACGCGGCGCCAAGCTAGGCAGAGCCATGACCCGGGATATGACCCTTCGCGGCATCCTTCTGATGCTGCTGTTCTGTGCGATTGCGCCGCTGCTGGATGTCTCGGCCAAGCTGGCGGCCGAAGGCGGCATCCCTGTCGGCCAGATCACCACCGGCCGTTTCATCGTCCAGGGGCTGCTGATGCTGCCCATCGTCCTGATGATGGGGCTGTCTCTTGCGCTCACGGCACGTGCGCTTGCGTTCTCGGTCCTGCGCGCCTTCTTCCTGATCCTGTCCACCTTTTCCTTCGTATCGGGCATCGCCGTGATGCCCGTTGCCGACGCGCTGGCCATCGCCTTTGTCGAGCCCTTCATTCTTCTGATCCTCGGCAGCCTGATCTTCGGCGACCAGGTCGGCCCCCGCCGCATCGCCGCCTGCGCGGTGGGGTTCGGCGGCGCCCTTCTGGTGATCCAGCCCTCGATCCAGGTCTTCGGCCTTGTCGCGCTATGGCCGCTGGGCACAGCCTTCTTCTTCGCCTTCTACATGCTCGTGACCCGGTCGATCTCTGCCTTCATGCATCCGGTCGCCATGCAGTTCCACACCTCGTGGACGGGGCTTCTGATGTGTCTGCCGGTGATGATCTTCGCCGAAGGTTCGGGCATCGGCCCGCTCGACCCGGTCTGGCCCGAGGGGCTGAACTGGCTTTGGCTGGTGGGCGTGGGCTTCTGGGCCTCGGTCAGCCACATGTCGATGACCTATGCGCTGAAATACGCGCCCTCTGCCACGCTGGCACCTCTGCACTATTCGGAAATCGTCGTCGCCGTGATCCTGGGCTACCTGATCTTCGGCGACTTCCCCAACGCGATGACCTGGACCGGGATCGCCATCATCGTTTCGTCGGGCCTATACATCATCCACCGCGAACGGATGTCGGCCCGTCTCAGGGCGCGGGCGGCCGAGGCGCTGACCGCAGCGCCCTGATCGCCGCGTCCAGCCGCCGCCGGGGCAGGATCACCAGCATCCCGGGGGCGTCGAACTCCAGCACGACCCGCTGCGCCACGACCCGGTTCGAGGTGCCGATCATGCCGTCCGGCGCGAAATCGATTCCGTGAATCGGCCATTCGAGCCCTGCGCTGATACCGGTCACCTTTGTCATGGGAAACAGCGACAGCGGCTCGCCCGGTGCCATGTCCAGTTCCAGCCGCGCAGGGGCGGCAAAGACGAAATCCTTCGGACCGATCAGGATGCAGATCCGCTCTATACGGGCAATCAGCGTGGACATCGCGGCCAGGCCATGATCCAGCCGTGCCCCGGCAAACCCCAGCGCAAGGATCAGCGGCGCCGACACGGATCGCAGGGCCTTGTCGAAGTCGGTCGTGACCTGCTCTGCCACAACATGCTGACGTTCACGGGGAATCCGGGATCGCGCTGCATCGGAAAGCGAATCGAAATCGCCGATCACGGCCTCGGGCATGACGCCCAGTTGCAGCAACCGGTCAGCGCCGCTGTCCGCAGCCACCGGCACCGGGGCGCGGGACAGGCACATCGACAGGTCTCGGCGCCCGAACGGCCCGCCACCCGCAAGGGTAATTCCCCGGTCCGTCTGGACAATCGGCGGCTTCATGAAAGACTGTCTCCAATTAAGGCAGGATTCTCGGTGTCCGGCCACAATCAATTCATTAAATTACCCACGTCTGTCCATGCATTGGGGCGCGGTGCGGGTAGAATGTTCCGCAGACCAGGCGAGAGGCTGTCCAGTCATGACCAGTGAAAGCAAGATCCTGACAGTGTCCTACGGCACATTCAGCTGCACGCTGGAGGGTTTCGATGACCCATTCGACACGATGAAGGCAATCGCCGAATATTTCCGCGACCTTGCGGCCGAAGATCGGTATTTCGGGGCAGAACCGCCGCAACCGGACGCTGCCATGCTGCACCGCATCGCCGAACGCGAGGTTTCCCGCCTTGTGGACGCCAAGGTGCGCGACACCGGCGTAACCCTTCGACCGCGACCCGAACCAGAAGCCGAAGGCCCCAAGGCACGAATCACCGGCCGCCCGCGCCTTCCGCAGGAAGGCGCTGCACCGGCCCCTGCGGCCAAGGTCGCCGAACTTGCAGCTGTCTCAGCCGAACCCGCATTGCAGGAAATCATCCCCTCCGGCGTGGCGGCCAAGCTTGCGCGCATCCGTCAGTCAGTTGATCCCCGGTCGATCACCGCCCCCATGGCCGAAGAGGCGCTGGCACCATTCGTGGCCGCCGGCGACGATATCGAAGCGGTGGATCTGACCGCCGACCTTGCGGCCGATGCCGGCAGCGACATCCTCGGCCGGCTCGGCACCCTGCTCCACGCCCCCGACGAAGGAACGACCGGGCAGGCCACAGAGGAACCCGCGGGGCAGGCAGCCGGAAACGCCTCGTCTGTTGACAGCTGGCTGGTCGAAACCGACGAGGCGCTGCTTCTTTCGGACGTGTCCGATGCTGTTCAGTCCGCCGATCTGCCCGATGTCGAACCCGTTGCGACGCCGGCAGTAACACCGTCCGCATCTGACGAGACGGGGATTGCCGCCAGCCTTTCAGAGGAGCCGGCCGAAGGGCCTGCCGGAACCGTGGCAGAGGCCGGTTCGATCGTCGAAGACATCCTGCCGGAGGATTCCCCCGAGACGCCGGCAACCCTGGACGTGGCCTTGCTCGAGGATCCGCTTGCCGAAGCCATGGCGGATGGCACGGCGCCAGGCACAGATGATGTGCCTGCCCAGTCCACCGATCTTGCGCAAACGATCACCGCGACAGAAGAGGCGCCCGCCCTTTCGCAGGCCGCTGCCGTTGGCGAGGATACAGGCCTCGGCAGCAGCGCAGAACCGGATGAGACCGAAGCCTCGCCCGACCAGGACGTTGCGCACGCCGGGGCGAAACAGGCCGGAAAGGCAAGGCGGGTCAACTCGCGGGTGGTGCGCATCCATCCCGGCGATGAAGCATCCGAGGAAGCAAGCGCAACCCGCACCGTCAAGCCGGACGGCGAAGATGCCGAGGTGGCGCGCCTTCTTCGTCAGGCCGATGATGTCATGGCCGAAGAAGGCAACCGTCGCAGGCTTGACTCGATCGCCCACATGAAAGCTGCCGTCGCGGCGACCGAGGCGGACCGCGCCGCGACCGGAAAGCCGCCGAAGCCCGATGTGGAGACCAGGCTGGATCCCTACCGCGATGTCCTTGCACAGGTGGTGCAGCCCGATCCCGAACCTTCCGCAGCCGACACGACCAACGTCAAGCCACGCCGAAAGACCGTGTCGGTTCGCCCTCAGGAGACCCGCCCCGGCACGATCCGTCCCGGCATGGTCAGCCCGCCGCCACTGGTTCTGGTGTCGGAACAGCGCATTGACCGCATCGATGCGCCGCCGGCAACGCCCGCACCAGTGCCGGGCGCACAACCCGCGGCGGATGCGCAGCCAGGGGCTGGCGCACGATCCGGACGCCTGACCGGCGCGATCGGCGTGGGCGCGGCCATGTCCGGCACGGTGATGCCGCAACAGAAGGTCGTGCTGGAACAGCCAGCCCGGACCGGCACCACCGACTTCGACGACGAAGAAGACCTGGACGAGGATCTGCCCGAAGTGCATGAGGCAGGGCTTGCCAGCTTCGCCGACATGGTCGGCGTCAAGTCGATGACAGACATGCTGGAGGCCGCCGCTGCCTATGCCACCTGCGTCGAAAAGCGCGAGCAGTTCACCCGGCCGCAACTGATGCGCCGTCTGATGGCCAGCGCCGGGGGCAAGCCGGTCAGCCGCGAGGAAGGTCTGCGAAGCTTCGGCACGCTTCTGCGCACCGGCCGTATCGAAAAGGTCAGCCGTGGTCAGTATGCCTTGGCCGAACATTCGCCCTACCTGACCGAAGCACGGCGTCTTGCCTGACAGGGCAGCAGGCCGGTATCAGGCGGACGGGTCGTTCCCGTCTGCCTTTGCATCGGGGTCGGCTTGCCCGATACCACGAAAGATGAACCGGAACGGCAAGGCCCAGAGAAAGCCCAGCCCCACATAGATCGCCAGTTCGACCGGAACCGAAGGCCGCTCGATCAGGTCGATCAGATTGACGGCCACCACCACATAAATCGGCATTCCGACCAGCAGGATCACCAGAGCCCAACGCTTGCGGGCCTTGTAGCTGAGAGCCATGTTCATCCTTCCGAAAGGGCCGTCAACCCCCGCCGTCAGTCGGCGAAGGGGTCGGTCACCAGGATCGTGTCGTCGCGTTCGGGCGAGGTGGACAGTAGCGCGACCGGGCACTGGATCAACTCCTCGATCCGTCGCACGTACTTGATCGCCGCGCCGGGCAGCTCTGCCCAGGACCGCGCCCCTGCGGTGGTTTCGGACCAGCCTTCCATCTCTTCGTAGATCGGCTTGCAGCGCGCCTGTTCTTCAGCGGCGATCGGCAGGTAATCCAGCCGCTGCCCGCCCAGGTCGTAGCCCACACAGATCTTGAGCCGCTTGAACCCGTCCAGCACGTCAAGCTTGGTCAGCGCGATCCCCGACACGCCCGAGGTGGCGCAGGTCTGCCGCACCAGCACCGCGTCGAACCAGCCGCAGCGGCGCTTGCGCCCGGTCACGGTGCCGAATTCGTGCCCGCGTTCGCCAAGCCGCTGGCCGTCCTCGTCATGCAGTTCCGCCGGGAACGGACCTTCGCCGACCCGCGTCGTATAGGCCTTGACGATGCCCAGCACGAAGTCGATGGCCGTCGGCCCCAGCCCCGTCCCGGTCGCCGCCTGCCCGGCGATGGTGTTGGAAGAGGTAACATAGGGATAGGTGCCATAGTCGATGTCGAGAAGCGAACCCTGCGCCCCCTCGAACAGGATGCGCTTGCCCGTCCGCCGCGCTTCGTTCAGCACCTTCCACACCGGGCCGGCATAGGGTTTCAGCCTGGGCGCGATCTCAAGCAGCTGTGCCTTCAGCTTTTCCGGATCCACCGGGTCAAGCCCCAGACCGGCCCGCAGTGCGTTGTGGTGGGTCAGCAACCGCCCGATCCGAAGATCCAGCGTCGCCACATCGAACAGGTCCGCCACCCGGATCGCCCGGCGACCGACCTTGTCCTCATAGGCCGGACCGATCCCGCGCCCGGTGGTGCCGATCTTTGCCACCGAAGTCTGCGCCTCGCGGCCCCGGTCCAGTTCGCCGTGGATCGGCAGGATCAGGCTTGCGTTTTCGGCGACCATCAGGTTCTCGGGCGTGATCTCGACCCCCTGACCGCGCAGCTTCTCGATCTCGGCCACCAGATGCCACGGATCGACGACCACACCGTTGCCGATCACCGACAGCTTGCCCGACCGAACGATGCCACTGGGCAGCAGAGACAGCTTGTAGACCGTGTCGCCGATCACCAGCGTATGCCCGGCATTGTGCCCACCCTGGAACCGGGCGATCACGTCGGCGCGCTCGGACAGCCAGTCGACCAGCTTGCCCTTGCCCTCATCGCCCCACTGGGCGCCCACCACGACGACGTTGGCCATCTTCTTCCCCGAGTCTGACACAAACCATGCGGGGTATAGCGACCGGCAAGCGGGGGGGAAACCCGGAAATCGCCGAAGAGGTTCAATAGGCAATAGGCAATCGCGCGGCGATGTCCACCGCCCGGCGAACTAAGGCGCGGCGCCGGGGTCCAACTCTGGGATCAGACCCGCGAACCCGGCCCTTGACAGTCTGCCCAAAGCTTCCCTTCATCGGCCATGATTTCCGGTGGATACTTCGACCGATGGAACCGCCGCGTTTCGCAGACGGGCCAGCCGCGCAGAATTGACGGCCGCACCAATCCGGCACGGATCGATGCCCTGTCAGTTTGCGCCCGGGTCGGTAGGGGCAGGGCAGAAGGCTTGCACAGTCTCCCCCTTCCGCCTAGATAGGCGCGTCAGCCGCTGGAGCGCCCCTTGGAAAACGTCGTCCTCACCATCCACCTGATCCTTGCCCTGCTGCTTATCGGCGTCGTGCTTCTTCAGCGCTCGGAAGGCGGCGGCCTAGGGATTGGCGGCGGTGGCGGTGCGATGTCGGCCCGCGGACAGGCGACGGCTTTGACCAAGCTGACCTGGCTTTTTGCGATCTGCTTCATCATCACGTCGATCACGCTGACAATCCTGGCCACGCGCGGGTCCAACCAGGGATCGGTCGTCGATCGCGTTTCAACCGAGGCTCCGGCAAGTCAGACCCCCGCGACGGAGGCCCCTGCCCTGCCCCCGGGCCTGACCGGCGACCTGCTCCCGCCGAAGGTGGGCGATGCACCCGCAACAGCGCCCCGGGCCGACGAACCTGCCCCGACCGGACAGTCAGGCACGCCCTGAGGCTACAATCTGTGGTTCCGACCACGGTGATGCCCGCATCATCTAGCGGCGGGCGTTGCCTATTCTGACGGGAGCGGATATACCTCAACTCCCGTGGTGCCGCGATTCCACCTGGCCCGAATCGCGTTTGATACACGGGAGGCCCGGCCTTGGCGCGATACATCTTCATCACTGGCGGCGTGGTTTCCTCGTTGGGCAAGGGTCTGGCCTCTGCTGCCCTTGGGGCGTTGTTGCAGGCACGCGGCTATACCGTGCGGCTGCGCAAGCTTGACCCCTATCTGAACGTCGATCCCGGCACGATGTCGCCCTTCGAGCATGGCGAGGTCTTCGTCACCGACGACGGGGCGGAAACCGACCTGGACCTCGG
This sequence comes from Tabrizicola caldifontis, assembly GCF_004762095.1. GTDB lineage: Bacteria > Pseudomonadota > Alphaproteobacteria > Rhodobacterales > Rhodobacteraceae > Tabrizicola > Tabrizicola caldifontis. The sequence continues at coordinate 152,963 of NZ_SIJH01000012.1, forward strand.
CCATTATGAACGATTTACCGGGGTGCATGCGCGCCAGACCGATTCCATCTCCTCCGGCCGGATCTATTCCAACGTGCTGGAGAAGGAACGGCGCGGCGACTATCTGGGCAAGACGATCCAGGTCATCCCGCACGTCACCAACGAAATCAAGGACTTCCTGAGGATCGGCGACGACGAGGTCGATTTCATGCTGTGCGAGATCGGCGGCACGGTCGGCGACATCGAGGGCCTGCCCTTCTTCGAGGCGATCCGCCAGTTCATCCACGAACGGCCGCGCGGCCAGTCGATCCTGATGCACCTGACGCTTCTGCCGTATCTTTCGGCCTCGGGCGAACTCAAGACCAAGCCCACCCAGCACAGCGTGAAGGAACTGCAAAGCATCGGACTTGCGCCCGATGTCCTTGTCTGTCGCTCGGAGCATCCGATCCCTGACCGCGAACGGGAAAAGATCGCGCTGTTCTGCAACGTGCGGAAAGAGGCGGTAATCCCCGCCTACGACCTGAAGACCATCTATGAGGCACCCCTTGCCTACCACCGCGCCGGCCTTGACCAGGCGGTGCTTGACGCCTTCGGCATCACGCCGGCACCAAAACCCAACCTCGCCCGCTGGGAAGACGTGATGGACCGCCTCACCCACCCCGAGGGCGAGGTGCGCGTGGCCATCGTCGGCAAGTACACGCAGCTGGAAGACGCCTACAAGTCGATCGCCGAGGCGCTGACCCATGGCGGAATGGCAAACCGCACGAAGGTTCGCGCCGAATGGATCGATGCCGAGATCTTCGAACGCGAAGATCCCGCGCCCTGGTTGGAGCGCTTTCACGCCATACTTGTCCCCGGCGGCTTCGGCGAACGCGGGACGGAAGGCAAGATCAAGGCTGCCCGCTATGCCCGGGAAAAGAAGATCCCCTATCTCGGCATCTGCCTTGGCATGCAGATGGCAGTGATCGAGGCCGCTCGCAACCTGGTGGGTCTGGCGAATGCGGGGTCCGAGGAATTCGATCACGAGGCCGGCGAAAAACGGTTCACTCCGGTTGTCTATCACCTCAAGGAATGGATCCAGGGCAACCACACCGTCCGCCGCAAGGCCGATGACGCCAAGGGCGGCACGATGCGGCTGGGGGCCTACACCGCCAACCTGAAGGAAGGGTCTAAGGCGGCGCAGGTCTATGGCACAACCACGATCGAGGAACGCCACCGCCACCGCTATGAGGTGGACATCCAGTATCGCGACCAGCTTGAAAAATGCGGCCTGATCTTCAGCGGCATGTCCCCGGACGGCCGACTGCCCGAGATCGTCGAGGTGAAGGATCACCCCTGGTTCATCGGCGTACAGTTCCACCCCGAGCTGAAGTCAAAACCCTTCGCCCCGCACCCCCTGTTTGCCGATTTCATCCGGGCCGCAGTAGAGGTGTCGAGGCTGGTCTGAAGGCAGTGTCGCGAGGCACGGCCATTAGTCCACCCGGCAGGGCAGCGGTTTGGCAGGTGATGCAAATCTGGTACAGGGTTTGCCAAGCTGTCGGGTGCAACCGATCCCAAGGTTGCGAACGTGCGGGCGGCCTCTCAAAAAGTTAATATGCAATAACCCGCCAGATAATTCTGGCGCATAAACTGAGAGGCATACAATGACAGGCAAGCTTTTCTTGTGTCTTGCAGCGATTTCGGCACCCACGCTGACCGCAGCGCAGGACATTTCATTCTCTGGCGCGGCAACTCTTGGTCTTGGTTTCCACGACCTTTCTGATATCTCGCAGGATATCCGGACCAACAGCCTTGAAGGGCGACTGGACTTTACCTTTGAGAGCGGGTTCACTTTCGGCGTCGATGCAGGCCATGTCGGCGTCAAGATCGACGACGTTCCCTTCGACCTTAGCGCCGACTTCGTCGGACTGCGTGGGGGCTACGGCTTTGCAAGTGGCATGTCGCTTGGGCTTTATCACGAGCAGCTGAACGCTGGCGCGGATATCCTGCCGATCGACATTTCGCTGAAATCGACCGGGGTCACAGCCGGCTACCAGATGGAAGGTCTGGAATTCGGTGCCTTCGTTGGCCAGTCGAAGACAAGTCCATCGCTCAGCCCTGATATTGATTTCGAGGATTTCGGGTTTACGGCGAAATACTCCGCTGTCGCAGGCCTGACACTGGGTGCGGCCTTCCTGCGGACGACCATCGACACCCCCGGCATAGACATCGATCTGGATTTCGCAGGCCTCGCGGCAAGCTATTCCGTGAGTGACCAGATTTCGGTCTTCGGTGGTGTCAGCAAGACGTCCCTGGACCTCATCGAGGCCGACGCAACGACCATGGGTCTTGGCCTGGGCTATGCCCTGCCCGAAATGGGCGGTGTCAACTCGACCGTGTCGCTGGAACTGGCGCGGACCGATCTGTCGGTGCTTGGCACCGACGTCGGCAATATGGACACGATCCGACTGGGTCTGACGATCCCGCTTGGCTCGAAAGGCACGGAAGCACCGCTGAACAGCGTTGCAGATTCGGTCTTCAACCCGCGTCACAGCGCGATCAATGCCGGCCTGACCTCGGCGTTCTGAGCGGTCTGCGCACAAAACAAACGGGTGGCGCTGACATGCGCCGCCCGTTTTCAACTTGCCCGCGCGGCGATGGCCAGCGTCATCTCTGCTGTGACCCCCGATAACTCGTCCACTTGATGCTAGAGTCCGGCCCAAGGAGAGGACCGGACATGAAGAGATCGAAGTTCACCGAGGAGCAGATCATCGCGATCCTGCGGGAGCAGGAGGCTGGCG
>NZ_SIJH01000013.1 GCF_004762095.1 Tabrizicola caldifontis
CAACGGGGCCTGACGCTGCGCAACCCGCAAAGCTCCGCGCCAGCCCCCGTTGCCCAACCCGCCCAAACAGGCAAAACTCAAACCCGGAGTCTCGCTCACGCTGGATAAAAGTTGGGGGCAACGTCACTGGCAGTGAACGACGATTGCTGCCGTGAGAACCTTGCCCTGATCGCCGACACCAGCATCGCGGGGGCCAGGGTGGCGCGGGAACTTGATGCCTTGGTCCGGATCTATGGCAAGCCCGCCTGCATCGTCTCCGACAACGGAACCGAGTTCACCAGCAAGGCCATCCTGAACCGAAGGTCCGCGAAGCGAAATGGGCGAACGACAACAAGGTCGAGTGGCATTACATCGACCCGGGCAAGCCAAAGCAGAATGGCTACATCGAGTCGTTCAATGGCGGCCTGCGCTACGAATGCCTGAATGAGAAGTTGTTCGACAGCTTCGCCGACGCAAGTCGAAAGCTGGACCTTTGGCGCTACGACTGCAACAACGTCAGGCCGCATTCATCGCTGGGCAGCAAGTCGCCAGCAGAAGCGCGCCGGGCGCTTGAGCACTCTGAGGGCGCCGCACCCAGCGCGCTTGCCCAACCCGAAACCGACCACTATCAACCCCAAGGACTCTCGTTATGAACGAGGGACGTCCGAGGGGCAGGTCACCCCAAGCACCTTTTGGATGGCGTCATCCCAGCCAGTGCCCTTTTCGTGCTCAACGCCATCTACCCCCAGACCTCCACGAACTCCCGCCACTCGCCCTTGCTCATCCCCGAGGCCTCCTGCGTCACTGTCTCGCCGGCCAGCCGCCGCTTCAGAACCGCGATCGCCTTGGCCGAGAGCGTCACGCCGCCCATACGGTAGTCCTCGAAGGCCCCATAGGCCAGCGGCACCCAGTCCTTCACGCAGGCCGCTATCGCCTCGGCATAGACGCGGATTTCATATTGGGCGTGGCTGTCGGCGCGCAGGCGCAGGAAGTGGAAGAGGTTGTGCAGGTCCGTTTTCCAGTACCACTGCGTGTAGATGTTCATCGGCAGGTTCATCCGTGCAAGTTCGCGCGCGAGGCCCTGCTGGCCCTCCTGCGACAGCATCGTCTCGTAATGGTCGTAGGCCGTGGTCGCGTCGCGCTTCAGGATTTCCAGCACCCGTGCCGCCTCGGGCCCTGACAGCACCTCGCCCCGGCCCTGATTGTTCACCGTCGATTGCGCCGCCAGATGTTCCGGGGCGGGGATGTAGAATTCCCGGTCGAGGATCGAATACCGCGCCGAATATTCGTTGACGTTCGCCGTGCGGTGGCGGATCCACTGGCGGGCGACAAAGACCGGCAGCTTCACATGCAGCTTGATCTCGCACATCTCGAAGGGGGTGGAGTGCCAGTGCCGCATCAGGTAGCGGATCAGCCCCTCGTCGTTCTGGACGTGTTTGGTCCCCGCCCCATATGAGACGCGGGCGGCCTGGACGATGGCGGCATCGTCGCCCATGTAGTCGATGACGCGGATGAAGCCGTGGTCGAGCACCGGATGCACGCGATAGAGATGCGCCTCCATGCCATCGCTGACGGCGCGGAGCGTGTGGCGGGGATTGGCCCGGGCGGCCTCGATCTCGGCCAGTTGTTCGGGGGTCAGCGGCATGGCGGGCCTCATGTGGTGGCGAGTCGGACTGGACTATAGCTTGCGGTCGATGGCTGTGATACCGCTAGATGAACGAATGGAGGACAGGATGACGATCCGCTATCTGCATACGATGGTCCGGGTGAAGGACCTTGATAAATCCATCGCCTTCTACAAGCTTCTGGGCTTGCAGGAGACGCGCCGGCATGAGAGCGAGCAGGGCCGCTTCACACTGGTGTTCATGGCGCCGCCGGGGCAGGAGGAATGCCCGATCGAGCTGACCTACAACTGGGATGGCGATCCCGGCCTGCCGTCGGACAGTCGGCACTTCGGGCATCTCGCCTACGAGGTGGACGACATTTACGAGATGTGCGCGCATCTTCAGGCCAACGGGGTGCTGATCAATCGGCCGCCGCGGGATGGGCGGATGGCCTTTGTCAGGTCGCCCGACAACGTGTCGATCGAACTGCTGCAGCGCGGGCCAGCGAAGCCTCCTGCCGAGCCTTGGGCCAGCATGCCATCGACCGGGCACTGGTAAGGATTCAGGGCAGGCGCGGGTATCCTGCCCGCGCTTTCAGTCCGGGCCCTCCTGAGGAGGGCAGCTGGACAGCCCGCGGCCATGAATTGGCTGCCGGCGCGGCATGGTGCCGGGCGAGGTCGAACCGACAGTTGCGGAATGGCTGTCAGCAGGTTGCAGGCATCGACCAGTGCGCATAGGCGTCTGACCCGAGGATCTGCACACCGATCGGCCGTGGAGCGGGGGCATCGCGCAGTGCAGCGAGGGCAAGCTGGCCAAGGGCGGGGTGACCCTCGGCCCCGATCAGCTTGCCGCCCCAGAACATGGCGAGTTCATCCACCAGCCCGGCCCTGACCAGCGCAGCCGCCAGCGTACTGCCCCCCTCGCTGAGGATGCGGGTCAGCCCCTTGTCCGCAAGTGCGGACAGGGCCGCGGGCAGATCGAGGCGGCCATCCTCTTCGGGGATTTCGATCAGGGTGGCGCCGGTGGCCTGCCACGCGGATCGTGCATGATCTGGCGCAGACGGTCCGTGAAGGATCCAGACTGGATGTTCCGCTGCCGTGCGCCCCAGGCGGCTATCGGCGGCATGGCGCAACTGGCGGTCCACGACGATGCGGACGGGCTGCCGTGTCGCGCCCATGTCGCGCACTGTCAGGTCGGGGTCATCGGCAAGCGCGGTGCCAGAGCCTACCATGACCGCATCGTGCGACATGCGAAGGGCATGCACCCGGCGGCGGGATTCGGGGCCCGTAATCCAGCGGGACTCGCCTGTGGCGGTGGCTATACGTCCGTCCAGGCTGGCCGCCAGCTTCAGGGTTAGGAAGGGAAGGCCCCGGGTGACCCGTTTCAGGAAGCCGGCGTTGATCTGCGCAGCTTCGGAGGAAAGGATCCCTTCGGTCACGTCGATCCCAGCGGCGCGGAGCAGTGAGTGGCCCCGGCCAGAGACGCGGGGGTCAGGGTCTGTCAGGGCGGTGACGACGCGGGCGAGGCGGGCTGCGATCAGCGCCTCGGCGCAAGGCGGGGTCTTTCCGTGGTGGGCGCAGGGTTCCAGCGTCACATAGGCGGTGGCCCCTTCGGCAAGGGCACCAGCCTGCGCGAGGGCCAGGGCTTCGGCATGGGGGCGACCGCCGGGTTGGGTCCAGCCACGACCGACGATAAGACCATCCCTGACAATCACGCAGCCGACGGCCGGATTGGGCCACACGTTTCCAAGACCCCGCGTCGCAAGGCGCAGGGCGTGGGCCATATGGTCCCGGTCTGTGACGGACCCGCTCACTCTTCCGGCTTGTCGGCGGGCCGCAGCTCGCTGACGAAACGGTCGAAATCGTCGGCAGCCTGGAAATTCTTGTACACGCTGGCAAATCGGACATAGGCGACCGTGTCGATGCGTGCCAGGCTTTCCATCACGATGTCGCCGATCAGCTTCGACGGGATGTCGGTATCGCCCAGGCTTTCCAGCCGCCGCACGATGCCGGAGATCATCTGATCGATCCGTTCGGGGTCTATCGGGCGCTTCTGCATTGCGATGCGTATGGCACGCTCCAGCTTGGAGCGGTCGAAATCCTCACGCTTGCCCGAGGATTTGATGACCACCAGGTCGCGTAGCTGAACGCGTTCGTAGGTGGTGAAGCGGCCCCCGCAGGCCGGGCAGAACCGGCGCCGGCGGATCGAGACGTGATCCTCGGCCGGCCTGGAATCCTTCACCTGCGTGTCGATGTTGCCGCAGAATGGGCAGCGCATCGGCCCCCTCCCTTGCTTTTCGGTTATCCTGCCTCAAGGCCGGGTGTGACCCCCGGCTCCCACTACAGACTATAGGCGAGGGGCGCGGATTTCGGGAAGGGCAAAGGTTCGGCCACCGTATCTGGGGGCAAGGGTGTGGCTGCGGGGACTCAGGCAGGGATATGCTCTGCGGAAAGACGGGTGAAAATCGTCATCATCGTGTTACAGTTTCATGTATGCAGCGGCGATTCATCCTTTGCTGTATTCTGCTGGCCGGGCCGGTACAGGCGCAGGGTCCGATTGCCGAGGTGATATGCGCCCCGCGCGTCGAAATCATGGCGCGGTTGACGGGGGCAGAGCTGGCTGGTGCCGGCCTGCGTGATGCCGAGGCGCTGCTTGAAGTCTGGCGGCGGCCTTCGGGCGACTGGACGCTGGTGCAAAGCTACGCCAATGGCATGGCCTGCATCCTGGCCATGGGCGAAGGGTGGGAGGCAGCGCCAGCGCCGCCGGACTAGGTGCAGTCGGTCTTTCGGGACGGGTTGTCGAAACCCCGGAACTGGCCGGGGGCTTCCTTGAACCAGCAGATCGCATCCTGCGGTTTGGTGGGCGTGTCGGGCCCGCAGGGCAGCTTCCACACAAGAGCATCGGGCGGCAGCACGTTGACGCCGATCAAGAGGCCCGAGGTCTCGTCGGGAACGTGCTCCACACGGGCCCGGACTTCTTCGATCTAGCCCAGGATCGGAAAGGCTGCGGTTTAGCGCATTTGTGAGCGGCACCCGATACGGCAGGAAGAAACCATGGCGTCGTTCCGGCTGGCGGCATTAAGGGGAAGGGCTGCGCGCAAGGCAAGCGCACGCGTGCGCACGCACCATCCCTGTGGCAGGGATGAACGGGCACCGGATGGAAAGCTGGGGGACTTGCGCCGTTCAGCCGAACAGCCGGTCGCCCTGTTCGTCGATCATCTGCCGGGCCTTGGCAACCGAGAGCGCCGCTGCCTGTTCGGCCGAGGCCATGGTGTCGGCGCGAATCAGATCGTGCCCGCGTCCGTCCTTCTCGATCCGCGCGGCGACCCGGAACTGGCCGCCTTCGCGAATTGGCCGCGGGACGATCCTGTAGCCCTTGTAATCCTCGCCTTCCGTTCCGGATTCAGGGGCCGGATCGGCCGATTTCCGTCCGAAGAGGCGGGACAGGAGCGACATCGCACGCGCCCTACTGATCGAGGAAGCTGCGCAGCTTCCGCGAACGGCTGGGGTGCTTCAGCTTGCGCAACGCCTTGGCCTCGATCTGGCGGATACGTTCGCGGGTGACGCTGAACTGCTGGCCCACTTCCTCCAGGGTATGGTCAGTGTTCATCCCGATGCCGAAGCGCATCCGCAGAACCCGTTCCTCGCGCGGGGTGAGCGAGGCGAGGACGCGGGTCGTCGTCTCCTTCAGGTTCTCCTGGATCGCCGAATCCAAGGGCAGGATCGCGTTCTTGTCCTCGATGAAGTCGCCAAGCTGGCTGTCCTCCTCGTCGCCGATGGGTGTTTCCAGGCTGATCGGCTCCTTGGCGATCTTCATCACCTTGCGGACCTTCTCCAGCGGCATCTGGAGTTTCTCGGCCAGTTCCTCGGGCGTGGGCTCGCGGCCGATCTCGTGCAGCATCTGGCGGCCGGTGCGGACCAGCTTGTTGATCGTCTCGATCATGTGCACCGGGATGCGGATGGTGCGCGCCTGGTCGGCGATAGATCGGGTGATCGCCTGGCGGATCCACCAGGTCGCGTAGGTCGAGAACTTGTAGCCCCGGCGGTATTCGAACTTGTCCACCGCCTTCATCAGGCCGATGTTGCCTTCCTGAATGAGATCAAGGAATTGCAGGCCGCGGTTGGTGTATTTCTTGGCAATCGAGATCACCAGGCGCAGGTTCGCCTCGACCATTTCCTTCTTAGCCTGACGGGCCTCTTTCTCGCCCTTCTGGACCTGGTTCACGATCCGGCGGAATTCGCTGATGTCCACGCCGACATACTGGCCGACCTGGGCCATCTCGGCGCGCAGCTCTTCCACCTTGTCGCGGCTTTTCTCGATCAGCGCCTGCCAGCCCCGGCCCGGCTTTCGCGCCATGCGGTCCAACCAGGTCGGGTCAAGCTCGTAACCCTGATACTCCTGGATGAATTCCTGCCGGTTGATCCGGGCCTGATCCGCCAATTTGACCATGGCCGAATTGATCGACATGATCCGCTTGTTGATGCCGTACAGCTGGTCGATCAGCGCCTCGATCCGGCTGTTGTTCAGGTGCAGCTCGTTCACCAGCAGCACGATTTCCGACCGCAGCTTCTGGTATGCGGCCTCGTCGGCCGTGGAAAAGCGCTGGCTGGAGGATAGCGTGGCATCCATCCGGCTTTTCTGCATCTCGGCCAGTTTCTGGTAATCGCGCGCGATCAAGTCCAGCGTTTCCAGCACGCGCGGCTTCAGCGCGGCCTCCATCGCGGCCAGCGACATGTTCGAGGCCTCGTCATCCTCGTCCTCGTCCATCTCGCGCAGGATCGGGTTGCCGTCGGCGTCCAGTTCCGGTTCGGCGCTGGAGGCGCGGCGGGGCGCGGCCTGGCCCACGCCGACCTCGTCCAGCGGGGGGCCTTCCATGTCTTCTTCGCCATCGAGGCTGCGGCCGAACGTGGCTTCCAGATCGATCACATCGCGCAGAAGAATGTCTTCGTTCAGAAGTTCGTCCCGCCAGATGATGATGGCCTGGAAGGTCAGGGGCGATTCACACAGCCCCGCGATCATGGTGTTGCGACCGGCCTCGATACGCTTTGCAATGGCGATCTCGCCTTCGCGCGACAGAAGTTCGACCGAACCCATCTCGCGCAGATACATTCGCACCGGATCGTCGGTGCGGTCGAGCGTTTCGGTGGTCGTGCCGGCGACGGCAAGTTCGCGGCTGGTGGAGGTGTCGACCAGATCGCCGACGGGCGCCTCGCCTTCCTCGACCTCTTCGTCCTCGATGACGTTGATGCCCATTTCGGACAGCATGGACATGACATCCTCGATCTGTTCCGAGGACACCTGTTCCGGCGGCAGGACTGCATTCAGCTGGTCATAGGTGATGTAGCCGCGCTCTTTCGCGTCGGCGATCATCTTCTTGACCGCGGCCTGGCTCATGTCCAGCGAGACATCGGGTTCGTCGGCTTCCGGCTTGGCGTCGTCAGTGTCCTTGAGGGCCATGAGGTCTCCATAGGGGCGAATCGGGGCGATGCATTCGAATCAATAGCGCGAATCAGTCGGGGCGACAGCCCGAATCAGCGGTTTTTCTTGACCCAGATCTGGCTATCGATCAGGGCTTGCAGATGTCTTGACAGTGCGGCCCGATCCTCGCCTAGGTCCGAACTGTCGGTCGCGCCGCCCTTTTCCGAACGGTGACGCGCTTCGGCGGCCTTGGAAAGCCGCCAGGTCAGACCTTCGTCGGGCAGGCCGTCGAAATCCTCCATGGCATCTTCGATCTCGCGCCGCGCGCCCCTGCGGGCTTCGAGCTTCGCCAGTTCCTCGGCAAGACAGAGGGCGGCCAGCTCGTCATCCCCCGCATTCCGGACCGGCGGCGCTATGGCGACATGGGGACGTCGGAACAGGGCGTCAAGGGCGCCCGGGGCAGATTCCCGGATCTTCGCGGCCAGATCGAGGCTGTCGGCGTGGGTCAGGATCAGGCGGCGCAGGGTTTCATGGTTCTCGTCACTGAGGTCCATGCGCTGAAGTGCGGAATCGAAGCGATGGATCAGCGCTGGGTGCAGGATTAGCGTTGCCAGGATCACCGCCTCGCGCAGGATCTCATCCACCGGGCCCTGGGCCTGGGCCAGCAGCGACGAGCGCGTCGTGGCCAAGGCACCGCCTGGTACGGCGTGCCTGCCGCGCGAGCGGAACGGGCCGGGCTGAAATGGCCGCGAAGCGCCACCATTGGTCCCGAACAGCTCATGCCGAAGGCGTTTCATCTCCTCGGCATAGTGGCTGCGTATCGACGGGTCGGTGATCCGGGCAAGGTGGCCGCGCAAAACCTTGTCCAGCGCCGCCCGGCGCTCGGGGCTGTCGAATACCCGCCCCTCCGTTTCCCTTTGCCACAGAAGCTGCACCATCGGCTTCGCGTTGTCGATGATGGCCTGCATGGCCGGCGCGCCGTGGGTCCTGATCAGGTCGTCGGGGTCCATGCCGCCGGGAAGGATGGCGATGCGCAGCGCCTTGCCGACCTCAAGCAGCGGCAGGGCCAGGTCGATCACCCGCTGCGCAGCCTTCAGCCCGGCACTGTCGCCATCCAGCGCCATGATCGGCTCGTCGGCGATACGCCAGATCATGCGCAGCTGGTCCTCGGTGACGGCTGTGCCAAGCGGCGCGACGGCTGCGGTGAACCCCGCCTCGCTCAGCGCGATCACGTCCATGTAGCCTTCGGCAACGATCAGCGTCTTGCCCTTGCCCGCGGCCTCGCGCGCGGGGCCGTGGTTGAAGAGGCTGCGGCCCTTGTCGAAGAGCTCGGTCTCCGGCCCGTTGAGGTATTTCGCCCGCGCGTTCGGGTCGAGGCTGCGGCCGCCGAGGCTGACGATCCGGCCCCGAGCATCGCGGATCGGAAAGATGATCCGGCCGTGGAAACGGTCGTAGTGCCGGCCCGAGTCGTGTCGGGCGACCACGCCAGAGGCAACCATCAGATCGGGTGAAATGCCCTTGGCCGCCAGCGCCTCCACGACAGCCTGTGCGTTATCGGGCGACCAGCCGATGTCCCAGCGCTCCCAGGCCTCTTCGGTCAGGCGACGCTTCTGCGTCAGATAGGCGCGGGCCTCCGCTCCGGCGGCGGTCTTGAGTTGCAGGCGGTAGAATTTCACCGCCTCGTCCATCACCTGGTGCAACAGCGTCCGGCGGTCGGCACGTTCGGCGGCCTTCGGGTCGCGGGCGGGCATCTGCATGCCGGCCTCGTGGGCGAGGATTTCCACCGCCTCCATGAAGCCGAGGTTCTCGCTCTCCTTCACGAAGGTGACGGCATCGCCTTTCGCGTGGCAACCGAAGCAGTAGTAGAACCCCTTGCGGTCATCGACGTGGAAACTGGCCGATTTCTCCTGATGGAAGGGGCAGGGGGCCCAGAAATCCCCCTTCGCCATGTTCGACTTGCGCATGTCCCAGGTGACCTTCCTGCCCACGATGGAGGACAGGGTCACCCTTGTTCGCAGCTCGTCGAGGAATCCGGTCGGCAGGGACATGGCGCCGCTTATACCAGATCGCGCGCCCGGTGCAGCCCCCCGGTGCGGACCACGATGTGGCCTGACCGAGACCGCTTGGCCTGCCGGCGCTCCGAGAGCATTTCCGGAAAGGGCCAAAGGTACTTGCTCTTTTCCCAAGTACTCCACAGGGGTGCGGGGGTGTGAAACCCCGCTGCCGACAGGGGTCAGATGCCCAGCCGATCGCGCATCGCGTACCAGGTCATCGCGGTGACGAGCAGCGGCCACCGCAGCAGCGCGCCGCCGGGGAAGCGGTATTGCGGCAGGCTCGCCATCAGGTCGAAGCGTTCCATCTGCCCAGCCGCCGCCTCGGCCATCAGCTTACCCGCCAGCGTGGCCATGGCGACGCCGTGGCCCGAGTAGCCAGAGGCGGACAGCACGTTCTGGCCCGGTCGGGTAAAGCAGGGCATGCGGTTCACCGTGATCGCCAGAGTGCCGCCCCAGGCATAGTCGATCCGGGTCTTCGCCAGTTGCGGATAGACCTGAAGCATGGGTTTCGACACGGTCCGGATGATGTCGGGGAAGCGGTAGCCGTAGGACTCGCCGCCGCCGAAGAGCAGGCGGTTGTCCTCGGACAGGCGCCAGTAATTGACGACGAAGCGGGTGTCCGCAACCGCGACGGGTTCGGACAGAAGGTCGCACGCCCTTTCCCCCAAGGGTTCCGTCGCGACCATGAAGTTGTTGATCGGCATGACCTTTGCCGAAACCTTCGGGCTCAGTTGCCCGAGGTAGCCGTTGCCGGCAAGGATCACCGTAGCGCAATCGACATGGCCCGATGGCGTGCGCACCACGGGGCGGGGGCCCGGCTCCACCTTGTGGACTTCGCTGAGTTCGTGGATGCGCACCCCCGCCCCGGCCGCCGCTTTCGCCAGCCCGATGGCATAGTTCAGCGGGTGCAGGTGGCCGGCGTCGCGGTCGATCTCGCCGCCGACATATTCGGTCGATCCGATCAGCCGCCGGATGCCCGCCTGATCCAGAAGCTCAAGGTGCTGATAGCCGTAGTCGCGGCGCAGCTTCTCGGCGTAGGCATGGGTGTCGCGAACTTCGGTCTCGGTCCGGCAGGCATGGGCGATTCCGGGGTGGAAGGTGACCGGCATGGCGTGGTCGCGGATGAGCGCCTTGACCAGGGTCTTGGCTTCCTCGGCCAGATCCCAGAGCCGGTGGGCGTTCTCGCGTCCCACGGTCCTTTCCAGCCAGACCTGGTCCTGCCGCTGGCCGCTGCCCACCTGACCGCCGTTGCGGCCCGAGGCGCCGAAGCCCACGCGGTGCGCTTCGAGGAGCACCACGTCGAAGCCCTTCTGCGCCAGATGCAGCGCGGCCGACAGGCCGGTATATCCGCCGCCGACGATGCAGACATCGGCCCGGGTCGCGCCCTTCAGGACCGGAAAGCGGTCGATGGGCGCGGCTGTGGCGGCATAGTAGCTTTGCGGCCATTCCCCGCGCCGGTCGTTGATGTGCAAAAGGTTCATCAGACGTTCAGAAGCAGATGTTCGCGTTCCCAAGGGCTGATGACTTGCAGGAACTCCTTGTATTCGTTCCGCTTTACGCTGTCATAAACCTTGATGAAGTCGTGGCCCATCACGTCCTTCAGCGCCTCGTCCTCGTCGAGAAGGTCAAGAGCGTCGCCGAGGTTCACCGGGATGTCCTCACTGTCGATATAGGCCGAGCCGGTGAATTCCTGCCGCGCCTGAACCTTGTTCATCAGGCCCAGGTAGCCGCAGGCAAGCGTCGCGGCGATGCCGAGATATGGATTGCAGTCCATGCCGGGCAGGCGGTTTTCCACACGGCGGGCCGAGGCCGAGGAGATCGGGACGCGCAGGCCGGTGGTGCGGTTGTCGCGGCCCCATTCCAGGTTGATCGGCGCGGCGAAGTCGGGGACATAGCGGCGGTAGCTGTTGACATAAGGCGCGAAGAGGGCCACGGCGGCGCCGAGGTGCTTCTGCAACCCGCCGATGAAGTGGAGGAAGGCTTCGGTCTCCACTCCCTTCGGCCCGGCGAAGATGTTCTTGCCGGTTTTCGTGTCCACCACCGAGGTGTGGATGTGCATGGCGCTTCCCGGTTCGCCGGCGATGGGCTTGGCCATGAAGGTGGCGAAACAGTCGTGGCGCAGCGCCGCCTCGCGAATCAGGCGCTTGAAGAAGAACACGTCGTCGGCCAGCCGGACCGGGTCGCCATGGGCAAGGTTCAGCTCGATCTGGCCTGCGCCGCCTTCCTGCAGGATGCCGTCGATTTCCAGGCCCTGGGCCTCGGCGAAGTCGTAGATGTCGTCGATCACCTTGCCGTATTCGTCCACCGCCGACATGGAATAGGCCTGCTTTGCCGCAGCGCGCCGGCCGGTCCGACCCATCGGCGGGATGACGGGCATGTTCGGATCGGTATTGCGCGCGGTCAGGAAGAATTCCATCTCGGGCGCCACCACCGGGCGCCAGCCCTGCGCTTCGTAGAGCGCGACGATGCGCTTGAGCACGTTGCGAGGGGAGAAGGAGACCAGGTTGCCGTCATGGTCCTTGGCATCGTGGATGACCTGGAGCGTCACATCCGCCGTCCAGGGCGCCGCCGTGGCGGTGGACCAGTCGGGCTCGAGGATCATGTCGGGTTCGGTGAAGGCGTCGAAGGGATTGTCGGCCCATTCGCCGGTGATGGTCTGCAGGAAGATGGAATTCGGCAGGAAGTAGCTGGTCTGCTTGGCGAATTTCGCGGCGGGCATCGCCTTGCCGCGCGCCACCCCGGCGATGTCGCCGATGATGCATTCCACTTCGTCTACCCGGCGGTTGCCGATGTAGTCGCGTGCCGCCTCGGGCAGCTGGTCGGTCCACTTGGACATGAGTCACACTGGTTTTGGGGGGTGGCCCCCGCGCAGATCAGGCGCGGAGCTTCTCGGCCCCGGTTTTCTTCGCTTGATGGGTCAGAAAGAATTCCGCGATCCGGTCGGCCATCGACGGGCTGTCGAGCGGCGTGTCGAGCCGTTTCATGGCATCGGCCAGTAGCGCGTCGGGAACCAGACCCGGCCCCCGGTGCTTGATCAGCCCCTCCATGAACTCCTTGCGGAATTCGGGGTGGGGCTGGACGGTGAACATGCGGTCGTCATAAAGCAGCGCCGCGTTTTCGCACAGCGCCGTGGAGGCCAGAACCTTCGCCATTTCAGGCTTCTTCACCACTTGGTCCTGGTGCCAGGCGTTCAAAGTATAGGTCCGGTCGCCGAAATCGTATTCGGTCGGGCCGACCGACCAGCCGCCGGCGAATTTCTCGACCTTGCCACCCATGGCCTGGGCGATGATCTGATGGCCGAAGCAGATGCCCACGACCGGCACATGTTCGGCATAGGCCCTGCGGATGAAATCTTCCAGCGGCGGGATCCAGTCGTGCGGCTCGTACGCGCCGTGGCGCGAACCGGTGATCAGCCAGCCGTCACATTCATGCACGTCCTTCGGAAACTCGTTGCGCAGGACGGCCCAGCGGCGGAAGGTCAAGCCCTTGCCCGCCAGCAGGGTTTCGAAGAAATCCGGATAGTCGCCCTGGTGCCGCAGCGCATCGGGGCTTTCGCCGGTCTGAAGGATGCCGATCTGCATGGGTCCGTTCCTGATCTGGTCAAGGCAGAAGGTGGTGTGAAGCCCCCCCGGCGGTCAAGGGGGGCACGCGGCTATACGGTGTCGAGGTAAAGCTCGACCCGTTCCTCGGGAGAAAGTTCGGCGATGTAGTGCAGTTCCTGCCGTTTGGTCTGGACCATGTTGCGGATCAGCTCCTTCGGCAGGAAGCGGTAGAGAATATCGGAGTTCTCGAAGGCGTCGATCGCAGCTTCCCAGGTGGACGGGATCTGCGGCAGGTCCATGGCATAGGCGTTGCCGGTGATGGGGGCGGGGGGTTCCTTTTGATCCTCCAGCCCCATCAACGCGGCACCCAGGATTGCTGCCAGCATCAGATAGGGGTTCACATCGCCCCCCGCCACGCGATGTTCGATCCGGCGCGCCGCCGGATTGCCGGCCGGGATGCGGATTGCCGCCGTGCGGTTCTCGTAGCCCCAGGAGATTGCGGTGGGTGCGTGCTTTCCGGGGACCAGCCGTTCGTAGCTGTTCAGGTGCGGCGCGAAGAGCAGCGTGGAATCGTGCATCGCCTCCAGGCAGCCGGCCACGGCATGACGTAGCTGCGCCGTGCCCTTGGGTCCGCCGGAATCGAAGATGTTGTCACCCTTCTCGTCGATGACCGAAAAATGTGTGTGCAGGCCCGACCCCGAATAATCGGCATAGGGTTTCGCCATGAAGCTGGCCGCAAAGCCATGCCGCCGGGCCAGCCCCTTGACCAGCATCTTGAAAAGCCAGGCATCGTCGGCCGCCCGCAAGGCGTCGTCGCAATGCATCAGGTTCACTTCGAACTGGCCCAGGCCGGTTTCCGAGGTCGTGGTATCGGCCGGAATGTCCATCGCCTCGCAGGCGTCGTAGAGATCGGTGAAGAAGGTGTCGAAGGCATCCAGCGCCCGGATCGACAGCGTCTCGGCCGCCTTGCGGCGCTTGCCAGAGCGGGGCGAGGGCGGAACCTGCAGCGTCTTGCCCGAATCGTCGATCAGGAAGAATTCCAGCTCCATTGCCACCACGGGGGTCAGCCCCTTGGCCTTGTAGCGGTCCACCACGGCGCGCAGCGCGTGGCGCGGGTCGCCCTCGTAGGGCTGCCCGTTCTCGCGGAACATCCAGATCGGCAGAAGGGCGGTCGGAGCCTCAAGCCAGGGCATCGGCATGAAGCCGCGTTCGGTGGGTTTCAGCACGCCGTCCTGGTCGCCCTGCTCGAAGACCAGCGGGCTGTCGTCGATGTCCTCGCCCCAGATGTCGAGGTTGAGGACCGAGAAGGGGAACCGCGTCCCGTCCTTCACGACCTTTTCCGCAAAGCGGGCGGGGACGCGCTTGCCCCTTGCCTGCCCGTTCAGATCCGCGGCGGCCACGCGAATGGTCCGCACGTCGGGGTGCTTTCTCAGCCAATCCTTCATCATCATACTATCAGGTAGGGCACGGTCCCCGCGCCCCGGGCACGCAAGTGCCCGCCTGATGCGCAGGTTCGGACCATGCCCTTGGTCCTTCCCCTGGTTTCGATCGCCTCTCCCCGCGGGCCTTCTTTTCGGCTTTGCCGCAGGGTCCGGGCGGGTGCCCGGATAATTTGATCAAAAATAACCTACTATCGGATCAGCTGCGGACGCAAGCGGATTCTGCTCTTGACGTTGGATGGCAAGTGCCGGTTCAGGCGGCGGTTGACCAGACCGAAAAGACCGATGACGAGCAGCGTCAGGGCGATGAAATAGCCCGCGACGATGGGGTAGGGGATGAAGGGGTTGAAGGTCTTGTCAGCGAAATAGTTGGCGTAATAAAGCGCATCGCCCATCTGGCGGAAGGCAGGGAAGCCGCTGAAGAAGACCAGCGTCGTTGCATGGAACAGGAAGATCGCCTCGTTCGTGTATGCAGGCCAGGCAAGGCGCAGCATGGTGGGCCACTGGATCCGGCGGAACTTCTGCCATCCGGTGATGCCATAGGCTTCCGCCGCCTCCAGGTCGCCCTTCGGGATCGACTTCAGCGCACCGTGAAAGATTTCGGCCGCATAGGCCGAGGTGTTCAGGAACAGCACAAACAGCGCCCCGGCCCAGGCGCGGGTGGTCCATGCCGTTTCCACCGTGATACCAAGCACGTTGATGCCAGCCTTGGGCAGAAGCTGCAGCGCCTCGTAGGCCAGGAAGAACTGGATGAACAGTGGCGAGCCGCGGAAGACGAACACGAACCATTCGGCAGGCTTGCGCACCAAAAGGTGGCGCGACGACTTGCCCAGCGCCACGGCTACGGCCAGGAAGAAGCCCAGGGCCAGCGCCAGGACGCCGAAGTAGATGTTCCAGATCATCCCCGAGCCGATCAGCGTGACCTGCTGGCAGATCGTGAAATCACTGCGCGGCAGAAGGTTTTCGCCATGGCCGATGGATCGGAAGGCATAGGCCTGGATCGTTTCCCAGCAGGTCATGCCGCGGCCTTTCGCAGGGCTTCGCCGCCGGCGGTGGCCTGGCCGTGGTTCAACCGGGCAGAGATGCGGGAAAGCACGACCTCGGAAACCTTCGTGAACACCAGGTAGAAGACCAGCAGCGCAAGGAAATACCACAGGCGCCAGTCGGGATGCGGATAGTCGTAGGCCTGGGTCTTGGCCCCGCCAAGCTCTCGCGCCCAATAGACAATGTCCTTCACACCCAGAAGGAACAGCAACGGAGTGGCCTTGATCAGGATCATCCACAGGTTCGACAGGCCGGGCAGGGCATAGACCCACATCTGCGGCACCAGGATGCGGCGGAAGACCTGGGCGTGCGACATGCCGTAGGCCTCGGCTGTCTCGAGCTGGGCTTTCGGCACGGCGTTCATCGCTCCGTAAAGCACGTTCGCGGCGAAGGCACCGAAGACGATGGCAAAGGTGAAGACTGCAAGGCCGAAGCCATAGGCTTGGTGCCAGGCGGCCGGGGATCGCGCCAGCGGCACCTTGGCCTCGGGGCAGACGCGGAACTCGAGCCCCTGCCAGGGCCAGCTGTGATCGGGGCAGACGGCCAGGCTTTTCAGGTATTCGATGCCCTGGTCGAGTGCGATGACGAAGAACAGGAAGAACACGATGTCGGGCACCCCGCGTACGATGGCCGCATAGCCCTTGCCCACAAGGCTTAGCGGAAGGAAGCGCGAACGTGCGGCGGTGGCTCCGAGGAAGCCCATGGCCAGCGCGGCCGGGGCGGTCAGGGCCAGAAGCAGAAGCACCGTCCCGAACGACCAATAGAATGCCATGTGCTTGCCCGAGGTCAGGTAGCAAGCAAGCCAGGTGAGGCCCTCGATGGCCTTGGGATCGGCGCAGGCGTCGAACATCGCGGATGCGGGGCGCGGCAAGTGCCGCGCCCCCTTGCCTCAGAACTTCGCCGCGTCAGGGCCGAAGTACTTTTCGATCAGCACGTTCAGGCTGCCGTCATCCTTCATCGACTGGATGGCGGCGTTGAACTTCTCTTTCAGCTCGGTATCGCTTTCGCGCAGGCCCATTCCGACGCCGCCGCCCAGCTGGACCGGCTCGCCCACGAAGACCAGCTCTCCGTTCGATTCCGCCACGACCGGGGCAAGAAAGTCCTTGTCGGCAAAGACCGCCACTGCCTCGCCGTTGCGGACGGCGGCGATGGTTTCATCGGGGGTAGCAAATTCCAGCAGCGTTGCGCCCGATTCCGCCACATAGGCAGCCTGAATCGTCGAGACCTGAGCCGCCACGACGCCCTTCAGATCGACGTCGGGCGACTGGGCCACATAGGCCGAAGCTGCCGGCGGGAAGTAGTTCTGGGTGAAATCGATCACCTGGTCGCGTTCGTCGGTAATGCTCATCCCGGCGATGATGACGTCGTAGTTGCCCGATTGCAGGTTCGGGATGATCGAATCCCAGTCGTTCGTAACCCATTCACAGGTCAGGCCGGCGCGCTTGCACAGTTCGTCGCCCACCTCACGCTCGAAGCCCGCGACTTCGCCGGCGTCGTTGATGAAGTTGAAGGGCGGGTAGGCGCCCTCGGTGCCAAGACGCACGACGTCCTGCGCGAAGGCCGCGCCCGAAAGCGCGGTCAGCGCTGTGGCAAGAAGCAGTTTCTTCATTCCAGGTCTCCCCTTTGGATCGGATGTTGCGCCGGTTCATTCGAACCAGCGGGTTTCGAGGGCCGCAAGCGTGCCGTCGGCGCGCATGGCATCAAGTGCTGCGTTCAGACTGTCAAGCAGCGGATTTCCCTTGCAGACGGCCATGGCCACGCCGTCGTCCGGGATCAGGTCGGAGTAGAGGTAATCCATCCCCTCTGCGTCAAGGAATGCGGCGATGTCGGCCCTTGTCTCGAACGGGCCGAGTGCAAGGTCTGCCCTGCCTTCGGCGACAGCGGCCAGCACCTCGGGTTCCGTCCTGTATGCGGTGAACCGCAAGCCAAGCTTGCGCAGATGCGCCTCATGCACAGTGCCCGACTGCACGGCGGTCAGCGCCCGCGCGGGTTCAGGTGCGCCTGGGCGGCCGACATACCATTCCTGCGGGTCGGTGCCGTGGTAGCTTTGGGTAAAATCGACCAGTGCGCGGCGATCGTCGTTCACGGCGATGCCACCCAGGACCACGTCGAACTCTCCCGCCATCACGCCGGGGATCAGCCGGTCGAAATTCGCGAGCCGCCAGTCGCAGCGCAGGGCTGCCCGGTCGCAGACCTGATCCATCACGTCGCGTTCGAAGCCCGTGATCGTGCCGGCCTCGTCCACATGGATGTAGGCCGGAAACGGGCCGTCGGTCCCGACGATCACCGGTTCGGACGCCGCGAGGACCAACCCCGCCACCGCCCCGGCGATGGTGCCAGCGCAGGTCATCACGCGGCCGTTGCCGAAAGGAAGCCGCGCAGCCGCTCGCTTTGCGGGGTGCCGAACAGCCGGTCGGGGGGGCCTTCCTCCTCGATCTTGCCCTGGTGCAGGAAAATGACGTGATCGCTGCAGTCGGCGGCAAGCTTCATGTCGTGGGTGACGAGGATCATGGTGCGCCCTTCGTCGGCAAGCGCCTTGATGACCTTGACGACCTCCTGCTCAAGTTCGGGGTCCAGCGCCGAGGTCGGCTCGTCAAACAGAAGTGCGCGGGGTTCCATGCACAGGGCGCGCGCAATGGCGGCACGCTGCTGCTGGCCGCCCGACAGCTGCGCGGGCCAGGCGTCGGCCTTGTCGGCGATGCCCACCTTGGCCAGGTATTCGCGCGCCTTGGCCTCGACCTCCTTCGGGTCGCGCTTCAGCACGGTGACCGGCGCCTCCATCACGTTCTGCAGGATGGTCAGATGGGCCCACAGATTGAACTGCTGGAAGACCATCGAAAGGTTGGTGCGGATGCGTGTCACCTGCGCGCGGTCGGCGGGATGACGATGCAGCCCTTCGCCCTTCCAGCGGACGGCTTCGCCCTCGAACCGGATTTCGCCCTGCTGGCTGTCCTCCAGCAGGTTGCAGCATCGCAGAAGCGTGGACTTGCCCGAACCCGACGAGCCGATCAGTGAAACGACATGGCCGCGTGGCGCGACCAGATCGACCCCTTTCAGCACTTCCAGCGGGCCATAGCACTTGTGCAGGTCGCGGATTTCGATGACCGGGGTGTCGGTGGCTGTGTCTGGCATCGGGTCTGGGGCCTTGGGCGTCTGATCAGGCAGTAGGGCGGAGATTCTGCCGCTTTGCAACGGACAATCAGCCGAAATCACACCCATGACGCGGCGATTTGCCTAGGTCACGGGCTGAAGCGCCTCCGGCGCAGGAGGATTCGGGACAGCCAGATAGGCTGCTTCGGGAAGGCGCACGATACCCGACAGGCGCAAGGCGGCGCGATCTCCGGGTGAAAGGGCTGCAATCGCCCCGGCGATCGCGTCGAAGGTGGCCGCAGCATCGGCGCCCGTAGCGGCAATGTAGGGCAGGCCGGGGGTCGGGTCGGTCAACGCGATCTGCCGCAGGCGCGACATGAAGGGCTCGACGTCCTGCAACAGGGCATGGGTTACCGCGTCCAGCGCAGCGATATCGGCCCTCTCCTCGGCCACGGCCTGCGCCGACAGCCGGTGGCTGCCGGTCCTGAGTGCCGGGGACAGCCGGATCCCCAGTTTCGCTGCGTGGGTCTGCGGTGCGGCCCAGCCGGATTGCGACAGGGCCTCGTTATAGGCGAAGGCCGCACCGTCAAACTGCTGCAGGGTCTGGCGGGGGTCGTCGGTGCGGACCACGAAGACCGACCGGTAATATCCGGGCGGACAGCCCTCGACCCTGTAGTCTGGTGTTCCGACATAGGTTACCCGGCCGTGCAGCCGCGCCCGGAACGGGTAGCCGCAGGTTTGCGACAGCACGAGGTCGGGCGCCTCCCATGCGGGCCAGTAGGCGCCCTCGCCGCGGGTCAGCGTATCGGGCGCGGCAATCCCGCGCGCGCGCAGGCCGTCGCGCACCAGGGCCCAGAACCGGTCGTTCGCGGCCATGGCCGGGCCGAAGTCATACATGCCCAGACTGGCAATCATTCCTGCCGGGCCTGCCTTTCGGCACGCTGTCTGGCCTGGGCCGATTCGACATCGGTCAGTCCCAGCAGCGTGGCGACCATGCGCATCAGCCGGTCTTCGTGCGCATCCCTCTGTCTGTCGGCCAGAGCCACCGACCAAAGCGCGGTCATGAGTTCGGCGCGCTCCTCCATCGGGATGGCCGTCTTGATCGCCTGGGTGAAACGGACGGTATCGGGGGCCTGCGCTTCGAGTTCTTCCGCCTCTGTCCGCAGCCTTGCCGCCTCGAACGGGCCAAGGCCGTGGCGCAGGGCCAGCACACGGTCGATCCGTTCGACCTCTTCTGCCGCGTAAAGCCCATCGGTGCGGGCGACGCGGACCAGCAGCGCCGCCAGCGCCAGCCGGGCATCAGGCTTGGGCAGGGATGTCGGGGCGGTGGCCAGAAGGCGGCGGAGAAGGTCGATCATGGCTCGAGATTAGGGTCTGGCGATCGGCTTGGAAAGCCTTGCGAAGCGGGTCGTGATCGCGGCAAGTTCCTCGGCCAGCCCGTAAGGCGGATTTACGATAAACAGGCCCGAGCCCTCCATCCTGTGACCCTCGCGCGCGGGGGGGAAGCGGATCTCGTGCCGCAGGCCGTCGGGAAAAGTGGCTTCCAGCGCCTTGAGCATCGGCCCGTGCGGCCCGCCCCGCAGAATCGGATACCACAGGATCAGGATGCCAACGTTCCACTTGCGGTGGATGTTGGTCATGTGCCGCGGAATGGCGTCATAGTCGGCCTTCACCTCGTACGAGGGGTCGATCAGCATAAGCCCGCGCCGCGGGGTTGGGGGTGTCAGCGCAAGGGCCAGCGCGAACCCGTCCCGCTGGTAGACATTGGCACCCCAGTCCTGCGCCACGGCCTTCAGATGCGCGTGTTCCTGCGGGTGAAGTTCCGCCAGCTGCAGCGTGTCGGTCTCGCGCAGGCCCAGGGCTGCGATCAGGGGCGAACCGGGGTAGGCATTGGGGCCATAGGCGGCGCGGGTCTCGTCCAGTCGCTGGCGATAGGGGTGATCCGGCGGGAACCAGCCTTCGGCCAGCGCGATCCCGGCCGCGGCCTCGCCGGTCCTGACCGCCTCTGCGGCGGTCAGGTCATAGACGCCGCGTCCGGCGTGGGTTTCGATATAGGTCAGCGGCTTGTCCTTGCGCGTCAGGTAATCCAGCACCCAGGCAAGGGTGGCATGCTTGTGGACATCGGCCAGGTTTCCGGCGTGATAGAGGTGCTGGTAGGAAAGCATGGCCCCGGTTAGCCGGATCAGCCCGATTTGGAAAGGGTCCGGTTGTCCCGGCTTCGGATTGCCAGATGGCCATGATAGGCTGTTGCGAGTCGTCGGAGAAGTCCATGCGCCAGATGCTGCCTGCCCTTGCCTTGCTTGCCCTTGTCGCCGGGCCACTTGCCGCTGCGCCCTGCGAGACGGCCGACAGTCCGGAAGGCGAGGATGCCTCGGTCTTGGTCGCGCGGGTGGCCGATCTGGTGTGGACGTTGAAGACCATGGATGCCGAACCGATCCCGGACATGGCGGATGTCTGGCTGACGGTCACGCCGGACGGCGCGGTCTCAGGGCGGGCGGGTTGCAACCGCTATGCCGGGACAGCGGAACTGGATGCCGGGAAAGTCGTCTTCGGGCCTCTTGCCGTGACGCGAATGGCCTGCGACGCGGCCACGATGGAACTGGAACGCGCCTATCTGAAAGCCCTGACCGAGGTGCGCGGTTTCGCGGTCGGCCCTGATGACGGCCTTCGGCTGAGCCGCGAAGACGGATCGACGGTGTTGTGTTTCGGGGGTGGGGACTAGGTATTCATTCTCTGCTTCCAACGCTGTCAATCGGGTATCGACTTGTCTATTGGCGTTCGGAAGATTGCGCCTTGGTGATGTTTCCCCTGGTCGCAGATTGGTGCGTGATCCGTCGGTCGATGGTGTCCATCGACTTCTGCACGGCGTCGGTTCGGCAGCAGATATCTGGGCTGACGAACGGGCGACAGACTATGCCGGGTCTGAAGCGTGATGAAAGCTTTCGGAGGGAATGCCACAGAAGCCGGCTAGATGCCGAAACTGCATGCGATCTGCTTCGCAAACCCGATGCGGCCCCCTTGGTTGGGGGCCGCTGCACCAGAACCTGCTGCCGATATTCCCTGCCATTCACTCACATGCACGCCGGCGCATCGCCGCGAATTGCCGCCGACTGCCATCAGGGCTGCTACCGGGGGCGCGACCTTGGGCTGATTGATGCACTATGGGCCGGCTCGTCCGGGAAGCAAACGGAAGCGCCTTGAAGGCGACCCGCAGGCTGGGCATCATGAGGAAGTCCGAACATGGTTCCCGGACCCGGCGTACTTTGCGTCCACGGCATCAATGGCCGCCACGTTGCCGGCAGACCGTCCGGATGCGTCGAAGTGCATTGTCTGGGCCAGCCATGCATCGGCGATGGCCTTGGCAAGCTCAACTCCGATCACCCGGGCGCCCATGGTGATGATCTGGGCATTGTTCGAAAGGGCGGCGCGTTCGGCGGAATATGTGTCGTGCGTGAGTGCCGCACGGATGCCGGGCACCTTGTTGGCCGCGATGCAAACCCCGATCCCAGTGCCGCAGATCAGGATCGCGCGATCATAGGTTCCCGCTGCGACGGCGCTGGCCACGCGATCCGACAGATTGGCGTAGTAGGGGTCCGCCACGCCATCCACACGGCTCACCTCGACCACATCGAACCGGTCCTTCAGGTAGTCGGCCAGCACCTTTGCCAGGGCCTCTCCGGCGCTGTCGCCCGCTATTGCCAGTTTCATCCCGCGCATTCCTTTCCTTGTGGTTCGGGCCATGCAGCTTGCCGGCCGTAGGCCTGGGCCAACGATTCGTCATTTCCTGCAACGAGGCATCCCTGAGCGACTGCCCGGACTTCCCGGCAGGGACGGGTGGGGCGGCGGATTCCCGATCCTTTTCAAGGCGTAGCGTCGCAGCACTTCCGCTCCTCCGATAGGCAGCTTTTCAATTGTCAGATGCCTGTTGACAGAAGCAATACTACGCCTAGATTACACATGCCAAGACAAATCTGACATTTGTCGGGGCAGGGGAGGAAGACATCATGCCGCCGTTGCTTGAGGTCGAAGGGCTCAGCAAGAGCTTTTCGGGCTCGCCCGCACTGATTGACGGAAGATTTCGGCTTGAGGCCGGAACGGTGCACGCCCTGTGCGGCGGCAATGGCGCTGGGAAATCCACCTTCCTGAAGATCGTGATGGGCATTCACGATCGTGATGGCGGCACGATCCGCCGCAACGGCCGCGAAGTCGTGTTCTCCAGTCCGGCAGAGGCCCTGCAGAACGGGATTGCGATCGTCGAGCAGGAGCTTTCGCCGGTCCCGGCCATGACGGTGGCCGAGAACATCTACATGGGGCGCGAACCTCTGCGCAGTTTCGGGCGCATAGACTTTGCCACCTTGAACCGTCAGACGCAGGATCTGTTGGACGGTTTCGGGTTTGCCATCAGGGCGACCGACGTGATGATGGATCTCACGGTCGCCCAGACCCAGCTTGTCGAGATCGCCAAGGCGCTGAGCTATGACGCCGAGGTGATCATCCTGGATGAGCCGACCTCTGCCCTTGGCGAGGCTGAGGCAGAACATCTCTTCGATGCCATCGCGACGCTGAAAAACCGCGGCAAGGGTCTCATCTACGTCAGCCACAGACTGTCGGAGATCTTCTCGATCGCGGATCACTACACCGTCTTTCGAGACGGCCGCTTTGTCGAGGACGGTGCGATAGGCGACATAACCAAGGACGAGCTGATCAGGCTGATCGTGGGTCGCCCCCTGAACGAGGAATTCGTGAAGGAGAACACCCCGGCCGATCGGGTCGTTCTGCGGGCCGAAGGCCTTTCTGCCGCGCGCGGGGTTCGTGACCTGTCGTTCGATCTGCGCGAGGGCGAGATCCTGGGCCTTTACGGCCTGATGGGATCGGGCCGGACCGAGGTGCTGGACAGGTTGTTCGGCTTGTCGGACGAGGCTGGTGGTCGCCTCAGCATCAACGGACAGCCGGTGCGCATCTCGGGGCCATCGGATGCGATGTCCGCCGGAATCGCCTATGTGACCGAGGACAGGAAGCAGACCGGTCTGGTTCTCAGCTCAAGCGTGCGGGACAACCTTTGCCTGTCCAGCCTTGACCGATTGTCCCGGTTGGGCGTGATGCGCTCCCGCCAGGAGGCCGAGGCCGCCAGCCGCATGATCCGGGAACTGGGCATAAGGACGGCAAGTGACGCGTTGACCGTGGCCAACCTGTCAGGGGGCAATCAGCAGAAGGTTGTCCTTGGCAAGTGGTTCATGATCGCGCCACGCATCCTTCTGCTCGATGAGCCGACCCGCGGGGTCGATGTCGGCGCCAAGCGCGAAATCTACAGGGTCATCTCCGATTTCGCACGCGGCGGTGGCTCGGTGATCATGGTGTCGTCCGAAACCGACGAAATCCTGGGAATGGCTGACCGGGTGATCGTGCTCAAGGACGGTCGAAAGGCCGGAGAACTGGCTCGCAGCCAGCTTTCCGCCGAGGAATTGTTGCATCTGGCCGCATGACACGTGCCGGCGAAGCGATGGAATTGACCATGCAGACAAGAACAACGACAGCGCGAGGGTGGACGGCTACGTCAGTGATCCAGCGCTATGGAATCTTCATCGCGCTGCTTCTGCTGTGCCTGACGCTGGCGGTGATCAACGACAACTTCCTGTCCACACGCAACCTGTTGAACGTCCTTCGTCAGACGTCCATCAACGGCATCCTCGCAATCGGCATGACCTTCGTCATCCTGACCCGGGGGATCGACCTCTCTGTCGGTTCGGTTGCGGCCTTCGCCGGGGTTGTCGCCGCGTCTCTGGCTACGACATCTTCAACCGGCATGATCGCGGGCGCCCCTTATCCTGCCCTGGTTGCCATCCTTGCCGGACTGGCCGCGGGGGTGGCGTGTGGCTCGGTTTCCGGGGCGATCGTTGCACGTTTCAATGTCCCGGCTTTCGTCGTCACGCTGGGTATGCTTTCGGCGGCGCGGGGTCTGACGCTGCTTTATTCTGGCGGTCGTCCCATTCCGGCCTTGACCGAGGAATTCCGTTGGATCGGAACGGGAAGCATCTGGGGCATCCCCGTGCCAATCTTCCTGTTGCTCGGTACCTTTGCGGTCGCGCATTTTGTCCTGACGCAGACACGGTTCGGCCGCCATGTCTATGCCGTCGGCGGCAACCCGCACGCGGCCAAGGTATCGGGCCTTCCGGTGCGCAGGATCCGCTTTTCCGTCTATGTGATCGCCGGTGCGCTTGCCGGCCTGGCGGGCATGCTGCTGGCCGCGCGCACGGGCTCGGCGCTGCCGCAGGCGGGGATTGCCTATGAGCTGGATGCCATCGCGGCGGTGGTCATTGGCGGCACATCCCTTGCCGGAGGCGTGGGCCGAGTTTCGGGAACACTGATCGGCGCCCTGCTGATCGGCGTGATGAACAACGGTCTGGATCTGATGGGGGTCGAATCCTATTACCAGCAGGTCATCAAGGGCATCCTCATTGTGGCTGCCGTGATGCTGGACCAATCAAAGAACAAGCAGGACTGACGGTCCTTGACTTGCGCGGCAGGCATTCAGCCTGCCGCATCAACCAGGCGCAATCCAAGGGAGGAAGAAGCCATGAAGAAGATGCTTATGCTTGCCACGGCCCTGTCGGTGACGGCAACCGTGGCGGCGGCGCAGGACAAGCCGAAGATCGGCGCTGCTGTCTATGGCCTGAATGCAGAGTTCATGCAGATCTGGGCTGCCGCCGCCGAGGCGCACCCGGCGGTCAAGGAGGGTATTGTCGAGCTGACCATCTTCGACGGCCGCTATGACGCGCTCGTCCAGCAGGAACAGTTCGAGACGATGATCACCCAGGGCTATGACGCCATCATCTTCGTTCCGATCGACATCGAGGCGGGCGCTGCCGCGGTCGAAGCCGCCCACAACGCGGGTATCCCCGTCTTCGGCTCGAACACCAGGGTCAACAGCGACAAGCTGCGCGCCTACGTCGGCTCGGATGACGTGCAGTCGGGCTACATGGAGGCCAAGTACGTCCTCGACAAGATCGGCTGCAAGGGCAACGTCGTCATCATCGAAGGCCCCATCGGCCAGTCCGCGCAGATCCAGCGTCTGGAAGGGAACATGAAGGCGCTTGCCGAATGCCCTGACGTCAAGGTGCTGGAACAGCAGACCGCGAACTGGAGCCGCGCCGAGGCGCAGACCCTGATGGAAAACTGGCTGACCAAGCATGGCGATGCCATCAACGGCGTCATCGGCCAGAACGACGAAATGGCTCTTGGCGCGATCGAGGCGATCAAGGCTGCCGGCAAGAACCCCAAGGACTTTGCCATTGCCGGTATCGACGGGGTGACCGATGCCCTTCTGGCCGTCAAGGCCGGCGACATGGCCTCGATCCTGCAGGACGGGGCGGCGCAGGCGCAAGGGGCGCTTGACCTTGCCATTGCGGCCGTGCTGCCCGACTATCAGCCGATGTCCGACATCTGGACCCGTTACCCCGACATGCCTTGGGCTGACGGCAAGGCGGCCGAATACAACGTGCCGTGGACGCCGGTCACGGCCGAGAACGTGGACGCGCTTCTGGCCAGCCGTCAGTAGTGCGAGGTACTTCCCGGGGGCGCATGTTCGATGTGCCCCCGGGCCCCTCGAACGCAGCAAGGGATAGCCACATGGCCGCTTCCGATTTCACATTCTCACTTACCGGCAAGGTCGCGGTCGTCACGGGAGCCGCATCGGGGATCGGCGCCGCGATTGCCGAAGCCTTCGCCGCACAGGGGGCGCGCGTCGCCCTTCTTGACCTCAATGAGGAGGCCGCGCGCAAGCGGGCCGCCGGCCTTGCGGGCGCTGTTGCCTTCGCCTGCAATGTGACGGACCCGAACAGCATCGCCGCCGCCGTTGCCGCGGTGCGCTCGCAGCTCGGCGAGCCGGATATTCTGGTGAACAGCGCGGGCATCGTCGATCTGGCCCCGGCCGAGGATCTTTCCCAGCGCGCCTGGGATCAGACGATCGCAGTGAATCTGACCGGAACCTTCCTGATGGCCCAGGCGGTGGGCCGCGCGATGATCGCGGCCGGCAAGGGCGGGCGCATCATCAACCTGGCCAGCCAGGCCGGATCGGTCGCCATCGAAGGCCATGTGGCATACTGCGCCTCGAAATTCGGGGTCATCGGTGTGACCAAGACCCTTGCCCTGGAATGGGGGCGCCACGGAATTACCGTGAATTCGGTTTCCCCGACGGTGGTGCTGACGGATCTTGGACGCAAGGCATGGGAAGGCCCCAAGGGCGAGGCGATGAAGGCCCTGATCCCGACCGGCCGGTTCGCCGAACCGCACGAGATTGCCGCAGCCGTCGTTTTCCTGGCCTCTGACGCGGCCGCCATGGTCAATGGCGCCGATCTGCTGGTCGATGGCGGCTATACTGTCAGGTGAGGGCAAGATGCAGAGATTTCTGAACAACCCCGACAATCTTGTGGATGAAACGGTTGCCGGCTTCGTCAAGGCGCACCGGGATCTTGTCCATATCTCGCCCGAAAACCCGCGGGTGGTAGTGTCGAATTTCGCACCCCGGGCCGGGCGCGTGGGCATCGTGACCGGGGGCGGCTCGGGCCACGAACCGGCATTCATAGGCTACACCGGTCGCAACCTGGTCGATGCCGTTGCGGTGGGAGAGATCTTCTCCTCGCCCACGGCCAAGAGCTTCGCCGATGCCATTAAGGCCGCCGACGGCGGTGCAGGCGTGGCGGTGCTGTATGGCAACTATGCCGGCGACAACATGAACGTGAAGATGGCTGCCCGCATGGTGGCCAAGGAGGGGATCGAGGTCGCCACCGTCGTGGCCAACGATGATGTCTGTTCGGCCCCCCCCAGCGAACGCGATCGGCGCCGAGGTGTGGCGGGCGAAATCTTCATGTGGAAGATCGGCGGCGCCAAGGCAGCCACGGGTGCGACCCTTTCCGAGGTGCAGGCCGCCGCCCAGAAAGCCATCGATGCGTGCCGTTCCGTAGGGGTAGGCCTTGGCCCCTGCACACTGCCAGCCGTGGGCCATCCGAACTTCCAGATCGAGCCGGGCACGATGGAAGTGGGCATCGGCCACCATGGCGAGCCCGGAACACGGGTCGAAAGTCTGCGTACGGCGAACGAGGTGGCCGACGACATGCTGAAGATCGTCATGGACGACCATGCCCTGCCGGCCGGCACCGAGGTGGCGGTTCTTGTCTCGGGCCTGGGTGCGACACCGGTGAACGAGCTTTATGTGCTGTATGACCGCATCGAAACCGGACTTGCGGCCATGGGGATGAAGGTGCACAAGGCCTTCGTCGGCAATTATTTCACCTCTCTGGAAATGGTCGGGGCCACACTGACGGTCATGGCGCTGGATGATGACCTGAAGGCCCTGCTTGACATGGATTGCGCGTCGCCCGCGCTGTGAGGATCGCATGACACATATTCCGAACGCCGGTCAGTCGGCGATCATCGAGGAACTGGCCGAAGTCATTGTCGCCAACAAGGCATGGCTGTCCGAGATTGATGGCAAGATCGGTGATGGCGACCATGGCAGCAACATGGCCAAGGGGTTCGGCAAGGCTGCCGAACGTATCCACGGAAAGGACATGTCGCTGGATGCGGCAATGCTGGTCCTGTCCGATGTCCTGATGGGCGAGATCGGTGGTTCGATGGGGCCGCTTTATGGCCTCATGTTCGAGGAAATGGCCGGTGCGTTGAAGGGAAGGGATGACATCGACGCCGATGCTTTTTCCGCCATGTTGCATGCCGGGCTTGCGGGCGTTCAGGGCGTAGGCAACGCCAAGGTCGGCGACAAGACCCTGATTGATACGCTGGTGCCCGCCGTCGCGGCCTTTGATGCGGCGAAGGGCAGGGGATTTGCCGCCGCATTGACCGAGATGGAAGCCGCTGCCGAACGGGGGCGCGACAGCACGATAGACCTTGTGGCCCGGATCGGGCGGTCCAGCCGCCTGGGCGAGCGTTCGCGCGGCGTTCTGGATGCCGGGGCCACGTCCTGCTGCCTGATCCTGACAAGCCTGGGCGCGTCCTTCCGGAAACGCCTTTCGTGAGAGAGCCATGCCCGGCCAGGCGCAAGTCAGGCTTGAAACGGCAACTGCCTTCTGTCCATGTTATCGCATGGCACAGATCACGGGCAGAGATATCGTAGACCTCTTCAGGCTGATCGCCCTGCGCCTTTCCGAAGGAAGAAGCGAGCTCGGTGCGCTGGACGGCGCGATCGGCGATGCCGATCACGGCAACTCGATGGCCGAGGGGTTTTCCGCGGTCGTACGCGCTACATCCGCAATGACGAACGCGGCACCGTTCGAATTGCTGATGGTGGCGGGGCGGTCGTTCCTTTCTGCCGTGGGCGCCACCACCGGGCCGCTATACGCCAGCGCCATGCTGGCCGCCGGGCGTGATCTGGAGGGGAAGGTCACGCTGGAACCGGCCGATGTGGTGCGGCTGGTTCCAGCCTTCGCCCGCGGGATCGCCGAGAGGGGCAAGGCAAGACCCGGGGACAAGACCATGATGGATGCCTGGGGCCCTGCGGCCAGGGCTGCAACGGATGCGCTCAACGCTGGCCTCGCACCTGCCCGCTGTCTGAGCCTTGCCGAAACAGCCGCCCGGGAAGGCTGTGACGCAACGCGGGCCATGGTCGCCTCGATCGGTCGTGCTGCCAGGCTTGGGGCCCGTAGCCTTGGGCATGTCGATCCGGGAGCAGCTTCTGCCGTGATCGTGATCGCCGCGCTGCACGAGTGGTTGGCCGACCACGAGGCCGCAACGGCAGAGGGAAGCGGTTGATGGCGTCGGGGCTGGGCGGCAGGCCAGCGGATGACGCAGCAGTGAGGATGCCGCTCCGCTTCGGCGACGACCCGCTGCTTTGGGCGTCGTGGCTCTATTACGAGGAAGGGCTGACCCAGGGGACCATCGCCGAACAGATGGGCGTGTCGCGGCCGACAGTGAATGCCTATCTGGCCGAGGCGCGTGCGCGCGGCATCGTCAACGTCGAGATCTCGCCCGAGAAATTCAGCGGCCTGAGCATCGCGCAGTCACTGCGCGACCATTTCGGGCTGCAGGATTGTCTTGTCATCCCGACCGAAGGCGTCGAGCGCCCGCTTATCCCGCGCCTGGGCGAGGCGGGGGCAAGGGTCATCGCACGCATCCTGCGCTCCGGCGATACGCTGGCGGTGACCTGGGGCAGGACCGTCCTTTCGCTTGCCGATCAGATCGGACCGCTGGATCTAAAGGATGTGCGGGTGGTTCAGGCGACGGGTGGCACTACCGCTAGGATTCCCTGGACCCCGGAAGCCTGCGCTTCGACCCTGGCCAAGGCCATAAATGCACGCGCCATCCCGATCTCTGCCCCTGCCATCGTCTCCTCGGCTGAAGTCCGCGCCATGCTGATGCAAGAGGCCGTCCTTGCCGAGCAGCTGGCAATCCTTGCAGAGGCTGACAAGATCGTCATGGGCATTTCGTCTCTGCGACCGGAAAGCACCATCCATACCAGCGGCTTTCTGGATGGCACGATGCAGCTTGCGCATTATCAGGACGCGGTGGGCAGCCTGGCGGGGCGCTTCATCTCGGCGCGGGGCGAGCCGGTGATCGGCCCCATGCATGATCGCACCATCGGCCTTACCCTGGACCAGCTTCGGCGCATTCCGCAGCGCATCGCCATCGCCGGCGGCCTCGACAAGGTTGCCGCAATCCTGGCTGCGCTTCGCGGCGGCTATGTCAGCATACTTGTCACCGACATTGCCACCGGTCGCGGCATCCTGTCCGCCGAGGGCTACCGTGAACCGCCGCGCCGATCCGCGCCCCAGTCGGATGCGCCGCTTCCTGCGCGGATGGAAGTCAAGAAGTTCATCAACGATCCGAAGGATGCCGTGGACGAGGCACTTCGCGGGGCCCTGGCTGCGCATGAGGATCTGATTGCTCCGGTGCCCGGCTCGACCCGCGCCGTCCGTGCGATCGATGGACCGCGGCCCGGCAAGGTTGCCGTGGTGATCGGTGGCGGTGCGGGCCACGAACCCGCCTTCTGGGGCTACGTCGGACCCGGTCTGGCGGATGCCGCTGCCGTCGGGAACATCTTTGCCTCGCCGCCGCCCGACCCCATCATTGCCGCGACCCGCGCGGTGCAGGGTGGTGCCGGCGCGCTTTTCATCTACGGCAACTTTTCCGGCGATGTGATGAACTTCGACATGGCAGCCGAAGTCATGGAGGCCGAGGGCGTAACGGTCCGCTCCATCGTGACAACGGATGACATCGCCTCTTCCCCGATCGAACTGCGCACATCCCGCCGCGGCGTGGCTGGCAATGTGTTCACCTTCAAGATCGCGGGCGCGGCAGCTGCGCGGGGGCTTGCGCTGGACGCCTGCGAAGCACTGGCGCGGCATGCAAATGCGCGGACATACACGATGGGTCTTGCCCTGGAACCGTGCAGCCTTCCCGAAACGCGCCGGCCGACCTTTGCCCTCGGACCCGGAGATATGGAGATCGGCGTCGGCGTCCACGGCGAACCGGGCGTGGAACGCCGTGGCATCGAGAGAGCCGATGCCTGTGCCGACCTGCTGCTGGACCGCATCCTTTCGGAAATGCCCGCCAGTCGTGGAGACGAAGTGGCCCTGCTGGTGAATTCGCTGGGAAGCACGGTTAACTTCGAACTCTACATCATTCTGAAGCGCGTCCGTCAGAGGCTTAAGGCACGGGGGCTTCGCGTGCATCGGACCTTTGTGGGGGCTTACTATACTTCGCTCGACATGGCGGGCGTATCCCTTTCCATGATGCATCTGGATCCCGAACTGAAGGAATTGCTCGATCATCCTTGCCGGTCGGCGGCGCTGACGATCCTGCCAGAAGAGCGGATCACCGCGAAGGCCACCTGACCGGCCCCATGGAAAGGACTGGGGAGTGATGCAGCGTCTGCCGGACGGACGCGGGCTGGCGACACGAGGAAAAGCCGCGTCAGCGAAAGCGGCACTGCGGCGCGCTGAAATGGGGGGCGACACGGTTCCGTCATGAAGCTGGAACCGACCCCTGCAGGTTACTGCCATGCCCCACCCCGCCGCGCAGGATTACCGCGGCAGCAGAGATTGACCTGAATTTTCGATCATTCTAGAAATATGGTATAAGGGGATGATGCCATGGATATCGACATTGCGGCCTCGCGCCTGGCCGCGTTGGGCAACCCGACCCGGCTGCGGCTGTATCGATTACTCGTGCGCGCCGGCGAGGCAGGGCTGTCCATGGGGCAGATCCAGGAAAAGTTGGGCATTCCCGGCTCGACGCTGTCGCATCACTGCCGCGGCCTCGTTCATGTGGATCTGATCCAGCAGCAACGCGCGGGCACCTCGCTGATCTGCCGAACGAATTATCCGGTGATGCGCGCGTTGATCGACGATCTTGCCGCGGAATGCTGCGCCGACGCTTGCGGCACAACGGAATGACCCGGCATCATCACGTCTTCCCTGGCAAGCTCCCCGGCAGATGGGGGTCTGCGCAAGCCGCAGGGGCATTGCGACCCAGGGTCAGGCACAGAGCCAATTGCGCAGCACCGCGTTCTGCGGCGACCTGCAGAACAGGCCCCGCCGTCGGGATGTTGATCGCGTCATCCGGCCTGCCCGGCACACGGGGGCCCAAGCGTTACCGCGGTGCCGTTACGGGCATGCGTGGCCGTCGGTCTGCGGCAGGGCGCTTGCACGGCTGTGTCGATGCCGGCACAGCGGCCATTCCGGGCGGCAAGCATCAGCCCGCCAGGGGGTGCGCATGGCGTTGACCCTGCCTGTTGAGCGGCGCGGATGGATCGTCGCGGCGCTGGGGGTGGCCCAGACCATCGGCTGGGCCTCCAGCTATTACATTCCGGCCGTGCTGGCTGCGCCAATGGCGGCAAGCTTCGGCCTGTCTCCGGTCTGGGTCTTCGGGGCGTTTTCCAGCGCGATGGTGGTCTCGGCCACGATCGGGCCCTGGGCCGGGGCGCGTATCGACCGGATCGGCGGGCGGGGCGTCCTGATACTGTCCAACCTGGTCTTTGCCCTGGGGTTGGGGCTTCTGAGCCTTGCCGCTTCGCCGGGGATGCTGTTCCTCGGATGGGCAATCTTGGGTCTCGGCATGGGCATGGGGCTTTACGAGGCCGCCTTTGCCACCCTGGCCGGCATCTACGGCAAGGAGGCGCGCGGTCCGATCACCGGCATCACCTTGATCGCCGGCTTCGCCAGCACGGTTGGCTGGCCCTTGTCCGGGCTGATGCTGGCCACCTGGGGCTGGCGCGAGGCCTGCCTGGGCTGGGCGCTGATCCACCTCGGGCTGGCCCTGCCGCTGAACGCGCTGTTGCCGAAAGGGACGGAACGGATCGTGCCGACGGTGGCCGAGACCGCGGACGGCCCGCCGCCCTCGCGCCGGGCGTTGTGGCTGCTGGCCTTCGTCTTTGCGGTGACCTGGTTCAACTCGACCGCGATGGCTGCGCATCTGCCGGGCCTGTTGCAGGCGGCGGGGGCGAGCGGCGCCATGGCGATCGCCGCCGGGGCGCTGATCGGCCCGGCGCAGGTGGCCGCGCGAGTGCTGGAGTTCGGGCTTCTGCGGCGGTTCCATCCGCTGATCTCGGCCCGGCTGGCGGCCTCGGCGCATCCGCTGGCCGCCGTCTGCCTGGTCGGGTTCGGGGGGCCTGCGGCCTATGCCTTCGCCCTGCTGCACGGGGCGGGCAACGGGATCCTGACCATCGCCAAGGGCACCCTTCCCCTGGCGCTGTTCGGCGCGGCCGGCTATGGCGCGCGGCTTGGCTGGCTGAATGCCCCGGCGCGGGTGTTGCAGGCTGCCGCGCCGCTGATCTTCGGGGCGGCGCTGGCGGCCTGGGGGCTGCAGGCGATCTGGCTGACCGCGGGGATCGGAGTGCTGGCGACGCTGGCGCTTCTCGCGATCAGGCGCGGCTGAGCCTGCGGGCTGACAGCCAGCTTGCCAGCGCCATGGCGCCTGCCGTTGCCAGGCACAGCGGCAGGCCGCCGATCTGGTAGCTGAGACCGGACAGAAGCGTTCCGACCAGCCGCCCCGCGGCATTCGCCATGTAATAGAAGCCCACGTCCCGCGTGATGCGCTCGGCCGATCCGAAGGCGAGGATCAGGTAGGAATGAACCGAGGAATTGACCGCGAAGACAAAGCCGAAGACCAGAAGCCCCCCGATCAGCGTCGCCGTCAGCCAGGGCGCCGGCCCACCCGCCGCCCAGGCCGCCCCGGCCAGCAGGAACGGGATCGGCACCAGCAGTCCCGCCCAGAGGATCGCCTTGCGGGTCGTCTCCGACTCGGGCTGGCCCTTGGCGCCCAGAAGGCGGGGAGCCGCGGCCTGCACCGCGCCATAGGCGATGATCCAGAGCGCGAGGAAGCTGCCGATCAGGAAGAAGGCCGCGCGCCGGCCCTCGGGAGTGCCGTCGGACAGCACCGCCTGGAAATAGACCGGGACGCCGACGACGAACCACACGTCGCGGGCACCAAACAGGAACATGCGTGCCAGGCTCAGCCGGTTCACCCGCGCGTCCTTCGACCGCCAGCCGCCCCAGGCCTCGTCCGCCTTCATCCGCCCCGGCAGGCCTGCGGGCAGGAACAGGACAACCGCGATCAGGATAACGGCCAGCACCGCGGCCATCCCCCAGACCGCCGCCCGGAACCCCGCCAGCGCCAGAAGCGCCGCGCCAAGGAAGAAGCCCAGGCCCTTCACCGCGTTCTTCGACCCGGTGAGCAGCGCCACCCAGCGGAACAACCCGCCATCCTCTTTCGGGGCCAGCAGTTTCACGGCGGATTTCGACGACATCTTGGCCAGATCCTTGGCCACACCCGACACGCCCTGCACCGCCATCACGAAGACGACCGAGGCCGGGATCGACCAGCCGGGGTCAAGCTGCGCCAGCGCCACGAGGGCCCCGATCTGCAAGGCGAGCCCGCCATACAGCGTCGCGGCCAGGCCGAAGCGCGCGGCCAGCCAGCCGGCGGCGAGGTTGGTGACGATGCCGGCGACTTCATACAGCAGGAACAGCCAGGCCAGCTGGATCGGCGTGAAGCCGAGGCTGTTGAAATGCAACAGCACCAGCATCCTGAGCGCGCCGTCCGACAGCATGAAGGCCCAGTAGACTGCCGTGACGGCAGCATAGGCGCGAATGGGGTTCGGTGCGGTCATCGGCGGGGCCTGAGGCTGGCGGGCGGACCGGGGGTTTTCCACCCCCGGACCCCCGGAGGATATTTCGGAACGGAAGAAGGGGTCAGAGGCTGGATGCGACCATGCGCGCGATGTCGGCCAGCCGGCAAGCATAGCCCCATTCGTTGTCATACCACGCATAGACCTTCACCTGAGTGCCGTTGATGACCATGGTCGAGGGGCCATCGACGATCGAGGACCGCGGGTCGTTGGTGAAATCGCAGGAGACGAGCGGGCGCGTCTCGTAGCCGAGGATCCCTTGCAGCGGGCCTTCGGCGGCGGCGGCAAAGAGGGCGTTGACCTCTTCGGCCGTGGTGGGCCGCTCGACCTCGAACACGCAATCGGTCAGCGAGGCGTTCAGCAGCGGCACCCGCACCGCATGGCCGTTCAGGCGCCCCTTCAGTTCCGGGTAGATCAGCGTGATCGCGGTGGCGCTGCCCGTGGTGGTCGGGATCAGGTTCATCAGCGCCGAACGCGCCCGGCGCATGTCCTTGGCCGGGCGGTCCACGATGGTCTGGGTGTTGGTCACGTCATGGATCGTGGTGATCGAGCCGTGCCGGATGCCGAGGTTTTCATGGATCACCTTGACCACCGGGGCCAGGCAGTTGGTGGTGCAGGAGGCGGCGGTGATGAGGTTTTGCGATCCGTCATAGAGGTGATGGTTCACCCCATAGACCAGGTTCAGGGCGCCGCCGTCCTTGACCGGGGCAGAGACCACGACCTTCTTCACCCCGGCGGCGTGGTAGGGCGCGACCTTGGCGGCGGTCTTGAAGACGCCGGTGCAGTCGATCACCAGATCGACGCCCAGTTCGCCCAGCGGCAGGGCCTCGATGGTCTTTTCATGGGTCAGGCGGATCCTCTGCCCGCCCAGCACCAGGGCGCCGTCTGCGGCCGAAACCGGGGTATGCCAGCGGCCGTGGACACTGTCGAACTCCAGCAGCAGCGCGTGCTGTTCGGCATCGCCGACCGGATCGTTCAGCAGCACGATCTCGCCGCCCGCACCGGTGTCGATCAGGTCGCGCAGGACGAGTTTTCCGATCCGGCCAAGGCCGTTGAGTGCGATCCGGGCCATGGCTCAGGCCTTCGCTTCGGTGTCGGCGCCGATGGCGTCCACGCGGGCCTGCAGCGACAGGCGGCTCAGGCTCTCGAACGGCAGTTCGACGAAGGCCGCGATCCGGCGGCGCAGGGCGGCATAGGTCTGGGCAAACACCAGCGCCTTTTCCGCATCGGTCCCGGTCGCCTTCACCGGGTCGGGCAGACCCCAGTGGCCGGTGATCGGCTGTCCCGGCCAGGGCGGGCATTCCTCGGCCGCCGCCGTGTCGCAGACGGTGAAGACAAAATCCATCACGATGGAATCGGGCTTCTGGAACTCCGAAATGTGCTTGGACCGCAGGCCTTTCACGTCATGGCCATTGCGGCGCAGCACATCCAGCGCGAAAGGGTTCAGTTCGGTTCCCGGCCGCGTTCCGGCCGAAAAGGCCTGAAACCTGCCCTTGCCCAGATCGCGCAGAAGCGCCTCGGCGAAGATCGACCGGGCCGAGTTGCCCGAGCAGATGAAGAGTACGTCGAAATCGGTGTCACGCATGGCGGGATCCTTCTGCTCGGGGAAAAGAGGGGAAATGAGGTCGGGCCGGCCGCGGCCCACATCCAGCGCGAGATAGCCGATCAGGCCCTCGGTCGCGTCCAGATCGACCGCGTAGTAAAGGGAACGGCCGTGCCGGGTGACGCTGACCAGGCCCGAGGCAGTCAGGTCCGCAAGGTGATGGGAAAGAGTGTTCTGCTTAAGGTCCAGCGCCTCGGCAATCTCTGTCGGGCGCACTCCTTTCGGAGCAAAGCGCATGAGCAGGCGAAATACGGTCAGCCGACCGGGATGGCCGAGCGTGGCGAAGGCCTGGGCAGCGCGATTCAGTTCCATGTTTCCCGAATGCAGGAAACTAAAGCCCGCGTCCAGTGAAGGTTTCATGACGGTCGGGCCTTGCGATATGGGCTCGGCTGCAGAATGGCAGCACAGCCGCATGCCTCGTCGCGCGGGAACGGGTGCGGAATTCCGCGATTGCCAGCACCCTCCCGCTGCGCCTATGCTGTCGCCCATGATGCCGAGTCGCCGTTCGCAACCCCGCATCGCGGGGATTCTGCCACTGCCGGTCCCCTTGAACAATCGCCATCTCCGGCATGACAGCGCAAGGATATGCCACACCGACCGACGACCAGGCGACCTGGCGCGACGCAAGTCCGCCACCCGGCCGACTGCCGCCGCACATGGTAGCGTTCCTTCAGGGCGGGGTGGCCGCGATCCTCGGGGTTCGGGGTGTTGATGGCCGGCCGCTTGTCGGTTCCGCAACGGCCTGCCGTGTGCACGAGGCGACGGTGGTCCGGCTGTTTCTTGACCGTGCGCGAAACGCCCCGCTGCTTCAGGCGATCCGGGCCGGCAGCGCGATAGCCGCGACCTTTTCCAGCGCGCGCGACCACCGGTCGATCCAGCTCAAGGCCCCATCCGCGCTGGTCGGCGACCCCGAGCCGGAAGATCTTCCCGAAATCACCCGTCAATGCGTCATCCTGTCGGATGAACTGATGGATCTGGGATATACGCGGGCACAGGCGCTGGCCTATGTGGCCTTCGACCCCGCCTGCCTTGCGGTGGTCGAGTTCCAGCCAGATCGCGTGTTCACCCAGACCCCGGGCCCCGGCGCCGGGGCAGAGTTGCGGCGATGACTGTCTGCGGCCTTCGGGCCCTGCGCGGCGCAATGGAGGGGATCGCAGCTTCGCTGCTGTCCACCTGCGACGCCGACGGGCGGCCCAATGTCTCGATGATCAGCCAGGTCCACTGGGTGGATGATGACCATGTGGCGCTGTCGTGGCAGTTCTTCAACAAGACCCGGGCCAATCTCCTGGCCACCGGCAAGGCCTGCGTCGAGATCTTCGACCCCCGCACACATGCCCGCTATCGTCTGCATCTCGACCATGTGGAGACCCGCACCGAAGGACCGCTTTACGAAATGATGAAGGCGCGCCTTGCCGGCATCGCCTCGCATCACGGGCTGGAGGGGGTGTTCCGTCTGCTGGGGGCCGACATCTTTCGCGTGGTGGGGGTCGAGCAGCTCACAGCTCCGGTGGTAGCGCGGCAGGACGACCGCCCGCCGCTTCTGTCGGCCGTGCGCAGCTGCATCGACGATCTGGCGCGCTGCCGCGACTTCGACGATCTGGCCGATGCGCTGCTGGACGGGGTGGTAAGGCATCTGCGCATTCCCCATGCCATCCTGCTGATGGCCGAAGGCGACGGCCGGCTGTTTGCCATCGGATCGCGCGGCTATCCATCGTCAGGCGTCGGGGCCGAGATACTGCCGGGCGAGGGCGTGATCGGTGTGGCTGCACGCGAAGCTGTGCCCATCCGCATCGGCCACCTCAGCGCCGACTACCGCTATGGTGCGGCGCTGGGCGCGGCGGCTCGACAGGCCGGGCTTGTCGCCAGAGAACCGCACGGTGTGCCCTTCCCTGGCCTAGGCGATCCGCACAGTCAGATCGCGGTGCCCATCCTGTCGGCGGGCAGGGTGCTGGGTGTGCTGTTCTGCGAAGCACGCGAAATCATGCGCTTCGATCATGAGCACGAGGATGCGCTGATGCTGCTGGCCGGCTATCTGGGTGCGCTTGCCACCCTGCTTGGCGAGGATGAGCCACGGCCTGCCGACACATCCGGGCTGCCGGCCGACCCCCCTGCGGGCCTTGTGACCGTGCGGCACTTCGCTCGCGACGACAGCGTGTTCCTGGACGGCGACTACCTGATCAAGGGCGTTGCCGGTGCGATCCTGTGGCGCCTGCTGCGGCAAAATGCAGAGTCAGGCCGCACGGACTTCTCTACCCGCGAACTGCGGCTTGACCGGACCCTGCGCCTGCCCGCCCACGCCGAAAATCTGGATGCCCGGCTGGTGCTGCTGCGG
The DNA here is from genome assembly GCF_004762095.1 of Tabrizicola caldifontis. Lineage (GTDB taxonomy): Bacteria > Pseudomonadota > Alphaproteobacteria > Rhodobacterales > Rhodobacteraceae > Tabrizicola > Tabrizicola caldifontis. Next base: position 38,241 of record NZ_SIJH01000013.1, read on the forward strand.
CGGCGGCTGGACGAAAGGGGGGCCTGCCTCAGGATCGAGAAGACCGGTCGGGGCCGGTTCCGCCTGATCGCGGCCTGCGGGATCCGCCTGAAGGAAATGGGCGAGGCCGCTACGCCGGCCGGCTGACCGTTCAAGGCGCTTAGCATTCTTTTACGGATTCCTGCCGGGAGACTTAGCAAGCGTCCGGCCCCTGCTTCGCCTATGACACCCGCCAGGCGAAAGCCGGTTCGGTCAGCCCGGTTGGCTGCAATCCCTTTCCGGTCATCGCCACCACAAACCAGACAAGGACCGGTGCTGCTTGCGCCGGTCGCAACAGCAATCGGGCAGGCCTTTGCCCGGAACAGGAACGACATGAACGCCGAAATTCTCAGGCGCCGGGTCTCCGGCGCCGTCATCACTGCCTTGGAACCAGCCTTCGGCGCGTATCACGACGCACTGGTCTGGAACGGTCGCAAGCCGGCGCACCGGGCCGGACTCATCGTTCGCGCCGCATCGGTCGCCGACGTGCAGGAGGCGGTCCGCTTTGCCGCTGCCAACGGGCTTACCGTGTCGCCGCGCGGGGGCGGCCATCACTTCACCGGGGTTGCGACGCGGGCCGACATGGTGATCGACCTCGGCGCACTGAATGGCCTGCGGATCGACGCAACGGCCCGAAAGGCGCGGGCGGAACCTGGCGTCACCAACCTTCAGATGGCCACGGCTCTAGATCGGAAGGGCTTGGCCTTTCCGCTTGGCCATTGCGGCAGCGTACCGATGAGCGGCTATCTTCTGGGCGGCGGCGTCGGCTGGAACGGTGGCGCCTGGGGTATGGCCTGCGGTCTGGTGACTTCAGCCGAAGTCGTTCTGGCGGATGGCCGCCTTGTTACTGTCTCGGCAACCGAGAACCCCGAGATCTTCTGGGCCGTGCGGGGCGCAGGCCCGGGCTTCTTCGGGATCGTCACCGCATGGCATCTGGACCTGAAGCTTGCGCCCGCCGTGATCGAGACGGTGGTGCGGGTCTATCCCGGCAAGATGGCAGACGAGGTTGCCTCCTGGGCAGAAACGGTGATGGCCAAGGCCCCCGCCGCGGTCGAGTTTACCGCAAAGGTGGCGGCAGGGCCAGCTGGCCCGATCATCGCCGTGATCGCCACAGTGTTTGCCGACAGCGCCGAGGCCGCGCGTATGGTGCATGCGGACCTTGCCCTGGGCGCACCCCCGGCGCTGGACCAGATCGGTCCGATGCAGTCGCCGCTTGCGGGCCTGTATATGGCGACCGATCCGTCTGTGCCGGCCGGTCGGCGCTATCGTGCGGATTCGGTCTGGTCGGATGGTTCGCTGGGCCAGATTCTGGGCCATGTGGTGGAAGGGATGGCCCGTGCGCCTTCGGCGGAAACCTTCGCGGTCCTCACCCTGGCTCCGAACGCCGTTCCCCTGCCGGCAGATGCCGCCTTTTCTTGCGGCGGACGCATTTTCGGCGCCATTTACGCGCTGTGGGCCGACGCGGCCGAGGATCCGCGCAACTCGGCCTGGCTGCACGGGCTGATCGCCGAGATCGCGCCGCTTGCAACGGGTGCCTACGTCGGGCTGTGCGACCTTGACCGTCCGGGCGGCCATCTGCCCACGCATTCCGAAGCGGTGTCGCTTCGCCTTGCCGCCCTGAGCAGACGGTTCGACCCCGCCGGGGTGTTTGCATCCGCACCGGCGGCTGTCGCTCAGGCCGCCGAATGATGCCCGCATCGACATGGGGTGAACCCCCGGAAAGGAAGATCAGGATGAAATCCCTTGCATTCCCGATGGTATTCGGCCTCGCCTTTACCACCCCGGCCCTGTCGGCGGACCCGGACGCAGAGCAGATCGCGCGCGGGGCATACCTGGCCACGATCATGGACTGCGCCGGGTGCCATTTGCCACGGGGCGCCGACGGCGCCCCGATCATCGAGGCAGGCCTGTCGGGCGGCACCATAGGCTTCGAGATCCCCGGCCTCGGCATCTTCTGGCCGCCCAACCTGACGCCCGACGCATCCGGGCTGGGCGGCTGGAGCGATGCCGAAATCGCTGCGGCGATCATCGGTGGCACCGCACGGGACGGGCGCATGCTGGCCCCGGTCATGCCGTCGCCTTCTTATGCCGCCCTTGCACCTGAGGATCTAAACGCGCTGATCGCCTGGCTGCGCGCACAGCCGCCCGTCGAGGCACCACGCTTCGGACCGGTCGCTGCGGCCGACGATGCCCTGGCGCCCTTCTACCGGGTGACACTGCCGCCGCAGTGAAGCCTGTCGGCCGCCCCGCTGCGCCATGCTGCCGGGGCCGCCGCCAACCGATCGTGCTGGCGCAGTCTTCAGCCTCTGCTGACCCGTGCGATCATCAATGCCGACATCACGGCGGTGCCCGCAGCAAGACCGACCCACAGGCCGGAAATGCAAAGGTCGGCCCCGTCCGCCAGCCGCAGGCCAAGGGGGGGCGCCCAGGGCCCGGTAGCCTGCAAGCGTAAACACCATGGGTACACCCGCGTGTCCTTGTGCCCGCGCAGAAGGCCTGCGGCGACCGAACCCGGGTTTGCCAGGGCCTCGGTCAGGCCAAGCATTGCCAACGTACCGACGACCAGCAAGGCGGCAGCGGCTCCAACAGGGTCGGCCTGAAACATCCGGCCTGTCAGCGGCGCGGCCATCAGGACCAGGATCAGGCAGACCGCCGATGATGCCTGCGGCGAGGTAGAACAGGCGCGACTGAAAGTCGCTGCCGACCGCGACAGCGGCCAGCGTCCCCGCACCGAAGGCAGCCGAGACCACGAGCGTGTCGGTGACGCTCGTGGCCATATTGACCAGCGCGATGCCCATGATGGGAAGGGCAAGACGGGTCAGCGCGCGGGCTTCGGCAAGGGTTTGTCGGAAACGCTCGGTCGCGGGTGGCTCCGGTGCGGCCGCTGCAAGAGTGATGCCGGTCATGGGAACTGTCCCTGAAAAGGTGCGGGTTGCCGCGTCACGGGCAACCCGGTTGCGGGCGGGCAGGGGGTGCATGCCCGTCACATCGGGGAAGCTCAGCCCCAGTTGCGGTCGTGTTCGGCATGGGTGCGCAGATAGCCGCCGGGACCGAAGTGCCGGTCGTAGAAGGCCAGGTCCAGCCGGTGCGCCTGAAGATACATCTTGGCATAGACAGGCGGCACCGTGGCCGGAAAGCGCCCGAAGGTGCCGAGAACATAGTCGGCCATGATCGTGGCGATCTCGATCGCCTCGGCGTCGATCGGGGCGGCGGCCGACCGGACGGAGGCATTGTCCCGATACGGCCCGCCCTGAGCTGGGTCGAACGGCCCGCCCGCGCCGAACTTGCGCCGCACCACCGATTCCACAGCGGCGCGCATGTCGGCATGGTGCGGGGGCACATGCGCCTCGAACACGCCCGGCAGGCCGGTGACATGTGGCAGCGGATTGCCCTCCAGCATCTCGAACCGGAAGCCGAGGCCCGGCACGGCCGGATCTCCGCTCGCCCCCAGCACAGCGAATGGGTTGAGGCCGGAGTACATCCAGCCCCCCAGCCCCAATGCCTGTAGCATCAGCGCTCCGGAGTAGCAGGCCGTCCCCATCTCGACCGAGACATCGGTCATCGCATCCTGCTCGACGAAGGTCATCGGATAAGCCGCCGCGAGGTCGATCCGGTGGGCGAAGCGTTCCAGCCCCGGGATCTGGCGGTCGTTGATATCGTCGTAGATCCCGGTCCCGTTCTGCACGAGGTAGAGCAGCATCAGGATGACATGCTGGGCGAGGTCTGCCACCGGCCAGATCAGGGTCGAGCCGGGAACGTTCGCGCACCACCTGTTGTGCCCCTCCATGTAGGGCATCTCGGCGGGCAGGTTCAGCCGACCGTCAGCAAGCTTTACGATCCGCGCGCGATGGGCCTTGACCCAGGCATGCAGGTCGCGATTCCCGGTTTCGGGCACCGGTGTCATGTCCCGCGTGGGCAGGAAATAGACGCCGGTATCGTCGGTGAAGAAGAACTCCGTCGTGTGAAAGCCGGCCGCCGAAGGGAAACTGCGCCCACCCGCCGCAGTGGTGTAGTTGGGCAGCTGCCCGGCATAGGCCGGGTGATGGGCAAAGAGATTCGCCCAGCCGGTATTGCCCGCGATCGTGGCGATCAGCAGCATTTGTTCAACCGGATCGAGCGGTTGCGGTGGCTCGGCAGAGGCAAAGGCCAGCGGGCCGGTCGGGATTGTCGCGCCCCGGGCAAAGCGGCGCGAGCGGCGGCCTTGGATCGCCTCGATCAGCGGGAAGGTGGCGGCCTGCACGACGCCGCGCGGCAGGGGAGAGAAAGAATCGAGCATGAGTCTGCCTTTCGTTGCAATGTCTTCGCCCCGGGCGATTCCGAGGCCGGCGAGCAGGGTTCCGGCGCCGATCAGTGTCGTGCCCAAAAGCCATCTGCGGGTGACGTGGGACATGGGAGCCTCCGATGCGGGGCCATCCCGCGCCGGGCAGATGCCACGCGCTGCATCGGCGGCGTGAGGCACAGACTCGACGGAATCGGTCCGAATGTGCCATCATTGACCATGGCTACGCCTTGTTCGCCGCGCCGGATTTCCGTCTGCCTCGTTGCCGTTCCCGAGATCTCCTCGGGCGTGCTGCACGGGTTGCTCGAGGTGTTCAGCTTCGTCGGCAGCGGGTGGGAGGCGCTGACCGGTTGGAGCGCGGGCCCCTGCCGTTTCACCCCGCGAGTCGTCGCGGCAGGCCGCGAGCCGTTCCGCAATTCCATCGGCGTGGCGATCCTGCCCGACCTGTCATTCGCCGAGGCAAAGCGCGCCGATATCGTGATCGTGAGTGATCTGGCCATCGGCTATGACGAAGACCCACGCGGCCGCTGGCCCGAGGCCGTGGCTTGGCTGCGCGAACAGCAGGCGCAGGGCGCGCTGATCTGTTCGGTCTGCACCGGCTCGGTCATGCTGGCCGAGGCGGGTATCCTCGACGGGCAGCAGGCGACTTGCCACTGGGCAGTGGTGGACATGCTGCGCGACCATTACCCCGCAGTGCGGCTGCACCCCGAGCGGGTGCTGGTGCCGACAGGCAACGAACACCGGCTGGTCACGGCGGGGGCCTCAGCCTCTTGGACCGACCTCGCTCTCTATCTCGTGGCGCGTTTCTGCGGCGAGGAGGAGGCGCGACGCACGGCCAAGCTGTTCCTGTTCGGTGACCGAAGCGACGGCCAGTTGCCTTTCGCCGCCCGCGTTCGTCCGCGCCAGCACAATGATGCCGCCATAACCGCCGCGCAGGACTGGATCGCGCTGAATTACGCCGCGCCCAACCCCGTTGCAGGAATGACCGCCGCGTCGGGGCTGACAGATCGGACATTCAAGCGCCGCTTCGAGGCCGCGACCGGCTATGCGCCGCTTGATTACGTGCTGTCCTTGCGCATCGAGGAGGCCAAGCAGATGCTGGAAACTTCCGACGATCCCATCGAAGCCGTTGCAGCCGAGGTGGGCTATGCCGAGCCCGCCGCCTTCCGCCGCGTCTTCAAGCGATCGACGGGCATCGCGCCAGCACAGTACCGGCAGAAGTTCCGCTGGGTGGTCGAGGCCCGACCCCGCGCTGGCTGAACCCGCAGCTCGGCCCCCCCCGGCCGCCAACCGGTCGCGTCGGGCCGTGCCTTTCAGGAAAGCCACGATGGCAGGGTTCGGGGGGCCTTTCCACTGACGGCGGCATCGGTGCAGGCGACAAGCCCGCCAAAGCGCACTGCCCGGCCCGAGAGACCGGGGCCATAGTGGGCATACTTGCCGGAATTGGTCATCAGGGCGCGGGTGCCCGGCGGGAAGACCGGCTCGGAGATCGAGCACCAGCATAGGTCGGGCAGCACCTGAACGCCGGCGCGTGCAAGCCGGTCCAGCGTGCCTTCGGCCCGTGCCTGGGCCACCACCGCGCGGCCCGCCGTGACGATGGTCGGCACCGCCACCTTCCGACCCGCAAGTGCATCGGCCAGCGCCCGGCATTCGAGGATCGAGGCATGCGGGCTGCCGATGGCAACCAGTTCCACCATCTCTGGTCCCTCGTTCAGGGTGTTCCATCCTGCCACCATGTCGGCGCGCGTGATCCGGGCGTGATCGGCATCCGGTGCGATGCGGTGGGCTTCGGGTGTAACGCCTTCCACATGCAGCATCGGCGCGGCAGACGTGGTGCCGAAGGCGGCGCACAGGGCCTTGAGGTCTTCCGCTGTGGGCGCTGCCGCCGACAGCCCGCGCAAGAGCGGGATGCGGTCGGGTGCGGCCTTGCCTGCCAGCCAGCCGATCAGCGGCCAGAACGCATCGTCAAAGCCTTCCGGAAGGTCGATGTCGATGATGCGCGTGGCTTGGCGGTTCTCGTCCAGATAGACACCCGACAGAGGTGCCCGGCCGGTCATCGCGGTGCAAAGGTCCAGGAAATCCGGGTGTTTTGCTGTCCGTGCCCCAAGGACGCTGTTGGCATAGATCACCGCGTTTGATTCCGACCAGGCGATGGCCTCGCCTTCAGTGGGCGCCGAATCCAGCAGATAGGGCGAACAGGTGAAGGTCGGCTGGCAACCCATCCGCACATAGGCATCCGCCAGCCTTTGCGCCGGGCCGCCGAAGGTTGGTGGCACGCCCTGTGCGCGCCAGTTCGCGTGATCGACCGAGATTGCGTTCATCGTGGTGGGGATGCGCACCTTCGCCCCCATGTTGGCCATCTTCTCGGCAAATGTCAGGTTGGCGGGGCTGGCGTAGATGCAGCCATCGATGTGGCCCTGCGTCACGTCGATCAGCCGTGTCGCCCCCTGATTGACCGCCATGTGGCAGAGAATGCGCATGGCCTGCGCCGTGGCCTCGCCTTCCTCGCCGGACAGCATCGCCCTGTCGTGGTCGGTCAGTTCAAGCGCGCCGGTCGTGGGTGGGGCGATGGGGATGGACAGGGTGTCCGACACGATCGCAGTGTCGGTGATGCGGGCCGATCCCGCCTGCGCGAGACGGGCGTGTGCCTGTTGTGAAAGGCGCAGGACGGGCAGGGGATGCCCGAACATCTCGGCCGCGATCATCGCGCCAAGGGTCACCACATCCTCCGGCTCGCAAAAGACCAGCGCCGCGGGGGCGTGCCCGTTCAGAGCCATGTCCAGCAGAACACCCGACCCTGTGCAGGATCCGCGCGTGCCGGGCATCACCAGGATGCGGCCCGCCATGTTCTGCCCGGCCAGCGGGTGATGCACGTCGATCACCCGCCCCGTGGCCGGGTCGACCCCGCCCCAGAAGCTGAGCGGTTCGGTGGTTGCAAGGATCCGGCCTTCGGCCTGACCGGAAAGAATGAAGCGCGCGTCCTGAGTCATTTGACGACAAATCCATGGGCAAAGGGGTCGCGGTCGTCGATGAAGATGGTGTTGTAGCCGGTCATCCGCGCCCATCCCGCGACCGAGGGGATGATCGCGTCGCGGCCCGCAACCTGTGTTGCGGCCTCGACCCGGCCCTTGAAGATCGAGCCGATGACGGATTCGTGGTGGAAGTCGTCGCCGACCTTCAGCTTCCCCTTGGCCGCAAGCTGCGCCATGCGGGCCGAGGTGCCGGTGCCGCAAGGGCTGCGGTCGATGGCCTTGTCGCCGTAGAAGACGGCGTTGCGGGCATGGGCGCCCGGCACGGTGGCCTTGCCGGTCCAAAGGATGTGGCTAAGGCCGGTGATCGCCGGATGTTCGGGGTGGGTGAAGTCGTATTTCGCGTTCAGCGCCGCGCGCAGTTTCGGGGACCATCCGATCAGCTCTCCGGCTGTGTGGTCGGCCATGTCGCGGAAGTTCTTCTGCGGCTCTACTATGGCATAGAAGTTGCCGCCATAGGCGACATCCACCACGATCTCGCCCAGGCCATCCACCTCGGCCGTCAAACCCTCGGCATACAGGAAGGCGGGGACGTTGGTCAGCCGTACTTCCTCGACGAAGCGGCCCTCTTGTCGGTATTCGATGTCCACCTTGCCGGCAGGCGCGTCGATCGACAGGCGACCGGGGGTGCGCGGGATGATCAGGCCATTCTCGATCCCCATGGTGATCGTGCCGATGGTACCATGGCCGCACATCGGCAGGCAGCCAGAGGTTTCGATGAACAACACCGCCACGTCGCAGTCGGGCCGGGTGGGCGGGTAAAGGATCGCACCCGACATCATGTCGTGGCCGCGGGGTTCGAACATCAGGCCGGTGCGGATCCAGTCGAACTCGCGCAGGAAATGGGCGCGGCGTTCCAGCATGGTCGCGCCTTCAAGCCGGGGGCCGCCGCCCGACACAAGGCGGACCGGATTGCCGCAGGTGTGTCCGTCGATGCAGGAAAAGGTATGCGTTGCCATGGGGCCTCAGAAGCGTTGTGGCGAGAATGGGGTCAGGTCGATGGGCGGCGTAGCGCCGGTGATCAGATCGGCGACCAGCCGGGCGGTGGCGGCGGATTGGGTCAGGCCGAGATGGCCGTGGCCGAAAGCATAGGTCACGCGCGGCGTCGCGCGGGCCTTGCCTATTGCGGGCAGGGTGTCGGGCAGCGACGGACGGAAGCCCATCCATTGCCGCCCACCCGTGGCCTTCAGCCCCGGCAGGAAGGCCTGCGCCTTCTTCAGCATCGCCTCGGCCCTGCGAAAGTTCGGTGGCAGCTTCAACCCGCCCAGTTCCACCGCCCCGCCGACGCGGATGCCGCTGGTCAGACGGGTGACGACAAAGCCATGACCGCCGAAGGTGACCTGCGTTCGCAGGTCGAAGGCGTCGGCCGGCAGCGTGGTATTGTAACCGCGTTCGGTCTCCAGCGGGATGCGGTCGCCAAGGCCGCGCGCAAGGTAATGCGAACGCGCGCCTGCCGCCAGAACCACCTGCCCGGCAGAAAGACTGTCGCCACCGGCCAGGGCCACGGACACCGCCTCGGCCGAGGGGCGCAGCGCAACAACCTCTCCCTTGGCCAGCGTGCCCCCGTTTGACCGGAAGCGCTCGGCCAGAGCCAGAGTAAAGTCCTTCGGATCGGTGACCGATTGCCAGCCCGGCGTGAAGGTGCCGCGCACGAAGCGGGGCGAGAGGCCGGGTTGCAGGGTCTCCATCTCGGCTCGAGCCATGTGGACGACCTCGATCCCGTGTTCTTCGCGCACCTTCCAGCCGGGCAGGGCCGCGCGGAATTCGGCCTCGGATTCGTAGACCTGAAGGTTGCCTTCCTTGCGCAGCATCGGAAGGGTGCCGGTCGCGGTCAGGAAGGGTTCCAGCTCGGCGCGGGCCAGATCCATCAGCGCGGTCTGCGCGACGGTGGACCGCTGCACCTGGGCCGGGGAACAGGCCCGCCAGAAGCGCAGCATCCAGGGCATGATGCGCAGCGCATAGGCGGGCGGAACCGTCAGCGGCCCCAGAGGATCCAACAGCCATTTCGGCGCCTTGCGCAGCAGGCCAGGCGAGGCGAGCGGCAGGATGTCGGAAAAGGCCAGGGCGCCTGCATTGCCGGCCGATGCCCCGGCTGCAGGGCCTTCACGATCCACGACCGTCACGGACAGGCCGCGCATCTGCAGCGCAAGCGCCGCAGACAGGCCGACGACGCCGGCGCCGACGACGATCACCTCGGGTTTGGGGGGCATGACGGGCCTAATGCGTGGCGGCGAGGAACTTCTGCAGTTCGGGATCCTTCGGTGCACCGAACAGCTCTTCCGGCGGTGCGATCTCGGCCATCACGCCCTTGTGGAAGAAGGCAACGCGGTCCGACACTTCACGCGCAAACTTCATTTCGTGCGTGACGCAGATCATCGTCATGCCTTCGGATGCCAGCATCCGCAGTGTATCCAGCACCTCGCCCACCAGCTGCGGGTCAAGGGCCGAGGTCACCTCGTCTAACAGCATGTAGTCCGGCGACATCGCCAGCGCGCGGGCGATCGCCATGCGCTGCTGCTGGCCGCCCGACAGTTTCGATGGATAGACCTTAAGCTTGTCGCCAAGGCCGACATGATTCAGCTGGCGGACCGCCTCGGCTTCGGCCTCGGCCTTCGAGCGTTTCAGCACCTTGACCTGCGCCAGCATCACGTTTTCAAGCACCGTCAGGTGCGGGAAGGCGTTCCACTGCTGGAAGACGATGCCGATCTTCTGGCGTAGCTTGTTCAGGTCCGTCGTCCTTGCGTGGACCTCGATCCCGTCCACCAGGATGCGGCCGGAATCGATGGGCTCCAGCCCGTTGATGCAGGTCAGAAGCGTCGATTTGCCCGAGCCCGAGCCGCCGATCACCGTCAGCACCTCGCCCTTGGCCACGGTCAGGTTGATGCCTTTCAGAACCTCGAGCGGGCCGAAGGATTTGCGGACATTCTCGATTTCAATCATTGGACCACCGTTTTTCCAGATAGCTGCCGAACCGCGCGATCGGGAAGGAGATGAGGAAGTAGAACAGCCCGCAGATCATCAGCAGGAAAAGGGGTTCCTGCAGGCGGGTGATCAGGATCTGGGTGGATTTCAGCAGTTCCACCACCTGCACGATGTAGACAAGCGCTGAATCCTTCATCACCCCAAGGGCCAGACCGATCCAGGACGGCAGCGCCACGCGGGTGGCCAGCGGCAGGACGATCGAGGTCATGTCCTGGCCCCAGGTCATCCCCAGCGACCGCGCCGCGCGCCGCAGCGTCTGCGGCACCGCCTCGATCCCGCCGCGCACGATTTCCGCGCAATAGGCGGCAGTGTAAAGCGAGAGGACGCCACAGGCCACCGCAAAGCCCGACACGCGGAAGCCAAGCACCGTGGTCACGAACGCATTGGCCAGCACCAGCTGGATGAGCAGCGGGATCGACCGGAAGATGTCGAGCACGAAAGTCAGCGGCGCGGCCCACCAGGGGCCGATCTGGTAGCGGATCACGCCGAAGATGATCCCGAGGATCGTGCCGAAGAAGACCGAGATCGCGGTGACGATCAGTGTCATCCCGGCCCCTTTGGCCAGGAAGATCAGGTCGTTGGTGGTGAGGGCGGTATCGAACATCTGCGCCCCCTCAATACCGGAACAGCCGGGCCGCAAGCAGCCGGGCGGACAGGGTGATCACCTTGGTGATGACGTAGAAGATCACGGCGGCGATGGCGAACAGTTCGAACGTGCGGAAGGTCCGGGCGTTCAGATCGCTGGTCACGCCGTAAAGGTCGGTGTTCATGGCCACGACCGCGCCCAGCGAGGTCATCAGGATGGCCCAGACCATCTGGTTCGTCATCGGCAGGAAAGAGATCCGCAGCATCTGCGGCAGGATCACGCTCTGGAACGCCTGAATCGAGGACATGCCCAGCGACCGCGCGGCGCGGGTCTGCGTATCGGGGATGGCCTTCAGCGCGCCGCGGAAGTTTTCGGTCAGGTAGCCCGCGTTGTTGAAGGCGATCCCGATCAGCAGCGACAGGTAGGGCGACAGATGCACGCCGAAGCCGCCCAGGCCGAAATGCACCATGTAGATCTGGAACAGGGCCGGGGTGTTGCGGGCGATTTCCACCCAGGTCGCGGAAATGGCGGAAAGGATGCGGTTCCCGGACAGACGGAACAGGGTCAGCACGATGGCGACGCTGATGCCGATGACCATCGACAGGATCGCGATCTCCATCGTCACCAGCGCGCCCTGCAGCATGTCGGGCAGCGAGTTCAGCGCCTGGTTCCAGCGAAAGTTGTAGTTGAACATGGCTGCCCCGGAAGGATGCAGGAACGGACGAAGCGGGGGACTGGCCCCCGCGTCGCCTCAGGTCGTTCGGATCAGCGGTAGACGCCTTCCACGATCAGGCTGGCGGGCTCGCCGTCTCCGACCCACTTCTTGTACAGTTCGGCATAGCGGCCGGTGCGGACCTGTTGGTTGATGAACAGGTTCATGTAGTTGATCAGACCGTATTCTTCGCGCAGGGTGATCAGGGCGACATAGTCGGGCACCATCGGCGCCTTGTCGACAATCTTGATGCCCGGGAAGTTGCCCGACTTGACGTTGGCTTCCGAAACTTCGACGGTAGCCACGGTGGCATCAAGCTGCCCCTGGCTCAGCGCCAGGAAGACGTCCGCCTGGGTCTGATAGGGCCGGAACTCGCCCACGCCCCATTCCTTGACCTTGCCTTCCAGCCAGATCGCCTCATAGGTGCCGGCGGTGGCGCCCACGACCTTGCCCTTCATGTCCTCCCAGGTCGCCATCTCGACCTTCTCGTTGGCCACGACGGCGTTCTCGAACGAATAGTAGGGAATGGTGAAGCCCACGGTCTTGGCACGCTCCAGCGTGTCCGAGGTCGAGGCGACCGCCACATCCACACGGCCCGACATCAGCGAGGGGATGCGTTCGGGGAAGGTGGTCTCGACGATCTCGGCCTTCACACCCAGCGCAGCAGCCAGGTCGTTGCAGTAATCGACGTCGAATCCGATCGGGTTGTTGTTTTCGTCGCGCGATCCCATCGGCGGGAAGTCCAGAACCACGGCGCAACGCAGCGTGCCCGAGGCGATGATGTCATCCAGCTTGTCGGCCTGGGCCGGCATGGCGACGGCGGAGACAGCCAGAAGGCTGAAGGCAAAAAACGAGGTTTTCACATCTCTCTCCCTGAAGGTTTTGGGGGCACGAGTCACCCGTAGCGGACTATCCCATCAGCAGAGGGACAAAGCAATTGCTAAATACAATCAGTATACAGTTAGTATCCAAGTTTGCCGCCCTTCGCACCGGGCTTCCTGTATTCGGGTTCGCGATTGCTGGTGGAGGGCAGAAACCGGATCTGCTCTGCCTGCCTTTTGCATACTTGTTGTGTGCAGATTAGCTGGATAGGCTGCATCTCGAACCGTCAGGAGACCGCGACCATGCAGCACATCATGTCCATACCGGCGCTTCGGGACAGGATAGATGCGATACTGAGGCGCGCAGGCATGAACGACATCCAGGCCCGGGCGCTGGCCACCGTCATCGCGGCAGGAGAGCGGGATGCCTGCAAGTCGCACGGCATCTACCGCATCGAGGGCGTCCTGCGCACCCTGAAAGCTGGCAAAGTGAACGGCAACGCCCATCCGATGCTGCACCCCGGCGAGGGTCCCATAGTCCGGGTCGATGCCTGCGGCGGTTTTTCCAGCCCTGCATTCGAGATGGGTCTGCCGCTCCTGGTCGATCGTGCGCGCCGCCTGGGGCTGGCTGCGATGGTCGTGAACGACTGCACGCATTTCTCGGCCCTCTGGCCCGAGGTCGAAGCGGTGACCGAACACGGCCTTGCGGCGCTGGTCATGTGCCCAAGCTATGCCTCGGTTGCCCCGGCAGGCGGCAACCGTCCGCTTCTGGGCACAAACCCCCTGGCCTTCGGCTGGCCCCGCCCGGATCGCGCCCCCTATGTCTTCGACTTTGCCACTTCGGTTGCAGCCCGCGGCGAAATCGAACTGCATCGCCGGGCGGGCAAACCCTTGCCCGAGGGCTGGGCGGTCGATGCCGAGGGTCGTCCAACAACCGATCCCGGCGCGGCCCTGGCGGGGGCGATGCTGCCCTTCGGCGGTCACAAGGGGTCGGCCATCGGCACGATGATCGAACTTCTGGCGGGCGCGATGATTGGCGACCTGACCAGCCCCGAGGCGCTGGCGCATCTGGGCACCACCACGCTGGCACCGATGCATGGCGAACTGGTGCTGGCATTTTCGCCGGAAGCCTTCGCCGCTGGCCGTCCGGGGAACCCCTTCGCCCGGGCCGAGGCTTTGTTCGATGCGATCACGGGGCAGGGGGCGCGGCTGCCTTCCGAACGCCGCTTCGCAGCGCGCGCGAAGGCCGAGGCCCGGGGGATCGAGCTGACCGAGGCCGAAGCCGCGCAGCTGCAACGGTTTCTCGACCTCGGTCTTGATGCGGTGGGTTGACCGGGATCAGACCTTGCAGCGCTGCACGGCTCCGGGAAGCTTGCTCCACTCGGCGTACCAAGTCTTGAACTGGTTGAACTGGGTCTCGGCCCAGGCGCGCTGACTGGGTGTCAGCTCGTCGGTCGGGTTGAAATGCAGCGTGTATTCCGCGTCACCCTGCAAGACCATCAGGTACTTGTAATAGAGCACCAGGTCATAGCCTTCGTCCCAGGACGACAATACCTCCAGCGCCTCGCCAAGTTCCTGCGCACGCTGGCGGGCGTCCAGGTCACCCTTGGCGGCCGCCTTCGCCAGTTCGACGAAATGCAGGATTTCCTTGGGGATGACGTTGCCGATCCCGGTGATCGTGCCGGTCGCGCCGCATTTGACATAGCCGTGGTAGACCCCGGTATCGACCCCCGCCATCAGGATCACGCTGTCGTCTGCGCTGGTGATGTGTTCCGCGGCGTAGGTCATTGCCTTCGCCCCGCCGAATTCCTTGAAGCCCACCAGGTTCGGATGTTCCGCGCGCAGGGCGAAGAACAGGTCGGCCCTGGTCTCGAACCCGTAGTAGGGGCTGTTGTAGATCACCGCGGGCAGGTCGGGCGCGGCGGAGAGGATGGCCTTGAAATGGTTGCGCTGGGCAATGGGAGAGCCGCCCCGTGACAAGACGCGAGGGATGACCATCAGCCCCGCTGCGCCCACCTTCTGCGCATGCGCCGCATGGGCAACGGCACTGGCCGAATTCACCGCCCCGGTGCCGACGATCACCTTAAGCCCTGCCTTGACCAGCCGTTCCACCCCTTCCATGCGCTCGGCGTCGGTCAGAAGCGGCCAGTCGCCCATCGACCCGCAGTAGACCACCGCCGACATCCCGGCTGCCACCAGCTCCTTCCCCTTGCGGACAAGCGCATCATAGTCGGGTTTGCGGTCGGCGGTGCAGGGCGTCATCAGGGCGGGAATGACGCCGGTGAAAATCGCGGTGTCCATCGGAAACTCCTCATCATCGGGGGTCGACGGGGCCGCGCAGGACAGGCGTTCCGTCGAATCTGCGGACAGCATACGCCTTGCATTTTATTTGTCGACAAGAATCGAGGCTGCTAGAGCGGCACGTCCTGACGCATGTCCCGCCCGAAGAACTGGCGGATCTGCCGCACGATCTGGTCGGCGTGCGCGCGCGCGAGGCGGTCGCACAGTTCGATATCCCGCGCAGCAATCGCGGCGATGATCGCGTTGTGTTCGTCGGAATATTCCTGCGGCAGGCGGTCGTTGAACGACTGGTAATAAAGCCGGAGGATGCGGCGGCCTTCGTCCAGAAGCCGCAGTGTCAGCGAGGTGAAATACGGGTTCCGTCCGGCCTCGGCGATGGCGGCGTGGAAGTCGCGGTTCACCGCGATCATGGCCAGCGGATCCTGTGCAGCCACGACCTGCGCATAGCGTTCCTGATGGGCGCGGATCACTTCCAGATCCTCGGGCCGGTGATATTGGGCGGCCAGTCTGGTCGTGACACGATACATCAGGGTGATGGCATCGAAGAAGGTGTGCAGCTTGGAAAAGTCGATGTTGGCCACGATCGCCGAACGGTTCGGCAGCGTCTCGACCAGGCCTTCGCCCGCCAGCCGCACCAGGGCCTCGCGTATCGGCGTGCGCGACATGCCGAAGCGTTCGGCAAGGTTGACCTCGTCGATCGGCCGTCCCGGGGGCAGTGTCAGTGTCAGGATCTCGTCCCGCAGCATTTCGTAGACTAGCTTGACCCCAGAGCCGCGTTTGCGTTCTGCAAGGGTTTCCTCGGATGTCTCGGCCATGTCCTGCCCCTTGGTCAGCACACACTCTGTCGACAATTCACCTACCGCGATGCAGGCCACGGATCAATGACTTCCGCCAAAGGGGCGGACACTGCGGTCCCTGCGGCTGTCGCAGGTGCAGGTTTCCTGCCGCGCGGCCGGCTTGCGGCAAAAAAAAGCGGTAGTCACGCCCCTGTTTTCCTTTTGCCAGGGCCGTGGGCGATCAGACTAATCTGGCCGCATGCCAGCCGCGTGCCACAGGGAGGGATTGATGCCCCGCAAGATTGTGCTTGTCCGCCACGGCGATGATCCGCCGGATGACCGGGTCGTCACCTTCGCCGTGGAAAACGGGTTCGAGCCGGTCTTCTCGCGACCCTTCAAGGGCGACATGCTGGGTCCACCCGGTCCGGATGTGGCAGGGTCGGTCGTCTATGGCGGGCCGTTCAACGTGTTCGAGGAAGACAAGCACTCCTTCCTGAACGACGAGGCCGCCTGGATCCGCGCCTGCATGGCGCAGGGCATCCCGCTTCTGGGGATCTGTCAGGGCGCCCAGCAGATCGCCCGTGTCCTTGGGGCCGAGGTCGGCCCCTACGATGATCCGGTGCACGAATTCGGCTACTATCCGATCTCGCCCACGCCCGAGGGCGTCGAGTTCCTTCCCCGAACCCTTTACATGACCCAGGCGCATTTTCACACCTTCGCCATCCCCGAGGGCGCGGTGCGGCTTGCCTCGAGCCCGCTTTATCCCAACCAGGCCTTCCGCTACGGCGACAGAACCTTCGGCGTCCAGTTCCATCCGGAATGCACCATCGAAGGCTTCCGTCGCTGGCAGTCGAATAGCTGGGCGCCCTATGGCCAGCCCGGCGCGCAGGACAAGGCAGAACAGGATGCGCTGATGGCAGCGCATGACGCCGCGCAGGCCGACTGGTTCTACGGCTTCCTGCGAAAGCTGTTCGGCACTGCCCCATGATGGCCCTGTCGCAGCGCAATCCGCAGGCGTTCGGGGTTCTCGTGACACTGGCCGGCGTGATGATCTTCGTCCCCGATGCGCTGCTGATGCGGCTGATCGGCGGCGACATGCTGGCGCTTGCGGTCTGGCGCGGGCTTCTGGCCGGGGGCGTCCTGATTCTGGGCAACCTGCTGCTGGCGCCGGCCACGCTGCCGCAAAGGGGCGAATGGTTCGATCGAAAGGGCCTTCTCATCATCGGGCTGAACGCGGCGGGGGTGCTGTCCTGGTGTTCTGCCATGCAATACACCTCGGCCGCGAACGCGCTGCTGGTGCTGGCGATTGCGCCGTTCCTGGCCGCCCTCCTGTCCTATGTCCTGCTGAAGGAACGGATCGACCGCGCCACGGGCCTGGCCATAGCGCTTGTGTTCGCGGGCGTGCTGATCATTGCATCGGGCAGCCTTGGCCACGGGCGTCTTCTGGGCGATGCCTTCGCGCTTCTGAACGCGTTCACGATCGCCGGCTACTACGTCACGCTTCGCACCACCGGCCGGCGCAACATGCTGCCGCATCTGGCGCTGGGGTCGACCCTGGGTGGGCTGCTTGCGTTGCCTGTCGCCGATTTCGAACCTGTGACCGGCACGCAGGCCCTGCTGATCCTGCTGTCCGGCGCCGTGATCCTGCCTGGGGCCGTCGGGCTTCTGATCCTCGGTCCCCGCTACCTGCCCGCGCCCGAAGTGACGATGATCACCCTGCTCGAGGTGATCCTGGGCCCGCTTCTCGTCTGGGCCGTGATCGGCGAGAACCCGGGCCAGTTGACCCTGATCGGCGGGGCGGTGATCGTGGCAACCGTCGTGCTGCACGCGATGCGCCGATTGAGCCTTGTCGAAAGCCCCGGCTGATGCGCCTTCTCTTTGTTCATGCCCACCCGGTGCCGGAAAGCTTCAACAGCGCGCTGTGCAAGGCGGCGGTCGATACCGCGCTTGCCAGAGGGCACGATGTCCGCCTGATCGACCTGCACGCCGAGGGCTTCGACCCGGTAATGTCCACAAAAGAACGCCGTCTTTACAACGAGGAAGGCCCGCCCCCGCCCGACCTTCGGCCCCATGTCGAGGCCCTGCAATGGGCCGAAGGACTGATCTTCGTCTATCCGACCTGGTGGTATTCGCAGCCTGCCATCCTGAAGGGCTGGATGGACCGGGTCTGGCGGCCCGGCATCACCTTCACTCTGCCCACCCCGACGCAGGCCATGCGGCCCGCGCTGACCAATGTGCGGCTGATTGGCGTGATCACCACCTTCGGTTCGCCCTGGTGGTTCTGGACCTTGCTGATCGGTGCTCCGGGGCGCAAGATCATGCTGCGCGGCCTGCGCTTCTGCACCCATCCGCGGACCAGAACCTTCTGGCTTGGTCTGCACGAGATGGACACCCAGACTGATGCGGCGCGGCGCCGTTATCTTGACCGGGTGCGCGCCCGGATTGCGCGCATACCGGTCTAGGGGGCAGGCATGGGCCACATCGGGCATTGGGCCGAGCTGACCGCCCCCGATTTCGTCGCGCTCGATCTTTCGCATGCGGTGGCGATCCTGCCCATCGGCGCGATCGAACAGCACGGGCCGCACCTGCCCATGTCGGTGGACCGCGATCTGACACTGGCGGTCCTGGCCCGCACCCTGCCGCTGATCCCGTCCGACCTGACGGTGCTGGCCTTGCCGGTGCAGGCCATCGGCAAGAGCACCGAACATCTGGCGTGGCCCGGCACGCTGTCGCTGTCGGCCGACACGCTGGTGCGGGTCATTCACGACATTGCAGCCTCGATCCGCCGGGCGGGCATCCTGCGGGTGATGCTTCTGAACGGTCATGGTGGCAACCGGGCGGTTCTGGAGCTGGCCTGTCGCGACCTGCGCGCCGAGCTGGGCCTTGTCACAGCCCATGTCGCCTGGGATGACCTGGCCGGGGCAGGGGCCATCGCCGGCGAAGACGAGGCGCGCAACGGCCTTCATGCCGGCGATGTCGAGACTTCGGCCATGCTGGCTGTGCATCCTGCGCTGGTCCGCATGGACCGGGCCGAGGATTTCGGCTCGGCCCATCGAAAATGGCAGGCGGCCCACCCGGATCTGGGCCTTGGCATGGCGCCGCTGCGCCCCGGCTGGCTGATGGGCGACCTTAACCCGAAAGGCGCCGTGGGCAATGCCGCCGCCGCCACGGCAGAAAAGGGCCAGAGGCTTCTGGACAATGCAGCCCGGAGCCTGGCCCGCCTGATCGCCGATTTCGCGCGGTTCTGCTAAGCCATGCCGACGCTCCATCGCAACATCGCCGCGCCGCACCGCGCAGCTGGCCGATGCACCCCGAGGGTTTCGGGGGCCGCATCGCCGGTCCGGGCGCGGGTAATCGCAAGGCTATGTGCGGCTGACTGCCGACTGACCTGGCCCGGCAAGCGGGTCATGCGCAGATCTTTCGGCTGATCAAGGCCGCAGCGACCGGCGTCAGGATCCGACTTGCCACTTGCTGTGTGACGGAACCCATCTTTCGGCCCGTCTGGCACGATCGGCTGCCAAGGCCGGCCGTCACCGTCCCTGCGCTGTGTTTCGGCCCCCCTTTGGCCGCAACCTGCCGCAGGTCACCACAGGTGTCGCACTCGGGATGTGGCTGCCTGATGGCGGGATTGCGCGACAGCCCAAAACCTGCCCTTGCCGATCCGAGCTGCACGGCCTTTCTTCCCGGTTCAACGCGCAGAAGGCCGAAGCCTCGCTTGCGCCTTGACTTCCTTCCGCCGGATGACGTGGAATCCATTCGGATCACGCCCCTGTTTTGCTTGCGTGAACGCTGCCACCGCGAGGCTTACGCTTTCGGGAACCGCCACACCCTGGACGTCCCGCATGAGCAGCATCTCCGGCAAGACCACGACCGACTGGGCCGCCTTCGCAGCCGCCCTTGCCCCGGTCGAGGTGATCGACGAGCCGGTCCTGGTCAGAAAGCGCAGCCGTGACTTCTTCTGGTATTCCCCGATCCTGGATCGACGCCTGAAGGCCTGCTTCGGCGATCTTGTTGCCCGACCGAAATCCCCCGCCGAGATGGCGCGCTGTCTCTCCCTCGCGGCGCGTCACCGCGTCCCCGTGACGCTGCGCGGCGGGGGGACAGGCAACTACGGTCAGTCGGTGCCGATGGAAGGTGGCCTGATCATCGACACCACCGCCATGGGCGAGATCCTGGAAATCGGCCCGGATTTCGTCCGCGTCCAGGCCGGCTGCAACATCGCGAAGCTGAACCAAGCGCTGAAGGAAAAGGGCCGCGAACTGCCGATCTTCCCCTCGACCCAGGACATCGCCACCATCGGCGGCTTCATCTCGGGCGGGTCGGCGGGCATCGGCACCGTGAGCCACGGCATGTTGCGCGACGCCGGCAACATCCTGGAAATCCGTGCGCTTTCGGCCGAGGATCCCCCGCGCGAGGTGGTGTTCTCGGGTGAGGGGATCAACATGATCCACCACGCCTGGGGCATCAACGGCGTGATAACCGAACTGGCCCTGCGGACCGTCCCGACAGAGGACTGGATCGGCTGCATCGTCACCTTCGATGACTACCTCGTTTGCCATGCAGCCGCCATCGACCTGGCCCTGTCGGAAACGATCCGCCGCAAGCTCTGTTCAACGCTGGACGCCCGCATCGGCACCTATTTCGATCGCCTGAAAGGGATCGTCCCCGAGGGTCACGCCATGCTGGTCACCCTGATCCCCCGCGATCAGATGGGTGATTTCCGTGCACTGGTCGCCCGCCACGGGGGGCATGTCGCCCTGGCCATGGACGAGGCCGAGCGGACCGCGCGCAAGCTGCCGCATGTGTTCGAGTTCTCGTATAACCACACCACCCTGCAGGCCCTGAAATCCGATCGCAGCGTGACCTACCTTCAGGTTCTGTTTCCTGCACCGGTGAATGTTGCCAAGGTGGCCGAACTGCGGGCGGTGCTTGGCGATGACGTCTACATGCACCACGAATTTGCCCGCATGGGCGGCGACGTCGTTTCCTTCGACCTGCCTCTGGTGAAATACACCACCGATGAACGGCTGTATCAGATCATGGCCCTCTATCAGGCCCATGGCTGCCCCGTCTCGGACCCCCATTCCTGCAT
Organism: Tabrizicola caldifontis; assembly: GCF_004762095.1. Taxonomy (GTDB): domain Bacteria; phylum Pseudomonadota; class Alphaproteobacteria; order Rhodobacterales; family Rhodobacteraceae; genus Tabrizicola; species Tabrizicola caldifontis. The sequence continues at coordinate 58,837 of NZ_SIJH01000013.1, forward strand.
CATCGAGGATGGCGGCATGAAGAAGGCCGATTACCGCCATCTGGCCTGGAAAAAGCGGATGGACCCGCTTGGCCTGCTGAACTCGCCGAAATCCCGCGAATGGGCGCGCGTGCGCGACCTGTCGCCCGAAGCCATCGAAGCCCTGCACCAGACCTGACCCGGACAAGGCGGCGCACCCGCCGGACCCCCAGCAAGGAGAACGCCATGATCTTTTCGAACCGCCGCGGAAGACCCCTTCCCGATCATCTCGTCCGGGCCGCTAGGACTGTCGGCAAGGACGCCATCAGCCGCCGCGAATTCCTGGCTACGGCAAGCGCCTTCGGCGCGACGACCGCCACCGCCTATGCCATGCTTGGACTCGCCAGCCCGGTGCGCGCCGAAGGAACGCCGGTCAAGGGCGGAACCCTGCGTGTCGGCATGCAGGTGATGGATCTGAAGGATCCGCGCATGGCCGACTGGTCGCAGATCGCCAACCTCGAGCGCCAGTTCCTGGAGCCCCTGGTCAAGTACACCTCGGACTTCACCTTCGAGGGCCGCCTTCTGGAAAGCTGGGAGGTGAACGACGATGCCACGCACTATGTCCTGCATGTGCGGCCCGGCGTCACCTGGACGAACGGCGACACGCTTAACGCCGATGACGTGATCTTCAACATTCGCCGCTGGTGCGAGAAATCGGTGCCCGGCAATTCGATGGCTTCGCGCTTCGGGGTCCTGATCGACGACGCGACCGGCCGGGCCCGCGAGGGCGCGATCGTCAAGCTGGACGACATGACGGTCGAACTGAACCTTTCGGCCCCCGACATCACCATCATCCCCAGCATGTCGGACTATCCGGCGCTGATCGTGCATCGCAGCTTCGATGAGACGGGCGCAAATCTTGCGGCCAATCCGATCGGGACCGGGCCCTTCGAACTGGAAAGCCATGCTGTCGCCGGAAAGGCCCGGTTCGTCCGCCGAACCAACGGCGCCTGGTGGGCCGGTGAAGTGCACCTCGACGCGGTCGAGTTCATTGACCTGGGCAACGATCCGGCGGTCGAGGTGAATGCCTGGGGCAGCGATCTGATCGACATGAACCAGCAATCCAGCGAGAATTTCGTCGATCTGCTCGATTCCCTTGGCCTTGTGCGTCACGAGATTGCCACCGCCAATACCGTCGTGGCGCGGATGAACGTCAAGCAGGAGCCCTTCACTGACGTTCGGGTTCGGCAGGCGATCCAGGCGGCTGTCGACAATGCCAAGGTGCTTGAACTGGGCATCTCGGGTCGTGGAACGGTGGCCGAGAACCACCATGTCAGCCCGATCCACCCGGAATATGCCGAACTGCCCAAGCAGGTCCGCGATGCCGCCAAGGCCGTGGCCCTGCTGACCGAGGCCGGCCATATCGACACCGAGTTCGAGCTGATCTCGGTCGATCAGGATTACATGCAGGCATCCTGCGACGCCATTGCCGCGCAGATCAGCGATGCCGGAATCAAGATCAAACGCACGGTGATGCCGGGTGGAACGTTCTGGAACGACTGGACGAAATATCCCTTCTCGATGACCAACTGGAACATGCGGCCCCTTGGGGTGCAGGTTCTGGCCCTGGCCTACCGTTCGGGCGAGCCGTGGAACGAAAGCGCCTATTCGAACCCTGAGTTCGACTCCAGGCTGCAGAAAGCCCTCGCAACCGCGGATGTCGAGGCACGCCGCGCGATCATGGCCGAACTGGAAGCGATCCTGCAAGGTGACGGCGTGATCATTCAGCCCTTCTGGCAGAACACTTATGCCCACAGCAGCCCCAGGGTGAAGGGCTACCGCATTCACCAGACCAGCGAGCTGGATCTGGGCGGGATCTGGCTGGAGGGCTGATCATCACACCCGCACCGCAGGGGAGGGGCCGGGAAACCGGCCCCTTTCTGTTTCCGCGCGGGCGCGCCAAGTGAAACTGTGGCATTCCGCCGCCCTCGGTCTTTTCCCTAAGGCCCGGCGCTTGCAGCGTACCCCGTCCGGGAATGGTGCCGGCGGGCCTTTGCGATCTTCCGAACCGGGCAGGCGGACGCCACGCGGCAACGGTCGCCCCCGATCTAGGTGCGCCTAATCCACCCGGCGATCATCAGCCGTGACGAGATGCGCCCCGCTTCCACGCCCGACCCGAACCACTTTCTTCCCTTTCCGCCATGCGGCGCAACGCCAGGGCACGGATGCCCGGAACTGCGCCGCCTCATGGCCCCGTCATGGCGCGCGGAGGGATGTCAAGGCGTCATGCCGGGGCGTCGAACCTGCGGAAGTCGGCTATCAGTCCAAGTTTGACATCAGGCACGCAGGCGCTTGCCCTCTGGGTCGAAGGCCGCCCCTGCCAGCACCAGCGCCCGATGCGGCCGGCCCAGGATCATGACCTCCAGTTCTGCCCCAGGCGCAATGTCCGGTCGTAGGTAGGCCAAGGCCAGAGACTGCCTGACATGATAGCCATAGGCCCCGGAAGAGACCTTTCCGGCAGGCTTGCCATCCAGATCGAAGATCGGCTCGTTCCCTGTCGCATCCGCGGTCGTCGACTGGATCACCAGCGTCCTCAGCGTCTCGCGCGGGGGGCGGTCGGCGATGGCCAGCCAGCCGGCCTTGTTGAGGAAGTCCTTGTCGCCCTTGACCAGTCCCAGCAGCCCCGTTTCCTGCGGCCAGTATTCCGGGCTGTAATCCCGCCCCCAGCTGCCATAGCCCTTTTCGATCCGCAGGCTCGTCAGCGCCCGGCTTCCCACCGGCCCCACGCCAAGCGGCTGACCCGCCTCCAGAAGCGCGGCATATAACCGCTTCTGGTCCGCCTCGGAACAGTGCAGCTCCCAGCCGAGGTCGCCGGTGAAGCTGACCCGCAGCGCGATGCAGGGCACGCCCGCCACTTCGATCCTGGCCGAGCGCATGAAGGGGAAGGCATCGTTGGAAAGGTCGGCATCAGTCAGCCGTTGCAGCAGATCCCGCGCCAGAGGCCCGGCAACGTTGAAGCCGGCCATCGCCTCGGTCGCGCTGGTCCAGCGGGTTCCTTCGGGCAGGGGAACGGCGTCGAAGAACCGTTTGTGATAGCGTTCCGCCATGCCCGAGCCGACCATGAGGTAGTCGCCCGTCTCCAGGCAGGTGACGGTGAAATCCCCGGCAATGCCGCCGCGCCTGCCGATCAGTGGCGCCAGGCAGGACCGGCCCGGCTGCGTCGGAATCCGGTTGGCAAGCAGGGCCTCCAGCCAGTCCCTGGCCCCCGGCCCGCTGACCCGGTAGCGGGCGAAGTTCGAGATGTCGATGATCCCAGCCCGCTCGCGCAGCATCCGTGCCTCTCGCCCGACGGGGCCCCACCAGTTCTGCCGTTCGAAGCCCACGGTCTCTTCGCGCGGCTCGCCTTCGGTGGCGAACCACAGCGGATGTTCCCAGCCGTAGTTCAGGCCGAAGACCGCGCCCATGGCCTTTTGCGTCTGGTAGATCGGGCGTACCCGCACCGGGCGGCCGGCCGCGCGCTCTTCGTTCGGGAAATGGATCTTGAAGCGGTTGGCATATTGGTCCTGCACGCGGGCCTTAGTGAAGTCCTTGCCCGCCCAGGCCCCGAACCGCGCCAGATCCCAGCCGAACATGTCGAGCCTGGGCTCGCCCTCCACGATCCATTCCGCAGACAGCAGCCCCAGCCCGCCCGACTGCGAGAAGCCCGGGATGATGCCATTGCAGCAGAAGTAGTTGCGCAGTTCCGGCACCGGGCCGAAAAGCGCGCTGGAATCGGGTGACCAGATCATCGGGCCATTGATCACCCGCTTGATCCCCGCCGCACCCACTGCCGGCATCCGGTCGATCGCGCGTAGCATGTTGGGTTCGATCCGCTCCAGGTCGTCGGCGAAAAGCTCGTGGCCGAAGCCCTGCGGCGTGCCGTCCTCGGCCCAGAAGCGCATGTCCTTTTCATAGGCGCCGACGAGAAGGCCCTTGCCCTCTTGCCGCAGGTAATACTCGCCGTCCCGGTCCGCGACCGAAGGCAGGCGGCGGTCCAGTGCGGCGATCTCGGGTATCGCTTCGGTGACGAAATACTGATGCTCGGTCGGGACGAGGGGCAGGGCGATCCCCGCCAGCGCCGCCACTTCTCGCGCCCATAGCCCCGCCGCGTTCACCACCCATTGCGTGCGGATCTCGCCCAGCGGTGTCTCCACGATCCAGCTGCCGTCGGGCTGCGCCCGCGTTGCCGTGACCGGGCAGTTGCGGTGGATCTGTGCGCCCCGCGCCCTTGCCCCGGCCGCGTAGGCCATGGTGACCCCCGAAGGATCGACGTTGCCGCCCTGCGGCTCGAACATGATGCAGCGGATGTCGTTGAAATCGACCAGGGGATGCAGCCTTTCGGCTTCGTCGCGGGTCACTTCGTGGAAGGCCATCCCGTAATAGCGCGCCTTTGCGGCCTGAAGGCGCAGCTGGTGTTCGCGCGCCTCGGTCTGGGCCAGATACAGGCTGCCCGGCTGAAAGATGCCGCAGCCCTGGCCGGTCTCGGCCTCCAGCTCCTTGTAAAGCCCCATGGTGTAATGCTGCAGGCGGCTGATGTTGGTGTTGTCGTGCAGCCCGTGGATGTTCGCCGCCGCGTGCCATGTGCTGCCCGAAGTCAGTTCCGACCGTTCCAGCAACACCACTTCGGTCCAGCCCAGTTTCGTCAGGTGGTAAAGGATCGAGCAGCCGACCAGCCCGCCCCCGATCACCACAGCCTGTGCATGTGAATTCAGTTTCACATCAGGGCTCGTCATTGCCGATCTCTTCCCGCCGCTTGGCGACATAGGCTTCCAATTCTTCCCGGATCGCCGGGTCCATCGGCGGCTGCTGATATTCGGCCAGGGCCTGCTGCCACAGGTCTGTGGCGCGGTCCCCTGCCTCTTTCGCCCCGGCCAGAAGCCAGTTCTCGTAGCCCCGCCAGTCCGACAGCATGGGCTGGTAGAAGGCCTTCTCGTAGCGCGCCATCGTATGCGCCGCGCCGAAGAAATGGCCGCCCGCCGGGACATCGCGGATGGCGTCGAAGCCCAGCTCCTCAGCGTCCCATTTCAGGGGCCGCAGGAATTCCACCATGTTCTGCAGGATCTCCACGTCGAGGATCAGCTTCTCGTAGCTGGCGGTCAGTCCGCCCTCCAGCCAGCCGGCTGCGTGGTAGATCAGGTTCGCCCCGCCCATCACCGCGCCCCAAGTGGCCATCGCCGTCTCGTAGGCCGCCTGAAGATCAACAGCGTTCGAGGCATTGGCGTTCGAGGTCCGGTAGGGCAGACCATAGCGCCGCGCCAGCTGACCGGCGATGACGTTGGCCTTGGCATTCTCCGGCGTGCCGAAGGCGGGGGCGCCCGATCGCATGTCGACATTCGAGGTGAAGGCCCCGTACATCACCGGCGCGCCGGGCCGGACCAGCTGGGTCAGGACGACACCGAACAGCGCCTCTGCGTTCTGCTGTGCCATGGCTGCGGGTAGGCTGACCGGGGTCATCGCGCCCATCAGGGTGAAGGGGGTGATGGTGACAGGCTGACCGTGTTCGGCCATCGCAATCAGCCCGTCGCCCATCGCATCGTCCAGAAGCCGCGGCGAGTTGACCGAGATAATGGTGATGACGCCAGGGTCGCGGGCGATCTCGCCCAGGTTCATCCCGCGCGAGATGGCCATCATGCGGATGCCGTCCATCGCCCGGCCGCGGCCGATGGCGGTGCAGTGGAAGGTCAGGTCCGACAACGTGAGGTTGGCAAAATAGGTATCCAGGTGGCGATTGTTCGCCGGCAGCTCCTGCGGGGCGGTGACCTGGTTGCCGATCATGTGGATGGCGTTGAAGTGATGCGCGAGGCGGATGAAGTTCTGGTAATCGGCCAGGTTGCCGGGCCGTCGTCCGTTTACCCGGTCGTGCACGTTGGGCGGCCCTGCGACCAGGCCGAACACCAGATGGTCGCCCCCGAGATGAACCTGCTTGTCCCGGTTGCGTGGGGTCAGGGTGAACTGGTGCGGCACGGTGGCCAGGGCGGCATCGACGATGTCTTCGCCGATCCGCACGATGCCCTCCGCGTCAATCCTTGCCCCGGCCCTGGCAAAAAGTGCACGCGCGTTGGCGCCCATTACCTTGATGCCCAGTTCCTTGAGGATGCGGATCGAGGTGTCGTGCAGATCCTGCATCTGGTCTGGCGACAGGAACTCCATCGGCGGATGGGGATTGCGCACCGTCTCCCACGGCAGCTGCGGAATTGTGGTCCCGGCCTTCTCACGCCGCGCTCGTCTTGTTTCCCGCATGCTGCCTCGCCCTGCTTACGCGCCCAGACTAGGGGCAAGTCTCTCGGGGTTCACGAAAGCGAATTGGGGGCCTGACCCCCATTAATTCCGGGGCATGCGGCCCTTGGCCGCCGAGGGGCTGCTGGCTTATGCTGGTTGCAGGAGTGCACGATGAAGAACCTGCCCCCGTTGAACTACATCCGGTCGTTCGAGGCGTCCGCCCGGCACCTGAGCTTCACCAAGGCCGCCGAAGAACTGGGCATGACCCAGGCGGCGGTCTCGGGCCATGTCCGTGCGCTGGAGAACTACATCGGCCGCCCGCTGTTCTTCCGTGCGCCGCGCAGCCTCAGCCTGACGGAAGTCGCCGCCTCATATCTGCCCACGCTCAGGCAGGCGCTGGCCCAGATCGACATCGCCACCGGTCAGATCCTGACCGTGGCGCACCGGCAGGAGGTGATCATCGCCTGTCCGGCAAGTCTTGCGACCAACTGGCTGCCGCCGCGCCTGCGCGCCTTCCGTGAGGCCTCTCCCGAAGTGGATGTGACCGTCCATGCAACGATCTGGTCGGAAACCAGCGACCAGATCGCCGACATCCGGATCACCCCGCGCCATGTCAGCCAGCCGCTGATCGGGCGCAGCCTCGGGGAGGAGGAACTGGTGATGGTCTGCCCGCCGTCCTTTCTTTCGGGCCCCGAGCCGCTGAGCCGACCCGCCGATGTCGCCCGTTGGCCGCTGATTCACGTCCTCGGCCGACAGGAACACTGGGAAGCCTTCGCCCGGCACCACGGGCTGACCGACCTTCCCCTTGCCCGAGGGTTGAAGACCGACAGTTCCAACGTCGCACTCGAGATGGCAAGTGCCGGTCTCGGCTGCGCGATCACCCTGGCGTCTCTGGCCGAGGTCCACCTGCAGCGCGGCCTTCTGGTCGAGCCCTTTCCCGATCGCATGCCCAGCGGCTGGGGCTATGACCTGCATCCCGGCGAACTCAGCCCGACGCGTGCCAGCGAAAGGCTGATGCAGTTCCTGTTGCGCCGGTGATGGCGGCCCCTGCGGCAGGCCGGTCTGGCTGACGAAAGACCATGTGACGCGCACGGTCCTTGCGCCGCACGATCCATGCCCTGTATGCGATGGCACCGGCGACCCACAGGTTGAACATGCGGCGCAGTCGCCCCATATGGCCAGCCTTCACCGGTTACGGGTTTCAAGGCCACTTCAGGACGGATGACGCATGACGGCGATCGACCAAAAGGCAGCAGATCCCGGGGGCCGGATGGCAAACTCGGCCTATCGTCTTTCCGTCGCCCCGATGATGGACTGGACCGACCGTCATTGCCGCGTCTTTCATCGCCAGATGACCCGGCGGGCAATGCTTTACACCGAGATGGTGACCGCCCCTGCGATCATCCACGGTCCGAAGGCCCGGCTGCTGGACTTTTCCCAGGTCGAACACCCCGTTGCACTTCAGCTCGGCGGTTCCGACCCGGGGGAGCTTGCGCAGGCCACCCGCATCGCGCGCGACTGGGGCTATGACGAGGTGAACCTGAACTGCGGCTGCCCCTCGGACCGGGTCCAGTCCGGCTGCTTCGGCGCGGTGCTGATGGAGCGCCCCTCCCTCGTGGCCGACTGCCTCCGGGCGATGCAGGGTGAAACCGACGCGCCCGTCACGGTGAAATGCCGCATCGGCGTGGACGAACAGGATCCCGAAACCGTCCTGCCCCACTTCATCGAAACCATCGCCGGGGCAGGGGTGCGCCATGTCATCGTCCATGCCCGCAAGGCCTGGCTGCAGGGCTTGTCGCCGAAGGAAAACCGCGAGATCCCGCCGCTCGACCACGACCTCGTGGTGCGGATGAAGCAGCGCTTCCCCGAGCTGACCATCTGCATCAATGGCGGCATCACCTCGCTGGATCAGGCGCGGGCGCTGTTGGCGCGCGGGCTCGACGGGGTGATGATCGGCCGGGAGGCCTATCACGACCCGGCCTCGGTGCTGATCGGGGCCGATGCCCTTTGGGGCGAAGACTTCGCCCCCGATCCGGTCGCGGTGGTCGAGGGCATGCGGCCCTATATCGCCGACCATCTGGCCGCTGGCGGCCGGCTGCACCAGGTCACCCGGCACATGCTGGGTCTCTTCGCCGGCCGGCCCGGCGCGCGGGGTTGGCGGCGCATCCTGTCCGAACGCGCCAGCCGCGACGGGGCGGGGCTCGAGGTGCTGGACGCAGCCCTGGCCGAGGTTCAGGCCAGGGCCGCCTGACGCGGGATCAGCCGCGACAGGACCAGCGCGATCAGCCCGCAGGCTGCGATCGCCGTCAGCATCGGCAGGACGGTGCCGTCAAGGAAGGGCCCCGCCGCCGCGACGAGGACGCCTGCCGCCACCATCTGCATCGTGCCGCCCAGCGACGAGGCCAGGCCCGCGATCGCGCCGTGCTCCTCCAGCGCCTGCACCTGCGCGGCGGGCAGGATCACGCCCAGGAAGATGTTGCCCACGAACAGCGTCGTCATCGTCACGGGCAGGCTCGCCAGCCCCGCGAGCGCGAGGCCGAAGCCCGCAAAGGTGGCCAGCGCAAAGCCCACCGTGGCGCCCGCGATCATCCGCACTGTCCCCAACCGCTGCGACAGGGTCGAGGCGAACTGCGAGGCGGCGAAGAAGCCGATCGCGTTCACCGCGAAGGCCAGCGAGAACTGGGTCGGTGTCAGGCCGAACTGGTCGCGGTAGACGAAGGCGGCGCTGGCGATGAAGACGAAGAAGCTGGCGAAGGCAAAGCCCGCCAGGAAGGTCATCACCATGAAGCCCCGGTCGGCCAGCAGGATCTGCGTTCCTGACCGGAAGGCTGCAAGGTCGAACTGTTGCCGGTTGGCGTCCGTCAAGGTCTCGGGGACAGCGAAGTGGATCAGGAAAAAGCTCAGACAGGCCGCAGCCAGCAGCGCCCAGAAGATCAGACGCCAGTCTCCCAGGGCCAGCAGTCCCGCCCCGGACAGCGGGGCGAGCAGCGGCGAGACCGCGATCACGATCATGATCGTGGACATCATCCGCGTCGCCTGCGGGCCGGTGGCCAGGTCGCGGATCACCGCGCGCAGCACCACCATGTTCGCAGCCCCACCCAGCCCCTGCACCATCCGCCCCGCGACCAGCCAGCCGATCGAGGGCGCAACCGCGCACATGATCGTGCCCGCGATGAAAAGCGCCAACCCGGCATAAAGCGGCGGCTTGCGCCCGGCCTGATCGGCCCAGGGGCCATAGACCAGCTGCGCCAGCCCGAAGGTGACGAAATAGCCGACGATGGTCCATTGCACCGCCTGGCTGCCCACGCCCAGGTCACGCCCGATCTCGGGCATGGCCGGCAGATACATGTCGATGGCAAAGGGGCCGACGGCGGCCACGAGGCCAAGGATGACGGACATGAAGGTCAATGAAACGGCGCGAGTCATGATGCAGATTCCGGGAAATGCTTGCGACAAGGGCGCGTGACCTACGCCCCTTCGTCGGCAAAGGAAAGCCCCACCCGCGCATTTTCCGCTCTGGCCTGTGCCTGCGGGGGAGGCTAGGGTCGCCCCGCCGCCACCTGACCGAGTGACCCATGCCCGACCTCGCCACCCTTCTGCCCATGCTTGCCGCCCTGGTCGTGATCGGCGCCTTCGCCGGGGTGATCGGCGGGCTTCTCGGCGTCGGCGGCGGGATCGTGCTGGTGCCGGCCTTCTTCTACGCCTTCGGCTATCTCGGCTATGGCGGGGGGCAGCTGATGCAGGTCTGCGTCGCGACCTCGATGGCGACCATCGTCGTCACCTCGCTGCGCTCGGTCTCCTCGCACAACCGCAAGGGCGCGGTGGATTGGCAGGTGCTGAAGACCTGGGGCCCGGCGCTGGTGATCTCGGCCGCCATCGGCACCTATGTCGCGGGCAAGGTCGCCTCGACCACGCTGCAAGCCGTGTTCGGGGCGCTGGCGGGCCTCGCCGGGCTCTGGATGGCCTTCGGGCGCGAGCACTGGCGGCTTGGCGATCACATGCCCGGCGAGCCGGTGCGGAGCACCCTGGCCGGATCGGTCGGCTTCTTCTCGGCAATGATGGGGATCGGCGGCGGCACATTCGGCGTGCCGCTGATGACGCTTTACGGCATGCCGATTCACCGCGCGGTCGCTACCGCCTCGGGCTTCGGCGTGCTGATCGCCGTGCCCTCGGTTCTGGGCTTCCTGCTGCTGCCCGTGGCCGAGGCGCCGCCCTGGACGGTCGGAGCGGTCAACCTTCCCGCCTTCCTCGTCGTCATCGGCACCACACTGCTGACCACGCCGCTTGGGGTGCGACTCGCCCATGCGATGAACCCCAGGCCGCTGAAGCGCGCGTTCGCGGTATTCCTCACGCTCGTCGCGCTGAACATGCTGCGCAAGGTTCTGGGATGGTAGGCGCAACGACAGATCGGGGATGGCTGCGCCTCGGCCCCCACCCGGCCATCGCCGCCTGGGCCGCCGCCGCCCGCACCGCCGCGTTCGACATCCTGGCTGCGACCGCCGAACCCTGGCGCTGCGGCGGCACCTGGTTCGTCGGCGTCGATGCCCTGCCGAACGGCCCCGACGGCGCGATCGGCGGCACGCCCTTCCCTTGGGAAGCCCTGCCGCTTGCCCCCGAACCCCTGCACCGCGGGCAGCTTTCGGTGATCCGGCCCGGCTATCCCCAGCCCTCGGCGGAAGAAGGCCCCGCCGCCTTCGCCTTTCGCCGCGACCGCGACGCCGCACATCTCGACGGCCTTTTGCCCATCGGCCCCGACCGCCGCCGCATGGTGAAGGAGCCCCACGCCTGGATCCTCGGGCTTCCGCTGAACGACACCTCGGCCGCGCCCCTGACCGTCTGGGAAGGCAGCGCCGGGATCCTGCGCGCAGCACTTCTTCAGGCGCTTTCCCCGCACCCGCCCGAGGTCTGGGACCGGATCGACATCACAGGGCCCTACCAGACCGCCCGCCGTCAGATCTTCGCCAGCTGCCGCCGGGTCGAGCTGCCCGCCCGGCCCGGAGAGGCGACCCTCCTGCACCGGTTGACACTGCACGGCGTCGCCCCTTGGCGGCCGGGGGACAGCGCCCCGCCCGAAGGCCGGATGATCGCCTACTTTCGCCCGCAACTCGCCAGCGTCCGCCAGTGGCTGGAAACAGCCTGACCTTGCTCCTTTCCCAAATACTCTGGGGATTTGGGGGTGAAACCCCCATCCAGAGACAAGCGGTCGCAAGACCGCGCAGGCGAGCCTGTGGACTTGCGCCGCCAGGCGCTCCGCCCGGTTACCGCTCCATCCGGGCCATCCGCCCGCCGCGCCGCTTCTGCAACCGGGGCGCCCGGCCCGGCAGTTCGGCCATCACTGCCGCACGGTCCTCGTGCGTCATCCTGGACCACTGGCTGATCTCGTCGATGGTGCGGTAGCAGCCTACGCAGATACGTTCCTCGGGATGCACCACGCAGAGCTTTACGCAAGGGCTGGCGATCTCGTCGCGCTTCCAGACATCGTCCTTCAAGACTGCTCACCCCGTCCCATATGCGCCATGCGGTCCAAAGCGCCTTGCAGGATATAGCCCGCGGCCACCTGGTCGATCACCTCTTTCCGACGCTTTCGCGACGTATCCGCCTCCAGGAGTGCCCTTTCTGCTGCAACCGTGGACAGACGCTCGTCCCAGAAGCAGATCGGCAGGGGCGTCAGCTTCTCCAGATTCCGCGCGAAGGCCTGGGTAGATTGCACCCGCGGCCCCATGCTTCCGTCCATGTTCAGGGGCAGTCCCAGCACGATTCCCACCGCCTCGCGCGCCGCCAGCAGCGCCAGCAGCCGGTTCGCGTCCAGCGTGAACCTCTCGCGCCGGATCACCTCGATCGGCGTCGCAACCTGCCGCCGCAGGTCCGACAGCGCCACGCCGATCGTCCGCTCGCCCAGATCCAGCCCCGCGATCGCGCCGAAGGGGGGCAGGGCGGCGGCAAACTCCTCCACGGTGGCGCAGATCACGGGGTCAACCCGCTTTCCACCGCCGCCTGGCGCAGGAAAGACAGTTCCGCCGGCCTCCCCTCGAACTTCGCCTTGGCCTCGTCGTAGATCGTCTGCGCCTCGTCCAGCCGCTCCAGCACCACAAGCGAACGGATCAGGCGGTTCCATTCCTCGACCGATCCGCCCTCGGTCGCCAGCCGGTCGGACAGCTGCGCCACCATGCCTTCGATCATCGCCTGCCGGTCCTCGGGGGCCATCCCGGCCGCAGCCGCCATGTCCCCGGCCGTGGGGCCGCGACCCGCGGGCAGGGAATAGCGGATGCCCGCCAGTTCGGCCACCATGGCGATGCGTTCCCGGATCGAGGCAACCCAAGGCGCATCGGGATTGCCGTCCTCGGCAATCGGGCGCCAGAAGCGGAAGGCCTGATCGAAGCGGCCACCCTGCAGGAACATTTCGCCGACCAGATAGCGTGCAAGTTCGTTCGACATGTCGCGTTTCAGCGTCTCGCGCAGCTGGGCCTCGGCCTCGGGCGAGACATAGCCTTCGGCTTCCAGCGCCAGCGCCAGTGCCATGTCGGCGTGATCCTGCGCACTGGCTGCCGCACCCAGAACCGCAAGCAGCCGTTCCTGTGTTCGCACCGCCGCGCCCGTTTCCTCTGCCAAAAGGTGATCACGGAATTTCGCGCGCAGTTGATCCGGGTCGGAGATCGCTGCCAATTCCTCGCGCAGCTTTGCCTCGGCCGCCGCGTCCATGCGCTTTCCCATCCGCTCCAGCTGTTCTGCCTGGCCGGGACGCGAGGCAATGGCGGCATCCAGATCGGCCAGACGTGCCCGAAGCGGCAGGTCGGGATAGCCCGGCGCGCCCAGCCACCAGTAGGCCGCAAGGCCCCCCGGCAAGACCAGCGCAAGGACCAGGGCCAGTGCAGGCAGCTCCCTGCCCGCAGCGGCCGGGGTGCCACCATTCCGGCGGGTCCGGTCTGCTTCCAGCAGCCGACGGCCGACCTCGGCGCGAAGCCGCCCGGCTTCTTCCGCGCCGATCGTGCCGCGCGCCAGATCGCGGTCGATCTCGGCCAGCTGGTCCTTGTACACGCCCAGATCGGCCTCGGCCGCTTCGGTGACTGGGCCGGGCATCCTGCGCAGGGCCAGGGCCAGAACGCCCGCAACGCCTGACGCAAGCGCCACCGCCATTATCCAGAAGCCCCAGTCCTGCATCGCGCGCCCCGCTTGCCCGTCCGGCGATGGATGTAATGGTTTCCCCCCAGGCTAGAAAGGGGCATTGCGACACACGGTCTGCCGGCGGCCTGCGACGCTTCGCCCGGGGCTGCCGCGCATCATGTCGGAAATTTCCCGATTGTGCCGCTACAGGGTGGGGCTGTATCCCGCAAGCGTTCATATCAGAACCGTGCCGTCGATTGCGGTGCACTCCGTCCGAGATGAGGCCACGATGAAGCGTTATTCGGTCTTTGCCATTGCCCGCGAGGCTGTCCGCTACCACCTGGGTTGGGAGAGAGCCTGGGCCTCGCCAGAGCCGAAGGCTTCCTACGACGCGATCATCGTCGGGGCAGGGGGGCATGGCCTGGCCACCGCCTATTATCTGGGCAAGAACTTCGGCATCACGAATGTCGCGGTGATCGAGAAGGGCTGGCTTGGCGGCGGCAACACCGGGCGCAACACCACGATCATCCGCTCGAACTACCTGCAGGATCCCTCTGCCGCGATCTACGAAAAGGCCCGCGCGCTGTATGAGACCCTCAGCCAGGAGCTGAACTACAACATCATGTTCAGTCCGCGCGGCCTGCTGATGCTTGCCCAGTCGCATCACGAAGTGCGGGGATACCTGCGCACCGTGCATGCCAACGCGCTGCAAGGGGTGCAGACCGAATGGATTTCGCCCCAGCGGGTCAAGGAACTGGTGCCGATCATCAACATCGACGGGCCCCGCTATCCGGTGCTTGGTGCGCTCTATCAGGCCCGTGGCGGCACTGCCCGACACGATGCGGTGGCCTGGGGCTATGCGCGGGCCTGTTCGGGGATGGGCATGCACATCATCCAGAACTGCGAGGTGAAGGGCGTGCGGTCCGAGAACGGCCAGGTGACCGGGGTCGAGACCACCAAGGGTTTCATCGGCTGCAAGAAACTTGGGATCGTCGTTGCCGGCCATTCCGGCCAGCTGGCCGAGATGGCGGGCTTCCGCCTGCCGATCGAGGCCGTCGCGCTGCAGGCGCTGGTCTCCGAGCCGATCAAGCCCTGCATGGATGTGGTGGTCATGGCCAACACCGTGCACGGCTACATGTCGCAATCCGACAAGGGCGAGATGGTGATCGGCGGCGGCACCGACGGGTTCAACAACTACACACAGCGCGGCTCGTTCCACCACATCGAAGAGACGCTGCGCGCCCTGGTGGAAACCTTCCCGATCATCAGCCGGCTCAAGATGCTGCGGCAATGGGGCGGCATCGTGGACATGACCGGCGACCGCTCGCCCATCATCTCGAAGACTCCGCTTGGCAACTGCTTCATCAACTGCGGCTGGGGTACGGGCGGCTTCAAGGCGATCCCCGGCTCGGGCTGGGCGATGGCGGAACTTATGGCCAAGGGAGAACCGGGGCCACTGGCCGCCGAGTTCAACATGTGGCGCTTCAAGGAAGGCCAGTTCATCGACGAATCCGTCGCGGCAGGGGTGGCGCACTGATGCCCGCCTCGCGCCCGACCCCGAAAGCATCCCGCAACGGAGACGCAGCATGCTGATCCTCGAATGTCCCTACTGCGGCGTGAAGGCCGAAGAGACCGAGCTTTCCCCGGGCTACGAGGCGCATCTGAAGCGCTTCGGCCCCGGCTCCTCGCCCGAGGAGTTCGAGGCCTACATGTTCGCCCGCAAGAACCCCAAGGGCGTGCATTTCGAACGCTGGCGTCACACCTACGGCTGCGGCAAGTGGTTCCTGGCCGCGCGCTGCACCGCCACGCTCGAGGTGTTCGGCACCTATCCCGCGCAGGTCTCCGAACCGCCTGCCGACATCATCGCGAAGATCCAGGCCCGTCGGCCTGACTGGAAGGGCTACAAATGAGCACGCGCCTCGCCAGGGGCGGCCGGCTGATCGACCGGACCGCGCCCGTCGAATTCACCTTCAACGGCAAGCGTTTCAGGGGCTTCCGGGGCGACACGCTGGCTGCGGGCCTTCTGGCGAACGACCAGATGCTTGTAGGCCGCAGCTTCAAGTATCACCGCCCCCGCGGCATCGTCGCCTCGGGGCCGGAAGAGCCGAACGCTCTGGTGAACCTCGGCACCGGGGCCCGGTTGGAACCGAACCAGCGCACCACCACGACCGAGCTTTTCGACGGGCTGGAATGCTCCTCGCAGAACCACTGGCCCAGCCTGGAATTCGACGTGGGCGTGGTAAACAACTACGCCGCGCGCTTCCTGCCGGCGGGGTTCTACTACAAGACCTTCATCCACCCGCGCCCGTTCTGGAAACACGTCTTCGAGCCGATCATCCGCCGCTCGGCCGGCCTCGGCAAGGCGCCGACGCAACCCGACGCCGACCGCTATGAACAGGCCTATGCCTTCTGCGACGTGCTGGTCGTGGGGGCAGGCGTCGCGGGCATGAAGGTCGCGAAGGCTGCCGCCGACAAGGGCCAGCGCGTGATCCTTCTGGAACAGGCCCCGGTCCTCGGCGGCCGCGCCCCGGTCGATCAGACCGAGGTGGACGGCCAGCCCGTCGAGGCCTGGCTGTCGGCGATGGAGGCCGACCTCCTGGCGCGCGACAACGTGACCCTGCGCACCCGCACCTGCGGCTTCGGGGTCTATGACCACGGCTATGTCCTGGCCGACGAGCGCGTGGCCGACCATACGCCCGGCGACGGGCGGCCGAAGCATCGGCTGTGGCGCATCCGTGCGGGCAAGATCGTAAGCGCCACGGGGGCGATCGAACGACCGCTTTCCTTTGCCGGCAACGACATTCCGGGCGTCATGCTCGCCTCGGCTGTGCGTGACTACGTGGTGAACTACGCGGTGTCTCCGGGCGACCGGACGGTGATCGTCACCAACAACGACAGCGCCTACCAGACCGCGCTGGCGCTGAAGGCGGCGGGGCTGGACGTGCCCGCCATCCTCGATGCACGCGAGGTCGCCGACGGCGCCCTGCCGCAGGCCGCCCGCGCCGCAGGGATCCGCGTGCTGACCGGCAAGGCCATCGCCAAGGTCAAGGGCGGGAAGCGCGTAACCGGCGTCGCCGTCTGCGCCCAGGCGGGCGAGGGCACGGTGCAGGAAGAGATCGCCTGCGAGGCCGTCGCCATGTCGGGCGGCTGGTCGCCCGTGGTGCATCTGTGGAGCCACTGCGGCGGCAAGCTGCTCTGGGACGAGACGATTTCGGCCTTTGTCCCCGACCCGAAGCGTCCGCCTCTGAACCATGACGGTTCCGCGATGGTCGAATGCGTCGGTGCGGCGGCGGGCGATCTCGACCTGTCGGGCAAGCCGGCGGCGATCCCGCCGGTCTGGGTCATGCCGCAGGGTGCGCCGGTCCAGTTGCGCAACAAGATGTGGCTCGACTACCAGAACGACGTGAAGGTTTCGGACGTGCAGCTCGCCAGCCGCGAGGGCTATGTCTCGGTCGAACACACCAAGCGCTATACCACCCTGGGCATGGCAACGGATCAGGGAAAACTCAGCAACATCAACGGACTCGCCGTGCTTGCTGAGTCTCTAGGTGAAGAGATTCCGCAGGTCGGCACCACCACCTTCCGTCCGCCCTACACCCCGGTCACCATCGGCGCGCTGGCCGGCGAGGCGCGGGGCGAGATCTTCCAGCCGCTGCGCCGCACGCCCATGCACGAAGCCCACGAGAAGGCCGGCGCCTATTTCGAGCCCGTCGGCCTCTGGCGCCGCCCCTACTGCTTCCCGCGCGCGGGCGAGACCCATGAACAGGCCGTCCACCGCGAGGTGCTGAACACCCGGCAGAACCTCGGCCTTCTGGACGCCTCGACCCTGGGCAAGATCATCGTCAAGGGCCCGGATGCCGGGAAGTTCCTCGACATGCTCTACACCGGCGTGATGTCCACGCTGCCCGTAGGCAAGTGCCGCTATGGTCTGATGTGCAACGAACAGGGCTTCCTGATCGACGACGGCGTGGTCGCCCGGATCGACGAGGACACCTGGCTGTGCCACACCACTTCCGGCGGGGCCGACCGCATCCACGCCTGGATGGAGGACTGGCTGCAATGCGAATGGTGGGACTGGCAGGTCTATACCGCCAATGTCACCGAGCAATATGCCCAGGTCGCGGTCGTCGGCCCGAACGCGAGGAAACTTCTGCAAGTCCTTGGCGGCATGGATGTATCCAAGGAGGCGCTGCCCTTCATGCACTGGGCGGACGGCTCGCTTGCGGGCTTCCCGGTGCGGGTTTACCGGATCAGCTTCTCGGGCGAGCTTTCCTATGAAATCGCCGTCCCCGCCAGCCACGGCGCGGCCTTCTGGGAGGCCTGCATGGAGGCTGGCAAGGCGCTGGGCGCCATGCCTTACGGCACCGAGGCGCTGCACATCATGCGGGCCGAAAAGGGCTTCATCATGATCGGGGATGAGACCGACGGCACAGTGATCCCGCAGGACCTCGGGCTCGACTGGGCGATCTCGAAGAAGAAGGCCGACTACCTGGGCAAGCGCGGGCAGGAACGGACCTACCTCGCCAGCCCCGACCGCTGGAAGCTCGTCGGCTTCGAGACGCTGGACGGCTCGGTCATCCCGGACGGGGCCTACATCGTCGCGGACGGGGTGAACGCCAACGGCCAGCGCAACACTCAGGGCAGGGTGACTTCCACCTACTATTCGCCGACGCTGAAGCGCGGCATCGCCATGGGCCTGTTGAAGCACGGGCCGCAGCGGATGGGCGAAGTGGTGGAGTTCAACACGGTCGCCGGCGGCACGGTCAAGGCGCGGGTGCGCGACACCGTGTTCTACGACAGGGATGGGGAGAAGCAGAATGTCTGACCCGGTTTCCGCGCTGAACGGCGCCAGCTTCCAAGGCTTTGCCACCATCCGGGAAATCGGCCCGCTGGGCATGATAACCCTGCGCGCAAAGGGGCTGAAATCGCTGGACAAGGCGATCAAGGCAGTGACGGGGACTAGGGTTCCCGCGCCGCGCCGGATCGAGATCAAGGGCGACCATGCCTGCGGCTGGATGAGCCCGGACGAATACCTGCTGATCCTGCCTTACGCCGAGGTCGGCGAGGCGATGGGCAAGCTGGCGAAGGCGCTGGCGGGGGAACATCACCTTGCCGTCGATGTCTCGGACGCCCGCGCGGTCTTCCGCATCGAGGGTGACAAGGCCGACCAGGTGCTGCGCAAGCTGATGCCGGTGGATTTCGACCGGCTGGAGCCGGGCGAATTGCGCCGCAGCCGCGCAGCCCAGGTCGCGGCGGCGATCTGGCAGCAGGATCAGGGCTTTACGCTGGTCTGCTTCCGGTCGGTCGCAAGTTACGTCATGGGCCTTCTGACCCATTCTGCCCAACCGGGCAGCGAGCTGTAGCCGCCCGACATTGCAGAGGTCGGGGCAATCACCCCGACCGTCACCCCGGCGTGGAACCCGGCCCGGCCCGGTCGCGTCGATCCCGGCCGGTTGCCCTTGACCTTCCGGCCGCGAACCCTCTTATTCCTGCCAAGCATCACCCGAACAGGAGCAAGCCGATGGCCTTCACTCTTCCCGATCTTCCTTACGCGCATGACGCTCTGGCCTCCCTTGGCATGTCGAAGGAAACGCTGGAATACCACCACGACCTGCACCACAAGGCCTATGTGGACAACGGCAACAAGCTGATCGCCGGCACCGAGTGGGAGAACAAGTCGCTAGAGGACATCATCCGCGGCACCTACCAGCCGGGCGCCGTGGCGCAGAACGGCATCTTCAACAACGCCTCGCAGCACTGGAACCACAACATGTTCTGGACCTGGATGGCCCCGGGCGAGAACAAGAAGATGCCGGGCGAGCTGGAGAAGGCGCTGACCGAGGCCTTCGGCTCGGTGCAGAAGTTCAAGGAGGATTTCGCCGCCGCCGGGGTGGGCCAGTTCGGCTCGGGCTGGTGCTGGCTGGTCAAGGACAAGGACGGCAGCCTCAAGGTCACCAAGACCGAGAACGGGGTGAACCCGCTCTGCTTCGGGCAGACCGCGCTTCTGGGCTGCGATGTCTGGGAGCATTCCTACTACATCGACTACCGCAACAAGCGCCCGGCCTATCTGACCAACTTCCTGGACAAGCTGGTGAACTGGGAAGCCGTCGCCGCTGGTCTGTAAGCGAGGCTTGTGCAAGGTCTGTGACCGCCGGAGCCTTCCTTCGGCGGTCCTGTTCATTGCGGCGCAGGCGCGACAAGCGGTCTGGGTCGCTGTGCTTCCATTCAGGGTTGTCAGAACGCGTCGAGGAAGCGTTCTGGAATGATGTAGGTTTGCGACGTCACGACCCTTCCGTGACGCCAGAGATCACCCTTCGCATCCTTACGCCACTCGCGCGTCATGCGCCTGCGCTGCCAGTCGAACTGGAAGTTCTTCTCCTGCGGCGGCGAAGCTTGCAGCGAGATCAGGAAGCGCTCGATGGCTTCCGTCGATTTGGTCCAGCCGATACCGGCAACTTCCGCTTCATCGGCATTTCTGGCATTCGCGATCGCCAGTCTTGTCTGCTGCCGTGAGAGCAACATGTCGCGGTCCAGATAGCGCAAGTGGAACAGGAACAGGCAATTGTCCAGGTTAAGCTGCGGAAAGTCGGACCTGTGCCCCCCCAAGGACCACTTCAGCCTTGCCGAGGAAATGCAGGGCTTTGCGTAAGAGGAATTCACCCGCACATGCGGTCGCTGGCGCAGGATCGGCCGGTCTGGGTCGATCCGGTCGGGGCAGAGGTCGTAACGGTGCACCACTTCGACCGCAAAGGGGCTGATCACCCCCACCTCGCGCGCGCGGGCCACGGCATCCAGAAGCGGGATGCCGCAGGCAGGGTCGGGCACGATGATCTCGTCCACGTCGTTCAGCACGACCACGTCGAACCGCCCCAGCAGCATGGCGTTGACATCCGCAAGCATGGTCCAGCGCTTCATGTCCCAGCCGGGGCCGGGTTCGCTTCGGGGCAGGGTGATGATCTGGCATCCGGCGGCGAAATCGGGCGGGGTCTGATCGAACCCGTCCATCAGGATGAACAGATGATGCCGCGGGACGTGCCGGGCATAGTAGTCCACCCAGATGCGAAGAAAGAAATGGTCGTCACGGACCATTGTGACGAAGGCAATGCGGGCGGGACTGGCGGCCATCGTGCAGCTGCCTTCAGCCCGCATCATGTGCTGGCATGGCTGGGGGGCGCAGGGCAACCAGGGTGGCCTCCAGCGATGGCACATCCGGCACGACCGTGAACAGCCGCTTCAGCGACGGGGCGGCGAAGCCTTCGGCGATGACGTGGTCGATCAGGGCAAGCAGCGGGCGCCAGTAGCCTTCGACATCAAGCAGCAGGATCGGCTTGGCATGCAGCCCGATCTGCGCCCAGGTCAGAACCTCGAAGAACTCGTCCATCGACCCGGCACCCCCAGGCAGCACCACAACGGCATCCGAGTTCATGAACATGACCTTCTTCCGCTCGTGCATGTCTTCGGTAATGACAAGATTCGCGCGGTCCCGTGTTTCGCGTTCTTTCCCAAGAAGATGGGTGGGGATCACCCCCAGCGTCGCCGCCCCGGCGGAGATGGCAGCATGCGCGACTGCCCCCATGATCCCGACATCGCCTGCACCATAGACCAGTCGCCAGCCGTTGCGGGCAAAGACGGCCCCTGTGGCGCGCGCAGCCTCGACATAGGAGGGTCGCGCACCGGGGCGCGAGCCACAGAAGACGCAGATCGAGAGGCTTGACATGCCGGGATCCCGAAAACGGTTGCTTTGTCGTGCGATATAAAGATTCCTGAGTGCAAGAAAAGCGGCGCGGCAGAAACCGTGCGGTCGGGGAGATGGGAATGTCGGCATGGGGTGCCATGGGCCCGGGAACGCGGGCTCTGATCGTTGCGCTTGGCGGTATCGCGGTGGCCGCGGTCGGGTATGTCGGTTGGAGGGCGCTGCAGCCGGTCGAGCCCGCTTTGGTGTCTGAACCGGCACCCGAAACCGCACCCGAAGCGGCACCCGAGCCTGCGCCTGCCGCCGAGCCTGCCCCTGAAGCGGCCGCCGAGCCAGAGGCCGCAGCGGAAACGCAAAGCCCGGCCTTGGCTGCCCTGCCCAGAATCGATACCTGGCGCGTGGCACCTGATGGCGACGCGCTGATCGCCGGGCTTGCCGCCCCCGAGGCGGCGATCGAGGTTCTGGTTGACGGGCGGGCGGTTGCGACCGGGCGGGCGCTGGCCTCTGGCCAGTTCGTGGTTCAGTTCACCCTGGCCCCCAACCCCGAGCCCAGCCTGATGTGGCTGACCATGGCCGCGGAAGGTGGTGAAGTGGTGGCGTCGGACCAGATGGTGGCGCTGGGGCCGATCGAAGGGCCGAAGCTGGCCGCTGCCGAACCGGCGGCAGAGGGTGCCGAAGCCGCGCCGGTGGCGGAACCTGCTGCCCCTCAGGCCCTTCTGCTCACCGATGAGGGCGCAGTGGTTTTGCAGGACCAGCCCGAAGCCGAACCGCTGCCGCCGGCGCAGGTAATGATCGACACGATCACCTATGCGCCCGATGGCGCGGTCCGGATCGGGGGACGGGGTGCGCCGGGGGCGCCGCTGCGGCTTTACCTGGACAATGCGCCGGTTGCGGAACTGGCCGTTCCGGGCGATGGACGGTGGCTTGTGACGCTGGGCGATACGGCACCGGGGATCTATGTGCTGCGGGTCGATCAACTGGGCCCCGACGGCAAGGTGACCTCGCGCTTCGAAACCCCGTTCAAGCGCGAAACGCTTGAGGCGCTGGCAGCTGCGGCCGGACCTGCGGCAGTGCCGGAAGCCCCGGTGTCCGAACCCGATAGCGCGACCGTGGCAGAGCCCCCGGTGGCTGAGATTCCCGTTGCAGAGGCGCCGGCCGAAGATGCCGTGGCTCCCGAAGCCCCGGTGGCAGAGGTCGCCATGGCTGAACCCGTCGTGCCGGAAACACCCCCTGCCCAGGTGGCCGCGACCGCAGAGCCGGTGACGGAACCGGTGTCCGCTGCGGCCCCCGCGCAGGTCTCCGAACCAGTGCCGCAGCCGGATGTGGCGGCCGAAGAACCCACAGTCGCGTCCGAGCCCGTGGCCGTGGCCGAAGCCCCCGTTGAAGCCATGCCGCAGCCGCAGGCCGAAGTCGTGCCCGGACCTGAAGCGATCGAAGCGGCCCCTGCCGCCGAAGTGGCCGCATCGGTGGTTGCCGAGGCTGCCCCCGAACCGCTGCGCCCCGTGACCGTGACGGTGCAGCCGGGCTATACGCTTTGGGGCATCGCGCAGCAACGCTATGGCGAAGGTATGCTTTACGTCCAGGTGTTCGAGGCGAACCGCGACAAGATCAGGGATCCTGACCTGATCTATCCTGGTCAGGTCTTCACTGTGCCCGAGCTGCCCTGAACGCCGTTCTGCCCATGGCTGCAGGCCGCCCGGACATCGGGATGGTCGCAGCAGCAATCGGCCAGAAGATAGCCGATGGTTCGGCCGATTGCGCCGGTATCGGCCGCATAGATCACGTTCCGCGCCGCCCGACGCGACCGGACGAGGCCGGCCTGCTCCAGCGCGGCCAGATGGAATGAAAGACGCGGCGCAGGCACCGCAAGGGCTTGCGCAATCTGCCCTGCCGCCATACCTGCGGGGCCGCGCCGCACCAGAAGGCGGATCAGGTCAAGCCGCGTCTCGTGCGCCATGGCTGACAGGGCCGCAAGGACCGTGCTGCGATCCACTTTACTTCGCTCCATCGTTCAACTATTCAAGAACGGTTGAAATGACCATAGACTAACCCGCGCCCTCCCGCAATGCCGCAGGGCCGGGGATCACCGGGACAGACCCATGCGCCGACTGACTGCCAATGCCACTTCTGCCGATGCCGCGGGCGCGCCCGCTTCTGGCTGGCAGACCATGCGCCGCGTGGCGCCCTATCTCTGGCCAGCGGGGCAGGGCTGGGTCAAGCGCCGCGTCGTGGCCGCCATGGGTTTTCTGGTGCTGGCGAAGCTGGTTTCGGTGCTGACGCCCTATATCTACAAGCTTGCGGTGGACAGCCTTGCCAGCCAGACGGCAGCAGACCCCGGAATGCTTCTGGGCTTTGGTGCCGTCGGTCTGGTCATTGCCTACGGCATGGCGCGGTTGGGCGCGGTGCTGTTCGGCGAACTTCGCGACGCGGTCTTCGTCCGCGTCGGTCAGCGGGCGATCCGGCGGCTGGCGATCGAGACCTTCACCCATATCCACCGCCTGTCCCTGCGCTATCACATCACCCGCAAGACCGGTGGCCTGAGCCGCATCGTCGAACGTGGGGTGAAGGGCGTCGATTTCCTTCTGCGCTTCATGCTTCTGTCCATCGGGCCGCTGATCCTGGAACTGACCATGGTCGCGGCGATATTCGCCTGGGTCTTCGGATGGCAGTATGCCGCGGTCGTCGTCGTTACCATCGCACTTTATGTCGCCTTTACCTTCAAGGTCACCGAGTGGCGCGTGAAGCTGCGGCGCGAGATGAACGACCAGGACACCGACGCCAACCAGAAGGCCATCGACAGCCTGCTGAACTTCGAGACGGTGAAGTATTTCAACGCCGAACAACGCGAGGCAGAGCGTTATGACAGTGCGATGCGCCGGTATGAGGCGGCGGCGGTCAAGACCGGGCTGTCGCTATCCTTTCTGAACGTCGGGCAGGCCTTCCTGATCACCTCGGGCCTTGTCATCGTCATGGCGATGAGCGCGCTGGGCGTGCGGGCGGGCACGCTGACCGTGGGCGATTTCGTCATGGTCAACGCCTACATGATCCAGATCACCATGCCGCTGAACTTCCTTGGCACCGTCTACCGCGAGATCCGGCAGGCGCTGGTGGACATGGGCGAGATGTTCGGCCTGCTGGCCCAGCCGGCCGAAGTGACCGATGCGCCCGATGCAAGACCGCTGGAGGTGCGGGGCGGCGAGATCGTCTTCGACAACGTGCATTTCCATTACGAGCCGGAACGCGAGATCCTGAAAGGGATCAGCTTCCGTGTCGCCCCGGGCGAACGGGTGGCCCTGGTCGGTCCTTCGGGTTCGGGCAAGTCCACGATCGGGCGGCTGCTATTCCGCTTCTACGACATCCAGGACGGTGCGATTCGCATCGACGGGCAGGACATCCGGCAGGTCACGCAGAGTTCGCTGCACCAGGCCATCGGCGTGGTGCCGCAGGATACGGTGCTGTTCAACGACACGATCCTATACAACATCGCCTACGGCCGGGCCGATGCGACCCGTGAAGAGATCGAGGCCGCGGCGAAGGCTGCGAAGATCCACGACTTCATCATGCGCCTGCCGCAGGGCTATGACACGGTGGTTGGCGAACGCGGGCTCAAGCTTTCGGGTGGCGAAAAGCAGCGGGTGGGGATCGCCCGGACGCTGCTGAAGAACCCGCCCATCCTTGTGCTGGACGAGGCGACCTCGGCGTTGGACACGCAGACGGAACGCTCCATCCAGGAAAGCCTGCGCGAAATGGGGCAGGGCCGCAGCGTCATCATGATTGCGCACCGATTGTCGACCATCGCCGATGCCGACCAGATCATCGTGATGGAGGATGGCCGCATCGTCGAACAGGGCCGGCATGAAGAGCTTCTGGCGCGGCGTGGCCGCTATGCCCTGATGTGGGAGCGTCAGTCGGCCGAGGAAGACAAGGCAGCGGCCGAGGCTGCCGAGTGATCGCGGCGGCGTGACTGCCCTTCCCCGGAAGAGCCGGGGAAGGCAGGCATTTTCCTTTGACCATCCGCCAGGGCCCCCGCATTCTGCGGCTATCGCAAACCGGGTGTGCGATGCTGCGACGCGCCGTACCGGGAATGTTGCTCTGGCTTGGGTTGGTGACGGCCGCGCTGGCAGAAAGGTGCGTGGCCCTGATGCAGGCGGTGGATGACTACCAGTCCATCCGGCGGCTGGGCAAGGCGGCCTTCACCATCTCGCTGCAAGTGACGGCGGCACTGGCCGAGGAATTCCCGGAAGACCAGGAAATCCGGCGCGATCTTTCGGTCAGCTTCGAACGCATCGGCGACACTCTTGTTGCCGATGGCGATTATGACGGGGGGCTGGAAAGCTATGGCAAGGCCCTGGAGATCCGCGAGGATCTGGCCGCGATGGATCCGGAAAACAAGCTGCGTCTGCGCGACCTGTCGGTGACTGTCGAACGCATCGGTGACATCAACAAACTGCGCGGCGACGCCGATTCGGCGTTGCTGGCCCATCAGGCAGCCGTCGCCATCCGCGAGAAACTGGCCGCTCTCGACCCCACCAACATGCTTTGGCAGCGCGATCTTTCGGTCAGTCACGAACGTCTGGGGGATGTCTACCTAAGCCAGAACGACCTGGTGGCCGCGCTTGAGGCGCAGGAAAGTTAACGCCGGCTGCGGGAAGGAATCGTGCCACTTGATCCGGGCAATCTGCCGCGCCAGCACGACTTGGGCGTGGCGCTGGAACGGGTCGGTGATGTCAAGCTGGCGATGGGCTACCGCGCCGGGGCCATGTTCCTGCATCAGGAGACGCTGCTGCTGCCGCAGTCGATGGTGGCGGCGGATCCGACGGTGTCGCAATACAGGCGAGATACGGCCTTTTCGCTGATGAAGCTTGCCGTGCTTCATGTCGGCGACGGCAATCCCGGCGCGGCCGAACCATTGCTTGTCGAAGGGCTGCGACTACGAACCGAGCTGGCAGGCGCGCAGCCGGATGACATCGCCTTGCTGCGTGATCTTTCCTACACCGAGAACGAGCTTTCCTCGGTGCTGCTGGAGCTTGGTCGCAATGCCGAGGCGCTTGACCGGACCGCCATCCTTCTGGCCGATCCGACGCCCGAAAACCGCGAGGCTCTGGCCATTCTGGAAGAGATGGAGGCCAACGGAACGCTTCCCGCCGGCTATGAGGAACGGATCGCGGGTTTCCGCCGCAACCTGGGGCTTCCGACAAGATTCTGACCTGAAGGTGCGGCCGGGCAGGGCTTGGCAACGCGCGGGCTTTGCCTGTAAGACGGGGCAAGGCGATGACAGAGGCAAGGCGCGTGAGCAATCCCGACAGTTTCATCGAAGAAGTCACCGAAGAGGTGCGCCGCGATCGGCTGTTCTCGCTGTTTCGCAAATACGGCTGGATCGGCATTCTTCTGGTGGTTGCGCTGGTCGGCGGAACGATCTGGACCGAGTGGACGAAATCAAGGGCCGAGGCGCGGGCGCAGGCCTTCGGCGATGCGCTGATCGACGCGCTGGACCTCGGGGCCCCCGACGAACGCCGTGAGGCGCTGGCCGCGATCCCGACCGATGGGGCGCAGACTGTGCTTCTGCAGCTGGTCATTGCGTCGGACCCTGCCGAGGACCGCACCGCCACACTTGCCGCGCTGGATCGGGTGGCTGCGGATGCAACCTTGGCGCCGACCTATCGCGATCTTGCAGTGTTGCGTCGGGTTCTGGTTGCCGGGGCCGACATGCCGCTGACTGACCGTCGCGCCGCACTGGAAGAGATCGCCCAGCCGGGCCGGCCCTATCGGCCTCTGGCGGCCGAACTTCTGGCCTATCTTCTGATCGAGGAAGGCCGGACGGACGAAGCGGTAACCGCGATGACCACCCTGATGCAGGACGAGGAAGCCTCGGGCGCACTGCGTGCGCGGCTTGGCCAGATGGTCACGGCGCTTGGTGGCACATTGCCCGAAGCATCGGCGGGCTGAGCGATGGGATCTTGTCAGATGGCAGGCATGACGATCAGGCTTATGACAGGTGCGGGGCTGATTGCCCTTCTGGCCGCCTGCGGCCAGAAGGAAGTGATCCTGCAAGGCGAACGCTTTCCGGTGCGCGCCGATCTTGCCGCCAGCGTGCCGGTCGAGGGGCAGCCCGCACCGACGGCCCCGGCCGAACGCGAGAATGCAAGCCAGCCGATCAGCTTGCCGCCGCAGGTCGCCTTGGACGAATGGACGCATCGCGCTGGCAACGCGCGGCACCTGATGCCGCATGCCGCCCTATCCGCCACCCCGCAGCGGGTCTGGACGGCGAATGTAGGGTCAGGTTCGAACCGCAAGCACCGCGTCTCTGCCGCGCCCGTCGTCTCGGGCGGAAGGGTGTTCACCATCGACTCGGGGTCTGCGGTGCAGGCAACCTCGACCGGCGGGGCAGTTCTATGGAGGACGGATGTCTCGGCCGGGTTCGACCGGGGCGGCGGCCTTCCGGGGGGCGGTCTGGCCGTATCGGGCGAACGGTTGTTCGTGACCACGGGCTTCGGCGAGGTCGTGGCGCTGAACGCAGGGACCGGAGAAGTGCTGTGGCGGCAGCGCGTGGATGCGCCGGTGATGGGTGCGCCGGCGACGGATAGTGCGGCTGTCTATGTCAGCGCCCGCGACGGCGGCGCCTGGGCGATGGATGCCGCGGATGGCAAGGTGCTGTGGCAGGTGGTCGGTACGCCGGGCACGGCGGGATATCTGGGCACGGCGGCCCCTACGGTTGGTGACCGGGCGGTGATCTTTCCGACCAACGCCGGCGACCTGATGGCCGTGCTGAAGATTGGTGGCGGCACGAAGATCTGGCAGGTGTCTCTGGCCGGCAAGCGGCTGGGCCGCGCCTATGCCTACAGCGCCGATGTCACCGGCGACGCGGTGATCGACGGCAAGGTGATGTACGCCGGGACGGCCGCTGGACGCACAGTGGCGATCTCGGCCTCTTCGGGCGAGCGGATCTGGTCGGCGGACGAAGGTGCGCTGGGCCCGGTCGCGGTCGGCGGCGGGTCGGTCTTCCTGGTGAATGACGAGGCCGAGCTGGTGCGGCTGGACGCGGCCACGGGCGAGGTGATCTGGGCCGTGCCGATGCCCTATTTCACCAACGACAAGATCAAGCGCCGCAAGGGGATTTACGCGCATTACGGCCCGGTCCTGGCGGGCGGTCGTGTGATGGTCGTGTCGTCCGATGGCCTGTTGCGTGCCTTCAACCCCGAGGATGGCAGCCTGACCTACAGCACCGAAATTCCGGGGGGTGCAGCGGCACAGCCGGCGGTGGCGGGGGGTGTGCTCTACGTTGTCAGCGGCAACGGGCAACTTCACGCTTTCCGTTAGGGGCGAACCCGTGTATCGGGGGCGCTTCGCAGGAAACGGACCTGAGACATGACCTTCACGCTTGCCATCGTGGGCCGGCCCAACGTGGGCAAATCGACGCTGTTCAACCGGCTGGTCGGGCGGAAGCTCGCGCTGGTCGATGATCAGCCGGGCGTGACGCGCGACCTGCGGGAAGGTGACGCAAAGCTCTTTGACCTGCGTTTCACCGTGATCGACACGGCGGGACTGGAGGATGTCACCGACGACAGCCTGCAGGGGCGGATGCGACGCCTGACCGAACGCGCGGTGGACATGGCCGATGTCTGCCTGTTCCTGATCGACGGCCGGGTGGGTGTGACCCCGTCGGACGAGGTTTTTGCCGACATCCTGCGCAAGAAGGCCGCCCGCGTCCTGCTTGGTGTCAACAAGGCCGAAGGAAAGGCGGGGGATGCCGGCGCGCTGGAAGCCTACAGCCTGGGCTTGGGCGAGCCTATCCGTCTGTCTGCCGAACATGGCGAGGGGCTGGATGACCTTTACCGCGCGCTGAAGCCCTTCGAGGCGGAATTCGCCGCCCGCGAGGCCGAAATCCTGCCGGAAACCGATACCGAGATTTCCGAAGAGGAGGCTGCACTTGAGGCGGACGAGACCGCCCATCGACCGACCCGGCAGAAGCCGCTCCAGATTGCCGTGATCGGTCGCCCGAATGCAGGAAAATCCACGCTGATCAACAGGATCCTTGGCGAAGACCGGATGTTGACCGGACCCGAGGCCGGCATCACCCGCGACGCGATTTCCGTGCGCACCGAATGGCTGGGCACGCCGGTTCGCATCTGGGATACGGCGGGGATGCGCAAGAAGGCGAAGGTGGTCGAGAAGCTGGAAAAGCTGTCGGTCGCAGATGGCTTGCGTGCGGTGCGCTTTGCCGAGGTGGTGGTGGTTCTGCTCGACGTGGAAATCCCCTTCGAGACCCAGGATCTGCGCATCGCCGATTTCGCCGAGACCGAGGGTCGCGCGGTCGTCGTGGCGGTGAACAAGTGGGATCTGGAAGAAGGCAAGCAGGAAAAGCTGGCCGAACTGAAAGAGATGTTCGATCGCCTCTTGCCCCAGTTGCGTGGCGCGCCGCTGGTGACGGTGTCAGCCAAGACGGGCCGGGGGCTCGACCGGCTGCACGATGCGA
Organism: Tabrizicola caldifontis; assembly: GCF_004762095.1. Taxonomy (GTDB): domain Bacteria; phylum Pseudomonadota; class Alphaproteobacteria; order Rhodobacterales; family Rhodobacteraceae; genus Tabrizicola; species Tabrizicola caldifontis. The sequence continues at coordinate 88,320 of NZ_SIJH01000013.1, forward strand.
TCCTGAAGGCGCATGACGTCTGGAACCGTCGCATTCCCACGGCGAAGCTGAACTCATGGCTTGGCGCGATGACCGAGGCGCATCCGCCGCCGGCGCCCGGCGGGCACCGGATCAAGCTGCGTTACATGACCCAGGCCAAGACCAGGCCGCCTGGCTTCGTCATCAAGTGTTCGCGCCCCGACGAGCTGCCGGAAAGCTACAAGCGGTATCTGATCAACGGGCTGCGCGACCATTTCGACATGCCGGGAACGCCGATCCGGCTGTTCCTGCGGTCTCAGGGCGACCAGAACCCGTTCAAGGACCGCAAGTTCCATACGCCGTCGCGCCTTCGCAAGCATATCGACAAGAAGCGGGACTGACGGGAGCGGGCAGGGGCCGTGCCGCAGGTTCAGGTGCGGCGCAGATCAAGGGCAAGGCGCACCAGCATGATCAACGCGCCACCTGCGGCGGCCCATGCCACGGCCATCTGTGTGCCCCAGTTCGCTGCAACGACGCCGCCCAGGGCCCAGATCACGGTCAGCCCGTAAATCGGCATCCCGGGCTTGCGGGACTGCACCGCAATGGCCAGCAGCAGCACCAGGGCAAGCATTCCCAGGGCAGACCCGGTATTGGACAGGATGCCGTAGCCGGCAATCAGAACGCCGGTGGACACGGCCGCAGCTGCCGTCAGCCAGCCCGCGAAGATTGCCGTGGGCGCGCTGAGAAGCCAGCGGTCGGGCTCGGTCGGGGAACGGAGAAAGGCAGTCAGCGCGGCGAAGGCCATGATCCAGATCGTCACCGTGCCCCAGGTTGCCGAAGTTCCGGCAATCCACAGCCAGCCAGAGCCAACCAGAACCGCCAGCGTCAGCGGCAGGCGCGTGGGCGCCCATGCAGGGTGGTCGGCACGTCGCAAGAGGCCGAAAACGGCGTGCAGGATCAACCAGGCATAGATCAGCGACCAGATCGCAAAGGCATAACCTGCGGGCTGGATGAAGGGCCGACCGATCTGCACCGGAAACAACGCCGGGTCGTAGCCGGTGAAGGGCGGTGTGACGAATGGCGCCAGCCCGAAGGCCAGTGTCGCGGCAAGCAGGATCAGGGCGGGTGCGCGTGTCATGGTGATATTACGCGCACCGGCTGGTTTCGGATCCGTCAGACCAGCACACCATCGGCCGTGATCCGCGTCTTTCCGCCAAGATAGGGGACAAGGGCCTGCGGAAGCGTGACCGAGCCGTCCGCCTGCTGCCCGTTTTCCAAGACCGCGATCAGGCAACGTCCGACGGCGAGGCCCGAGCCGTTCAGAGTTGCCACGAATTCCGGCTTGCCGCCGCCTGCAGGGCGGTAGCGCGCGTTCATCCGCCGGGCCTGGAACTGCCCGCAGGTCGAGACGCTGGAAATCTCGCGATAGGTGTTCTGGCCGGGCAGCCAGACCTCCAGGTCATGCGTCTTCTGCGCGCCGAAGCCCATGTCGCCAGTGCAAAGCACGATGGTCCGGTAGGGCAGTTCCAGTCGTTCCAGCACAGCCTCGGCACATTTCGTCATGCGTTCGTGTTCGGCAAGGGCGGTTTCCGGCGTGCAGATCGTCACCATCTCGACCTTCTCGAACTGGTGCTGGCGCAGCATGCCAGTGGTGTCCTTGCCCGCGCTGCCCGCCTCGGACCGGAAGCAGCTGGTGTGGGCGGTCAGGCGGATGGGCAGGGCCGCCTCGTCCAGGATCTCGCCCGCGACCGAATTGGTAAGCGTGACCTCCGAGGTCGGGATCAGCCACCAGCCGTTGGTGGTCTGATAGCTGTCCTCGGCGAATTTCGGCAGCTGGTTGGTGCCGAACATGGCCTCTTCCTTGACGAGGACCGGCGTCCAGGTTTCGGCCAGCCCGTGTTCCTGGGTGTGCAGGTCCAACATGAATTGCGCAAGCGCCCGATGGACTCGCGCCACCGCGCCGCGCATCACCACAAAACGGCTGCCCGAAAGTTTCGCTGCGGTCGGGAAATCCAGGCCGCCCCTGGCTGCCGGAATGTCGAAATGTTCCAGTGGCTTGAAGTCCATCACACGGGGCGTGCCCCAGCGTCTGATCTCGACGTTCGCCGTTTCGTCCGGGCCGTCGGGCACGTCGTCCAGCGGCATGTTGGGGATGCGGGCAAGGGCATCCTTCAGGCGCGCATCCTCGGCATCGGCTTCGGCAGTCAACCGGGCACCCTCGGCCTTCTTCTCGGCCACCAGGGCACGAAGCCGCTGAAACTCGGCCTCATCCCCGCGCGCCTTTGCGGCGCCCACCTCCTTCGAGGCGGCATTCTGCGCCGCCGCCGCAGTTTCCGCCGCCAGGATCTTCGACCGCCGCGCCTCATCGATCGCCAGAAGCTCGGCCGCCATCGGCGACAGCCCGCGACGGGCAAGCGCCGCGTCGAATGCGGCGGGGTTTTCGCGGATGAAGCGGATGTCGTGCATGGCGTGGCCCCCTTCGGTTCGTCTGACGCTCTATGCCCGATTGCCGGGCAAGGGGGAAGGTGTCGGGTGCAGGGCTTCGGATGGGGGGACTGTGTTTTGGGGCAACATGATGCGGAAGGGAAGCGCGGCGCGATGACGAGGCCGGCGAATGACGCCAAGGTGTCGGAAACGGCGGGGCACCACTGCTTTTGCGCCGCGCTTTCTTGCGTGTTGCTTCCATCTCTGCCCGCGCCTGGTGCGACAGCGGTCGAGCATGTGGCCCGAATCGCGCGCGGATGCAGGGGTAGTCAGGGGCGGGCAATGGCGCCCGCACCCTCTGGCAAAGCGGCGCGAAAGGGCTTACATGAGCCGACGATTGCCGGGCTGGACCCGGCCGAACACCTTGCCGGGCGTGCCCCGGCCCGCAGGAAAGGATGCCCATGTTCGTCTCTCCCGCCTTCGCCCAGGCCGCCGGAGCTCCCGGAGCCGGGGCCGCCGTCGCGCAGTTCCTGCCGATCATCCTGATCTTCGTGATCTTCTACTTCCTGCTGATCCGGCCGCAGCAGAAGCGGATGAAGGAACACCGTGCCATGGTCGACGGCCTGCGCCGTGGCGACCAGGTGGTGACCGCGGGCGGCATCGTGGGAAAGGTCTCGAAGGTGCAGGAGGACGGCATGATCGAGGTCGAGATTGCCGATGGAATCAAGGTCAAGGTGGTGAAGCACACGATCACCAGCCTGCTGAACAAGACCGAACCTGCGGCAAGCTGAGGCTCTGACCCATGGAACCCATGGCGCTGTGGAAGCGTATCCTGATCCTGCTGGTCTGTGCCTGGGGGATCGTGGGGGCGATCCCGAACCTGTTCTACGCACGGGTGGAGCGCCACAATGACGCGGTTGCCGCGATCGAAGCGGCGGGAGGAACTGCAACGCCAGAACAGTTGGCCGCCCGCGCCGAATGGCCCGATTTCCTGCCCTCGGCGCTGGTGAACCTGGGTCTTGATCTTCGCGGTGGCGCGCATCTGCTGGCCGAAGTCAAGGTCGAGGATGTCTACAAGTCGCGGATGGATGCGATGTGGCCCGATGTGCGCGATGCGCTGCGGCCGCTGCGCGACCAGGTGGGTGCCGTGCGGCGCGCACCTTCGCCCGACGGGATCCTGCGGGTGACGATCGAAAGGCCCGAGGGCATGGCCGCCGCACTGGAGGCGGTGCGCGGCCTTGGCACCGGCGTGATGAGTCTGACCGGTGTCGGGCAAAGCACGATCGACGTGACCGCCGAGGGCAACGACATCGTGATCCAGCTCTCCGAGGCGGAAAAGCAGGCCACGGACAACCGCACCCTGCAACAGTCGCTGGAAATCATCCGCCGCCGGGTTGACCAGGCCGGCACCCGCGAACCGACGATCATGCGCCAGGGCGAGGACCGGGTGCTGATCCAGGTGCCGGGCATCGGCTCGGCGGCAGAGCTGAAGGCACTGATCGGCACCACGGCAAAGCTGACCTTCAACGCGGTGGTAAGTCGCACGACCGATGCCGGCGCGAACCCCGGGCCGCGCAACCTTCTCTTGCCGTCGATGGACGAACCGGGGGTCTATTACATTGTCGAGGAAACACCGGTTGTGTCGGGCGAGCAGCTGGTTGATGCCCAGCCCTCGTTCGACCAGAACAACCGGCCGGCGGTAAGCTTCCGTTTCGACAGTTCGGGCGCGCGCAAGTTCGGCGACTATACGGCCGCAAATATCGGTGCGCCTTTCGCCATCGTGCTGGACAACGAGGTGATCTCGGCCCCGGTGATCCAGAGCCACATTCCGGGTGGCTCTGGCATCATCACCGGGAACTTCACGGTCGAGGAATCGACCCGGCTTGCCGTGTTGCTGCGCGCGGGCGCCCTGCCGGCCGAAATGAACTTCCTTGAGGAACGCACCATCGGCCCCGAACTGGGCCAGGATTCGATCGATGCCGGCAAGGTTGCCGCCCTGGTCGCGGGTGCTGCGGTCGTGCTTTACATGCTGGCGAGCTACGGCCTGTTCGGGCTGTTCGCCAACGTCGCGCTGGTGATCAACATGGCGCTGATCTTTGCCGCATTGTCGGCTGTCGGCGGCACGCTGACCCTGCCGGGGATCGCCGGGATCGTGCTGACGATCGGCATGGCGGTTGATGCCAACGTGCTGGTCTTCGAGCGCATCCGCGAGGAATTGCGGCAGAACAGGAACGCCGGTCGCGCGATCGAACTGGGCTACGAACGCGCGAAAAGCGCGATTGTTGACGCCAACATCACGACCTTCATCACGGCTGTCGTGCTGTTTGCGGTTGGCGCCGGCCCGGTGCGCGGCTTTGCCGTAACGCTGGGCATCGGGATCATCACCTCGGTCTTCACGGCCCTGTTCGTGACCCGGCTGTTCGTTGAATTCTGGTATCGCGCGCGCCGGCCCGCGACTGTCGTCGTGTAAGGGATCAGAACCATGGCCTTCCGTCTTCGTGTCGTCCCCGAAAAGACCAACATCGACTTCTTCCGTGCGCAGTGGCTGACCTTCGGCGGGTCGATGTTGCTGACCGTTGTCGCCATCATCGCCTGGGCGGTGATGGGGCTGAACTTCGGCATCGACTTCCGCGGCGGCACCACGATCCGCACCGAGGCGACGCAGCCGATCGATGTGGCAGCCTATCGTCAGGCGCTGGCGGGGCTTGACCTTGGCGATGTGGCGATCACCCAGGTCTTCGACCCCACCTTTGCCGAAAACCAGCATGTGGCACAGGTGCGTATTTCGCCACTGGAGGGGCAGGAGGCGGTGACACCCGAAACCATTGCCCAGGTCGAGGCGGCCTTGCAGCGGGTGGACCCGACGATCACCTTTCCTTCGGTGGAATCGGTCGGGCCCAAGGTTTCCGGAGAGCTGATCTGGAAGGCGATCACCGCGATGGTCGCGGCCTCGGCCTGCATCATGGTCTATATCTGGCTGCGCTTCGAATGGCAGTTCGCCGTGGGCAGCGTGGTGGCGCTGTTGCATGACATCTTCATCGTCATCGGCATCTTTGCGGTCTTCCAGATCAAGTTCGACCTGACAATCATTGCCGCCCTGCTGACGATTCTGGGCTATTCGATCAACGACACGGTGGTCGTCTTCGACCGGTTGCGGGAAAACCTGTTGAAATACAAGACTATGCCACTGAAGGACGTGATGAACCTGTCGGTGAACGAAACCCTTAGCCGCACGATCATGACCTCGGGCACGACGCTGATGGCGCTGGGCGCGATGCTGATCTTTGGCGGCGACGTGATCCGCGGCTTTACCTTGGCAATATTCATCGGCGTGGTGCTTGGTACCTATTCCTCGGTCTTCGTGGCCAAGAACCTGGTGCTGTTCATCGGGCTTGACCGCGGCGACAAGCCAAAGAAACCGAAGGCCGGCAACGAATTCGCCGAAGTCGAAGCCTGATGCGCCTGACCGAGGTCACCTACGGTTCGGCCCGGGCAATCGAGGGCTATGGCCCGGGCTTTTTCCGCGTTGCGGGCCATGTGCTGCGCGGGGCCTGCCTGATCACGCCGTGGGATGCCGGACCCTGGGGCGGCTATGATGACATCGCTGCGCCGCTGTCGCTGGAAGGCAGGATCGACGTCCTGTTCGTCGGTACCGGCGCAACGATCCAGCATGTGCCCCAGGCCTTCCGCGAGGCGCTGGAAGGGCAGGGGATCGGGGTCGAGATCATGGCCTCGCCCGCTGCCGCCCGCACCTATAACGTGCTTCTGGGCGAGGGACGGCGGGTCGCCGTGGCCTTGCTGCCGGTGTAAGGGCTGCAAGAGTATTCAAGAACCCTTGCAGCTTGACCTGATGGAACTCTGCCCCGGTCACCACAGGTGTGCGACATGGGGGGCGATAAGGCGGGTGTAGATCTCGCGGGCCTTCTCCATCACCGCCGGCGACAGGGGAGGCATCGCAGCCGCCGCGGCATTGGCCCGGGCCTGTGCCGGCGACTTCGCGCCGGGAATGACCACCGTCACCGCATCCTCCATCAGGATCCAGCGCAAGGCGAAGGCCGCCATCGTGGCACCTGCCGGCACCAGCGGACGCAGTTCTTCCACTGCCTCGAGTGCCACCTCGAAGGGAACGCCAGAGAAGGTTTCGCCCTTGTCGAATGCCTCGCCGTTGCGGTTGAAACTGCGGTGGTCGTCAGGGGCAAACTGGCTGTCCTTCGTCATCTTCCCGGTCAGAAGGCCCGAAGCCAGCGGAACCCGGGCGATGATTGCCACGTTCTTTGCCTTGGCTTCCGGGAAGAAAAGCTCGGCAGGCTTCATGCGGAACAGGTTGTAGATGATCTGCACCGACACCACGCCGGGCTGGCGGATCGCTGTGCGGGCTTCCTCGACCGTCTCGACCGATACGCCGTAGTCGGCGATCTTGCCCTTGGCCTTGATCGCGTCAAGGGCGGCAAATACCTCTGGGTCGGAATAGACCGGTGTCGGCGGGCAGTGCAGTTGCACAAGGTCAAGCCGCTCTACCCCCAGGTTCAGCAGCGATCGATCGATGAAGGATTCTAGGTTGGCGGCGGTGTAGCCTTCGGCGACATGCGGCGAAAGCCGGCGCCCGGCCTTGGTGGCGACGAAGGGCCGCTCGCCCGGCCGTTCGGCCAGAACCTCGCGGATGATGCGTTCCGACCGCCCGTCACCATAGACATCGGCGGTGTCGATGAAGGTCATGCCTTCGTCGAGCGCGGCGTGCAGCGTGGCCTTCGCGTCCTCGACACTGACCTCGCCCCAGGTGCCGCCAATGGCCCACGCGCCGAAGCCGATCGGGGTGGTCATGCGGCCTGTACGGCCGAAGGGAATGCTCTGCATCGTTGTCTCCTTGCTTGCGCGCAAGACATAGGGTCGCGCGCGGCGGATGACCATGCCCCTTTTCGGCGGGGCCGCCTTGGGTTAGGCCTGCGTTCCATGGTGATCGGGGTGCGCAATCTGGCGGTGGCACGGGGTGGGGTGACTGTCCTGCAGGGGCTGGGCTTTGCCGTGGCACCGGGCGAGGCGCTGATCCTGCGCGGGCCGAACGGGTCGGGCAAGACCACGCTCTTGCGCACGCTGGCCGGTTTGCAGCCGCCAACTGCGGGCGAGATCGACCTTGCGCCCGAGACCATCGCCTATGCCGCCCATGCCGACGGATTGAAATCGACACTGACCGTGGCAGAGAACCTTGCGTTCTGGGCTGCGATCTACGGCGGGCCGGACATCGGCCCTGCGGTTCAGGCGATGGACCTTGCCGCCCTGGTCCGCCGCCGGGCAGGAGAGTTGTCGGCCGGGCAGAAGCGGCGGCTGGGCCTGGCACGCTTGTTGGTCACCGGGCGCCCCCTTTGGCTTCTGGACGAGCCGACCGTCAGCCTGGACGTCGCCTCGGTTGCACTGTTCGCAGGCGCGGTGCGCGGGCATCTGGCCGGGGGTGGGGCGGCAATCATCGCGACGCATGTCGATCTGGGGTTGCCCGAGGCGCGGGTGCAGGACCTCGACCCGCACCGGGTGCGCATCATGGTCCGTGACGGGTTCGACGAGGCTTTCGCATGAGGGCGCTTCTGCTGCGTGATGTGCGGCTGGCGATGCGGACCGGGGGCGGCTTCGGCCTGGGGCTGGCCTTTTTCCTGATCCTCGCGGTGCTTGTTCCGCTGGGCGTCGGCGCCGAGGGCGGCACGCTGGGCCGGATCGCGCCCGGGATCCTGTGGGTGGGGGCGCTTCTGGCTTGCCTTCTGTCGCTGGACCGGATCTTCGCGTTGGATCACGAGGACGGTTCGCTGGATCTGCTGGCGACCTCGCCAATCCCGCTTGAGGCGGTGGTCGCGGTCAAGGCCATGGCGCACTGGCTGGTGACGGGGCTGCCGCTGACCCTGATGGCGCCGGGGCTGGGGGTCCTTTTGAACCTGGCGCCGGCGGCCTACGGCTGGCTGGTGCTGAGCCTTCTGCTGGGCACGCCGACCCTGTCGATCGTCGGCGCCTTTGGCGCGGCCCTTACCGTCGGGCTGAAGCGCGGCGGCCTTTTGCTTAGCCTGCTGGTCCTGCCGCTGTATGTCCCGACCTTGATTTTCGGGGCCGAGGTGGTGCGGCGCGGGGCCGAGGGCATGGCCCTGGGCACCCCACTGGCGCTGCTGGCGGCGATCAGTCTGGGGGGGGTGGCGTTGTTGCCATTCGCGGCAGCGGCGGCGCTCCGCGTCAATTTGCGCTAACGTTTCGCGGGAAGGTGAGTTGAGCAGGGCAGGTGAAGGGGATAGGCGACGGGCCATGTCGATCTGGGAATATGCCAATCCGAAGAAGTTCATGCAGACCTCGGCCTGGGTTCTGCCCTGGGCGGTCGGGCTGACCGTGGCCTGTCTGGTCGTGGGGCTGGTCTGGGGCTTCTTCTTCACGCCGGACGATTACAAGCAGGGGTCCACCGTCAAGATCATCTACCTGCATGTTCCGTCGGCGATGATGGCGATCAATGCCTGGGTCATGATGCTGGTGGCCTCGCTCATCTGGATCGTGCGGCGGCACCATGTCAGTGCGCTGGCAGCCAAGGCCGCAGCGCCCATCGGGTTGACCTTCACCCTTGTCGCGCTGGTCACCGGCGCACTCTGGGGTCAGCCGATGTGGGGCACCTGGTGGGCCTGGGATCCGCGGCTGACCTCGTTCCTGATCCTGTGCCTGTTTTATCTGGGCTACATCGCGCTGTGGGAAGCGATCGAGAACCCCGATACAGCGGCAGACCTGACCTCGATCCTGTGCCTTGTGGGATCGGTCTTTGCGCTTTTGTCGCGCTATGCGGTGAATTTCTGGAACCAGGGGTTGCATCAGGGTGCCTCGCTGAGCCTGGACAGGGAAGAAAATGTTTCGAACGTGTTCTGGGTGCCGCTCCTGGTGTGCATCGCGGGCTTTGTCCTGTTGTTCGTCACCCTCGTCCTGATGCGGACGCGAACGGAAATCCGCGCGCGGCGGCTGAAGGCGCTTCTGGCGCGGGAGAGGGTGGCGTGATGCCGGATCTGGGGAAGTATGCCTTTGCGGTGCTGGCGTCCTATGCGGCAACGGCGTTGCTGATCGCGGGGCTGGTGGCGCTGTCGCTGTGGCAGAGCGCGCGGACCAAGCGCGCACTGGACGAGGTCGAGGCGCGGCAGGGGAAGACGGATGGCTAGGTGGCTTATGGTGCTGCCGCCGGTCCTGTTCGCGGGGCTGGCGGGGATGTTCTATTTTGGCATGCAGCGTGAAAACCCGGGCGAATTGCCTTCGGTTTTTGTCGGACGGCCGGCGCCGGTGCTGCCTGCGACGGGCCTTTCAGGTGTGCCGCAGCTGACCGATGCCGACTTGCGCACGGGCGAGGTGACGGTGGTCAATTTCTGGGCCACATGGTGTCCGCCTTGCCGGGCGGAACATCCGGTGCTGTTGAAGATGGCGGCTGACGGCGTGCGCGTTGCGGGCGTGAACATGATGGACGACGATGCCAAGGCGCGGGCCTATTTGGCAGAAGAGGGCAACCCCTTCATCGCCGTGGCGACCGACCCGAACGGACGCAACCGTGTGGAGTGGGGCGTGACTGCCCCGCCGGAGACCTTCATCATCGGTGGCGACGGGACGGTCCTGTTCCGCTTCGTCGGGCCGCTGGTCGGCACCGACTACGAGACGCGCTTCGTGCCGGCGCTGGAAAAGGCGCTCGCGGGCGGGGATTGAGGGGGCCGGAGCATCCAGACGGCCTGCCCACCCGGTAGCCTGCCCGCCCCGTGGAACGCCGACAAGGGCGGCGATGACAGGGGGCGGCGATGGCTGTGCTCACGTATAGCTCTGCCGCCGGCAGGCTGCTACGCCGTGGGGCATGGCGACGGCGCAGTGCGACCGACAAGGCGCGGGGTGGGAAAGCGCATGCGCGGACCTTTCTTGCGTAAGCGGTGGCGCGTAGACACCTCCGGATGCCCGAAGGAAAGATTAAGGCCCGGGTCGCCCCGGGCCTTTGTCATGGAAACCGTCCGTTTGCCAATTCAGGCTGCGGCGAGGTTCCGTAGGACATAGTGCAGGACGCCGCCGTTTTCGACGTATTCGATCTCGATGGCGGTATCGATGCGGCACTTGATCTGGATGGTCTTCTTGGTGCCATCGGCATAGGTGATGTGGCAGGGAACCAGGCTGAGCGGCTTCAGATCGCCTTCCAGCCCCTCGATGCTGATCACCTCGTCGCCCTTCAGGCCCAGCGTCTTGCGGTTTTCGCCAGGGGTGAATTCGAACGGGATCACGCCCATACCGACGAGATTCGAGCGGTGGATGCGCTCGAAGCTTTCGGCGATGACGGCTTTCACACCCAGAAGTGCTGTGCCCTTGGCCGCCCAGTCACGGCTGGAGCCCGCCCCGTATTCGATGCCGCCAATCACGACCAGCGGCGTGCCCTGCGCCTGATATGCCATCGAGGCCTCGAAGATCGAAGTCTGCTTGCCATCTGGGCCGATGGTATAGCCGCCCTCGACACCATCCAGCATCTCGTTCCTGATGCGGATGTTGGCGAATGTGCCGCGCATCATCACCTCGTGGTTGCCGCGCCGGGCGCCGTAGCTGTTGAACTCGCTGACCGGCACGCCGCGTTCGATCAGATACTTGCCGGCAGGGGTGTTCGGCTTGAAGCTGCCGGCCGGGCTGATGTGGTCGGTCGTGATCATGTCGCCCAGAAGCGCCAGGATGCGCGCGCCGGTCACATTGCGGATGGCCCCCTTGGTCTTCGACATGCCCCGGAAATAGGGCGGATTCTGGATGTAGGTCGAGGTCGGCGGCCAGTCATAGGTTTCGCTGTCCGTCACCTCGACCGCCTGCCATTTCGCATCGCCCTTGAACACATCGGCGTATTTCTTCTGGAAGGCCTCGCGCGTCACGGTCGCGTGGACCAGATCGGCGATTTCCTTGTTCGTGGGCCAGATGTCGCGCAGATAGACAGGCTTGCCGTCCTTCCCGGTGCCAAGCGGTTCGGTGGTCAGGTCGATGTTCATGTCGCCCGCCAGCGCATAGGCGACAACGAGCGGCGGCGAAGCGAGGTAGTTCGCGCGAACATCCGGGGAGATACGGCCCTCGAAGTTGCGGTTGCCGGACAGGACCGCCGCAGCCACCAGATCGTTGTCGTTGATCGCCTTGGAGATCTCGGGCTGCAGGGGGCCCGAGTTGCCGATGCAGGTGGTGCAGCCGTAGCCGACCAGATTGAAGCCGATGGCATCCAGATCCTCTTGCAGGCCCGCTGCGTTCAGGTATTCGGACACCACCTGCGACCCCGGCGCGAGCGAGGTCTTGACCCAGGGCTTGCGCGTCAGGCCAAGAGCGCGCGCCTTGCGCGCCACCAGCCCCGCGCCGATCATCACATGGGGGTTTGAGGTATTCGTGCAGGATGTGATCGAGGCGATCACGATCGAGCCGTCGCGCAGCTTGTAGCCTTCGCCTTCCACCGCTGCGGTCTTGGCAATCTCGACCGGCTTCGTGGCGACGGGGCCCTCGTCAGCCATGTCCTTGGCATCGGCCGAAATGTCGATCCCGCGGTATTCCGCCACGACCTTGCCGAACGAGCGTGCGGCCAGATTCAGCGGCGTGTAGTCCTGCGGGCGTTTCGGACCCGAGACTGCAGGCACGATCTCGCCCATGTCCAGATGCAGGGTCGAGGTGTAGATGGGATCGTAATTCTCGTCCCGCCACATGCCGTTCGCCTTGGCATAGGCCTCGACCAGGGCGATGCGGCCCTCGTCACGGCCGGTCTGGCGCAGATAGCGCAGGGTTTCGCCGTCGATCGGGAAGAAGCCGCAGGTCGCGCCGTATTCGGGGGCCATGTTGGCGATGGTAGCGCGGTCGGCGAGCGGCAGGTGATCAAGGCCGGGTCCGTAGAATTCGACGAACTTGTTCACCACGCCGTGCTTGCGCAGCATCTGCACGACCTTCAGCACCAGGTCAGTCGCCGTGGTGCCCTCGCGCATCTCGCCAGTCAGCTTGAAGCCCACGACCTCGGGGATCAGCATGGAAACCGGCTGGCCCAGCATCGCGGCCTCGGCCTCGATCCCGCCCACGCCCCAGCCAAGGACGGCCAGGCCGTTGACCATGGTGGTGTGGCTGTCGGTGCCGACCAGCGTGTCGGGGTAGGCGACCATCTCGCCGTTCTGGTCGGTGTCAGTCCAGACGGTCTGCGCCAGGTATTCCAGGTTCACCTGGTGGCAGATGCCCGTGCCGGGCGGCACGACGCGGAAGTTGTTGAATGCCTTCTGCCCCCATTTCAGGAAGACGTAGCGTTCCATGTTCCGCTCATACTCGCGGTCCACGTTCAGTTGGAAGGCGCGGGGGTGGCCGAATTCGTCGATCATCACCGAGTGGTCGATGACCAGATCGACCGGCGCCAGCGGGTTGATCTTCTGCGCGTCGCCGCCCAGGCCCTTGATGCCGTCACGCATGGCCGCAAGGTCCACCACCGCCGGAACGCCGGTGAAGTCCTGCATCAGCACGCGCGCCGGGCGATAGGCGATTTCGCGCGGGTTCTGGCCGCCGTTCCTGCCCCAGTCGGAAAAGGCCTTGATGTCATCGACGGTTACGGTCTTTCCATCTTCGAACCGCAGCATGTTTTCCAGCACCACCTTGAGGCTGGCGGGAAGCCTGGCGAACTCGCCCAGGCCTGCGGCCTCGGCGGCGGGGATCGAATAGTAGCTGACGGTCTGTCCGCCCGCGGTCAGGGTCTTGCGGGTCTTCGACAGGTCGTGTCCAACTGTGACGGTCATCGGGTGGCTCCTTCGGGAAAGGCGGCTTCTGGCGTCATTGTATGCAATTGTATGCCGATTATCCAGTCCCTGAATGCGGGATCTCGCGGGGCATGTGTCGGATCTCTCGCAAAACCTTGATTGGCAGGGGCATGGTGGCTTCCCTATAACACGCGAGGGGATAAAGGGATCAGGATACGCGACATGCGACATTTCGTCAGCGCCGCCTTCGGCTTGTGTCTGGCGGCGGCAGCCCCGGTTGCGGCAGAACAGGTGGTGGTGGTGGAACTTTACACCTCGCAAGGCTGTTCCTCCTGCCCGCCGGCCGACGAATTCGTCGCGATGCTGGCCTCCGACCCGCGAATCCTGCCGCTGGCGCTGCATGTCGATTACTGGGACTATATCGGCTGGGCCGACAAGTTCGCGCATCCGAAATTCACCGACCGCCAGCGCGCCTATGCCAAGGCGGTGGGGTCACGCACGATCTACACGCCGCAGCTGATCATCGGCGGGCAGGACCGGATCGAGGGCTTCGCGCCCGACAAGACGGCCGAGCGGCTGCGCGCCCACCTCAAGGCCACGACGCCGGTGCGGCTGAGCGTGACGCGCGAAGGCGAGAGCATCGTGATCCGGGCCGAGGCAGACCCACCATTGAAAGAGCCGGTGCGGGTGCAGCTCGTGCGCTACAAGCCGCAGGAAACCGTGACCATCGAACGCGGCGAGAATGCGGGACGGACGATGACCTACCACAATATCGTGACCTCATGGGAAGCTGTAGCCGACTGGGCCGGTCAGGAGCCGCTGGAGCTGGTGGCGCCCTACGGCGGCGACGAGCCGGGGGCCGTGATCTTGCAGACGGCGGGTCCGGCGGCGATTCTTGCCGCGGCGCGGGTGGACTGAAACCCTTCTGGCGCGGTGCCCGCCTTTATGGCCGGGGCTTCATGTTGATGCGCTGTCGTGCCTTGCCAGCCCCCTTCCAGCGGCGGTGGATCCAGAACCACTGGTCGATGTGCTGACGCACCAGCGCCTCGAGGCTGTCGTTCAGCGCCTGGGTCATCGCCTCGGGCGTGCCGCGCGGGATGGGTGGTTCCACGATGATCTCGAACGAAAGCCCGTCCGGCAACCGCACCGCATAGGTCGGCACCAGCAGGGCGTCATACTTCAGCGCCAGCTCCGCCGCCGAAAGCGCGGTCAGCGCAGGACGGCCAAAGAAGCTGAGTTGCTCGCCGTGATGCATGTGCTGATCGACCAGCATCCCCAGCATGCCGCCCGACCGCAGGTGCCGCACCATGTCGGCCAGGCCTGCCCGGCCGCGGGGAAACAGGGGTGTGCCGATCCCCGAGATCGCCTTGACGTAATGTTCGTTGAAGTAGCGGTTGGCCATCGGCATGTAGAGCGCACCCACCCGATAGCCGCGCGCGATCAGGGCTGCGCGGCTGGCGTCGTAGTTGCCGAAGTGGCCGGTCACCAGGATCACCGGGCGCCCCTGGCGATGCGCTTCTTCCAGTGCGGCGACGCCACCGCCCGTCAGGGGGTGGCTGACGGCATGGGCGATGAATTCGGAGCCCGAGTAGATTTCGATCACCGTGCGGCCGACATTGTCGGGCACCGCAAGGACAATGCGTTCGACCTCGGCCTTGGGCAGGTCGGGCAGCACCAGGGCAAGATTGTCGCGGATGCGCCGGCGATAGCCCGCGACGGGCGCGATGATCCGCGACAGAACCCAGCCGCACAGTGGCACCCGCCAGCGGTAGGGCAGGCGCAGAAGCAGCCAGATCAGGCCGCGCAACGCGCGGTCCTGCGTCCAGTGGCGCAAGGAGAAGGTCGGTTCGGCCATGGTCAGGCGGAGCGGGCAGCCCTTGTTTCGCGCTGCCAGACATAGAGCCCCGCCCCCACGATCACAAGCGCACCGATCACCGTCCAGCGGTCGGGCCACTGGTCGTATAGGGCGATGCCCCAAAAGGTGGCGAAGACTATTCCCAGATAGGCGAAGGGGGCGACAATCGAGGCCTCGGTGATCGAAAAGCTGCGGATGATGCACAGCTGGGCCCCGGTTCCCAGGCAGGCGATCAGCCCGAAGCGCCAGAGGTCCGCGGTCAAAATCGGTTGCCAGACGAAGGGCAGGGCGGCGCCGGCGACGATGCTGCCGAATAGCGCGGCATAGACCATCGAGGCCCAGACGCTTTCCTGCGCCCCGATCTTGCGGGTCAGCAAGGCCGAGGCCGCATAGGACAGCGCACAGCACAGGGGCAGCAGCGCCCACCAGGTGAAGACGCCCGCCCCAGGCCTGATCACGATCAGGGCGCCGATCAGCGCGGCGACAACCCCGGCGACCCGCCGCGGCCCAAGCCTTTCCCCCAGGAACAGCGCCGCCCCCAGTGTGATGAGCACCGGGTTGATGTCGGCGATCGCGGTGGCCTCGGCCAGCCCGATGTGGGGCAGCGACAGGAAGAAGAACGTGGTTGCGCCGAACTGCGAGGCCGAGCGCCAGAAATGCAGCACGGGAAACCGCGTGCGCAGCATCGGGCCTAGATGCTGCCGCAGGATCACGATCACCAGCAGAAGCTGGCCGATGAAGCGCACCCAGATCACTTGCGGCGCGGGGTAACGCTCGATCAGGCCCTTGGCGGTCGCATCCATCGCGGTAAAGAGGAAGATCGCCAGGATCATCAGGGCGACGCCGCGCGTCACATGAGAAAGGGAAGAGGGCTGTCGCATCGGCCGAGACGCTAGAGACATGGCGACAGGACCGCAAGCGATCCGGGCAAGAGGCCCTGGGCAAGACAGTCGGTTGCAGGGAATGACTGACTTTGCGTCATGTACCGATTCATGTACTCTTCATCATATTGAGAAGCGAATTTCGGAGGGCGTCATGATGAATACCAGAAGTCTTGCAATTGCCTGCCTCGTCCTTGCGGCCGGACCGGCCAGTGCGGGTGGGCCGGTGGTGGTCGCAAGCGAGCCGGTGGTCGCGGCTCCGGTTGCGCCGGCTGCACCCAGCTATGACTGGACGGGGTTCTATGCCGGTCTGGCCCTTACGATGGGCAGCATCGATGACGGGACCATAAGTTACGACACGCAGGGGTTTGGCGTTCAGGCCGGCTATCTGCATGACCTGGGTCGCTTCGTTGTGGGCGGAGAGCTTTCCTATTCGACCTCCGATCTGGAGGACATCACGGACGCTTCGGTCAGTTCGACGCGGCTGAAGCTGATCGGTGGTTTCGATGCAGGACGCGTCCTGCCCTATGCATTCATCGGCGTGTCCGACATGAAGCTCGACGAAGGTGGCGACACAGCGTCCGATACCGCCACGGCCTACGGCATTGGCGCCCGCTTTGCCTTCGGGGCGCAGGGGCGGTTGGTCGCTGGCGTCGAATACCTTGTAGAGAAGAAGGACGACTTCGACGGAAGCGCAATCGACATCGACAACCGCGAGTTTGCCCTGCGACTGGACTACCGGTTCTAGACGATTCCGGCACCAGGCCGGGGGCGGCAGCGGCCCCCGGTCGCATCAGTCTTCCTCCTCGCGGATCAGGGTGATGTCGCCCGCTGTCTCAAGCGCGCGAATCGCGGCGACGATCGCGGTCATGGCGGCTTCGCCGTCCTTTTCCTTGACCTTTCCGCGGGTTGCGATTTCCTCGCGCAGACCCTGGGCCAGGCGCTGCGAGATGTTGGCCAGAAGGAATTCTGCGGCCTCTTCCAGTTCGGGCCTGCCCTGGGCGGCGGCAAGTGCGGTGACGAGCTGCGACTGTTCCACCATTCGGGTAACCTTTGGCGCGTCGCGCGGGTGCAGGCGGGCGGGGATATGCGCGAAGGTGAAGATCGCCTTGCGTACCTCGGCGGCGAAATCGGCGTCCTCGGCATCCAGACCCTTCAGCACGCCGTCGCGCGTGGCCGAGGCAGCGACATTCAGGATGGCCCCGACCCGTTCGACCGGTCCCCGGTCGAAGGCGCGGGGCGGCTGATTGTCGAGCTCGCTGAGCAGCGCCACGCCAATCCGGCGTACGGTTTCGGGATCGACGTTGCCGGTCATTGAGACCGCATGGGCAACCCTCCGCGCGCGCTCGCCGGGCAGTTTTCCCAGAAGTTCCGCCGCCCTGGGGACCGGAAGCTTCGACAGCATGACGGCCCCGATCTCTACCGCCTCGTCCATCAGGATCGGCAGCAGGCGGTCTGACGGCAGCGCTGTGATACGTTCCCAGGGGTCGATCCTGGATGAGGCAGAGGCCATGCGGCGCAGGCGCGAGGCGGCCGACTGCGAGATGTGGCCGTCCATCATCGACAGTGCCCCCTCTATCCCGCCGGGAAAGGCAAGGCCGACTGAATCGAGTTCGGCCAGGAATTCTGCCACAACCTCATCAAGGGTGGCGCGGTCGATCAGGCGCATCTTACCCATCTGTTCGGCCAGCGCGGCCTGCATGTGTTCGGGAAGCGAGGCCAGCGGCAGGGTCGTGCCCTGTGTCAGCAGGTAGCGGACGATGACTGCCGCCTTCTGTCGCGCCGTCAGAACGCGGCACGAGGAAGACGCCACACTTCGGTCAGGCGCTGTGCGAGAGAGGGGGACAAGATCCTGCGGCATGGGCACCCCTGGCGATTCAGATGCCCGAAGCTTCGCTGCCGCAGGTTAATGCAGGCTTAGCGGTGCTGGAATTCAGCTGGAAGGTGTGGCGATGCAGGTCCCCTTTTCGGCATCCCAGGTATAGCCCGGCATGCAGGATGCCGCGGTTTCCTGCCTTTCCTTGCCCGGACAGCCCGAATAGGCCAGCGCCGGCGTCAGCGAGAGGGCAAGCGCGGAGAGGGTCAGTGCGATCTTCATGGTCGTCCTCCTGTCGGTTCGGGGTTCAGACGGATCCGATGCGATTGGCGTCGGCGCGTCCCTGAAAGGTAGCACGGACCGATCGCAATCAAGCAGCGAAAACCGCGACCCCGCGCCGCAGGCCGGATCACGCTTCCGTCAGCTGCCGAAGACCCGGGCGAAGATGGTATCGACGTGTTTGGTATGGTAGCCGAGGTCGAACTTCTCCTCGATCTCGGCCGGGGAAAGCACGGCCGTCACCTCGGGGTCGGCAAGCAACTCGGCCTTGAAGTCGGCACCCTTTTCCCAGACCTTCATGGCGTTGCGCTGCACCAGGCGATAGGCATCCTCGCGCGAAACGCCGGCTTGGGTCAGGGCCAGAAGCACGCGCTGGGACATGACCAGTCCCTTGAACTTGTTGAGATTCTTCAACATGTTTTCGGGATAGACCACCAGCTTCTCGATCACCCCGGCCAGCCGGTGCAGGGCGAAATCCAGCGTGATCGTGGTGTCGGGGCCGATCATCCGTTCGACCGATGAATGCGAAATGTCGCGTTCGTGCCAGAGCGCCACATTCTCCAGCGCAGGGGTCACGGCCATCCGGACAAGGCGCGCAAGGCCGGTCAGGTTTTCGGTCAGCACCGGGTTGCGCTTGTGCGGCATCGCGCTCGATCCCTTCTGGCCGGGCGAGAAATACTCCTCGGCCTCCAGAACCTCGGTGCGCTGCATGTGGCGGATCTCGATGGCCACGTTTTCGATGCTGGAGGCGATCACGCCAAGTGTGGCGAAGAACATGGCGTGGCGGTCGCGGGGGATCACCTGGGTGCTGATCGGTTCGGGAACCAGGCCCAACATCTTGCACACATGTTCCTCGACCCGCGGGTCGATGTTGGCGAAGGTGCCGACCGCGCCGGAAATCGCCCCGGTGGAGACTTCCTTCCGCGCGTTTTCAAGCCGTTCCCGGTTGCGCTTCATCTCGGCATAGAAACGGGCGAAGGTCAGGCCCATCGTCGTGGGCTCGGCATGAATGCCGTGGCTGCGGCCGATGCGGATGGTGTCCTTGTGTTCGTAGGCCCTCGCCTTCAGCGCGGCGAGCACCCGGTCGAGGCCGTTGAGCAGCAGGTCTGCGGCACGGACAAGCTGGATGTTGAAGGTCGTGTCCAGCACGTCCGACGAGGTCATCCCCTGATGGACGAAGCGCGCCTCTTCATTGCCGATGATTTCGGCCAGATGGGTGAGAAAGGCGATGACATCGTGCTTCGTGACCGCCTCGATCTCGTCGATGCGGGCCACGTCGAAGGGCACGTCCTTTGCGCGCCAGACGGCTTCGGCATTTTCCTTGGGGATCACGCCAAGGGCGGCCTGGGCGTCGCAAGCGTGGGCCTCGATCTCGAACCAGATGCGGAAGCGGGTTTCAGGGGACCAGATCGCCACCATCTCGGGGCGGGAATAGCGCGGGATCATGCGGGCACCTTCGCGGCGGACTTCGGGGACGCCGCCCCCTTACGCCGCAAGGGGGCAGGGCGCAAGCGCCGCAGGTGCCGATCAGTCCCAGCAGGAGACGAGGACCGTCATCCCGGCGCCAAGTTCCGAGAGGTCATAGGGCGGCAGGGCGCCCTGCGCACGGGCTTCGGTCGGGGCGATGCCCCCCGCGGTCAGCACCCGCGCGACCTCGGCGCCCGTGGCGGCAAAGAAGGTGCCGGGCGGCAGAACCTTGCCTTCGGGCCCGCCGCCGGGCAGCAGAACCCCGATCACCGCGCCCGTGGCATCCAGCACCGGCCCGCCGGTGTCGCCGGGCATCGCCTGCACGGACAGCCGCTTGATGCCCGTTTCTCCGTTCAGGCCGGTCAGCTCATCGAGGGTGCCGAAGGTCATTACCGGGGCAGGAAGGCGGTCCTCATAGGAATAGCCGGCGACCATCACCTCTGTCCCAGGCCTTTCCGGCCCGGTCTGCAAGCTGGCCACCTTGCGCGGCGCCAGTGGGGTTTTCGGCCTCACGACAGCCAGTCCGGCGGCAGCGTCGGTCAGTACCACCTGGCCTTCGGTCTGCCGGTCCAGCGTGATGCGCCCGCATCCGGTGACGGCCTCGGTCGTGGTCAGCACCATCCCCTCGCCCGAAACGAAAATGCCCGAACGGCTGAAGCGCGGCTTGCGCACGTCGAGCCCCGACAGAAGCCCCGCCTTTGTCTCGGCAGCAAGAGGAACCATTCCGGGGTCAAGGGCACGGGTGCCGGTCATGGTGAAGCTCTGTTCCATGGCCTGCAGGATGCGCGCATCACGTTCCCCGTTTCCGGGCGCCGAGATGAGCATCCAGCCCTTGATCAGCCCGCCCCGAAGTTCGGCAAAGACCGTGGTATCCACCCGGTCCGACGTGCCGCGGATGCGGAAGCTGCGTTCACCAAGCTGCCGCTCGCCGGTCAGCGGCACGGCATCCAGCGTCTGAACCATCTCGTAAAGCCCGGCAAGGGCCGCCTGGTCGCCAGGTTGCGAGATCAGGACGATCCGGGGCCCCGCGTCCTGCCGGGGCCGGAAGTGGACGAAGGGCGGTTCGTAATGGTCGAACTCGACCAGGCCAAGGGGCAGGGTGATGCTGATTCCGGCTTCGGGCTCGTCCAACCGGGCAAAGCCGAAGGCGGCGGTCTCGTCGCGGTAGTCCTGCAACAGTTTCGCGCGCTGGCGGCTGGTCAGGATGCCGGTTGGTTCCAGCATGCCCTGCGCCTGCTGCCAGGCGGACATCGAATTGCGGGTACCCGGTCCGAAGGCGCCATCGATGCCACCCTGGTAGAAGCCGAACCACTGCAGCGCCACCTGCAGTTCCTTGCGCTGCTCCTCGGTCAGAAGCGACTCGCTGTCGCGGGCTTCGGTGCGGGTTTCGTCGGCGATTGCCGCAGGTTCGGGGGCAGGGACGGCAATTTCCGGCACCGGGTTTCCGGGTTCGGGGGCAAGAGTGACCGCCTCTGGTGCCGCGGCCCCGGCGGGCGGCCAGTATTGTTCGCCGAAGTTGCTGGAGAAGGCGATGAAACTGTCGGCCGGGATGGCACGCGACCGTTTCAGATCATTCAGGCGCCGGTTGCCTTCGTCGGCGGGATAGGGACCGATCATGATGCCATACCAGCCCGAGCGCAGCAGGTAGCCCTGGGTTTCGGGGAACCGTTCGGCATAGACGCGGGCGCGGGCCTCGGCCTCGGCGCGGGTCGGCTGTGCCTCGATCTGGACCCAGACCTGCCCTTCCTGCGCCTGCCCCGGATGGGGCCGCAAGGCCATGAGGACCATAAGCAGAAGGCAGGCGGCAAGGGGACGAAGAGGCACACGAAAGGTCACTGGGCGGATCCTGCGCTTTGGCTGCGTGTTTCGCGCGACATTAGACAACCGCGCCGCTGCGGCAAGGGTGGAACCGACCCGGCCCGGTCACAATCGGGCGGGGTTGCGACGGGTCATTCCGGAATTGACCCTTATCCTGCCAGTGGGTAGGGAAGGCGCGACCTTCCCTACCGGCCAATCGCAAGGGTGCGCCATGACGCATGAGACGACCACGCCCCGCAGCTTTCAGGAGATCATCCTGCGCCTGCAATCCTATTGGGCGTCGAAGGGCTGCGCGGTCCTGCAACCCTATGACATGGAGGTAGGCGCGGGCACCTTTCACCCGGCGACCACGCTGCGGTCGCTGGGCACGAAGCCCTGGGCGGCGGCCTATGTCCAGCCGTCGCGCCGCCCGACCGACGGACGCTATGGCGAGAACCCGAACCGCCTGCAGCACTATTACCAGTATCAGGTCATCATCAAACCCAGCCCGCCCGATCTGCAGGACCTTTATCTGGGAAGCCTGCGCGCCATCGGCATCGACCTTGACCTGCACGACATCCGCTTTGTCGAGGACGATTGGGAAAGCCCGACGCTTGGCGCCTGGGGCCTGGGCTGGGAGGTCTGGTGCGACGGCATGGAGGTTTCGCAGTTCACCTATTTCCAGCAGGTCGGCGGGCACGACTGCAAGCCGGTGTCGGGCGAGTTGACCTATGGCCTGGAACGGCTGGCGATGTATGTGATGGGCATCGACCATGTGATGGAGATGCCGTTCAACGACCCGGATGCGCCAATTCCTCTGACCTATGGCGATGTCTTCCGCCAGACGGAAGAGGAATACAGCCGCCACAACTTCGATGGCGCCACGACCGAGATGCTGTTCCGGCATTTCGAGGATGCCGAGGCCGAATGCGAGCGTCTGCTGGCCTTCGCGCCGGACGACCCGAAATCGGGCAAGCGCATCGTCATGGCGCACCCGGCCTATGACCAGACGATCAAGGCAAGCCACCTGTTCAACCTTCTGGACGCGCGGGGCGTGATCTCGGTCACCGAACGGCAGGCCTATATCGGCCGGGTTCGGGCCTTGGCGAAGAAATGCGCCGACGCCTTCCGGCAGACCGAGGCGGGGGCGGACCTGTGAATGTGGGCAAGATCGCCGTGGCCGTGATCCTTCTGACCGCCGTCATCGGGGGTGCGGCCCTCTGGTACACCGCCGAGCGGGCCTTTTACGAGCCGGTGGCCTTCACGCCGGGGCAGGAAATCCGGCTGGTGCCGCTGAACGGCGACCAGCCGGAGGCC
This sequence comes from Tabrizicola caldifontis, assembly GCF_004762095.1. Classification (GTDB taxonomy): domain Bacteria; phylum Pseudomonadota; class Alphaproteobacteria; order Rhodobacterales; family Rhodobacteraceae; genus Tabrizicola; species Tabrizicola caldifontis. The sequence continues at coordinate 110,823 of NZ_SIJH01000013.1, forward strand.
ATCGTCGCCAATGACATCCAGGGGATCGACGCACCCTCGTCCCCGATAAAGTTCCGCGCCTGCTTCACCACGCCCCTCACGCTGGCCATGCTGACCGAGACCTACCGCCCCTATGAGGGCGCTGTGCCCCTGGTCGCGCCCTCCAACTTTCCCTGTTTCGACGCCGAGGCCATCGGCCGCGCGCTGGAGACGGGTGAGGCGCTGGCGTTCCTGTCGGAACCCGACATCCGCCCAGGCGTTGACCGTGTGGTGGCCGTCTTTGCCGACGGCCGCGCCTATGCCTGGCATCAGACCAACAGCAGTCTGAAGGACTGACGATGGCCGAGGACGACGACGCCCTGAGAAAGCTGAAGCGCCGCCACAAGCGCGATTTGCGCCATGCCCGGGCCGAGGGTCTGCTGTCCGGTATCCTGTCGATGCTGCGCCCAGGTGATGTCGTCGTGGATTGCGGAGCAAACCAGGGCGATGTGACCGCTCCCCTGGCCGCGACCGGGGCCGTCGTGCACGCCTTCGAGCCAGATCCCTATAATCTTGCCAAGCTGCGCGATCGCTTTGCCGGGGCCGACAACGTACATGTCCATGCCGCGGCCGTGGGCACGACTGCGGGATCGGTGCGATTGATGCGTGCGGCGAACTGGGATGCAAACCCCGATCTGGCGTCTGTCAAGAGCACGGTGGTCACCGGAGGCCACAACATCGCAGAAGGTGAGGCGATCAACGTGCCGCAGGTCGACTTTCCGGCCTTCCTGCGCGGGCTGGTGATGGCCCACGGGCGGGTGACCTTCGTCAAGCTGGATATCGAGGGAGCGGAACTCGAGCTTCTTGAGGCCATGCTGCGCGAGCGGCTCTTCGACGATATCCAACTGACGGTCGCGGAAACCCACGAGCGCAAGTTCAAGGAGTTGAGGTCCCGGTTCGACGCCTTGCGTGCTGCCGTAGCCGAAGCTTACCCGCCGACCCGCGTCAACCTCGACTGGATCTGATTTGCTCGCTGGAACCGATGACATGCCCGACCTTCTGATCGAACTCTTCTCCGAGGAAATCCCGGCCCGGATGCAAGCCCGCGCGCGCGAGGATTTGCGGAAGCTGGTCACCGACGGGCTGGTCGAGGCCGGGCTCACCTATGCCTCGGCCGGGGCCTTCTCCACCCCGCGCCGGCTGGTCCTGTCGGTCGAGGGGCTGACGGCCGAAAGCCGCCCGGTGCGCGAGGAACGGAAAGGGCCGGCCACCACGGCGCCGCAGCAGGCGATCGAGGGCTTCCTGCGGTCCACCGGCCTGACCCTCGACCAGCTGGAACGCCGCGCCGACAAGAAGGGCGAGACCTTCTATGCCGTGATCGAGAGGCCCGGCCGCAAGGCGCCCGAGATCGTGGCCGAGGTGCTGGAAACAACGATCCGCAATTTCCCCTGGCCGAAGTCGATGCGCTGGGGGTCGGGCTCCTTGCGCTGGGTGCGGCCCTTGCAGTCGATCCTGTGCATCCTGTCGGACGAGGGCGGGGCGCATGTCGTGCCGCTGGAGGTGGACGGCATCGTTGCGGGGAACACGACCGAGGGCCACCGCTTCATGGGGATGGGCCGGTTCACGGTCACGGGGTTCGATGATTACCTGGTGAAGCTCAAGCGCGCGAAGGTGGTGCTGGACAGCGCCGAACGCGAGGCGGCGATCTGGCAGGGCGCGCAGAACCTGGCCTTTGCCGCCGGGATGGAGGTCGTGCCCGACCCCGGCCTGCTGACCGAGGTCGCGGGGCTGGTGGAATGGCCGGTGCCGCTGATGGGGCGGATCGCGGACGACTTCCTGTCCTTGCCGCCCGAGGTCCTGCAGACCTCGATGAAGGAGCATCAGAAGTTCTTCTCGGTGCGGAACCCCAGGACGGGCCGGATCGAGGGCTTCGTGACGGTCGCCAACATCGAGGCCGCGGACGGCGGCGAGGTGATCCTGAAGGGGAACCAGAAGGTGCTGGCTGCGCGGCTGTCGGACGCGAAGTTCTTCTGGGAGAACGACCTGCGCGTGGCGAAGGCCGGGATGGTCGAGTGGGTCGAGGGGCTGAAGGCCGTGACCTTCCACAACAGGCTGGGGTCTCAGGCCGAGCGGATCGAGCGGATTGCGGCGCTGGCGCGCGAGATCGCGCCGCTGGTGGGTGCGGATCCTGCTGACGCCGAGCGCGCGGCGCGCCTGGCGAAGTTGGACCTGCGCTCGGCGATGGTGGGCGAGTTTCCCGAGTTGCAGGGCGTGATGGGCCGCTATTACGCGCTGGAGGCCGGGGAGAAGCCTGCGGTCGCCGATGCCGCGCGGGACCACTGGCGGCCGAAGGGCGAGGGCGACGCGGTGCCGGTGGAGCCGGTGTCGGTCGCCGTGGCTCTGGCCGACAAGATCGACACGCTGACCGGGTTCTGGGCCATCGACGAGAAGCCGACGGGGTCGAAGGACCCGTTCGCCCTGCGCCGCGCTGCGCTGGGGGTGATCCGGCTGGTGCTGGGGAATGGGGTGCGGGCCTCGCTGGCCGAGATCGTGGCCGGGGGCATCGCCCGGCATCCCGCCGCAGGTCCGCATGGAATGTCGGCCGCGCTCGACCTTCTCTTCTTCTTCCACGACCGTCTCAAGGTCCATCTCAAGGACCAGGGCATCCGGCACGATGTCATCGACGCCTGCCTTGCCATGCCCGGTAGCGACGACCTGACGCTGCTGGTGAAGCGGGCAACGGCGCTGTCCGAAACGCTCAAGACCGAGGACGGGGCGAACCTGCTGCAGGGGTTCAAACGGGCGAACAACATCCTGGCCCAGGCCGAGGCGAAGGATGGGGTCGAGTATTCCTTCGGCGCGGAAGCGAAATTCGCGGAAACGGCGGAGGAACGCGCGCTGTTTGCCGCTCTCGACGCGGCCGAGGCGCGGATCGGGCCGGCGATGGCGGCCGAGGATTTCGCCGGGGCCATGGCCGCCATGGCCGGCCTGCGCGCGCCCATCGACGCCTTCTTCACCGCCGTGCAGGTGAACAGCGACAACCCGGTGGTGCGGCGCAACCGGCTGAACCTGCTCAACCGCATCCGCGCGGTCTGTTCCGGCGTTGCCGATCTGAGCCGTATCGAGGGCTGATCGCCCCCCACCCTCATCCCCTTCCCACGGAGGGGGGGGAGGCACCCGCGACTGGCGGTTTGCGGACTGCCCAAGGATTCATCGTCGTCCTGCCATGTCACGCTTGCGTGACAGGGCAATCGGCGTATGCTGCGCCTGAATACAGGGGTGCTGCGGTGCAGAAACACGATCCCATCGCCGAATTCGCCCAGATCACGCCAGGCGCGCAGATCGCGACGGCCACGCATGGCTGGCGGGCGAAATGCCTGCAGCGGCTGGTCCGGCTGGATCTGCCGGTGCCGAAGTCGGTCGCGCTGCCCGCCTCGACCGTTCGCGCGATCGCGGCGGGGCACGGGGTGGATGCGGCAGGTATCCTAAACCATTTCGGTGACGGGCCGCTGATTTCCGTGCGCCCCTCGCCGGCAAACCCAGACTGGGGCGGGCCCGCGACGATCCTGAACATCGGGCTGAACGCCAAGCGCCATGCCCGTCTGGCCGAAACCCATGGCGAACAGGCAGCGGATGCGCTGTATCTGCGCTTCGTGCAGGCCTATGCGATTCATGTGGCCCGGCTTGACCCGGAGGTCTTCGACGGCCTCAAGCCAGGCCCCGGCGCCCTGCGCGATGCCTTGCGCGAATACGAGGTCGAGACTGACGAACCCTTCCCCCAGGATCCCGCGCGGCAGTTGTCGGAGGTGTTGCGCAGCATGGCACGGGCATGGGAAGGCACCTCTGCCCGGCTGCTGCGTCAGGCCAAGGGCGCCCCGGAAGAGGCGGCGCTGGGCCTTGTGGTGCAGGAGATGGCCCAGGGCATCGGGCAGGGGATCAGCGGCAGTGGCGTGATCCAGTTCGTCGATCCGGTTACCGGCCAGCCGCAGATTACCGGGCGCTATCTGGGCCAGAGCCAGGGCCGGGACGCGCTGAAGACGACAGAGGCGCTGTATCTGACCCGCGATCCGCGCGGCCCCTCGCTGGAGGACGTGGCCCCCGAGATCTTTGAAAAGCTGGTCGCATACGGCGCCATCTGCCGGGCCCGGCTGCGCGAGGAGATGCAGATCGAATTCACCGTCGAGGACGGCCGTCTGGCGGTGCTGGATGCAGTAAAGGTGCCGCGGTCGGCGCGGGCGGGGCTGCGCATCGCGGTGGCGCTGGCCGAGGATGGGGTGATCGAACGTAACGAGGCAGTCCTGCGGGTCGAGCCGCAGGCGCTTTCCGAATTGCTTCACCATCAGGTCGATCCGCGCGGGAATCGCGACGTGATCGCGCGCGGGATCGCCGCCTCGCCGGGGGCGGCCACCGGGGTTCTGGTGTTCTCCTCATCCGCCGCGCAGGCGGCAGCGGCGCGGGGTGAACCCTGCATCCTGGTGCGCCGCGAAACCTCGCCCGAGGATATCCGCGGGATGCATTCGGCGGCGGCTGTGCTGACCGAACGCGGCGGCATGACCAGCCATGCTGCGGTGATCGCACGCGGGCTGGGGTTGCCCTGCGTGGTGGGGGCCAGCGACATGCGGCTGGATGCGCGCGACCGCAAGCTCACCACGGCCGATGGTCGGGTGTTCCGCGAGGGCGACGTGGTGACGCTGGACGGGTCGAAGGGCGAAGCGCTGGCAGGCGCGGCCATCATGCTGCCCCCGGCGCTGGATGACAGCTTCCGCCGGCTGCTTGCCTGGGCCGACGAGGTGCGCGACATCGGAATCCGCGCCAATGCCGACACCCCCGCTGACGCCGAGACCGCGCGCAAGTTCGAGGCGGAAGGCATCGGCCTGTGCCGCACCGAACATATGTTCTTCGACGAGGACCGCCTGGTCGTGATGCGCGAGATGATCTTTGCCGACGCGCCTGGCGACCGTGCCGCGGCGCTCGCGCGGCTTCTGCCGATGCAGCGGGCGGATTTCGTGCAACTCTTTGAAATCATGCAGGGCCTGCCGGTCTGCATCCGCCTGTTCGACCCGCCGCTGCACGAATTCCTGCCCCAGACGCGCGAGGGCCTGCGCGAGCTGGCCGAGGCTCTGGATCGCCCCCTGTCCGAAGTCACCCGCCGGGCCGAGGCGCTGACCGAGGTCAATCCGATGCTCGGTATGCGCGGGGTGCGGCTGGGGGTGGTGCTGCCGGAGATCTACGACATGCAGGTCCAGGCGATCTTCGAGGCGACGCTGGAATCGGCCCGCCGCGGCGCGCCGGTCGTGCCCGAGATCATGATCCCGCTGGTCAGCGCGCGCCGCGAGGTGGAGCTGATCAAGACCCGGATCGACGCCGTCGCCGCCATGGTGCGCACCAGGGCGGGGGCCGGTTTCGACTACAAGCTGGGTGTCATGGTCGAAACCCCGCGCGCGGCGCTTCGGGCGGGTGACATCGCCCAGCACGCGGCCTTCCTGTCCTTCGGCACCAACGACCTGACGCAGATGACCTATGGCCTCAGCCGCGACGACGCAGGGCGGTTCATGAACACCTATGTCCGGCAGGGGGTCTTTCCCGAAGACCCCTTCCACATCCTTGATGTAGACGGGGTTGGAGAGTTGCTGCTGATTGGTGCGGAACGTGGCCGCAGAACGCGGAAAGACCTGACATTGTCCATCTGTGGTGAACACGGCGGCAACCCGGAATCGATCGCCTTCTGCCGCAGGGCCGGGTTCGATTATGTCTCCTGCTCGCCCTACCGTGTGCCAATGGCGCGGCTGGCTGCGGCGCACCTTGCCTTGAAAGATCGAAAATCATCATTCAAAAACAGCTGATTGCCGGAAGGACTTGAGGTTTGGGTCGCATTTTTCGGCGAGATTCCGCCGAAAGATCGGCCAAAAGCGTTGCTTTTTGGCAACAGCGGTAGACCGCCCCCTGGTTCCTCGCCTAAGCCCCCGACCGCTTGCAAAGGCGGGGACTGCTTCCGCCGCGTTCGAAAACAATGACGGAAGAGCAGAATGAAACTGTCTGATGTGGGGCGCAGGGTGGCGCCCCTTCTCGTGGCGGCCATGGCGGCCGCCCCTGCCATGGGCGATGTCCACTCCTCCTCCGTTTACGATATGCGCATGCCTGATGTGCGCATCCCCGTGATCACCCGGTTGCCCGACCCCGACATGTCAGGAATGCTGCCGGCCGCCGCCCAGACCGACGGCCTGACCGAGGCCTGGCTCATGGCGCTGCCTGCGCCCGAGGGCGATGCCGAGTGGCAGTGTCTGACCGAGGCCATCTATTTCGAGGCACGCGGCGAAAGCCTTGAAGGCCAGATTGCGGTGGCCGAGGTCATCCTGAACCGCGTGGACAGTCCGCTTTACCCGCGAACGGTCTGCGGTGTGGTCAAGCAGCGCGGTGGCGGGGGCTGCCAGTTCTCATACGCCTGCAACGGCAAGGTCCGGATGCGGGAAAAAGGCGCGGCCGATCTTGCGGGCCGGATCGCCCGGGCCATGCTGGACGGGGCGCCGCGGCTGCTGACCGATGGCGCGACGCACTTCCACGCCCGCGCCGTGCGTCCGAACTGGTCGAAACGCTTTGCGCGCACCGCGACCATAGGGGCCCATACGTTCTACCGCCATCCCGGCTGAGATGTCGTCTTCTGCGCGCAATCGGGCGGCTTCCCGCTTGGCCCGCCCGCCCCGCGTGGTATGAGGAGCGCAATCCCGCGGAGGCGCCCATGACCATGTCCGATATCGAGCTTGCCTTCGCGCATCCGGAGGACAGGGCCGAGGCCTCTGCCAGCGCCGACCCGCGCGACCGGATCAGCCTTCGCGATCATGTCGTCGAGGCCGAGATCGGCGCCTTCCAGCAGGAACGCGGCCACAAGCAGCGGCTGCGCTTCAATGTGGTGGTCGAGGTGCGCCCGGTGACCGGGCCGCTGGACGATGATGTGGACCGTATCCTCAGCTACGACCGGATCACCGAGGCCATCGCGGCCGAACTGGCGGCAGAGCGGCTGAACCTGCTGGAGACGCTGGCTGAACGGGTGGCGGAGCGCATCCTGGCCGAACCCGCCGCCATGCGCGCCTTCATCCGGATCGAGAAGCTGGACATCGGTCCCTATGCCCTTGGGGTGGAAATCGTGCGTTCGCGCGCCGAGGTGCCCCTGCGCCGGACGGATGACAGCGAAGCGACGGTGCATCCGCTGGTGGTTCATTTCGACAACGCGGCGATCGCCGACCCCGCGCTGCCGGCACGGCTGGACGCGCTTCAGGCCGAGGGGCTGCCGCTCATCCTGACTGTCGGCCTGCCGGATCTGCCGCGGCCCGTGACCGGCCACAAGCCGACGCAGCGCCGGATCGACCTGCTGGCCATCGAACAGAACGCCTGGGCCCTGGCCGCCCGCGATCCGCGCTGCGTCGTGGTGGCGACGCGCACCGAAATCGACTGGGCGATGAAGCGCGGCCAAACGGTAGTCTGGGCCCCATCGAAGCTGGTGCTGGACGCTGTGGACGGGCCGAAGGGGACCGAACCGGTGACGCTGGCCCTTTGGCTTGCCGAAACGATGGCCGCAACGGCATTGGTTGTTCACGGCCAGGTTGCAGTGCCGGCAGGAAGCCGCGTGCCGGTGAAACGGGTGTGACGCTTCCCCCTTGCCAAGCGGTCGGGCTTCGGCCACTCCCGACGCCATGGAATACTATTATCGCCCCATCCCCATGATCGACCCGGCCCGTGCGGCAGGTGCCTTGCCGCTGGCGGGTGGCTGGTGCTGGTTCGACCGGGTCGAGGTTCTGTCGCGCAGTGCTGCGCCCAGGGTCATCCCGGCAGGCGAGGTGCCCGAGCCCGTGTTGCACCGCCTGACCGCACCGCGCGCCGCGTTCGCGAGCCTGTCGATGGATCGCCCGCGCCTCATGGGCATATTGAACGTGACACCCGACAGCTTTTCCGACGGCGGGCGCTTTTGCTCGGCCGAAGTTGCCGTCCGCCAGGGGCAGCAGATCGCGGACGATGCCGAGATCGTGGACATTGGCGGCGAAAGCACACGGCCAGGCGCAAGGGAAGTGCCGATCGCCGAGGAAATCTCCCGCACCGTTCCGGTGATCGAGGCCCTGCGGGCGGGTGGCATGCGTGCCCCGATCTCGATCGACACCCGCAAGGCGTCGGTGGCGGCGGCGGCGATCCGGGGTGGTGCTACGTTGGTCAACGATGTTTCGGGCCTGTCCTTCGACCCGGCACTGGGCCCGCTGATCGCCCGTGAAGGCGTGCCCCTGGTGCTGATGCATTCCCAGGGCCTGCCCGAGACCATGCAGGACGACCCGCGCTACGGCAATGTGCTGCTGGATGTCTATGACGAGCTGGCCCGGCGGCTGGCCCGGGCCGAGGCGATGGGAATCGACCGCCGGAACATCGCCGTCGATCCCGGCATCGGTTTCGGCAAGACTGCGGTGCACAACCTGGCTTTGCTGCGTGGGCTGTCGCTTCTGCATGGGCTGGGCTGCCCGATCCTGCTTGGTGCCTCGCGCAAGCGGTTCATCGGTTCGATCGGTCGGGCCGAGGCCCCGGATGCGCGGATGCCGGGATCGCTGGCGGTGGCGCTGACGGGTTTTGCACAAGGCGTGCAGATCACCAGGGTGCATGATGTGGCCGAGACGCGGCAGGCGCTGCGGCTGTGGCAGGCGATGCACACCGAACCACTTGAGGAGATGGCATGACGCGGCGGCTGTTCGGAACCGATGGCGTGCGGGGGCGGGCCAACAGCTGGCCTATGACGGCGGAACTGGCGCTGAAGCTGGGCGCGGCCGCAGGGCGGTATTTCAGGCGTGATGGAAGCGCCGGGCACCGGGTGGTGATCGGCAAGGACACGCGCCTGTCGGGTTACATGCTGGAAAACGCGCTTACGGCGGGCCTGACCTCGACAGGCATGAACGTCATGCTGCTGGGGCCGGTGCCGACACCGGCCGTCGGGTACCTGACGCGCTCGCTAAGGGCGGATGTCGGGGTGATGATCTCGGCCAGCCATAACCCGCATGAGGACAACGGCATCAAGTTCTTCGGGCCGGACGGTTTCAAGCTGTCGGATGCGGCAGAGGCCGAGATCGAGGCCTTGCTCGAAGGGGAGATCCCACCGGCAAAGCCGGGGAACATCGGCCGCGCAAGGCGGATCGAAGACGGGCGCGGGCGATACCAGGAATTCGTCAAGACCAGCTTTCCGGCCGGCCTTCGGCTGGACGGGTTGAAGGTGGTGATCGATTGCGCCAACGGGGCGGCCTACAAGGCAGCGCCCGAAGTGCTGTGGGAACTGGGGGCCGAGGTGATCCCGGTCGGGGTGCATCCGAATGGTACCAACATCAACGAAAACTGCGGTAGCACCCATACCGACACTGCGGCAGAGGCGGTGGTCGCGCATGGGGCGCATGTGGGGATCAGCCTGGATGGCGATGCCGACCGGGTGATGATCCTTGACGAGACTGGCCAGGTGGCGGACGGCGACCAGATCATGGCGCTTCTGGCGGCGCGCTGGGCCGAGGAGGGGCGCCTGCGCGGCGGCGCGCTGGTGGCCACGGTGATGTCGAACCTGGGGCTGGAGCGATTCCTGGAAGGGCGCGGCCTGCGGCTGGAACGTACGGCCGTCGGCGACCGCTATGTGGTGGAACGCATGCGCGAGGGTGGCTTCAATCTGGGCGGCGAACAGTCGGGCCATATCGTGATGACCGACTATGCCACCACGGGCGACGGGCTGATCGCGGGCTTGCAGTTCCTTGCGGAAATGGTCCGAACCGGCCAGCCAGCCAGTAGCCTGACCCGCAATTTCGAAACCGTGCCGCAGAAGCTGAGAAATGTCCGCTTCGCTGAAGGCGCGCGACCGCTGGATGCCGAAGAGGTGCGCCGGGTCATCGCCGAAAGCGAGGCCCGGCTTGCCGGCCTGGGACGCATCCTGATCCGCAAGTCGGGCACCGAGCCCTTGATCCGCGTGATGGCGGAATGCGAGGACGAAAGCCTGCTGGACGCCGTGGTGGACGAGATCGTGGGCGCAATGCAGGCGGCCGTCTGACGGCCCTGCGCGGCCAGGTTCAGGCTTTCGGTTCTGGATGTGACGAAGGCGGTGGTGATCGCGACGCCTGTCGCCCGACCGGGCGCGGACAGACCGCCCCCTTCAGGCGGGGCCCACCCGCCCGCTCTGCAGCACTCTGGCGGCGGGCGCGTGCCAGACGTCAGGGTTTCGGGGCAAGCGCATATTTTCCGGGATAGGCCAGCGTGCCATGGTGGGTGATCTGCGCGGCCTCATGGCACCAGATTTCGCCCCCGCAACCCTCGATCCAGCGGCGGCAGAAGGAGGTGTCCTCGCCATGCATGATCTCGCCGCCGCGGCCGCGCAGGTGGCTGAAGAAGTCGTGGAAATCGGCGCCGGGGTAGCCAGGGCCATTGAAGCCCGGAACGGGCCTTGCCGCACCCATTTCCACCATGCGTTCCGGGACGGCGCGACGGATCAGCATGAAGCCGGTACCTGCCCCCGGGACCTTGCGGAACTTGCCGCGCCGCTCCAGCGGCCAGGGCTGGCCGCGGTCATAGACTTCGGCCACGTTGTAGCGCAGGGTCTCGGCCAGAAGTTCGGCGGTCGAGGCGCGCTCGGCCGCGGGCTTCATGACTTCGCGCTCTATGGCGGCACGAAAGGCGGCCCATGGCATCCGTCGCTGCGGATAGGCCGCGCAGGTGAAATCGGCATCGAAATCAAGCAGCTCGAAGAATAGCTGCGGCTGATAGCTCATATCGCTGTCCAGCAGCAGCGCGTGGCTGAAATTGCGGTTCGCCAGGAACACCGACATCAGGTAATTGCGCGAAATCACCAGATCGGACCATTCGTAGGTCTTCAGCGCAAAGGCGATGCCTTTACGTTGCAGCGCCTGGGTGAGGCCCAGCAGGCTGTGGACGGCCGGCGTGTCGATCTGGCCGCCGGTGGGCATCAGGATCATCAGGGTGGTCATGCTGCGGGCGCTCGTCCGGGGATGACGCAGGGTTCGCGGGGGGAAGGCCCCTTGTCAAGGCGATGATCAGGCAGGTCGAAAGGTCGCCAAGCGACACCACGGCAGCGTTCAGGACAGCCCGCAGGATCGCAAGGCACAAAGGGAAGAGGCGAAGCCGTCTGCGCATCTTGCGGCTTCGCCAGGGACAGGGGCGCCCGTTGCGCGCCCCTGCGCAGGGTGCGCTTCAGCGCACCTGTCCGGGCCTAGTTCCGCGCCTTGTCCACCAGCTTGCCCTTGCCGATCCAGGGCATCATGGCGCGCAGCTTCTCGCCGACCTTCTCGATCTGGTGTTCGTCGTTCAGCCGGCGGGTGGCCTTGAAGAAGGGCTGGCCCACGGCGTTTTCCTGCATGAAGTCGCGGACGAACTTGCCGGTCTGGATGTGGTGCAGGACTTCCTTCATCCGCCGCTTGGTTTCCTCGCGCGGCAGGATGCGCGGACCCGAGACATATTCGCCATACTCGGCCGTGTTCGAGATCGAGTAGTTCATGTTGGCGATGCCGCCTTCGTAGATCAGGTCCACGATCAGCTTCACCTCGTGCAGGCATTCGAAATAGGCCATCTCGGGTTCGTAGCCGGCCTCGACCAGGGTCTCGAAGCCCATGCGGATCAGCTCCACCAGACCGCCGCAGAGGACTGCCTGCTCGCCGAAGAGGTCGGTTTCGCATTCCTGGCGGAAGTTGGTCTCGATGATGCCGGAGCGCCCGCCGCCGATGGCCGAGCAGTAGGAGAGCGCCAGTTCCATCGCCTTGCCGGTCGCGTCCTGGTGGACAGCCACGAGGCAGGGCACGCCGCCGCCCTTGACGTATTCGCCGCGCACGGTGTGGCCGGGGCCCTTCGGCGCCATCATGATGACATCGACGCCCTTCTTCGGCTCGATCAGGCCGAAGTGCACGTTCAGGCCATGGGCAAAGGCGATGGCGGCGCCTTCGCGCAGGTTGTCGTGGACGTACTGCTTGTAGGTCGCGGCCTGGAGTTCATCCGGCATGGTGAACATGATCAGGTCGCACCACTTGGCGGCCTCGGCGATGCCCATGACCTTCAGGCCCTCGGCCTCGGCCTTCTTGGCCGACGGCGAGCCTTCGCGCAGGGCGACGACGACGTTCTTCGCGCCGCTGTCGCGCAGGTTCAGCGCATGGGCATGGCCCTGGCTGCCATAGCCGAGAATGGCGACCTTCTTGTCCTTGATCAGGTTCACATCGCAGTCGCGGTCGTAGTAAACGCGCATCGGGCGTCCTCCTTGGTGTCGATGGCGCGACAATAGGGATTTCTGCCGCGCGACCCGTGCAATCTTTGACGACTGGCGGCGGATATGCAAAAGATCATTCCTGAAAGCGCCATTCGACGTAAAATTCATGCTGATCGACGACACCGACCGCCGCATCCTGCGCCATTGGCTTGCCGAGCCGGGGCTGGAGCGCGCGGTGCTGGCCGAGCGCGCGGGCGTCACGCCGGCGACGCTGTGGCGCAGGCTCGACCGGCTGCGGGCGGGCGGGGTGATACGGTCGGAGGGCGCGCGGATCGACTGGCGGGCGCTTGGCTATGCGGTCGAGGTCTCGCTGCGCTTCACGCTGGACAAGACCAACCCGCGTGCCTTCGACGAATTCATCGCGGCGGCGCGCGGGGTGCCCGAGGTCATCGCAATCGAGACCTTCCTCGGCCGGGTGGATGTGCGGCTGAACGTGATCGCCCGCGACATGGGGCACTGGACCGGCATCTACCGCGACCGGATCCTGACCCTGCCGCACATCGCCGAGGTCGAGGCGCTGATGCTGGTTGCGACGATCAAGGAGACGGGGGGGCTTCCGCTGTGATCGACCTTGACGACACCGACCGGGCGATCCTGCGGGCGCTGGCGGCGGACGGCACGCTTTCGGCCGGGGAACTGGGGCGCCGGCTGGGCCTGTCGCAGCCCTCCGCATGGCGGCGCGTGCGACGGCTGGAGGAGGCGGGGGTGTTGAAGGGCCTGGCGGTCGAGGTGGACCGCGAGGCGCTAGGCTTCGGGGTCACGGTGTTCCTGGGCATCAAGCTTGCAACGAAGGGGCGGGTGAGCCTTGAGGATTTCGAGCGCGCCGTGCAGGCCATCCCCGAGGTGCAGGTGGTGCAGCATGTGCTGGGCCTGTTCGACTATCGCCTGCGGGTCGTTGCGCGCGACATCGCCGATTTCGAGCGCGTGCTGCGCCGCCGCATCATGACCTTGCCGGGGGTCGGCAATGTGGAAGCGAACGTGCTGCTGACGGAAGAGCGCCGGCCGGGCCCGTTGCCGTGAAGATCGTCGGCAGCCTTGACAGCATTCCCTTGCGTTCTGGCATGTGGCCGAAGGCATGATCTTTGGTGAAGCGAGGGCTGGGGCGAAATCACCGTTCCGGCTGTCGGAAAAAAAAGAGGGGCAGGAGTATTTCATGAAAACCTGATCGGCGTTGCCAGGGCTCTTGCGGTTCGGCTGTCCGGGGATCCTTGCGCTGGCCAGGTTGCACGGGAAGTCTGCGATGCCTCGTGCCGGCGGCTAGCGCAGCCGGCACGAGGCGGCCCTTCACACCCGGAACAGATCCTTTTCCACCCCGGCCTTTTCCAGCAGATAGTCACGGCTGGCCTCAAGCTCTGCCCGCAACTTCGCGATGTCATGGCCGAGAATCTTGCCCCGCCACTTGCGCACTTGGCCCGCGCAGATCACGGTCGAGACGTTGGACCGCTCCATCAGCGTCACCACCGCGCCGGGGACATGGTTCAGGGGTGCGACGTTCAGGGCGCTGGCGTCCAGCAGCACGATGTCGGCCTCTTTCCCCGGTGTCAGACTGCCGGTCTTGTGGTCGAGCTTCAGGCCCTTTGCCCCGCCCATCGTTGCCATCTCGATCACCTCAAGCGCCGACAGCAGCTTGGGGTAGTCCTGACCGTTCAGCGCCAGTTCGTTGGCGAACATCCGTTGCAGGGTGATGGTAGAGCGCATCTGGGTGAAGGGGTCCGCCGTCATCGTGCATTCCACATCCGAAGACAGCGACGGCAGCATCCCCAGGTTCAGGCATTTCTGGATCGGCGGCACGCCGTGGCGCATCTGCATCTCGATCGGGACGGACAGCGAAACGTGGGCGCCAGCATCCGCAGCCTTCTGCCAGGCCATGTCGCTCATCCCGGTCATGTGGATGAAGATGCAGTCAGGCCCGAACTGGCCGGCCTCGGCCAGGGAGTCGAAGGTGGGGGCCATGCCGAAGGTGCCGACGATGTGCATGGCGAGGGGAATGTTCAGCTCGCGGCCGGTGGCCCAGGCAGCCTCGTAGCCGGGCAGGTAGATTTCCGCGCCCATCACCATGGTCAGAAGCTGGTCGTCGCTGGCGAAATGCTGCGCCTTGATCCGGCGGGCGTCGGCCGGATACTGGGCTTTCTCGCCCCAGCCCTCGAAATAGCCGAAGACCGCGCGGCGGCCGGCAGCGCGCAGGGCGCTGATCGCGGCGTCGGAATGTTCTGGGCTGTGGTGGATCTGGCTCACGTCCATCACCGTGGTCACGCCCGCGTCGATCTGGCTGATCGAGCCGAAAAGCTCCGAGATATACACGTCTTCGGGCCGGTAGAGGACGCTGAACTTCTGCAGCATCCATTCATAGTAGTTGGCGGCGCTTTCCGGCCGCCCGTCGTTGACCAGAATCGCATCGGCCAGGATCGAGCGCAGCGCGGTTTCGAACTGGTGGTGGTGGGTGTCGATGAAGCCCGGCATGACGACATGGCCCGAGGCGTCGATCACGGCGGCATCGCCAGCGTCGAGGTTGGCGCCGACGGCGAGGATCTTCGCACCCTCGATCAGCACGTCTCCTCTGGCGAAATTGCCGACGTTGGCATCCATGGACAGGATGTGGCCGCCCCGGATCAGCGTTCTGCGGCCCGGCTGGCCGATGCCGGCGGGCAGGGGGGCAGGGGCAGGGTGGGCCGCGGCGCCGCTGGTGTCGGCGGGCGCGCGGGCCAGGGTCGGACGGGTGGCGTCACAGAGCTTGCACATGGTTTCTCCTCCCAGAATGGATGTCTTGGCCGACGGGGCAGCACGGATCAGCGGCTGTCGAGCACGGCGGAAAGTGCAGGGATGCGGGCAGTAGCAGCGCCCAGCCGCGCGGCGGCGGCGCGCAGATCGGGCAGGCGGGTGGCGACCAGGTCCTCGGGCGTGACCATGCCGGTGTAGCCGGACGAGTTCAGCGCCGCGACCACCCGCCCGTCGGCGGCGCGGATCGGCACGGCAAGCGCGGTGATGCCGTAGTCAAGCTGATCGACGGTCGTCGCGTAGCCGTCCTCCCGCGCCTTCAGGATCAGGCGGCGTATCTCGGCCTTGTCGGTCACGGTGCGCGAGGTCAGGGCCACCGGTTCCATCCGGGCAAGGCGCGCATCGAGTTCATGATCCGGCAGGCCCGCCATCAGGACGCGGCCGAGGCTGGTGGCATGGGCCGGATAGCGCGCGCCCACCACGGCGCTGGCACGGCGCGCGCGCTGGGTGGAATGATGGGCGATATAGACGACCTCTGTCCCTTCCAGCGTCGCGACCGACGAAGCGTCGCCATGGGTTTCGACGATCTGGCGTAGTTCGGGCAGAAGGAACTCGTCGATCCGTGCGGCGAAGTAGAAGCCCGAGCCGAGCGACATCACCTTGGGCCGCAGGTGAAAACGCTTGCCGTTCTGCCCGACATAGCCCAGCGCCATCAGCGTGATCAGACTGCGCCGGGCTGCAGCCGGGGATAACCCAACCCGACGCGCGATTTCCGACAGGGTCATGTCCGGATGCGCGGCGTCGAAGCTTTCCAGCACCGCCAGGCCCTTGGCCAGTGCCTCGACGAATTCAGGCGGCCGATCGCCTTCCATGGGCTGTCCCCCGCCCGACATCGTCAGCCTGCCGGGGCAAGCACGAAGTCGAAGTGGCACTTCGCGTCGGGCTTCTTTTCGGTCGCGGGCAGCACATCTCCGGCCTTCACCGGCTCGAGTTTGGTGATCAGCGACTTGCGCACGCCGAAGACCGCATCGTTGTCGAGATAATCGGTGTTTTCGAAGAACATCTCGGTCGTGATCGGGCGGTAGCCCTCGGCGCGGATGATGTAGTGCAGGTGCGAGGCGCGCCAGGCGTGGCGGTTGCCCGCGCGCAGCAGGCGCCCGACCGGGCCATCGTAGGGCACGGTATAGGGCTTGGGCAGCACGGTGGTGTACCAGTAATTGCCATTCTCGTCGGCGGTGAAGATGCCGCGCAGGTCGTACTTGTCCTGCCCGCTTGCCTGTTCCTGGATCGGATAGGTCCCGGCGCTGTCGGCCTGCCAGGTGTCGATGATGGCGCCGGGGATCGGGTTGCCCAGCGAATCGCGCACCTGCCCCTGGACCAGCAGAACCGCACCGTCGCGGCCCTTGCCCAGATCGCCTCCAAGCGCAAAGCGCGGAGCGTCGTCAAGATAGAACGGCCCGAGGTTCGAACCCTCGGTCGCGCCGCCCCTGGTGTTGATCATGTCCACCAGCGCCGAAAAACCCAGAACGTCGGACAGAAGTATGAATTCGTGCCGTTCCGGCGTGGAGATCTGCCCGCAGTCATACAGGAAGTTCAGGACGCCGATCCATTCCTCGTGCGTCATGTTCACTTCCCGGGTGTAGTCGTGCAGGTGCTGGATGAACGTCTCCAGCAGGAACTTGAAGCGGCTGCCCTCTTCTGTCCTGAAGGATTTCTTCACCGCCTCGGTGATCGTGAATTGGTTGATGTCACGCATCGCTGACCCCCCCTGAATTTACCCGGTTGACGGCAAGCTAGTGCAGTGCATATTCTCCGGCAAGAGAAAATAATTTCGCTATACGAAAAAAGGTGCGCCATGAGGATCGGCAAGCAGGACAACGCCTTCACGGCGATTGCCACATCGGACGAACATTCGATCACGGTCCGGGGCCATGACCTGGTGGGCGATCTGATCGGGCAGATCGACTTCACCGAATATTTCTGGTTGCTGGTCTGCGGCCACCGGCCCACGGATGCGCAGAAGACGATGATGAACGCCTGTCTGGTGGCCATCGCCGAACACGGGCTGGTCCCAAGTGTGCAGGCCGCGCGGATGACGCTGGCGGCGGCACCCGAGGCATGGCAGGGCGCCATGGCGGCGGGGCTACTGGGCATGGGCACTGTCGTCGCGGGGTCGTCCGAGATCGCCGGGCGTTTCCTGGCCGAGGTCGTGGCGGCGGGCGGCGATGAGGCCGCGGCTGTCAGGGCGCTGGAGGGGGTGAAGGCGGCGCGGAAAAAGGTGCCGGGTCTGGGGCATCCGCAGCATTCCTCGGGTGATCCGCGCGCCGACAAGCTGTTGGAGATTGCCGACAAGCTGGGTGTCTCCGGCCCCCATGTCGCGGCGCTGCGCCATCTGGGCAAGCATGCGCCCGCCATCATGAGCCGCCCGTTGCCGATCAATGTCAGCGGCGCGATCCCGGCAGTGATCCTGGATGCCGGCTGGCCGCTTGAAGCCTTGAAGGCTGTGCCTCTGCTGGCCCGCGCCGGAGGACTTGCCGCACACCTTTACGAGGAATCGCGCCGCCCCATCGGGTTCATCCTGTCGCACAACGCCGACCTTGCCATCGCCTATGACGGGGAGCGCGCGAAATGATGCCCTTGCGCAATATCCGCGTGGTCGAGATGGGAACCTACATCACCGGCCCCGCCGCAGCGATGCAGCTGGCCGACCTTGGCGCCGACGTGATCAAGGTCGAACGCCCCGGCGAGGGCGACCCGTTCCGCGCCTTCAAGGGCGGGCTATACTCCCCGCATTTCCAGACCTACAACCGCAACAAGCGGTCGATTGCGCTGGACACCAGGAAGGCCGAGGATCTGGCCGTGTTCCACGCGCTGATCGAAGGCGCGGACGTTTTCATCCAGAACTTCCGCCCCGGCGTAGCCGAAAAGCTGGGCGCGGGTGAGGAGGATCTGCGCCGCATCAATCCGAACATCATCTACTGCGCCATTTCGGGCTTTGGCACATCCGGACCCGCGCGTGACCGGCCAACCTATGACACGGTTGCGCAGGCGGCCTCGGGTTTCCTGCGGCTGATGACGCCCCCGGTGAAGCCCCGCGTCATCGGCCCCGCCATTGCCGATGCGGTAACCGGCCATTACGCGGCAACCGGAATCCTCGCGGCGCTTGTCGAGCGCGGGGTTACGGGGCAAGGGCGGCGGCTGGACATCTCGATGCTCGAGGCGATGTGCCACTTCAACCTGGACAGCTTCACCCACTACTTCAGCGCGGGCGAGGTGATGGGGCCGTTGTCCCGTCCGGTGGTCAGCCAGTCCTACACCTTCGAATGCTCCGATGGGAAATGGGTGGCGATCCACATGTCGAGCCCCCCGAAGTTCTGGGAGGGTTTCCTTGAGGCGACAGGGCAGCAACACCTTGCTGCCGACCCCCGCTTTGCCGAACGGATGGAGAGGATCAGGCATCAGGACGACCTGATCGAGATCATGACCCCGATCTTCAAGGCAAAGCCCCGTGACCACTGGTGCGCGGCGCTCGAGGCGGCCGAGGTGCCCTATTCCCCGGCCTATGACAGCGACGAGGCGCTGGAGGATCCGCAGGCCGTCCATCTGGGTATCAAGGTGTCTGCCGATCACGCCCTGATGGGTCGCTTCACCACCGTGCGTGCGCCCTACAACTTTGACGGCGAGGCCAACCGCCAGGTTCTGCCACCCCCGGTGCTGGATGAACACGGGGCGGAAATCCGTGCGGAACTGCAAGGAAGAAAGGCGGGCTGACACCCGCGAAAATCTTGATCTGGGAGGAGAAAGACGTGCAAATCAAAGCTATCCTCATGGCCTCGGCCATGGTCATTCCCGGCGCTGCCTGGGCGCAGGAAAACATCGACCTGACCATCGCCTCGAGCCACCCCACGGCTATTCCGTGGGTTGGCATGATGCAGACCCACTTCATGGCCGAGACCGACCGTCTGCTGGCCGAAACGGGCAACTACAAGATCACCTGGAACGAGGCATTCGGCGGCACGCTATACAAGGCCAATGCCACGCTGTCCTCGGTGGAACAGGGCGTGACGGATGTGGGCTGGGTCTTTTCGCTGCTGGAAGGCGCGGAACTGCCGCTGAGCCAGGTTTCCAGCTATGCGCCTTTCGCGACCAACAACCCGCCCGTGCAACTGGCCGTGATGCAGGAACTGATCGACACGATCCCCGAGCTGAAGGCCGAATGGGAAAGCCACAACCTGGTGGTGCTGGGTCTGACAGGCACCGACAGCTACGATCTTTATGCCAAGAAGCCGATCAGCAGCCTGGCCGATCTGAACGGCATGAAGATTTCCGCCCCCGGCGTGCTGGGCACCTGGCTTTCCGGCACGGGCGCAAACCCGGTCGATGGCGCGCTGACCACCTTCTACACCGACATCCAGACCGGCGTTTCGGACGGCGTCCTGTCGCTGGCGCTGGGTGTCTTCCCGGCCAAGATCTACGAAGTCGCGCCCTATATCACCAAGGTGCAGATGGGCACCGCCTTTTCCGGTGCGATTGCGATCAACAAGGACAGTTGGGATGCCCTGCCCGAGGAAGTGCAGGACGCCATGAGGAAGGCCGGCGCCTATTACACCGAGGCCCACGGCAAGGATCTGCTCGAACGTCCGGTTGCCGTGACCCAGAAGATCATCGAGGCCGGCGCCACCCAGAACCCGCCCGTCACCCTGGCAGAACTGCCGCAGGATCAGCGCGAGGCGTGGGTGAACGCGCTGCCCGATCTTGCTGGCAACTGGGCCCGCGATCTGGATGCAAAGGGTCTTCCGGGCACAACGGTGATGAATGCCTACATGGCGGGGCTGAAGGCGCGGGGCGAAACCCCGGTCCGCGACTGGAAGGCGGAATAAGGTGAGCGGCCCCGTCGTGACGGCCCGTGCGATGGGGTCGGTCGGCCGCCTGCTGACCTGGGTGGGAGAGGGGCTTGCCGCCATCTCTACCCTGCTGATCGTGGTGCTGATGCTGATCATCAGTGCCGATGCGCTGGCGCGGAACCTGCTGGGTGCCTCGCTACCGCTGGTTTCGGAACTGGGCGCCTCGCTTCTGGTTGCCATTGTCTATCTGGCCCTCGCAACGACGATCCGGGCAAACCGTCTGGCGCGGACCGACATGGTGCTTGGTGCGCTGGCACAGTCGCGGCCCCGGGTCGCAGCGGTGCTGTCGGCCTTCTACGATCTGGTCGGCGCGGCGATGCTGGCCCTGGTCTGCTGGGCCGGGGTGCTGACGCTGATCCGCGATTACGAGGGCGGAAAGTACATCGGCATCCAGGGGGTGCTGACCTTTCCGGTCTGGCCCTTTGGTCTGGCTTTCGTTCTGGGTCTTGCCGTCGCGGTGCTGCAATTCCTGCATCAGGCCTGGCGTGCCATCGCGGACGGCAGCGCGCGAACCGGCGGGGGGCTGGAATGACCGGGGTGGAAATAGGCATCCTTGCGGTCGGGCTTCTGCTGTTGCTGATCCTGATCGGAATGCCCATCGGGGTTGCGATGCTGGCGGTATCCTTCGGCGGCGTGTCCCTCATCCGTAACGAGAACGTGGCCTTCCGAATGGCCGGGTCGGTCGCCCGGGACAGCTTGCAGGAATATCTGTTCGCCGTGGTGCCCCTTTTCGTGCTGATGGGGCTGCTGGTCACCGTTTCGGGTGTCGGAAAGGACACGTTCGACGTGTTCCAGTCGGCGCTGCGCAAGGTCAGGGCGGGGCTGGGGGTTGCGACGGTCTTTGCCAATGCCGTCTTTGCCTCGATTACCGGCATCTCCATCGCTTCGGCCAGCGTCTTTTCCCGCGTCGCCGTGCCCGAGATGGTGCGGCATGGCTATGCCAGGGGCTTTGCGACCGGGGTGGTGGCGGGGTCATCCGTGCTGGGAATGCTGATCCCGCCATCCCTGCTGATGATCGTCTATGCCGTGCAGGCAGAAGAATCAGTCGGGCGGATGTTCCTGGCCGGTATCGGGCCGGGCTTGCTGTTGTCGGTCATGTTCACCTTGACGATCCTGCTGATGGCGCGGTTGCGCCCTGCCGCAGTGTTCGATCTGAACGAAGACCACGTTGGCCCCGAACTCACGCTTTCCCAGACCCTGCGCAAGGCGCTGCCGATACTGTCATTGATGGGACTGGTGCTTGGTGGACTTTACGGCGGTTTGCTGAACCCGACCGAGGCCGGCGCGGCTGGTGCCCTTGGTGCGCTGGTGATTGCGGTCCTGCGCCGGTCTCTGGGCGAGGGGCGGTTCTGGCGCCTTTTGGTTGAAACCGGGCAGATCACCGTTTCGGTCCTTTTCCTGGTCATGGCGGCTAGCTTCTTTTCCCGGATGCTGGCCATGTCGGGCCTGCCGGCCGCGCTGGGGGAAACCCTGCTTTCCGGCCCGATCGGGCCCTGGGGCTTTCTGGTGATCTATCTGCTGGTGGTGATCCTGCTGGGCTGCATCATCGACAGCATTTCGATCATGCTGATCCTTTTGCCCATCGCCCTGCCGGTGGCGCAGGCGGCGGGGTTCGACATGATCTGGTTCGGCGTGATGACCGTGGTTGCTGTCGAGATCGGCCTGCTGACCCCACCGTTCGGCCTGTCGGTCTTTACCATCAAATCCGCGATGAACGACCCGGCGCTGCCTGTGGGCACCATCTTCCGCGGCACCATGCCCTTCGTGCTGGCAATGGTGGCGGCGCTGTTCATCCTGACCCTGTTCCCCGGCATCGCCACCTGGCTTGCCCGACTTTGAAGGACGTTCCATGACCCGACTGCTTTTCTTCCCCGGATCGCTGCGCGCACAGGCATCTTCGACCGCGCTTCTCAAGGCGCTGGCCGCCCGCCTGCCGGAAGACGTGACCTCGCAAACCGCCGACATTGCCGCGCTGCCCTTCTACAACGCCGACCATGACGGCGGCGCGCCTGTGGCGGCACTGCTGGCGCAGGTCAAGGCAGCGGACGGGGTGGTGTTCGTCACGCCAGAATACAACTACTCTGTACCCGGAGTGCTCAAGAACGCGATCGATTGGGCTTCGCGACCCGGCTACAACTCGGTCTTCAAGGGAAAGCCCTGCCTTGTTGTCACCACATCGGCCGGGGCCTTGGGCGGGGTGAGGGCGCAAGGTCACCTGAAGCAGATCCTGTCGGCCATGCTGGCCGAACCCTTCCCCTGGCAGGAGATCGTCGTGCCCGAGGCGGTGAAGAAGGTGAAGGACGGTGTCTTTGCCGATCAGGCGGTACTGGACTTTGCCGGGGCGGCAATGTCGGCCTTTCTTGAGCGGATCCGCCGGCAATAGGCGTGCCGCTGGAGTGCTTTCAATCGGTGCGCAACGGCAGCGTCCCACCGATGCTGCCGATCAGTGCGATGCCCGGCTGCTGCACGGTCCTGTCGTTCGGCCTGCCAGGGTCGAGACCAGGGTCCCCGATACGTCCGTTTCCCCACTGGTTCCGGTGCTGCCGGATCAGCTGTCGCGGCTGAAAGGACGTTCACACCCTGAAATCCATGCGGGGACGCGGACGGCCCCCACCTGTTGGCAGATGGCATGAAACGTATCTAAGCGCCCGCGGTCTGCGGTCGCTGAGATCATGTCGGCCACGATTGTCCGGGGTCGGTCAGGCCGCGACGGGATCCTGCCCGCCCTTGACGCCGGTGATATAGCTGACGATGTCATTGCCGTCGGTTTCATCCTTGCGCAGCGAAGCGACGATCCGGCCCCTGCGGAAGACGACGATCCGGTCCACCAGATCAAAGACCTGCCGCAGGTTGTGGCTGATCAGGATCATCGGGATACCCCGGTCCTTGAGGCCCCGAATGATGTTTTCGACCTGAGCCGTCTCCTGCACACCCAGGGCGGCGGTGGGTTCGTCCATGATGACAAGCTTCGAGGCAAAGGCGGCTGTCCGCGCGATGGCAACGCATTGGCGCTGTCCGCCCGACATGTTGCGGATCGGATTGTCCACGTTGGGGATCTTGACTGCAGTGGTCTTCAGCGCCTCCAGCGTGCGGTCGCGCATCCCCTTCCGGTCAAGCCAGCTGAACGGGCCAAGGCGGAAACGGAACAGTTCCCTT
This sequence comes from Tabrizicola caldifontis, assembly GCF_004762095.1. Classification (GTDB taxonomy): domain Bacteria; phylum Pseudomonadota; class Alphaproteobacteria; order Rhodobacterales; family Rhodobacteraceae; genus Tabrizicola; species Tabrizicola caldifontis. The sequence goes on from NZ_SIJH01000013.1 coordinate 133,824, forward strand.
CCCAGAAACAGATTGGACGGCACGTCCAGATCGTCTGCCAGTGCCAGCGTCTGGAACACCGTCTCGATGCCGGCCTCGCGGGCCTCGAGCGGACCGGAGAAATTCACGGGCTGCCCGTCGAACAGGATCTCGCCGCTGGTGCGCTGTTCGACGGCGGTGACCTGCCGAACGAAGGTCGATTTGCCAGCGCCGTTGTCACCGACGACGGCAACGTGTTCACCCTCGTGCAGGATGAAATTCGCGTCCTCCAGCGCATGCACCCCGCCGTAGTGCTTGGTCAGTCCGCGCGTTTCCAGGATGATCTTCGACATCGGCCTACCCCCTTGCCCGCTTGCGCTGCCGCCACTGGTCCAGCACCACCGCGCCGACGATGATCGCGCCCTTCACCATCTCCTGATAGTAGGCGTCCAGCCGGATCGAGGTAAAACCCGAGATGATGACGGAAAAGATCGCAGCGCCCAGCACCGTGCCGATGATCGAGCCGCGTCCGCCTGCAAGACTGACGCCGCCGATCACTGCCATTGCGATGGCGTCGAGTTCATACATCACCCCCATTCCGGCCTGGGCGGTCAGGTTCTTCGAGGTCAGAAGGATCGCCGCCACTGCCGCCATCAGGCCGGCGATGGCATAGACCAGAACCTTGTGACGATCGACGTTGATGCCGGACATCCGCGCCGCAGCCTCGTTCGAGCCGATGGCATAGCTGCGCTTGCCATAAAGCGTGTAGGCCATCACGATGTGGAACAGGATTGCCAGCAGCACGAAGACCACGGCCGGGTTCTGCCCAGGCCACGACAGGATGCCGAAGGTCATGCCGCCTAGCAGGTCGCCATTGGCCAGCGACCCGTAGCTTTCGGTCGGAAAGCTGACCGGCTGGCCGTTCGACCACCAGCGCGCCACGCCGCGCGCCGAAACCATCATGCCAAGCGTGGCGATGAAGGGCGGGATCTTCGTATAGGCCACCAGAAGCCCGTTGATCAGCCCCGCCAGCAGGCCGCAGGCCAGCCCTACGGCTATGGGCACGATCACCGGCAGGTCCATGGCCCAGTCGCCGAAAATGGCCTTGGGGTTGGGGTTGCCGTTCACCACTGCGGTCTGGGCAAAACTCATCACGATCATCGCCGTCGCACCCACGACGCTGCCCGACGACAGGTCGATGCCCCCGATGATGATGACCTGAGTCACGCCCAGCGCGATGATCCCCACGATCGCAACCTGCAGGATCATGATGTCCAGCCGCTGCTTGTTGAAGATCGCGTCCACGTTGTCCCGCATGTTGAACAGGAACGAGCCGCCCTGCATCCGGTTCAGGATCTCGAACACCAGAACGATCAGGATCAGCGCCCCAAGAACATTCCATTCCGGCGCCCGCGTTCGCTTTGCAGGGTCATACCTGAGCCCCCCGACACCATGCGTCGCTTCAGCCACGGCCAGTTCCTCCCCAACCTCTGCCGATCACGGATAGAGCCCGGACCTGCCCATTGGTCACGGTCCGGGCAAACGGGGCGGTTGCCGCCGCCCCGTCAGGCCCCTGCATGGGGGTCAGTTCTTGGCCATGTATTCGGCCATGTTTGCGGGCGTGACCAGTTCGAAGGGAATGTAGACCTTCTGTTCCACCGTTTCCCCTTTCGCCAGCTTCACCGCCGCATCCAGCGCGCCGCCACCCTGCGCAGCCGCATTCTGGAACACCGTGATGTCCAGTTCGCCCGCCTGCATCGAGGCCAGCGCATCCTGGGTCGCGTCCACGCCCGAGACGATGACATCGTCCATCGAGATGCCTGCAGCCTTCATCGCCTGAATCGCCCCAAGCGCCATTTCATCGTTGTTGGCCAGGACGCCGTCGAACGGCGTGCCCGTCGAAAGCCAGTTGGTCATGAGGTTCTGTGCCTGGTCGCGGCTCCAGTTCGCGGTTTGCTGATCGATGATGTTGACCTTCACCGGGCATAGCCCTTCGTTCATCACGTCATAGTAGTTCTGGGTGCGCTGCACTGCGGCCTGGTTCGACAGTTCGCCCTGAAGGACGTAGACACTGACTTCCTCCTTGCCTTGTTCCTTCCACAGCCGGCACTGCTCGATGAAGCCCTGGCGCGAGGATTCGCTTTCATTGGAGGCGACGAAGGCCTGGTTGTCGGGCAGGCTGTCCACATTGATCGGCTGGCGGTTCACATAGACCAGCGGCACGCCAGCGGCGGCGGCGGCATCGGTCATCGCCTGGGTGGCGCTGGTGTCCACCGGGTTCACGATGATCGCATCCACCCCTTGTGCGATGAAATTGTTGATCTGGTCCAGCTGCTTGGCCACGTCGTTCTGGGCATCCTGGATCTGTACCGAAAGTCCGTCGGCATCGGCCTTGGCCTGGATGCCGTTGCGCAGCACGGTCAGAAAGTTGTCGTCGAACAGCGCCATCGACACACCGATGCCTTCGGCCATCGCGGTCGTGGTCATCAGCGAGGCGAGGCCCGCAGCGATAAGGGTCTTCTTCATGGTGGTTCCTCCCTGTGTCGGCCTGCCGTCCGCTACGGCAGGTCCGGTTTCTTCAACGTCCGGCCGCGCCCTCCCGGCGCGGTCCGGGGCGACTCGATCAGCCCGGGGTTCCAGACTGAGGAGTTGCGGACAGCCGGTCAACAGATTTTTGCAACCGGTTGCAATCCATTTGCGATGCCATGCACGCGGCCTTTTGTTGGCGCGTCCTGCGGCCGAGACGGGGCGTCGTCATGCGGGCACCCGCGAGATGTGATCCATGCTGGCCCGAAGTGCGGCTTCGGGATCGGCCAGTTCGTGGACGAGGGGTGAAAAAGCCTCGTAAGACACCGGCCCGTCCCATCCGGCGGCGCGAAGTGCTTCGATCTGGGCGATGTTACCCAGCCGATCGGCTGGTGTGACCAGCACGCGATGCGGATCGCGCATGTCGGACAGGGCTACCTCCTGGTCCACCACGCCAGAGACATGCACGATCCCGGTATGTTCGGGAAAGATCGGGCCGCCATGGGCGAGCGTGTGGTGGAAGGTATCATGCACCAGCTTGAACCGGCCAGTGCCGCCGATCGCCTCGATCGCCTCGACGGCTTCGGCCTTGTAGCGCAGTGCGCAGATCTCGAACCCCAGGGGCTCTACCATGCCCACAAGGCCATGGTCTTCCAGCATCGGCTTCAGCGCCTTCAGCGCCACGCGCAGCGCGGCCTGCCTTTCGCCGTTGCCCATGCCCCTGTTGTCATTGCGCGGGATCAGGCTGACGGCCTCGGCCCCGGCGGCGCGGGCGATCCGCATGAGGGCCAGAGCCTCATTGGCCTTTTCGTCAGACCAGTCGTTGAACCTCTTGACCTCGGCCAGTGCCAGAAGCCTCAGACCCGCCGCCCGGACCAGCGCGCCGGCCTCGGCAGGGTCCATCCCGTCGAACAGCGGCTGCGGCAGATCGTTTCGCACTTCGATCCCCACGCAGCCAAGGCGCGCGGCAAGGGCGACCAGATCGCGGAACGACAGCCGGGCCACGGTCATGTGGTTCAGGGCAAACTGGGTCATGCACGGCCTCCCACCGCGATGCTTCCGGGTGGAACAGGGATCGCCCCAAGCCGCGCGCATCGTCAATCCGACAGGGAAAGTTCACATCAAAGCTGACGAAATACTGCGTCATGCACTGACGAAATGCAATCAGACCGACTCGGGCAGGTAGAGATCGGGTTGCAGGAAATGCTGCCCCTGCACGCCGGCAATTCCCCCGGCCAGCGCCTTGGCGGCAAGGGTCAGCAGATCGGCGCACAGCCTTTGCAGGGGCGTGGCGATGACCATGGTCACATGCCTTTCGATCAGCGCACTGCGGCTTTCCGGGGTCAGTTCGTTTACCACGAGCGCGACCTCGCCGGGCTGGCGGGCCTCGCGCAGGGCGGCTATGGCTCCTTCCATGCCGCCGCCCGCGCAGTAGATGCCCCGCAGGTCGGGATGGCGCCCCAGAAGATCCAGCGTCGCCTCGTAGGTCAGCTGCCGGGTTTCCAGGTTGATCAGCGTGTCCAGCACCTGGAACTGCGGCGCATGTTCGCGGAAATAGCTGCGAACGCCGGTTTCGCGCAGTTCGTGCCCGTGCCAGCGGTAGCCGCCGACGAAGACCGCAACCTTGCCCGGATGATGTGCCGCCATGGCGATCATGTGCGCGGCGATCCTGCCGACTTTCAGATTGTTCAGGCCAAGATAGTTCTGCCGCACGCCTTGGGCAAAGTCGTTCAGCAGAGCGAAGCAGGGTATGCCCTTGGCGTTCAGGCGGACCACGGCCTCGGTAACATCGGGGTGGGTCACGGCAGTTGCTGCGATGGCATCGACCCGGCTTGCCATGCCTTCCATAAGTTCGGTGAAATCCCGCGGCGACTGGGACGCGGCGAAGGCCACCTGAAGCGAGGCGCGCACCCCCGTTGCCTGGGCGACTGCACGCTCGGCCTCGGCCTTGAAGGCCTGGTAGAAGGACTGGCGTTCCTTGTGCAGTACCAGCCCCAGGCGAAGGCGGGGCAGGTCTGGCTGCATCCTTTGCCCGATCAGCGGGGCAGCGTGGTAGCCGATCAGTCGCGCCGCGTCATAGACCTTGCGGGCTGTTTCCTCGCGCACCTTCTCGCGCCCGTTCAGGACGCGGTCGACGGTAGCGGTGGAAACGCCTGCCTCGCGGGCGACATCATGGATGGTGGGACGACGGGCCATCGGATTATGACGAAAAAACATCAGGACTGCCGAAGAGCATGATGGCTCGTGACGAAATCCGCAAGGTCCGGTCTTGGTGAAAGGGCCCAGACCGACCTATGCAGGAAACACCGGGCGAAAGGCCCGGGCAATCTGGAGGGCAAGATGGCCAGACGGGATTACAGCCCCTTCGGACCTGACGCGCAGCGCGCAGTCGAAAGCGGTCTGACGGCGGCAGAGTGGTATCATACCGAAGTGCCGCGCAAGGTGATGAAGGAACTGATGCAGCGGTCCGACCAGCCTGCGATCCGCGATACGATCATCCTTTACGGCGGCATGATCCTGCTTGCCGGAATCGGCATCGCGCTTTGGCCGTCCTGGTGGTCGGCGCCATTCTGGCTGGCCTATGGGGTGCTTTACGGCTCGGCCTCTGACTCGCGCTGGCACGAATGCGGGCACGGCACCGCCTTTCGCACGCCATGGATGAACAATCTGGTCTACGAGATCGCCAGTTTCATGATCATGCGCAACTCGGCCACCTGGCGATGGAGCCATGCGCGGCATCATTCAGAGACCTATTTCGTCGGTCGCGACCCCGAGATCGCCGTAATGCGCCCGCCGGAACTGGCCAAGCTGATCCTGAACTTCTTCGGGATCATCGATGTGATCCGTTTCTTTCCGACCCTGATCCGCAATGCGATCGGGGGCCCCACGGCGGAAGAGCGCACCTTCGTGCCGCAAAGCGAATGGGGCAAAGTGCAAAGGGTGGCCATCGTCCACCTGTCGATCTACGTGGCGACCATCGGACTTGCGCTATGGCAGGGTTCGATCCTGCCGCTGATGGTCGTTGGCCTGCCCCGCATGTATGGCGCCTGGCACCATGTGATGACCGGGCTTCTGCAGCATGGCGGGCTGGCCGACAACGTGGTCGACCACCGGCTGAACAGCCGCACCGTCTACATGAACCCGATCAGCCGCTTCATCTACTGGAACATGAACTACCACGTCGAACACCACATGTTCCCGATGGTGCCTTACCACGCCCTGCCGCGCCTGCATGAGGTGATCAAGAACGATCTCCCGCCTCCGAACCGCTCTATCGCCGAGGCGTTTGCCGAGATGTGGCCCGCGATCAAGCGGCAGGTTCTGAACGAGGACTATTTCCTGAAGCGCGACCTGCCACCCACAGCCAAGCCCTACCGCGAGGATTTCCACCAGTATGTGCCGAGCATGACGCGCCCCGCCGCTGCCGAATGAGGATGACCCATGCCCTGGATTGACGCCTGCGCCACGGACGACATCGAAGAGGAGGACCTGATCCGCTTCGACCATGGTAGCCAGACCTTTGCCGTCTACCACTCGCCGGAAGGTGAGTTCTACGCGACCGAGGGCCTGTGCACGCACGAGAACGTGCATCTTTGCGATGGCCTCGTCATGGGCCACCTTGTCGAATGTCCCAAACACAACGGCCAGTTCGACTATCGCACGGGCGAGGCGATGCGACCGCCGGTCTGCGTGAACCTGAAGACCTTTCCGGTGAAGGTCGAGGGCGGCCGCGTCTTCATCGAGGTGGCGTGATGGCGCCGCCCACCGTTCGCGACCTGCTGGATGCGCGTGGAAACCATCAGTTTGCCATGTTGCGGGTCGAGACCATCGAGGAGGCCGAGGCCGCGGCCAGGGCGGGGGTAGAGCTTCTGTCGGTGCCGCCGTCGATGATCTTCGATGGCCGCTTCCGTGAGGTGGCGCCCGACTGTTTCGCCTTTCCGGGCGAGAACTTCTACGAGATCGGCGGGACAGAGGCTTTCCTGCGCTGGGCCTTCCCGCTGTACAAGCACGGGGCGGATGCCTTCTACTGCTCGGGGAGCCTTGCCACTGTCCGTGCCATGGCGGACCACGGGTTGCCGGTCTGCGGCCATGTCGGGCTGATCCCGTCGAAGCGCACCTGGACGGGCGGTTTCAAGGCGGTAGGCAAAACGCTGGAGACGGCGCAACTCGTCTGGAACCAGTGCAAGGCGCTGGAAGCGGCCGGTGCCTTTGCGGTGGAGATCGAGATCGTGCCGCATTCGATTACCCGTCTGATCGCCGAGCGCACGGCCCTGTTCCTGATCTCGATGGGGGCAGGGAAGGCGGGCCACGCGCAATACCTGTTCGCCGAAGACGTGCTGGGGCAGAACCGGGGACATATCCCGCGGCACGCCAAGGTATATGCCGATTTCAAAGGTGAGTACGACCGGCTGCAACGCATGCGTGTCGAGGCTCTGGGGCGATTTGCCCGGGACGTTCACGACGGCGACTATCCCGCGCCGCAACACCTGGTGGATTGCGACGCGGCCGTGGTCGAGGCTTTCCGCGATTGGCTGCATCAGGTCGCCTGACACCGGCACACTGCCCGGTGGCCCCGCACCCCATCCCTGCGTATGGGGAGGGGAGGCGCTCCTCCCCATACGCTTCTCTGTGCCGCCGGTTGCCGAAGCCAGGTGACCGCCGCATCCTCTCGCGCTTTCCTCCTCCTTCGTGGGAGAGGGAGAGGGAGAGGGTGGAGGGCGTCCTTTGCCTCAGGCCCGCGCGGCGATCAGCCCCGCCAGCCGTTCCGCGTCGCGCCATGCGCCCCAGATGAAGGCCGAGCCCCGGCATGACAGCCAGGGCAGGCCGACGAAATAGAGGCCCGGCACCTCGGTCACACCCTCCCGATGCCGCGGCCGCCCGTCGGGCTGGAAGATGTCCAGATCGATCCAGCCGAAATCCGGGCGGAAGCCGGTGGCCCAGACAATCGTGCCGATTCCCGCTACCGACAGGTCCAGGTGCAAAATCGGGTCTGCCACTTCCGGCGGCATGGGCAAGAATTCGCGCGCCTGCGGTTCCTCTGGCAGGTCAAGGCCATGCGCCGCGGCGTAGGCGTCGGCTTCGTCAAGCACCGAAAGATAGTTGCGGTCGCCTTCGGCGATGTTCCGGGCCAGGTCGTCGGCGAAGTGCAGGGCCCCGTTGCGCCATGCGCCGGCCCGGCCCAGCAGTGTGATCCCCAGTGTGGCAAGGCGGCGGAAATCCATCGTGTGGCCGCCGTAGGCACCCGAGACGGCGATGGTGACATGTTCGGTTCCAGGGGTTGGGGCCTTCATGTCCCATTTGCCAAGCTTGCCCAGCCACCAGACGAAATCCTTGCCGCGATAGCGGCGCGGCGGGCGATCATGCGGGCCGATCGACAGGAACACGCGGCGCCCGGCCCTGGCCAGTTCCTCGGCGATCTGCGCGCCGGAAGACCCTGCGCCGACCACGAGAACTGCGCCATCGGGCAAGGCAGCGGGGTTCCGGTAGGCGCTGGAATGCAGTTGGGCGATCTCGGGATCGTTCACCACGGTTGGAATTATCGGTTTCTGGAACGGGCCCGTGGCGACAACGACATTGCGCGCCGCGATCACGCCCGCGGCGGTGGTTGCATAGAACCCCTCGCTGCTGCGTTCCAGTTTCGTGACCTCTACCCCGGTGCGGATCGGCAGGGCCCGGTCGCGGGCGAAGCGCTCGAAATAATCGGCCACAGCCTCTTTCGGGGGAAAGGCATCTGGGTCGATCCCCTCGAACTCCGCCGCAGGGAAGCGGTCGTGCCAAGCCGGGCCATTCGCAACCAGGCTGTCCCATCGCTCGCTGCGCCAGCGTTCGGCGATGCGTGCGCGTTCAAGCACCAGATGCGGCACACCGTGCCCTTGCAGGTGCGCCGAGGTGGCGATGCCTGCCTGACCGCCGCCGATGACAAGGGTATCCGTGCTTTCCATCAGGGCCTCGCTATTCATCGCCGGGCACCCCGTAGGATGGCGCCCCTGTCGGATCTTCGGCGCGCTGGACATAGGCCGCAGCCTGCGGCGCATAGATATCCCAGGCGGCGCGCAGCATTCCCACCGGATCGTCAGCCCAGTCGATGCGCAGATCGACCATTGGCCAGGACAGCCGGTCAGCCACCTTCAGCCCGGCGGAATGGACGGGCCCGGCCTCGCCACCTGCCGCAAGCCCTGCCTCGAGTGCCCGCATCAGCCGTTCAGCCAGAGGGCCGGTTGCCGTTTCGAAGGCTGCAACCATGACGGCTGGGATGCCGGGATCGGCCAGCAGATTGCCTGCCGCGGCGCAGTCGGACCCCGTAGCCTGGCCCCAGAGGCCAAGAACCTGTGCCCCGGAATGGATCGCTGTCCGTCCGGCACTGTCCACCACCAGAAGCTGTCGGAAGGCGATGTGCGGGCGGCCCTCGGTCACAGCGCGCAAGGCGTCGGGGGCTGCAAGTCCGGCTTCCAGCCGGTCGAGGATCAGCGGGCCCAGTGCCGGATCGGTCACATTCTGGCTGGCCACCGCGCCGACCCCGGCCCGGACATGGGCGCAGCGCGCAGCAACGGCGGGTGACGAGGAAGAGATCGCCATGCCGAACTGGCCGGTCCGTGCGCAGCGGGCAACAAGCGAGAACGTCATGCCTCGTCGTCCGGGATGACGGCGGTCCCGTCGATTTCCACCAGCCACGAAGGTCGGGCAAGCGCGGTCACGACCACGCCGGTCGAGACCGGATGTACGCCCTTGATGTATTCGCCCATGGTCCGATAGACGGCCTCGCGGTGGCGCACGTCGGTCAGATAGACGACGATCTTGCACAGATGTTCCATCCTGCCGCCGACTTCTTCCAGCAGCTGGCGGATGTTCTGCATGACCTTGTGGGTCTGTTCGACCGGGTCGTGGCTGCCGATGTCCTGCGCGGTGTCCAGGTCCTGCGGGCACTGGCCACGCAGAAAGACGATACGGCCCCTGGCCACGACTGCTTGGGCCAGGTCGTTGTCAAGCTTCTGTTCCGGGTAGGTGTCGCGGGTGTTGAACTTGCGATGGCGGAAATGGGTCATGGTCGGGTCCGGGAGATGATGGTGGTTGTGGAGCGGAGCGTCCTTGCGGGCGAGCGGCCCTTGTCTCGGCCCCGCGCGTGAAGGACACCCAGGGCCTCGGCAGCCTTTGGCGGGGATATTTGCGAACAGGAGAAGGGGCAGCGGGGTGTCATGGCAGGAGGCCTGGCCCGCTGTCGAGCGCGGCGATCTCGCGGCGGAAGGTCAGGGCGTCGCCGGGGTCGGGCTGGTCCAGGCCCTCGGCCCAGTTGCGCCCTGCATAGGTGGCCCAGGCGATGGGTCCGGGGGCGGCGGCGTCGCCGATCAGCTTCAGCGACCGGATGCCCGCGCCTTGCCAGTCCAGCGCCCTCGTCGCGTGGTAAAGCTGGTCGTCCGGCGTGCGGGACGTGACCAGCACGACGGCCTCTGCCGGCAGGGCGGTCAGGCGTCTAGTCCAGGTGCAGGCGAGAGTCAGTTCATCTCGGCCGATGGTTTCCGGGGACTTGTTCAAATGGACATCGACACCGCTTTCCAGCAGGCGGCGCATGATCGTTCGCTGTTCCAGCGTGTTTTCGGTCCATTCGGCGGCTTTCGCGGCGGGAGTGATGAAGTGGACCCGGTTGCCCTTGGCCACAAGAAGTTCGGCAAGGACGGAGCCCATGTAGAAATGATCATCATCGTAAATGGCGACTGTAAGCCCCTCGGGGGCCTTGCCGTCCATCAGGTCGTCGGGGGTGAAAAGCGGCATTGCCGGATCGGTGGGTATCGGATGCAGATGCAGCCGCGCGACGGCATCGCGCCGCCAGATGGCCCCGGTGGCAACGGCGACATGATCCGCCCCGGTGGCAAGGATGTCACCGGGTGTGAGGGGGCTGTTGCGGTAGATTTCAACATTCGCCATGCGGGCGAGTTGCCCTATCCGGTAGTCGGCCACCCGGCCCCAGGCGGAAAGGCCGGGAAGGTTGCGTTCCCGCGCCACACGGCCGCCCAGGGTTGTGCCGGCTTCTGCAAGGGTGACCCTGTAGCCGCGCCGCGCAGCCTGAAGGGCGGCCTCCAGTCCGGTCGGGCCGGCACCGACGATCAGGACGCTTTCAGAGGCGCCCCTGGGACGCGCGCGTTCGGGGTGCCAGCCCTTGCGCCATTCTTCCATGAAGGCGGTGTTTTGGGTGCAGCGGCTGATGCCCTGGGTCATGTCGCCCGAGACGCAGATATTGCAGCCGATGCATTCGCGGATGTCCTCGTAGCGGCCTTCCTCAACCTTCTTCGGCAGGAAGGGGTCGGCGATCGAAGGCCTGGCTGCACCGATGAAATCAAGGATGCCGGCCCTGATCTGCCGGGCCATGGCATCCGGGCTGGTGAAGCGGCCGACGCCGACCACGGGCTTAGGCGTAAGGGCCTTGATGCCCTTGACCAGATCCTCCTGCGCGCCTTCGGGCGTGAAGCGGCTGGTGCCGGAACAGCTTTCCCAGGTGCCATGGGCAAGATCCCACAGGTCGGGCAGGTTGCCGTGCATCTCGATGAAGTCGCGCAGTTCGGCGTTGGAAAAGCCGTAGGCGCCCGCCTCGTGCAGCGACATGCGCAGGGTTACGGCCAGTTCCCCTTTCGTGGTATCACGCATGTCTTCAATGACTTCGCGCAGGAACCTTGACCTGTTTGTCAGGCTGCCGCCGTATTCGTCGCTGCGCTGGTTGGTCGCGCGGGACAGGAAATGCTGCAGGATGCCGAAGCCGTGTGCGCCATAAAGGCAGATCAGGTCGAAACCCGCCTGCTGGCTGCGTCGGAAGGCATTGCGGAACCAGCGGCGAAGGTTGCGGATGTCCTCGCGGTCCATGGTGCGGGCCTGGACGGGATCGGCGGTGAAGGTCAGGATCGGGCCGCCGGTCACGGCCAGCGGCACCTCGCGCGAATAGAGGTTCGGGCCGTTGATGCCGGAATAGGCCAGCTGGATGCCGGCCAGCGCGCCGTGCGACTTCATCGCCTCGGCCATGCGGGCGAGCGCAGGGATGTCTCGGTCATCCCAAAGGTGTTGTTCGATAAATGGCGTGATTTCACTGCTGGGGTGGATTTCCGTCTGTTCGGTGAAGATCACACCCCAGCCACCCTCGGCCTTGGTGCGGCGCATTTCTGCCACAGCCGAGGGGTCGCGGTAGCCGCCACCGTTGCAGTGCGGCACCTGGTAGAAGCGGTTCTTCGCCGTCTTGGGCCCGATCTGCATCGGCGTGAAAAGGATGTCGTGGGCAGGCAGGCGGGTCATCCGACGGGCCTCAGATCCGCCGACTGGGTGGACAGCCGGGCGGGGTCACGCACGGGCAGATCTGCGACCAGCAGGGCCGGGCCTTCGCCCGCCTGAGCAAGGATTTCCCCGTGCGGGCCGGCAATCAGGCTACCGCCGACATAGGTCAGGTCGCCCTCTTGCCCGCAAAAGTTGGCATAGACGATGGTGGCCCCATGGTTCGCCGCCATGGCTGGGACTGTGTAGCGCACGACGTGGGTGAAGGGCAGCATGTTGGCGGTTGGTGCGAGGATCACGGTCACCCCGCGATCGGCAAGCGCCTTCACATGGGGCGCAAACTCTATGTCGTAACATATAAGGATTGCTGCAATTTCGTCGCCAAGGGCGAAGAGCGAATAGGCCTCGCCCGGCTGATAGAGGGCCCGTTCCCGGGGGCCGTAGAGCTGGATCTTGCGGTAGTTGGCAAGCAAGGTGCCATCCGGGCCGAAGCAGGCGGCAGAGTTTAACACGCGTTCGCCCTCGCGTTCGGCATAGCCGACCACCAGCGCCGTTCCATGTGCCCTTGCGGCTGCTGCAAGCCTTTGCATCGGAGCGCTGTCCAGAGCCAAGGCCCGGGCCGCAATGTCCGGCTGGTTGTAGCCGGGCAGGAAGACTTCGGGCAGGACGAGGGCTGCCGCACCCATGGCTGCGGCTGCGGCAAGTGCCGCCTCGGCCTGCGTGCAGGCAGCGTCGAGGTCGCCCATGGGCGAAGGGGTTTGCAGAAGGGCTAGGCGCATGGTCGGATCCCGGCTAGCCGCTCATCGTTTACCTGCCGGACGCTTTTCGCTGGTGTTGGCGAAGAGGTCCGGCAGGGCCGATGAGCAGCGGGGTGTCACTTCTTCAGGTTGGTCCAGATCGCGTCGTAGAGCTTCTGTGTCTCCTGATCGCAGGCCTGGGCGAAGACACCGGGGGTGATGCCCGGCGGTGGGTTGTTTTCCGGGCTGTTCTTGATCGCATCATCCAGGAACGGCTCTACCCCCATCACGCCCGAGGTATAGGCGGCATAGTTGGTTACGGCTGCCGCATTTTCCGGCTCCAGAAGGAAGTTCATGAATTTCAGGGCATTTTCGCGGTTCGGCGCATCCTTCAGCAGCACCACGTTGTCCATCCAGACCACATGGCCTTCCTTCGGATAGACATATTCGACATTCGCCCCTTCGGCCCGGGCCTTGGCAGAAAAACCGTTGTAGATCATGCCCGCGGCGGCATCGCCCGAAACCAGCACATCCTTGGCGATGTCCGAACCGAAGCTGGCCCAGTGCTTCTTCGCATTCAGCAGCATGTCATTCAGCGCTTTCAGCTGCTCGCGGTCCTGCGTGCACTGCGGAATGCCGAGGTAGAGGCTGCCCAGGATCAGCACCTCGTTCTGGCTGTCCAGCACGTTGATCTTGCCCGAAAGCTCCGGCGGCGGGTCGAAGATGGTGGCAAGGGACGAGATGTCGCCCTGATACACGTCGCGGTTCACGCTGAACGAGGTCGAGCCCCACTGGTAGGGGATGGAATGCTTGCGTCCGGGGTCGAACGGCACATCCATCCATTTCGGTTCGATATTGCCGAGGTTCGGCATTTCCTCGGGTGTGAAGCTGTCAAGCATCCCGTCGGCGGCCATGATGCCCACCATGAAGTCAGCCGGCACCGCCACGTCATACTGGCCAAGCTTGCCTGCCTTCAGAGAGGCCAGCATCGCCTCGTTGCTGTCATAGGTGTCGATGGTGACCTTGATCCCGGTTTCGGCCTCGAACTTCTGCACAAGGTCGTCGGGGATGTATTCGAACCAGTGATATACCTTCAGCTCGCCTTCGGCGAAGGCGGGTGTGGCAAGCAGCGTGGTCAAGGCTAGAAGGCGTTTCATGGATCTCTCCTGTGGGTCTCAGGGCGTCTGGCGTCCCCTGCGGTTGATCAGATAGGCGGCGGTGACGAACAGCACGCTGACCAGCAGCATCAGCGTGGAAATGGCCATGATGTTCGGCTTGATGCCCTGTTTCACGCTGCCGAAGATCGCGGTGGGCAGCGTTTCCATGCCGGCACCCTTGACGAAGTTGGTGATGATGAAGTCGTCGAGGCTGATGATGAAGGCCAGAAGCCAGCCCGAGACGATTCCCGGCACCATCAGCGGCAGCAGGATCAGACGAAAGGCTTGGGCGCGGGTCGCGTAAAGATCGCGGGCGGCCTGTTCGTATGTGCCCTCGATCCCCTCAAGCCGGGCGGCGATGGGCAGGTAAGCGAAGGGGATGCAGAAGGTGATGTGAGCCAGCAGGATGGTCAGATAACCGGTTTTCAGGCCGATGGTGCTGAAGAAGATAAGTGTGGCGACCGCAATCACGATCTCGGGTACCATCAGCGGCAGGTTGATCAGGGCAAAGCTGGCCTGACGCCCCCTGAATGGCCCGCCCCTTACCATCGCAAGGGCCGCGGCGGTGGCAATCACTGTGGCGGTGGTCGCGGCCATCAGCGCGATGGTGATCGAATTCCAGGCGGCCTGACCGAAGCGCGTGGCCTCGCGGCCGGTGAAGACTTCGCCATACCAGCGAAGCGAGAAGCCGCCCCAGCTAGTGATCGAGGTCGAGGCATTGAAGCTGTATACCGCGACGACGATGAGCGGCGTGTACAGGACCACCAGGCAGACGATGGTCAACGGCAGGAAGCCCGGATAGTGCCGCACGCCCTTCATGGATTGGCCCCCCGGCGATTGCAGCCCCTGACTGGCCCCATGCGAAAGTGGGGGTGGGGGACGTGGGGCTGGGTCATCGCATGGTTCATCGCGGCGCCCTTCCTTGCGAGCGGGCGTAGATCAGCAGCACGATCAGGACAAGGCTCATCAGGATCATCGCGGCGGCGGCTCCGAAGGGCCAGTTCCCCTGGCTGCCGCGGAACTGTTCGTCGATCAGGCTGCCGATCATGAAGGTCTTGGCCCCGCCAAGAAGGTCGGGCGCCAGAAAGGCGCCAAGCGATGGGATGAAGACCAGGATACAGCCCGCGACGATGCCCGGTTTGACGACCGGCAGAACCACCTCGCGCAGGGTTGCCCATCGGTTGGCATAAAGGTCGGCGGCGGCCTCCGACAGGGCGAAGTTGTATCGCTCGACTGCGGCATAGATCGGAAGGACCATGAAGGGCAGGTAACTGTAGAACAGCCCGATCTGTACCGCCAGATTGGTGTTGATGATGGAAAGCGGGCTATCCAGAAGCCCAAGCCATTGCAGCGCCCCGTTCAACGGCCCCTGATCGCGCAGAAGGAAACGCAGCGACACGGTGCGGATCAGCAGGTTCACCCAGTAGGGGATCGTGATCAGGAACAGCCAGAGACCGCGCGTCCGGGCGGGTCGCGTCGCAATGAACCAAGCAGTGGGAAAGCCGATCAGCAGGCACAGAAGGGTTGCCAGCCCCGCTTGCCAGATCGAGCGCCAGAAGATCGAGATGTAGGTCCATTCAATCCGGGGCGGGTCGTCACCGAAAAGGCCACGGTCAAGGAAGAACTGGTCATAGGCGGCAAGGGTGAAATCCCAGATCACGCCACCGCGAAATTCCTTGGTCAGGAAGGAATAGACCGCCATCAGGGCGACAGGCAGAACCATCAGGATGCCGATCACCAGCCAGCTTGGCAGCAGCAACGGGCGCACGAGATCCCGGTAGGTCGCGTCGCCCGGTGGCCGGTCGGGTCCGGGGCCGGCCATCAGTCGGCCAGAAGGCGGGCGCCGCCTTCCTCCAGGTGCAGGCCGATCCTCTGGCCGGGTTCGGGCAGGGCGACGCGGGCTGCGTTCTGAAGCCGCAACGTGATGGGCTGGCCGCCGTCGAGATGGGCGATCACCTGAAGGTCGGTGCCAAGATAGACGACCCTTTCAACGGTCGCCGTCAGGTCGGCATCGTCTGAAATCATCAGGCGCTCGGGGCGGATCGACAGATGGTGAAGGCCGGTCGAGCTGCTGGCCGAGGGGCAGGTGATCCGGTGCCCGCCCGGCAGGACGACTGTGGCCCGATCTTCCGAAACTTCTTCAACCGTGACCTGCAACAGATTGGTTTCACCAATGAAATCCGCAACAAAGCGGTTGACGGGCGCCTCGTAGATCTCGCGCGCGGTGCCGATCTGCTGGACGCGGCCCGCGCTCATCACGGCGATCCGGTCTGACATGGTCAGCGCTTCTTCCTGATCGTGGGTCACGAAGATGAAGGTGATTCCGGTTTCTTCCTGAAGCTGCTTCAGTTCGACCCGCATCGCCTGGCGCAGCTTCAGATCCAGTGCCGAAAGCGGCTCGTCAAGAAGCAGCACCCTGGGTTGCGGCGCCAGCGCCCGGGCCAAGGCAACGCGTTGCTGCTGGCCGCCGGAAAGCTGGGCTGGCAGGCGGTCGGCGAACTGCGACAGATGCACCATTTCCAGCATCCTGCCCGCACGCGCACGGCGGGTGGCAGGATCGACGCCTTTCATCTTCAACCCGAAGGCCACATTGTCGATCACCGACATGTGCGGGAACAGCGCATATTGCTGAAAGACCGTGTTGACAGGCCGCTGGTGCGGTTCCAGCCGGGCAATGTCCTGACCGAAAAGACGGATTTCGCCCGAGGTAATCTCTTCGAACCCGGCGATCAGGCGCAGGAGCGTTGTCTTGCCGCAACCGGACGGGCCAAGCAAGGTAAAGAATTCGTTGTCGGCGATGGTCAGCGAAACGCCATGCAGCGCGGTGACCGGACCATAGCGTTTCACGGCATCACGGATGTCGACAGCGGTGGACATCGGCCAGCTCATACCCCCAGTATCGGCGCGGAAAGGCTAAACCTTGCGTCGTGCAGGGGTATATACCCCCAATGAGGTATTCACATGGAGGCACTGCCGAACCTCTCCGAAAGCCGGCTGGCCGAAGTGATCGCCCGGATCGGGGGCGAGGGCTTCGAGTCGGCCCTGTGGGATTTCTTTCTGGGCCTTGTCCGCCCCGACAACCTGGTCATTCTGGCCTACCGGGATGCCGGGCCGCCGCTCGTCCTGTATCGGCGCTTTGTCCATCCGCAAGTGTTTTCGGAATTGGAAAACACCTATGTTGCGGGGGCCTTTCGGCTGGATCCCTATTATGACCTGCATCGCCGGCGCGCTCCCGAGGGGGCCTATCGGCTGCTGGACATCGCGCCCGATGCCTTCCAGCGCAGCCGGTATTTCATCGAATACTATGACCAGACCACGCTGGTGGATGAGATCACCTTTGTTGTCTGGCCCGCGCCAGGGGTGTCGCTGAACCTGTGCCTAGGGCGCGACGCGACATCCGGCCGGGCGTTTTCGGCTTCGGAAATGGAATGTTTCCAAAGACTTGCCCCGGTGATTGCCGCACTGGCGCGGGCGCATTGGCGGGGGATTGCCGAAAGCGTCGGGCCGGCAGAGGACACTGCCGGGGTCCTGGCGGCCTCGGCGGCGGCGCGGCACGGGATCAGCCTGTCGCCCCGCCAGGCGGAAGTGGCGCTGCTGATCCTGCGGGGACATTCGACCGTGTCGATCGGCCTGCGTCTGGGCGTATCGCCCCAGACCGTGAAGGTGTTCCGCCGACAGCTTTATGCGCGCTGCGGGATCAGTTCGCAGGCAGAGTTGTTTGCCTTGATGCTACCCCTGCTAAAGGCAGGATGAAAAACCTGACGGTATGATCCAGAAGCCCATGCCGGCAACACCCGTATGGCATGCCTCGGCTGATGCCGCGCGACGGTCGGACGTCACCCCCCTTGCGGCGAAGGCGACGCGGCGACCGCGTCAGCCGTCCTCCGTGGTCGGCGTCTCGGCCTTGGGGCGCGGCTCGGATGGCATCTTGCCAGTCGCCAGATACACAGCCTGTTCGGCGATCGTGGTTGCGTGATCGCCAGCGCGTTCGATGTTCTTGGCGATGAAATGAAGGTGCATCGATGGGCCGATATTGGCCGGGTTTTCCATCATGTAGGTGAACAGCGACCGGAAGAGCGTGTTGTACATCTGGTCAACGTCGAGGTCGCGCTTGCGTACACTGTCGGCCAGCGCCGCATCGCGCCGTACCAGCGCCTGCAGGGCCTCTTCCAGCATCTTCGCTACCAGCGTCGCCATCCGGCGGATCGTTCCGGCATGGCCTTCGACCGGGGCGGTGCGGCCGATCACGCGGGCGCGCTTGGCCACGTTCTTGGCATAGTCGCCCACCCGCTCGAGCGCATTTGCCGCCCGCATGACTGCAAGCACCAGCCGCAGATCCCCGGCAGTAGGCGCCCGACGGGCAATCAGGGTGGCGGCCTCGGTCTGGATGAACTCTTCCAGCTCGTCCACCGCCGCGTCGCGGGCGATCACCTGGGCGGCTGCCTCGAGATCCTGGTCCTCGAGGGCTTTCGCGGCATCCACAAGAGCGGTCTCGACAAGACCGGAAAGCCGCGCGAGATGTGCCTGAAGGGCATCGAGATCGCGGTCGAAGGCATGCAGGATGTGCGAGTCGGTCGTCGTCATGGCCTTGCTCCTTACCCGATGCGGCCGGTGATGTAGGCTTCGGTCCTTGGGTCTTTCGGGTTGGTGAAGATCTGTGCTGTATCGCCGTATTCCACCAGGTTTCCGAGGTGGAAGAAGGCGGTCTTCTGGCTGA
>NZ_SIJH01000014.1 GCF_004762095.1 Tabrizicola caldifontis
GGCAGGACCGCCCGCCGCACCCCTCGGTCGCCCTCACCCGCCCAAGGCGCCTGACCACCGTCGCCGCCGAACCACAGATCCTACCCCTCAACCCGATGCCCGCCCAAACATTGCCAGAAACCGGTACGTCCGAGGAGGGTCTGCGGGAGGGGGCAGTCGCAAACCATGACAAAAAGCCGGTTTCCGATACACCGCCCGAGGGGCGGAGATCCGCCCCCGTCGTGGTCGTGCAGGAAGTGTCGCAGAAAGATGACACTGTTGCCGAGGACCTGCCTCCGGTGCGCTTGCGGCCGCGTCGCGTGATCGTCATAAGGTAGGGCATGGCACAGGCAGACGGAGAATTGACGGTCGCGCAGCGGCTTGGTCGGCTCTTGGATCGGGGCGTGCTTCCGGCTGGCGGCCCGGCGGAAGCGGCAGAGCGGCTGCTGGAACGCCTTGAACGCCCGGCGCGGGTGGCGCTGTTGGGCCTGCCCGGGTGCGGCAAGTCGTCCATTCTGAACCTGCTGACCGGCACCGTGGTCGTGCCAGAAATGCTGCGCCTCCCGACGATCATCGTGCAGCATGGCGAGGAGGAGCGGATGCTTTGCACGCTCGCCGATGGCAGGACCGAGGTCGTGCCTGGCCGCGACCTGTCGCAGGTGCTGACGCTCAACCCCGCGCTCATCACGATCGAGGCCGATCTGCCGGCGCTTAAAGTGATCAGCCTGCTTGAAGTGGCCGCCGGCCCGATGGAGGCCGATCAGCGCCGTGCCGCGATCTGGGCCAGCAAACGGGCAGACATCCTGATCTGGTGCACGACCTCCTACCTGCCGAAAGAACAGCAGGTGTGGGAAGGCATGCCCGACATGGTCAAGGACAACGGCTTCCTGTTCCTGACGAAGATCGATCTGCTTGGCAGCCGCGAGGCCGCACAGGGCATGATCGAGCGGGTGGAGTTGCGGGCGGGGGAAGAGTTCCGCCAGGTGCTTGCGATTTCGGCCAAGCAGGCGCGCGCGGCCATGACAGCGCCGGGAGGCCTGGACCGCGACCTGTTCCGCGACAGTGGCGCCTCTGCCGTCATCACCACGATCAAGACCCGCGTGCAGATGGCGCGGCGCGCCGACACCGACATGGCCGAGCTTCTGATCGCACGTCATGCTGCGGCAGACGGTCTTGTGACGCGGCATCCGGCTGAGGCCGGCCCCGACATCCCGCACACCTGGGAAACACGGGGCTGGACGCCGCCGCCTGACCCGGTGCCGGAGGAACCCGCGCGCGAAGCCGCTGTCCCCGCAGAGCAACGCCCGGAACCAGAGCCCGCGCCTATTCCGGAACCCGTGCCCGAGCCGTTGGCCCAACCGAAACCCGAGCTGCTGCCGGAACCAGAGCCGGAAAAGGAACCGAGCCCGGTGCCGGAGCCTGCACCAGAACCGGACCCCAGGATCTGGCAGGAACCCGTCGCAGGTCCTGTCGTTGCCCGAGACGCCGTCGCCGGGCGGCAGCCCTCTGGCGACCCGGCTGCCGGTCGCAGGCGTTTTGCCGAGCGCATCAAGCAACTGCCGATGGGGGATGATGCCGGGTCCTCCTCATCGGTGCCGTTTCGCGCAACATGGAAATCCAAGGCCGAGGCTGCCGCACCACCGTCCAGGCCCGCCCGCGAAGCCGGGCCGGAGGCTGCATCGCCTGCAGTGCCAGTGCCTGAACCCGCGGCGGGGCTTCCGCCAGAACCGGCGGTGATGAAGCGGCCCGGGCCCCGGAGTGGGCAAACCGGCGCCACGGGTGCCGACGAGGGCGGCCCGGACGATGCGGCGATCGCAGCAATGCTGTCTGCGATTTCCGCTGCGCCCGAGGCGCCGCGCGTCCCGCGGGTTCGCCTGGATGCCGGTCTGCGTTCGATGCCAGCGGAGGCTTCTGCGCCGATCGAACGTTTGGCGCGGTCATCGCTGTTTGGCGCGCGCAAGCCTGTGCCTGCCTCGCCGCAGGCTGCTGGCCGCCCTGCCGGCGGTGCCGCCGTTCCGGGCGAGCCGGTCACCCGGGTTCGGGGCCCCAGCCCGCGCCCTGCCGGGGAACAGCCCCGTGCCCCGATCCAGGCGCCAGAGGAATTCGCGTCGTCGCGCCCGGCCATGCCGCGCACGCCCCCCCCGGTTCCCCTCGATGCGCAGGGACAGCCCGATCCGGCCCCCGCAGAACGCCGTGCGCGCCCGCGCATCGCGCGTGTGGTGTCGGTCAGGCCGGCCCCCCCACCTGCGGCCGCCTCTGGCGCGGATCAGGACATCGTGGATGCTGCAATCTCGCTGATCATGACCCGTGCCGCCGATCTTGCGGGCTGGGTCGATCCCGACGCCAAGGTGCCGGTGGACCAGATCCTTGAGCACAGCCGCGAGACGGCAGAGAAGGTAGCCGAGATCATCGGCAGGGGCGCGTCAGAGGCTCTGAGGCGAATCAAGGCCGATCTGGGCGAGGTTCAGGATTTGATCATGCTGATGCAGCTTGAGAAGGGTCACGCGCCCGCAGACGATGCAATCACGCTGCTTCTGCAACTCAGGCGCGATCTGGAAACATTGCGCTCTATCTGACACGATTATTGAGCGTAGATTCGCCAAAAACCTGCCCAATTCGGACCACTTTCCCAACTTATGACACGATTGCGGGGACTTGCGCCTTGGGGTGTGACATAAATCTGGTTCAGGGCGAAGGTTGAGGGGTGATCATGGGACTTGGCGCAATCGTTCAGGATGATGATCCGGGTGCCGAACCGGTTGTTCCAGCCGTTGCGGATGCGGGTTCCGGCCTGAAGCGCAGCTTCCCCGGCCTTGGCCGCATTGCCGAGTCGATCCGGCAGTTCGAGGATGTCCTGCGCGACTTTGTCACCATGGCGGATCCGGACACATCCAAGAAAGTGACCCGCATCCTGCAGCAGGTGCGCGATGTCGAGCCGTCGGTCACGGTGATCGGGCAGATCAAGGCGGGCAAGACATCGCTGATCAACGCGATGATCGGCGCTCCGGGCCTTCTGCCTACCGACGTGAACCCGTGGACCTCGGTTGTCACCTCGCTGCACATCAATACGCCGCCGCCGGAACTGAACGTCAGGGCGAAGTTCAAGTTCTTCGACAACGCCGAATGGGAAAGGCTGGTATCGAACGGTGGCCGGATCGGCCAGCTTGCGGCACGGGCCGGTGCGGACGAGGAGCTGGAAAAGCTTCGTCTTCAGGTCGTCGCCATGCGCGAAAAGGCGCAGGCACGGCTGGGCCGCAAGTTCGAGCTGCTTCTGGGCACCGAACATCGCTATGGCACGGTCGATGACGCGCTGCTGCGCCGTTATGTCTGTGTCGGCGACGATGATGCGGGCGGCGCCGATCAGGGCAGGTTCACCGACATCACCAAGTCGGCCGATCTGTACATGGATCGCGAGGACATTCCGATCATGCTGTGCGTGCGCGACACGCCCGGCGTGAACGACACCTTCATGATGCGCGAGCAGATCACGATCAACGCGGTGCGCGACAGCCGATCCTGTATCGTCGTGCTGTCGGCGCACCAGGCGCTGACCACGATGGACATGGCGCTGATCCGCCTGATCGCCCATCGCCAGAGCCGCGAGATCATCATTTTCGTCAACCGGATCGACGAACTGCCCGATCCTGCCAACCAGGTGCCGGAAATCCATCGCGCGATTCTGGAGACGCTGGAAAAGAACAACGCGCCGCAGGACATCGACATCATCTATGGTTCGGCCCACTGGGCCAATGCGGTGCTGGAAGGCAAGATCGACGAGATGTCCGACGACTCGACCGAGTCGGCGATCAACTGGACTCGCGCTGCCTTTGCCGAAAAGATGGGCGAATGGACGGCCGAGCAGCTTGTCTGGCATGCTTCGGGCGTGCCGGCACTGCTGGATGCGCTGGGGCAGCGGATGTACGAAGGCCCGGTGCGCGAGGCGCTGCAGAAATCGGCCCGCCAGGCGCTGAACCTGGCGCAAAGCCTGGACGTGGTCGATCAGGTCCGCATCCTGGAATCCGACGGTCAGTTGAACCGGACCATGACGCCGGAACAGCTGGACGCCGAGCTGCGCCAGATCGAACAGGCAGCCGTCGACAAGCTGACCCACCTGACGAACAACGTCTGCAAGGATTTCACCAACCGCATCGACCAGAGCTACGAACGCTTCCTCGACCGGGCGACGAACAGCCTGATCGAGCATCTGCAGACCCATGGCGAGGATGCGACCTGGCACTACAGCCCCCTGGGGCTGCGGATGCTACTGTCGTCCAGCTACCAGGTCGTGCTGAAGAAGATGCACGCCATCGCGGCCGAGGTGAACAACGAGACGGCGGTCAAGATCGCCGACCTTTACGGCAAGACCTTCTCGATCGTCGTCGAGGGTTTCAAGATCGAGACCCCGGTCGTGTCCTACATTCCGCCGCCGATCAACCTGGGTCAGACCATCGCGCTGGACCTTCAGGTCAGCTGGTGGAAGGGCTGGTGGCAGCGCCGCCGCGGCTACAAGGCATTTGCACAGGACTTCAACAAGCTGATCCGGGCGGAAACCGACCCGATCATCAACGACCTGAAGACGATCCAGATCGGCCTGTTCCGCGAACGCACCCAGGCGACGCTGCGCGACTTCCTGCAGGAGCAGCGCGAACTTCTGATGAGCGCTCTGGCCAGCTCGGAAATATCGATGGAAGAGATGAAGGAGCTGTTCGGCGTGAATGCCTGGGAGGACCGGCAGCAATGCCTGGCCTCTATCATCGAAGAGCTTGGCGTCTATGCCGATTGAGGCCGGGAAGGGCAGGAAAGGATTGTACCCATGCCGATGACCCGCAAACCGCGCATCGCCATCATGGGCGAGTTCAGCTCGGGCAAGAGCACGCTTTGCAACGTGCTGATGGGCGCAAGGCCGCTGCTTGAAAAGGTCACGGCAACGCAGCTGCCGCCGGTCTGGCTATCCTATGGGCCGGAAGACGCCTATACGATGGGGCTGGATGGCGTGGCTTATGATCTTGACCTGGCCGATCTGGAACACGTGTCGCTGGATACGACGGAACATGTCCGCATCTTCATGAAAAGCGACATCCTGCGCTATTGCGACCTGATCGACATGCCGGGGATTTCCGACCCCTCGATGTCGCCTGAAGTGTGGGAACGGATGACCTATCTCGCTGATGGCGTCCTGTGGTGCACGCATGCGACCCAGGCTTGGCGGCAATCGGAAAGCGGTGTCTGGAACGGCTTCCCGCCCGAGATGCGGCGCAACAGCCTGCTGCTGATCACCCGTTTTGACAAGATCCACAGCGACACCGACCGCGCCAAGGTGTTGAAGCGTGTCCGGCAGGAAGTGGACGGGCTATTTGCCGATGTGTTCCCGGTTTCGCTTCTGAAGGCGATGAACGCGGGGGACGACCAGGAGAAATGGGCAGAAAGCGGGGCGGATGCATTCGCGACCGCGCTTTTCGAGATCATTCACCGCCTGATCGACGAAGGTTCCCCCGAGCCAGGACAGGAGAGGGCACCCGCAGTCCGACCCGAACCGTTCGACAGCGCCGAGGTGGGACAAAGCCTGATCGCCCGGTCGTTCGAGCGGCTGATGGCAGTGCGGAACAGGCCTGTTGTCAGGGTGATGCCGCGTCGCGTTGCCGCAGGCGAACGTCTGCTGCGCACCGAACGCCCGACGGGCGATACCGGCCCTGCCATCGTTTCCTTCTCGGATGACGACATGTTCGCAGCGGCCGAAGCGCAGATGACGGGCCTGCGGTCGCAAGGCAAGTAGTGCGGCGCAAGCCGGGGGGCGCAAATTGGGCGTGATCGAAAGCCTTGGCACCGTGGTCAAAGCCTTTCCCAAGGCGAGGGTGGTGGCTTTTGCCGACCTGTCGTCCAGCATGATCCTTGCCAGCCAGGGGGCAGAGGATATCACCCAGGAACATCTGGACGCCCTGTGCAAGCAGGCGCGGGCCAGCTTCGACGATCCGCTCTTCGCGCTATCGGTCGAGGCCTTTGGCGAGCCTCACGGGGCGCTGGTTGTGGGCGAAGACGGCGTTCGGGTCTTTCTGCGGTCGGAAAGCGAGCCGGCCGATGCACTGTGCTGCATCTGCGAGCATGGCATTGACCTGCCGGAATTTGTGACGAAAATCCGCGAAACGCTGGACGGGATTTCCGGCGGGTGACGCGCGGCACAGGCAGGGCGGGCAGGCCGTTGAACAAGGCAGCAATTCCGATCGTGGCTCGGCTGACGGCACTGCAGGCTGCGGCGCAGATCGCCCCCGGCGGTGCCAGGGTGATCGCCGTGGCGTCCGTTCCCAGCCCTATCGTGGCGCTTCTGCGCGAGGTGAACGAAACCATCCTTGGCAGGGCACTACGATTCGAATCCAGCAGCGGTGCCTCCCTGACTCTGGAAGTCGCCGGGCGTCGCGCACTTCGCCTGACCGAGGCCGTCGGTCTTGCCGGGGCTGAACGCTGTCTTGCCGCCGGTGCCCTGGAGGATGAACACAAGGACGAGCTGATCAAGCTGTTGCAGGCGCTTGCCGCGCCGCGCTGCGAGTTGCGCGTGACCAGCCTGCCCCTTGGCCCTGCCGGCGAAGGCGTGAACGTCGGCTTGCCGGTGGCCCTTCTGGCCGACCTTCTGCTGATCGATCTGAACGCCGTTCCCGGAATGGCACCGCCCGCGCCCGAGCCGGAACCAGAGCCCGTACGAGGGGGGCGCGGGCCGAAGGTCATTCCATTGCCGCGCACTGCTGCCGAACGAAAGGCGCCGCCGGCCGCGACATGCGATCTGGCGGCTCTGGCCCGTGCAATGGGGCCTGGCCTGGTGGCCTGGTTGGTCTCTGGCGGGGTGAGCGACGGGGTGACCGAGGGGCCGGAAGAGATGGTGGCGCATCTGCAGGGCTTTCTGGAGGAGGAAGCCGAAGCCGTTGGTCGCCAGCTTGACCTGATGTCGAACCAGCCCGGCAGCACGGTCTGTTCGCTTCTTGGGGCGACCCTTGTGGACGGCCACAGCATCCTGTGCGCCCGTTCGGGCGAGGGGCTGCTGCTTGGTGTGGTCGAGGGCGATGCGACCCAGGCACTGCTGTCTGCCTGGGCCGCGGCAAAGGCCTGATCAGCGACGCTTGCCCGCAGGATCGAACTGGAACATGCGATCGCGCTGCAGGGTCAGATAGACCGTCTCTGACACAGCGAAGTCATGCTCGCCGAACAGCCGGACGGTCAGCAGGCCATGATCGGGGTGACATGCATAGACCAGCGTCTCGCCGCCCAGCTTCTCGACATGGCTGACCTCGGCCTTCAGGTCGCCGGACTCGCGGCTGATGGTCAGGTGTTCGGGGCGGATCCCGATCCGGCCGGGTGGATAGCCCATGCTGGCCGCGTCAAGGAAGTTCATCTGGGGGCTGCCGATGAAGCCCGCGACAAAGGTGTTCGCCGGGTTGTTGTAAAGTTCCATCGGGCTGCCGACCTGTTCCACCTTGCCCGCGCGCAGCACGACGATACGATCGGCCAGCGTCATCGCCTCCACCTGATCGTGGGTGACGTAGATCATCGTCGCCTTGAGCTCGCGGTGCAGCTTTGCGATCTCGATCCGGGTGGCGACGCGCAGAGCTGCGTCCAGGTTCGACAGAGGCTCGTCGAACAGGAACAGTTTCGGCGTGCGCACGATGGCCCGACCGATGGCCACGCGCTGGCGCTGACCGCCCGAAAGTTCGGCCGGGCGCCGTTCCATCAGGGGTTCCAGCGCCAGCATTGCGGCCGCCTTGTCGGTCGCGGCCCTGATCTCGGCCCGCGAGACACCGGCCTGTTTCAGCGCCAGCCCCATGTTGTCGCGCACGGTCAGGTGGGGGTAGAGCGCATAGGTCTGGAACACCATTGCAAGTTCGCGCTTCGCGGGCGCCACGTCGTTCATGCGCTTGCCGTCCAGAAGGATGTCGCCCCCCGTCGTATCCTCCAGCCCCGCGATCATCCGCAGCAGCGTGGACTTCCCGCAGCCTGAAGGGCCGACGAAGACGCAGAATTCGCCATCGTTCACGATCAGATCGACGCCCTTGATCACGTCGGTCTTGCCGAAGCTTTTCGTGACGCCCTTCAGTTCAAGTGCGCCCATGACGTCCTCCGCACAGCGCCTGGATTGAGAATCGTCGCCTCCCCTTGCTCCGGCTGTGGAGGGGATGGCGGCGGGCGATCCGGATGCGCCCCTCCCTCCCCCCTTTTGTGGGGGAGGGAGGCGCCTTGCGGCTGGGCCGCGTTCACAGCCGCACCGGCTTGCCCGACCGGACGCTTTCGTCGGCGCCAAGGCAGATGGCAAGCGACTGGACGGCATCCTCCATGTGGCGCGTCAGATCCAGGTTCTCCGTGATCGCACGGGCGACAAAGGCCTGTTCGCGCTCGCACAACTCCTGATGGCCGGGCTCGTCGGCCATCGACAGGTCCTGATCCGGCTGGCCGACGCGGTGCACGCGGATCGTCTGGGTCGCGGTGTGGGTGGCATGGTCGTCCGACCGCGCGCTTTCCGGCATCTTGATCGACACGGCACCATTGGGGCTGACCACGTCCTTCACGAAGAACGCCGTGTCCGACATCATCGGCCCCCAGCCGGCCTCATACCAGCCGACCGAGCCGTCATCGAACAGAACCTGGAAATGGCCGTAGTTGTACATGTCGGGCGCGATCTCGTCGGTCAGGCGCACCCCCATGCCTCGCACTTCCACGGGCTTCGCGTCGGTGATCTGGCACATCACGTCAACATAGTGAACGCCGCAATCGACCAGCGGGCTGGTGGTCTTCATCAGGGTCTTGTGAACCTCCCAGGTCGGGCCCTTGGACTGCTGGTTCAGGTTCAGGCGAAAGACGTAGGGTCCGCCCAGGGCGCGCGCCTCTGCGATCAGGCGCATCCATGACGGATGGTGGCGCAGGATATAACCGACGACCAGCTTCTTTCCGTTCGCCTTCGCGCAGTCCACCACCCAACGCGCGTCCTTCACGGTCGTCGCCAGCGGCTTTTCGACGAAGACATGCGCCCCGGCCTCCATCGCGGCCACGGCATAGTCGGCATGGCTGTCGGAATAGGTGGAGATGTTCACCAGATCCGGTTTCAGCCGGTTCAAGGCGGCGTGGAACTCGGGCTCGATGGCGTAGCCGTTCAGCGCCGGGTCCAGCGTCGGGGTAGAGCGGTTGACCAGCCCCACCAGTTGAAAGGCCGGGTTGCGGTGGTAGGCCAGCGCATGGCTGCGGCCCATGGTGCCAAGACCGGCGACCATCACTTTGATCATTTGACGGCTCCTGCGGTGATCCCGCGGATCAGCTGCCGCGAGAAGATGAGGTAGAGGACAAGGACGGGAACGATAGCCAGCGACAGCGCGGCAAGGACGGCATTCCAGTTGGTGACGAACTGCCCGATGAAGACCTGTGCGCCAAGCGTGACGGTCTTGGTCTGTTCGGCCGGAGCCAGGATCAGCGGGAACCAGAGGTCATTCCAGATCGGGATCATGGTAAAGACCGCAACGGTTGCCATGGCCGGCCGCACCAGCGGCAGGACGAGGGTAAAGAAGATGCGGTATTCCGACAGCCCATCGATGCGCCCTGCATCCTTCAGATCCTTCGAGACCGACTTCATGAACTCGGACAGGATGAAGATGGCCAGCGGCAGCCCCTGCGCCGTGTAGACCAGGATGAGCGCAGTCAGTGTGTTCACCAGGCCTGTGGCCACCATGATTTCCAGGATTGCCACCGTGCCCAGACGGATCGGGATCATGATGCCGAGGGCAAGGTAAAGGCCCATCAGGGTGTTTCCCTTGAAGCGGTATTCGCTCAATGCGAAGGCCGCCATGGCGCCGAACAGAAGGACGAAGAACAGGCTGGCCACGGTCACGATCAGGCTGTTCTGGAAGTAAAGCAGGAAATCGCCCTGCTTCAGCACCGTCTGATAGCCCACCAGGTCGAAGTTGGCTGGCATCGGCAGGGCTAGCGGATCGGCAAAGATGGCCTTGCGGCTCTTGAAGCTGTTGATGACGATGACGAAGACCGGAAACAGCGCGATCAGCGTATAGGTCAGAAGGACCGCGTGGGCTGCAATCGTTCGGCCAAGTGAGGTGCGCGCGCTCATCAGAACTGATACCTCCGCAGGCGGGTCTGGATGCCGAACAGGTAAAGGCAGACGCCGATCAGGATGATGCCGAACATCGAACCCGCGATGGCCGAGCCCATGTAGGGATCGCCCAGTTGCAGCTGGAAGCCGAAGAAGGTGCGATAAAGGAAGGTTCCGAGGATATCGGTCGAGAAGTTGGGCCCCGCAAGTGCCCCCTGCGCCACATAGATCAGGTCGAAGGCGTTGAAGTTGCCAACAAAAGTCAGGATCGAGATGATGCCGATACTGGGCAGGATCAGCGGCAGCTTGATCTTCCAGAACTGCGACCAGCCGGTGATCCCGTCCATCTCGGCGGCCTCGATCACCTCGTCGGGGATCGACAGAAGAGCGGCATAGATCAGCATCATCGGAATGCCGACGAATTGCCAGACCGACACCAGCGCCAAGGTGGTCAGCGCGGTTTCCTCCTTGCCCAGCCAGGGCTGGAACAGCGATTTCAGCCCCACAAGGTCCAGAAGGCCGGGGGCGATGCCCCAGATCGGCGACAGGATCAGCTTCCAGACGAAGCCGACGATGACGAAGGAAAGGATCGTGGGGATGAAGATCGCCGTGCGGTAGAACGCCGCCATCCGCAGGCGCGGGGTCGAAAGGATCGCCGCCAGTGCGATGCCGATCGGATTCTGGACCAGCATGTGGATCACGAAGAACCAGGTGTTGTTGGCCAGCGCGTTCCAGAAGGCGTCGGACCACAGCGCGTCGCCGAACAGGCGGGCAAAGTTCGCCAGCCCGACAAAGACCCGCTCGCCAGCCGCGTCCTTGTTGAACAGCGACTGCGCCAGGGTTCCGAACAGGGGAATGATCATCAGGCTGGTGTAGACCAGCACGGCCGGGGCCAGAAACACGGCAATGTGCCAGCGCACGGGCTTACGCGAAGCCATGTTCGTTCCCTTTCATGCTGGTAAGGATTTTCAGGCAGGGTGCGGGGGGCGCAAGGCCCCCCGTCCCGAAGGATCTGGCCTATTTCTGCGGCTCATACCACGAAGCCAGACCGGCTTGCAGGCGCGCGGCCGCAGCTTCCGGCGTCTCCGCACCACGGATCACGTTGGCCGCGGCATTCCAGGTCTCGTTCTCCAGGTTCGGCGTGCCGCGCGAAAGGATCTGGTAGGTGGACCGGATCGTGGACTGGCACTTCTGCCGCCAGGACACGAATTCCTGCGCCAGCGGGTCCGACATTTCGACCGGGGTCGAGTTCAGGCTGAAGAAGCCGGGCAGGGCATTGGCATAAAGCGCCGCGAATTCGGGCGAACCCACCCATTCCAGGAACACCTTGGCGGCCTCTGCGTTCGGCGACTTCGCATTCAGGCCGATGGCGATGTCGGTGTGGTCGGAGATGTAGCAGGTATCGCCCGCAGCGCCCACCGGCGGCGGGAAGGCGCCCATCTTGAAATCGGCCTGGGCGTTGAAGCCCGCAATCTCCCACGAACCGGCCGGGTAGATCGCGGCGCGGCCGAGCGTGAAGAGGTTCTGGCTGTCCGGGTAGGTCTGGGCCTCGAAGCCGTCGCCCAGATAGTCCTTCCAGCGCGCCAGTTCGCGGAACGGCGCAACCCAAGGCTCGTCGGTCAGCTTCTGTTCGCCCTTGATCAGCGCCAGACGGCCCTCCTCGCCCTTCCAGTAGTTCGGCCCGATGTTCTGATAGCCCATCGTGGCGGCTTCCCACTGGTCGTTGGTGCCCATCGCCATCGGGATATAGGTGCCGTCTTCCTTGATCTTGTCGAGCACGGCGAAGAACTCGTCCCGGGTGGTCGGAACCGACAGGCCCAGTTGCTCGAAGGCATCGGCGTTGTAGATGAACCCGTGGATCACCGAGGCCATAGGCACGCAGAAGGTTGCGCTGCCGTCGTCGGTCTGCCAGGCCGACTTCGCAACCGGAGAGAAGTTCGCCATCGCTGCCAGATCCGAAAGGTCGGCCAGGTGGCCCTGGTTGTAAAGCTCGAGGCTGGCGTCGAACGGTCGGCAGGTGATCAGGTCACCGGCCGATCCCGCGGCAAGCTTGGAGTTCAGCACCGCATTGTATTCCGCCGGGGCCGAGGGGGCGAAAACCACCTTGATGTCGGGATGCTGCGCCTCGAAGGCCGGGATGATCGTGTCCTGCCAGATGGTCAGGTCATCGTTGCGCCAGCTTTCGATGGTCAGCGTGGTTTCGGCCAGCGCCGGACCGGCAAGCAGCGTGCTGGTCAGAAGCGCGAGGCGGATTTTTCTGGTCATTCTCGGTCTCCCTGTTGGGGCATATCGCCCGGTGGTCTTCGTGTCAGGTGTTCATCGCAGCGGCCAGATGGCCGCCCGCGCTTGCCAGCCGCGCCAGCGCAGCCTCGGGCGACGCGCCTCGTGCGACCAGCACGGCGGCCTTTACCGCCCCCCCCGTCCGATTCAGGGCGACGCGGGCGGCTGCGGTCTCTACCCCCGCCACATGGGCGACGATCCGTGCCGCACGGTCGCGGAGCTTGGCATTGTCGGCGATCACGTTCACCATCATGCCATCATGGATATGCCCCAGACGCACGCCTGTCAGCACCGAGATGAGGTTCAGCGCCACCTTCTGCGCCGTTGCAGCGCCCAGACGGGTAGACCCGGCCACGATCTCGGCCCCCGTGTCCAGCAGAACCGGCACATCGGCGGCTGTAAGCAGGGCCGAGCCTGCGACATTGGCGATGCCGATGATCCTGGCCCCCGCCGCCGCGGCCCCCTCGGCAACTTTCAGCGTATAGGGCGTCGTGCCCGAGGCCGAGACAGTTATCACCACATCGCCGGGCCGAAGCCCGGCGCGGGCAAGGTCGGCAGCGGCAAGGGCCGGGTTGTCCTCGACCCCGCCGGTCATCTTGAGCAGTGCATCTGCCCCTCCTGCAAACAGCATCGGCGTCCGCTCGGTGGGGATGCCAAAGGTGCCCAGAAGTTCCAGGCAGTCGGCCAGCGCCATAAGGCCGGAGGATCCGGCGCCGGCATAGGCCAGCTTGCCGCCGTTGCGCAGCGCCTCGGCCGCAAGGTCGGCAGCCCTTTCCAGCGCAGGAAGCGCTGGGCGCACTGCCGCAAGGGCGCCCAGCTGGGCGTCAAGCGCGCGTGACAATACCTGATCCGCCGGGGCCAGATGCAGGCCTTGCGCCAGTGGATGCAGTGCCTCGGTCGAATGGTCGGCCATGTGATTCCTCCTTGATCAGGATAATGCCAAAACAATACCACTTGTAAAGCTTCATCTTCCATCTACGGATTTTTCGGCGCAATATTGTGCCTTAAGAATACCTCAAAGATACTGCTTTCAAAATGGTATCTTTTTGGTATTATTTTCTCACAAGGGGATTCGCATGGACCTGTATCTGGGCATAGACGGTGGGGGGACCGGCTGCCGTGCGGCGGTTGCCGATGCTTCAGGCCGCATCCTGGGGCGCGGTGCGGCTGGCCCTGCCAATATCGCCAGCGATGTCCTGGGCGCGCGCGACAACATCCTGGCAGCCGCAAACAAGGCCCTTGCCGAGGCCGACTGTCCCCCCGATGCCATTGCGCGCCTTGCTGCCGGGCTGGGCCTTGCCGGGGCCAACGCGGCAGGTGCGGCGCAGGCCTTGCGACGGGCTCTGCCGTTCACGCGCCTGCGGATCGAGACCGATGGTCATGCGGCTGTCAGGGGCGCGCTTGGCGGCCATGATGGAATCGTTGCCGCAATCGGCACGGGGTCTGTCTTTGCCCGGCAAAGCGGCGGTGTCATCCGCCAGATCGGAGGCTGGGGGCTGGTTCTGGGCGACCAGGGCAGCGGGGCCTGGCTGGGGCGGGGCCTTCTGGCAGAGGTGCTGGCGGGGCTGGATGGATTCCGGCCGATGACGCCCTTGCTGCAACAGGTTGCCGCCCAATACGGCGGCAAGGAGGGGATCATCGCCTTCTCGCTTTCGGCCCGACCGGCAGACTTTGCCGCTCTTGCCCCGCGCATCCTGGACAGCGCAGACCCGGTGGCGCAGCTTCTGCTGGCCCGGGCAACCGATGACGTCGCGGCGGCGATCTCGGTAATTCAGGGCGACCGTCCGCTTCCGGTGACCTTCATCGGCGGGCTCGGCCCTGCCCATGCCGAAAGGCTGGCAGGGCGCTGGCCGATCCGTCCGTCGCAGGGTACCGCGCTGGACGGGGCGCTGATGCTGGCGCGGGAGGCTGCGTGATGGACGGGCTGTTCTCACCCGAGGGGTTCGGCGATGGCGCAGGGCCGCTTTACCTGCAACTTCAGCGCCGGCTGGTGGATGCCATGGCGCAGGGCGCGCTGCCGCCCGGATCAAGCCTTCCGGCAGAGCGCGACATAGCGGCGATGACCGGGCTTTCCCGCGTGACGGTGAGGAAGGCGATCGAGGCGCTGGTCGCCTCGGGCCAGCTGGTGCAGAAGCGCGGTTCCGGCACCTATGTCGCGCCGCGCGTTGAACGGCTGGAGCAGGCATTGTCGCTGCTGACCAGCTTCACGGAAGACATGGCCCGGCGCGGCAAGTCGGTGGAATCGGTCTGGATCAGCCGGTCGGTGCAGCCGCCCACGCCGGAAGAGGTGATGGCCCTTGGCCTTGGCGCCGGCGACCGGGTCGCGCGGCTGGAACGGGTGCGGCGATCGGACGGTGTACCGCTGGCCATCGAACGCGCCTCGATTCCGACACAGGTTCTTCCCGACCCGGAGGTGGTCGGCAGCTCGCTTTATGCCGTGCTGGAAAGATCCGGCCATCGCCCCGTGCGCGCGGTGCAGCGGATTTCGGCCGCCAATCTTGGTCCGCGGGATGCCGAGCTGCTGGGCGTGGCCCCGGGCGCTGCAGGGCTGAAGATCGAGCGCATCGGCTATCTGGCCAATGGCCGGGTGGTGGAATTCACCCGCTCGCTCTACCGGGGCGACGCATATGATTTCGCGGTGGAGCTGAAGCTTGCACCGGAACCGGAAAGGCCGCCAGCATGACCCAATCCCACATGGCCCGCGAAGTGGCCGAAATACCGGAGGCCGCGCGGCGGTTCCTGGCTTTGGCGACCGCTTCGATCGCACAGGCGGCCGAGGCGATGCGCCGCGCCGATCCCGACGTGATCGTGACCGTGGCACGCGGGTCGTCGGATCATGCCGCGACCTATGTGAAATATGCAGTCGAATTGCTGGCTGGGGTGCCGGTGGCAAGCGTCGGACCATCGGTCGCCTCGATCTACCGCCGTCCGCTGCGGCTGCGCCGGGGGGCCTGCATCGGTATCTCCCAATCCGGCCAGAGCCCGGACATCGTTGAAATGATGCGGGCGGCAGCCCAGGGGGGGGCGCTGACCGTGGCGATCACCAACCACGCGAACAGCCCGATGGCAAAGGCTTCGGCGCATTGCCTTGCCTTGCAGGCCGGGGCCGAAAACAGCGTGGCGGCGACCAAGACCTTCGTGATCTCGGTCCTTGCCGGGCTGGCGCTGCTGGCCGAGTGGCAGCAGGACGACAGCCTGCGCGCCGCCGTGGCCAGGCTGCCAGAGGCCTTTGCCCAGGCGCTGACGATGGACTGGTCGCCCCTGGCCGCACGGTTGGCTCGGGCGCAGTCCCTTTATGTGCTGGGGCGCGGGCCGGCCTTTGCCATCGCGAACGAGGCGGCGCTGAAATTCAAGGAAACCTGTGGCCTTCACGCTGAAAGCTTCTCGGCGGCAGAGGTGCTGCACGGGCCTTCGGCCATTGTCCAGGCGCAGTTCCCGGTTCTGGCGCTGGGTGTGGAGGATGCCGCACTGCCCCGCCTGCGCGAGACCGCCGAGCGGCTGGCGGTACAGGGGGCTGACGTGTTCCTGACCGGGGCTGACGCACCGGGGGCCACCCGCCTGCCCAGCCTGCCCGACCTGCACCCGCTGTGTTCGCCGCTGGTCCTGTCGGTCAGCTTCTACGCCTTCATCGAAGGCCTTGCCCGCCGCCGGGGGTTCGACCCCGACGTGCCCCCCCATCTTCGCAAGGTGACGGAAACAGTATGACTGCGCAGATCTTCACCGGCGCGGCGGTCTTTGACGGCACCCATCTGCACCACGGGGCAAGCCTGAGGGTCGAAGACGGCATCGTCACCGAAGCCGGCCCCGGAGAGGAGGTTCGGCTGCACGGCGGCATCCTTGCGCCGGGGTTCCTGGACCTTCAGGTGAATGGGGCAGGCGGGCGGATGGTGGATGCAGGCTGCACCGCCGGCTGGCTGGCCGAAATGTGCGCGATCCATGCCCGGCTGGGGGCGACGGGCATTCTGCCCACGCTGATCACGGACACGCCCGAGGCCACATCCGCGGTGATCGCTGCGGGCATCAAGGCGGCACAGGCCGGCACATCCGGCTTTCTGGGCCTGCATCTGGAAGGCCCGCATCTCGACCCTCGCCGCAAAGGCGCGCATGATCCCGCCCTGATCCGTCCGATGACCGATGGCGACCTCTCTCTCCTGCTCGAGGCCGCGCGGCATCTGCCTTCGCTGCTGGTCACCGTCGCGCCGGAAAGTGTCACGGCAGAGCAGATCGGGCAGCTCGCGGCGGCGGGCGTGGTGGTCAGCCTCGGCCATACCGACTGCACCTGGGCCCAGGCGATGGCCGCCATCGCTGCGGGCGCGACCTGCGTGACGCATCTGTTCAACGCCATGAGCCAGCTGGGCAATCGCGAGCCGGGTCTTGTCGGCGCCGCGTTGACCCAGCCGGTCCATGTCGGGCTCATCGCCGATGGCATCCACGTTGCTCCGCCAGCGATCCGGATCGCCATGGCCGCAAGCGACCGGCTGTTTCTTGTCAGCGATGCGATGGCCTCTGCGGGCAGCGACCTGACCGAATTCACGCTGGGCGGACGCCGCATCCTGCGCCGCGACGGCCGGCTGACCCTGGAGGACGGCACGCTGGCCGGGGCCGACCTGACCCTGCCGCAAGCGGTGGGGGTGATGACCGGACTGGGCTTTCCGGTCGACGTGGCACTGGCCATGGGCACGGCGCGACCGGCAGCCTGCCTGGGCCGAAGCGCGGAACTGGGCCACCTGCTGCCGGGGCGCCGGGCGGACATGGTTCATGTCACGCCAGAGGGGAAGCTTCTTGGTGTCTGGCAAGCCGGGTCGCGGATCGTCTGACCCCGGCGCAATATGGCCCGATCACGGCCTTTCCCTAAAAGCCCGCAGGTTAAGGTTGGGGAAAGTGTCCTGGTGCTATCACCCGTAACGGGTGTGACAAAGGGTGATACGGAATGGCAGGGCAAGGCAATGCCACGCCGGTCATCATCAGGCGCAGGAAGGTCGTGGCTGGCGGCGGTCACCACAGCGGGGCATGGAAGGTGGCCTATGCCGACTTCGTGACCGCGATGATGGCCTTCTTCCTCTTGATGTGGCTTCTGAACGCAACGACCGAAAGGCAGCGCAAGGGAATTTCGGATTACTTCAATCCGACGGTCCCGGTGAACCGCGTTTCGGGCGGCGGTGACGGGGCCTTTGGTGGCGACAGTGTTTTCGCCGAAGAGACGATGGCACATACCGGGACCGGTGCGATCGACACGAGGGGCATGCTGGCCGCTGCTGCCTCACCTGGCATGAACGGCAAACAGGAAACGGCGGGCATCGAAAAGGCACCATCGGACCTTGAGGACGTGGAAAAGGCCTTGCTTGCCCGTGGCGGTGAAAGCAGCACGATGCAGCGCTTGCTGCGTCATGTCGTGACCAGGATCACCGACGAGGGGCTGGTGATCGAACTGTTCGATCGGCCCGACGCCACCCTGTTCAGGCAGGAAACAGCCGAGCCTTCGGCCCTCACGCGTGAGATAGCCTTGCTTCTGGGCGAGGTTCTGAACCTGACCACGAACGAAATCGCTGTGAACGGGCATCTGCGCGCCCATCCCGTGACCCTGGCAGACAATCCCGTCTGGCCACTGTCTGCGGAACGCGCGCAGGCCACGCGTGCGCTGCTGGAAACATCTGGAATTGACGCAGGCAGGATGCAGCGCGTCACGGGCTATGCCGACCGCAAACCCGTGACAAGGGATCCGACGGCCCTGCGGAACAACCGGATCGAGATCGTTCTTCTACGCCGCGACCGATGAAGGGATCTGTCGGATTTTACCCGTTAGGCCGGTGTTAATCCACCCCGGTGCAGCTTTCCCCCATCGGGGCACAAAGCAGCAGAAGGGCGCTTTCCCATGTCGATTTCCTCATCGCTCTCCGCGGGCGTGGCCGGCCTCAATGCCAATGCGACGCGGCTTGCCGCGATTTCCGACAACATCGCGAACTCATCCACCTATGGCTACAAGCGGGCACAAACCGAATTCACCAGCATGGTGGTCTCTTCCGCCCGCGGTGCCAGTTCCTATTCCGCCGGCGGCGTGTGCGCGTCGGCTGTTCGCCTGATCGACGAGCGTGGTGATCTCATCGGCACCGGAAATGCCCTGGATCTGGCGATTTCCGGCCGGGGAATGCTGCCGGTGATCAGCGAGGCCGCGCTGGGCAACCCACTCAGCAACTCACCGCTTCTGATGACACGGACGGGCAGTTTCCGCACGGACGCGAACGGCGTTCTCAAAACCGATACCGGGCTGGTGCTGCTTGGCTGGCCGGCCAATGCCGATGGGTCGATCCCGCCGAAGCCGCGCGACACGATTGCGGGGCTTGTGCCGGTGGTGATCAACACCAACCAGGCGGCAGGCGATCCGACGACGATGATGAGCCTGGGGGTCAACCTGCCGGCGACCTACACCAATGCCGGCTCGACTTCAGTTCCGCCGCCGCTGTCGGTGGAATATTTCGGCAACCTTGGCACCTCGGAGACGCTGGAGGTGACATTCATCCCTGTTGTGCCGGTATCGGGATCCTCGAACCAGTGGCGGATGGAGATTCGCGATTCTGCCTCGGGCGGGGCGCTGATCGGGGAATACAGCCTGACCTTCGACGATTCGCGCGGCGCGGGCGGAACGCTGGCCTCGGTGAGCGTGATTTCCGGTGGGGCCTACAACCCGGCAGATGGCACGCTGGCGCTGACAGTCGCCGGGGGGCCGATGACCGTCGGGATCGGCCGGCTGGGTGATCCGAACGGGCTGACGCAGCTTTCTGACAGTTTTGCTCCGGTATCCATCGCAAAGAACGGCTCTCCGGTCGGCAACCTGACCACGATAGAAATCGACGAAAACGGTTATGTGAACGCCACCTACAACACCGGCTTCACGAAGCGGCTCTATCAGATCCCCCTCGTCGATGTGCCCAACCCCAACGGGCTGTTATCCCTCTCGAACCAAGCATATCAGGTTTCGCCCGAATCGGGCTCTTTCTTCCTGTGGGATGCCGGGGCCGGGCCCACCGGGACCATCCATGGCTATTCGCGCGAAGGATCGAAGACCGATGTCGCGGCGGAACTGACCAGCCTGATCCAGACCCAGCGCGCCTATTCATCAAACGCCAAGGTCATCCAGACCGTGGACGAGATGCTGCAGGAAACCACCAACATCAAGCGATAACGGGACATGAGCATCACCTCTGCCCTATCCTCTGCGCTGAGCGGCCTCGCGGCCACTTCGCGCCAGGCCGAGATCCTGTCGTCGAACGTGGCCAATGCTGCCACGCCCGGCTACGCCCGCCGCGAGGTCAACCTGCGCGCGGCAATCCTGGGCGGCTCCGGGCAGGGCGTGTCGATCGTCGGGATCACCCGGGATGTGGATCGGTTCCTGCTGGGCGAAAGGCGGCTTGCCCAGGCCGCCGGGGGCGATCGCGCTCTTCGAGCGCAGTTCCTGCAGCGGGTAGAGGCTGCCATGGGCACCGCGGACAAGCCGGGCTCGCTTGCGGCACGCGTTGCGGCTTTCGATGCCGCCCTGCTTGAGGCTTCGGCGCGACCGGAATCGGAGGCGCGGTTGCTGACGGTTGCCGCGACAGCCGAATCGCTTGTCCAGGGTCTGGCCGAGGCCACCGGCGAAATCCAGTCCGCCCGTGCCGCAGCCGACCGGCAGATTGCCGAACAGGTCGGCCGGCTGAACTTGGCGTTGCAGCAGGTGCGCCAGTTGAACGTCGAACTTCAGACATGCGGCGGCGCGGGCCGCGACATTTCCTCTCTCCTCGACGAACGGCAGCGGCTGGTAGACCAGATCGCCGCCATCGTTCCGGTGCGGGAAATCCCGCGCGCGCAGGACCAGATCGCGTTGTTCACCGCAGGCGGTGTGGCGTTGCTGGACGGATCGGCCGCGGTTCTGGGGTTCACCGCAGTACACACTGTCACTCCAGAGATGTCGCAGGCCCTGAGCGGTCTTTCCGGGATCTCGATCAATGGCAGGCAATACGACACCGCTGGTCCTGGAAGCCCTATTCTTGGCGGGACGCTGGGCGCCCTGTTCGCTATCCGGGACGAGCTTGCGGTCACCGCCCAGGCCAGGCTTGACGCTTTCGCGCGTGACCTCGCAGAGCGGTTTGCTGACAGCGGGCTTGATCCTACGCTGACCCCCGGTGCCGCAGGGTTGTTCACCGACATGGGCACCCCATTCCTTCCCGCCAATGAAACCGGCCTTGCCGGCCGTCTGAAACTGAATGCCCTTGTCGATCCGAGTCGGGGCGGGGCGCTCTTCCGGCTGCGCGACGGAATCGGGGCCACGGTCGAGGGGCCCCCGGGCAATGGCGCACTGCTGGCGGCGATGCATGACAGGTTGAATGCGGTCCGACCGCTTGCATCGCCCGGTTTCGCATCGGGCAGCCGCAGTCTTGCAAGCCTTGCGGCCGATCTCATTTCGGATGCGTCGGCCAGGCGGCTTTCGGCGCAGTCCGAACAGACCTTCGCCTCGGCGCGGTTGACCGCACTGACCGACCTCGAGGCTCAGAATGGCATCGACACCGACAGGGAAATGCAGACGCTGCTGACGATCGAAAAGAATTATGCCGCAAACGCGCGGGTGCTCCAGACGCTCAGCGACATGATCGACAGGTTGTTGGAGCTTGGGCGATGACCCGTGTCTCGCTTGGGGATGCCAGTCTTGCGAACATGCTTGCCCGACAGGGAGCAGAGTTGCGTGGTCAGGTCCAGCGCGCCACGCAGGAAGTGACGACCGGGCGACACGCTGACCTGGGCAAGGCCCTTCGCGGTGACTTTTCCCCCCTGCTGGCCATTGACGCAAGCATCGCGCGGCTGAGTGCCTTCGGCCGCGTAGCCACCGATGCTGGCACGCAGACTGCAGCACAGCAGGCGGCAATGGCGGGGCTGTCCTCGCTGGCTACCGGGATCACCCCAATGCTGATCGGCATGCGCGATTTTCAGACAGCTGCGCAGACAAGCACGCTTGGCGCGCAAGCGCGCGGGCGGCTGGAATCTGCCATTGGGCTTCTGAACACGCAGGCCGCGGGCCGCGCCGTGTTCTCCGGGGTCGAAACCGGCACCATGCCGCTGGGCCCGGCCGATGACATGCTCGCCGCGCTCGAGACAGCAGTGGCCGGCGCCACGACCGGGGGGCAGGTTGCTGCTGCGGTCCTTGACTGGTTCGATGATCCTTCGGGCTTTGGCGCCTTCTACCGCGGCGGCAGTCCACTGCCGGCCGTCGCGGTAGCGCCCGGCCAGATGGTCGGGCCCGGCACCACCGCGATGGACCCCGTCCTGCGCAAGACGCTTGCGGGTTTTGCCATGGCAGCCCTGCTTGACCGGGGTGTCCTTCCCGGCATGCATGAGGAACGCGCCCGGCTTGCCGTGGTCGCGGGCGAAACCCTTCTGGCCGGTGAGGATGGTCGGATCGCG
Source organism: Tabrizicola caldifontis (assembly GCF_004762095.1). Lineage (GTDB taxonomy): Bacteria > Pseudomonadota > Alphaproteobacteria > Rhodobacterales > Rhodobacteraceae > Tabrizicola > Tabrizicola caldifontis. The sequence continues at coordinate 21,761 of NZ_SIJH01000014.1, forward strand.
CTGGCCGCAAGGATCGGCATTGCCGAGGCGCAGATTGAGGCTGCGCGCACCCGCAACGCTGCCGAAACCACAGCGTTGGGCATCCTGCGGTCCGAGATCGCCTCGGTCGATCAATACGAAGCCGCCACCCGGCTTGAAGCCGCGCGAACACAGCTGGAGGCGCTATATCTTCTGACTGCCCGTGTCTCTCGCCTGAGCCTGACGGAGTTCCTCAGATGATGCGCTTTCTGCTTGTCCTGTTTCTTGCAGCAACGGCGGCTGTCGCCGAACCGGTCCGCATCAAGGATCTGGTGGAGTTCGACGGGGTGCGCGGCAACGACCTGGTGGGCTACGGGCTGGTCGTCGGCCTGAACGGCACCGGCGATGGCATTCGCAACTCGCCCTTCACCGAAGAGATCATGGCCAACCTTCTGGAGCGCCTTGGGGCAAACGTGACGGGTGAGCAACTGCGGCCGAAGAACGTGGCCGCAGTCTTCGTCACGGCGCAACTGCCACCCTTTGCCCGCGCGGGAACGCGGATCGACGTGACCGTTTCGGCGATCGGCGATGCCAAGAGCCTGCTTGGCGGAACACTGATCATGACGCCTTTGAACGGGGCGGACGGACAGATCTATGCCGTCGCCCAGGGAACCATCATCGCGGGCGGGATCTCGGCCGAGGGTCAGGCAGCACGGGTGGTGCAGGGCGTGCCGACCGCCGGGAGCATTCCTTCGGGTGCGCGGGTCGAGCGGGAGGTGGAATTCGACTTTTCCAGCCTCTCTGTCCTTCGGCTGGCGCTGAAGTCAGCCGATTTCACCACTGCCGAACGGATCGAACGTGCGATCAACGCCGAATTCGGGGCCCGGATTGCCCTGATGAAGGATGCGGGAACGGTGTCGGTAGACATCAGGGCGACGGGCAGCGCGTCGCCAGCCCATGTCCTGAGCCGGATCGAGGGCATACGGGTGGAACCCGAGACACGCGCCCGTGTCGTGGTGGACCAGCGCTCTGGGACCATCGTCATGGGGGCGGATGTGCGGATCAGCCGGGTTGCGGTAGCGCAGGGCAATCTGACATTGCGGGTCGAGGAAGAGCCCTTGGCCGTTCAGCCGAGCCCGTTCAGCCGGGGCGAGACGATTGTCGTGCCGCGTTCCAGTGCCGAGATCGGCAAGACGGGCACCGGTCTGGCAGAGCTGCGCGGCGGCACCGACCTGGCAGAGGTGGTGGCCGGTCTCAACGCACTGGGCGTCGCGCCGCACGACATGATCGACATCCTGAAAAGCATCAATGCCGCCGGCGCCCTCCATGCCGAATTCGTGGTCAATTGACCGCCGGGGGCGAAATCAGGTGCCGATTGGTTCTGGCGGACGATGCCCGGGTCGGCGTGCTTCGGCCGCTGCAGCCAGCCGCGCCGCGGCAAGCCGGCGGAAGGTTGCCGGAAGGGGATCGGGCACTGACAGGTGCAGCGCCGAAAGCCGGGCATGCGCCCCGGCCTGATCCGCTGCGCCGCCAAGGGCGATCTGACCCAGCGCAACTGCCCAACGCGAAAGTCCCGCGGCGCCGGCGCGTTCCGCCGCCAGGGCCCAGAGCTGGTGCGTCAGCGGCGCGGCCAGTGCGCGGCGCTCGGCTTCGGCCAGAGCTGCCACCGCCCCATCCCCTAGGGCTACAAGCTCGACCAGTGACCGCGCCGCCGCACTGTCGGCCGGGTCAAGCGACAGGGCGGCGCGAAACGCAGCCATGGCGCCGTCCTTGTCGCCGCAGTCGCGCCGCAGTTCACCGACCCGGCGCGCCTTGATCTGGTCTTCCGGGTCAAGCGCCCAGGCGGCCTCGGCCTTTTCAAGGGCAGCCTCGGGCCTGTCGGCAAGAGCCGCTGCCTCGGCCAGCAAGGCATCGGCCGACCGGATCTGCGCGAGGCCCTCGGTCAGGCCGTGCCGGTCGGCCTGGGCGGCAAGCCACAGTGTTGCAGCCGCGCATCTGCGTTCGGCATGCGAAAGGCCGGGCTCGTCGGCTAGCCGGCACTCTGCCAGGGCCAGTCGCCGCCGCAGCGAGGGCTGCAATGTCAGGGCAGGCGTAGCTTCGGCCGCCAGCGACCGGTAGGGCAAATGCGCCGATCGGCGCAAGCCGCGGCGGCGTTCATCGCGAAGCAGATCGATGAGGGTGGTTGCGTCACGATGCACCGTCACCACGTCCGGCGCCCAAGCGGGCACCGCGAAGCGGGCGGCACGGCGATTCAGCACCGTGTCCTCGGTGGCGGCGAGACCCGGCGGGAAGGCGCCACAGAGATCGAGCAGGTCGCGCGAATAGGACAGTCCGTAGTGAACAAGATGCCGTCCATCCGTCAGAGGATGGCGGGTCGAGTAATGCAGCCGGTTGGCCGCAAGCGCGACTGGCCCGGTTCCATCCTCGCCGACAACGGCAGAGGAGACAGCCAGTGCGCCCGCCCGGTGACGCGCAAGCCGGCCCGTGACCCAGCCGGGACGTGCGCGGCAGTCGCCTGCCAGAAAGGCCACGAAGGGCGCGCGGCTGGCAGCTATCCCGATGTTCCTGGCCGCACCCACCTGCAGCGGCGTTTCACAGGTGATGAGCCGGATCCGGTCGAGGAACGGGGCAAGCGCGACTGCAACCCTGCCGCCACCGCTGTTGACCACCACGACTTCCGGCACCTCGTCCTGATCCAGCAGCGATTGCACGGCCGCAGGCAACCCCGGCTGGTTGCGAAAGCCGATCACCACGGTCGCAAGGTCAGAGCGGACCATCGCCAGGCCTTCTCGGATCGTTGCATCGCCTGGGGCGATGCCGCGCCATGCCGCATCGGGTGCCATCAGGTCGGCGTGGGCAAGGTTCGCCCGGCAAGCAAGCGCCGCCACCAGCGGGCTGCCGGGCACGGCTGCGTCCAGCACGCCGATGTCATCGCCCGCATCGACCGATCTGCCCAGGCCGATCAGCGCCCGTGCCCGCAGGATGCGGGGGTAAAGATCGTCAGGCCGCGCTGCAAGCGCCTCATCCACCAGATGCAGCGCCCGATCGAAGGCTTGGGCGTCGCAGGCGAACCGGGCAGACAGCAGCCGCAGGTCGTTGTCCTGGGGGCTGGCGCGGAAAAGATCGTCCATGACATGATGCGCGGACAACTGTCCCCGGCGACGGGACGAGCGCGCCGCACGCGTGAGGCAGACCTCATAGGGATCGGGCCTGATCTCACCGGTTGTGCCAGCCGGCGGGGACCAGAGGCCGTGGTCCTCCAGGAAGGGTGGATGGAAGCCTCGCCCCGGGGGGATCGGTTCCAGAACCATTCCCCGTTCGTCTGACAGATAGTCATAGCCGATCGCCTGGAACTTCCGCTCGGGATCGGCGGCAGCATAGAGATCGCGGCGAAGCTGGCGGCGGGCGGGCAAGGCCATGCGCAGATGGAACAGGCCGATGCCCGAGTGGCGGCAGACATGGCCACGATCATCAACCGCCCATCGGCCGTGCAGCCTGCGGGCCGGGTCGATCATGGCAGCCCCGATGGGGAAAAGCCGCAGCACCGTCTTGCGGCCCCACAGCCCGTCGGTCCGGATTTCGGTCGGACTGAACAGTTCGTGCAACTGGAAGGACCAGAGGATCCGGTCGCCTTCCTCCAGCAGATCGGGCAGCCAGCTTTCGATGCCTCTTTCGAAGCGTTCGTCGGGGTCGGGGGTCAGAAGCCAGTCCGCACCCAACGCCTGCGCCTCGGTCAGAAGGGCCTGACGTCGCGTCGTTTCGTCCGACAGCGTATCCGCGGCACCGCGGTCATCCCACATGACACAGCCGTGCAAACCGGGACGGACGTTCTCGATAAGGTCCGGCACCAGATGTGCATCATGGCGGAACGAGAAAGCGGCCAGCACCATCGGCTTGCCCGGCGCAGGGGTGCGGAAGATCTGGCGATGAATCATTGCTGTGGCAATTCAGGGAAGCATGTGCCGCCCGATGTTATCCGCCGCGCCCTTCCGCGCAAGCGCCGGAGCCCATGTTGACCCCGTGGGATGCCGGGCGTAATCGGGGGGCACCTGACCGGAGCTTGAGCGTGGCCATACATCTGCACAAGAACGACCTTCCCGACGGGCTGGCCCTTGGCCCCGTCGTTGCCATCGATACCGAAACGATGGGCCTGGATCCCCGCCGCGACCGGCTGTGCGTTGTGCAGCTTTCGGACGGTTCGGGTGATGCGCATCTGGTGCAGATCGCCCGGGGCCAGACCCGCGCGCCGAACCTGGAGCAGCTGCTCGCAGATCCCGGAACGCTGAAGCTGTTCCATTACGGCCGGTTTGACATCGCCATGCTGAAGAAAGCCTTCGGTGTGACTGCGGCCCCGGTCTGGTGCACCAAGATCGCCTCCAAGCTGGTGCGCACGTTCACGGACCGGCATGGTCTGAAATACCTGCTGGCCGATCTGGTGGGCATCGACGTCTCCAAACAGCAGCAGACCAGTGACTGGGGGGCCGAGACGCTGAGCGATGCGCAGAAGGAATATGCCGCGTCGGACGTCCTGTATCTGCATGCCCTCAAGGCCGAGCTGGAAGCGCGGCTGCTGCGCGAAGGGCGGCTGGAGTTGGCGCACAAGTGCTTCGACTTTCTGCCCGTGCGGGCCGAACTCGACCTTCTGGGATGGGAGGACACGAATGATATCTTCCTCCACTGACTTCCTCGCTACCGGCCGCCGTGTGATCCGGCGTGAGGCCGAGGCGCTTGCTGCCCTGGCCGATGCGCTGGGGGAAAGCTTTTCCGCCGCCGTCGCCCTGCTGATGCAGGCGAAGGGGCGGGTGATCGTATCGGGCATGGGGAAGTCGGGCCATATCGCCCGCAAGATCGCGGCGACCTTTGCCAGCACCGGGACGCCCGCGCATTTCGTTCACCCCGCCGAGGCGAGCCATGGCGACCTGGGCATGGTGGCACGGGGCGACGTTCTGATCGTGCTGTCGAACTCCGGCGAGACGCCGGAACTGGCCGACATCCTGTCCCATGCCAAGCGGTTCGGAATCCCGCTGATCGGGGTTGCGGGCCGCGAGGGATCGACCCTGCTGCGACAGGCGGATGTGGCGATCCTGCTGCCGCAGGTGGCCGAGGCCTGCGCCACGGGGATCGTGCCGACCACCTCGACCACGATGACGCTGGCGTTGGGCGATGCACTGGCGATCGCACTGATGGAACATCGTGCCTTCACGGCAGACCATTTCCGCATGTTTCACCCCGGCGGCAAGCTGGGGGCGCGGCTTCTGCGGGTGCGCGACCTGATGCACACCGATCCACCGCTGGTTCCCGAAACCATGCCGATGGGCGAGACCCTGGTGGAAATCTCGCGCCGCGGTTTCGGCGTCGTGGGGGTGACGGATGCACATGGTCACCTGACCGGCATCATCACCGATGGCGACCTGCGCCGGCACCTTGACGGGCTGCTGTCCCACCGGGCCGGAGAAGTGATGACGCGCGGCCCCCGCACCATCGAGCCCGAAGCGCTGGCCGGCGAGGCGCTGGCCCTGATGAACGACCGCAAGATAACCTGCCTTCTGGTGACCGAAGGGCCCCGCGCGATCGGTATCCTGCATGTGCACGACTGCCTGCGCGCCGGGGTTGCCTAGGCCATGGCGCGCGCCGATCCACATACGCGGATCGTGGGGTGGCTGAAGGTTGCCTTGCCGATCCTCGCCCTGGTGATCCTGGCCACGCTTTTCCTGGTTGCCGACCGGATCGACCCGGAGGACGCGCTTCCCTACGCAGAAGTCGATGTCGCAGAGCGCGCCCGCGAACCCCGGATGACGGCGCCCAGCTATGCAGGCACAACCTCTGATGGTGCTTCGCTGACGTTGACTGCCGAAGAGGCCAGGCCGGCAGCCGCAGGATCCCCGGCCTCTGCCAGGGGCGTGCGGCTGGACCTGTCCACGCCGGACGGCGCGACGACCGAATTGCGCGCGGCAACGGCGGTGGTCGATCAGGCGGCGCGGTTGCTGGTCCTGTCGGGGGGGGTCACGGTGACGACCGGAACCGGCTATCGGCTGGAGACGCCGGAAGTCGCGGCGCGGCTGGACCGGTCGGGGCTGGAAAGCCGGGGTGAAGTCAGCGCGACGGGTCCTCTGGGCGAAATCCGGGCCGACGGGATGCGGCTGGATCAGGACAACCGGACCCCCGGTGTCTATCTTCTGGTTTTCAATGGTGGCGTCCGGCTGGTATACCGTCCAGGGGGCTGAGGCCCGAGAGGTTGATGGAATGACATTGAAGCATCTGGCATTGGCGGCAGTTCTGGCGTTCGGCACATTCCCCGCATTGGCGCAGCAGGCGAAGGTCGCCTTTGGCGAGCTGAACCAGGATACGACCCTTCCGGTCGAGGTTACGGCCGACCGGCTGGCGGTCAACAACGCAGACGGCACCGCCGTGTTCAGCGGAAATGTTCTTGTCACCCAGGGCGAGATGAAGCTTTCGGCCGCGGAAGTGCTGGTGAAGTACGCCCCCGACCAGAAGGCGATCGACCAGCTTGTCGCTACCGGCGGGGTGACGATAACCAACCTGGGCGATGCGGCCGAGGCGCAGGAAGCCGTCTATACCATCGACACCGGCGTGATCGTCCTGACAGGTAACGTGCTTCTGGCACAGGGGCCTTCGGCGATGACCGGGCAGAAGCTGACGATAAACCTGAAGGACGGGACGGGCATCATGGAAGGCCGCGTGACCACGACCTTCGTGCCGGGCGGCAATTGATGGCGGTCAAGCCGGATCTGACGGTCAGGCCGGGCGAGGCCGGGTTGCAGATCCGCAGCCTGCGCAAAAGCTACAGAAAGCGCCCGGTGATCCGCGATGTCAGCATGGATTTGCGGCGCGGCGAGGTGGTTGCCCTGCTGGGGCCGAACGGATCGGGCAAGACGACCTGCTTTTACGCCATAGCCGGGCTGGTCATGCCAGAGGGCGGCCAGGTGCTGATCGACGGCAAGGATGTGACAGGGCTGCCGATGTATCGCCGCGCCCGGCTGGGGATCGGCTATCTGCCGCAGGAGGTCAGCATTTTCCGTGGCCTCAACGTCGAGGACAATATCCTGGCCGTGCTGGAAATTGCCGAGCCCGACCGCCACAAGCGGCGCGAACGGCTGGAGGAGCTTCTGTCGGAATTCTCGATTACCCACCTGCGCCGCACGCCGGCGCTGGCGCTGTCGGGTGGGGAACGCCGAAGGGTGGAAATCGCCCGCTGTCTGGCGGCCAGTCCGAAGTATCTGCTGCTGGACGAACCTTTCGCCGGGGTTGACCCGATCGCCGTGGGGGAAATCCGTCATCTGGTGCATGACCTGAAAGCGCGCGGCATCGGCGTTCTGATCACCGATCACAACGTCCGCGAGACGCTGGAGATCGTCGATCGCGCCTATATCCTGCATGATGGCAAGGTGCTGATGAGCGGCACCACGGATGAAGTCGTGCGCGATGAAACCGTGCGTCGCGTCTACCTGGGCGAGAACTTCCGTATCATCTGAAGGCGCGGCGCCGTCGTCCATCGACTCGGTTGACAAGGGGCGCGGGCGTGACGCCAAATGCCTGTGATGCGTGCGTTACAAACCCCCAGCTTCAGCCGCTTTTCCGCGCCGAATCCGGTCGGCGGGGCTTGCATGACGCAACGTTCCAACCAACATCGGAACAAGGGTCCGGACGGCCCGGAATGACCCGGCCCGCGCCGGTAGCATGCGAAAGGAGAGGCCATGCGCTATCAGATCAGTGGGAAACAGATCGACGTCGGTGAGGCCCTTCAGACCCATGTGAAGGCTGAAATGGGCGAACTGGTTGAGAAATATGCCCAGCGCCCGACCGAATGCATCGTGGTGTTTTCCCGTTCCGCGCATGAATACGTCTGCGAGGCAACGATCCACCTGTCTACGGGCCTGAATGCGCAGGCCAAGGGCCATGCGACAGAAATCTACGCGGCCTTCGAATCGTGCCGCGAAAAGATGGACAAGCAGTTGCGCCGCTACAAGCGCCGCATCCGCAACCACCACAGCCATCGCGCGACCCCGGTTGAATTCGCCGGGGCGGCCTCGTATATCCTCGCCGCACCAGAGGATGCCGAGGATGCAGAGCCCGAAACGCTCCAGCCCATCGTCATCGCCGAGATGGAGACGAAGATCCCTTCGATCACCGTCGGCGAAGCCGTGATGCAGATGGAGCTGGCGGGGCAGCGCATGCTGGTTTTCCGCAACGAAGGCCATGGGGGCGTGAACGTGGTGTATCGCCGGGATGACGGCAACATCGGCTGGATCGATCCCCGCAACAGCAAGTAAAGGTGCGCCCCCTGGCGCAGGAACATCGCCCGCTCATGGAACTTTCCAAACTGCTTACCCCCGCCGCCGTCCGCGTTGTCGGGCAATTCACATCGAAGAAGCGGCTGTTCCAGGAACTGGGCGAAATCGCGGCGCAGGTCTACGGGCTGTCGGCGGCGCAGGCCATCGACGGCTTGCAGGAACGCGAGACGCTGGGGCCCACCGGCGTGGGCCACGGCGTCGCCTTGCCGCATGCCCGGCTGGAGGATCTGAAAAGCATCGTCGGGGTCTTCGTCCGGCTGGAAAAGCCGCTGGACTATGACAGCGTGGACCGTCAGCCGGTCGATCTGGTCTTTGCCCTGTTTGCGCCGAAGGATTCGGGGGTGGATCACCTGAAGGCGCTGGCGCTGGTCAGCCGCACGATGCGGGATGCCGGAATCGTTGCGAAACTGCGGGCCAATACCGACCCGGCCAAGCTGCACGCGATCCTGACCGAAAGCCGCGCCCCTCAGGCGGCCTGAGGCGGGTCAGCGCCGCCAGCGCCCAAAGCCGAAGCCCACATAGTCGCGCCCGTAGGCCGCCTCGGCCGCCTCTTCCAGGCTATCGTCGTGTATTGCGGCCAGCGCCTCGGCGGCGGCGTCGGGGCCGGGGGGCGGCGCCGTTGCAAGGCCGATCTCGTTGCACAGGAAGGCCAACCCTTCCGCCAGGCGATCCTCGCGGATCACCAGGTCGGGCGGATGGAAGGCGGAAAAGCCTTGCACGATCGCCGTCTGGCTTGCCCAGTTCGGATCGACGCGCTGCCCGGTCTGGCCAGAGGTTGCCAGACGGCAATAGTGCAGGAAGATGCGGAATGCCTCGCGCTCGGCCGCGGCATCGGGAAAGGGCTGGCCCGGTTCGGGCAGCCTGGCCTTGTAGGCACGGATCAGGATGCGGCGGTGGTCGGCCAGCTGGCCCGAGGCGATCCTTTCTCGGAAGGCCACATGGGCGCGCAGCAGCGGATGGCGCACCACGGTAAAGGTGCGATGGCCGGCATGGGCGCGCTTCCATTGGCGCAAGGTCTTTTGGTCGAACCCTTCGCGAAGTCCGCCGAAGCCTGAAAGCCAGTTACGCAGGGCAGCGTCGGGGCCTGACCGGACCGGAAAGAACAACAGTGGCGCTTCGCCGGCCGCCACTGCGGTGGGCACCGCGGCAGGGCGCCGGGGCTCGAACACGGGGCTGCGCGACATGGCGAACAGGTCGGCGCGGGCCAGCGCCGGGGCCAGCGCCTCGGGATTTTCCAGCCTGGATTCCAGCGGTTCGGGGTTCTGCTTCTTCAGCGTGTCATCGACCGCCTTCAGCCGCCCCTCGACCCCCAGAAAGGCGGCGAGCCCGTTCAGAACCTCGACCGAGGCCAGGTCTTCGTAATCCAGGATGAAGGCCGTCTGCCCCGTAGTCTGCAGCCTGCGCAGAACCCGCAGATGGAAATCCTGCGCCGTGGCCAGGTGTTCGGCGAAGCCGTCGGGATCGAACCGGACCGTGGTGGATTTCAGGCGCCTGGCATCAGTCAGTTTCCATTGCCCCGTGGATCGCGCGGCCAGCAGGCTTACATAGCTTTCAACGGGATTGCGCGTCAGGATGATCTTGGCGCAGGTCACATCGTCCAGCACCAGGTCAAGGACACGGGGATCGTGGTCGTGAAAGAAGCGGAAGCCGGCAATCCCCCTGGTTTCCGACCGGAGCCGGCGCAGCAGCGGCATCGGGTTCGCTTCGCGTTCGGCCAGGGTGACCCCGAACAGTTCGGTCGTGTCCTTCTTGCCGATGAAATGCGGGTTGAAGACCTCGCCGTAGCTTGTGACACCAGGCAACGCATTCAGGTTCGCCTCGAGGAAGTTCGAGCCTGTCCGCATCCCCGCAAGAATGACGAAACTGTTGAAGCCGACTGCAGCCATCGGGTTACCGCACCACCCGCAGCCTGGCAGTGGGCAGCGTTTCGGGCGCCGTGTCGAGGCTTGCGTCGATATCACCGATCAGCACGGGAAGCATGCCCTGGTTGCGCAGATCCTGCACGAAATCGCCGAAACCGCGCAGCGGTACCAGCTGCGGCAGGTCGGTAACACGGTGGCTGCTGCGCGGGTTCAGGTCATCCAGAAGCTGCTGCAAGGGTTCCGCCGGGTTTTCCAGAAACTCGGCCAGGGTCCAGCGCCGAACCTGCGCCTTCGTCCAGGGAGACTCGAGTCTTGCGATCAGGTCGGCCTCGATCTTCTGCATCCGGGCAGCCAGCGGGCGGACTTCAGCCACGCTCATGCCCGATCGCCAGAGCGGCACGGCAAAGGCGCCCGACACGATGAAGACCCGCGCCTGCGGATCCTCGGCGATGAACCAGACAATGTCCTGTACGTCGCCGGGACCGAACTGGAAGCACTGGGTTTCGCCCCTGGTGTTCCAGATCAGGTTCGTCAGGAAGCTTTGCGGATTGTAGTCGCGCAGCGTCGCGCTGTCGGAAAGGCCACCCTTGAACACGGTTTCGCCGCCCGCAAACTGCACCCGCTCGGGGTCGAAAAGATGGCCGTGGACCCGCGCGCCTGCGGCCCGGGTCAGCCAGGGCCGGAAGTCCGTGAACAATTCGTCGAACCCTGCAAGCACCCCATAGGGTCCGGCCGAACACTTCGCCCCCCGGCCCCATGTGGGGAAGCGGCTTTGCATGAACAGCCCCTGCCGCCCCCGGGTGCGCCGTTCAACCGCTTTGGCGAACAGCCGGTCGATCTTGCCGGGGTTCGGGGCCGGACGGTTCTGGTCGTCCTCGCCAAGGAAGGTGCGATACAGCAGATCTGCCTGCGGCCAGATCTTGCGCGCGACGAAGGCCGGGGACTGCCGCAGAAGGTGCAGATGATCGTCATAGAACACATGCGGTCGCCCTTGGAAATCGAACTTCGCCAGCGTAAGCGACCGGCTTTCGATCCGCGTCGATACCCGCCGCACGAGGGTCTGGAAATAGCTTTCGTCGGGAATCCAGACGCGGCGGAAATACCGGTCGTGGCGTGGGCGGTCAGGATGCGTGAGGATCGCTTCCAGCGAACGGCGCGTCAGGCACCACCACTGGCTGCCAAGGTGGGGCACGATCCCCTCGGGTATGCGGCGCTGAATGCGCAGTCGGCGCTGCAGCCGGACATAGGCGTCGAAGAGACGCCGCTGCTTCTTCCACGAAAAGGGAAAGTGCAGGGTGAAGCGTTCCTTGTTCAGGCCGCCGACGGTCCAGCCGACATCGGCGGTAGTCACGCTTTCGATGAAATCGGTGTCGGGGTGGGCGGCAAGATGCGCCTTAAGGTCTGCCACCGGCCGGATCGGCAGGCAGGATCCCGAGGCAAGGAAGACATGCGAAACGTCCGGGAATTGCTCAAGCATCCGGGTCGCGGCCAGAATCGTGGCCTGGACAAGGCCGAAGGTGCCCCATTCACAGGCCACCCGCGGTGAAAAGAGGACGTCGGGCAGATCGGCCAGCCCTGCCTTCATGGCATCAAGGTCGGTTTGCGGCACCCTGCTGTCCACGTGAATGACGACCGGGCAGCCATTTTCTGCCCAGTGCCGCGCCACCTGTGCTGCGCGGTTCAGCGCCGTGTGACAGAGCATGACGACGCCAAGGCTCATGCCCAGTTCCCCTTCGACATCAGCCCCAGGATCTCGAGCTGCCGCCAGTTGATATACTTCTCGCTCCATGTGCACCACAGGTCGCGTTCCCGGGCGAGGCCATCCCGATAGGCGCGATATTCGTGGCTGTCGGCATAATGCTGGCCACGTTTCATCTCTTCCTCGGCCTTGGCGGCGAAGGTGTCGAGGAATTTTGCATGCAGAAGGCAACCCGATGGCTTTTCGCCCCCGTCCTGCTCGTAGGTCAGGTTCAGGCCGCGTGGCAGCAGCATATGCGTCGAACTGATGTAGGCATAGGAGCGGTGCCATTTCACCAGAGGGATCTTGTTCATCGCCGGGGCCTGCCTCGGCTGCGATGCGAAGAACAGCCTTGCCCTGGGACCACCCTGAATCCAGAGGTTGTGATAGTGCCAGTTGCGGCTGATCGTGTAGTTGCCGCTGTCGAAATACTGGGCGATTTCAAAGGGGCTCTGTCCTTCGCGGTAGGGCTGCTCATGCATCGCGCCCTTGGGATACATGTCCAGCAGCATGGCCGAGAAGGTTCTTGTTCCGCTGCTGTCCAGCCAGTCCGTCAGGGCGCGCAGCGGTCGGGTCTCGCAATAGGGATAGACCAGGAATTCGTCGACATCGACTGTCAGGCACCAGCGCCCGGCACCATGCCGGCGCAGCAGGTGCATGATCCAGTCCATGCCGAACCGCGACTGCTTGTAGCCCGCTTCGGCAGACCACAGCGAAACATCCGGTTGCTGTGCCAGATATTCGTGTGTGCCGTCATCGGACGCGTTGTCCACGACCAGGAAGTGATCGATGCCCAGCCTGCGGTAGTAGTCCAGAAAATAGGGCAGGCGGATGCGTTCGTTTCGCATGGTCGAGAACAGCAGGATCGGCTGATCGCGCAGCCGATCCATCCGGTTCGTGACCGGCCGCAACTGCCGGCGTTTCAGGAAGGCCCGCCAGAGAAGCCGTTTCCGCTGCAGCCGCAGGCGATAGATCGACAGCGGGTTCACCGCGATTGCCTCATACCCAACCACCACGCGAGATGAGACCCAGGGCCTCCAGCTGGCGCCAGCCGGTCAAACGGGTCGAGGCAGCGCAGCGCAGCACCGGATCGGCAGTCAACCGATCATAGTAGCTGGCATATTGCGCACCGTCGGCAAAATGCTCTGCCCGGACCTTTTCCTCGGCGGCCCGTTCGATGATGCCGGGAAGGAACTTGGTGTGCAACAGGGCACCGGAGGTCAGCATCCCGCCATCCGTCGCATAGACCCGGTTCAACCGCGGCGGCAGAAGCGCGTGGGTCGAATTCACGTAGGCATAGCGCCAGTGCCATCTGACCAGCGGGATCTTGTTCAGGGTTGGCGCGCGGCGCGGCTGCGAGGCGAAGAAGACCCGCGCCCTTGCCCCCCCCTGGATCCAGAGATTGCCCATTCTCGGCTGGACCTGGACCTGATAGTTGCCGCTGTCGAACCATCTCAGGATGCCCAGCGGATCGTCGCCCGGCGCATAGGTGCCCTCGGACACGCGTCCAGCAGGATACAGGTCGATTGTCAGGGCCCCCAGGGCGACTTGTCCCTGCCGATCAAGCCAGTCGGTCAGTGCGGCAAGGCAGCGGGTCTGCCAGTGGGGATAGACAAGCAGCTCGTCGGCATCCAGTGTCAGGCACCAATGCCCATGGCCATATCGCATCAGAAGCCAGTTCACCCAGTCCATGCCGAAACGGGCAGACTTGTAGCTGCCTTCCGTCCGCCACAGTGACACATCCGGTCTTGCGGCAAGAAGATCGGCCGTCCCGTCGGTACTGGCGTTGTCGATGATCAGGAAGTGGCGCACCCCCAGATTGCGGTGATGGTCCAGCATGAAGGGCAGGCGCGCGTCTTCGTTGCGCACGCACATGAAGCCCAGAATGTCACCCGGCGCGATCCTGTCGGTGCGATCGGCCACCGCGACCAGCTGACGCCGCCGGTGCAGCGCGCGGCCCAGAAGCCAGCGCCGGCGCATCCGCAGACGATAGGCATGCCACAGACCTTTGGCGCCGGACTGGGGCCGATCCGGCATAGCCCCGATCGGCCAGGCATGCGGTTGGGCTGACAAGGGACTACTGCGCTGCCTTCTGCGTTGCCATCAGTTCATGAAGGAAGCTCTCGAATTCGGCACCCAGATCGGGACGCGACAGGCCGAAGGCCACCGTGGCCTGAAGGAAGCCGATCTTCGAGCCGCAATCGTAGCGATGACCGCGGAAGCGCAGGCCGTGCACGCCCGCCGCAGTATCGACCTCTTCGGCGATGGCGTCTGTCAGCTGGATTTCCCCGCCCGCGCCCTGCTTCATCCGGTTCAGATTGGTCAGCACCTTGGGGGTCAGGATGTAGCGGCCGATGATGGCCAGGTTCGACGGGGCGTCCTCGGGCCGCGGCTTTTCGACAAGGCCCTTGGCGCGGACGATTGTTCCCCCGTCCTCGCCGATGTCCAGAATGCCGTAGCTCGAGGTTCTTTGCGGGGCGACTTCCATGGCTGCGACCATGCAGCCCCCGGTTTCGGCATGGGCCTCGACCATCTGCTGGAGGCAGGGTCGATCGGCGGCAATCACGTCATCGGGCAAAAGCACGGCAAAGGGTTCGTTCCCGATCAGGCGGCGCGCGCACCACACGGCATGGCCCAGGCCCAGGGCCCGATTCTGCCGCACATAGGCAATGGCGCCCGAATCCATGTTGGTGTCCTTCAGGATATCCAGCAGTTCGGTCTTGCCCTTCTTGCGCAGTTCTGACTCCAGTTCCGGTGCGTGGTCGAAATAGTCCTCGAGTGCCGACTTGCCGCGAGCCGTCACGAAGATGAATTCCTTGATGCCGGCAGCGCGCGCCTCGTCGATGGCGTACTGAATCAAGGGGCGATCGACGAGTGTCATGATCTCTTTGGGGATCGACTTGGTCGCGGGCAGAAAGCGTGTGCCAAGACCGGCCACGGGAAAGACGGCCTTGGTGATCTTCTTCGTTCTCATGTTCGACTCGTTATTGCGCATCCAGAGCCGCCTCTGCGGACATCGCCCCGGCTCTGACCCCACCATTGCAGGAGAATCTGGCCGTATCCGGGCGGACCTGCGGCAGTAACGTCAATCTGCCCGGCAAAAATCCGCATTGCACGCGAAAAGTCGCGGGCTCTTGCGCCGACGCCCGATTGCCCGGCTACGCCGCGGGATCCGGCAAGGCCGCAAGCATGCTTTCGATGACTGGCACATCCGAAGGATTGTTCAGTTCCCAGAACTGCCGCCCACGCGCCTGAACCTCGACGCACAGGACCACACGACCGTTTTCCAGGAAGCGCAGTTGCTCCAGCCCTTCCAGGGTCTCCAGAGGGCCGATGGGCCAGGACGGATAGGCCGCCAGCGCCGCCGGACGATAGGCATAGACCCCGACATGGTGAAAGACGGGTGTGGGCTCGTCTGGCGCGTAGTCCCGGCCGGTGTAGGGGATGACCTCTTTCGAGAAGTAAAGCGCCCGCCCTCCGGCCCCGAAGACCGCCGTGGTTCCCCCGACCCGCCCGGCACGGCGATCGGCAAGAAAGCCCGCCACCGCCCGGCCGTCACAGCGCAGGACCGGGGTGGCAATGTCGGCACCCGGGTCGGTCGCGAGGCCCGCCACCAGATCCTCGACGAACCAGGCAGGTGTCAGCGGCGCGTCACCCTGCAGGTTTACGACCACGTCGTAGCCCGGCAGCCTTGCCGACACCTCGGCGCAGCGTTCGGTGCCGTTGCGCGCGTCAGCAGAGGTCATCACCACCTCGGCACCGAAGCCCGCAGCATGGTCGGCGATCCGGTCGTCATCGGTCGCCACCACGACCCGGTCGATACCGCGCACGGCCATTGCCGCCTCCCAGCTGCGGCGTATCAGGGTCTTTTCGCCGTCGCGTCCGCGAAGGGCGACCAGCGGTTTTCCGGGATAGCGGGTCGAGGCATAGCGGGCGGGAATGGCGATCAGCGTCTTCATTTCAGGACCACACCGGGGGCAAAGGCTACGAAGAAAGGGTTTTCCCAGCCGGGCTTGCCGTAGGTCAGCGGCTGGTGATCGTCGAACCGCACCACCTGCCCGCCCGCGCCACGCAGCACCGCGTCGCCGGCGGCCGTGTCCCATTCCATCGTGCGGCCGAGGCGCGGATACAGGTCGGCCTCGCCGGTGGCAACCAGGCAGAACTTGAGGCTGGAGCCTGCCGAGGTCATGTCCTTCACGGCATAGCGGGCGATGTAATCGTCGGTCGCCTGATCACGGTGCGATTTCGACGCCACCACCATAAGGGCGGAATTGTCCGGGACGGATACATGCAGCGGTGCCAGCGGACCGGGCCGATCCTTGTCGAGGGGGCCTGTCTCCTCGACCGAGGTTCCGTCCGCCAGCGTGTAGAACAGCCGCCCCTTTGCAGGGGCGTAAACGATGCCCCGGCAGGGCAGGCCATCCTGCACATAGGCGATGTTCACGGTAAAATCGCCGCGGCGCCGGACGAATTCCTTGGTGCCGTCCAGCGGATCGACGATCAGGAAGGTGCGCGCGGACTGGGCGTGGCTTTCCGCCTGTTCCTCGGTGATCAGCGGCACATCCGGGAAGGCCGCACGCAGACCGGCGGAAATCACGGCATCGGCGGCCTCGTCAGCCACGGTCACCGGCGAGGCATCGCCCTTGGCGCGAACCTCGAACTCCGGGCCGGCATAGACCTGCATGATGCGGTCTCCGGCCTCCAGCGCAAGGCGGCGGATTGTCTTCACGAGGATTTCGAGGTCCATCAACGCTCCTGCCGCCGTGTCGTCGGCGATTTGACATCTTATGGGCCGCCCTTATCCTGTGTGAATAACGGAACGGCAAGGTTTCCCTGCGCAGTCTGCCGAACCGACCGGAGATGGCCGCATGTTTCGTTACCATTCCGCCAGGAAGACAGCTTTGGGCAAGGCCTTCGAGACGGCCGAACTGATCTACCATGCGGCGGTCAGGGAACTGCGCAAGTCGAATGGCAACGCGGTCCTGGGCCTGGTCATCCAGATCGTGCAGTCGCTGATTCTGGTCCTGACGATGTATTTCCTGTTCAGCGTGCTGGGCCTGCGCCGCATCGCCGTGCGCGGCGACTTCATGTTGTATGTCATGTCGGGGGTCTTCCTTTTCATGACGCATATCAAGGCCATCGGTGCGGTGGCGGGCGCGGATGGCCCGACATCGGCCATGATGATGCACGCGCCGATGAATCCGATCATCTCGATCGGCGGGGCGGCGCTTGCCTCGCTCTATCAGCAGGTTCTGGCGGCCACGGTCATCATCTTCTTCTATCATTCCGTGATCACGCCGATCACCATCGAGGATCCCGTCGGCGTACTGGGGGCGTTCCTTCTGGCCTGGTTCTCGGGTGTGGGGCTGGGCATGGTGTTCCTTTCAGCCCGGCCCTGGCAGCCGGAGGCGATGTCGATCATCATCCCTCTCTACCAGCGGCTGAACATGATCGCCTCGGGCAAGATGGTGCTGGCCAACAACACCAAACCCGACATGCGGGCGATCTTCGACTGGAATCCGCTGTTCCACACCATCGACCAGGGCCGCGGCTTCATGTTCCTGAACTACACGCCCCGCTATACCTCGATCGAGTATGCGGTGAAGTTCGGTCTTGTCTGCCTCATGATCGGTCTTATGGCCGAATTCTTCACCCGCAAACACATGTCGGCCAGCTGGAACAAGCGAAGATGATGCGTCTTGCAACGATCATGCTCCTGATGTCGCCCCTTGCCGTGATGGCCGAGGATTTTCCCGCACGTTACGCGGTGAGCGGGGTCTCGTCCGACAACGTTCTGAACATCCGCGCCGCACCCGGGGCCGGGTCGGCAAGGATTGGCGAACTGGGGCCCGACACCACGGATATCGAGGTGTTGGGCCTGTCGGAGAACGGCCGCTGGGGCCGGATCGGCATGCCGGAGGGGAACGGCTGGGTGGCGATGCGCTATCTGGCCCGCCAGGACCAGCCCGAGGGGACCGTGATACCCCGTCCGCTGTCCTGTCGCGGAACCGAACCCTTCTGGCGGATCGGCCTTTTGTCGCGCGGCGACATATACGAAAGGCTGGGTGAGAACCCGGTCGATCTGGACCTTGTGGCCGAACGCCCGGGCGATAACGGCTACGAGGCCGATCTATCCGCCCCGGACGGCACGGGCTTCAGCCTGGTCGTTGCCCGTGGCACCTGCCTTGACGGCATGTCCGACCGCGAGTTCGGCTGGACAGGCACGCTTCGGATCGGCGGGCAGGGCCAGGACGAGACGCTGCAGGGCTGCTGCACGCTGGATCACAGACAGGGGGAATGAGCCGCGCCCCGACCCTGCGGCAGGGGTGCTGCAAATTTGTCGCATCGCGCCTCTTGCTACCGTTGCAGCCCCGCCCGCACCTGCCTATATACGCCAAGTCCGGCAAGGGGCGTGCACCCCGACGCCGTAACATGTCCGGCCCCGCGTGCCGCCGTCTTCGGGCGCTGGGCCGGTAGATCGCCTGCAAGAAAGGGATGAACACATGGCCAAAGTCATCGGTATCGACCTCGGGACGACCAACTCCTGCGTTGCCATCATGGATGGTTCGCAACCCCGGGTGATCGAGAACTCGGAAGGCGCGCGCACGACGCCCTCCATCGTCGCTTTCACGGACAACGAACGCCTGGTCGGCCAGCCCGCCAAGCGGCAGGCCGTGACCAACCCCGCAAATACCATCTTTGCCGTCAAGCGCCTGATCGGGCGCCGGCTTGGCGACCCGGAGGTCGAGAAGGACAAGAAGCTTGTCCCCTACAAGATCGTCGATGGCGGCAACGGCGATGCCTGGGTCGAGGTGCGCGGCGAGAAATACAGCCCGTCGCAGATTTCTGCCTTCATCCTGCAGAAGATGAAGGAAACCGCCGAGAACTATCTGGGCGAGCCGGTGACGCAGGCCGTGATCACGGTGCCCGCCTATTTCAACGACGCGCAGCGCCAGGCCACCAAGGACGCGGGCAAGATCGCGGGCCTGGAAGTCCTTCGCATCATCAACGAACCGACGGCGGCCGCGCTGGCCTATGGCCTGGACAAGAAGGAATCGAAGACCATCGCCGTCTATGACCTTGGCGGCGGTACCTTCGACATCACCATCCTGGAAATCGACGACGGCCTGTTCGAGGTGAAGTCCACCAACGGCGACACCTTCCTGGGTGGTGAAGACTTCGACATGCGCATCGTCCAGTATCTGGCCGACGAGTTCAAGAAAGAGCATGGGGTTGACCTGACGCTCGACAAGATGGCGTTGCAGCGCCTGAAGGAAGCGGCCGAAAAGGCCAAGATCGAGCTGTCGTCCAGCCAGCAGACGGAAATCAACCAGCCCTTCATCAGCATGGACAAGAATACCGGGCAGCCCTTGCACCTGGTGGTCAAGCTGACCCGCGCCAAGCTGGAGAGCCTGGTCGATGACCTGATCAAGAAGTCGCTGAAACCCTGCCAGGCCGCGCTGAAGGATGCCGGTGTCAGCAAGGACGACATCGACGAGGTGGTGCTGGTCGGCGGGATGACCCGGATGCCGAAGGTGATCGAGGAAGTCACCAAGTTCTTCGGCAAGGAACCCCACAAGGGCGTAAACCCTGATGAAGTCGTGGCCATGGGTGCAGCGATCCAGGCCGGCGTCCTGCAGGGCGACGTGAAGGACGTGGTGCTTCTGGACGTGACGCCCCTGTCGCTGGGCATCGAGACGCTGGGTGGCGTGTTCACCCGGCTGATCGACCGCAACACGACGATCCCGACGAAGAAGAGCCAGGTCTTCTCGACCGCCGAGGACAACCAGAACGCGGTGACGATCCGCGTCTTCCAGGGCGAACGCGAAATGGCGGCCGACAACAAGCTGCTGGGTCAGTTCAACCTGGAACAGATCCCGCCGGCACCCCGCGGCGTGCCGCAGATCGAGGTGACCTTCGACATCGACGCCAACGGGATCGTGTCGGTTTCGGCCAAGGACAAGGGCACGGGTCGCGCGCAGCAGATCACCATCCAGGCTTCGGGTGGCCTCTCGGAAGAGGACATCGAGAAGATGATCAAGGACGCCGAGGCGAATGCCGAGGCTGACCGCGCCCGCAAGGAACTGGTCGAGACGAAGAACCAGGGCGAAAGCCTGTTGCACTCGACCAGGAAGTCGCTGGCCGAACATGGCGACAAGGTCGATCCCTCGACTGTCGAGGCGATCGAGCTGGCGATGAGCCCGCTGGAAGACGCGCTCAAGGGCGAAGATGCCGGCAAGATCCGTTCGGCGATCCAGAACCTGACCGAAGCCGCGATGAAACTGGGCGAGGCGATCTACAAGGCCCAGCAGGCCGAGGGTGGCAGCGACGACGAGCCGCGTCCGGTGGACGATGACGACATCGTGGATGCCGACTTCGAGGATCTGGGCAGCGACAAGCGGAAGTAACGCCGCGTGAACCGGAAACAGGGGCGGTCTGGAAACGGGCCGCCCCTGTCCGGTTCGGTTTGGGGGTTTTGCCGTGGCAAAGCGTGATTACTACGAGGTTCTGGGCGTCAGGAAAGGCGCCTCGGCCGAGGAACTGAAGAAAGCCTATCGTCAGAAGGCGAAAGAGCTGCACCCCGACCGCAACGCCGACAATCCGCAGGCCGAGGCCCAGTTCAAGGAGGTGAACGAGGCCTGGGAAGTCCTGAAGGACGAACAGAAGAAGGCTGCCTACGACCGGTTCGGCCATGCGGCCTTCGAGGGCGGCATGGGTGGCGGCCCGCGGCCTGGCGGTTACGCCGGGCAGGGCGATTTCGCATCCGCATTCTCGGACGTGTTCGAGGATCTGTTCGGCGACTTCATGGGCCGTGGCGGCGGCGGGCGCGCCCGTGCGCAGCGCGGGTCGGACCTGCGGTACAATCTGCGTGTGACGCTTGAAGAGGCTTACACCGGCCTGCAGAAGACCATCACCGTGCCCACAGCCGTCACCTGCGAGGTCTGCCACGGTTCAGGCGCCGAAGGCGGGGCCGAACCCGTCTCCTGCCCGACCTGCGGCGGGATGGGCAAGGTGCGTGCCCAGCAGGGTTTCTTCACCGTCGAGCGTACCTGCCCCCAGTGCAACGGCATGGGGCAGATCATCAAGAATCCCTGTCGCGCCTGCGGTGGCCATGGCCGTGTGCAGAAGGAACGGACGCTTTCCGTCACCATCCCTCAGGGGGTTGAAACCGGAACGCGCATCCGTCTGGCGGGCGAGGGCGAGGCCGGTCTGCGCGGCGGGCCGAATGGTGATCTGTACATCTTCATAGAGGTGAAGGAACACCCGATCTTCCAGCGCGAAGGCGTGCATCTCTTTTGCCGGGTGCCGGTGCCGATGACGACCGCCGCCCTGGGCGGCGAGGTAGAGGTGCCGACCATCGACGGTGGCAGGGCAAGGGTGAAGGTGCCCGCCGGTTCCCAGACCGGCAAGCAGATGCGGCTGCGGATGAAGGGCATGCCGGCCCTGCGGTCGTCGAACACCGGCGACATGGTGATCGAACTGGCGGTGGAAACGCCGGTCAACCTTACTGCCCGCCAGCGCGAATTGCTGCGCGAGTTCGAGCAGCTGTCGGAAGAGAACAACCCGGAAGGCAAGTCGTTCTTTTCCAAGGTGAAAAGCTTCTGGGACGGGATGAAGGGCTGACCCTTCGCTATTCGGCCGCGGCGGCGGGTGCGGGCACTGTTCCGTGCAGCCGCCGCCAGCGGATCGACGACCACAGTGCCACGCCGATGAAGCCCGCGCCCAGCAGGCCGGTGACGACCTCGGGGATATGGGTCAGGGTCTGGCCGAACATGACACAGGCCAGAACGAAGATCGACCAGAAGGCCCCGTGCTCCAGATAGCGGAACTGCGACAGGGTCTGGCGTTCCACCAGCATGATGGTCATCGACCGCACATACATCGCGCCGACGCCCAGGCCGATGGCGATCAGGAAAAGGTTCTGCGTCAGGGCAAAGGCGCCGATCACCCCGTCGAAGCTGAAAGAGGCATCAAGCACCTCCAGATACAGGAAGGCGCCCAGCCCCCCCTTCACTGCGATGTCAGCTGCCTGATCAGCCTTGTCCAGGACATGGCCCAGCACATCGACCACCATGAAGGTCACGAGCCCGGCCACTGCAGAATACAGGAATGTTGCCACCAGTATCGCCGGGATGATCGTGGCGAAGGTCAGGATGATGACCAGGACGATGGAAATCTCCAGCCCCTGGACCGACGAGAAACGGGCCATCGCGCGCTCGATCCCGGCAATCCAGTGCACGTCCTTGCCTTCGTCGAAGAAATATTTCAGCGCCACCATCATCAGGAAGGCCCCGCCGAAAGCCGCGATGGAAATATGCGCCCCGCCGACGATGCGGGAATATTCGGCCGGTTCCGTGGCGGCCAATCGCACCGCCTCGATAGGGCCGATCCTTGCGGCGAAAACCACGATCAGGATCGGAAAGACAATCCGCATCCCGAAGACGGCGATCAGGATGCCCCAGGTCAGGAAGCGTTGCTGCCAGACCGGGGTCATGTCCTTCAACTTGTTCGCGTTCACGATGGCATTGTCGAAGGACAGGCTGATTTCCAGCACCGACAGGACCGCCCCGATGAACAGGAAGCCCAGCGCACCCGACAAGGTGCCCGTATAGGCCCAGCCGAGCCACAGCGACAGGACCAGCCCAACCCCCGTCACGAGGAAGGCCCAGCGGAAGTAATGCAGCGCGGTCGACATCATGCCCTCGCAGGTGGCGCAGCGCCGATCTAAGCCCAAGCCGGGCCATCCGCAAGGAAGCCGTTGGCATTAACCGTTCGTTCACCACCTTGTCGGCAAACTGGCGCCATGAACGCACCGCCCGGCTTCCGCGATTCCCTGTTTTCCCTGCCCGGCCCGGCCGACAGCGACGAGGCGCCGGTTGCCGACCTGCCCGCGCGGCTGCCCAGCTATATCGCCGATCACCGTGCCCGCCTGCGCGCCCGGTTTCTTGACGGCGGCGCCGCAGCCGTGCCCGACTATGAACTGCTGGAACTGGTCCTGTTCCGCGCCATTCCCCGGCAGGATGTGAAGCCCTTGGCCAGACTGCTTCTGGATACCTTCGGCGATTTCAACCGGGTGATCACGGCCTCGCCAGCGCGCCTGAACCTGGTGAAGGGGGTGGGCCCCGCCGTGGTGCTGGAGCTGAAGCTGGTGGAAGCCGCCGCCCAGCGGATGATGCGGGCGCGGGTGATGCAGAAGCCGCTGATTTCCAGCTGGGATGCCCTGCTTGACTACTGCCACACCGCCATGTCGCATCGGGAAACCGAACAGTTCCGCGTCCTGTTCCTCGACCGGAAGAACGTGCTGATCGCCGACGAGGAGCAAGCGAAGGGCACCGTGGATCACGTCCCCGTCTATCCGCGCGAGATCGTCAAGCGCGCGCTGGAACTGAACGCAAGCGCGCTGATCCTGGTTCATAACCACCCGTCGGGCGATCCGACCCCGTCGGATGCGGACCTGTCGATGACTCATCAGGTGCAGGACGCCTGCCATGCCCTGGGGCTGACCCTGCACGACCACCTGATCATTGGCAAGTCGCGCGAACTGAGTTTTCGTGCGCAGGGCTACCTTTAGGGCAATCCATGCGCTAGCCATGGACGCATGAACGAATTCGACCTCGTCATCTTCGACTGCGACGGCGTGCTGATTGACAGCGAAATCATCAGCGCCCGGATGCTGGTGGCCGAACTCGGACGCCTGGGGCTGGCGATCGACCTGGCTTACGTCGAACGCCATTTTCTCGGCCGCAGCTACCCGGTGGTGATGGAAACGATCCGCCGCGACTTTGGCCTGGACCTGCCGCCCGGATTCGAGGCGCAGTATCGCGAATCGCTCCTCGCTGCCTTCAAGGACGATTTGACCATCGTCCCCCATGTCCGCGAAGTGCTGGAAGGCATCGGTGTGCCCTTCTGCGTCGCCACCTCCTCCAGCCCGCGCCGGGCGGAGATGTCGCTGGATCTTGTCGGTCTCACGGCGCTGGTCGGCGACAGGCTGTTCACCTCGACCATGGTCGCCCGCGGCAAGCCCGCGCCCGACCTGTTCCTCTTCGCCGCCGAACGGATGGGCGTGCTTCCCGACCGGACTCTGGTGATCGAGGACAGCCTGACCGGCATCCGCGCCGGGCTGGCCGCGGGGATGACCGTCTGGCGCTTTGTCGGCGGCAGCCATCTGGGGCCGGACGCGCCCGAGGAACCGCCGGACGCTCGCCCGCACCGCAGGCTTGCCAGCTTTGCCGAATTCTTCCAGATTGCCCCGGGTCTGAAATCCGTCCGGGCACCGGCATGAGCAACGAACTCACCTTGCAGGACGAAGCCGCCCGCGCTGGCTGGCTTTACTACGTTGCCGGCATGACCCAGGACCAGATCGCCGCCGAGCTGGGCGTCAGCCGTCAGCGGGCGCAAAGGCTGGTTGCGCGGGCCTCGGCCGAGGGGCTGATCCAGATCCGCCTGGTGCACCGGATCGGCGCCTGCCTCGAGCTGGAGCGGGCCCTGACGGAACGTTACCACCTGACACGCTGCCGCGTGGCCCCGGGTCTCGGACCGGGGGGTGATCCGGCAAGGGCCATCGCCACGGCCGCCGCAGCCGAGCTGGAGCGCGTTCTGCGCATGGAAACGCCGCAGGTCATCGCCTTCGGCACCGGACGCGCCCTGCGTGCGATGGCCGAACAGCTGACCCACACCGACCCGGGGCGGCACCGCATCGTCTCGCTTCTGGGTAACATCGCGCCGGACGGGTCGGCAACGCTCTACGACGTGATCAGCCGCATCGCCGAGAAGCTGAACGCCACCTATTACCCGATGCCCGTGCCCGTGATCTCCGACACGCCGGAAGAACGCGAGTTCTTCATGCATCTGCGCCCGGTGCGAACAGTGTTCAACCTGGCCCGGCAGGCCGACATCACCTTTGTCGGCGTGGGGCAGATGGGCCCCGACGCGCCCCTTGCCCTGGACGGTTTCGTGACACCCGATGTGCTGCGAGAGTTGCAGGAGCTTGGCGCGGTCGGAGAGATCTGCAGCTGGGTCTATGATGCGCAGGGCCGCTACATCGACACCCCGCGCAACGCACTTGTCGGCGGTGTGCGCGTCGAACCGGGGCAAAGCAAGCCGGTCATTTCGGTGGCGGCCGGCAGTGCAAAGGTCACGGCCATCCGGGCGGCGCTGACGGGGCGCATCGTCAACGGCCTTGTCACCGACGAGCCCACCGCCACCGCGCTTCTGGCAAGTTCCTGAACAGTGCACGCGCAGCGAAAGTTTGGGCTTGACGACTCATGGCACAATGTGGGCATTTACTCATGCGGTGAGGATTTGCTCAACCGTCAGAGGGAGGAATTCTAATGACCATCTCGCTCGGCGCCCTTCTGGGTGCGACGGCGTCGCTCGCCCTTTCGGGTGCTGCGATGGCCCAAACCACCATCACCGTCGCCACCGTGAACAACGGCGACATGGTCCGCATGCAGGGCCTGATGGACGACTTCAACGCCAAGCATCCCGACATCAAGGTGGAATGGGTGACGCTGGAGGAAAACGTCCTGCGCCAGAACGTCACGACCGACATCGCCACCGGCGGCGGGCAGTATGACGTGATCACCATCGGTACCTACGAGGTTCCGATCTGGGGCAAGCAGGGCTGGCTGGAAAGCCTGAACGACCTGCCCGCCGATTATGACGTGGACGACCTCCTGCCCGCGATCCGCGGCGGGCTTACGGTGGACGGCACCCTCTATGCCTCGCCCTTCTACGGCGAAAGCTCTATGGTGATGTATCGCACCGACCTGATGGAAGCCGCCGGGATGACCATGCCCGAGGCGCCGACCTGGGCCGACATCGAGAAGGCCGCCGCCGCCATGACCAACAAGGATGCCGGCATCTACGGCGTCTGCCTGCGCGGCAAGGCCGGCTGGGGCGAGAACACGGCCTTCATAACCGCCATGTCGAACAGCTTCGGCGCGCGCTGGTTCGACGAGAACTGGGTGCCGCAGTTCGACCAGCCGGAATGGAAGGCGACGATCGACTTCTACCTCAACCTGATGAACAACTATGGCCCGCCCGGTGCCAGCAACAACGGGTTCAACGAAAACCTGACGCTGTTCCAGCAGGGCAAGTGCGGCATGTGGATCGACGCCACCGTCGCGGCCTCTTTCGTGACCAACCCGAAGGATTCGACCGTCGCCGACAAGGTGGGCTTCGCGCTCGCCCCCGACAACGGGCTGGGCAAGCGCGGCAACTGGCTCTGGGCCTGGAGCCTGGCGATCCCCGCCTCCTCGGACGCCAAGGACGCGGCCAAGACCTTCATCAACTGGGCAACGAACAAGGACTATCTGGCGCTGGTCGCGTCCAAGGAAGGCTGGGCGAACGTGCCTCCGGGCACCCGGACCTCGCTTTATGAGAACCCGGAATACCAGAAGGTGCCCTTCGCCAAGATGACGCTCGAGTCGATCAACTCGGCCGACCCGAACAATCCGACGGTGAAGCCAGTGCCTTACGTCGGCGTGCAGTTCGTGGCGATCCCCGAGTTCCAGGGCATCGGCACCACGGTGGGCGAGATCTTCTCGGCCGCGCTGGCCGGGCAGAAGACTGCCGATCAGGCTCTGGCCGAGGCGCAGGCCGTCGTCACCGAAGAGATGAAGGCCTCGGGCTACATCCAGTGACGCCGAGCCCCGGGGGCGGTCCTCTCAAGGCCGCCGGGATCACTTTCGGCCTGCGGGCGGCTTGGTGCGCCCGCAGGCCGACCCTTCGCAGGTGCATGTCCGATCCCTGCTTGCGCAGTCGCCGTTCCGGCCGCACCCTTCCGCTTCGTCATCCGAGCCTCGGGAGACCGCCATGTCCACCCAGTCCAGCCGCTTCGCCGCCCGCCTGATGGTCGCGCCTTCGGTCGCGCTGCTTTTGATCTGGATGATCGTTCCGCTGGCGATGACGCTTTACTATTCCTTCCGGCTCTACCGCCTGTTGTCGCCGGACCGGACGGGCTGGGTGGGGTTCAACAATTATCTGTGGTTCTTCAATTCGCCCGACTTCTGGCTTGCGCTGTTCAACACCCTGGCGCTGGTGGGCGGCGTGCTGGTCATCACCGTGACCCTGGGCATCCTGATCGCGCTTCTGATCGACCAGCCGGTGAAGGGGCAGGGATTCCTGCGGATCCTGGTGATCGCGCCCTTCTTCGTGATGCCGCCCGTCGCCGCCTCGATCTGGGAAAACCTGTTCATGCATCCGCAGAACGGGCTCTTCTCGGCCGTCGCACGCGGCTTCGGGGCGCAGCCGATCCTGTTCCTGGAGCAGTATCCGATGTGGTCGGTCATCGGCATCGTCAGCTGGGAGTGGCTGCCCTTCGCGACGCTCATCCTGCTGACCGCATTGCAGTCGCTGTCCTCCGAACAGCTCGAGGCGGCCGAGATGGACGGCGCCGGGGCCTTCGCGCGTTTCCGCTACATCATCCTGCCGCACCTGACGCGGGCGATCACCGTGGTGATCCTGATCCAGACCATCTTCCTTCTCGGCATCTTCGGTGAGATCTTCACCACCACCCAGGGCGGGCCCGGTTCGGCTTCGACCACGCTGCCTTACATGATCTTCAAGCAGGCCATCGCGGCCAAGGACATCGGCCGCGCCGCCGCCGGGGGGATCATCGCGGTCATTCTGGCCAACATCGTCGCCTACTTCCTGATGCGCGGCCTTGGCCGCAACCTGAACAGCTGAGGTTCCCATGGCCCGCGCCCTTTCCCCCCGCCGCCAGCTTGTCACCACCCTTGCCGCCTGGACCGTGGCGCTGCTGATCTTCTTCCCGGTCCTCTGGATGATCCTGACCAGCTTCAAGACCGAAGCTTCGGCCGTTGCCATGCCGCCGCAGTTCCTGTCGGCCGACTGGACGCTGGAGAATTACGCCGAGGTCTGGGCGCGGTCGGATTATCCGCGGTTCTTCTGGAACTCGGTCGTCATCGCGGTGGGTTCCACCCTTCTCGGCCTTCTGGTCGCGATCCCTTCGGCCTGGGCCATGGCCTTCGTGCCCGGGCAGCGCACACGCGATCTGCTGATGTGGATGCTGTCCACCAAGATGATGCCCGCGGTGGCGGTCATGGTGCCGCTTTACCTGATCTTCCAGCGCCTCGGGCTGCTCGACAGCCGGATCGGCCTTGTCATCGTGCTGATGCTGATGAACCTGCCGATCATCGTCTGGATGCTCTACACCTACTTCAAGGAAATCCCCGGCGAGATCCTGGAAGCCGCGCGCATGGACGGGGCGAGCCTGTGGAACGAGATCGTCCATGTGCTGACGCCCATGGCGCTGCCCGGCATTGCCTCGACCATGCTTCTGAACATCATCCTCGCCTGGAACGAGGCGTTCTGGACCATCGTCCTGACCACGACCAAGGCGGCCCCCCTTTCGGCCTTCATCGCGAGCTTCTCGGCGCCGCAGGGCCTGTTCTACGCGAAACTCTCGGCGGCTTCGGCCATGGCCATCCTGCCGATCCTGATCCTTGGCTGGTTCAGCCAGAAACAACTCGTGCGCGGCCTGACCTTTGGCGCGGTGAAGTGAGGACAACATGGGCAAGATCCAACTGACCAAGGTCCGCAAGGCGTTCGGCGAGGTGGATGTCATCCCCGGCATCGACCTGACCATCGAGGATGGCGAGTTCGTCGTCTTCGTCGGGCCGTCGGGCTGCGGGAAATCTACCCTTCTGCGGCTGATCGCGGGGCTGGAGGATACGACCTCCGGCACCATCGAGATCGACGGCAAGGACGCGACCAACCTGCCGCCGGCCAAACGCGGGCTGGCGATGGTCTTCCAGTCCTACGCGCTGTATCCCCACATGACGGTGCGCAAGAACATCGCCTTCCCGCTGAAGATGGCCGGGATGGACCGGGCCGAGCAGGACCGGCGGGTGGAACGCGCCGCCAAGGTGCTGAACCTCACCAACTACCTCGACCGCCGTCCCGGCCAGCTGTCGGGCGGCCAGCGTCAGCGCGTCGCCATCGGGCGGGCGATCGTGCGCGAACCGGCGGCCTTCCTCTTCGACGAGCCCTTGTCGAACCTCGACGCCGCCCTGCGCGTGGGCATGCGACAAGAGATCAGCGAACTGCACCAGTCGCTGAAGACAACGATGATCTACGTCACCCACGACCAGGTCGAGGCGATGACCATGGCCGACAAGATCGTGGTGCTGAACGCCGGCCGAATCGAGCAGGTCGGAGCGCCGCTGGAGCTTTACAACCATCCCCGCAACCTCTTCGTTGCGGGCTTCATCGGCAGCCCGAAGATGAACTTCATCGAAGGCGCCGAGGCGGCGAAGCACGACGCCCACACCATCGGCATCCGGCCCGAACACATCGCGGTGGGCGATGGCCCGTGGGAAGGTGTGGTCGGCCTGTCCGAACATCTCGGCTCCGACAGCTTCCTCAAGGTCGCGGTCGAGGGGATCGGCACCCTGACCGTCCGCGCCCCCGGCGAAGTCGCCGCACGCCACGGCGACCGCATCCGCCTGGCCCCGGCCGGCAAGATCCACCGCTTCGACACGAATGGACTGGCAATATGAGACTTGCAGGAAAATCCGCCCTGATCACCGGGGCCGCGCGCGGTATCGGGCTGGCCTTCGCCCGCGCCTACATCGCCGAGGGGGCCGAGGTCGCCATCGCCGACATCAACCTGGATGCCGCCCGCGCGGCGGCCGATGCGCTCGGCCCCAAGGCCCACGCCATCGCGCTGGACGTGACCCGGCAGGACTCGATCGACGCCGGTTTCGCCCAAGCCATCGAGCGGATGGGCAAGCTCGACATCCTGATCAACAACGCCGCCCTCTTTTCTGCCGCCCCCATCGTCGAGATCACGCGGGAAGACTATGACCGCCTGTTCGCGGTGAATGTCGCCGGCACGCTCTTCTGCCTGCAGGCCGCCGCGCGCCACATGATCGACCGCGGCCAGGGCGGCACGATCATCAACATGGCCTCGCAGGCCGGGCGGCGCGGCGAAAGCCTGGTGGCCGTCTATTGCGCCACCAAGGCCGCCGTCATCAGCCTGACGCAATCGGCCGGGCTGAACCTGATCCGTCACGGCATCAACGTGAACGCCATCGCGCCCGGCGTGGTGGACGGCGAACACTGGGACGGGGTGGATGCCTTCTTCGCGAAATACGAAGGCAAGGCCCCCGGCCAGAAGAAGCGCGAGGTTGGCGCCGCCGTTCCCTTCGGGCGCATGGGCACGGCCGAGGATCTGACCGGCATGGCGATCTTCCTCGCCACCGACGAAGCCAAATACATCGTCGCCCAATGCTTCGGTGTGGACGGCGGCAACTGGATGGCATGACCCATGGACCTTGGACTTGAAGGAAAACTGGCGGTGATTTCGGGCGGGTCGGTCGGCATCGGCCTTGCCGCTGCGCGCACACTGGCGCGCGAAGGCGCGCGCGTGCTGATCGCCGCCCGCGACGGCGCCCGCGCGGCAGACGAAGCCGCCAGCATCCGCGCCGATTTCGGCGGCGACGCGCAGGCCGTTGCCGCTGATGTGACAACGGCCGAAGGCTGTGCCGCCGTGGTGGCGGCCGCTGCGGCGATGGGCGGGGCCGAGCTTCTGTTCAACAACGCCGGCACCGGCTCGAACGAGACGATCCTCGATGCGCCGGACGAGAAATGGCTGCACTACTGGAACCTGCACGTGATGGCCGCCGTGCGCCTCGCCCGGGGCCTCGTGCCGCAGATGCGGGCCCATGGCGGCGGCGCGATCCTGAACAACGCCTCGATCTGCGCGGTCCAGCCGCTCTGGTACGAGCCGATCTACAACACCACCAAGGCGGCGCTGATGATGCTGTCGAAGACCATGTCCACCGAGTTCATCCCGCTCGGCATCCGGGTCAACACGCTGAATCCGGGGCTGATCCTGACGCCCGACTGGATCAAGACAGCCAAGGCCCTGGCAAAGGATGGCGACTGGCAGGGCTATCTGCAATCGGTCGCCGACGAACACGCCCCGATCCGCCGCTTCGGCACGCCCGAGGAACTGGCCGATGTCATCGCCTTCCTGCTGTCGCCGCGCGCCAGCTACTGCACCGGCTCCGCCTACCATGTCGATGGCGGCATGCTGAAAACCGTCTGAGGCCCCGAATGTCCCCCACCGTTGCGCTGCCCGCATACGACCGATCACGCCTGAGCCCCGGCATCGTCCACATCGGGCTGGGCAATTTCCACCGCGCCCACATGGCCGTCTATCTGGACGACCTGTTCAACCTGGGGCTCGACCACGACTGGGCGATTCTGGGCGCCGGGGTGCGCGAGGCCGATGCCCGGATGCGCGAGGCGCTGAAGGCGCAAGATTGCCTGTCCACGGTGATCGAGCTGGATCCGAAGGGCAAATCCGCCCGCCGGGTGGGGGCGATGATCGACTTCCTGCCGGTCCAATCCGACAACGCCGCACTGATCGAGGCCATGTCCCGGCCCGAGATCCGCATCGTCAGCCTGACCGTGACCGAGGGTGGCTATTTCATCAACCCGGCGACCGGGCAGTTCGACCCGACGCATCCCGAGATCCTGGCCGATGCCGCGGATCCGCACCGGACCGCCTTCGGCGCGATCATCGCGGCGCTGAAGGCGCGGAGGGCCGCCGGCGTGGCGCCCTTCACCGTCATGTCCTGCGACAACCTGCCCGGCAACGGCCATGTCACCCGCGCCGCCGTCACCGGTCTGGCCGCGCTTCGCGACCCGGACCTGGCCGACTGGATCGCGGCCCATGTCGCCTTCCCGAACGGCATGGTGGACCGCATCACCCCGGCGACCGGCCCGCGCGAACGGGCGATGGCGGCGGCCTTCGGACTGGCCGACGACCCCGTGCCGGTGACCTGCGAGCCTTTCCGGCAATGGGTGCTGGAGGACAACTTCCCCGCCGGCCGTCCGGCCTGGGAAAAGGTCGGGGTCACGCTGACCCCGCATGTCCACAATTTCGAGCTGATGAAGATCCGCATCCTGAACGGCGGCCATGCGACCATCGCCTATCCCGGCGGGCTGATGGACATCGAATATGTCCACGAGGCCATGGCCGAGCCGCTGATCCGCGGCCTGCTCGACAAGGTCGAGATCCACGAGATCATCCCCTACATCCCGCCGGTCCCCGATACCAACCTCGGCGACTATTACCGGCTGATCGTGGACCGCTTCTCGAACCCCGAGGTGGCCGACACCGAACGCCGGCTCTGCCTCGACGGGTCGAACCGGCAGCCCAAGTTCATCGTGCCTTCGATCCGCGACGCGCTGGCGGCTGGCGGGTCGGTCGAGGGGCTGGCGCTCGTCTCGGCCATGTGGTGCCGCTACTGCTTTGGCGAGACGGACAGCGGCACGCACATTCCGCCGAACGACCCCGACTGGGATGCGCTGGTCGCCCGGTCGCAGGCGGCAAGGTCGCGCCCGGCGGCCTGGCTGGAGATGACGACGGTCTATGGCGATCTCGGGCAGAATCCGCGCTTTGCCGCAGCCTTCGAACGGCACCTGAATCGGCTCTGGGCCGTGGGAACCCGCCAGACGCTCGCCGAGTTCCTGTCCTAGGGAGGTGGCTCCGGCGCCGGCGCACTGCCGGTGTGGGTAAAGTCGGGCAGCAGCCAAAGTTCCACCCGACGGTTCAACTGGCGGCCGATTGCGGTTTCATCACAGGCCATCGGCAGGGCTTCGCCAAAACCTTCGACCGCTGGAATGGCATCGGGTGGCAGATCGGGTGCAACGGCAGCAAGTTCCTGCGCCACGCGTGCTGCACGTTCGACCGACAGTGCCAGATTGGCCGGCGCCGCGCCCGATCCGTCGGAAAAGCCGGCCAGAACCATCCGTTCGTTGCGAAACCGGCCCGAGGCAATCAGCTGCGCCAGATCCAGCAGGTTATCGCGCGACTGCGCATCCAGCGTGGACGATCCGTCTTCGAAGCGAAAGGTCAGCGACAGCCGGTCTGCACCGTCCATCACATCGACCAGCCGCTTGAGGTCGGCCAGGGTGATGTCGTCGCCTGCCCCCTGAATGGCGTTGATCAGCCGCAAGCCGTCGGCTGTCATCGGCTGGCGGGTGGGGGAACGATCGATGTAGCCGTTCGCCGAGATCACCTC
Organism: Tabrizicola caldifontis; assembly: GCF_004762095.1. Lineage (GTDB taxonomy): Bacteria > Pseudomonadota > Alphaproteobacteria > Rhodobacterales > Rhodobacteraceae > Tabrizicola > Tabrizicola caldifontis. Next base: position 54,693 of record NZ_SIJH01000014.1, read on the forward strand.
CTGAGCGGCAGGCGTGCGCAGGAAATCCAGAAACTCGCGGGTCATCAGCGGCAGGCGCCGCCTTGGCGCAAGCAGAAGGACGGGAATGGAAAATGGGTAATCCTCGGCCTTGACCGCCAAGGGGGTGGGCAGCAGCGGAAAACCGCAGCTATCGGTCAAGGGAATATGCCGGGCGGGGTAAACCGCTGCCCGTCCGGTGACGGCAATGGCCCAGGGGTCACGCGCCACCGCAAGGGCGAGGCTTGCCTGGCTATCGTGCTGCACCGCGGCTGATACGGGTGCCCCAAGCCGTGCGGAAAGCGCAAGCTGCATGTCCACCTCGGGAGCCAATGCATGCAGGACCAGTGGCATGTCCGGCCCGCCGATCTGTGCCCAGTTCGAAACCTCTCCGGCCAGGACGCGCACAAGGTCGCTGGTCGATATGGCAGGCGTCGGATTGTCGGGGGCGACGATCGCCACCATGGCGTCCATCGCCAGACCGTGCGCGCCAAAGCTGCGGTTATCCTGAAAGGCAAGTTGCAGGTCGGCCTCGCCAGCAGCCACCGCAGCAGCAGCAAGGGCGGGCGTCTGCGGCTGAAAGCTGATCGCGGCCAGCTCCTCAAGGCTTTGCGGATCGCGAATGACCGCGGCAAAATCGGTGCCTTCGATCTGCTCGTAAAGAAGACCACGCCGATCTGCAAAGGCTTTGAACAGGGCGGGAAGCAGGTCGCTTCCCGGACCAGCAGCGCCGACAATGCGGATTTCCGCCCGGGGGGCCATCAAATCGGGGCAGGCAGGCCCTTCGCAGATCACGCCCTGACCATCGACGGTCAGCAGGCCGTAGGAGGTCTCGATCCGGTAGAACTCGCCATCATAGCCCTGCAGCGTGCCAGTCAGTGCGATGCCCCCTTCGCGAGCCACCAGGGTGACGTCCTGCGCCTTGGCAGATTTACAAAGGAAAACGGCGGCGAAAGCCGCCGCAACACCTGCCTTGAACCACATGTTCCCTGATCCGGCCCCTAGTCTGAGGCGGCGAGTGTCAGGGGGCCAAGAAGATTCTTCAACACCAGAATGTCCCCTGCCGTGCCGCAAAGCGGCAGCGAAAGCGGAAGGCTGCCACGGACAGTGTTGCCGCCCCGCGATAGCACGGTTTCACCCAGATAGCTGTTGCCGCAGGTTTCGGGCGTGATGCGCAGTTCGACGGTTAGGTTGGCTGCGGTCAGGTCAGTGCCGGGAAACGTATATACCTGCGACAGAATCGGGTCCGACACCGACGCTGTTCCAAGCAGTCGGATCTTGCGGCTTCCGTCCTGTGCGGCCTGGGCACCCCGGCCGGAATAGACACGCCCGGCCTCCTCTGCGCGCAGGTCGAACTGCACCGGGAAGGGGGCCTGGAAGGCAAACCGTGTCAGACCTGCCATTTCCGGAACGCTGACAGTCGCCAGCGCCATCTCGGAATTCTCGAAATAGACCGCGACCAGCGCCTCGTCATCAAGGGCGGGAAGGCGCTGCGCAAGTTTGCCATCGGGGCCGGTCTTGGCCGTGAACGAAAGACCCGCGTGCCGGATCACAACGCGCTGGCCCTGATTGCAGGGCGCATCAAGTGCCAGGTCAATGCTCGCGTCCTCGGCCGCGGCCAGCGTCACGGTGGGTACACAGGCCGTCTGGCTGCCTGTGTCCGCTGTGGCAGCAACCGGGGTGATGCCCATCAGCTGTGGTATGTCGCCGTCTGCCGAAAGCGACGCCGCTCTGGGCAGACCCGATGGTGCCGTGGCCGTGCCCTGGCCGGATCTGCCGTCCAGAGGGCCGGACCGTTCGGAAGGCAGGTTCCAGGGACTTGCCGTCGAGCGCATGTTTTCCACAAGATGTCCGGCCGCTACAGCGACCGACAGCACGGAAATGACCCGCAGTATCCGTTTCCGGCCAAACAGCATCCGTTTCCGGCCAAACATCGCACCACCCCAAACCGATTCGAACCCTTAGGAGTTAGGGGGGAATCCGGGCGATGACGTGGCGAATCCTGGGAACGGCTCAGGTTTCGGACACGAAATTGCCACGGTTTTGCTGCGCCGACCGACAGGCTCAGACCAGCTTTCCGTGGCAGTGCTTGAACTTTTCGCCCGATCCGCAGGGGCAGGGCTCATTGCGCCCCGGATTTCCCCAGGTCGAGGGATCGGCCGCGTCGAACCCGGCAAGGGCTGGGGCTGCGGTTGCTGCCGGTGCGACGGCGGCCGCGCCGGCCCCCTGGTCGGCAGCAATCCGCGCTGCCGGTGGCTGCTGGGCGGCGAGCATCTGGCGCATCATTGCTTCCTGCTCTTCCTTCGTGACCGGGCGGATGCGGGAAAGCTGCTGCGTCACCGTCTCGCGCAGCGAGTTCAGCAGCCCTTCGAACAGCTGGAAGGCCTCGGTCTTGTATTCGTTCAGCGGGTCGCGCTGGGCATAGCCGCGGAAGCTGACGACAGAGCGCAGATGTTCCAGCCGCAGCAGGTGTTCGCGCCATTTGCTGTCGATGGCTTGCAGAAGAACCTGCTTCTCGATCGTTGCCATGGTCTCGGCGCCGAAGGCCTCGGTCTTTTCGGCCATCATCCTGTCCGAAGCCTCGGTGATCCGCTCGAGAATGCCCTGCTGGTCTACGCCTTCTTCCGATGCCCAGTCGGCGATGGGCAGATCCAGGTTCAGCATTTCGCGGCAGGCCTCGGTCAGCCCCTCGACGTCCCACTGGTCGGGGTAGCTTTTCGGCGGCATGTTCAGATCGACCAGATCAGAGATCAGCTGGTGACGCATGTCGGTCGCGACATCGCCGACGTGATCGGCCTGCATGATCTCCATCCGCTGGCTGAAGATCGCGCGGCGCTGGTCGTTCATCACGTCGTCGAACTTCAACAGCTGCTTCCGAATGTCGAAATTTCGGCCCTCGACCTTGGCCTGCGCCTTTTCCAGGCTCTTGTTCACCCACGGGTGGACGATGGCCTCGCCTTCGGCCATGCCCAACGTGGACAGGACCTTGTCCAGCCGTTCCGACCCGAAGATGCGCATCAGGTCGTCCTCGAGGCTGAGGAAGAAGGCCGAACGGCCCGGGTCGCCCTGACGGCCCGACCGACCGCGCAGCTGGTTGTCGATCCGGCGGCTTTCGTGGCGTTCGGTGCCCAGGACGAACAGGCCGCCGGCAGCCTTCACCGCCTCTTCCTCGGCCTTGTGCTCCTCTTCGATCCGGGCACGGATGGCGACGTGATCGCCGTGCGGATCGGCGGCGATGGCTTCCATCACCTTGAATTCGACATTGCCGCCCAGCTTGATGTCGGTGCCGCGGCCGGCCATGTTGGTGGCGATCGTCACCGCGCCAAGCTTGCCGGCATCGGCGACGATCTTGGCTTCCATCTCGTGCTGGCGGGCGTTCAGCACGTTGTGCGGAATGCCGGCCTCTTTCAGCATGGCAGAAAGCTTTTCGGATTTCTCGATCGAGGTAGTGCCGACCAGGATCGGCTGGCCCTTGGCATGAGCGTCCTTGATCGCAGCGAGGATACCTTCGTATTTCTCGCGCGCCGTGCGATAGACCTTGTCATGTTCGTCGATCCGCGCCACGGGGCGGTTCGTCGGCACCTCGACCACGCCCAGCCCATAGATTTCGCGGAATTCCTCGGCTTCGGTTGCAGCCGTCCCGGTCATGCCGCCAAGCTTTTCGTAAAGCCGGAAATAGTTCTGGAACGTCACGCTGGCGTAGGTGACGTTCTCGGGCTGGATCTTGACGCCTTCCTTGGCCTCGATCGCCTGATGCAGGCCGTCGGAAAGCCGCCGCCCCTTCATCATGCGTCCGGTGAATTCGTCGATCAGCATCACCTCGCCGTCGCGGACGATATATTGCTGGTCCTTGTGGAACAGCTTGTGCGCCCGCAGGGCCTGGTTGACGTGGTGGACGATCGTGGTGCTTTCGGCCGCATAGAGGCTTTGCCCTTCGGGCAGTATGCCGGCCTTGTGCAGAAGATCCTCGATCGCTTCGTTGCCTTCTTCGGTGAAGGTGACGTTGCGCAGTTTTTCGTCGATGACATAGTGTTCGGGCTTAAGCTGCGGAATGATCTTGTCCACAGCCTGGTACAACGTCCCGCGGTCCTGGCTGGGGCCAGAGATGATCAGAGGTGTGCGTGCCTCGTCGATCAGGATCGAGTCCACCTCGTCCACGATGGCATAGTAGTGCCCGCGCTGCGCCATGTCCTCCAGCGAGGACTTCATGTTGTCGCGCAGATAGTCGAAGCCCAGTTCGTTGTTCGTCGCATAGGTGATGTCGGCGCGATAGGCGGCCTTCTTCTCGTCATCCGGCTGGTGCGAATAGACGACGCCCGTGGTCATCCCCAGCTGGGAATAGACCTTGCCCATCCATTCTGCGTCGCGCTTGGCCAGATAGTCGTTCACGGTGACGACATGCACGCCCCGCCCTGTCAGGGCGTTCAGATAGGCTGCGAAGGTGGCGACAAGGGTCTTGCCCTCGCCGGTCTTCATTTCGCTGATGTTGCCCTGATGCAGGAAGATCGCCCCCATCAGCTGCACGTCGAAGGCGCGCAGGCCCAGTGCCCGGCGCGCCGCCTCGCGGCAGTTGGCGAAGGCCTCGGGCAGCACGTCGTCAAGGCTTTCGCCGGCTTCCTGCACCCGCTTCTGCAGATCGCGCGTACGCTCGATGATGCCGTCGTCGGTCAGCGCCTGGAACTCGGGTTCAAGCGCGTTGATCTTGTCCACCAGCGGCCGGACAGATTTCACCTTGCGGTCGTTCGGCGTGCCGAACACCTTCCGCGCAAGTCCACCCAATCCCAGCATGTTCACTCCGTGAGCCACTTCCTGACAGCATCGTGTGGGTCTCGGACTTGTCCGCCCTCAACGCCTTCCATAGAAGAGCCAAGTAGAAGGCCGGACGGCCCCGTCTCACGCGACTGTCGCGATGTAAGGGGTGGGCACAGGATAGTCAACGTGGCAGGCTGAGGCCGCCCGATCAGGAGTGGGTGAAATGATGAAACAGATGCGGCTTGCGACGGCCTTCGCGCTGGCCACGGCCCTTGCGGCGCCGGCTCTGGCCGAGGGCGAAACCGCCGACACGGTGGTGGCCACGGTCAACGGCACGCAGATCACGCTTGGCCAGATGATCGCGCTGCGCGAAAGCCTGCCGCCGCAGTACCAGTCGCTGCCCGACGATGTGCTGTTCAAGGGGATCATGGACCAGCTGGTGCAGCAGGAGGTTCTGCGCCAGTCGGTGACCGAGCTTTCGACGCGCGACAGGGCGATGCTGGAAAACGACACCCGGGGCTATATCTCGGGCGTCGCCATTCAGGCCATCGTGGAAAAGGCCGTGACGGACGAGGCGCTGCAGGCCGCCTATGACGCCCGGTTCAAGGACCAGCCGAAGGCGACCGAATACAATGCCGCGCATATCCTGGTCGAGACCGAGGAAGAGGCGAACAAGCTGAAGGAGGAACTGGCCGGCGGGGCCGACTTCGCCACCCTTGCGCGCGAGCACTCGATCGACGCAGGGTCTGGTGCAAATGGGGGCGACCTGGGCTGGTTCGCTCTGGGCATGATGGTCAAGCCGTTCGAGGATGCCGTGGTCAACGCCAAGGTGGGCGAAGTGGCCGGGCCGGTGCAGACCGATTTCGGCTGGCATCTCGTCCTGGTAAAGGAAACCCGTCTGATGGATCATCCCACGCTTGACGACATCCGCGATGACCTGGCGACCGAGATCGAGAACGCCGCGATCGAGGCGAAGATTGCCGAACTTCAGTCTGTCGCGACGATCACCCGCGAAGGCGAGGGGATTGATCCTGCGATTCTGAAGAACTCGGCACTGATCGACTGACCGCCGGCAATTGGCAGCGCACAGGGGGGGGGCGACGATGGGCAAGACCGACTGGAAGGCCGAAGCAAAGGCGCTGAAGAAGAAGGTTCGCAAGCTGAAGGACAGTCTTGCCGCCGTCGCCGGCCCGGTGGCAGAGGCGGTCGGCGACGCCGTGGAAGACGTGGTGGCCGCCGCCAAGAAGGCGATGAAGCCGGTCTCGCCGCTGGCCCCGGCCAGCTTTCCGGCCCTGCCTGCGATCCGCGGCGCCGAATTTGCCGCGGTCGAGGCCGGGGTGCGCTACAAGGATCGCAAGGACGTGATGCTTGTGCGCCTCGGCCCCGGCACCAGCATGGCCGGGGTCTTCACCAGGTCTTCCACGCGGTCGGGTTGCGTCCGTGACTGCCAGGCTAAGCTGGCGATGAAGGTGCCGCCAGGTGCGGGGGCGGCGATCATCGTGAACTCGGGCAATTCCAACGCCTTCACCGGCAAGCTTGGCGACGAGGCCGTGGCAGCCGTGACTGGCGCCGTGGCCGAGGCGCTGGGCATCCCCGCCAGCCGTGTCTTTTCGTCCTCTACCGGGGTGATCGGCGAGCCCCTGCCTTACGAAAGGATTACCGCCAAGGTGCCCGAACTTGTCGCAGGACTGCGGGAAGACGCAATGGAAATGGCCGCCCAGGCGATCATGACCACCGACACCTTCCCGAAAGGCGCCGCCGCCACCGTTCAGGGCGATGGCGGCACGATCCACATCGCCGGCATCGCCAAGGGTTCGGGCATGATTGCGCCCGACATGGCCACCATGCTGGTCTATATCTTCACCGACGCGAAGATTGCGCCCGCCGCGCTGCAGCGGATGGTCTCGCGCAATGTGGGCGACACCTTCAACTCGATCACCGTGGACAGCGACACCTCGACATCGGACACGCTGCTTGTGGCCGCAACCGGTCAGTCCGACGCTGCCGAGGTGAAGGGACCGGTTGCCAAGGCCTTCGAGACGGCTCTGCACGGCGTGATGCGTGACCTGGCGTTGCAGGTGGTGCGCGACGGCGAAGGGGCGACAAAGCTGGTCGAGGTCCGCGTCACCGGCGCGGCCTCGGACGACGATGCCGCGAAGGTTGCCTTCGCGGTTGCCAATTCGCCTCTGGTCAAGACGGCCGTGGCGGGACAGGATCCGAACTGGGGCCGGATCGTTGCCGCCGTCGGCAAGTCCGGGGCCGAGGCCGACCGGGACCGCCTGTCGATCCGGTTCGGCGACATCCTCGTCGCCGAAAAGGGGTGGCGCAACCCGGACTACCGGGAAGAGGATGGTGCGGCCTACATGCGGCAGGACGAACTGCTGTTCCACATCGACCTTGGACTTGGGAAGGGCAGGCGCACGGTCTGGACCTGCGATCTGACCGCTCGCTACATCGAGATCAATGCCGATTACCGATCGTGACTGGTCGCATCATCCTTGTCTCTGCGGTCGCACTGATCGACCCTGATGGCCGCGTGCTTCTGGCGCAGCGGCCCGAGGGCAAGTCGATGGCAGGCCTGTGGGAGTTTCCCGGTGGCAAGGTGGAACCCGGCGAGACGCCCGAGCAAGCGCTGATCCGCGAGCTGAAAGAAGAACTTGACATCGACACGTGGGCCTCGTGTCTGGCGCCGCTGACCTTTGCCAGCCACAGCTACCCGGACTTTCACCTGCTGATGCCGCTGTTCGCCTGCCGCCGCTGGCAAGGCACGGTGCGCGCGACCGAAGGGCAGAACCTTGCCTGGGTCAAGCCCAATGCCCTGCGCGACTATCCCATGCCGCCGGCGGATCTGCCGCTGATTCCGATTCTGCGCGACTGGCTGTGACCTGCCGCCCGTGGCGCCGGGTCATCGGTCCTCCCATTAAAAAGGGCGCCAGGCCAGATGGCCGGGCACCCTATCGGTTCAGGCCAGCGTGCGCTGCACTTCCTCGCGTTCGAAGATCTCGATCACGTCACCCGGACGGATGTCCTCGTAGCGTTCGAAGGCCATGCCGCATTCCTGGCCGGAGACGACTTCCTTAACCTCGTCCTTGAAGCGCTTGAGCGTCTTCAGCGTGCCTTCGTGAATCACCACGTTGTCGCGCAGCAGACGAACGCCCGCCGACCGACGAGCCACCCCCTCGGTGACCAGGCAGCCCGCCACGTTGCCGACGCCGGTGATGCGGAAGACCTCCTTGATCGTCGCGTAACCGATGAAGTTTTCGCGCACTTCGGCCTTCAGCAGGCCCGAGGCCGCCTTCTTGATGTCGTCCACCAGGTCGTAGATGACCGAGTAATAGCGGATCTCGACCCCTTTCTGGTGCGCCGACTGGCGGGCGCTGGCATTGGCGCGCACGTTGAAGCCGATGATCGGGGCCTTGGACGCCTCGGCCAGGCCCACATCGGTGTCGGTGATCGCACCAACGCCCGAATGCAGCACCCGCACGCGCACTTCCTCGTTGCCGATCTTTTCCAGTGCCTGGACGATCGCTTCGGCGCTACCCTGGACGTCGGCCTTCACCACCACCGGCAGTTCGGCGACCGAAGCATCTGCCTTCGCCTTGGCCATCAGCTGTTCCAGCGTGGTCGCAGCACCTGCCGCAGCGCGTTTGTCCTTGGCCGCCTTGATCCGGTAGTCGGCGATCTCGCGCGCCTGGGCTTCGGTTTCGACCACGTTCAGCGTGTCGCCGGCCGACGGTGTGCCGGAAAGCCCCAGCACCTCGACCGGAACAGAGGGCCCGGCTTCGGACACGGTCTCGCCCTTGTCGTTGATGAGCGCGCGAACCTTGCCCCACTGTTCGCCGACGACGAAGATGTCGCCCTTGCGCAGCGTGCCGTTCTGCACCAGCACCGTTGCGACCGGGCCCCGGCCCACATCGAGCTTGGCCTCGATCACCGCGCCCGCGGCCGCCCGGTTCGGGTTGGCCTTCAGTTCCAGCAGCTCGGCCTGCAGCGCGATCGCTTCCAGCAGGTCGTCAAGCCCCTGGCCGGTCTTGGCCGAGACTTCCACGTCCTGCACGTCGCCTGACATGGCCTCGACCACCACTTCGTGCTGCAACAGGTCGGTGCGCACTTTTTGCGGGTTGGCGTCGGGCTTGTCGATCTTGTTGATCGCCACGATCATCGGCACCTTCGCCGCCTTGGCGTGGTTGATCGCCTCGACTGTCTGCGGCATCACCGCGTCATCGGCCGCCACCACCAGCACCACGATGTCCGTAACCTGCGCCCCGCGCGAGCGCATCGAGGTGAAGGCCGCGTGGCCCGGCGTGTCGAGGAAGGTGATGACCTGACCATTCGCTGTCTTCACCTGGTAAGCGCCGATATGCTGGGTGATCCCGCCGGCCTCGCCCGACGCGACATTGGTTTTGCGCAGGGCGTCCAGAAGGCTGGTCTTGCCGTGGTCCACATGGCCCATGATCGTCACGATCGGCGGGCGCGGACGCAGGTCTTCCGGCCTGTCCTTGACCGTGTCGATCACCTGTTCCACGTCCGCGTCCGACACGCGGACGGCCTTGTGGCCGAATTCCTCGATCACCAGTTCGGCAGTGTCGGCGTCGATGGTCTGGTTCATGGTGACCATCATGCCCATTTTCATCAGCGCCTTGACCACGTCGGCGGCACGTTCGGCCATACGGTTGGCCAGTTCGCTGACCACGATGGTTTCCGGCAGCTGCACTTCGCGGCTCTGCTTCTCGGCCTTGTGGCCCAGACCCATCGCCTTCTGGCGGGCCTTTTCCTGCTTGCGCTTGATCGCGGCCAGACTGCGCTGGCGGCCGCCCTCGTCCGAGATGGCGTCCGACAGGGTCAGCTTGCCCGACCGGCGGCCTTCGTCGCCGCGCTTGGCGCTGCGGTCGCGCTCGCCTGCGCGTTCGTCCTTTTCGCGGTCGGTCTTGCGCGGGCTAACACCCGGCTTGCCGGCGGCAGGGCCGCGGGCTTCCTCGGTCGCGGCCGGGGACGGGGGCGGGGACGCACGGTCTGCGGGCTTTGCCGCAGGCTGGGGCGTGGCCGACCGGGCACGCGTGCCCAGAACCTCTGCCCGGCGTGCTTCGGCTGCAGCGGCCTTCGCGGCAGCTTCTGCCTTCGCAGCGCGTTCCTCTTCCTCGGCCTTCAGGCGCAGGGCTTCCGCGCGCTCGCGCTCTTCACGCTCCTTGGCCTCGATCTCTTCGCGGCGGCGGGCGCGGTCTTCCTCGCGTGCGCGTTCCTCTTCGGCGCGGCGCGCGGCCTCTTCGGCCTCGCGCGCCTTGGCGGCGCGAAGGGCGGCGAGGCGCCGTTCCATCTCGGCATCGGAGATCCCCGCAGGACGCTTCGACGGGTCTCCCCCGCCAGCCGCAGACACAGGCGTACCAGCCCCGGGCGCGCCAGGCTTGGTTGCCGTCGGCACCACCACGCGCTTGCGCTTGGTTTCGACCACGACGCTCTTGGTCCGGCCGTGACTGAAGCTTTGCTTCACCTGTCCGGAACGGGGGGCGCCCCCAATGCCAAGAGGTTTCTTGCCGTCTGTATCGCTCATGCGTTCTTCGTATCCTTCATGGCGGTCCCGCCGCCCAATTGCCCACCCGCCTGCACCCGCAGGCCGGTCAGCCTTGCCGCTTCCTCTACAACACGGGTCCTGAGTCCACCAGCCGCAAGCGCCGCGTGTATCGCACGTTCGCGCCCGAATGCCAAACCGATTTCCCCAGCCGTCAGACAGCCGATGAAGCCGCCTGCGCCATCAGGCGCGTGAAGCTTCGTCTTGCCGCGTTCCGACCCGTCGCTGGCCTGGATCAGCGTCGCCGCCTGCCCCTTTACCAGCCAGTCCTTGACCTTCTCATAACCAGTCACCGCCGCACCTGCCTTGCGGGCCATCGACAGCAGTTCCACCACCCGCTGCGCCACAAGCCGTTCGACAAGATCGGTGAGCCCGTCGGGCACCTTCACCGGTTGCCGGGCCGCGCGGGCAAAAAGACCCTTGCCCGCAGCCTTCTCGATAAGCGCGCGATCGGCCGAGACATAAAGCCCGCGGCCCGGCAACCGGCCAAGCACATCCGGCACGAGCACCCCGTCGGGTCCGACACAAAAGCGGATCAGCCCCGCCTTCGGCTGGCTTTCCCCGGACGCGATGCACCTGCGTTCCGGTTCGTTCCTGTCCTTTTCCCGGCCGCCGCGCGTCAACGCGTGTCCCCGAGGCCTGAAATCAGGCCTCGGCCTCCTCGTCGGCATCGGCCTCGTCGGCGGGCTCTTCCAGCTCTGCCGGATCAACCCAGCCCAGCATGACCCGTGCGGTCATGATCAGGTTCTGCGCCTCTTCCAGCGACACGTCGAACTTTTCCAGGATGCCTTCGTCCTTCTTGCGGACGCCATTCTCGGTCGTCCAGCCGCCGGCCAGTTCCCAGTCGGCACAGGTGGCGAAATCTTCCAGCGTCCTGATTCCATCCTGGGCCAAAGCTTCCAGCATCTGCGGGGTCAGCCCTTCGAAGTTGGCAAGGCTGTCCTCCAGCCCCAGCTTGCGGGCGTTTTCCATCGCCTTGGCATTGGCCGCTTCCAGGTAGTCGCGGGCGCGGGCCTGAAGCTCGGCTGCCGTCTCCTCGTCGAAGCCGTCGATCGACAGCAGTTCGTCGATATCGACATAGGCGACTTCCTCGAGGTTGGTGAAGCCCTCGGCCACCAGCAGCTGCGCCATCATCTCGTCTACGTCCAGCGTGTCCATGAACAGCTTGGTGCGCTCGGCGAATTCGGCCTGACGGCGCTGCGATTCCTCGGCCTCGGTCAGGATGTCGATGTCAAGGCCGGTAAGCTGGCTGGCCAGACGGACGTTCTGACCGCGACGGCCGATGGCCAGCGAAAGCTGTTCGTCCGGCACCACGACCTCGATCTTGCCGGCCTCTTCGTCGATCACGACCTTCGACACCTCGGCCGGTTGCAGCGCGTTTACAAGGAACGTGGCCGGATCCTGGTTCCACGGGATGATGTCGATCTTTTCGCCCTGAAGCTCGTTCACCACGGCCTGCACGCGACTGCCGCGCATGCCGACGCAGGCGCCGACCGGGTCGATCGAGTTGTCATAGCTGATGACGGCGATCTTGGCGCGGCTGCCCGGATCGCGGGCCACGGCCTTGATCTCGATGATGCCGTCGTAGATTTCCGGCACCTCCATCTTGAAAAGCTCGGCCATGAACTGCGGGTCGGTGCGCGAAAGGAAGACCTGCGGCCCCCGTGGTTCGCGGCGCACGTCCTTGATATAGCAGCGGATGCGGTCGCCGATGCGGTAGGATTCGCGGCCGATCTTCTCGTTCCGGCGCAGGATGCCTTCGCCGCGGCCGATATCGACGATGATGTTGCCGTATTCCTCGCGCTTGACGGCGCCGTTGATGATGGTGCCCTTGCGGTCCTTGAATTCCTCGTACTGGCGGTCGCGTTCGGCCTCGCGCACCTTCTGCAGGATGACCTGCTTGGCCGACTGCGCGGCGATACGGCCCAGATCGACGGGCGGAACCTCGTCCACGATCTCGTCGCCGACCTTGGGATCGGCCAGGTAGGACTTCGCCTGTTTCACCGTCAGCTGTGCGTGGTGGTTTTCCACCGCGTCATCCTCGACCACGGTGCGGACGCGGGTAAAGGTGGCGCGGCCGGTCTTGCGGTCGATCTTGACGCGGATGTCCATTTCCGCGCCGTAGCGCGACTTGGCGGCCCGGGCGAGGCTGTCCTCCATCGCCTGGATCACCAGATCCGGGTCGATCATCTTCTCGCGCGCCACGGCTTCGGCAGTCTGCAGAAGCTCCAGCTGGTTGGCAGAGGTGATTGCCATGGGGTCTCTCCCTAGTGTTTCGTCTCGGGGGCGGACCCGTCGTCCTCGTCCCCGTCAATTTCCTCGATCACGTCGAACTGGCCCTCGGTAGGTTCGGCCACCTTCTTCTGGCGCAGCATCTCGGCGATCAGTTCGTCGGTCAGGATCAGCTTGGCATCCGAAAGCCAGTCGAACTTCAGCCCGATGGTGACCTCCTTGCCGCCGTCCTCGATGGTGATCAGCACCTCGTCGCCTTCCACCCCTGCCAGATGGCCCTTGAAGCGGCGGCGGCCGTCGATCAGTTCGGTCGTCTCGACCCGGGCTTCCCAACCCTTCCAGATCTCGAAATCCTTCAGCCGGGTCAGCGGTCGGTCGATGCCGGGGGAGGAGACCTCGAGGATATAGGTATCCTCAAGCGGGTCTTCCACATCCAGCACGGCGGAAACGGCGGTGGAAATCTCGCCGCATTCGTCAACGCCGATCCCGCCCTCGGGCCGGTCGGCCATGATCTGCAACACGCGCGTCTTGCCACCCATCAGCCGCAGGCGGACAAGCTCGTAGCCCATGCCTTCGATCACCGGCTGGACGATGTCGGCCAGACGGCGGTCGATGGAGGTTTTCGCGACAAGATCGGACATAAGGGTTCCAAAACGAAAAAGCGGACCAGGCGGCCCGCTCACATCTTCCGGTAGCTTCGGGTTTGGACCCCGAAACCGCTGTTGAAGCTCATATACGCCCTTGACCTTGGGGATGCAAGGCCGCTCTCCCTATCGCGGAACCTTTTCGCCTGATCGAGCCGTATTATCTTTTGTCATGCCGATCACGAAGAGGCTGCCCATGGTGCCCGTCAACAGGGTTTGCGAGCCGTCCTATGCACTCAACATCCCCCAGTTCGAGGCGGCGGAACGACCGATCGGCTTCGCCATGGTCAACGCCATCATTGCCATCCAGCTGGATCTTCAGAGAACGGTAAAGCTCAGGCCCGAGGAATGCATGGTGTTTCTGGTCATCGTCGCCGCCACGGTCCAGCGATTCATGCGCGCCCCCCCCCGCAAGCGAGGCGCTGCTGACCCGCCAGCAGCTTCCGCCCGAGTATCGCGGCCACATCTCGCGCCGCCGGATTGCCGAAGCCCTTGATCTGCCGGTCGAAACGGTGCGCCGCCACGTTGACCGACTGTTGCAGCGGCAACTGGTGGTCGAAAGGGGGCGCGGGCAGATCTCGACCCCTGGCGGAACCCTCGCCAGGTTCAGCGAACACGGCACGACCCTGTCGGTCGCGCGCCAGTTCCTCGGGGTGGTCAGGATGATGGACCGCCTCGGAGCGCTGTCGAGGCCGCGGACTACGCCCTGATCCGGCCGACGCCCCGCTGCGGCGGGGCGCCTTTGCGGTCCAGCCGGATTACTGGGCGGGCATCAGAACCGAAATGCGCCCTTCGGTATCCTCGGCCAGTTCGTCCCGGATCTCGGCGCCGCGGGAACAGAAGCGTGCAGTGTCATAGGCGGCGACTGCTGTAAGCCCCCCGAGGCTCATCGCATAGGCCCCCATCACCATGTCCACCGCCAGATTGTTCTGGCCTTCCTCGGTCATCCCCTGAAGGCCGGACAGGATATCGGACATCACCGCCGCGAATTTCGTTTCATCGACGGCATAGCCTTCGCAGTTCTCGGCAAGGGCCCGCTGCTGCGCGACGATCAGAAGACGCAGGCCGTCGCCGGGCGACAACAGGCCCGATTCGTCGGTCATGATGCGCTCGAGCGCCTTGGTGTTCACCGCCTTCTCCATCCGGGCGACCGGATCGATGGTTGCGGGATCGACCGGGGTCTGGGCCTCTTCCGCCGACAGGGGCAGCGCGGCCAGCAGGCTTGCCGCCAGAACAAGGATATGACGAGACTTCATGGTTTTCCTTTCCGTGCAGAGGGTCAGATACCGAAGATCCGCCGGGTCCAGCGGTAGGAGAAACGCCCGTCCTTGAAGCACTGTTTCGGCTTCGGCAGGCAGATCACGCCTTGGGCCGGGCTGAACGGATCGCCGTAACGGTCCTCGTCCCAGCCGTCCGGGTCGTTCCTGGCCTTGGCGACCGCAACGCCCAGGATCGCCAAGGCCGCAAGCGCGCGGGCAATGTCTTCCTTGTCGGCCTTGGCCGCAACGGGAACCGGCATCGCCACCAGCGCCGCAACGGCCAGCGCGGCGACACCACCTTTCAGAACCCTCATTCCTGATCCTCCTCCAGCTTCCACTCCGCAGTCCGCACTCCATGGCCCGACCCGGGCCTGGCGCAGCCGAAGGTAGCCAAGGGAATCATGTCATTCCTCAAGACATGACCCGGATCGGGTCATGTCCTGCCCCGGCCTCAGAGCCGGCGGAACACCATCACGAGGCCCCGATCGTCCTTGTGCGGATGCTCGGCGCCCTCGTAGATCGGGATGTCGCGCCAGGCGACCGGGGTGATCCGGCCATGCGCCACTATGCGGGCAAGTTCCGAGCCGAAGCCGGCCCCGTCCAGCACCGGGCCGATGGTGCCGCAGGCAAAGACCGCGCCGGGGCGGGTGATGCGCAAGAGTTCCGCAAAACATTCCGGGCCGACATGGCCGTGGGTGAAGGTGCCGCAACTGACCACCGCGTCGTAGCTCGCGTCGGGGATGTCCAGGGCCTTGGTCAGGTCGCCCAGCATCAGCTTCCGGTAAAGGCCCTTCGGTCGTGCGACCTCCAGCATCTCGGGCGTGATGTCCAGCGCGTCCACCGTCAGTCCGCGCAGGTGCTCTGCCACCAGGCCGGTGCCCGCGCCGATGTCCAGGATCTCGGCCCCTTGCGCGATCTCGTCCTTCAGGATCGCCGCGATCTCGCGCGGGGCGATGTAGCCCCAGGCCGCGCCGAAGCTTTCGTCATAGGTGGCCGCCCAGTCGCCATACATGCGCCGGGCGTCCTCGGGGCCGTCGATCCGGTAGGCGGTGTCAAGATCGTAGCTGCCGTCGTCCATCGTGGGTCTCCCTTTCGGTTGCCCCTTGATGGCGTGGCCGCATGACACCCCGGTGACAGGCGCAGGAAGCCACCACCCGGCCCAGCCGGCGGATTGCCCCCTGCGGCGCAAGCTGCAATAGTTGTTGCGATCAGGAATGGAGGCCCGACGGAAATGTCTGCCCGTCCCGGACAGCGTGTTCGCCGGTTTTTCCTTGCCCTTGCGGCAGCCTGGCTGTCCTGTGGCGCCGTGCAGGCGCTGGATCGGGTCGATGTTCAGATTCGTGGCGGCGACGAGGAGATCGCGGCTGCGGTGAATGCCGCGTCGCAGGTTCGTGCCCTGCAAGCGCAGGGCCAGACCGACCCGCAGGATCTGCTGGCAGCCGCAAGGTCCGACTACGGGCGCATTCTTGCCGCGCTTTATGCGCGGGGGCACTATTCCGCAGTCATCCGCATTTCTGTGGACGGGCGCGAAGCGGCAGAGATTCGTCCGCTGGAAGGGCCGCGCAGCGTTTCCAACATCACCATCCTGGTTGATCCCGGCCCTACCTTCCTGTTCGGTGCGACACGGATTGTGCCGCGCATTGCAGGGGGCGAGCTTCCCGCCGGGTTCGGCACCGGCCGGCCAGCCGAAAGCGGCGTGGTGGCGGATGCGGTCGATCTTTCCCTTCGCGCCTGGCGCGAGGCGGGCCATGCAAAGGCCGCAGTCGCAGACCAGCGTGTGGTCGCCGACCACGCGAGGGCGGTTCTTGATGTCGATGTCAGGCTCGACCCCGGCCCGCGGTTGCGCTTCGGGCCTCTGGCGATCACGGGTGAACAGCGGATGCGCGAGGCCCGAATCCGCAAGATCGCCGGCCTGCCCGAGGGCGCAACCTTCAGCGAAAGCGAACTGCGCCGGGCCGAGACGCGCCTTCGCCGGACCGGCATCTTCAGTTCGGTCGCCCTGGTCGAGGACGATGTCATCACCGCCCCCGATCTTCTTGGAATCACGGCACAGCTTGTCGAACAGAAACCGCGCCGCTACTCGCTGGGGGCCGAGATTGCCAGTCTGGACGGTCTGTCCCTGACCGGCATGTGGCTGCACCGAAACCTGCTTGGCGGCGGCGAGAGGTTGCGGCTTGACGGGTCGATCACGAACGTCGGTTCTGGCGCAAGCGGGATCGACTATGCGATCGGCGTGACCATCGACCGCCCCGCAACGCTGACACCCGACACAACGG
This sequence comes from Tabrizicola caldifontis, assembly GCF_004762095.1. Taxonomy (GTDB): domain Bacteria; phylum Pseudomonadota; class Alphaproteobacteria; order Rhodobacterales; family Rhodobacteraceae; genus Tabrizicola; species Tabrizicola caldifontis. The sequence goes on from NZ_SIJH01000014.1 coordinate 71,419, forward strand.
CCGGGCTGCTGCTGCGTTACGAGCATCTGGACGAGATCGACTATTCCGCCGACACGGTCAATTTCGGCCTGGTCTTCTCGCATGTCTTTTCGGAACAGCTGACCGCGCGCGCCGGGCTGACCTATTCCTACCAGAACGGACAGGATCCTGCTGGAAGCTTCAACTTCCGCAACCTTTCACTGCCCCTGGGCGTGATATGGGACCGGCGGGATGTTGCCACCGATGCGACAAGCGGCACCTATCTTGATGCCACCCTGCAGCCCTTTCTGGGTTTTGCGACCACCGGCTCGGGCGTCCGCGTCACGGCGGATGGGCGCATCTATCGCCTGCTGGGCCAGACCGGCCGCCTTGTCGTTGCAGCCCGGCTGCAAGGCGGAGCGATCTATGGGCCGACACTTCTGGACACGCCGCGCGACCTGCTGTTCTTTTCCGGCGGCGGTGGAACGGTTCGGGGGCAGCCCTATCGTTCGCTGGGCATTCCCGTGACCCGTGGCGTGTTCGATTTTCAGATCGGCGGCAAGTTCTTCGCGGCCGGGTCACTGGAACTGCGCGGCAAGGTGACCGAACGGATCGGACTGGTGGGCTTCATCGACGCGGGGACTGTCGGGCTGGACGGCATTCTGGATGGCCAGGCCGCAAGCCATGCCGGGGCCGGCCTGGGTCTGCGTTACGATACGCCCATCGGCCCTATCCGGCTGGATGTCGCTGCCCCGATCAGCGGCACGACGGGCGACGGGGTGCAGTTCTACATCGGTCTGGGGCAGGCTTTCTGATGCGCGCCGCCGTGATCCTGTCGCTGGCCCTGCTTGCCCCGCCCGCCCTGGCGCAGGAGGACGACCGCGGCTTTCTGACCGCGTTTCTGGAAGACAACCTGTCCGACGCGGGACGCGAAGTCATCATCACCGGTTTCGAGGGGGCCTTGTCCGCCCAGGCGACGATCGAGCAAGTGACCATCGCCGACGATACCGGAATCTGGCTGACCATTCGCGGCGTGACCCTGGACTGGAGCCGCTCGGCCCTTCTGTCGGGACAGGTCAATGTCAGCGAACTGTCGGCAAGAGAAATCATCCTCGACCGCCTGCCCGACACACCCGAAAGCACCATCTCGCCCGAGGCAACCGCGTTCAGCCTGCCCGAACTTCCGGTGTCGATCCGCATCGACCGTCTTTCCGCCGATCGCATCGAGATCGCGCCCTCGGTCCTTGGCCAGCCGGTCGAGGGCAGCCTTGATGCGGCGCTGACCCTGGCAGGCGGCGAAGGGACCGCAAGGCTGAACCTGATCCGCACCGGCGATGGACCTTCGGGCGAGATCATCCTGGACGCCGGCTATTCCAATGCCACAGGAACATTGCAGATCGACCTGAGCGCGGCCGAGGGACCCGGCGGCATGGTCGTCAGCCTGCTGGACATTCCGGGCGCCCCGGCGGCCGAGTTCCGCATGCAAGGAACAGGCCCGCTGGAGGATTTCAGCGCAGATATCCGCCTTGCCACCGACGGGCAGGACCGGCTGGCGGGCGCCGTGACCCTGAAGGGCGGGGACAGCGGCTATCGTCTTCTGGCCGATGTCGCGGGAAACCTCGTGCCGCTGCTGGCCCCTGATTACGTGGACTTCTTCGGCAACGAGGTTGCGCTTGCCCTTGATGCCCTGCGCAGGCCCTCGGGCCGTCTGGAAGTGGATGCCTTTGCGCTGACCACGCGGTCCTTGCGGCTGACCGGAAGCGGAGCGCTGGCAGCGGATGGTCTGCCCGAGACGCTGGATATGCAGGGTACGCTTGCCGCGCCTGACGGCAACCCGGTTCTGTTGCCCTTCGGCCAGACGCCGACGCGCGTTGCCGGCGCCGACCTGACCCTGGTTGCGCGGCTTGGCAATGATGCGGGCTGGCGGGCATCCGTCGCGCTGCGCGGGCTGGACCGGGATGATCTTTCGGCGGAACGGATCTCGCTGGAAGGCTCTGGCCGGATCGGCCGAACGCCAGCGGGCAATACCTTCGGCGGCACGCTGCGGCTGGCGGCGTCGGGCCTGGCCCCCGCCGATCGGGCGGTTGCCGATGCACTGGGGCCGGCATTGGACGGCAGTTTGCGCTTCCATGCCCTGCAGGGCAGCGGGGCGCTGACCCTTTCCGACATCTCGCTTGGCGGGGCGGGTTTTGCGGTCACGGGCAATCTTCGGCTGGAAGGGCTTCAGTCCGCACTGCGTACCTCGGGCCGGGTTATCCTGACTGCCGATGATCTGGGCCGCTTTTCCGGCCTGGCTGGGCGCCCCCTGGCGGGCAGCGGGACGATCAGGCTGGAAGGTTCGGCCAGCCCGCTTTCAGGGGCCTTCGATGTGCAGGCCGAGGTCGAGGCCACCGACCTTCGCCTTGACATCGCAGCCATCGACCGGCTGCTTGCCGGACCGTCGAGGCTTGGCCTTTCGGCCCTGCGCGACACCAGTGGCACCACGCTGCGTGCGCTGGACATGACTGCCGGGCCCCTTCGCGCCACGGCCAGCGGCAGGATCACCACCGGAAGGTCCAGCTTGACCGGCGAGATCCTGCTCTCCGACCTTGCGCCTCTTGGCCCCGGTCTGGGCGGCAGCGCCAGCCTTGGTGCCCGGTTCGACGGCACGCCGGAACGCGGCACGATCGCGCTGTCAGGCTTGGGACGGTCCTTGCGCACGGGCAAACCCGAGGCCGACCGGATCCTGGCCGGGGAAAGCCGCCTTGCGGCCCAGCTGACGCTGCAGGACGGGCTGATCCAGATCGACCGTGCCAGCCTTGCGAATCCGCAGATCGACGCCTTGATATCCGGACGGCTCGAGGAAGCGGTCCGACGGCTGACGATCACCGCACGGCTGGCGAATCTTGGCCTGCTGATCCCCGACCTTGCCGGACCGCTGGTCGTTTCAGGCGAGGCGACACAGGATGCGACCGGCTATTCGCTGAACCTCGGGGCGCGTGGTCCCGGCGGGGTCGATGCCCGGGTCAGCGGGCGGTTGGCGCAAAGCCTTGTCTCCGGCGATCTTGCGATCACTGGGACCAGTCAGGCGGGGCTGGCGAACCTTTTCATTTCGCCCAGGGCGCTGGAAGGCGCGACCCGTTTCGACCTGCGCATGAACGGCCCATTCCGGCTGGCGTCGCTTTCGGGCCGGGTCACCCTGGCGAACGGGCGCCTGTCGGATCCAGACCTCGGCGTGGCGCTGGAACGGCTGGAGGCCATGGCCCAGTTGCAGGGCGGCGAGGCGCAGGTTTCGGCCACGTCCCGGCTGTCGACGGGCGGAACCCTTCGGCTGGATGGTCCCGTCGGCCTGTCGGCCCCGTTTCCTGCGCGCTTCCAGATCGGACTTGAGAACATCCGCCTGATAGACCCCAACCTCTACGAGGCCTTCCTGCGCGGGTCGCTGTCCGTAAGCGGGCCTCTGACCGGCGGCGCGCTCATTACAGGTGCCCTGGCCGTTAGCGAGGCAGAGCTGCGCGTGCCGTCCACCGGTTTTGCCAGCACAGCCGCGCTGCTGGATGTTCGCCATGTCAACGAACCCGCTGAAGTGCTGGCCACCCGATTGCGGGCCGGGCTGCTGGGTGACGGCAAGGGCGGCGCCGGCCGGGATGGTGGTGCCCGCCCCTTCGGGCTGGATGTCATGCTGTCGGCCCCGGCGCGGGTGTTCGTGCGCGGGCGCGGAATCGACGCCGAGCTTGGCGGGCAGATCCGCCTGATGGGAAGCTCGGCGCAGATCCTGCCGTCGGGGGCATTCAATCTGATCCGAGGCCGGCTGGACATTCTGGGCAAGCGCCTCGTCCTGTCCCAGGCGGATCTGCAACTGTCAGGCAGTTTCGTTCCGACCCTGCTGGTGTCCGCCCAGGCCGAGACCGACGGGGTCGTCAGCACCGTCACCATCGAAGGCCCGGCAGACGATCCTTCGGTCCGCTTCACCTCGGTCCCCGAACTGCCGCAGGAAGAGGCACTCGCGCGACTTCTGTTCGGACGTGCGCTTGACAACCTGTCGGTGCTGCAGGCCGCGCAGCTGGCCAATGCGATCGCGGTTCTCGCCGGACGCGGGGGCGAGGGCCTGGTCAACCGGCTGCGACAGGGTTTCGGCCTTGACGATCTGGACGTGGCCACGTCGGAAGAGGGCCAGACCGCCCTGACTGCCGGAAAGTACATCAGCAAGAATGCCTACAGCGAGATCGAGATCGAACAGGCAGGCAAGAGCACGATCAGCCTTAACCTGGACCTCCGGCCCGGTGTGACGGTAAAGGGCAGGGTCAGCGACACTGGCGAAACCGGGATCGGCATCTTCGTCGAGCGCGACTACTGATCTGCTGGGGCGGCACCGGGAAGGCGGCCGTCAGTCGATCACCAGCTCGAATTCTCCGAACCCGGCGGCACCGCTGATCAGTTGGCGCGACTTGCGGATCGTCTGGCCTTCGAACCAGAAGTCATTGGTGATCTTGCCCTGCGCACGGGCGCATTCCTCGCGGACCTTCGTCACCCTGTGAGATCGCCCGAGAATTTCGATCACTTCCTGCCCGGCAATCGTCACCGTGCAGTCATAGGCGCGCCGGGTGGTCCGGTCGTCCGTCCCGAGGAAGAAATACTGCCGAGGGTGGGTTCCGCCAGGGGTCAGGAGCTGCGAAACCGTCGGGGCCTGCGACGACATCAGGTCGGGCCCAAGCCCGCGGGTCTGGATCAGCACTCCGTCGCGCAGCGTGAAGGTGGTGCCGTCGGTGGTTGACCAGGTGACCACATCGCCCTTGGTGTCGATCGGGGTGACAAGGGCATCTGTCGAACGCACCGGGATCACCACGCGCAGGATCGGCACGCCGTATTTCTCAAGATCGGCCCGGGTCACCTTGGCAGTGGCCTTGGCCGGTGCCGCGGCAGCCCGGCGGCCGGGCAGTTGCGAAAGCGTTGCCTTGGCCACCGTGCCAAGGGTCGCCGTCATCGGCGACGGCTCTGACCGTTCCTTGCCGCAACCGGCCAGCAGTGCCAGCAGCAGAAGCCCGGCCGACAGCCGTTTGCAAAGCGTCAACGCCACACCCTTCCCCATTCCGTATCCAGCGCGGTGCCGTGGTATTCGCGTATCGTGTTGTAGATGCGCCCGTCCACATCGACCCGTGCGCCGCCATCGCCAAGTGCCGGACGCAGCGTTGCGCCAAGGCTGGTGCCGCCCTCGTTCCCCAGCGCCCAGTTCAGCGGAATCGAGAACCGGATCCCCTTGTCGAACCCTCCCTCGCCGAACTCCTCGGGGCTGACGTCGGTGACGGTGGCGAAGGCCCCGACCCGCCAGCCATTCGCGAACACCCGGTCGACCGACACGGTGGCGCCATAGTCGCCGGCAAGATACCTGCCGACATCCAGCTGGCCGATGAAGCCGTTGCCGAACTCGTAATAGGCCGAGACATGGCCGGTCACCACGTCATAGTCATATTCGTCGAAGCCCAGGCCGCCATCCGTGTCCCGTTGCCGCGTGTAGTTCAGTTCGACCCCAAGCGCGAGGCGGCTGTCCACGGGTTTCCACAGCAGTTCGCCCGAAATGCCGGCGTGCATCCGTTCCAGGTAGCCCAGCGTGACACGGGAATAGAGGTTCTCCGCCGGCCGTGCATACCAGGCAAGGGTCAGCTTCTCGATCCCGGGATCGGCGAATTTCGTGTAGCGAGAGCTGTCGGACCTGACATGCGGCAGATCCGAATCCGAATACTCGCCGGAACGGTCCACGTTGCCGAACAGGCGCTTGTAGACCGATCCCGAAAGCACCAGCCCGGGGCGAATGTCGTACGAGGCCCCAAGCCGAACCCCGACATCCCCCTTCAGCGGTTCGGACAGGCGGAACGCCGGGCGCAGGCCCCAGCGGAATTTCGGATAAAGCCCGTCGTCGCCCACGGCATTTGCCGCCAGCGGGCCGGCGTCCGACAGGATCACCTTCTGGCGCAGAAGCGTGGCGTTGTCGGCGGCGAATTCCAGCTGTTCCAGGTCGCTGCGGCGGATGGTGACCTTGGATGCCCCGATGCCATTCACGATCGGCACGATCTCGAACACCTCGACCGAGGCAGGCATCACATGGCTCAATGCGCGGGCGGTGCGGCCGATCGCCTGCGGTCCTGCGTCGATCCGACCGTTGCGGATGCGGATCTGCACGGTCTGGGCCGTGTAGGACAGGTTCTCGATGATGATGCCGTCCTTGGCCAGCCGCTTCGCCAGGTTCTGGCGCAGCACCGGCCCGGCATCGGGCTGGCTCACCCACTCGCCGTCATATGCATCGGGGTCCGCCGTCCGCGACGGCCTTGCCTTTACCGGCGTGGGTGCCGCGCCCATCACCCCACCCGTTGCCCGGGTTTTCGGGTCAAGCGTCAGATGGAAGGCAAAGCCGATCTCTGACCCATGCAGCGAATAGATGCCGTAGCGCGCCATCGGGCCGCGCTGATATTCGAAGCCGAAGTTGAACGGGCTGTCGCGTTCGATCAGACCCCGGTCTTCCTCCATCACATAGGCATCCGAGGAATATTCGCCCTTGAAGGTCCAGTTGTCGTTGATCCGGTATTCGATCCCGGCGAAGGGCGCCGCATCGCCCCTGAACCACTGTTCTGTGTTGGGCGTGCCGTAGTCGGACGGATCCAGCGGCGGACGGTCGCCGAAAGGCGCCCCGATCCCGCCGTAGGATCCCAGCCGGCCCCAGCCGAGACCCGCCGTCACCTTGAGCCGGTCGCCGAAGCTCTTGGTCGCCGCCACATATTCCGACGAATACAGGCCACGGCCGGTGAAATCGATCATCCCGATGGTCAGCGCAGGAAGGTAACGGCTTTCCTTCAGCAGCAGGTAGCGGATGTCGAAACTCTTGTCGGTAAGTTTCTCGGGGGCGTCCGGGACAAGTTCGTTCCAGTTGCGCCATGTCTGGAACCTGAAAGAGCCCGAGAGCCGTTCGGTGAACTGGAAGCTGATGGTCGCGCGGGTGATCGGCCCGGCCACAGCCAGGGAATAGATGAAGCGCGCATCCTCCTGCGCCTCGCCCGAGGGCATGTCGATCAGCCCGGTCGTGCCGTTCAGGTTCAGGGAATTGGGTATCTCGGCAAGGGCCGGAACGGTGAAAAGTGCCGTGCTGACGGCAAGCGAGGCGAGGATGCGGCTTGGCAAAGGCAACATGTGTCCGGAACCCTGGATACCCCATCCATCTATGCGAAGATAACCGGGGCAGGGCAAGGCCTAACGACCGACAGCAGGCTTATCCACAGTAAACGTGGCGAAAAGCCCCGGCCCATGTGCTGCCGGTGCCACGCCGTTCAGGGCGCATCTTCAAGTCGCTGGCGCAGTTCGCGCAGCACCGGCAGAAGCGCGCGCACCCGGTCGGGGCCCAACGCCTGCACCACCTCGGCGATCAGGGGCACGACGGCTGCCACGGCGGAATCGCGCGCCGCCCGGCCCGAAGGGCTGATCGCGACGAACTTCTGCCGCGCGTCGTCCCAATCCGGGCGGATGTGGATGTGACCCGCCCATTCCAGCCGGGACAGCGTGTTCGTCATCGCTCCGCGCGTGACGTGGAACGCCTTGGCCAGCTGCGCCGGCGTGCGTTCGTCGTTGATCCGGGCCAGATGGTTCAGGACCGAGAAATGCGACAGCTCCATCCCCTTGGGCAGCACCTTCGAGATCCGGTTCCGCGCCAGCTGGTCGGCCATGAACAGCTCGCCGAACAGCGCCACTGCGATGTCGTCGGTCTTGTCCGCGCTCATGGTCCTGCAAAGTCCCGGTCATGGGTCAGCGAGGGGACGCGGTGGCGCGCTTCGGCCACCCGGGAAAGGTCGAGATCGACCAGAGTCACGCCGGGTTCCGTACCCCCATCAGCCAGCACCTCGCCCCAGGGGGCGACGGCCAGGGAATAGCCATGGGTGCGCCGGCCCTTGCCAGCCGTTTCGGGGTGAAAACCGGTCTGCGCCGGGGCGAGGACGAAGCAGCCCGTCTCGATCGCCCTTGCGCGCAGCAGCGTTTCCCAGTGCGCCGCGCCGGTGATGTGGTTGAAGGCCGCAGGAACCGTCAGGATCTGCGCACCCGCCTGCGCCAGGCGGCGATAAAGCGCCGGGAAGCGGACATCATAGCAGACCGTCATCCCGATTCTGGCAAAGGGTGTCTCGGCCAGCACCGCACGGTTTCCCGGCCGGTAGCCGTCGCTTTCGCGATACACCTCGGTTTCCGAGACATTCACATCGAACATGTGGATCTTGTCATAGCGTGCCCGTACCTGGCCATCCGGCCCGACCAGCAGGCTGCGGTTCGCAAAGCGGCCGTCCGCATCATGGGTCAGAAGGCCCAGCGAGCCGATCAGCAGCCAGATGCCCGCCGCCTGAGCCTCGGCCCGAAGGGTGGCAAGCGTCTCGTCCGCTTCCTCATGCCGGAAGACGCTGCGTTGGTGGGCGCGGCTGGAGGACAGGCCATTGGTCAGCTCCGGGGTCAGGACGAACCCGGCCCCGGCTGCCGCCGCCTGCCGGACAAGCGCCACCGTGGCCGGCAGGTTGGCTGACGGATCGTCGGAGACGTTCAGCTGGACCAGCGCAGCCCGGATCATGCGGCAAGAAGCGGGTCAAGCTTGCCCGCCGCCTCCAGCGCGTGCAGGTCGTCCGACCCGCCGACATGCGTATCGCCGATGAAGATCTGCGGCACGGTGTGCCGTCCGTGCGCGCGCTGGATCATCGCCTGCCGCAGACCGGGGTCGCGGCTGACGTCGATTTCACGGTAGGCCACACCCTTGCGGTCCAGAAGCCGTTTGGCTGCATGACAATAGGGACAGAACGGGGTGGTGTAGATTTCGACCGGGCGCATGGGAACCTCGCTGTGCGCCGCGACTATAGGGATTCAGCCGTCTTTCGCAACGCGCGCAAGGGCCACAACACAGACAGACCGCGCATTTGCCGCATGCAGCGCCTCGGTCGCGGCGGCGAAGGTCGCCCCCGAGGTCATCACGTCATCGACCACAAGGATGTCGCGGTCCTCGACCAGCCGGCGACGGCGAGGCGGCACCCGGAAGGCCCCGGCCAGGTTGGCGAGGCGGCCGTCGCGGGTCCGGCCGTCCTGCGTGCCCGTGTTGCGGCTGCGAACGAGCGCGTCCGGGCAGTGGTCCAGCCCCGCAAGCCCTGCTACCGCCTTCGACAGAAGTGCCGCCTGATTGTAGCGGCGGCGGAACAGGCGGCTCAAGTGCAGGGGCACGGGAACGACCAGCATGCCCGGACGCAGGATCGGTGCCGCCGCGCGGTGCAGCCAGGCCCCGGCAGGGCGCGCAAGGTCCAACCGGTCGCCATGCTTCAGCGCCAGGATCAGCCGGCGCCCGTTGTCCTGATACAGCAGCGCCGCGCGGCCCTGACCCCAAGGCCGCGCGATGGTCATGCAGTCGTCGCAAAGGGCGGTCTCTCCCGGCTCGCCCCCCGGCAGGGGCAGGCCGCAGCGGTCGCAGACCAGCCCGACGATGAAGGGCGTCTCGCGCCAGCAGGCGCCGCAGAGGCCGAAGTCGGTCGTCACCGCCGCGTCGCAGCTGATGCATTGGGGCGGATACAGCAGATGCAGCGCAGCTTGCATTCCCATACCGTCCCCCTATGGTCCGGCGCGATGACCACGCCGCCGCCCCTGACCGACCGCAACGCCCTTGCCCGCCACCGTGCCCGCGCCCAGGCCCTGCCGGGCCATGGCGAGGCCCTGTTCCTGCACCGCATCGCCCGCGCCGACATCGAGGAAAGACTGGACGAGGTTAACAGAACCTTTACGGCCCCCGCTATCGTGACGCCTTTTCCTCATGTCTGGGCCGATTTTCCGGGCAACCCCCGGATCGTGCCGGATCAAGAGGTGCTGGCCCTTGAACCGGGGGCGCACGATCTTGTGATCCACGCAATGGCCCTGCACTGGGCGAACGATCCGGTGGGCCAACTGGTGCAATGCCGTCGCGCCCTGCGCCCAGACGGGTTGTGCATCGCGGTGCTGCCGGGGGGCGAGACGTTGCACGAGCTGCGCGCGAGCCTGGCCGAGGCGGAAAGCCTGGTGACGGGGGGCCTGTCGCCCCGGGTGCTGCCGATGGGGGAAATCCGCGATCTGGGCGCGCTGATGCAACGCGCCGGACTGGCCCTGCCGGTGGCCGACAGCGTGACCCAGACGGTACACTACCGCGCGCTGGCTACGCTTTACGCCGACATGCGCAGCATGGGAGAGACGAATGCCCTGGCAGGTCGCCTGCGCCGGTTCACGGATCGTCGGGTGTTTGCCGCGGCCGAGGCGGTCTATCGCCGCGCGTTTTCCACCCCCCAAGGCCAGTTGCGCGCGACTTTCGAACTGGTGTTCCTGACCGGCTGGGCCCCGCACGAAAGCCAGCAGCAGCCGCTGCGGCCCGGTTCGGCCAGGGCAAGACTGGCCGAGGCGCTGCGTGTGCCGGAACACCGGTTGCCCAAGGACGGTTGACCCTGCCCGCCAAGCCTATATGTCCCGCAGGGAACATTCGGGATCATTCAGATGCTTGACGCCAAATCCGCGCAGGACACCGACACCGACCTGGTCATGCCGGGGCAGGGACGCCTTGCCCACGCCCCCGCCGACCATCCTCCGGTCCGCAGGGCGAGGATCGGGGTGCTGGTCGCCAATCTGGGCACGCCGGACAATTACGATTACTGGTCGATGCGCCGCTATCTGAACGAGTTCCTGTCGGACAAGAGGGTGATCGACTACGCCAGCTGGAAGTGGCAGCCGCTGCTGCAGCTGATCATCCTGACCAAGCGGCCGTTTTCGTCGGGGGCGAACTACAGGCAGATCTGGAACCACGAGCTGAACGAAAGCCCGCTGATGACGATCACCAAGGCGCAGACGGCGGCGATCGCGGCGAAGCTGACCGAACGCCACGGGCCCGAGGTGATGGTTGATTTCTGCATGCGCTACGGCAACCCTTCCACCGAAAGCCGGGTGCGCGCGATGGTCGAGGCCGGGTGCGAGAAGATCCTGTTCTTCCCGCTTTATCCCCATTACGCCGGCGCCACTTCGGCCACGGCGAACGACCAGTTCTTCCGTGCCCTGATGAAGGAGAAGCGCCAGCCCGCGGTGCGGACGGTGCCGGAATACTTCGAGCATCCGCTGTATGTCGAGGCGCTGGCCCGGTCGGTCGAGACGGCCTATGCGAAACTGGACCACAAGCCCGACGTTCTGGTGGCCAGCTATCACGGCATGCCGAAGCGTTACCTCATGGAAGGCGACCCCTACCACTGCCAGTGCGCCAAGACCTCGCGCCTGTTGCGGGAACGGCTGGGGTGGGAAAAGGGGTCGATCGACACCACCTTCCAGTCCGTCTTCGGCCCCGAGGAATGGCTGCGCCCCTACACGGTCGAACATGTGGCCGAACTGGCCAAGGCGGGCAAGAAGCGCATCGCCGTCATCGCCCCGGCCTTTTCGGCCGACTGCATCGAGACGCTCGAGGAAATCAACGGCGAGATCCGCGAGGCGTTCGAACATGCAGGCGGCGAGGAATTCACCTACATTCCCTGCCTGAATGACGACCCGGCACATATCGAGGCGCTGGTTGCGGTGATCGAAGAAAATCTGACGGGCTGGCTGCCGCGCGGGCGCTAGCCCGCGCCCCACGTTTCCGTCAGATCCGGCTAAGAAGGTCGAACACCAGATTCCGCATCCAGGCTGCAAAGGGCGACCTGTCGGTTCGCCGGTGCCAGACGCCGATCATCTGCGCGGGTGCGATCTCTACCGGGGGCAGCCGGATCTCAAGTCTGTGGCTGGCGCGGACCCGCTCTGCCAGCTGGCGGGGCACCAGCGCGACAAGGTCGCTTTCGCTTACCACGCGGCACACGGCCGAGAACAGCGGCACCGTTATGGCGATCCTGCGGCTGCGGCCCACCCGGGCAAGTGCCGCGTCCCCCATGCCGGAAAGCCTGCCCTCGGGCGAGAAGAGGACATGCGAAAGGGCACAGAAGCGGTCGATCGGAATGGTGGCGCCTTCGGCAAGATCGGCAAGCGCGGGGTTGCCTGAGCGGCTGATGACCACGAAGGATGAGGTGAAGGCAGGGGCGGAAACCATCCAGTCCGGCACGGGTCTCTCGGGCAGAAGGGCCAGATCCGCGCCGCGCTGGTCGATGCTGGCCAGATAATCGGAAGGCACCAGATCGACCAGTTGCACTGTTACCCCGGGCGCCTCGCGCCCAAGCCGCGCCCCCAGTTCCGGCATCAGCATTTCGGCGAAGAAATCACTGCCCGCGATCTTGAACGCTCCGGTCGCCGTGTCGGGACGGAACGGTGCCTCGGGCGACAGCAGGGCCTGAAGGCGCTCAAGCTCGGCCTGCAGCGGTTCGGCCATCCGGGCGGCCCGTTCGGTCGCGACCAGCCGGTTCCCCTGCCGCACGAACAGGGGATCGTCCAGCGCCTGCCTGAGGCGCCCAAGCGCCCCCGAGACGGCAGATTGCGAAAGGCCCAGCTTCTGCCCGGCGCGGATCGTCGATCCTTCGCGGAGCAGGCAGTCGAGCACACGCAGGAGGTTCAGGTCGAAGGTAGCGAAATTGACCATGCCGATAGCGCCTATTCAAAGGATCGGTTGGACGGATAGCCTGCGCCTCGTTTAGCCTGTCGTCAACGAAGGCGCCTTCGTTTCGAACCATGACGGAGCGAAACGATGAAAGATATCTCCACGGATCCAGGCTGCGTCGAATGGCGCGGTGTGCAGTACAGGACCATTCTTTCGCCGGGCGAGAGCGGTGGCGCAATGTCGATCGTTGACAGCCATTCGCCGCAGGGCAGTGGCCCGCCCCGCCATGTGCATGAGGCCGAGGACGAGACTTTCGTGGTCCTCGCCGGATCCTGCCGCGTCTGGACAGCCGCGCGCCAGGCCGGCCTGCAGCCAGGTGAGGCCTTCTTCATCCCGCGCGGCACCGAGCATACCTTCCAGGTCGACGACCCGGCGGGCTGCAGGCATCTGGTCATTCTGACGCCGGGCGGGTTCGAGGGCTTCTTCACCGAGGCGGCCGCTGCCGGTCTGCGCATTCCCGAGGACATGGCCGCCCTGCAGGGCCTGGCGGCAAGGTTCCATCTGCGGTTCACCGGCCCGCCGCTGGATCTGTGAAACCGGCGCCGGCACGTATTGCGGCGCAGAAAGAAAATCGGGCCGCAGCATGTCTGCGCTGCGGCCCGATGCTTTCGTATGGGGAAAACCCGTCAGATCAGCAGAACCTGCGTGCCGACCCGGGCATATTCGAACAGCTCTTCCACATGTTCGTTGTAAAGCCCGATGCAGCCGTTCGATGACTTTCGACCGATCTTGCGCGTGTCGTGCGTGCCGTGGATGCGATAGTAGGTCCACGACAGATACAGGGCGCGGGTTCCAAGGGGATTGTCCTTGGCGCCACCCGGCACCATGTCCGGCCAATCCGGGTTGCGCTGCTTCATCGCGGGGGTCGGGCGCCATGGCGGGTTCACCACCTTCTGCACCACCTCGGTCCGGCCCCGGCGCGTCAGATCCTCGGACAGTGGCACAGAGGTCGGATAGAGCCGGTAGATCGACTGGTCCTCTGACCAGAAATGCAGGGCACGCGAGGTGATGTCGACAAGGATCGCCCCGTTGCGGGTGTTGTCGAAGTAGTCCTGCCATTGCAACATGCGGAAACTGGAAATGTTGTTGCGCACGCTGCTGGATGCCGGAGGGGTGAATTCGGTGGTCCCGTCCTGTGCCAGCGCCGGAAGCGCGGCAAGACCGGCCATCCCGGCAGCCCCCCCCAACAGGGCACGGCGGCTGATGGACCCATTGGCCATGGCGGATACTCCTGCTCTGTCTCTGTTCAACTTTTCGCGGGATATAGTCAGATGGGTCCCGTTCCGCAATTCAAACCGCCGTCATCCCTTGCCGATCGGCACGAGTCCCGTTTGAACCCCGATCCGGCTTCCGATATGACGGCGCGGACCGCCGCGAACTGCGGCAGAACAACGGTGGACGGAATGGATCGACGTTTCCTGCTTCTGCAAGGTGCCGCGCTGGCTCTGGCGGCCTGTGCCCCGACAACCGCCCCGACCCTGGGGCCGGACGGCCGGCCGCTGCCGAAGGTTTACTGGATAAGGCCAGGCGACGAGGAAGAGGTTTCGTTCCGCCTGCTTGATTCCGTGAACACCCTGCGCGCGGCGCGCTCGCTGCCGCCGGTGACCTTCGATGCAAGGCTGAACGCCGCCGCTGCGACCCATTCGCGCGACATGGCGGTGCAGAACCGTCCCTGGCACTTCGGATCTGACGGATCATCGCCGCTGACCCGCGTGCAGCGCGTCGGCTTCACCGGCCGTCTGGTGGGCGAGCTGATCTCGGAAACCTACGAGACCGAGCTGGAAACGCTGGCGACCTGGATGAACAATCCTGACACCCGAAACGTCATCATGGACCCATCGGCGCGGCTGATCGGCTTCGCATGGTTCCAGGAGCCCAGCGGCAAGATCTGGTGGACACTGGTCACCGGCGCCTAGCATCCGGGCGCCGCTGGCGCCCATTCCCGTGCAGCCATTCAGGGCAGGATGTGGATGGGGGTGCCCGGCTTGACCATCGAATAGATCACTTCCATCTCCTTGTCGCTGACCGCAATGCAGCCCTCGGTCCAGTCGCGGGCCGTGGTCGGACGCCGCGGTCCGCCGTGAATGAAGATGTCGCCGCCGGGGCTTTTGCCCTGAGCCTCGGCGAAGGCGCGGTCCGCCTCGTTGGGGTAGGAGATGCCAAGCGACAGATGGAAGCGCGAGTTCGGGTTCTTGTGGGTGATGAAGTAGCTGCCTTCCGGCGTCTTCCCGTCGCCTTCGAACTGCTTGTGCCCCTCGGGTGCAAATCCAAGTCCGACATCATATGACTTCAGCACCCGGTCCTTGTGAATGAGGTACATCTTGCGGTCGGTCTTGTGGACCTGGACCTGCGTGACCTCTGGCCCGCGATACTTCAGGAATTTCGTCTTGGGCGCGCACCCCGCAAGCCCCAGCGTAACCACCAGAAGGAGGAGAAGTCCTATCCCGCGCATGTCCCTGCCCGCTGCTCTTTTTTCCAAGTCCTACAGGAATCGGGCTTATCTGACCAGCCGGTCAGGCTGTCGCAGGGATCACGGGTTTGTCAGCCCGGCAGGCTGAGGCGGGCCACAAGCTCTACGTGCGTGGACCAGCGGAACTGGTCGATGACCTGCACCCAGTCCAGCCGGTAGCCGGCGGTGACCAGGGTCTTCGCATCGCGTGCGAATGTGACCGGGTTGCAGGACACGAAGGCGATCACCGGAACGCCGGATCGCGCGAGACGGTCAGTCTGCGCTTCGGCCCCGGCGCGGGGCGGGTCGATCAGGGCTGCGGTGAGGCCCCTCAGTTCGTCTGGCTCCAGCGGGCGGCGGAACAGGTCGCGGGTTTCCGTGCTGATGCGGTGCAGATCGGGTGTGTTGCGTGCGGCAAGGTCAAGTGCGGCAATCATTGCCGCGTCACCTTCGACGGCGTGGACCTCCATCACCTGTGCCAGCGGCAGGGTGAAGGTGCCGACGCCCGAAAACAGATCGACGACGCGCTTCTGCGGACCCAGTGCCTGACGCACGGCCGCCAGGAGCGTGGCCTCGCCTTCGGCCGTGGCCTGCAGGAAGGCGCCGGCAGGGGGCACGACGGTGGCGGCTCCCATGGTCAGCGCGGGCCGATCGCGCAGCGCAACGGTTTCGCCGTCCCAGGTCAGACGCGACAGGCCGTGGGTTTCGACTATGCGAGCCAGGTCCATCCGCAGTTCGGCGTCCAGGGGCTTGCCGCCGGTGACCACAACATCCGGGCCACCGCGCGTCAGGGTCACCTGCAACGACAGCTCTGCCGAACGCGAGCCCCCCGCGCGGACCAGGGCCTCGAGCCCCGGAAAGGCGGCAAGGATGCCGGGGTGAAGCAGCTGGCAGTCCGCGATGTCCACGATCGTTTCCGAGGCGCGGGCGTGAAAGCCGATCAGCACCCCGCCTCTGGTCCGCCGGGCAGACAGCGTCGCGCGCCGCCGGGATTTCGCGGGCGAGGTCGCCAGTGGCAGAAAGTCCGCGCGAAGCCCCTGGCCGGCAAGCGCGGTTTCGACGACCTGACATTTCCAGGCCGCGACAAAGGCATCCGAGGCATGCTGCAACTGGCAGCCACCGCAGGTCCGGGCATGGCGGCATGGCGGTTTCACGCGGTCGGGCGAAGGGGTGATGATCTTCGGCTCCAACAGCCGGTCACCATCAGGCGTGCCCTCGACCACTTCGCCCGGCAGGGTGCCGGGGACATAGATCGGGCCTGATGCAATTCCGTGGCCGAGGTGCCCGAGCCTTTCGATGGTGACGATCACTCTGCCGCTTCCGCCTGATCTTCCGTACCGATGAACCCGCCCGACTGGCGTTTCCAGTAGCGGGCGTAGAGGCCGTTCTTCGCCAGAAGCGCCTCGTGGCTGCCTTCCTCGACAATGCGGCCACGGTCAAGCACGATGATGCGATCCATTGCCGCGATGGTGGACAGCCGGTGCGCGATGGCAAGCACCGTTTTGCCCTGCATCACCCGGCCAAGCGCCTCCTGGATCGAGGCCTCGACTTCCGAGTCCAGCGCCGAGGTTGCCTCGTCCAGCACCAGGATCGGCGCGTCCTTCAGGAAGGCGCGGGCCAGCGCGATGCGCTGGCGCTGCCCGCCGGACAGTTTGACCCCGCGTTCGCCAAGGAAGGCGTCATAGCCCTTGCGGCCCTGGTGATCGACCATCCCGGCGATGAATTCGTGCGCCTCGGCTGCTTTTGCGGCGGCGATGATCTCGGCTTCGGTCGCTTCGGGTCGGCCATAGGCGATGTTGTCGCGGGCGGATCGGTTGAACATCGCGGTTTCCTGCGTGACCATGCCGATCTGGCGGCGCAGGCTTTCCTGAGTGACGGACCGCAGGTCGTGGCCATCAATGGTGATGCGGCCCTGTTCGGGGTCGTAAAGCCGCAGAAGCAGAGAAACAAGCGAGGATTTTCCCGCACCCGAGGCGCCCACGATGGCCAGCTTCTCGCCCGCGCGGATGGTCAGGTCGATGTCCCGCACCCCGCCGCGTTCGCGGCCGTAGGCGAAGGTCACGCCCTCGAACCGGATGTCGCCCCTGACGCGGGGCAGGGGCCGGGCATCCGGAGCATCGGTCAGTGTGTGCGGCGCGGAAAGGGTGCGCATCCCGTCCTCGACCTCGCCGACCGAGGTGTAGATCGACATCAGCGTGAAGCTGACCCAGCCCGACATCTGTGCAATGCGCAACGCAATGGCCCCAGCGGCGGCGATGTCGCCGGCCGTGGCCTGCCCCTGCTGCCACAGCATGACGGTGCCCCCGATCAGCAGCACCGGCAACACCCCGGCCAGCAGCATGAGGCTGAACCGGAACCAGGTCGAGATGACGCCGAATTCCAGGCTGCGTTCGCGGAAGACCTCCATCGCGTCCAGCGCCACGCGGTCCTCGAAGGCGGCATGCGCGAACAGCTTCACAGTCTTGATGTTGGTGATCGTGTCCACGACCTGACCCGAAACCATGGCACGGGAGGAAGCGCGGGCGGCCGAGTTCTTCCTGACCATGGGCAGGAAGAAGCGGATCAGCAGGATATAGGCAACCAGCCAGACCATCAGCGCGATGGCGGCCTTGTAATCGACGGCGACCAGGAAGGCGACCGAACCGATGACCGAGGCCAGCGCGAAGCAGACGGTGTTGATGACTTCGGTCGCGACATCAGTGACGGCACGGGCGGCCTGCATCTGCTTTTGCGCGATGCGGCCGGCAAAGTCGTTGTCGAAGAAGGTGACGGACTGGCCCAGCGTCCAGCGATGCAGGCGGGACAGTACCAACGGCATCACGTTCGGCCCGATGACGATCGAGTTCGAGGCCGAGGAGACGGCGAAGGCCAATGGTCTGAGGACCAGGTAGAAGGCGAGGAACCACAGCACCAGGTGCCAGTGTGCGGCAAAGAAATCGGCAGGGCCGGAGTTCACCGCGGCATCGATCACCCAGCCGAGGATCAGCGCGCTGACCACCTCGGTCACTCCGGCCAGAGAGGACAGCAGGCCCGCCAGCACCAGCATTGGCCAGGATCCCGCCAGCGACCAGCGCATGAAAGCGCCAAGGCGCTGCGGCGGGGGGCCGTCGGCGGGGCGGAAGGCGTCGATCAGGGAGCCGAGGCTTCGAAGCGCGCTCATGGGCGAGACGTAGGCCCGTCAGCCACAAAGGGCAAGGGTCGCCTGGTCGTGCGACTTCGTCTCCTCATCGGGACGGCGCGCAAGGAGTGACGAAGCCATCGACGAGCAGAATCCTATCCCGCCGCGTTTTCCTCCAGCCCGATGAAGCCGCCGGACTGCCGCGCCCAGAAGCGGGCATAGAGACCGCCCTTGCGCAGAAGGTCTGAATGGTGGCCGTCCTCGACCACCCGGCCGTCCTCCAGCACCACGATCCGGTCCATCGCGGCGATGGTGGACAGGCGGTGCGCGATTGCGATGACCGTCTTGCCCTGCATCACCCCGTAAAGCGCGCCCTGGATTGCGGCCTCGGCCTCGCTGTCCAGGGCCGAGGTCGCCTCGTCAAGGATCAGGATCGGCGCGTCCTTCAGGATCACCCGCGCGATGGCGATGCGCTGGCGCTGCCCGCCGGAGAGCTTGACCCCCCGTTCGCCAACATGGGCGTCATAGCCGCGGCGGCCCTGCGGATCCTCAAGCGTCAGGATGAAGTCATGCGCCTCGGCCTGTTTCGCGGCGGCGATCATCATCTCTTCGGTCGCGTCGGGGCGGCCGTAGAGGATGTTGTCGCGCACCGACCGGTGCAGAAGCGAGGAATCCTGCTGAACCATGCCGATCTGGCGGCGCAGGCTCTCCTGTGTGACATCGGCGATGTTTTGCCCGTCGATCAGGTTCGCGCCCGATTCGGTGTCGTAGAAGCGCAGCATCAGCTTGACCAGCGTCGATTTCCCAGCGCCCGAGCGGCCGACGACGCCGATCTTCTCTCCCGGCCGGATGGTCAGCGTGACATCGCGCAGCCCCCCGAAGCCGCGGCCGTAGTGGTGGCTGACGCCCTTGATCTCGATGAGACCCTTCTCGAAACGCAGTGCGGGGGCGCCGGGCCGGTCCACCAGGGCGATCGGCTGGGCGATGGTCTGCATGCCCTCGGCCAGGGTGCCGAGGTTCTGCGCCAGGTTGGTCGAGGCCCACATGATCCAGTAGGTCATCGAGTTGATGCGCAGCACCAGCGCCAGCGCCGCCGCGACCACGCCGACCGTTGCCGTGCCCTGCACCCAGAACCAGACCGCCAGCCCACCGACCCCCAGAATCAGAAGCCCGTTCAGGAAGGTCAGCGCCATGTCCATCCGGGTGACGATGCGCATTTCCGTCTGGAAGGTCTTGCGCGCGCGCTCGATGGCCTCCTTCGCGTAGTCCAGTTCCTGATCCTGATTGGCGAAAAGCTTCACCGAATGGATGTTGGTATAGCTGTCCACCACCCGCCCCGTGACCGCGCTGCGCGCCTCGGACGAGACGGTGGCGGCGGGCCCGGCGCGGCGGATCGTCCAGCGCATCAGAAGCACATAGCCGGCGAACCACAGAAGCAGCGGAACCATCAGCCGGGGATCGGCCTCGGCCAGCATCAGCAGCGCGCCGACAAAGGTGGCAGCGGCAAAGGCGGCCATGTCGAAGACCTGGAACACCGCTTCTCCTGCGGCCGGGGGGGCCTGCATGATGCGGTTGGCGATGCGGCCGGCGAAATCGCTTTCGAACCAGCCGACCGGTTGGCGCAGCACATGCCGGTGCGCCCGCCAGCGCATCATGGTGCCGAAGTTGGTCAGGATCGTGTTGTGCAAGAGGCTGACCGAGCCCCCGGCGACCAGCGGTCGCAGGATCAGCACCACCAGCGCGACCAGCAGCAGTTCGGACCAGTGCGCGGCCAGAAAATCGGCCGGGGACTGGCCGGCCATCTGGTCCACCAGGCGGCCCAGATACCAGATCATCCCCACTTCCAGCACGGCATTGCCGACCGAGAACAGCCCGGCAAAGGCGAATACACCGCGGAAGGCGCGGACATAATCCTTCAGGAAGGGCCAGAGCCGCCGGGGCGGATTGTCGGTCTCCGCATAGTGTTGATACGGATCGACGAGGTTTTCGAAGAAGTGGAACATTGTGGGGGAACCCGGCAGAAAGTGCAGCGATGGAATGATGCGGGGCCGGAACGCGACCACCGCGACGGGATCGGTCGACTCAGCCGAGGCGAGGCGTAATCCCGTGTTCCATGCCGGTCTCCTTCTCGGGCTGCGATCTGGTAGCCCAAGCGGGTCGCATTGTCACGCCCCTTTCAGCAGCTCCTCGCGGCTGGCGGTCAGGCCGGATGCCAGCCAGCGCGCCTCCAGTTCCTTCAGCCGGGCGCCCAGTGCCGCGCCTTGCAGGGCGGGAATCAGGTCGGCGGCGGTGACCGGAAAGGTCGCTGCCGCCCCGCGGGCGACCTCTGCCTGCCAGCCGGGGGGGAGAGGGGTGCCAAGGCAGGCTGCGCGGGCAAGTACCGCGTCGGCGGCCAGGTCCGCCCCGAGCTTCCAGCCCAGAACGGCGGGATCGGCTGCCGCGCCGATGGCGTTTCGCAGCGCGTCCAGATTGCGGGCCTCTGCCCGCGACAGACGAAGTGCCGCTGCGGGGTTCTCGCCGCCCAGAACAGCCAGCCGCCGCAACCAGCGCGGAGCGACGGCGGCATCAAAGTGGACCAGCGGTGCCAGCGCGCGCGGGTCAGCCCCGGGCAGGACGACCCGCAATACACCTGCCTGCGCCATGGCTGCCACGGCGGGCGCGGGATCACGCGCGGCAAGCAGCTTGCGCAGTTCGGCCGTGATGCGTTCGCGTGAAATCGCCCCCAATCCTGCGGACAGGGCCGCGCAGGCGGCCAGACCCTCTGGATCCAGGCCCTGATCGGGATCACCGTAGCAGGCATGAAAACGGAAGAAGCGCAAGATGCGCAGGTAGTCCTCGCGGATGCGGGTTGCCGCATCGCCGACGAACCGCACACGGCGCGCCAAAAGGTCGGGCAGGCCGCCCAGCGGGTCGATCACCCGGCCCAGCCGGTCGGCATAAAGCGCGTTCATGGTGAAATCGCGTCGCGCCGCGTCTTCCTCGATTCGCGTCGAAAAGGCCACTACGGCGCGGCGACCATCGGTTTCGATGTCGCGGCGAAAGGTCGTCACCTCGTGCGGCCGGCCCTCGGCCACGACCGTCACGGTGCCGTGGTCAACACCAGTGGGCACGACCTTGAAGCCGGCAGCTTCGGCGATTTCCGAGACGGTTGGGGGCGTCGCATCGGTGGCGATGTCCACGTCTGCAACCGGCACCTGCAGCAGGGCGTTTCGCACGCAGCCCCCGACCAGAAACGCCTGGTGGCCTGCGCCTTCCAGCGCGGCACACAGGGCCTGCGTTCCGGGATGTTCCAGCCAGTCGCCCGCGACCTTCATGCCCGTGCCCGTTCTGCCAACCCTCGCAGGATACGCGCGGTGGCACCCCAGATGTAATAGGGGCCGTAGGGCACGGCGTAATAGCGGCGCCAGACCCCCATCCAGCGGCGACGCTCGATGGCATATCGGGCTGGCGTCAGGACATGGTCGAGAGGAACCGTGAAGATTTCATCCACCTCGCCGTCCTCGGGCACGGGGTCGAAGGTGCCATGGATCAGGCCGACGAAGGGGGTGACGGCAAAGCCGGTGACTGTTTCGTGGACCGGCAGGGAGCCAAGGATCTCGACACGGGTCGGGTCGAGGCCGATCTCCTCGTGCGTCTCTCGCAGGGCTGCGGCCTGTGGGCCGTCGTCCGAGGCATCCACCTTGCCGCCGGGAAACGCGATCTGGCCGGGGTGATGCTTCAGCCGCGATGACCGCTTTGTCAGTATGACCCCGGCACCTTCGGGTTTCAGCCAGATCGGCACCAGAACCGCAGCCGGGCGCAGAGGCCGGTCCGGCGACGGACGGAGTCCGGGATTCAGATCGAAATCCGAGGACGGCCCAGCCTGGCGCGACAGGGCATCGCGCAGCCGGGCCTCGACCGGATCGGTCATTCCGGCTTGACCGCTTCGAACCCGAGGGTCTTGGGGTCCAGCTCGTAATGCGCACCGCAGAACTGGCAGTCGGCGGTCACGACGCCCGCCTCGGTCGTCATCTTCGCGATGTCCTTCTGGCTGTAGATCGACATAGTGTTGCGGACCTTTTCCTCGCTGCAAGAGCAGCCGAAGCGCACCGGCTGGGCGTCGAACACCCGCGGGCCTTCCTGGTGAAACAGCCGCACCAGCAAGTCGGTAGGCGTGACCGAGGGACCGATCATTTCCAGTTCCTCGACGGTGTCGAGCAGCATGTTCGCGCGGTTCCAGTCGTCGGATGCCTCTCCGCCCAGGATGTCGGCATGGGTCAGAAGCCCGCCCTCGCCGCTGCCCTGCTCGGCGGCGACACCGCCCGTCGCGGGCATGTGCTGCAGCATCACGCCGCCCGCCCGCCAGCGCAGGGGACGCCCGGGTTCGGCGCTTTCGCCGAAGGCCAGCGCAAATCGGGTCGGGATCTGTTCGGACTGGGCGAAATAGGTTTCGGCGCAGGCCGAAAGGCTGCCACCGGCAATGGGCGTGAAGCCCTGATAGGGCAGCATGCCTTCGCCCTGATCAAGCATCACGGCAAAGTAGCCTTCGCCAATCTGGCTGAACGGGTCGGCATGGGGATCAAGCCGGTCGGCATCATAACTGGCATAGGCGCGGATGCGGGCAGGCTGGCCGTCCTCGGTCGGGCCGTAATAGTCGGTCGCGATCAGCCGGGCCGGGCCATTGCCGCGGACCTGAAGGGAAAGTTTCCAGCGCAGCTTGATGGTCTGGCCGATCAGCGCCGTCAGAAGCGCGGTCTCGGCCACCAGTGCCTCGATGACGGAAGGATAGGCGTGCTGTTTCAGCACCTGGTCCAGCACCCCGTCCAGCCGCGCGACGCGACCGCGGATGCCCGAGGCGTCCAGTTGGAATGGCAGGACGGTATCGTCCCAGGCGATCTGTGAACCGGTAGACATGGGGGGTTTCCTGAAACTGCCAGTGTTGGCATATCGCGCCTATATAGGCAGCACAACCGACGGTCCAAGGGGGATGCGCATGATCAGACGCCATGGCGAGCCGGTGAAACCGGGGCAGGGCTACATCCGCAGGCCTGGCGTCTATGCGATCCTTCTGCGGGGCGACCATATCCTGACCACCCACCAGGCCGAGCCGGTGCCAGAATTCCAGCTGCCCGGCGGCGGTATCGACCCCGGCGAACAGCCGATCCCGGCCCTGCACCGCGAAGTGCTCGAAGAAACCGGATGGCGGATCGCCGTCTTCCGGCGGCTGGGGGCATTCCGCCGGTTCACCTACATGCCGGAATACGACCTTTGGGCGGAAAAGGTCTGCACCGTCTATCTGGCGCGTCCGGTCCGCCCCCTTGGTCCGCCGTCCGAGCCGGGCCATGCCGCGATCTGGCTGCCGGTGGAAGAGGCGTTGGTGCGGCTCGGCAATGCAGGCGACCGGGCAATGCTGGCCGATGCGCTAGCCTAGGTCCAGCACGACGCCGGACACGTCGTCGGCAAAACTTTCGCTGCCCGATTGCCGCGCCAGATCCCGGATCAGCGCTTCCAGAAGCTCGGCCCCGCCTAGTCCGGCCGAGGTCTTCAGGCTGGTCTTCAGGCTGGTCGTCAGGCCGTCTTCCCCGAAGTCGCGCCCAGAAGGCAGAGGACATTCGGTGATGCCATCCGACACCAGGATGAGCCGGTCACCGGGGGTGAACGGGATGTCTTCCCATTCGTATGTCGCGCCGGGAACCAGGCCGATGGGAAGCCCGCCCCGCCCCAGCCGCTGCACCGCGCCGGATTTGCGCAAAAGCATGGGGTGCGGATGGCCGGCCTGCACAAGGCTGATCTGCTGCGCCACGCGGTCGGCGACGGCAAAGACCATCGTGAAGTACTGTTCGACCTGAATCTCCTCCAGCATCAGGCGGTTGAACCGTTCGGCCACCGCTTCCGGCGGCAATAGGACATGGGCACCCCGCGGCCCTTTCTGGAATGCCAGGTTCTGTTCGGGGGAAGATCCGGTCAGGAATCCGGCAAGGCGGGCCGTCATCATCGCCGAGGCAACACCGTGGCCGGAGACGTCGATCGAATAGACCGCCACGCGGTCGTCATCGACCCGGAAGCTGCCGACCAGATCGCCCCCCACCCGCCCCGAATTCCGCAAGAGCAGCGACGCCCTTGCCCAGCCATAATCCCGCACCCGGTCGCGAACCAGCGTCTGCTGCAACTTCCGCGCTTCGATCAGGTCGCGGTCGAGCGAATCGTAAAGGTCCTGCAATTCGACAAGGGTTTTCGCGATGACCCGGTTCTTTGCCAGCAGCTCTGCCTGCATGGACAACATCCGCTCTCCCGCGCGAAGTCGGGCGCGAAGTTCGCTGCTGGCGACGGGCTTGGTCAGGAAGTCGTCGGCCCCGGCCTCAAGGCCATCGGCGATCTCGGCCTTTTCCGACTTGGAGGTCAGAAGCACGAAATAACCGTAGTTCTCGCGCCCCAGATCCCGGAACCGGCGGCAGAATTCCAGGCCGGACATGCCCGGCATCATCCAGTCGCTGATGACGATATCCACGCCTTCCGTGGCGCAGAAATCCAGCGCGGCAAGCGCAGATTCGCGTTCCGTCACCCTGTAGCCCCAGCGTCGCAGCTGCATCGACAGGATGTGCCGCTGCGCCCGGCTGTCATCGACAATCAGCACATGACGCACCCCGCCCGCGACTGGCGTCATCCGATCGTCTGGCAGCGTGATGGACAGCACCGGCAACCCCTTCCTGACCGAAGGTCCAGTCTGGCCTTGCCTGTTTAACACTGGGTGAACGGTAAAATTGCAGGCGATTGCCACAGCCCTGTCGACTTCGGGCCCATCAAATGCTGGGTTCGCCACTTCACGCTGCTTGCGTGGACATCAGGGGGACTGCCGACATGATCGACTGGAAGCGGATAGAGGAACTGCGCTGCGAAATCGGCGTTGGCGGTCTTGCCGAGGTGGCCGACATGTTCCTGGAAGAGGCCGAGCAGGCCGTCCGCGCCCTGTCTGCCGGCCCCGCACCAGGCGAGTTGGAAGCGCATCTGCATTTCCTGAAAGGCAGCGCACTGAACCTCGGGCTCAGCGATCTTGCCGCGATCTGCCAGGACGGCGAACGCAAGGCCGCCGCGGGATACGGGGCGCTGGTCGATCTGGCGCAGGTGCTGAGGGTCTATCGCGCCTCGCGCGCGCAGCTGGTTGCAGGCTTGCAGGGTGGGGCGGTGTCTGAAGGCACGGCGGCCTGAAGGTCAGATCAGGAATTCTGCCAGCGCCTCGTCGGCGGTGATGTCGCGGAAGGCAAGTCCCGCCGCATCCATCCGGTCGGTGAAATGGCGGAAATTGTTGGCATCCTTGGTTTCGATCCCGATCAGCACCGACCCGAAGTTGCGTGCCGATTTCTTCAGGTATTCGAACCGGGTGATGTCGTCGTCGGGGCCCAGGAGGTTCAGGAACTCGCGTAGCGCGCCGGGGCGTTGGGGCATGCGCAGGATGAAGTATTTCTTCAGCCCGGAATAGCGCTGGGCGCGTTCCTTGACTTCGGGCAGGCGCTCGAAGTCGAAATTTCCGCCCGACGTCACGCAGACAACGGTCTTGCCCCGGATCTCCTCGGCCAGTTCCGGCAGGACGTCGACAGACAGGGCACCGGCAGGTTCCAGCACGATGCCCTCGACGTTCAGCATTTCCAGCATCGTGACGCAGATGCGGTCTTCGGGGGCCAGATGCACCGCCTCGCGGGGGATCCAGGCAAGATGAGCGTAGTTGCTGTCGCCGATGCGCGCCACTGCCGCACCGTCAACGAAGCTGTTCACCCGGGGCAACCTGGTCGGGCCGCCCTCCCGCAGGGCGGCGGTCAGGCTGGCCCCGCCAAGCGGCTCGACGAACCGGAACCGGACCGAAGGCGCCACCTCGCGCATGTAGCGCGTGACACCCGAGGCCAGGCCGCCGCCGCCCACAGGCAGTATCACGAAATCCGGGGCGCGGCCCAGCTGGTCCAGGATTTCCACTGCCACGGAGGCCTGCCCCTCGATCACGTCGGGGTCATCGAAGGGCGACAGGAAATGCGCGCCCTGTTCCGCGCAGAAGGCCTGGGCCGCGGCAAGGGTCTGATCGAAGTAGTCACCGGTCAACTCGATGCGCACGTGGCCGCCGCCGAACATACGGGTCTTGTCGATTTTCTGCTGCGGTGTGGTGACCGGCATGAAGATGACGCCTTCCACCCCGAAATGCCGGCAAGCATAGGCAACGCCCTGCGCATGGTTTCCCGCACTGGCGCAGACGAACTGGCGCTGCTCGGGCTGGCGGTCGCGCACCTTGCGCATGGCGTTGAAGGCACCGCGGATCTTGTAGCTGCGGACCGGCGAAAGATCTTCACGCTTCAGCCAGATGTCGGCGGCGAATCGCTGCGACAGATGGTCATTCCGCTGCAGGGGCGTTTCGGGAAACAGTCCGCGCAGGGCCTTGGTCGTGCTTCGTGCGGCTTCCGGAAACGCTGACATTGCGCTGCTATACCTTTGGTTTATACAGGTTGCCATATTCTTGCCACGATCGGCGCGTCGGATCGAAGGCCAATCCCATCATGCCATCCAGACAGGGAGTTCCGGCAATGCGCAAGATGCAACTGACCACGGTGCTTGCGGCATCGCTTCTGATGTTTTCGCCGGCGGTTCCGGTTTTCGACCTGGATGCCGCAGGCGCTGCCCATGCCAAGGGCAATGGCAACGGCAATGGCAACGGCGGCGGGAACGGCAAGTCGGAGTCCAAGAAATCCGAGTCGAAGTCGGCCGAGAAGTCGAAGGGCAACTCTGACAAGTCGGCCAAATCCGCGGCGACGAAGAAGCCCAAGCCCGCCGCGGCAGAGGGGGCCAAGGCCGCCAAGGGCAAGCCAGTGAAGAACGGCGAACTTGCCCCGAACGAACTGGGCAAGATGAACGGCGCGATGAATGCCAACATCAACGCGGTCCTTGCTCATATCCGCAACGGCCAGACGACGAAGGGCCCGGTGGGGCTGCTGGCCGGTCTGGCGGTGGCGGACACTTCAGCTGCTGCGGCGGCAGACAGGGCAGCCGAACTGGAGGCCCGTGCAGACAGCTTCGACGCCCTTCAGACAAAGGTCGAGGAAGCCGGGTTTGCATCCGTCGATGAATACCTGCAGGCCAAGGCTGACGGCACGCTGACCGAAGAACAGCTGGCGCTGTCGGGGGACATCGACTCGCTGATCGGCGATGTTGGCGGCACCGACGAAACCGGGCTGCAGCTCGCCGAGAGCCGCCCCTCGGACGATGACATCCAGGCTGCCCGTGACGCCGCTGCGGCTGCGGCCGAGACGGTGATCGCGGCAGAACAGGCAATACTCGATGCCTGGAACAAGGACGGCGATGCCGTTGCCCTGCTGACAGCACTGCGCAACAAGCTGGCGCCGCACCAGGCCGCGATCGATGCCGCCGTTGCGCAGACTTCAGCGCCCGATGAAACGGCGGCCGTGGAGCCGGAATAGGAATCGGTCATCATCGTGAAGTGACCCGCCAGATTCCGTTCCTTTCCGGGAAGCGCGTGCCGCGGCATCGGGGCGCGCGCCCTGCTTTTCACGGCATTGCCCGGCCTGCCGACCTGGCCATTCTTGCCCTTGCCCCGGTTTCGCTTTAAGCGCCAGCGAAACCGGGACGGAGTGCATCCATGCAGAAGCCGAAGAAAGTTGTCCTCGCCTATTCGGGCGGGCTTGATACCTCGATCATCCTGAAATGGCTTCAGACGGAATACGGCTGCGAGGTCGTGACCTTCACGGCCGATCTGGGCCAGGGCGAGGAACTGGAACCGGCGCGGCAGAAGGCGCTGCTGCTGGGGATCAAGCCCGAGAACATCCACATCGTCGATGTGCGCGAGGAATTCGTGCGCGACTTCGTGTTCCCGATGTTCCGGGCCAACGCGCTGTATGAAGGGCTGTATCTTCTGGGCACCTCGATCGCCCGGCCACTGATCAGCCAGCATCTGGTGCGCATCGCCCATGAAACCGGGGCCGATGCGATTGCGCATGGCGCAACGGGCAAGGGCAACGATCAGGTGCGGTTCGAACTATCGGCCGCGGCACTGGACCCGGCGCTCAAGGTGATCGCGCCCTGGCGGCTGTGGGATCTGACCAGCCGGACGAAACTTCTTGAATTCGCCGAGGCGAACCAGATCCCGATTGCCAAGGACAAACGGGGCGAGGCACCGTTCAGCGTCGATGCGAACCTGCTGCACACCTCTTCGGAGGGCCGGGTGCTGGAGAACCCGGCCGAGGAATTCCCCAACTACGTGCTTCAGCGGGTCGTGCCCGTGGAAGAGGCCCCCGATGCGCCCGAAATGGTGGAGATCACATTCGAGAAGGGCGATGCCGTTGCGATAAACGGCGAGGCGATGAGTCCGGCCACCATCCTTGCCCGGCTGAACGAACTGGGCGGCAAGCATGGCGTGGGCGTTCTGGATCTGGTGGAGAACCGGTTCGTCGGCATGAAGAGCCGCGGGGTCTATGAAACCCCCGGCGGCACGATCCTGCTGGAGGCGCACCGGGGAATCGAGCAGATCACCCTGGATTCGGGCGCCGGCCACCTGAAGGATTCGATCATGCCGCGCTATGCAGAGCTGATCTACAACGGCTTCTGGTTCAGCCCCGAACGCGAGGCACTGCAAGCCCTGATCGACAAGACCCAGGAACATGTTACCGGGACGGTGCGCGTCAAGCTTTACAAGGGGTCTGCCCGGACGGTGGCGCGCTGGTCGGATCATTCGCTTTACAGTGAAAAGCACGTCACCTTCGAGGAAGATGCCGGCGCCTACGACCAGAAGGATGCCGAAGGTTTCATTCGGCTGAACGCACTGCGGTTGAAACTGATTGCAACCCGCAACGCGCGCGTGGCGAAGAAGTAGGCATAACCATCGGTCCGGGCCCCTTTTCTGGCGGGCCCGGTCGTCCCGCGGCGGCAATCCCTGCGTCCGGTGTTCGGGGCAGGGGCGTGTCGCAATGCGGCAGTCTTCAGGAAAGCAAGGCATCCCGTGAGCGGAAAGCCCTGGGCACAGACATGTCATGCCCGTGATGGCCAAAGCCTTTTCACCGTCGATGTCTGGAAGTGGTGAGCCGGACAGGATTCGAACCTGTGACCCGCTGATTAAAAGTCAGCTGCTCTACCAACTGAGCTACCGGCCCCACGAGGCGGCTGATTAGTCAGGCCCGCTCACAGGGTCAAGGGCAAAAACGTGCTGTGTCTTTCAAAAGGTTCTCTGCGGGCGTATATGCCGGGGCATGAAGGATACAAACAGCCAGACCGGCCTGCCGTTCATGAAGATGCACGGCGCAGGCAACGACTTCGTGGTGATCGACTCGCGCGGGCGCGCGACGGTCATGACGGCTGGCCTGGCAAGAGCCGTGGGTGACCGGAACCGTGGCGTGGGGTTCGATCAGCTGGTCGAGATCACCGATGCACCGGGCGCCGATTTCGGGTTGGTGTTCTGGAACAGTGACGGCAGTCAGGCGGGGGCCTGCGGCAATGCCACGCGCTGCGTGTCGGACCATGTGATGCGGGGGCGGGGGATAGATCGGGTGACCCTGACCACCGCGCGCGGCGCGCTGCGGGCCGAACGGGCGGCGGATGGGCGCGTCTGGGTGAACATGGGGCAGCCGCAGCTGGACTGGCAGGCGATTCCCCTGGCGCAGAAGGTTGACCACCTGCATCTGCCATTGGCCGGCGATCCTGTGGCCGTGGGAATGGGCAACCCTCACTGCGTGCATTTCGTTCCGGATGCTGAAGCGGTGGACCTTGCCGCGCTCGGCCCGAAGATCGAGCATGATCCGCTTTTCCCGCAGCGAACCAATGTGGAATTCGCCACTCTGCTTTCGCCATGCCGCATGCGCATGCGCGTTTGGGAACGGGGTACTGGCATTACCCTTGCGTGCGGATCGGGTGCCTGTGCCACGGCGGTCGCGGCACATCTGCGCGGCATCAGCGGGCCACGTCTGGTGCTGGAGGTCGATGGCGGCACGCTCGAGGTTGACTGGCGCGATGATGGCGTCTGGCTGACCGGGCCGGTGGCGCGGGTTTTCGACGGGGTGCTTCTGCCCGAATTCCTGGCAGCCGTCGCATGAACGCGCCCGCACATCCCGTGCAAGCGCCGGTCTTTGCCACGCTTGGTTGCCGGCTGAACGCCTACGAGACCGAGGCGATGAAGGAACTGGCCGCAGCGGCGGGCCTGTCGGATGCGGTGATCGTGAACACCTGCGCCGTCACCGCCGAGGCGGTGCGCAAGGCCCGGCAGGAGATCCGGCGCCTGGCGCGGGAAAACCCAGGCGCGCCAATCATCGTGACGGGCTGCGCCGCGCAGACCGAGCCCGAGACCTTCGCCGCCATGCCCGAGGTGACCCGCGTCGTTGGCAACCACGAGAAGATGCAGGCCGCGACCTGGAAGGCCATCGCTGCGCCGGACCTGATCGGCACGACCGAGAAGGTGCAGGTCGATGACATCATGTCGGTGCGCGAGACGGCCGGGCATCTGATCGACGGCTTTGGTCGGCATCGGGCCTATGTGCAGGTGCAGAACGGCTGCGACCACCGCTGCACCTTCTGCATCATTCCCTATGGCCGGGGCAATTCGCGCTCGGTCCCGGCGGGGGTGGTGGTCGAGCAGATCAGCCGGCTGGTGGACCGCGGTTTCAACGAGGTGGTGCTGAGCGGGGTGGACCTGACCTCCTGGGGCGCCGACCTGCCCGGCCAGCCGCGGCTGGGCGATCTGGTGCGGCGGATCCTGAAGCTGACCCCGATCCCGCGCTTGCGGATCAGCTCGATCGATTCCATCGAGGCCGACCCTGCGCTGATGGAAGCGATCGCGACCGAGCCTCGGCTGATGCCGCACCTGCACCTTTCATTGCAGGCCGGCGACGACCTGATCCTGAAGCGGATGAAGCGGAGGCACCTGCGCGACGACGCCATCCGCTTCTGCGAGGAGGCGCGACGGCTGCGGCCCGATATCGTCTTCGGGGCTGATATCATCGCAGGTTTCCCGACCGAGACCGAGGCGATGTTCCAGCGCAGTCTGGATCTGGTGATCGACTGCGGCCTGACCTTCCTGCATGTCTTTCCCTTCTCGCCTCGCAAGGGCACCCCTGCCGCGCGGATGCCGCAGGTGAAGGGGCCCGAGATCAGGGACCGTGCGGCACGGCTGCGGGCGCTGGGCGACCGGGTTCTGATGCAGCACCTTCAGGCGCAGGTCGGCCGGACGCACCGGGTGCTGACCGAAGGTCAGCGCATCGGCCGGACGGAACAGTTCGCCGAAGTCGTTTTTTCCGCCGATCAGCCCGAGGGCGCGATTCTTGACCTTTCCATCCGGGGCCAGGACGGCGCCCGGCTGCTGGCCTGATCGCGCTGCCCTGTCGCAAACGCCCGGCGATGGCGGGAAACCGAGATCGACAGGGCCGGCCGAATCGTCATGATCGGGCGGGGCAGATGCCTTGTGAGGACCGGCAGCCGTGACCGATGAGGACCGCGCTTTCCTGACCGCCTTGTTCCGCTCTGCGGTGGCGGCGGCCGACCCGGAACGGGCACTGGCCGCACATCTGCCCGCCCGGCCTCGGGGCCGCACGGTCGTCGTCGGCGCGGGCAAGGGGGCGGCGCAGCTGGCGGCGGCCTTCGAGCGGCTCTGGGACGGGCCGCTGGGGGGCGTGGTTGTCACCCGATACGGCTACGGCTGCCCGACGCGCAGCATTCGCGTGATGGAGGCAGCGCATCCCGTGCCCGATCCGGCGGGACTTGCGGCCTCGGCGGCGCTGTTCGACGCAGTTCGTGGCCTTGGCCCAGATGATCTGGTAGTGGCGCTGGTCTGCGGCGGCGGTTCGGCCCTGCTGCCCTGTCCGCCGGGCAACCTGACGCTGGAGGACGAGGTGGCGCTGAACCGGGCGTTGCTGGCCTCGGGGGCGCCGATCTCGGTGATGAATGCGATCCGCAAGCAGGTGTCGGGCATCAAGGGCGGGCGGCTGGCGGCGGCCTGCCATCCGGCGCGGGTGGTCACTCTGGTGGTTTCGGACGTGCCGGGTGATGATCCGGCCCAGGTTGCCAGCGGACCGACCGTGCCCGATGCGACGACACGGGAGCAGGCCCGGGCGCTGGTTGCCAGCTGGCGGATCGACCTGCCGCCGCGGGTGGCTGGCTGGCTGGCCGGAGACGCAGAGCCCGCGCCCCTGCCGGATGATCCGGTCTTTGCCCGCAATGAGGTGCATGTCATCGCCTCGGCCCGGCTGTCGCTTGAGGCCGCCGCGCAACGGGCCCTGGCGATGGGTGTTCCGGCCGTGATCCTGTCGGACGCCATCGAGGGCGAGGCGCGTGATGTGGGCCGGGTTCATGGCGCGATCGCCCGCGAGGTGGCGGCCCGCAACCGCCCCTTTCCGCGCCCCGTGGCGATCCTGTCGGGCGGAGAGACGACGGTAACCTTGCGCGGCAGTGGAAAAGGCGGGCGGAACAGCGAATTCCTGCTGGCCCTGGCGCTGGCGGCGGAAGGGGTGCCCCTTGCGGCACTGGCTGCGGATACCGACGGTATCGACGGGTCCGAGGACAACGCAGGCGCCTTTGCCACCGGCGCCAGCGCAGCGCGGCTGCGGGCTCTGGGGCATGACCCTGCTGCGCTTCTGGCTGCCAAT
The DNA here is from genome assembly GCF_004762095.1 of Tabrizicola caldifontis. Classification (GTDB taxonomy): domain Bacteria; phylum Pseudomonadota; class Alphaproteobacteria; order Rhodobacterales; family Rhodobacteraceae; genus Tabrizicola; species Tabrizicola caldifontis. The sequence goes on from NZ_SIJH01000014.1 coordinate 104,103, forward strand.
GACGCCTACACTGCCTTTGCGGTCCTGGGCGACCTGTTCGTTCCCGGCCCCACCGGCACGAACGTCAACGATTTCCGCGCGATCCTCTTGCGCTAATGGCGCGGCCATCTGCTGTCGGCTGACGGCTGGACCGGCGCAAATAGCAGGATTTCCATAACAAATTTCTGGCTGCTTCCCTGGGGCAGTAATGTCCGGCCAGCGCCTTCGAACAGGGAAAGGATCACGCGATGACCGACGACATGCTGCATGTCATGGAATGGCACAATGGGGAGAAGGACTATTCACCCTTCTCCGACGCCGAAATGAAGCGCCGTCAGGATGACGTGCGCGGCTGGATGGCCGCGAACAACGTCGATGCGGCGCTTTTCACCAGCTATCACTGCATCAACTACTATTCCGGCTGGCTTTACTGCTACTTCGGCCGGAAATACGGCATGGTGATCACCCAGGATGCAGCGACCACCATCTCGGCCGGGATCGACGGCGGCCAGCCCTGGCGCCGGACCTTCGGCAACAACATCACCTACACCGACTGGCGGCGCGACAACTACTACCGGGCAGTCCGGCAGCTGACGCCGGGCGTCAAGCGGCTGGGGATCGAGTTCGACCATGTCAGCCTTGATTTCCGCAATGCGCTGGAGGCGGCGCTGCCGGGGGTGGAGTTCGTCGATGTGTCCCAGCCCTCGATGTGGATGCGCACCATCAAGTCGGCCGAGGAGCAGAAGCTGATCCGGACTGGCGCACGGATCGCCGACGTGGGCGGCTGGGCCGTGGCCAAGGCCGTCAAGGCGGGCGTGCCGGAACATGAGGTCGCCATCGCCGGGACCAGTGCGATGATCCGCGAGATCGCAAGTTCCTTCCCCTTCGTGGAACTGATGGACACCTGGACCTGGTTCCAGTCGGGCATCAACACCGATGGTGCGCACAACCCGGTGACGAACAAGAAGGTCAAGTCGGGCGAGATCCTGTCGCTCAACACCTTCCCGATGATCTTCGGCTACTACACCGCGCTGGAGCGGACGCTCTTCTGCGACCATTGCGACGACGCGAGCCTCGACATCTGGGAGAAGAACGTCGCCGTGCACCGCCGGGGCCTGGAGCTCATCAAGCCCGGCGCCAAGTGCAACGAGATCGCGCTGGAACTGAACGACATGTACCGCCAGTGGGATCTCCTGAAATACCGCAGCTTCGGCTACGGCCATTCCTTCGGCGTCCTTTCGCACTACTACGGCCGCGAGGCCGGGGTGGAACTGCGCGAGGACATCGAGACGGAACTGAAGCCCGGCATGGTGGTGTCGATGGAGCCGATGGTCATGCTGCCGGAAGGCACGCCAGGGGCAGGCGGCTACCGCGAACACGACATCCTGATCGTGACCGAGACGGGCGCCGAGAACATCACCGGCTTCCCCTTCGGACCGGAACACAACATCATCAAGAACTGATCCCCCATCGGGACAGCGCGACAGGGGCCGGGTCATCCGGCCCCTTTTGCTTGCACCCCGCGACCGGTCAAAGAAAAAGGGGGCCGAAGCCCCCCAGGTCACCAGGAAGAAGCTTGCTCAGCCGAACTCGGCCCGCAGCGCGCCGACGATGCCCGCCGTGCAGACCTCAAGCAGGATGTGCCCCTTTTCGACCGAGGCGTCCTTCGGCGAGGACAGCGTGCCCGAAGGGGGCGTCCATTCCGGCTTGACCGGGTAGACGTCATAGGGCGGGAAGGTCGCGGGCGCATGATCCACCGCGCGGTCGAGATGGACGTGTTCGGGATGCAGCGCCAGCATCAGCGATGTCTCCAGCACGCCGCCGTGTTCCACGTCCCAGCCGGGGAAGCCGCCAGGATACAGTCTGGCGATGGCCTCCTTGTGGACGAAATCCCAGTAGGACAGCACCACGATTTTCATGTCGGTGATCCCGTCCCAGCGCAGTTCGCGCAGGGCAAGGTCGATGCCTTCGACGATGAACCAGGAATTCTCGAAATGGCCGTTCACAAGGCAGATCCTGCGCACGCCGTGGCGGGCGAATTCCTTGATCACGTCCTTCAGTGCCGCGACCAGCGTGGCACCGTCCAGGCTGGTCGTGCCCGGCAGGTGGTTCCCGCCACCCGATTTCTGGTGCGACTTGTAGCCATAGGTGAAGGGCGGCGCGACGAGGGCTCCGATTTCAAGCGCAACACGGCGGGCGAATTCGGTGGGCAGAAGCACGTCCACATGCAAGGGCATGTGGTGGCCGTGCTGTTCCATCGACCCGATCGGAATCAGGATCGGTGTCTGCCCGCCCTTCACGGCGGCGGCGTAGTCGGGCCAGGTCAGCTCCGAGGCGAAGGCGGTCGTGTGTTTCATGGTGGCCAAAATCTGCAAGGGTGATGGCGAAAATCTACGTTGCCGGAGGTGCATAAGGAAAATAGATTGCCCCAATGCTTCCATTGGCGGGGCAAATCCATGGCACTGATCACCAATCTGCCCACCGACCTGTTGCGCACCTTCATCGCGGTAGTGGAACTGGGGGGGCATTCCAAGGCCGGGGCGGTGCTGGGCCGCAGCCAACCTGCGATTTCCCTGCAGATCCGGCGGCTGGAGGAACTGGTGCGCGCGCCCCTGCTGACGCAGGAGGGCCGCGCCATCCACCCCACCCCCGCAGGCGAGGCGCTTCTGTCCTATGCCCGCGAAATGGTGCGCATCAACGACGAGGCGGTGCGCTGTTTCCACCGTTCGGACATGACGGGCGTGCTGCGCATAGGCCTGCCCACTGATTACGCGGTGGCCTTCCTGCAGAACACCCTCACCACCTTCCTGCGCCACCATCCGGACGTGGACCTGGAGATTCACTGCGACCTGAGCCGCGAGTTGCATCAGCTGCTGCGTTCGGACGACCTGGACATCATCGTTGCCACCATGCCTACGGCGCGAATGCCCTATCTGTCGCGCGCCTGGGTGGAACAGCCGATCTGGGCCGCGTCGGAAACCATGGCCATGGACGCATCGCGCCCGGTGCCGCTGGGCGCCCATCTGGAAGGCTGCGACTACCGCGCTCGAATGATCGACGCGCTGGACGGTGCGGGCCGGCGCTGGCGCATCGTCTATACCGGCCCTGGCATCTCAGGCCTTCAGAACGCGGTGCTGAACGGTCTGTGCGTGACGGCGTTGACCCAGGCCACCATGCTGCCCGGGATGCGCGAACTGGGCGAGGACGAGGGATTCCCGAAGCTGGAGCCGCTTCGGGTCGGGCTGTTCTACAAGCATCCACGCCTGTCTGCCGCAGGCCTTCAACTGGTCAGCGACCTTGTGGCCGGCCTGGAAAGCGTGGGCTCGGGCGTCAAGACCTTGCCGGGCTGACGAAATCGCGGGCCATATAACCGGCGCTTATCAATGGATTTCAAGAACCGATTTTGTTCTCGCCTTCCGGTCTCCTAACGTCGCAGCCACGAACACGGCCTTGCGGCTGAAACGGGGAGTATCGGAATGACCAAGACCGAGGTGATTGCAAAGGGCCTGACGCGCCGGGCACTTCTTGCGTCCGGGGCAGCCGCGCTGGCCACGCCCATGCTGTCGCGCCGCGCCTTCGCCGCGCCGACCGAGTTGACGATGCTGGCCTGGTATGGCCACGCCGAGCCCGACATCGTGGCCGAGTTCGAGGCCGAGAACAACGTCAAGTTCGTGCCGAAATACTACACCGGCGGTGACAACATGCTGGGCCTGATCTCGCAATCGCCGCCCGGCACCTTCGACGTGATCCTGTCGGATGCCGAATATGTCCAGGCGCTGAACGCGGCGGGCTATGTCGAGGAGCTGGACCCGGCCGACTATGCGCTGGATGAATACTTCCCCGAATTCCAGCAGTTCCCGGGAAACTGGCAGGACGGCAAGCTGTTCTCGCTGGTCACGCGCTTCGGGTTCCTCGGCGTGGCCTACAACACCGACGCGCTGACCGAGGCCGAAGCTGCGACCTACAATGTGTTCTGGGCCGAAAAGCTTAAGGGCAAGGTCGGCCATTTCGACTGGCACCTGCCCAACCTCGGGCAGATGAGCCTTCTCAACGGCAACCCCGCCCCCTACGACATCGACGAGACCGCCTGGGAGGCGGTCAAGGAAAAGACCATGTCGCTGCGGCCCCAGATCGGCGGGTTCTTCGACTATGGCGGCACCTTCTCGTCCTTGAACGACGGGCAGATGCTGGCCTTCTGCGGTATCGGTGACTGGATCACCGGGGTTCTGGAGAAGAACGGCGCCAAGGTGCGCACCGTGATCCCGGAAGAGGGCGGGCTGCAATGGTCGGAATGCTTCTCGATCGGCAAGGGTTCGCAGAAGGCGGATCTCGCGAAGAAGTGGATCCAGTACATCACCTCGGCCAAGGGTCAGGCAAAATCGGCCCAGATGGCGGCCTATCCGGCGCTGATCCCGAACGCGAAGGGCTGGGAGGTCCTGCAGGCCGAGAACCCGGATGAAGCCAGGCGTCAGGGCATGACCAAGGACGCCGGCAACGTGATGGACATGATCCGGGCTGGCCGGATCAAGTATCGCGAATGGCCCATCCAGCAGGATCTTGAGACCTGGAACGACTTCTGGTCCGAATACAAGGGTGCCTGACCATGGTGCCTGAGCCCCAGGCCCTGACATTGCCGGCTGGCGGGGCTTCCCTGCCGGCCGGCGCCCCATCAGCCGGAGTGCGCCCGACGATGCGACGCAGGATTTCCCTTTACGGCATGACCTTCGCACTGCCGCTTCTGATCTGGCAGATCCTGTTCTTCTTCTTTCCGCTGGTCTTCCTGGTCGCCCTGTCGTTCTGGACGGTCAGGAACTTCGCCATGCAGCCCGATTTCGACACGGTGAACTGGGCGACGATGTATGGCCGCACGGTCTTCTGGCAGGCCTACGGCACGACGCTGGCGCTGGCCGCCGCGGCATCCGTTCTGACCAGCTTGCTGGCCTTTCCCGCCGCCTATGCCATCGCCTTCAAGCTTTCTGACAGCGCCCGGCGCTGGGCGATCTTCCTGATGGTGATCCCCTTTTTCACCAGCTACCTGGTGCGCGTCTATTCCTGGCAGATCTTCCTGTCGGACAATGGCATCATCAATGTGATCCTTGGCTGGGTCGGCCTCGGGCCCTTCCCGATGCTGAACACGGTCTTGGCCACGATGATCGGCTACCTCACGCTCAGCTTCCCGCTGGTCGTCCTTCTGCAACTCTTCAGCCTGGCCTTCATCGACCGCACCCTGATCGAGGCCGCGCACAACCTGCGCTGCGGGCGCGTCCGCACCGTGTTCGAGGTGGTCATCCCCTCGGCCCGCACCGGCCTGGTCATTGCAGCGCTCTTTGCCTTCATCCTGTCGTTCGGCGATTTCGTAAGCCCGATCTACCTGGGCGGCGGTGACCCGACGACCCTGTCGATCCTGATCACCGACACCACAAAATCCGGCCAGCAGTGGCCCCGTGCAGCAGTCATTGCACTGACCATGATCGGCACGCTGATGGTCGTGGCCTTCGCTGCCGTCAAATTCGCCTACAAGGGGAAATCGACATGAGCGGTGCCGCCGATCTGAACCGCAACCGCGCGGTGGACTGGGCGCTGATGGTCTACATCCTGCTGGCCTATGCCTTCGTCTTCGCCCCCATCGCGGCAAGCTTCGTCTTCAGTTTCAATTCCGACCGCTTCCCCTCGCTGCCGCTGGGAGAGTTCTCGCTGGAATGGTATCGTGCGGTGGCCAACGACCCGCTGGTCTGGCAGGGCGCGCGCAACACCCTTCTGGTGGGTGTCGCGGTCGGCGTGATCTCGACCGTTCTGGGCTTCGGGGCGGCCTACACCGACTATCGTTACCGGTTCGCGGGCAAGCAGGTCTATCTGGCCCTGGCGCTGCTGCCGCCGACGATTCCCGTGGTCATCCTGGGGCTTGCGATGCTGGCCTATCTGTCCCGCATCAACCTGTCGGGCAATGCGCTGTCGGTCATCATCTCTCATGTCGTCGTCTGCGCCCCCTTCGCCATGGCGATCATCCGGCTGCGCCTGTCGCAGATGGACCCGGCGCTGGAGCCCGCCGCCTGGAACCTCGGCGCCTCGGAATGGGCAGCGATGCGGCATGTCATCATTCCGTTCTGCGCGCCCGCGATCCTTGGCGCGCTCTTCATCACCATGGCCGTCTCGTTCGACGAATTCGCCGTGGCCTGGTTCGTCTCGGGCCTGAACGAGACGCTGCCCGTCAAGGTGCTGGGCTTCCTGCAAGGTCAGGTCAGCCCGCGGATCAACGCGATCGGCACCTTCGTCTTCATCCTTTCCATGAAGCTTGTGATCCTGGCACAGCTGCTGCTGTCCGGTCGCAGCGCCAGGGTGCCCGAAAAGGAGTAGGCCCCATGACCCGCGATACCCTGGTTTCCTTCGAAGGTGTGGTGAAACGTTTCGGTGCCTTCGTCGCCGTGCAGAAGCTGGATTTCGAGATCAAGAAGGGCGAGTTCCTGGCGATCATGGGCTCGTCGGGCTGCGGCAAGACCACGACGCTGCGGATGCTCGCGGGGCTCGAGGCGCCGACCGAGGGCGTGATCCGCCTTGCCGGCAAGCCGATCAACGACCTGCCGACCTGGTGCCGGGACACACCTATGGTCTGGCAGAGCCTTGCGCTGTTTCCCTTCCTGAACGTCCGCGAGAACGTCGAATTCGCGCTGAAGATGCGCGGCGTGGGCAAGGCGGAACGGCGGCGGCGGGCCGAACACTGGCTTGAACGGATGCAGATCGCCGAATTCGCCGAACGCAACATCTCGCAGCTTTCAGGAGGCCAAAGGCAGCGGGTGGCGCTTGCGCGGTCCTTGGTGGTGGAGCCAGAGATCCTGCTTCTTGACGAGCCGCTTTCGGCGCTCGACGCGGCGCTGAAGGTCCGGATGCAGTCGGTGCTGAAGAACCTGCAGCGCGAGACCGGGATCACCTTCGTCTATGTCACGCACAGCCAGTCCGAGGCCTTTTCCATGGCCGACCGCGTGGTGATCATGAGCCGGGGCAAGATCGAACAGATCGGCACACCGCAGGAAATCTACCGCACCCCGCGCACGCGGTTCGTGGCGGATTTCCTGGGATCGTCAAACCTTTTCACGGGTACCGTCCGCAAGGCTGGCGCAGGGCTGGAACTTGACAGCCCGGTCGGTCGTCTGCGGCTTGCCGGCGGGGCTGAGGCCGGAACGTCGGCCACGATCACGGTTCTGGATACCAAGACCCATCTCAGCGTTGCCCCGCCGGCCGGGAATGTGAACGCGGTGCCGGTCAGGGTGATCGGCGAGGAATTCGTCGGCGCGACCGCGACAGTCTATCTGGAGACGGCGCAGGGCCAGGAAATCCGGGTGCAGAAGGGACATGACGAACTGGCCGACCTGCCCCTTGGCATCGGTCAGCCACTGTTTGCCTGGTGGATGCCCGAAGATGCCCATCTTGTCGCGGAAGGCTGAGCCATGATCCCCTTTCACAGCGCACGTCTTGGTCCCGCCATTGCCGATCTGGCGAAGGAAAGGCACGCAACAAGCCTGATGTTTCTGCAGGGTGGCGGTATCAGCCCGGAGCAGCTGCGTCGGGTCCCTCTGCCCGGTTTCCCGTTCGCAGCCCTTCTGCGGCGACTTGCTTCTGGACTTGCCGGCAAAAAGCGCTGAAAGGCTGATCCGGGCCCCACCGTTTCAGGGAAGGAATCGTCGTGACACGCCATGCCGATGAACAGAGCTTTCACAGCGCAACGGCCGTGATTCCCCGCGGGGTGGCGCATTTCCGTCTGCCCGGCCCCGCCCCGACACGCGACTTCGCCTTTCTCGCCCTGCCGCGCTTCACGCTGCTGGCCTTTTCCTCGGCTGTCGAGCCGTTGCGTATCGCCAATCAGCTGACCCAGCTGCCGCTGTATCGCTGGCGGCTGGTCAGCATGGACGGAAAACCCGTCGAAAGCTCGGCCGGGGTGCGGATCGAGGTGGATCAGGGTCTGGCCCCCCTGGGACGAGAGGTCACGGTGGTGGTCTGTTCCGGCACCGATGCAAGCCAGGCTGCCGACCGCAAGGTGCTGAACTGGCTGCGCGACCATTCCCGGCGGGGCGGGGGGCTGGGGGCGATCTGCACTGGGGCCTATACGCTGGCCCGTGCCGGACTTCTGGGCGACGACACGCCTGCGGTCCACTGGGAAAACCGTCCGGCGTTCCGCGAGCTTTTTGATGTCGAGCCGCTGGAACAGATCTACGTGATCGGTCGCAAGCACTTTTCCTGCGCCGGCGGCGAGGCCGGGGTTGACATGATGCTGGCCCTGATCGCCCAGGACCATGGGCAGAAGCTGGCCGATGCCGTGGCCGAGATGTGCCTGCACAGCCGCCGGCGCGAAGCGAACGTGACTCAGAAAAAGGTCTATCCCGCCCCGATGACAGCCCGCCACCCGGCCATCGCCCGGGTGATTGCGGCAATGCAGGAAAACATCGCGACCCCGCTGGATCAGGACGAACTGGCTGCGATCTTCGGCCGTTCGCCCCGGCACCTGGAGCGGGTATTCAAGGCGGTGCTGCAGGAAACGCCGAAAAGCTACTATCTTGGCCTGCGTCTGGAAGAGGCGCGCAATCTGCTGGCCGACACCACGATGTCGATCCTGGAGGTCGCCATCGCCACGGGCTTCAATTCCCGCTCAAGTTTTTCAAAGGCCTATCGCAGCCGGTTCGGCATAAGCCCCTCTCGCTATCGCTAGCGTCGGTCGTTCGCGGGATCCAGCGCGTGGCCCGAGGCCGGGCCACGCAAGGGCTGCACCAGCATCCGGTCCAGCCATAGATCGCGCGGGGTGCGGAACTGTTCGATCCCGATCTGCATCCCTTCGTGGCCCTTGGCAGGCTGGGCGATGTAGGTGCCGAAGAGCCGATCCCACCAGGGAAACGAGAAACCATAGTTCGAATTCGTCTCGCGCGGGTCGATGGAATGATGCACGCGGTGCATGTCGGGTGTCACCAGAACCCAGCGCAGCATCCGATCCACCCCGCGTGGCAGGGCGACGTTGCCATGGTTGAACAGCGCGGTCGCGTTCAGGATCACCTCGAAGGCCAGCACTGCCACTGCCGGCGCCCCGATTGCGCCGACGACCGCCAGCTTGATGAGCATCGACAGCAGGATTTCGACCGGATGAAAGCGCAGGCCTGTCGTGGCATCGAAATCCAGGTCGGCATGGTGCATCCGGTGCAGCCGCCACAGGCCCGGCACGGCGTGAAAAAGGACGTGCTGCAGGTAGATCGCCAGATCCAGAATCAGGATCGAGACGAGGATCGCAACCCAGACCGGCAGGTCCAGCCGGTTGAACAGACCCCAGCCCTGCGCCTCGGCCGCGGTCGCAAGCCCGACCGCCAGAACGGGAAAGGCCAGCCGCAGGATCGCCGTATCCAGCACGACCAGCGCAAGGTTGTTGGTCCAGCGGATGACGCGGGGAATTTCCAGCCGCCGGCGGGGGGCGGCCAGTTCCCACAGCATCATCGCCACCAGAACCGACAGGAAGGCCCCAAGCCGGATCGTCACTTCATGGGCAAGCAGATAGCCGATCATCCCTGTTTCCTGTCGGCGAAAGGGGCATCTGTCTAATGCTTTGTGACACCCGTTCCCTGTTCCAGGTCGGCTAGGATCGGGCAGTCCGGCCGGTCATCGCCGCAGCAGGCATCGGCCAGGTGGCGCAGGGTGTCGACCATCGCCTGCATCCCGGCAATGCGGTCCTGCAGCTCGGCGATCTGGGTGGTTGCGATGTGCTTGACATCGGCACTGTGCCGCGACCGGTCGCGCCAGAGGGCAAGCAGTTCCTCGATCTTCTCGACCGAGAATCCCAGGTCGCGCGCGCGGCGGATGAAGCGCAGGATCTGCACCTCGGTCTGGCCATAGACGCGGTAGCCGGATGCGGTGCGCCCGGCGGCGGGTATCAGGCCGATGGATTCGTAGTAGCGGATCATCTTTGCCGAGACGCCCGAAGCTTTCGCTGCCTGTCCGATGTTCATGGTGTGGCTCCTTCAGGCTGGGGTTGCGGGGGCAAAGCGGCGCAGGCGCAGCGCGTTGCCAAGGACGAAGACCGACGACAGCGCCATGGCCCCGGCGGCAAAGACCGGCGATAGCAGGATGCCCCAGAAGGGCCACAGCACTCCGGCCGCCACGGGCACCAGCGCGGTGTTGTAGGCGAAGGCCCAGAACAGGTTCTGCCGGATGTTGCGCATCACCGCCCTGGAGAGCGCGATGGCGTCGGAGACGGCGGTCAGCCGCCCCGACATCAGCACCACGTCCGCAGCCTCGATGGCGATATCGGTGCCGGTGCCGACGGCGATGCCCACGTCGGCCTCGGCCAGGGCGGGGGCATCGTTGATGCCGTCGCCGACGAAGGCCAGACTGCCGAGGGATTTCAACCGGCGCACGGCATCGACCTTGCCCTCGGGAAGGACCTCGGCCACCACCTCGTCGATGCCGAGCTGGCGGGCGATGGCCCCGGCGGTGCGGGCGTTGTCGCCGGTGATCATTGCGACCTTGAGGCCCATCCGGTGCAGGGCTTGGATTGCCCTTGGGGTGGTGGGCTTCACCGGGTCGGCCACGGCGAGGATGGCGGCAAGCCGGCCGTCGATGGCGGCGTAAAGCGGCGTCTTGCCCTCGTCCGCCAGCCGGGCGGCGGTGTCGGAAAAACTCGCCACGTCGAGACCGAGCCGGGCCATGTAGCGGTCGGCGCCGACCGCGACCCGGTGCCCCCCCGCCGTGGCCTCGACCCCGTAGCCGGTGACCGAGGCGAAGCCGGTGACCTCGGGCAGGGTCAGCCCCTCGTCAACCGCCGCTACCGCGATCGCCCGGGCGATCGGGTGTTCCGACTTGTCTTCGACTGCCGCGATCAGTGCCAGAACCTCGGCGCGGTCGAAGCCCGGCGCGAGGGAAAGGTCGGTCAGCCGGGGCTTGCCTTCGGTCAGCGTGCCGGTCTTGTCGAGCGCCACCACCGCCACGCCCTGCAGGGCCTGCAACGCCTCGCCCTTGCGGAAGAGGACGCCCATCTCGGCCCCGCGCCCGGTGCCGACCATGATCGAGGTCGGCGTGGCCAGGCCCATGGCGCAGGGGCAGGCGATGATCAGGACGGCGACGGCGTTCACCAGCCCGAAGGTCAGGGCAGGGGAGGGGCCGAGGGCCAGCCAGACGAGGAAGGTCAGGACAGCGATGCCCATGATCGCCGGGACGAACCACAGTGTCACCCGGTCGACCATCGCTTGGATCGGGAGTTTCCCGCCCTGCGCCTGTTCGACCATGCGGATGATCTGCGCGAGGAGCGTCGCCTCGCCCACGGCGGTGGCGCGGAAGGTGAAGGCGCCGGTCTGGTTGACCGTGCCGCCGGTCACCGTGCTTCCTGGCGCCTTGGCCACCGGCAGGGGCTCGCCCGAGATCATGCTTTCGTCGACCCAGCTTTCGCCTTCCGTCACCGTGCCGTCGACCGGCACACGCTCGCCCGGGCGGACCTCGACCAGATCGCCGGGGCGAAGATCGGCGACGGGCACCTCCACGGCCGCGCCGTCGCGGACCAGGCGCGCGGTGCGGGGTTGCAGGCCGATGAGCCGCCGGATCGCCTGCGAGGTGCGGCCCTTGGCCCGCGCCTCGAGCAGGCGGCCCAGCAGGATCAGGGTGACGATGACGGCGGCGGCCTCGTAGTAGACGTTCACCGTGCCGCGGGGCAGGAGGCCGGGCAGGAATGTTGCGACCAGCGAATAGCCGTAGGCGGCAGATGTCCCCACCGCGACAAGGCTGTTCATGTCGGGCGCAAGGCGGAAGAGGGCGGGAAAGCCCTTCAGATAGAACCGCCGACCGGGACCCAGAAGGACCAGCGTGGTCAGCGCCCATTGCAGATACCAGCTGTTCTGCATGCCTATGGTGTTCATCACCGCCATGTGCACCCAGTCGAAGAGGTGCCCCCCCATCTCCAGCAGGAAGACGGGCAGGGTCAGGGCGGCGGCAAGTGCCAGGTCGCGGCGGAGGGTCGCTTCCTCGGCGTCCTTTCGTGCGGCGAGATCGTCGGCGGCCTGGCCGGCAGGCGCAGCCGGATGGGCCTGATAGCCCGCGCCCTCGACTGCTTGAATCAAGGCGGAAGGATCGGCCCGGCCAGTCACGCTGGCCCGTTCTGTCGCCAGGTTCACACTGGCCGATCTCACACCCGGCACGGCGGCCAGAACCTTTTCCACCCGCGCCACACAAGAGGCGCATGTCATTCCCTCGACCACCAGATCGACCGTGCGTTCGGGCACGTCATAGCCCGCACCCTCGATCGCCTTTGCCAGTATGGCGGGGTCGAGGCCCTGGCCGGTGACCTCGGCCCGTTCGGTTGCCAGATTCACGGATGCCTCGCTGACGCCCGGCACCGCCTTCAGCACCTTTTCCACCCGTCCGACGCAGGAGGCGCAGGTCATGCCCTCGACGTGCAGCGTCACGTGTTCGGTGCCGGGCTTGGTCTGGATGTTCATGGCGGCGGTCCTTTCCTGAGGCTTCCGCAGACCCAGATAGGCCTTCCCATCATGGGAAGGTCAAGGGGCCTTTCGACATGCCGCCATCACGGGCTTGTGCTCTTGACCTTCCAACGGTTGGAAGCCCTATCTCACGCTGACGAGGCAACACGAACGGAGACAGTCGTGCAATTCCACATCGAAAACATGACCTGCGGCGGCTGCGTCCGCGGTGTGACGCGGGCGATCCATTCGGTGGACCCCACGGCCGAGATCAACGCCGATCTGGCCACGCACAAGGTAGAGGTCGCCACCCAGGCTCCGCGCGAGCAGCTGGTCGCCGCGCTGACCGATGCCGGGTTCCAGCCCGCCTGAAAGGAAACAGGGAGACAGAGATGCAGAAGAAGATACTCGCTGCTTCGGCAGCCGTGGCAGCCATCGTCGGCGGACTTGCACTTGCGCAGACGATGGACCATTCGATGATGGACCATTCCGCCATGGATCACTCTGCCATGGGAATGGCGGACATGGGCGTCGCCAGCGCCGGCCATGCAGCGATGATCCCGCCGGAACTGGCCGGCAACCCGGCTGTAGTGGCCTATGCCGCCGCCATGGACAGAATGATGGCGGACATGATGATCCCCTATACCGGGGATGCCGATGTCGATTTCGTCCGCGGCATGATCCCGCATCACGAGGCCGCCGTCGCCATGGCGCGGATCCAGCTGGAACACGGGACCGATCCCGAGATTCGCAAGCTGTCGGAAGAGGTGATCGCGGCGCAGGAGGCCGAGATCGCCATGATGAAGGCTTGGCTGGCGGCCCGGGGGCTGTAGGTCACGGCGCGTTCATCGCTTCCTTGCGGTCGCTCTTCGCCCGTCCAGGAGCGGCGGTCAGGGCAATTCGGCGATCACCGCGCGGGCTGCCGCCGCCGGGTCGGTGGCCTGCCAGATCGGCCGGCCCACAACGATGTGATCCGCCCCTGCGGCGATGGCCTGGCGTGGCGTGGCGGTGCGCTTCTGGTCACCCGTTGCCGCCCCCGCCGGGCGCACCCCGGGGGTGACGATCAGCCTGCCCCGCGACTGCGGCAGCGCGCGGATCATGGCCGCCTCCTGCGGGCTGGCGATCACGCCATCCGCCCCTGCCTCGAATGCGCGGGCGGCGCGTTCGAGGGTGATGTCGCGGATATCGCCGGGCTTGATCAGGTTTGCGTCCAGATCGGCGCGGTCAAGCGAGGTGAGGATCGTCACGGCAAGGATCTTGAGCCCGCTGCCGCCCTTGCCGGTCGCGGCAGCCGCAACGACCTGGGGGTCGCCGTGGACGGTAAGGAAGTCAAAGTCGTATTGCGCAAGGCCCCGCACCGCCGCCTCGATCGTGGCGCCGATGTCGAACAGCTTCATGTCGAGGAACACGCGCTTGCCCTGTTCCTGCTTCAGCTGGTTGGCCAGTGCAAGGCCGCCCCCCGTCAACATGCCGAGGCCGATCTTGTAGAAGCTGACTGCGTCGCCGATCCTGGCCACGAGGTCGAGGCCCTGCACCACATTCGGCACATCCAGCGCCACGATAAGTCGGTCATCCGCAATCATCTGCGTCTCCACGATGGGGTCGTGGCGGTTTGACGGGGCCTGCCTGGCCTGTCAAGACTGGCGCAAACGGAGGGGCGGGATGATCCTGGCATTCGATATCGGTGGCAGCCGGATCAGGGCGGCGGCGTGGGACGGGCGGCTTCAGCCGCTGGGCGAGGTTCCGACCCCTGCGCAGGACAAGGCGGCCTTCGCTGCGGCGATCGCGGGCTTTGCCAAGGGGCGGGCCGCCTCTGGCATCGCCATTTCGATTGCCGGTGTGGTGGATCCGGTGACGGGGGTCGGGAAGGTGGCCAATATCCCTGCCATAGACGGCCTGGCGCTGGGTCCGGCCTTGCAGGAAGCCACCGGCCTGCCGGTCATGGTGCTGAACGATGCCGACTGCTTTGCCCTGGCCGAGGCAGGCCACGGGGCGGGAAAGGGGCATGGCACGGTGTTCGGGGTGGTTCTGGGCACGGGCGTCGGCGGTGGGCTGGTGATCGGCGGGCGGGTGGTCACGGGCGAGGGCGGTTATGCCGGGGAATGGGGACACGGCCCGGTGATCCGGGGGGAATTCGCCTTTCAATGCGGCTGCGGGCAGGTGGGCTGCATCGACCCGATCGGCGGTGCGCGCGGGCTGGAGCGGTTGCACCGCAAGCGCACGGCAATGGTTCTGGACTCGGAGGCGATCATTGCCGAATGGCTGGCGGGTGATGCCGAGGCCGGGAAAACCATGGCGCTCTGGCGCGAGCTGGTCTCGGGCCCACTGGCGATGGTGGTGAATGTCGTCGGCGCCGATGTGGTGCCGGTGGGCGGGGGCCTCAGCCGGGCGCCGGGGCTGGTTACCTGGCTGGACGAAGCGGTGCGGGCGGGCATCCTGCGGCGGACCACGGCGCCGCTGCTGGTGCCGGCCGTATGCGGGGCAGATGCGGGACTGCTGGGCGCAGCCATCGCAGGGCAGGCGGCATGGGGGTGACGACCAGGGGCGTGATCGTCGAGGTCTGCGTGGACAGTTCGGCGGGTCTCGCGGCGGCGGTTGCGGGCGGTGCGGACCGGATCGAGCTGTGTTCCGCGCTGGCGCTGGGCGGCTTGACGCCCTCGGCCGGGTTCATCGCCGAAGCGGCCGGATGCGGTGTGCCGGTCATGGCGATGATCCGGCCACGGGCAGGGGGCTTCGTCTGGACGGAGGCGGAACTGACGGTGATGGAGGCCGATATCGCGGCGGTACGGGCGGCCGGGCTGGCGGGCGTGGTGCTTGGGGCTTCCTTGGCGGACGGGCGGCTGGACGGGCCTGCGCTGCGACGCTTGATTGTTGCGGCCCGAGGGCTGGATCTGACGCTGCATCGCTGTTTCGATCTGGTTCCGGATATGGACGCCGCGCTGGAAGAGGCTGTCGCGGCAGGGTTCCGGCGCATCCTGACTTCGGGCGGGGCGCCGACGGCGGCAGAGGGGGCGGTGCGGATCGAGGCGCTGGTCCGGCAGGCGTCGGGGCGGGTCGCGATCATGGCAGGGTCGGGGGTGACGGCCCGGACGGCAGCTCTGCTGACAAGTCTTGGCGTTCGCGAGGTGCATTCGTCATGCTCGGAAACCGTGCGGGTTGCGGGTAATGGTCCGGCAATGGGTTTCGGGCCGGAAATGGAGCGCCGGACCAGTGCCGCGCTGGTCAGGGCCCTGAGGCTGGCTGTCGGGTAAGGAGCAGGGATGAACATCACAATGACATTCGAGCGTCCCGAGGAAGGGCCGGGATCCGGACCGTTGACCGTGGGCTGGTTCCTGACGCAGGACAAGGGGGCGGTGCTTTACGACCCGCCCGAACGGGTGGCGATCCGCCCGCCGAACCGGGCGCATGCCAAGTCGGCCAGCCGCTGCCCGGCGGTGATCCAGCTGGAAAGCCGATACTTCATGGTGAAATGCCCGTTCGACCTGCACATCGGCTTTCAGCGTGACGACAAGGGCAGGGCCGTGCTGGTCAACCGGGCGGGGGCGGCAAGCCCGGTGCGCCCGGCCAAGCTGAACGAGGTGCTGACCCTGGTGAACGAAGCGGAATGGCGCTTCCCGGATCGGCCAACGCTGCAGCTGCAACTGCCTTACTGCTTCATCGCCGACGAGCCGGTCTACCTCAGCCAGTTGTCAGCCTTTGCGCATTACCGCCCCGATCCGCTGCCCGGCACGATCTTCGGTGGGCGCTTTCCGGTCTCGGTCTGGCCGCGGCCGCTGATGTGGGCCTTCGAATGGCACGAGCCGCAGAAGGATCTGATCCTGCGTCGGGGCGAGCCCTTATTCTATGTGCAGTTCGAGGGGATGGACCCTTCGCGTCCGGTGCAACTGGTAGAGGCGGAGAAGACACCGGAGCTGATGGCCTATCTGGAAAAGCTGTCGGGTGTGGTGAACTACGTCAACCAGACGTTCAGCCTGTTCAAGGCGGCCGAGGAACTGCGGCCGAAAAGGCTGCTGGTGCCCCTGTCGCGCCAGTAGGAACGGTCCCGGCAAGGATCGCACGAACCTTCGCCCTGCTGCGGATCAACCGCACGCAGGAATTTGCGCCGCGTGCGAGGCCGGCCTGCACCGGATCGATGCGCGCAAGCCGGACAGGCCCAGGACAGGAAGGAACCGCGTGTGGGGCGCAATGGGCTTTACCAGACCGGGGCCGGGGCCATAAGGTTGCCTGGCTTCGTGATCGGCTGTGTCGTCAGGGGAAGACCGTCAGATGTCGCCGCATTCCGAGCCATGACATGAAAGGAGAATACCCGTGCATCCGGCTCTTGAAAGGGGCGGCGTTGCCGTCATCACCGGCGGGGCATCCGGCATCGGGCTGGCCGCCGCCAGACATCTGGCCCGCCAGGGCCTGCGGGTCTGTCTGGCCGATCTGGGGGACGCGCGGCTTGCCGCGGCACGGGCCGCGCTGCTGGCCAAAGGGGCGGCCGAGGACGCGGTGATGACGGTGCCGACCGACGTGGGCGAGCGTGCACAGATCGCGGCGCTGGCCGATCGCGTGACCTCGACCTGGGGGGCGGTCAACTTCCTGATGAACAATGCCGGCATGCAGCCCGGCAGCTCGATCTTCGATGCCGAGGGCAACTGGGACCGCATCATCAATGTGAACATGCTGGGCGTCATCCGGGGGTCGCAGATCTTTGCGCCGGGGATGATTGCATCGGGGCAGCCGGGACTTATCGTCAACACCGGGTCCAAGCAGGGTATCACCACGCCGCCGGGTGATCCGGCCTACAATGTCTCGAAGGCCGGGGTGAAGGTGTTTACCGAGGCGCTTCAGCACGCATTGCGCAACACGGCGGATTGCAGGGTCGAGGCGCGGCTGTTCATTCCGGGCTTCGTGTTCACGCCGCTGACCGCCGCTGGCCGGACCGAGAAACCTGCCGGCGCCTGGACGCCGGATGAGGTGGTGGCGTTCCTTTTCGCCGCTCTGGAGCGCAGCGATTTCTACATTCTCTGCCCCGACAACGAAGTCGATCGCGCCACCGATGAAAAGCGCATCCTCTGGGCCGCCGGCGACATCGTCGAAAACCGCCCGCCCCTGTCGCGCTGGCATCCGGAATACAGCGAGCTGTTCAAGGAATGGCTGAAGATCTGATCCTGGCCTGTCGCCAAGCACCGGAAAGAAAAGCAACATGCCCGCTACCCTCGACAGTATCGAGACCCCGGCCTTCGTCGTGCGCGAGGCTGTCGCCCTCCACAACATCACGGCGTTCCAGCGTCATTGCGACCGGGTGGGTCTGGCGCTGCGCCCCCACATCAAGACGCACAAGCTGATCCGCTTCGCGAGGGCCCAGATCGAGGCCGGTGCGCGCGGCATCACCTGCCAGAAGATCGGCGAGGCAGAGGTCATGGCCGATGGGGGGCTGGACGATATCCTGATCACCTACAACATCCTTGGCCCACAAAAGCTGGCCCGGCTGCGTGCCCTGTCGGACCGTCTGGCGCATCTTGCCGTGGTGGCCGACAATGAAACCGTCGTCGCGGGGCTTTCCGGGGCCTTCGCGGGTGCATCGCGCCCGCTGGAGGTGCTGGTGGAATGCGACACGGGCGGCCGGCGCTGCGGCGTCCAGAGCCCCGCCGAAGCCCTGTCGCTGGCCCGGCGGATTGCCGAAGCCCCGGGGCTGCGCCTGGGCGGGCTGATGAGCTATCCCGCCGCCGGCGGAGCCGCCGAGGCGGCAGCGTTCCTGACCGAAGCGCGCGACCTGCTGCTGCACGAGGGGATGCAGTGTCGGGTCGTAAGTTCAGGGGGGACGCCCGACATGTGGCGTGCCGAACCGCATGGCGTGCTGACCGAATACCGGGCGGGAACCTATATCTACAACGACCGTTCGCTGGTGCAGCGCGGCACCTGCACCTGGGACGATTGCGCGGGGCACGTCCTGGCCACGGTTGTCAGCACCCCAACACCCGACCGCGCGGTAATCGATGCCGGGTCGAAGGCCCTGAGTTCGGACCTGCTGGGGCTGACGGACCACGGGCATGTCCTGGGCCATCCGGAAATCCGGATCACCGGGCTGAGCGAGGAACACGGCGTGCTGCTGGTGGATCCTGCACGGCCGCTGAAGATCGGGCAGAGGATCCGCGTCGTGCCGAACCATGTCTGTGTCGTCTCGAACCTTTTCGACCGGATCTGGATCGAGGCCGAGGATGGAAGCCTGGAAGAGGTCGCGGTGGATGCGCGCGGATGCGTCACCTGACACCCGAGACAGGCACCAGATACGGGGAGACAGCGGAAAATGACCAGCAGACGTTACGGATCGGGCCCAAGCGGCGCCGGCAAGCAACCCTTGCCCTTCGCCCGCGCGGTCTGGCCGGACGGCTGGCGTTATGTCTCGGGCCAGGTGGCCTCGGAAAACGGCGAGATCGTCGGGGGCGGCATCATCGCCCATTCCCGTCGCGCGATCGAGAAAATGACCGCCATCCTGCATGAGGCCGGCTATGGCATCGAGGATGTGGTGCGGGTCGGCGTCTTTCTGGACGACCCCCGCGATTCCTGGAGCTTCAACGCCGTATATGCCGAATGCTTCGGCGAGAATTCGCCCGCCCGTGCTGCCGGATAGTCGCGGATGATGTTCGACTGCAAGATCGGGATCGACTGAGGGGCCTTCAGGGCCGACCGCAAGGTCGCTGCGCAATAGACATCGGGTCAACGTGTTGTTTACTGTCCTGCGCGGAGGCGGACAGAACCAAGGAGTTGACGCGATGGAAAGCCGATGGCTGGAAGATTTCCTTAGCCTGGTCGATACGCGCAACTTCTCGCGGTCAGCCCAGGCGCGCTATACGACGCAGCCTGCCTTCAGCCGCCGCATCAAAAGCCTGGAGGAATGGGTCGGCGCACAGCTTTTCAACCGCAGCACCCAGCCCATCACGTTGACCCTGTCGGGCGAGAGGTTTCGTCCGGTGGCCGAGGATGTGCTGCGCCGCCTGTACCAGGGGCGCGAAGAGGCCAGGCGGATCGGGGACGTCTCGTCACAGACCATCCGTTTTGCGGCGACCCACAGCCTGTCGCTGAACTTCTTCCCGGGCTGGCTGCGCGCGCTGGAGGTGCGCAGCCATACGTTCAACACGCGGTTGGACACAAGCCAGTTCAACGATTGCATCCACATGATGCAAAGGGGCGATTGCCAGTTCCTGATCAGCTACACCCATCCGGTGATCCCGATGCACCTGCCGCCGGAACATTTCAGCGCAAAGCTGGTGATGCGCGACAGGCTGGTGCCCGTGACCCTGCCCGACAACCGGGGCCAGCCGGTCGATCGCCTTCCGGGAACCGAGGACGAGCCGGTGCATTACCTCGCCTATACCGAAACCTCTGCGATCGGCCGCGTCGTCGAACACGTGATCGCCACCTGCTAAGAGCCCCTGCACCTGAAGCGGGTCTTCGTCTCGCAAATGGCGGCCGTACTGAAGGCGATGAGTTCGGAGGGCCGGGGCACGGCCTGGTTGCCGGAAAGCCATCTGACGCGCGAATTTGCCGAGGGTTCGCTGGTGCGGGCGGGAGATGAACGGTGGAACATTCCGGTGGACGTGCGGGTGATTCGGTCGCGCGATCCCCTTCCCGAAATGGCCGAGGAGCTTTGGGCGCTGCTGCCGGGGGACGAGGATACCGACTGGGGTTGATGCACCACAGGCATGATGCCTGCCGCAGCTTGCATTGGCCAGCATGGCGGTGGCCGGTCTAGCTTTCGGGGGTAGCCCCGATCGGATGCGGGGCAGATCCTGCCCCGGAGACTGTTATGACCACCCTTGCCAGTCTTGAAACCCCCTGTCTGATCCTTGATCGGGGTAGGCTGGAGCGCAACGCTGCCCGGATGACGGCGCGTTTCGCCGGCACCGGGGTGAAGCTGCGACCGCACATGAAGACGGCCAAATCCATTGATGTGGCGCGCATCGCGCTGGCCGGGAACTTCGGGGGTGTCACCGTCTCGACCCTGAGGGAGGCGGAATATTTCGCAGACCACGGGATCGACGACATCATCTATGCCGTGGGTCTTGTTCCCGACAAACTGCCCCGCATGGCCCGGTTGATCCGGCGCGGGGTGCGCGTAAGCGGGATCACCGATAGTCTGGCTCTGGCCGAGGCGATCAGCCGGGCCGCCGTCGCCGAGGGCGTCGTGGCAGAACTGATGATCGAGCTTGATTCCGGCGAGCGTCGCGGAGGCCTTGCCGCCGGAAGCGACGCGATCGTGGAACTGGGCCGGGCGCTGCACGATCTGCCAGGCACGCGGCTGGGAGGTGTGCTGACCCATGCCGGCAATTCGTATCAGTGCCGCAGTCTTCAGGCCTTGCAGGATGTCGCCGAGCAAGAGCGGCTGACCGCCGTGACCGCCGCTGCGCAGCTACGTGCGGCCGGTCTGGCTTGCCCTGTGGTCAGCGTCGGCTCGACCCCCACGGCGACGCACGGTCTGTCGCATGAAGGGCTGACCGAGATGCGCTGCGGCGTCTACCTGTTCGGGGATGTCTTTCAGCACGAGATCGGATCGCACGCGCTGGACGACATAGCGGTTTCCGTGCTGGCAACCGTGATCGGCCACCGGCCCGACCTGAACGCGGCGCTGATCGATGCGGGCGCGCTGGCACTGTCAAAGGACCGCAGCACAGGCGCCCCGGGGCTGCCCGAGGATGTGGGTTTCGGCATGATCATGGACGAAACCTGTTCGCACCGTATCGGGCGTGTGCGCGTCGGTCATGTCTATCAGGAACACGGGATGCTGGTCTGCGACGGCCCCTTCCCCTTTGACCAGCTGCAAGTCGGCACACGTGTGCGCGTACTGCCCAACCATGTCTGCATGACGGCGGCCATGTATGATGGCTACCGCGTGCTTGACCCGGCCGACCCGCGGCGCGTCGCGGATTACTGGCCGCGCGCCAACGGCTGGTGATCAGCCGGACCGCATTCGTCACCACGCAACGGGAGCACTGAAATGGGCGTCTTCGATCGCCTTCGTCTGGACGGCAAGACTGCATTCATAACGGGTGGAAGCCGGGGCCTTGGACGCGAGATCGCCCTTGGCCTGGCCGAGGCGGGGGCCGACATCACCATGGCAGCCCGAACCGCGGACAGTCTGGCGCGGACGGCGGCAGACATCCGGGCGCTGGGCCGGAAGGTCACGACGATCGTCGCCGACATGGCTGACCCCGCAACCTGCGAGGCCGCCTGCACCGCCGCCCTGGACCGGGCGGGGTGTTTCGACATCCTCGTCAACAACATCGGCGGCCGCCGGGTCAACATCGGGCTGGAGGAAATGGAGCTGCAGCAGTGGCACCAGCTTCTGGACCTGAACCTGACCTCGACCTTCCTGTGCTGCAAGCACATGGGCGGAGCGATGATCCGGCGCGGCACGGGCGGGCGGATCATCAACCTGGCCTCGATCAACGCGATGGTGGCCGGGCGCAATATCCAGGGCAGGCATTACGAGGCAGCCAAGGCCGGTGTGCTGATGCTGACGCGGTCGCTGGCGGTGGACTGGGCAAGGCACGGCATCACCGTGAATGCCATCTGTCCCGGCATCTTCGCGACCGAGCCGAACCGCATCTGGGCCGAGAAGAACCCAGCCATCATCGAGGGCTATGTCCAGACGATCCCCATGGGGAAGCTGGGCGATCCCGAGGATCTGGGCACGCTGGCGGTCTATCTGGCCAGCGATGCCGCGCGCTACATGACGGGCGCGGGTCTGGTGATAGACGGCGGATATACCTGCCTGTGAACGGGGGGGCGGGGGCTCAGCCCTCCCCGCCCTCGGCCCACCACTTGCCGCGCAGCACCATCCCGCGGCTGACCAGGCCGGTTTCAGCCACGATCACCTCGCCCGAGACATCGACATGTTCGAACCGGCCTTCGGCCAGTTCCAGGATCGTCGCATCGCCGGGCGTTCCCGGTCGCAGCGAGCCCAGTTCCGGCCGACGCAGGGCGCGGGCAGGGTTCTGTGTGGTGGCGCGGATCACCTCGGTCAGCGACATGCCCAGCGCCATGAACTTGGACATGACCGCAAGAACGTCGAAGGCCGGGCCGTCGCAGCACAGCACGTGCACGTCCGACGAGATGACGTCGGGCAGGATGCCTTCGGCCAGCATGGGGCGGGCGGACTTGAAGGAAAAGCCGCCGAAGCCGTGGCCGATGTCGAAGATGATGCCACGGCGGCGGGCTTCAAGGATGTCTTCGCGGATCCGGCTGCCACGGGTTACGGGCGCGTTGGGGAAGGGACGGAAGCAATGGGTCAGCACGTCGCCGGGACGCAGCGCCTCAAGCACCTCTTTCCGGCCGGGCGGGGGAAAGTCGATATGCGCCATGACGGGCAGGTCTAGTTCTTCGGCCACCTCGATGGCCAGAAGCAGCGGCGCCAGACCGGAACTGCCGCCGGCCCGCGCGCCGACCCGTGCCTTGATGCCCACGATAAGGTCCAGGTTCCTTTCGGCCAGCGCCAGGCATTCGCGGCTGTCCAGAAGGCGCAGATCTTCGCATTCGCCCATCATCACGTTCTTCGAGAAGGCGAAAATGCCGGGGAAGGAAATGTTGAGATAGGCCAGGATACGCGGTGCGGCAGGTTCGACGATGAACTTGCGCAGGCCCGCGAAGTTGCCCGCCCCGGCGCTGCCGGCATCGACGAAGGTGGTGGTGCCGCTGCGTCTGGCGATGGTTTCGGCATCGACGCCAAGCGAGGTGCCGCCCCAGTAGACATGACTGTGCATGTCGATCAGCCCCGGCGTGACGATGCGCCCCGCGACCTTTCGGACCTCGCGCGCACCCTGACCCAGATCGGGGCCGATGGCGGCGACCTTTCCCCCAAGGAAGGCCACGTCCGTCACGGCATCAAGGCCCTGATCTGGGTCGATCACCCGGCCACCCTTCAGCAGAAGGTCATACATCAATCTCTCCCCGTGGCATCAGTAGCGGATGCCGACATTCTTGGTCTGGACATAGCCCAGAAGCGCCTCTTGACCCTTTTCCCGGCCATAGCCGGAACGTTTCATGCCGCCGAACGGCGTTTCCACCCCGCCAGCCCACCATTCGTTGACATAGACCTGGCCGGCGACCAGGCGATCGGCCGTCCAGTGCGCCAGCCGAAGGTCACGGGTGTAGACGCCGGCGGCAAGGCCATAATCCGTGCCGTTGGCGATAGCGACCGCCTCTTCGGGCGTATCGAACGGCAGGACGACCAGAACCGGGCCGAAGAATTCCTCCTGCGCGATGCGCATGTCCGGGCGGACGCCCATGAAGATCGTCGGCGCCATGAAGTGGCCCCTCAGGCCCGGCACCCGCGCGCCGCCCAGGACCAGCGTCGCGCCTTCCGCCACGCCGGCGCGGCAGAGCGCCTCGACCCTGTCCAGCTGGCGCGCGTTGATCAGGGGGCCCATGTCACAGCCGTCGATCCCCGGCCCGACCTTCAGGGCGCGGGCCCGCGCGGCGATGCGATCCACAAGTTCGTCGTGGATGGAGCGGTGCACGATCAACCGCGCCCCGGCCGAGCAGATCTGGCCCGCGTGATGAAATATCCCGCGGGTGGCCGAGGCTGCGGTTCTTTCCAGATCGGCGTCGGCATGGACGATGGCACCCGACTTGCCGCCAAGTTCCATGACGCAGGGGATCACGCGCTCGGCCGCGGCGCGCAGGACGCTCTTTCCCGTTTCCACAGAGCCGGTGAAGACGATGTGGTCGATATCGTGATGGCTGACCAGGGCGGCGCCTGCCTCCGGGCCGTAGCCACAGACGATGTTGACCGCACCCGCCGGAACGCCGGCCCGATGGCAGGCTTCCGCCAGGAGGAAAAGACTTAGCGGAGAGTCCTCGGGCGACTTCAGCACGACGGTATTGCCGGTGACGATGGCGCAGGCGACCGAGCGCGCACCGACAGGCAGGGGGCCGTTCCAGGGAACGATCTGGGCGGACACCCCATAGGGTTCATGCGTCGTGTAATCGATGTAGCCAGCGCCAAGCGGGATCTGCCGGCCTTCCAGCTTGTCGGCGAGGCCGGCGTAATAGTTCAGATACCGCTGGGTCAGGGCAACCTCGGCCCGGCCTGCCGCCAGGGTCTTCCCGTTGTCGCGGCATTCGACCAGGGCGATCTCGTCGGCCATGTCACCCAGGTGGCGGGCGACCTCGATCATCAGGTCGCCGCGCCGGTGCGGGCGCAGGTCGCGCAGGACGCGGCTGTCAAAGCAGCGCCGGGCGGCAGCAACGGCGCGGTTGATGTCGGCTGCAGTTGCGCGCGCAACTTCAGCGATGGGTTCGTCCAGCGCGGGGTCGGTAACGGTGATCCGCGTGCCGTCGCCCCCATCGACCCAGGCCCCGTCGATATAGTTCTGCCAGTAAGGCCGAACCTGCTGTGCCATACGTCCTGCTCCTGCCCGGGCGGAACCCGCCGCCTCTGGCACGAGTATTTACCGGCATGGGGCAGGTGGCGAATGCCAAAAGCCGATCATGCCATGCCGCAAACGCATTCCGACCGGCCTTCATGCCGGCGGCGCATTGGTCTAGACCGTCCTTGCATTGGCCGGTCAGGCGCGGGTCGGACTATCGTTCACCCAAGCGAACTGGACCGGGAATGACGAAATGACAAGAAACGCGCCCCGCCGAGTTGCCATTCTCGGGCTCATGCTCGAAAGCAACCGCTTCGCCCCGGTCATCAGTGAAGACGATTTTCTGAAGCGGGTCTATCTGGTCGGCGACGAGATCCTTGAGGATCTGTACAGCCTGGAACCCAAGCTGCCAACCGAGATCCGGGGTTTCCGGGCCGAGATGGACAGCCGAGGGAACTGGCAGCCGGTGCCGATCCTTGTCGGCCTGGTCGAAGCGGGCGGGCCGATGGACCATGCCTTCTTCGAGACGGCGATTCAGGAAATCCGCACCCGGCTGACAGCGGCGCTGCCGGTGGATGCGGTCTACATCTCGAACCATGGCGCGATGATCACGACCGAGAATGCCGATCCAGACGGGGAAATCTTCGCTGCCGTGCGCCAGATCGTCGGGCCGGAGGTGCCGGTGGTGGCAACGCTGGACCTGCATGGCAACGTGTCCGAGCGGATGGTGGAAAGCGTGGATGCCATCGTGGCCTATCAGACGAACCCCCATGTCGACATGCTGGATCGGGGGCGCGACGCGGCGTCGATCCTGCACGAGCTTTTCGCGGGCATGAAGCCCGAAGTGGCCTTCGTCCGCCTGCCGCTGGTGCCGCCGACCGTAACGCTGCTGACCGAGGCCGGGCCCTATGCTGACATCATGCGTTTCGGCCAGTCGCTGCGGGATGACAGGATTGCCAACGTCTCGATCCTGGGGGGATTTGCCTACAGCGACACACCGAAGAACGGCCTGGCGATCATCGTGACGGCGCGCGAGCGCGATGGCAGCGCGCGTCGGGTCGCCAATGCGATCGCCCGCCATGCCTGGAGCCAGCACAAGCGGTTCGTGCCGCACCTGACATCGCTGGATGAAACCGTGCGCAAGGTGCTGGAGGTGGGGGCGGATCCCTCGTTGCCGGCGGTTATCCTGGCCGATGTGTCCGACAACCCGGGCGGCGGCGGCAATGGCAACACGATGTGGATTCTCGAGGCCCTTTACAAGGCGGGGGCTACCGGCGTGATCGTCGGTGTCATCAACGATCCGGCCCTTGCGCAGGAGGCCGCAAGGCTTGGGCAGGGCGCGCGGTTCCGGGCGGTGTTCAACCGGGTGCCGCCGGACGAATTCTCGCAACGGTTCGAGGCGGATGCCCGGGTGGTTTCCATCCGGGATGGCGATTGCGTCGGCCGGCGCGGGTTCTATGCCGGTCGGCGGATGAACCTTGGCCTTTCGGTGCTGCTGGATCTGGGCGGAATCCAGGTGGTAGTCATCTCGATCAGGACGCAATGCGCCGATCCGATCTTCCTGGAGATGATGGGGCTGGACATCAGGGCAGCCCGGGCGGTGGTGGTCAAGTCGCGCGGGCATTTCCGCGCGGGCTTCGACGAATTCTTCGGCCCGGATCAGGTGATCGAGGTGGATGTGCCGGGTCTGACTTCGCCGGTTCTCACGCGGTTCGACTTCCGCAGGATGCCACGTCCGGTGTTCCCGATCGACGCCGAGGTGGACTGGACGCCCCCGCAGGATTGATGCAGGCCCTGCCGCATCCGAAAGCCCCGCCTCCCTGCCGGGCAGGCGGGGCTTTCTTGCTGCCGCGCGGGAGGAAGGCGCGACAGCGGTAATTCAGTAGGCAACCTCGGTTCCCCGGCCGGAGTCGCGTGCGCGCCTTGCTGCCAGATCGGCCACCACCAGATCCTGCAATGCAACCCCGGTGCCGTCGAAGAGGGTGATGTCCTCTTGCGATGTTCTGCCCCGGGCTGCTCCGGTCAGGACCTGGCCAAGGGGCACAAGGTCAGCCGCGCGGATCAGCCCTGCGGCATGGGCATGCTGGCATTCTCCGATGCTCACCGCTTGCGCGGCCTCATCCACAAAGACCCGCGCCGCGCCGACCAGCGCGGGATCCAGCTCCTGCTTGCCCCGCGTATCGGCACCCATTGCGCTGATATGGGTGCCGGGGCGGATCCAGTCGCGCATGAGGATCGGCTTTTGCGAAGGCGTGACCGTCACGATGATCTCGGCCGCGCGGGCGACGGCTTCCGGGGTACTTTCGGCCACGCAGTCGAACCCCATCTCCTGCACGACCCTTGCGAAGCGCGCTGCGCTTTCGGGCTGCATGTCCCAGGCGTGGACGCGGTCGATCCGTCGCACCGCCACCGTGGCACGAAGCTGGTGCAGAGACTGTCCGCCGGTGCCGATGATGCCCAGCACCGAGGCATCCTTCCGCGCAAGGCTGCGGGTGGCCAGCGCCGATGCGGCGCCCGTGCGGATGCCGGTCAGGTAGTTCGCGCTGACCAGGGCCGTTGCCCGGCCGGTTTCCGGATCGAACAGCAGGGTCGAGGACTGGTGGTTTGTCAGCCCCCGGCCAAGGTTGTGCGGCCAGTATCCACCCGCCTTGAGGCCAAGGAACGGAGCCGAGATATCGCCGCCTGCCTTCACGCCAAAGACCGCATCGGCATGGCCCACCACTTCGCGCACGACGGGGTAGTTGCGGGCCTCGCCCCGTGCCATGGCGGAAAAGACGCTGGCGACGGCCTCGATCGCGTCCTCGACGCTGACCAGTGACTGGGCAAGGGATTCCGAGATGATGAGCATGCCTGGGTTTCCTACTGCTATTCGAGGATGAATTCGCTGATCATCACGTTCATCCCGGCAAGCAGCCCGCCATCCACCGGAAGCGATACGCCGGTGATGTAACCTGCCTCGTCCGAGCCAAGGAACGAGACGGCCTTGGCGATGTCCTCGGGCTCGGCCACGCGGCCCATGGGATACCAGCGGGCAAGTTTCTGGAAGATCTGCGGATCCTTCTGCTGGCGGATCGTCCAGGTGATGTTGTCAGTGCGCACCGAGCCGGGCAGGACTGCGTTGCAGCGGATGCCGTGGCGGCCGTATTCCGAAGCTACAGATTGCGTCAGATTGATCAGGCCCGCCTTGGCGGCACTGTAGGCCGGGTTGCCGAAGTAGCGCACCGCGTTGACCGAAGAGATGTTGACCACGGCCCCGCCGCCGCGGGCCTGCATCCGCGGCAGGACCGCGCGCAGGCAATGGTAGGTTCCGTTCAGGTTGACGTCGATTTCCCTGTGCCATGATTCCAGACCGATCCCGGCCAGATTGCCGGCATCGGTAAAGGCCGCATTGTTGACCAGTAGCGTGATCGGACCCAGCGCTGCTTCGCAGGCATCGATGGCGGCAGTCAGCACGTCCATGTCCGTGATGTCGGCGCCGGTGGCAAAGGCGCGGCCGCCTTCGTCCTGGACGAGACGCGCGGTTTCGGCCACGCCTTCGGCATCAAGATCGATCACCGCGACCGAGGCCCCCTCGCGCGAGAGATGCCGGGCGATGGCGCGGCCGATGCCATGGGCGGCACCGGTCACAAGGGCGATTGTCTGGTCATGTCTGGGCAAGGTGTCCTCCGGTCGGGATGTCACAGGGCCGCGGCAATCCAGTCGAGAGACCGGAGGCGCATGTGCCCGTAGTTGTAGAAGGAGATCCGGTCCGCCCCGGCGGCGCGGGCGGCCGCGATGCAGGAGGCAAGCTCGGGCGCGCCGGTGACATGCGGCCAGGTTGGACGCAGGATGAAGCCAAGGCGGGCCTTCGGGCCGGCAGTGGCGCGAACCTCGGCCATGTCTTCGGCGATGGCTTCCGGCCCACGCTGGTAGGCCGTCACCTCAAGCCTGTCCGCCGAGCTGGCCAAGGCAGCAAGATCACTGCCTTCGCGCCAGGCCAGGCTGTTCGGGGTCTGGGTCGAGGGGATCACGGACAGGCCGATGTCACGGGGCAGGGCGGCGCGGATCTCGGTGATCAGGCTGGTCACGGTATCGGCGCGCATGGCCAGGAAGGCGGCCCAGTCCGTATCCGAAGGCAGGTCGGGCAGGGGCGCGGCGTCATCGGCAAGGAAGGCATCCAGCGCGTTGCGCGACTGCGCCGCAAGTGCCTGACCGTCAATTCCGGCCTGGCGTGCGCGGGCAAGGCAGGCCGGGCAGAAGCACATGCCCAGCAGCGTTTCAGCCGCGGGCGTCAGTTCGATCAGTTCGAATTCGTGATGGTGGCCATGCCGATAGGTCTGGAAGCCCGGTGTTTCGATCGCGATCTCGCGCACGCCCGGCTGGGCGGCCGTGTCAAGGCATAGGGCAGTCAGGTAATGACGCACCTCGGGTTGCGAGGGGCAGAGGGCGTTCACCAGCACATCTCCGAATGGTGTCTGGCAGGCCAGGTCGGGATGCAGGGAGCCCAGTCGCGAATTGTGCAGGCCCACGGTCCAGGCGGTCACATGAAGGTCGGGGGCAGCGCGGGTCAGGTCGGCCAGGGCATCATGCTCATCAACCAGACTTGCGGCCAGCGGTTGCAGCCGGCCGTAGCGCGACGGATCGGGCCGGAAATACACGGTCCCGTCCTGGGGAAAGATGACGCGCCCATGGGGGGAATGGGGTCGCAGGAACTTGCCGGCGTGATAGGCGGTCGCCACCGACACGGCGTTCAGCCCGGCACCGGTCAGCCGTGCGGCGACCTCGGCGGTGCCTTCGTCCTGAAGATCCCAGGGATAGACGAACATGCCGCGCAGCATGGCGCGCCCTCCTCTGCCTGCGGTTCAGCGCAGACTGCCGTGCGGGGCAGCCCCCGTCTCTGTCGCCAGATTAGGCGCCTGTGCTGCGCGCAACCAATGCCATGCCGGTATGACGGCATTCGGTAAACGCATTCGCCTGTGCCCTACGGTTGGGTTACTGTCAGGAAGGCCCATCGCTCGCGAACCGCGACGGACGCGCTGGGGAGCAGCCGGAACGGTTCTGCTTGAGCGATGGCCAACTTGCAGGGAGGACCGCAGAATGAAGAACATCGTCGTCACCGGCGGCAGCGGGAAGGCGGGCCGGGCGGTCTGCCGGCATCTGGTCGAACGCGGCTACACGGTGCTGAACGTGGACATGGCGGCATCCCCCGATCCGGTCTGCCCGCTGCTGAAGGCGGATCTGACCGATTTCGGGCAGGTCATGGACGCGATGCAGTGGACGGGCGGCAAGGACCATCCGTTCCGTCAGTTCCGGACGCCCGATGCGGTCGTGCATCTGGCGGCGATCCCCGTCCCGGACACCACGCCCGAGGAACTGACGTTCCGCAGCAATGTCGTGTCCACCTACAACGTCTTTGACGCGGCACTGCGTGCGGGGGTCCGGCGCATCGTGTGGGCCTCGTCCGAGACGACGCTTGGCCTGCCCTTCGGTCCGGCGAACCCGCCCGCCTATGCGCCTGTGGACGAGGACCATCCGATGCGCCCCGAAAGTGCCTATTCGCTGTCCAAGGATCTGGCGGAAGAGATGGCGCGGCAGATGGCGCGCTGGAACCCCGGGACGACCTTCATCGGCCTGCGCCTGTCCAACGTGATGGAGCCGCATGACTATGCCCGCTTTGCCGGCTGGCAGGACAATCCGCGGTTCCGCGAATGGAACCTCTGGGGCTACATCGACGCACGCGATGCCGCGCAGGCGGTGCGCCGGGCGCTGCATGTCGACATGGAAGGGGCGGACCATTTCATCATCGCCAATTCCAATACGGTCATGACCCGCGACAGTGCGGATCTGATGGCCGAGGTCTTCCCCAACGTCCCGATGCGCGCGGCCGTCGCCGGGCGGGCCACGCTGCTGTCGATCGACAAGGCGCGTCGGATCCTTGGCTACGAGCCGGAGTATGACTGGCAGGGGCCGAACGGCTGAGCCGCGCCGGGAAGCGGGCGGGATTGGGGGCGTCCGGCCGCAAAGTCGGGCGCCTTTGCCTTTCAGGACGGAGGGCAGAAACCCCTTGATTTCCAATATTATGCAGGGACCACATACCCCCATGCGATTATTCAATTTCGTTTGAGGCGGCATAGCCTGCACAGTGAAGCCATCAAGATCGGCCGCAAGAAGCCGGTTCTGAAGAGAAGCGACCACCGTAAACCCAGCAGGAGAGACCTCCCAATGACCCATCCGTTCCGGACGTCCACGGCGACCCTGGCGCTCAGTCTTGGCATCCTCGGCTTCGTGCCGGCGGCCCTGGCTGAAACCGTCGTCGATTTCACCGTCGCCGAATACAGCTCGAAGACCGGCCCCTATTTCCAGGAAGTGGCCAACGCCTTCCAGGCCGAGAACCCCGACATCAGGATCAACATCGAGGTCGTGCCGTGGGATACCCTGCTGCAGCGCCTGACCACCGACGTGGCCGGCGGCAGCGCGCCCGACATCTCGATCATCGGGACAAGGTGGCTGCTTGACTTCGCCTCGCAGGGTGTGGCCGAGCCGATCGACGGCTATCTGACGCCGGAGTTCAAGGATACGTTCATCGACACCTTCATGGCGCCCGGCGTGATCGACGGGAAGACCATGGGCCTGCCGGTGGCGGCCTCGGCCCGGGCCATGATGATCAACATGGATCTGTACGATCAGGCTGGTGCCACCCCGCCCACGACCTGGGATGAGCTCTACGAGGCCTCCAAGAAGATCGCGGCGCTGCCGGAAACCTTTGCTTTCGGCCTGCAGGGCAAGGAAATCGAGACCGACGCCTACTTCTACTATGCGCTCTGGACGCACGGCGGCGACATCCTGAAGCCCGACGGAACCAGCGGGCTCGACAGCCCCGAGGCGCTTGAGGCGGCGACGCTTTACAAGAAGATGATCGATGAAGGCCTGACCCAGCCCTCGCCTACCAACTATACCCGCGAGGACGTGTTCAACCTGTTCAAGCAGGGCAAGGTCGGCACGATCTTCACCTTCCCGATGCTGATCCCGCAGATCAAGGCCGAGGCGCCGAACCTCAAGTATCGCATCATGCCCTTCCCGGAAGGCAAGGCCAAGGCGACCTATGGCGTGACCGACACGCTGATGATGTTTGCGGATTCCGATGCGAAGGAGGCCGCCTGGAAGTTCATCGAGTTCGCCTACAAGGATGAATGGCGCGAAAAGTTCGACATGGGCGAGGGCTTCCTGCCCGTGACGAAGAACGTGGCGGCGCTGCCCCACTTCACCGAAGATCCGGATGTGGCCGGCTTTGCCGCAGGCCTGCCCTATGCCAAGTTCGCGCCGACCATCGCCAACTGGGAAGAGATCGCCGACGTGACCGTGCGCACGCTGCAGCGGATCTATCTGGGCCAGGTGTCCCCGGAAGAAGGGCTGAAGGCGGCTGCGGCCGAGATCAACAAGATCCGCGGTCTCTGAGCCCGAAAACGGCAAGAGCGGCCTTGTGCCGCTCTTGCCATGTCTCAGTCGAATGGGTGCCCTGACTGTTGCGGGGCGTGAGGAACGATGGCGAACCGCATCCAGAAAGCCGTGCCACTGATGATGATCCTGCCGG
Source organism: Tabrizicola caldifontis (assembly GCF_004762095.1). Classification (GTDB taxonomy): domain Bacteria; phylum Pseudomonadota; class Alphaproteobacteria; order Rhodobacterales; family Rhodobacteraceae; genus Tabrizicola; species Tabrizicola caldifontis. The sequence goes on from NZ_SIJH01000014.1 coordinate 136,442, forward strand.
GTCTGCTGCTGGCGATCACCATCATCGGCTATCCGATCATCGACCTGGCCTGGACCTCGATGCAGGACGTCAGCCGTTTCGGCAAGCTGACAGGCTTCAACGGCGGTGCCAATTATGCAGAGGTCTTTGCCGACCCGCTGTTCTGGGGGTCGCTCTGGCGCACCGGGATCTGGACGGTCGCGGTCGTGGGCGGAACACTCGTGATCTCGATGCCGGTGGCAATGATCCTGAACGACGATTTCTACGGACGGGGTCTGGCTCGCGTCATCATCATGCTGCCCTGGGCGATTTCGCTGACGATGACGGCGGTGGTCTGGCGCTGGGCGCTGAACGGGCGCGCGGGCCTGCTGAACGCGACGCTGATGAATGCGGGCATCATCGATCAGCCGATCGAATGGCTGGCGACCGCCAATACCGCCTTTGTGGTGGAAATCCTGGTGGGAATCCTTGTCTCGATCCCCTTCACGACGACCATCCTTCTGGGAGGGCTGTCCTCGATGCCGCAGGACGCCTACGAGGCCGCAGTGGTGGATGGCGCGTCGGGCTGGGACCAGTTCCGCCACATCACGTTGCCCCTGATGAAGCCTTTCATCAACATCGCGATCGTGCTGAACGTGATCTACGTCTTCAACTCGCTGCCGATCATCTGGGTCATGACCGAAGGCGGACCGGCCAATGGCACCGACATCCTGGTGACTTACCTTTACAAGCTGGCCTTCCGCTTCGGGCAGCTGGGCAAGGCGGCGGCGATCTCGCTGGTGATGTTCCTGGTCCTGCTTGCCTTCACCATGTTGTATGTCGCCCTGGTCAGCCGGAACGACCGCGATGATGCCGCCCCGGAAGAGGAGGTCGACGCATGACCAGCAAGCTGACCCGCAGCCTGATCTACTGGGCAATCCTGTCGCCGCTGGTCGTGGTGATCCTGTTTCCGTTCGGCGTCATGTTCGTCACCGCCGTGCGCCCCCGCGAAGAGCTGTTTGTCTATCCCCCGACCTGGGGCTTCACCGAATTCCGCTGGGAGAACTTCTCGGAAATGTGGGTCAAGACCAACTTCGGTGGGGCGCTCCTGAACAGCCTTTATGTCAGCATCGCGGCAACGGCGGTCGCGCTTTTGCTGTCGATTCCGGCGGCCTATGCCATGTCGCGCTACCGCTTTGCCGGCAAGGGGGCCTATCGCACCTTCCTGCTGATGACGCAGATGATGTCGCCCATCGTGCTTGTGCTGGGCCTGTTCCGGCTGATGATGGCGTTGGGGCTGGTGAACGACCTGAACTCGCTGGTGCTGACCTATGCGGCGTTCAACATGGCTTTCACCATCTGGATGCTGCAAAGCTACTTCAATTCGATCCCGCGCGACCTCGAGGAAGCAGCCTGGATGGATGGGGCCAGTCATCTGACCAGCCTGGTACGCATCTTCCTGCCGCTGGCCGTGCCGGCGGTGGTCGTGACGGCGATCTTCACCTTCATCAACAGCTGGAACGAATTCGTGCTGGCGCTGACGATGATGCGCTCGTCCGAGGACTTTACCCTGCCGGTGCAGATCTATGCGCAGGTCGCCGGGCGGTACCAGGTCGAATGGCACCATGTCATGGCCGCGACCGTTCTGGCCACCGTTCCGGTTGCCATCGTGTTCTCATGGCTGCAGCGCTACCTCATCCGGGGCATGGCGCTGGGTGCCGTCAAATGACCAGACTGCTTCACAAGGGTTGAAAGATGTCCTCTGTCACCATCCGCGGGGTCACGAAGAGGTACGGCGCGCTGCCCGTGCTGCACGGGATCGACCTCGAGATCCGCGATCGGGAATTCGTCGTGCTGGTCGGTCCCTCGGGCTGCGGGAAATCCACGCTGCTGCGCATGATCGCCGGGCTGGAGACGATCTCGTCGGGCGATATCCTGATCGGTGACCGTGTGGTCAACGACGTGCCGGCCAAGGCCCGCGACATCGCGATGGTGTTCCAGAACTATGCGCTTTATCCGCACATGTCGGTCTACGAGAACATGAGCTTCAGCCTTCGCCTGAAGCGGACGGCAAAGGACGTGATCGACCGCAAGGTGCGCGAGGCGGCCGATATCCTGAACCTGTCCAAGTTCCTCGACCGTTCGCCCCGGCAGCTTTCGGGCGGTCAGCGCCAGCGCGTGGCAATGGGCCGGGCACTGGTGCGTGACGCGCAGGTGTTCCTGTTCGACGAGCCGCTGTCGAACCTGGACGCCAAGCTGCGCGTGGTCATGCGCACCGAGATCAAGGCGTTGCACCAGCGGCTGCAAACGACCTCGGTCTATGTGACGCACGATCAGATCGAGGCGATGACGATGGCCGACCGGATCGTGGTAATGAACGCGGGCCGGATCGAACAGATCGGGACACCGCTGGAACTGTATGATACCCCGGCCAACCTGTTCGTGGCCGATTTCATCGGTTCGCCTTCGATGAACTTCCTGCTGGGCACGCTGGAGCAGGGCGCTGTCACGCTTGCAGACGGCAGTCGTCTGCCGGTAGCTGCGGCCCCTCAGGTCGCGGCCGGCCGCAAGGTGGTCTTCGGCATCCGGCCCGAACATCTGGCCCTGTCGGACGATGACAATGGGCTGGCGGCCGAGGTCGAGGTGGTGGAACCGACGGGCGCGAACATCCAGGTCTATGCCAAGGTCGCAGGGATGCCGCTTTGCGCGGTATTCAATGAACGGCATGACTTCCGCCCCGGTCAGGTCATCCGACTGACCTGGTCACCCAGGCAGGCACATCTGTTCGACGAGGCATCTGGACAACGGATGTGATCCTGCCCCGAGCCGCCCGGGACCGCAGATCGGACCGGGCCGTTTGGCGACTGCGAAAACCCGGAAGGTTGCTTACCCCAGGCCGTTTCCTTGCGATGGACCGGCCCCCCGGGAAGCCTTGAAGATCGGGGGCGGGATATCATCTGCGTCTTCGGGCAGGAAGGGTCGCAGAACCGGATGAAGATGGCGCGGGTCCCCCCAGACCGAGACATAGACCTCGGGTGGGTAGCCGTTCGCCAGATGCTCGGGCACCAGGTCGATGATCCGCACCCGCAGGTCATCGCCATGGGCAATCGAAGGGGTCACGATCTCTTCCGCGACAGGGCCGAGATGGCCCAGGCAGACCGGGCGCTGACGCGGAATCACGCCAAGTAGTGGCTGGCGAACCCGGGCGAAGACGCCGATCCGGCCGTCTGCCAGCCGGTCCAGCCAGGCAGGATCGCCGATCGACAGGCCCGTGCGGGCGACATGGACTGTCAGGCCCTCGACCGGGGCCTTGTGGATCAGGGGAAGTTTCGCGTCAGTCATGGGCCATGCCTTCCTTGGGCGAGGTCCAGAAGGCGGGGTTGTCCTGCGGGATGCAAGGCGCGATCCGACAGGGTGCCGGGCATGCGCGGGGACCGGCGCAGCAGGGCTTTCGGGGTCGGCGGAGAAAGGCCGAACCTGCCGACGGGGCGGGAAGCTGCCGATGGCGGTTTTTCTGCCGACGGGGATTGCAAAGCCCGTGGACCGCGCCCACCTGTGGCCCAAGGCCCTTTGCGATGCGCTGGAGATCCGGGCACCGCCGTCAGGGCGCTTCATGAGAGGAGAATTGCCGATGAATTTGGAGAAATTCACGGAGCGGTCGCGCGGTTTCCTTCAGGCCGCCCAGACCATCGCGATGCGGGAAAGCCACCAGCGTGTGCTGCCCGATCACCTGCTGAAGGCCCTGATGGACGATGACCAGGGGCTGGCCGCCAACCTGATCCGCCGCGCCGGGGGCAGCCCCGAGCGGGTGAACGAGGCGATCAATGCCGCAATCGCCAAGCTACCCAAGGTTTCGGGTGGCGACGGGCAGACCTATATCGACCCGAGCCTCGTGCGCGTGCTGGACGAGGCCGAGCAGGTCGCCAAGAAGGCGGGTGACAGTTTCGTTCCGGTGGAACGCCTGTTGACGGCGCTGGCGCTGGTGAACACGCGCGCGAAGGACGCGCTGACCGCGGGGGCGGTGACGGCCCAGGGGCTGAACGCCGCGATCAACGACATCCGCAAGGGCCGCACGGCGGACAGCGCCTCGTCGGAAGACACGATGGAGGCCCTGAAGAAATATGCCCGCGACCTGACGGAACAGGCGCGGGACGGCAAGATCGACCCGATCATCGGCCGCGACGAGGAGATCCGCCGCGCGATGCAGGTGCTGTCGCGGCGCACCAAGAACAACCCGGTGCTCATCGGCGAGCCCGGCGTCGGCAAGACCGCGATCGCGGAAGGTCTTGCGCTTCGTATTGTCAATGGCGACGTGCCGGAAAGCCTGAAGAACAAGCGGCTGATGGCGCTGGACATGGGCGCTCTGATCGCCGGGGCCAAGTACCGCGGCGAATTCGAGGAGCGGCTGAAGGCCATCCTGAAGGAGATCGAGGCTGCCGCCGGCGAGATCATCCTGTTCATCGACGAGATGCATACCCTGGTCGGTGCGGGCAAGTCCGAAGGCGCGATGGATGCGGCGAACCTTATCAAGCCGGCGCTGGCGCGGGGGGAACTGCACTGCATCGGCGCAACGACGCTAGACGAATACCGCAAGCATGTGGAGAAGGATGCAGCCCTTGCCCGCCGCTTCCAGCCGGTCTTCGTCGAGGAGCCAACGGTCGAGGACACGATCAGCATCCTGCGCGGCATCAAGGAGAAATACGAGCTGCACCACGGGGTTAAGATCAGCGACTCGGCCCTGGTTGCCGCGGCGACGCTGAGCCACCGCTACATCACCGACCGCTTCCTGCCCGACAAGGCCATCGACCTGGTGGACGAGGCCGCCAGCCGCTTGCGGATGGAGGTGGATTCCAAGCCCGAGGAGCTGGACGCGCTGGACCGGCAGATCCTGCAGTTGCAGATCGAGGCCGAGGCCCTGAAGAAGGAGGACGATGCGGCATCGAAGGACCGGCTGGAGAAGCTGGAGAAGGAGCTGGCCGAGCTGCAGCAGCAGTCGGCCGAGCTGACCGCCAAGTGGCAGGCCGAGCGCGACACCCTGGAAGCCGCGCGCAGCCTGAAGGAACAGCTGGACCAAGCGCGCGCGGAACTGGAGCAGGCCAAGCGCGAGGGCAACTTCGCCAGGGCTGGCGAGCTGCAGTACGGCCGCATCCCCGAGCTGGAGAAGAAGCTGGCCGAGGCCGAGGGCCGCGAAGGCGAGATGCTGGTGTCGGAAACCGTTCGGCCCGAGCAGATCGCCGAAGTCGTGGAACGCTGGACGGGCATTCCGACCTCGAAGATGCTGGAGGGCGAGAAGGAAAAGCTTCTCCGCATGGAAGAGGAGCTGGGCAAGCGCGTGGTCGGCCAGAAAGCAGCGGTCGAGGCCGTCAGCCGTGCCGTTCGCCGGGCGCGGGCGGGGTTGTCGGACGAGAACCGCCCGCTGGGCAGCTTCCTGTTCCTTGGCCCGACCGGCGTCGGCAAGACGGAGCTGACCAAGGCGCTGGCCGAATATCTCTTCGACGACGACAATGCGATGGTGCGCATCGACATGTCGGAGTTCATGGAGAAGCACTCGGTCGCCCGGCTGATCGGCGCTCCGCCCGGCTATGTCGGCTATGACGAGGGCGGCGTGCTGACCGAAGCGGTGCGGCGCCGGCCCTATCAGGTGGTGCTGTTCGACGAGGTGGAAAAGGCGCATCCGGACGTGTTCAACGTGCTGTTGCAGGTTCTGGACGACGGGCGGCTGACCGATGGCCAGGGCCGGGTCGTGGACTTCAAGCAGACGCTGATCATCCTGACCTCGAACCTCGGTGCGCGGGCGCTGTCGGAACTGCCGGAAGGCGCCGATTCCAGCGCGGCCAAGGCCGAGGTAATGGAGGCAGTCCGGGCGCATTTCCGCCCCGAGTTCCTGAACCGTCTGGACGAGCAGATCATCTTCGACCGGCTGAACCGGGCGGACATGGCCGGCATCGTCGAGATCCAGCTGAAGCGGCTGGAACAGCGTCTTGCCGCGCGCAAGATCACGCTGGACCTGGATGCCGATGCCAAGGCCTGGCTGGCGGACGAGGGCTACGATCCGGTCTTCGGCGCGCGGCCCCTGAAGCGGGTGATCCAGCGCCAGCTGCAGGACCCGCTGGCCGAGATGCTGCTGGCCGGCGAGGTCATGGACGGCTCGACGATCCGCGTGACCGCAGGGCCCGAGGGTCTGATCATCGGCGAGCGCGTGGTGGCCAGCCGCCGCGAGCGGCCCAGCGTGGCCGTGGTCCACTAGGGAGCTTCGGAAACGTCGAACGAGAAGGGCCGGTGCGGGAGCACCGGCCCTTTTCCATTGGTTTGCCCCAGCCCGGAAATCAGGGGAAGCATACGCCGGTAATAGGGGGTCGGTCCCGGGGTCCGGGCCCGGGACAGAAATCGAGCACCCTCGCGGGCGCAGGCCCGCAATCCCGCCCTTGGCCGTTCCGGCCAACCGGCTCGGGCAATGGGGGGCACAGCTCCAACCCCCGAAAGCATTTGCCAAGGCGCAAGTGCTGGGGCGGTCACACCCGGAAGGCGGCCGCAAGCTGCTCTGGCAGGGCGAATTCGGCCAGAGCGCGGGCACGGGCATCGGCCGACATCTTGCGAGCCGTCTGGGTGACGATCCGGGCCACTTCCGCCGGGTCGCGGCTGGCGGCGAAGGGCTGGAAATACCAGCGCAGGAAGGTGAAGCAGATCACGTCCTCAAGCGCCTGCACCTCGGGGTCGCGTTTCAGGCCTTCCTTGCGCAACAGGACGCCGACACGAGCGCATTCGTCCTGGCCATACCCGGCCTTGGCCATGAGATCGGAGACCCGGTCGGCATGGCGGCGGGCCTGTTCCCGTCGCCAGGCAAGATAGCCCTCTTTCCCGTCGGGATAGTTCCCGCGGGGCAGCAGCCAGCGTTCAATGTGCTGGCCACGGGCGGCGATTTGCAGGATTTCGGAGGCGTCGGGAAAGAGGCGCGCGAGTTCCCGGCTCATCCGCTGACCGTAAAGCAGTGCGGCAGGCAGGCCTTCCTCGGCCGTAGGGTCGGCGCTGTTTGCCGCGTCGATCAGGGCAAGGGCGCGGGTCAGGCGGTCGGTCATCGGTGGATCCTCCGGGACTTTTCCTTGCAAGCGATACCCGAAGGCGCCGGCCCTGGAAATGAAAACCGCACCCCGAAGGGTGCGGTGTCCGTTCCCGGGGGGCAAGCCCCATGTCTGCCAAATCAGCCTTCGGGCGGCAGGATGACCGAGTCGATGACGTGGATCACGCCGTTCGAGGCCTCGACATCCGGGCCGGAAATCACGGCGCCGTTCACCTTCGGCCCGCCCTCGAGGGTAATGGTCACGTTCGCGCCCTGGACGGTCGCGGCGGTCATGCCTTCGGTCAGGTCGGTCGACATGACCTTGCCCGGGACGACGTGGTAGGTGAGGATCGAAACCAGCTTGTCCTTGTTCTCGGGCTTCAAGAGGTCTTCCACCGTGCCGGCGGGCAGCGCGGCGAAGGCGGCGTCGGTCGGCGCGAAGACGGTGAACGGGCCTTCACCCTTCAGCGTCTCGACCAGGCCGGCAGCGGTCAGCGCGGCGGCGAGGGTGTTGAACGAGCCCGCCGCGACGGCGGTGTCGACGATGTCCTTCGAATGTCCGTCCGCAAAGGCGGGCATGGTCAGGGCGGTGGCGGCGGTCAGCGCAAGAAAGGTTCTGCGGATCATGTGGTGTCACTCCCGTTATGATCGGTATGCCGTCATTGGCAGAACGGTATATGATCGGGATGCCATGCCGGATCACCCATACGAATCCGTGAGTTACACTTGCCCGCTGAAAACGGCGCGCTAAGCCGGCGACCTTTTGCCGGGCAAGTCAAAACCATGTGAACAAAGGTCATCCGAAGTGAGGCGCAAAGCCGTGGATGTTTCAGCGCTGTCCCGCGCTTGTGACGTGGATTGCTTTGCCTTTTGCCGCTTTCGACGCAAGTCTGGCGAAAGCGAAGGAGGCTGGAATGCGCCGTCTGACCTGGTCTGATGTCACGCCGAAGCAGCTGTGGCTGAACCGCCGCCAGATCATTGCCGGTGGGGGGGCTGCGCTGATGGCGGGCCCGGCGCTGGCGCGGATCAAGGCAGCACCCAGCCGGTATTCGACGGACGCCACGCCGAATACCTTCGAGGAGATCACCAGCTACAACAACTTTTACGAATTCGGCACCGGGAAGGACGACCCGAAGCGTTACGCCGGGGCGCTGACCACGGACCCGTGGTCGGTGGTGATCGACGGGCTGGTGGAACGCCCCGGCACCTATGATCTGGCGGATGTGGTGAAGGGCCAGCCGCTGGAGGAACAAATCTACCGTTTCCGCTGCGTCGAGGCCTGGTCGATGGTGATTCCGTGGATCGGCTTCGAGCTGGCGGGCCTTCTGAACCGGGTCGGCGTCCAGTCCGGGGCGAAGTTCGTGGCTTTCGAAGCGCTGGTCCGGCCCGAAGAGATGCCGGGCCAGTCCTCGCGCTTCATCAACTGGCCTTACCGCGAGGGGCTGCGGCTGGACGAGGCGATGCATCCCCTGACGATTCTGGCCACCGGTCTTTACGGCGAGGAGATGCCGAAGCAGAACGGCGCACCGATCCGGCTGGTGGTCCCGTGGAAATACGGCTTCAAGTCGATCAAGTCGATCGTGCGGATCAGCCTGACCGACCGGATGCCGCCCACGACGTGGAACATGTTGCAGCCGCAGGAATACGGCTTCTATGCAAACGTGAACCCGAAGGTTGATCACCCACGCTGGAGCCAGGCCAGCGAACGGAGGGTAGGCGCGGGCCTTTTCGCCGGACGGCAGGACACGCTGATGTTCAACGGCTACGAGGCCGAGGTGGCCGGGCTTTACGCCGGGCAGGATCTGGCGGTGGATTACTGATGCAGCGTGCGAATGCCCTGGTGCGGCGGGTGCCGACCTGGGCCGTCTATGGGCTTGGCTGCCTGCCGCTGGCGTATCTTGTCTGGGCCGCGGTCAGAGGGGGCCTTGGGGTCGATCCGGTCAAGGCGATCGAGCATCGTCTGGGCGAACTGGGCCTGCAATTCCTTCTGGCCTCGCTGGCGGTCACGCCCCTGCGTCGGGTCGGGCTGAACCTGATCCGCTTCCGTCGGGCGCTGGGTCTTCTGGCCTTCGTGCATGTATCACTGCATCTGGCGGCCTGGGTCTGGCTGGACATGGGCCTGCGCTGGCCCGAGATGGCGGCAGACCTGGTGAAGCGGCCCTATGTGATTCTGGGCATGGTCGGGTTCCTTGCCATGCTGCCGTTGGCTGCGACCTCGACCGATTCCGCGATTCGGCGGCTTGGACCGGTTGTCTGGGGGCGTCTGCACCGCCTCAGCTATGTGGCGATTCTGGCTGGCGTGCTGCATCTGGTCCTGCTGTCGAAGGTCTGGACGGCCGAAGTGATCGCCTATGCGGGCCTTGCGCTGCTGCTTTTGGCGCTGCGGCTGGTGCCGCGCAGCCCGCGACGGGCGGCAGCCTCGGTCTGACTGCGGTTTTCTGCGACGCGCTGGCAAGATTATTGCCGAACAGCGGGGTTTCTTGTGGTCAATCTTGCGCCAACCCCAAGATTTCGTGATGGTTTCAGTCCTGCGCAAAAATTTTGCGACAATCGCATTTTTCCCTCTTGCGGCTGGTGTGTGGTCTCCGTAAATACCGGCTCACCGAAGCGGCAGCGTGACGGTGACGGGCGGAAGCGGCGGATGAAGCTGTGGAAGTCTGGAAAATCTGAAGACAAGGCGCGA